>NZ_NUZU01000085.1 GCF_002567005.1 Bacillus sp. AFS073361
TCCTTGGCTTCATCATTCTAGCAGCAGGTTACAATGCTGGTAGAATCGGTTTAGACCGCTGGGTGGTCCCGTTCTTCAAAAAGACTAGCAAAAAAGGTACTGGGCATGAAAAAGCAAAGGTAAGTGCATAAATAATTTGTAAACAAAAGACGATTCGGGCTTCATACCGAATCGTCTTTTGTTCTATTTTGTATCGAATGAAATGTTTAGTTATCGTGAACGATGGGTTGGTCGAATAGATCGGAATTAACTGCAGTAGTATTACTGTGCCCCGTAACGGTTGTGATATGAACCCCTGTATTGGAAGAACCTGAGCCGTGTGTATTTTTCGAGGCGCTTTTAGGAGAGATAAATAAGGAACTGCCAAATTGGACAACCCCGCCACTAATTGAATCGATTTTCACCGGAAGTGGAAACTCAGACATAGAAGAACATCCTTTGCACTTTAATATTTTACTATATGTGAATCAGCAATCTTTTGTTCTCGGATTGCGATTGGGTGCCGTTCAAAAGTTCGTCATAACATTTCAAACAAACTGTGAACTTGTTACTATACCCATGTTGTTTAATGAAAAAAGGAATATAGTGTAAGTATAAAGAACAAATAAATTTTGAAGGGCGGAATCATTTATGTTTAATACATTTTTAAGAGAAAATAAAATTGCAGCGGCCATCTTAACTGTCTTACGATTATATCTTGGTTATTCTTGGTTTACAGCAGGTTTTGGAAAATTAACAGGCGCCGGCTTTGATGCTTCTGGATTCTTAAAAGGAGCCATCGCTAACCCAGTAAAAGGTCCAGA
>NZ_NUZU01000086.1 GCF_002567005.1 Bacillus sp. AFS073361
GGTGTTGAATACATCGATCTGTATCAACCAGGCACAGCCTGCATCGATCCAAACGTACAAATTGAAGAAACGGTTGGTGCAATTGCCGATATGGTAAAGAAGGGATATGTGCGTTACATTGGTCTTTCTGAAGTAGGAGTGGATACAATTCGTCGCGCACACGCTGTACATCCTATTAGTTGGCTGCAAATGGAATACTCACTATTTAATCGGAGCATCGAATCAAATATCTTGCCAACTCTACGGGAATTAGGTATTTCGCTTTCTGCTTATGGTGTTCTCTCAAGAGGTTTATTGAGCGGTACATGGTCAAAAGATCGGGTTCTAGGTTTGGATGATAAACGCAGTAATGGTCCGCGGTTTGCCAACGAAAATATTGAAAAAAATTTAGCCCTTGTAGAGGCATTGCGTGAAATTGCTGAAGAAAAGCAAGCAACCATTGCGGAGATTGCTATCGCGTGGGTTTTATCCAAGGGTGAGGATGTTATCCCATTGATTGGTGCAAGAAAGCAGTCACAACTTCATGTATCACTCGGCGCAGTTGACCTGAACTTAAGTTCAGACGACCTTTTACGAATTGAAGGAGCCGTACCTTCAGAACTTGTCGCCGGCGAATATTACCCGGTACCACGGAAAAAATGGTTCTTCAACTACCATGAAAATTAACTTCTG
>NZ_NUZU01000087.1 GCF_002567005.1 Bacillus sp. AFS073361
GCACTGGCCGCATGAGCCGCACCGCCGCCCTTGCCGACACCCGCGCGCGCCGGGCAATATTCGAAGGAAACGATGCGGACCGTACCCGCATCGCTGCGATCGGCATGGACCCGGGGGGAGGGTGACGACCTGGTCGTCGACCCCATGCTGCGCGACGCGATCGCGTTCCGGCCGCTCAACCTGCTCGGCGACTGGCCGATCAAGGGGCGGTTCGACACGATCTTCTGTCGCAACGTCATGATCTATTTCG
>NZ_NUZU01000088.1 GCF_002567005.1 Bacillus sp. AFS073361
GGACGTTGCCAGGCTGTAATATTATTGTTCCGCAGTAGCTCAGTGGTAGAGCTATCGGCTGTTAACCGATCGGTCGTAGGTTCGAGTCCTACCTGCGGAGCCATTTTTATGTAAACTAAGTTTAGCTGTGCTTCCATAGCTCAGTAGGTAGAGCACTTCCATGGTAAGGAAGAGGTCAGCGGTTCGAGCCCGCTTGGAAGCTTACCTATTTTAATAATAGTATGGCCCCTTGGTCAAGCGGTTAAGACACCTCCCTTTCACGGAGGTAACACGGGTTCGAGTCCCGTAGGGGTCACCATAATTTTTTCACGACAGTGAAAATGACTTTCATTTATTTGGAGGATTAGCTCAGCTGGGAGAGCATCTGCCTTACAAGCAGAGGGTCGGCGGTTCGATCCCGTCATCCTCCACCATAATT
>NZ_NUZU01000089.1 GCF_002567005.1 Bacillus sp. AFS073361
GATTTCAGAACGAAATTGGTTACAGATTGGATCACTTAGACTGCCGAGGGGGAAATGTGTCAATGAAAAAACGAGCACTTGGTCATAACGGTCCACTGGTTTCTGAGATTGGTCTCGGTTGTATGGGGATGTCATGGCTATATGGTAATGCTGAACGTAGCGAAAGCATTGCAACAATCCACTCAGCGCTTGAGGAAGGCATTACACTCTTTGATACAGGGGATTTCTATGGCGATGGACACAATGAATTACTTCTACGTGAAGCATTCCAAGGAATCCAACGGGAAAATGTGTTCATTTCAGTAAAATTCGATGGCAAGCTCCATTCTCAGGGCAAGAGTCATCGAAAGAGTGATAACCACCCTCATACAGTAAAGAATTTCCTTGAGGATACCCTACTGCGCCTAGGTGTTGAATACATCGATCT
>NZ_NUZU01000090.1 GCF_002567005.1 Bacillus sp. AFS073361
CAGAAACAGACTGCCGGTAATGGTGAAGGGGAGCGTCAGGGCAATGCCGTTACGCACCGCCACCAGGATTTTGTTTTCACCGACGCGAATCAGGACAGGAATGACTCTGTTCTCAAGAAATGTAATCACATTGCTTACTCCAGAAGAGATTTCTGTTCTTCGCCATTCTTCATTTCCAGACCGCTTTAGTGGGCGAAGTGTTTAACTGGTATATGCCAGTTGAGGTGAGTTTTTCACGGAAGCCTGTGGCTGTCAAACAGGGGCCGAACGATGAGGGGAATCCATA
>NZ_NUZU01000091.1 GCF_002567005.1 Bacillus sp. AFS073361
AACGGCCAACTGCTGGGTGTGCCGGTGCCGATCATCATCACCGTGCTGTGTTTTGTGTTCTTTGGCTGGCTGCTCAACTACACCACCTACGGGCGCAACACCATGGCCATTGGCGGCAACCCGGAGGCCGCGCACGATCTGCATGGTCGCCAGCGTCGCAATCAACGCATTGATGCGCAGCTTGGCAATCACGATGCCGTTGATCAGCCCCACCACCAGGCCCATCGCCAACGCGGCCGACACGCCGAGCACCACGCTGTCGGTGTCGCGGATCACGATGCCGGCCACCACGCCGGCGCAGGCGATCA
>NZ_NUZU01000092.1 GCF_002567005.1 Bacillus sp. AFS073361
GGTTAAGGTTACGCGGTGTATGTTGGCTTTTTTCACGAAAACAGACGTTGTATGAATAAGATCGTTTTTGTTGAGGACGAACCCGAAGTCGGCCAGCTGATTGCCGCCTATCTGGGAAAACACGATATGGACGTTATCGTTGAGCCGCGTGGTGACCGCGCTGAAGAGGTGGTGCTGCGCGAGAAACCGGACCTGGTCCTGCTCGACATCATGCTGCCCGGCAAAGACGGGATGACCGTGTGCCGCGATCTGCGCGCGCAATGGGACGGCC
>NZ_NUZU01000093.1 GCF_002567005.1 Bacillus sp. AFS073361
ATCCACAAGGCAACGTCAGCACCAGCTCCAACAGCTATAACGTGATTGTCGATCTGACCCCACCTGCGGTGCCGGTGCTCAGCACCGTCGCCGATGATATTCAGGGCGGCGTGGTCGGGAACCTGACCGCAGGACAGGTCACTAACGACGCCACGCCAACCTTCACCGGCACGGGCGTCACGGGCAGCACCGTTCATATTCTGAATAACGGCGTAGAAATTGGCACCGCAGAGGTCATTAACGGTTCGTGGACCTTTATGCCGCCAAACGGGCTGACGGATGGCCTGTACAACATCAGGGTCAATGCCACCGATGCAG
>NZ_NUZU01000094.1 GCF_002567005.1 Bacillus sp. AFS073361
CGCCCGTTCTGATGGAGAAGCTCGCCGCCGATGAACTGAGCGTTGAGCAGTGTCAGGCGCTGTGTCTGGAAGACGATCAGACCCGTCAGGTTGAAATTTTTGAGGGCGTGAAGGCCAGTTACAGCAATGCCCCTGCGCATTTACTGAAAAATGCCGTGACGGATACCGAACTGCGTATCACCTCCCCGCAGTTCCTCTTTATCGGGCGGGAAGCCTATGAAG
>NZ_NUZU01000007.1 GCF_002567005.1 Bacillus sp. AFS073361
GATGAGGAGGAAGAATACGATACGGATGATTCCATTAGTTTGCTAAATTTAGCGAAAAGAAGGTTTTCTGAAAGGCTGCTTCAGTGGCACTATCGCTCTAAATATGAAGAGTTAATCAATTATTCCAATCATGCATTTTACAACGGGCATGTACAAATAGCACCCAATGTGATTCCATTTAAAAATCCGCCAGCGATAAAATGGAAAAAAGTCGAAGGAAGATGGGTTAACCAGTCCAATGAAGTGGAAGCGGTTGAAGTTGTCAACATTCTTAAAGAAATATTAATCAATCAGCCTGGAAAAACCGTAGGGATTATCACGTTTAACTCCAAGCAGCAATCCAAAATTCAGGATCAGATTGATCAACTAGTGAGTGAAGATGAGGAATTTAGCTCCGTTTACAATCAAATGTTAACCAGGGATCTCGATGAACGCGTCTTTGTAAAAAATATTGAAAATGTGCAAGGGGATGAAAGGGTTATTATCCTCTTCTCAATCGCTTATGCGAAAAACGAGGAAGGTAAGGTGTATAACCGGTTTGGGATGCTGAATCAAAAGGGTGGAGAAAATCGTATGAACGTTGCGGTCACACGGGCTAAAGAAGGAATCACGGTGGTTTCAAGTATTGAGCCAGAAGAATTGAATGTGGCAAGCACTTCGAAATAGGTCCGAAATTACTGAAGGCCTATCTAAAATATGTACGGGCTGTTTCTAATTCACAAGTGGAGCAGATCAATGCTGTTGTCCAAGAAGTCAATGAAAATGTAAATACCCATGTACAGGAAAAAGAATTACACTTCGACTCACCGTTTGAAGAGCAAGTGTATCATCAACTACGAAGCCTCGGGTATGAGGTTACCACCCAGGTAGGGATGTCAGGTTACCGCATTGACATGGCCATTGTTCACCCGCAGGATTCTTCCCGATATATATTGGGAATCGAGTGCAATGGAGCCATGTATCACAGCTCCGCAAATGCGAAGGAAAGAGACGTTTACCGCCAGCGGTTCCTAGAAAGCAGAGGCTGGACCATCGAACGGATTTGGAGTCGAAACTGGTGGAAGAACTCATCAGCAGAGGTTGAGAGAATTGATCAGAAAGTGAAGGAATTGTTGAAGAAGGAGATTGTTAAAGAGAAAGTTAGCAATTAAATAATATAATTTTTAGGGAGTGCCAGGTAAGTGCCATTAATGGGATTACCTAGCACTCTTTTCATGAATAAGTAGGTATATTTTTGTATTGTGAAGAATTCTATTTAACTATAGGGGCAGATTAGATAAAGATGAAGATCGCTTCGGCGGTCTCTTCTTACGATTAGTTAAGTATATTTCTAAGATTTATAGGAATATTTTTAAGGGGTTTTTGGGCATTCTAAATTTCTTCCATTTTCTTTACTTCACTAAGGAGTAAAGCTTTTTTTATGGTATAATTAGTACCAGATAATAATATCAACTAATAGGCGCTGGCCCTGTTAAACAAACTAAATACGCCTAAACTGGAGATAATACTATGTTTATAGATAACAAATTAAAGTCACAAAGTGTTTCTGCCTATTTTAAGTCACTGGGTATCAAAAACTGCTTTACCAAAGAAGAATTTTGGAGGCATGTAACCGAGGTTGACTCCTTCTTGGCTAAGGAACTCCAACCCATTATGGAGCGCAAACTAAAAGGGAATCTTTATGAAGTGAAAAACCGAACACTGGCCTTCAGTTTGGCGGTAGAATCATGGACGATGAATTTCCATCAGTCCTTGCTCAACTGGATCAGTCAGCAAACTCATTTAAAGCCGAAGCGGATTTTGGAAATTGGGTGTGATAATGGGTTGCTGTCTTGTTGGTACGCCTCGATTTTTCCAGATGCGGAGATCGTTGGCATTGAACAGTGTCGAAATGGAATTCAATGTGCACAGGAGTTGGCCATAAAGCAAGGGCTTACTAACGTGAGTTTTTACCAAATGGATTTTATGGAGGTAACTGAGCACTTTTCCCTGAATTCTTTTGATTTAATCATTTCATCACGGACCTTTCATGAGATTATGGGGCCTATCATGATTTCAAACTATTGGTCACTTCTAGAATACATGAAGGAGAATCCAACCTATGGTGACAGTCGTTATTTAGAAATAGTCTATCGTTTGTTAACGGAGGATGGATTGTTTCTCTCTTGCGAACAATTGAAAAATTCCGCAGATCTCGGAAGGTGGGCAAATGTGCTTCAGGATGCGGATTTACATATTCAGTGGGATGACAGTGGTACCATCGAATACCATGAAATAGGAGTAGATAGGCTGTCTCCTGTGATTGTGGCGACAAAAAGGGGAACCAGTCTTGAAACCTTGAAAGGTATGGAACACCTATATACGAAAGGTTACCCGCTTGTATTTGAGGAGGGTAGGTCCTATAAAGGAGGGACAGCGGAATTTGCTTATCAACAGCTGGGGGAGAAAACATTCTACACAGGGATTCAATTGAAAGTGAGGAACCATTGGCATGTGTTTCGACTTGAGCTTTGGGAGACAGATAGGTTTTTGCTTGTCTATAACTATGGAAATATGGGGTATCATGAATTGGATATTTTACCTGCCTGCGCATATGAAGAGGCACACCGGTTGATGGAGGAGGCGGTTGGGGAGTTCGGTTACCTTGGTCCGTTTGTTCGGTATCACAACCTGGATGAACGACCAGAATAGCAGCTACAATCCCCATGCTATTTTAACTATAACCCGAACAATGGACCTTTTAAAACAAGTCCATTGTTCGGGTTTTTGTATGTAATGGGTCGTCCAACAGTACAATTAAACTAAAAGATGGAAGGAAGAATTAGTCACTATTTGCATAATTTTTGTGCCTTAGGTAATTATACCAATGTTCTTATAAAAATTTGAATAACTTAAGGAGGTTTAAAGTCTGAAAGTGGAAAAATTCATCATCAAAAATCGATGTTTTATTTCATAATGTCAGGAGGGTATTTTCTTGAAGCGATTTTTAAAGTCGTTTGGTTTAGTTTTGTTAGCGAGTATGGTTATAGTTGGCTGTCAGTCGAATAATGACAAGAATAATGCAAAAAACAAAAAAGAGGAAACCAAGGAATCCAACCAGGCAAATCAGGAAGATGTGACAGGGTTCCCAAATTGGGGGTATGACCTTCAACATACCCGACATGTGCCCTATAAAGAGATTACAAAAGATAATGTGAAAAAAATGGGGATTGCATGGCAGCAGGATATCTTAGATTGGAATAAGGATGTTCCAAATTTACAAGAAGATTTCCCTGTCGTCCACGACGGGGTCATGTATGTGACTAGTTCGAAAAATCATGTGTTTGCCATCGATGCCGCAAGTGGAAAGAAGCTTTGGGCATGGACACCGCCCAAGGACATACTTGATCATATTAATGGTTTGCCATGGCAGTCCAATGTGGCAAGCAGGGGTGTCGCAGTGGCCAATGGGAATGTATTTGTCTTGATGATCGATAATCGGCTGGCCAAACTGGATGCGAAGAACGGAAAACTGTTAAAAATGGTTAACTTTTGGGATTATGAACCTACGATCAAATTAGAGAACAGATACTATGAATCTTCAGCTCCGATGTATTATGATGGCAACGTTTACGTTGGAAGCAGCGGCGGTGATAATGGTACACGAGGTTTTGTTTGGGCGTTTAAAGCAGATACCCTGGAACCGCTATGGAAAGAGCCGTTTTGGACCGTTCCTAAAAGAGGAACGGGCTGGGCGAAAGGTAAATATACTGGCGGAGGCTCCGTATGGACACCGATGTCGTTTGACCCAGAAACTGATATGATGTATTTTGCAGTAGGGAATCCAGCTCCGGACTTTTACGATGCAGATAGAAAAGGAAAAAATCCATATACCGATTCTATCACCGCTTTAGATAGTAAAACAGGGAAGTTGAAGTGGTATTCTACTCAAGTTGATCATGATATATGGGATTATGACGCTGCCGCAACACCGATGATTCTCAATGCAAAGGTCGACGGGAAAAAGCAAAAGGTTGTGGTTGAAGGCGGTAAGAATGGAAAGTGGTATGCGTGGGACGCAAAAACAGGGAAGACTATTTATGATGGGGTACCATTTGTAAAAATCCAGCATTCGGACGTACCAAGCGATGAGAGTAAAGCTGTACTTCAATGGCCAGGGACTCCAGGTGGAGAAAGCTATGCTCCACAGACATATGACCCTGACACCAACTATGTGCTTATTCCAGGTATTAATAGTCCTAATTTAATGGTAGCCGCTAAAGATGCAGAAGAGATTGCAAAAGATAATAATACCTTCCCAGGTACAAAGATCCTTCCTTTACCAAAGGATGTGGAAGTTTCTGGTACTATTACAGCAATTGATATGAATACAGGGAAAAAGGTATATCAAAATAAAACAAAGGATCCGATGTATGGCGGATTCACAAGTACGGCTGCCGGTCTTGCCTTCTACGGAGAATTGGATGGAAAGGTAAATGCTCTTGATATTAAAACAGGTAAAGTATTATGGAGCATGCAAAGTGGAGGAAAACAAATCAAAATGGCACCTTCCATATATACTGTTGACGGCAAAGAATATGTTGCAGTCATTACTGGTGGTACGAAAGTTGTTGTTTATGGTCTCGGAGGTAAGTTAAAACCTGGAGCTATAAATAAAAATGCAAAATTACAAGGGGAAGCAGACGTTGTTATCGATCCGGAAAAGGTTTACAAAAAAAGTTGTATTTCCTGTCACGGGGATAATCTTCAAGGCGCAACAGCACCAAATCTTCAACACATAGGTAAAACGATGTCTAAAGAGGACATTTTGAATAAAATTCTTAATGGTGGCGACCGCATGCCAGCAGGTATGGCCAAAGGTGCAGAGGCTGAAGCACTAGCGGAATGGCTATCCAAAAAGAAATGATTTTTACTCCTGAAACAATCCGAGTCTGATTCTCTTATTCGGACTCAGATTGTTTCTTAAAAGGATCATTATAAATTGGCGAAACATCAGATATTCACGAAAAATAAGGATGGTGTTAAAATGAGGAAATTACCGATTTATACCGTGCGATTCATTGGTGCCGCCTTATGCATTTCCTTACTCTTTGGAATTGCCTATCCAACATTGACCAATGCTCAGTCAAGTAATGGCTTAGGTTCATCCGAGTATAACGGAATCAGGTTAACTATCAATGATTATTCGATCATAAACCACGGCCAAGACATTCAGCTGCATTATACGATAACCACAAATTCAAATATTCCAGTTAGTCCGGATACTAAAAGTTTGATTGGGAACCCGTATATTTGGATTGGGAATACGTTAGTTCGTGAGGAATCAGAATCGTTTCAGAAAATAAGTGATAATGAGTATAAAGGAACGATCATAGCACAGCTGCAACATTACAGATCAGATAATTCTGAATTGTCATTTCACACACATGGAATAATGAATCAAAATGGACAATGGACAGTTAATTTTCATTTAAGGAGCAGTCAGTACTGAGATAAAACAACGAGTGTTAGATCATTTAATAAATCATTATATTAGTAAGTAGATAATCATAACGTAAACAACCTGAGTTCAATCATCATCCGGACTCAGGTTGTTTCTTTTTTTGTTCTTGTCCCTTTTTGCAATATATTGCAAAAACCAATGCCATATAAGGACAACTTCATGTCAAAATAAAGGTTATTTTGAGATATTTCTCTACATATGATTATTTTGAAAGGGAAAATCAGACACTCCCGCGCAGGTTTCAATGTGGGTGTCATGAAAGGGGGTAGCAAATATGTGGGTGAAGCCTGAGTATGAAGTGATCAATACATCTCCTGAGGTGACAATGTATGCCTATATTGACTAGCAGCACAGCCTGCTTGCGCATGCATTTAATAGTTTTATAAATCAATGGAGGTAGGGCATATGAAAATAAAGCGTTACCTAAAATCAATAATTGGCGTGATTATTGGTTGTGCAATAGCAGGAGGATGGCTGGTCGTCGATCTCCTGCTCCCAGAACCATTGGGTGACTATCTCCTGTATCCCCTCATGGCTGTAGTGAATATGGCGATTGGGTGGCAAGTTGGAAGGGCATTAGGTAAACGTAGGGATATTGGCAAAGAAGGTATTCAAGTCTCTAGTGAAAGGACTGAAGCCAAATTCGAATTAAAGTCTTAGGAGCAGCGGCTGGTGGCGGCTTTCCGCAGTGGAACTGTGCATGTCCAAATTGCCATAGTGTCCGCGAAGGAAACGATTCGCACCAGCCGTTATTACAATCATCGCTTGCTGTAAGTGCGAATGAAATGGATTGGTATCTCATAAATGCGGGACCGGATGTTCACAAACAGATTGAATCGTTTACTGCCCTGCATCCGGGTCCAGGTATAAGAGAGACTCCGCTGGCTGGTGTTATTTTAACCGATGCCGAGTTCGACCATACGATTGGGTTATTGTCATTACGGGAGGGTTCTTGTTTAACCATCTATGGAACCGAGACTGTACGAAAGAGTTTGCAGTCGTTTTTTCCGGTGTTACCCCTACTGGAAAACTATTGTTCATGGGAATGGCAGTCTCTTCACCCTGATCATCGCAAGCGAATAGGACCTACGGGTGTAGGAAAAGAAGAAACCATCGTCATCGAGACGGTCCCCGTTTCTAAAAAACCACCGCTTTATACCCGGTCAAATAAGGAGGAGAATGACACCGGAGATTGTTGGGAGGTCGGGCTAGTTCTTCATAATGAGAGTACCGGCAGATGCCTTGCTTACTTTCCTACTTTAGAAAGGATCACCCCTGCTATAGAAGCTTGCTTTCAGAAGGCGGATATCTTGATGGTTGACGGAACCTTTTGGTCAGAAACTGAATTGGTTGAGATGGGTGCAACTAAGCGCAATGCAAGAAATATGGGACATTTACCAATTAGCGGGCCATCGGGCATTGCTGAAAAGCTAGCCAAATACTCAGCCAAGCGGAAAATTTTGATTCACATTAACAACAGTAACCCGATTCTAAATAAGGACTCAATAGAAAGGCATACATTGGAACGGCTTGGTTTTGAGATTGCCTATGACGGTATGGAAGTGGAGGTGTGAACATTTTGGATCAAGGTGATTTCGTTAGCCTAGAAAAGGTGTTAAATGAAACAAAGGAAGAATTATGGACGAGGGATGAATTCACAGAGCAATTAAAAGCTGTTGGAAGTTCCTTTTATCATGACAAACATCCATTTCATGTAGCGATGCATGAAGGAAAATTAAGCAGAGAACAGATCCGCGGTTGGGTGGCTAACCGGTACTATTATCAAAAATCAGTTCCGATTAAAGATGCAGCTATTCTTTCTAGGCTGCCATCAAGGGATATGCGCCGTGAATGGATTGGGCGAATTATTGACCATGACGGAACAGAAGGGGAAGAAGGTGGAATTGAAGCATGGCTTCGGCTTGGTGAAGCTGTGGGGTTATCCCGGGAAGAAGTTGCACAGGAAGTCAGAGTCGTTCCGGGTGTTCGATTTGCCGTGGATGCTTATGTAAACTTCGCGAGGACAAAACCATGGATCGAAGCCGTCGCTTCCTCCCTAACCGAATTGTTTTCTCCATATTTAATGTCAAAGAGAATGAAGGTCATTGAGCGGCTTTATCCATGGATTGACCGTGCAGGACTGGAATATTTTCAAAATCGCCTTTCACAGGCGCCGCGTGATGCCGATACAGCCCTTAAACTTGTGTTAACCTATTGCCAAACTCCAAAAGATCAAAGGCGGGCTGTTGCCGCACTGCGTTTCAAGTGTGATGTGTTGTGGGCACAACTTGATGCCATCGAAAACGCATATCCCCTATAAGAGTGAACGATGATTTTATCACTCACCGAAGAATAAATGAAAGGTGGTGGAGTCAATTTTAGCTGACAGTATTCCAAGACTCGCAGCAAAGGCGCGATTAAAATTTGATAAGGTGAGGGAGAAGAATCTTCTTTTGTTACCGGAAAAGGTCGTGGTCTTGAACGAAACGGCTGCATCTATACTTACTTTATGTGACGGAAGACAAACCGTGAACACCATCACTGAAAAAATAAGGGCTTCCCTAAAGGCAGACACAGAAATTGCAGATACAAGTGCTCTGCCTGATTTGAAAACGATGAAAGCAGATATTTCTGAGTTTCTCCGGGAAATGGAGGATCAGGGTTGGGTGGTGATCCATAAACATGGTTCAGTCGATAACAAAGAATAATAAGGGAGCACCCCCTCCATATTCCTTGGTCGCGGAGTTAACTCATCGCTGTCCTTTGCATTGTCCATATTGTTCGAACCCTTTAGAAATGATTTCAAAGGCAATGGAAATATCGACCGGGGAGTGGTGCCGTGTTTTATCTGAGGCGGCTGATCTGGGAGTTGTAGAAGTTCATTTTTCCGGTGGAGAACCTCTTTTACGAGACGATTTGGAAGTTTTTATCCGCCATGCAAATAAATTAGAAATGTATACCAATCTCATAACCAGCGGCATGGGATTAACAACTGAAAAGGCGGCCCGGCTCTGTGATGCCGGACTGGAAAATGTGCAGGTGAGCTTTCAGGCAGGCGATGCAAAGCTTTCAGACATCATCGGCGGTTTTAAAGCTTTTGACAAGAAAAGGGAAGCGTGCAAAGCGGTAAAAGAAGCCGGATTGTATTTATCATTAAATGTCGTGTTGCACCGAATGAATATTGATCATTTGGATGAGATTATTAAACTCGCCGAGGAGGTGGGGGCTGAACGTCTGGAACTGGCGAATACACAGTATTATAACTGGGCTTTGCTCAATCGGGAGCAGCTGTTGCCAAGCCGTGTTCAGATTGAGCGTGCCCGTGAAATCTATGACGCTGCAAAAGCGCGCATTGGGAAAAAAATCGAAATCATTTGGGTTATTCCTGATTATTATGCTCAAGCACCTAAGCCTTGTATGGGGGGATGGGGGACGATTGGCTTAACGGTAGCACCAAATGGGGCAGTCCTTCCTTGCCCGACAGCCGGGATGATTGAGGGTTTTTCCTTTGAAAATGTTCTTGATTCGTCACTAAGTCATATTTGGTATGAATCAGAGTCTTTTAACCATTTCCGCGGTGAAGAATGGATGCCAGAACCCTGCCTTTCGTGTGAACTAAGACACCAAGACGGAGGTGGGTGCCGTTGCCAGGCTTTTGCTTTAACTGGGGACGCTTATGCGACGGATCCAGTCTGCCAATGGGCGCCAAAACATTATCTGATAGAAAAAGTTGTACAGGACGCTAATTGCACCCCCATTATACAGTCATCACCTATCATCTATCGGAGATTTCAGCTTGACAGACCCGTATCAAAAAAAACATAAAACTCTAATAAAAATATGTGATTGCAAATTTGGTGCTAAGGGACTGCATACATAACCTTTGCACCTTTTTTATATGACCCATTTGAAAAGAACCGTTGTGGCGAGACTGATCCAAACGAGGAGAATAACAATCGCTGCGGCCCAATTTTTCCGCAGAATTATAGGCGTTCGGGAGGCCATCACCCTGCATTCTTGCAATACTTGATTCGGTATCAGGGTGAACACTCCTAATATCCCCAAGGGAAGCAGAATAACTTCATCCAAATAACCTAATACGGGAATAAAATCTGGAATAAGGTCTATGGGGCTTAACGCATAGGCAACAATCAATAATGAAAATGCTTTAGCATACCATGGTGTTTTCGGATGACGGTATGCAAGATACACAATATAGATATTTTGTTTAATATTTTGTATGAATTCCTTCCATTTGTTTGGATGCTTAACCATGTCGCTTCCTTCCCTCTCTAATAAACTATCCTCGTTTTTCATCGATCAGCCAGATCCTTTCGGATTATTTTGCTTCGAACATCACCATTTTAAACAACTTATGCTGTATCCGCTATTTGGGTTATTGTTTTCTAAAGACATAATGCACCCATTGTGATGTTTCCTTAATAGGTAAACCGTAATGGATGTGAATAATTGACAGGAGAATTTGGAACTCTTTTAAGTAGAGTAAATCACCAATGGTTTACCGATATCCCCTCGAAAATTATTTAAAATGATGGAAGAAAAATAGAAAAGAAGTGATAAATTTGAAGTTTGTGTTTGGTAAGAACGATGAAGAAGGAGCCGGACAAATTCATCCGGCGGCCAAAAAACTTATGCTGGTCAATGCTATTCGAAGTATTGGACAAGGCATGCTAGTTGTTGATTTGTCTCTATACCTCGCTGCATTGGGTTGGAGCACAGCGGCGATTGGAAGTGTGCTTGCTGCCGGAGGTTTGCTTGGTGTAGGACTAGCCCCAGTCATAGGTATTTATAGCGATCGACTAGGGAGAAAACCCTTTATCCTTTTTTCTGAACTATTAACAGCCGGATGTGCGTTGATTGGGATATTATCTACAAATACTATTTTGTTATTTATGGCCATCACACTTTCAGGTTTTGGGAAAGCTGACGCCGGTTCTCCTAGTCCTTGTGCCCCGGCGGAGCAGGCTTGGCTGGCGGCCTTTATCCCCAAAAAAGAGCGTGGAAAGGTATATAGTCTGAATAATGCTCTTAGCTTTTTCGGAATGGCGGCAGGTGCATTGCTGGCGGGGATTACGGCCTTATGGAATCATAATCTTAATGGAGATACTTCCTATCGCCCTATATTCTTCTTTATCTTCGTTTTATCCTTTGTGACAGCGTCAATCATTTTAACCATTCAGGAAGGAAAAATTGATAAACAACCAGGATATATTAAAGAGGAGTCAGGGAATCAAGAAAAGAGAATCCTGCGCGAAGAAAATTCTGCGGTCTTTAAGCTCGCAGCCATTAACATCCTTAATGGGATTGCCATTGGGCTTACGGGACCCATGATGTCGTATTGGTTTTCGGCTAAATTCGGGGTAAGCAGTATACAGATTGGAGGCACATTGGCTGTCACTTTTTTTGCGACAGGTGTTACCTCGGTCTTACAAGCAAGATTATCCAACAAACACGGGACAATAAGGTCCATTGTGCTGGTTCGTTTCATTGCAAGCCTGCTTTTGATTTTGATGCCCTTACTATCATCCTATGCACTTGTTTCTGTCTTGTATATCATACGAACGGCTTTAAACAGAGGTACACAAGGGGCACAGCAAGCGTTGAGTGTGAGTTTGACTCGTGACATGCGCCGTGGTTTCGCTTCAAGCATCAATATCTTTTCAATCAGGCTACCCATCTCGATTGGACCGTATTTTACCGGCTATCTTTTTGGATTTGGTTCACTGGCCCTGCCTTTCTACATAGCTTCCGGTTTACAATTCAGTTTTGCTTATTTATATGGAAAAGTCTTCAGCTCCTACGAAATTCGAATGAAATCCCATGCTTCATCGGGGTAATCAGAGCGTTGAACTAATTAGTATAAACATAGAACTTATCAGTTTATATTTATAAATTAGAATTATAGAATAAGGGGAGCAGGATCAAACGAATAAATAAAAGGAAGTGCTCGCCTTGGATCAAAAGTTCGCAGGACATACTTTGTTACAATCTGTCCCATTTGGAAATGAAAGGTTAGCTAGCCGGTTAGTGATGGCCCCAATGACAAGAATGTTTTCGCCGGAAGGGATCCCGGGAGAAAATGTTGCACAATATTACCGAAAACGTGCCGAGAATGGGATAGGGCTCATCATAACGGAAGGGACAGCGATTAATCACCCAGCTGCAGTAATGAGCCCCAATATTCCCCGATTTTATGGGGAGAAGGCCTTAAATGGCTGGGCAAATGTAGTGAAGGAAGTTCACCAAGCAGGCGGCAAAATCATTCCACAATTATGGCATGTAGGTGCTGCCCGAAAAGCAGGCAGTGAACCAAATATTGACGCACCTCCAGTCAGTCCGTCTGGATTTACGTTAAAAGGCCAGAGAAATGAGAAAATAAAGGCTTTAACGAAAGAAGAAGTGGCTGAAATGATTGATGCATACGCCGAAGCGGCCGCAAATGCGAAGCGTATCGGCTTTGATGGAATTGAGTTGCATGGTGCACACGGATACTTAATTGATCAATTTTTTTGGGAACTAACAAACAAACGTACAGATGAGTATGGCGGGGATATAGGAGAGCGATCAAAATTCGCAGCAGATATCGTTCGGGCTTGTCGGAGAAAAGTCGGGCCTGATTTTCCCATTATCTTTCGTTATTCACAATGGAAAGGAACCGATTATCAAGCTAAATTAGCAAAGAACTCTAGTGAACTGGAACAATTACTTACCCCATTGGTTGAAGCTGGTGTAGATATTTTCCACTGCTCTACAAGACGTATATGGGAACCTGAATTTAAAGAGGAAGATCCATCATTAACCTTAGCCGGCTGGACGAAAAGAATAACCAATAAACCAACAATTGCGGTCGGTTCTATCGGAATTAACCGTGCCTTTCTGAGTAATCAGGATAATGATCATGTATCAATAGAAGACAATCTCAAAATTGTCGATGAAAAAATCAAAGCAGGCGAATTTGACTATGTAGCCATTGGCCGTGCCATACTAGCGGATCCAGAATGGGCAGTAAAACTCAAAAATGGCCATCTTAATCAAGTCGTGCATTATACGAAGGAATCTGAGAAATATCTGATTTAATTACATATAGTTTTGATAGAATAGTGTCCCTCATAGAAAGGGAAGTCCTGTTCCGATCTTTTTGCTTGAGGAAATGTTCCTCTATTGTAAACAGCACCATCCACACTAATTGGAATGGTGCTGTTTCTATTTAAAGAGATTACCTCACTTGATTTTGTCACGGTTCACCGTAATGCATTATATGTGGTTTTAACTAGCGCAAATTATGGGGAATATAGGAATAATCTCTCTTTTATACCATCCAAGACTTCTTCCGGCATTTCCCTGACCTTAATATCCCCACCTAGGAAAAGCAGCCAATTGGTTATTTCGGCCATTTCTTCTGTGTTATTAACATTGATAAACGTCTTTAGAACCGCCGTGGTTTGGTAAGGATCCATATAGGAAATGGAAACTTTTAAAGGATGGTATTTTTTGAACTGGGCAATCGCCCTTGGACCCAATTCAAGGACCAGATTGATTATTTTTTCCTGCTTGTTGAGTCTTTCCAAAATCCTTTTCTCACTTAGTCTTTGCTTCGTAGTGTAAAGTTCTACATTGGTGAGATTGTCGACAGGAAAAATTCGTTGCTTCTCTTCCATTAAGTCAAAGCCTTCAATTAGCCAAAAGCTTTTTTCACGGTACAGGTGTAAGAGATAAATGGGGTAAGACTTAATTATTTTCTCTTCTTCAATCGTAATTAATAAATAACGATCCACCAGCAGGAGTTGGATTAGTTTTTCTAACATCGGATGGGGAAGGTCTGATAGATCAAGCAGGTCGGGATTATGGGGGTTCGTCCCTTCAAAAAGCAAGATTTGATTTAACAGTACAAGGTCTTCTTGCTGGTTTTCTGAGATGAGGCCAAGTAATTTTTCAGCTAACGACTGTCGACTCTTTAAATAGGGGAGTTGTTGATTTCTTGTGGCCATAAAGGCGATAAATAGAGCTCTAATTTCATTATCCGTAAAGCGAACAGTGGGCAGGACAGAGTTGTTCATGACAAAATAACCCCCATCCCTTCCAACTTCAGCGACTAACGGCATCCCCATGGCTTCAATTTCTCTGATATCCCGAATAGCAGTTGAACGAGAGATGTTAAATTCCTGCATAATTTCAGTAATGGTAAAGTGGGCACGGTTGTTGATATACCGCATGATGGTATTAATCCGTTCAACTTTTTTCATCGTGGCCTCCAAAACAGTATCATTTTTTGACATGATTTATCGTTATTATAAACTCATCAAGTGAAAAGAGAAATCATTTGATTCCATTTTAAAAAAAGGAAGGTTTTGAATATGACAAATTATACTATTGAAGAAAAAGACAGCTTTACGGTGTTAGGTTTTGGAACGGAGCTTAAGAGTAATTACACGGACTATGCGGGTATAACCAAAGAAAAATCAGACTTTTGGCAGGCCGTCAAACAAGATGGCACGCTTGATACGTTAAAATCGGTTGCGACAAATGACTACGTTTTTGCTGTGAACGAAGCGGTGAATAACAAGATGATGCATTATGCGGGCGTTATGACAGAGACTTCGCTGCCAGAGGCAACTCGAATGATCCAATTTCCTAAAGGTGAATACCTAGTTGTTAAAGGGGAAGGGAACAGTGCGGAAGAGTTGAGCAATATGCTTACTGGTATGGCTTTCGGTCAAGCTTTGCCAGAAGCACAGGAATTTGCCTATGTTGGCGGGCCCAATACGTCGGTTGTGATGGGGCAGCGAAACGGTTTAGTATATGGTGAAATGTGGATTCCTGTTGTCAGGAAATAAGGAGGGATGGAAATGTCCTATCGTGTTGATTTTAAAAATGTATCTACGGTGGGTTTAGAGTCTTCACCAGTCGCAGAAGCGCTTGCTGGTTTACGTGCGAATGAAGCCCGTTACTTTATGAATAAATACAAGCATGAATTTACGGTAGAACCAGCTAGTGAAAGCCAAGAAACCCTTGATTATGTGAACCAAATTTTAAAAGAACGTGCTATTGAGTTTGCAGCCAAACCTTTGGAAACGTCGCTTTTTCAAGTGGAAAATATCAAAATGGCCTACGTTTTTTATGAGGATGGGCTTAGTGTCAATGCCATGTATACGATTGATAACCCAAAGAAGCGGGCCGTTGGTTTTAAGCTTTCTGAGGGGATGGAGGTACCAAAGGAGTTGGAGGGGAAGTTCAAGTTTGCCAGGCAGAAGTCGAAACTAGCTGGAACGATTCGGGGTTCGTTTTTTGTCATTAAAGGAGAATATTAACGTAAACAAATACTACAATTCATTCATATAGCAGCATTCTCTATCAAATAGAGGGTGGTTCAAATAGTTCCTCTGACATGGAGTTAAACATTGTATGGGGAGTAGATAGACCTGTTCGTTTCTCTTATATCATTGTTTTTGATTTATAAACTAAAAAATTATGAGTTCCAGATTCCTTATTTATGGGTTTGGAACTTATTTTTTATCGTCCACTGACGGAAGACTCCTTCATCAATTTTGTAAAGGACGTAGCAATAAGAAGGTGTGTCTAAATTCAATATATTGACAAATTTTGAAATAATTTAAGGCTATATCCATCATATAATTAAAGTAAAGAAGGAGGGCAAAGATTCAATTATTTCTCAAAACTATGAAAGAAGGTGCTGGAAATGTCACTCGCTCACTTTGATGATATCATTGAAATCTGTTGTGGAATGATGGAAGAGGAAGAAATGTTAATCAAGTCAAAGCATGTGAATGAAAGGTTAGATCTTTTGAAAAATCGTATTCCAGAGGACCATCGCTGGTGGGAAGAGGCAATTAGAGAGAATTTAAATAAAAAAGAAAGAGAGGTATTTTATGTCTAAAAAGAATATAAGATAATGATCCCTCGTTTGTTCCGAATCAAGGAAGACGGGGGATTATTTTTTTATTGTACCTAGTAAGCTGAACGGAACTGAATGGCAATCCTATTACCAAACACGTTCAATGTTACGATGAGGTTTTTACCGGTAAGGGGGCATCCTAATATTATAACTACAGATATCGGAAGAGTTGCTGCCATTCCAAGTAATTTTTGAGGAATCAGTATAAAATAAACTTTAATATCATCAAATCCGTTATACTGGGGGGAAATAAAGATGAATATCATTCAAAAAGCAATAAATTTTGCAGCAGTAGCCCATCGAAATCAGACGAGAAAAGCAACAGATATCCCATATGTCTCTCATCCTTTTGCCGTGGGGATGCTTTTACAAAAGGAGAACTGTTCGGATTCGGTTATTGCTGCAGGTATTCTTCATGATACCCTTGAAGATACCGATACAAATTATGAAACATTAGTAGAGCAATTTGGTGAGCATGTTGCGAATTTGGTCAGAGCAGCTTCGGAACCTGATAAAACCCTCCCTTGGCGTGTAAGAAAACAACATACCATTGATATGTTAAAAAATCTATCTATAGAAGAAATACAAGTCATTACTGCGGATAAATTACATAATCTACAATCCATTAAGGAAGACCGTAAAATGATTGGCGAGATGGTATGGGAGCGTTTTAACCATGGCATGAAAGATCAGCATTGGTATTATGCAAGTATTGTAAAAGAATTAGCACCTAGAAAAGAAGAATTTACACTGATACGGGAATTGGAGTTGGAAGTAATCCATTTGTTTGGGTCTCTATAGTTCCCATCAAATGATAAAAATACGCTTATTCTATTAAGTGGACAGAAGATTATTCTATATTTAACCGAAAGAAGTCTCTTTCGGTTATTTTTTTGTTTCAATATGCTGAACATTTGTAATAAAAGTTACATCCTTACCTTACTAACCCGACATCCTTATTTTTTCGGTTCTTTACTTCATCCATTTTTGAATAAAAGCTCTCTTCTAATTTAATAATATAGGCTAAGCAATCAGCAAATTCTTTACCTAAATCCTCTTTGATTGATTCTTTAGCTAAATCAAATGCCTCTTTTTCATCCCTGCCTTTTGCTATGTGACTATTGGTCAAATTAAAAGCTTTTCGAAGTTCTTCAGCAACTTCCGCCACTTCTGTTGTTAGCAGCATATAGTTATTTAAAAGAGAAGCACGAGTTCTTTCATAATTATCTTTATTAATTTCCCAATTCATTTCTTCGTGATAGACTTTTGCGAATTTCTGTAATTCTTTCACTACTCCACCTCATAAAAAGTTAATTTTCGTAAGCTTTCCTAAGTCCTAAGATATATTATTAATTCAGAGTTGGTCAAATTAGAAATCTCTCGATGACATACAGGAAGGTTATTATTTAAGAACCCGGTTAAATCCTAAATGTTGATGGAGTTATTTAGATACAAAAAGTAAACACATATAATATAATTAATGGATGTAAGATCAACTCTATAGCAGGAGAAACCCAATAAATGAAAAAATACGAAAATCAATTACCGACAACTATGACAATGGGATGGAAGTCGATGATCAGCATGCTGAGAGATTCTGTCACACCAGCTGCGAATCGGAGACCCATGGCTGTCATCGATGCGGAAACATTCCTGCCATCAGAGACCCCTTCAATCTCTGATGCTCCTCGGGTCACTTGGTTTGGCCACTCGGCTTTTTTTCTCGAAATAGAAGGCAAGAGGCTTTTATTTGATCCCATGTTCGGTCCTCGTCCTTCACCTGTTTCATGGGCAGGTACTAAGAGATACAAAAATAATCTTTCTATGCAACTGGAGGATTTTCCGACACTTGATGCAATCATTATTTCCCACGATGATTATGATCATTTAGATTACCAATCCATTCGTAAATTAAAGGATAAAGCATCGCGTTTTTTTGTACCGCTCGGTGTTCGTCAACGTTTGATTAAATGGGGCGTTCCTTCAGAAAAAATTACCGAACATGCTTGGTGGGATGAGTTAGAATTCAAAGGACTCACGCTGGCTTGTACACCGGCAAGACATTTCTCAGGAAGGGGATTATCTGACCGTGATTCTACCCTGTGGTGCTCTTGGGTCATTGCAGGCCGGGAGAGGAAGATTTACTTCAGTGGAGACAGCGGATATGGTCCTCACTTTAAAGAAATTGGCGGAAAATATGGTCCGTTTGATTTAACTTTGTTAGAATGCGGGCAATACGACGAGCGATGGTCCAGCATTCATATGATGCCGGAAGAGACAGTACAAGCTCATTTGGATCTTGGAGGACAGTTGTTAATTCCAGTTCATTGGGGTGCGTTTACACTTGCCTTTCATGCGTGGACAGACCCGGTAGAAAGAGTAACAAAAGAGGCATTAAAACACCAGGTCAATATTTCAACACCTAAAATAGGGGAAACGGTTGTGATTACTTCAAAAGATTTTCCGACCAAGCGGTGGTGGAGGAATTAAGGAGCTTACCGCGGCAATTATACTAAGACTTTATAATAATCTGAATTTAGATAGAGAAGGAAACCAATTACTTGTTCATCTGAGGGTTCCTTTCTAGATGATACGGCTGTCTTAAAGAGTCAGCTTTTTTTGTTGTGAAGAAAAATACGTTAAAATGGAAAAAGATCTAATTTAAATAAATATTCCTTTAGCCCCGATATTATATGGATGGACTTTACTTCACCAGGGGACTGACCCCTATGTCCTATTAATTGGAAATAATAAAGAAGAAAAACATAAAAAAATTTAATATTAAGAATATTGACAATAGTTTTTAATCAATGTATATTATGGATATGTACAAACTTACTATGATACATAGCAAACGTAAATAGAGGTGAAAGGATGAAGCTGCAGCTCTCCGCTAACCAACTGAAACTTGAAATTATCAAAATCTACAACACGGTGAATCAAGAGCTGTTTGGAATCGGGATCAAATCACAGCGGATTGAATTAGTGGGGGACAAGGTATTTATTTATGCACAGCATAAACGGATCCCCGCTTTAAAAGTATTGGATGAAACACAGCGCTTATTGACAAGAGTCGTCGATTCTTCGATCATCGAGGCTTACAAAGAAATCCTAGCTTCTAAGATCGAAGAAACTCTAAGTCTTCCAATTCAGGTTATCTTTAAGGACTATGATCCACGTACCGAGCAGGCGTTGACGGTTATTATCTTTAAGGAACCGATCGAATAAAACAGAACGATGAGCAGGTTTAGGGCCCATTTTTTAAGAGGCTTTCAAACCGCTTATCATGAAACGAACTAAAGCTTATTGCTTTGGTGTGTTTTCATGGTAAGCGGTTTTTATTTTTTTATAAATGTTTTAGGAGGGAAGAAAATGATAAATATGCAGAATGAGTGTACCATCCATGATGTGTTGCAAGCCTTGAATGTCATTACCAAAGGGCGAATGGTAATGGATTGGAATGAAATTGCCAAAGGAAGCAATCCATTTGTATTGATGAAGACGTCCAATATTCCAGGAAAAAGCGTTGTAGAAATCCCAGGACTTGTGTATGGCGATATGAATGCTCCAGTAAAAAAAATTGGAGTGGCCATGACCATGACGGAGTGTGGAATTGAATTAGCGTCCGGGATGGGGCTTGATTTACTTGTGGTCCATCATCCGGTTGCGGATGCGGCCAACTCTGGCGGAGTTCCCTTCGCCCAGTACTTACCCCTTTACAATCTATCCGTCATTGAACTGCATGAAGCCTTTCATGGACTGCATCCCGGATTAGCCTATCTGCATGGACATCAGAAGCTCAAAACGGATACTAGCTTTGGAGGACTTCATGGGAATGTCTTGCACAAAGGAATTGCCTTGGAAGGAATCCAAACAGCAGGAGATATCCTGAGGAGGCTGGATGGATACATCGGACGCCAGTTTGATTCCACTTTATTAAAATCCGAACAAGAAATCCGCTCCACCGATTTTCTGGAAGAGGCGACATTAGCCAATCCAGCGGGGATTCTGAATGGAAAGGAGGACACTCCTGTCAAGCATATCCTTCACTTTTTCCCACATACCGGGTTTAACGTCGAACATCTTCAGCAAGCACTTGACCTGTATCCGGAAACCGATACGATCATCGCAAGCATCAGTCGAGTACGGGAAGATCATCCGTTGGTCTTGGAAGCGAAACGCCTGGGGTTGACCTTTATAATCGGAAATCCACACTCCGTGGAAATCTTAGAAAATGGCCTACCTCTTGCATATGCCCTGGAATATTTGTTGCCTGAAATCGAGATTTATGTTCTGCGAGAGCGGGTTACTGCGATGCCACTTGCTTGTGCAGGACATCAGGAGATTCAGAATTATGGAAAGGATATGGCATTAAATTATTTGGTTTCTAAGAAATCAATCAAAATTTAAGGGGGAATTAACCGATGAACAAAAAGAAAAAAATCACAGGAGTCATGATGGCCTGTTTTACCGCACTCTCGTTGATGTTAACGGGCTGTGGGAATCCCGCACAAACCACAAGCTCAAAAGAGGGTACTGTCCCTAAACAAAATGGGGATAAACTTACACAGGTTCGTTTTTCAGAGGTCATCCGTTCCATCTTTTATGCCCCCCATTATATTGCCATGGAGAAAGGGTTTTTCCGTGACGAGGGTCTAGAAGTTGATATGACGACTTCCCAAGGCTCAGACAAAGGGGCTGCAGCCTTACTGTCCGGAACGGCAGATGTTTCGCTGGTGGGTCCTGAGTCGGCTGTGTTCATCTTTAATCAGCACGGGAAACAGTCCTTAAAAGTGTTTTATCAGCTGACGTCAACGGACGGTTCCTTCTTATTGGCACGAAACCCTAAGAGCCCGTTTCAATGGAGCGATTTAAATGGCCAAGCTGTGGTGAGCTGGAGGCCGGGAAGTTCGCCGGAAATGGTGATGTCTCAAGTACTTAAGAAGAATCAAGTCGGGAAGTCAAAACTAATCACCAATATTGCTTCCCCGGCCATGGTCGGTGCCTTCGAAAGCGGTAAAGGGGAATACATTCAAGTATTCGAGCCCCTCGCCTCCATGCTCGAGCAATCAGGCAAGGCTAAACTAGTCGCATCCATGGGGGAAGCATACGGGTCCTATCCGGAAACATCGTATGTAGCAACAAATGAATTTATGAAGAAGAATCCTGAAACTTTACAAAAGTGGTCGAATGCCGTTTACAAGGCTACCCTATGGCTGAATGAACATTCTGCTGAGGAAGCAGCTGCCGCACTTGAGCCATATTTCGAAGGAACATCCAAAGAGTTAATCCAAAAATCAGTGGAACGATATGCCAAGCAAAATTCATGGGCAAAGAACCCTGTTTTGGACCAGGCACAATTGGATAAACTCCAGGACACACTGGTTGAAAGCGGGGTACTGCCATCAGATCAACAGGTCAAGCATGGAGATATAGTTGAGACAACCTTTGCAGAGAAAGCCGTACAAGAAGGAAATTAAGGGGAAGGAGCTGAAAGTAATGACGCAAATCGAATTGCAGGATGTATCCTTGCATTACTTTACACCAAAAGAGGAGACGAAGGCTCTTCAACATATCAATCTCTCGATCCAGGAGGGAGAGTTCATCAGCATTGTTGGTCCAAGCGGCTGTGGGAAAAGCACTTTGCTTTCCCTCATCTCGGGGATGATTATACCGACAGAAGGAGAGGTCCGGCTTTTCGGTGAAAAAGTGAAGGAGCCGTCCAAGCGAATCGGGTATATGTTGCAGCATGACCACTTATTTGAATGGAGAGATATTTTGAACAATGTCCTTGTTGGGGCTGAAATCCGCGGAATGGATCGAAAAGAAGCGAAGGAACGTGCCTTGGATCTCTTGCACCGTTATGGTTTAGGAGAATTTGTCCATCACAGTCCAAAGCAGCTTTCTGGGGGAATGCGGCAACGAGTTGCCTTAATACGAACCTTAGTTGTAATGCCGGAGATCCTGTTATTGGACGAACCATTTTCTGCGTTAGACTATCAAACTCGTTTGAATTTATCGGATGAAATTTCCTCCATCCTGCGCGAGCAAGGGAAAACAGCTATCTTAGTCACCCATGATATCTCTGAGGCTATCTCGATGGCCGACCGAGTCATTGTGATGTCCAGAAGACCAAGTACCATTCAATCCGACTATCGAATTGAATTTGCCAATGAACACGGAAGGCCTTCTCCATTTCATACGAGGGAGACCCCGGAATACCATACGTACTTTAATACCATTTGGAGGGAGTTGGAAGAAAATGTCCGTACCTAATCCTAAAATAATGACTGCCTCAAGCGATGTCGCAGCGGAACCTTTCATTCAGAGGGCACCAAACGAAAAATTGCCCAGCGTTCAATATTCATCCTATTTACGCAAGCAGCGGAATCGCAACCTATCGATTCGCTTGGCACAATGGCTAGTACTCTTCGTGTTTTTAGGAGTTTGGGAATTAGCGGCAAACATGAGTTGGATTGATACTATGTTAACAAGTAAACCTTCCCAAATTTTTGCTTCGTTTAATGAATTGTTAATCAAAGGCGAAATCTTGCATCACACGTGGATTACCACGAAAGAAACCATCTTAGGTTTCATCGTATCTATGGTGATAGGTACGCTACTTGCCATCCTGCTTTGGAGTTCCCGTTTTCTTTCCGAAGTGGTCGAGCCTTATATTGTCGTGCTAAATGCTTTACCGAAAGTGGCGCTTGGTCCTATTTTCTACATCTGGCTCGGGGACCAGCTATCCATCTATGGAATGGCGATTGCTATCTCCATTATCGTTACCGTTATTATGGTCCACTCCGGTTTCCAGGAGATCTCGAAAGGCAAAACGAAGCTGATGGAGTCATTCGGTGCTACGCGCTGGCAAATGCTGAAGATGGTCGTTCTTCCAGCCAGCATCCCCAATTTTGTGGCGACGATGAAAGTGAATGTCGGGCTAACTCTTGTAGGTGTAATTATGGGTGAATTCCTTTCCTCCAAAGCGGGCTTAGGCTTCCTCATTACTTACGGAGGTCAAGTATTCCAAATGAATCTAGTGATGACCAGTATCACCATCTTGGCTATTCTTTCCGTCGTGATGTATTGGTTAGTAAATATGGCCGGCAAAAAATTGCAGAAAATCTACCATTTTGATTAAGCAAAGATAAAAAGTGGTAGATGTATACTTATCTTCAATGAGAATTTTCTGAGTAAACCTACACCTTTTACCTGTTGCTACCATAATAACGCGTTGACAATGAATAATAAGCCACCTTATAATTAGGTGGCTTACTATTATGTAGGGGTGATCGATTGAACAAGAATATCAATCCAAATCTAACAAGGAACCCTTTTAATGGGGATCGTCACTTTGAAGTATTGATTCAACTATTGGGAGTGGCAAGAGAGTTGGAATATGAGGTGACTTCCAAGTTATCGTATTTCGGATTGTCTAATGGAAAATTAAAAGTTCTACTATCAGTTCTAAACCATGAACGTCCTCTTAACCCTTCAGAGTTAGCGGATGAAATAGGAGTTACCAGGTCCACGATGACGGGTTTACTAGATGGTCTGGAAAAGGATGGTTTTATTAGAAGGGATATTCTCGATGACCGGAGAAAAACAGCCATTTATTTAACTGAAAAAGGAAGCAGTGTTTTGAACACATTATCGCCCTTATATAGTAACCATGTGACAAAGATTTTCTCAAAGACAACTGAAGAAGAACAACAACTCTTGGTGAATTTGCTAGTAAAAATTAAAGATGGTTTACATGAGGCAAAAAAACACAATATTTTCCCGACATAAGGAATCTCTTGGATACGGGCTGCATGGTAAAAAGTTTTATGGGGCCGTCTATTCTGATAGTTAGGTGCCGTAATAATTCTACGGTTCAAACTAATCTCTTTCGGTAGTTTTTTAATATAGGGTATTCTAAAGGAATGAAGGTAATAAATCCACGTTAATGAAAGGCCAACTATTTACGGGTTAATGTGAAATCATTCACTAAACTTTGCATAGGAGAATAAATAATGAAAGCATATGAGATCATGATTCAACAAGTCTATAAAGTAAAGGAAAACGATTCAGTGCGATCGGTCATCGAGAAATTCATTACGTATGGTATCAGCGGACTTCCTGTGGTCAATGACAGAAACGAAATTGTTGGGTATGTAAGTGATGGTGATATCCTGCGATATATTGGAAAGCATGAAGATCGATTTTTTGATCCTTTTTCCTATAGCTTTACGATCCAGGGGGATGATGAGGAATTCTTTGAAAGAGTAAAAAGAGTGCTAAAAAAGAATGTTCTTGAAATTGCTAAAAGAAAAGTTCTCAAAGTTTCATGGAATGAAGAAATAGAAAATATTGCAGCCCTCTTAGGAAAAAGGCAAATTAAAAAGCTGCCGGTAGAACGAAACGGGGTATTAGTTGGAATCATTAGCCGAGGGGATGTCATTCGGCATTCATTTAAAGCTATTATTTAGGATCGTTTTGGCAAAATAAAACAAAGGGTCTAAGATAAGATTGGATCCGAAAATCTATTTACTAATTTATCAGCTTTGCTAAAAGGAGACATATATAAATGGAAGAGTTGGCCCAGCAGCAAATGATTAAGTTAAGGAATATGAAAAACGAATTAATACGGTTTTCATTAATGTATAAATTTGGATTGGATGAAATGAATACAAAAATAAATATTTTAAAAGAAGAATTTATTCACATTCATGAATATAACCCAATTGAACATACAAATTCGAGGCTAAAATCACCGGAGAGTATTCTAAAGAAGATGCATGCGAAAAACCTTAGTTTTTCTTTGGAATCCATTAAAGAGAATATTAAAGACATTGCAGGGATTCGGATTGTTTGCCCCTTTATCACGGATGTCTATAAAATAAGTCAGATCATTGAAAATCAAAAGGATGTAGAGTTAGTTAAAAGGAAGGATTATATAAAGAATCCGAAACCGAACGGTTATCAAAGTCTCCATCTAATTATTAAAATCCCTGTTTTTATGTCAGACAAAGTAGAAATGGTGTTCGTGGAGCTGCAAATACGTACAATTGCCATGGATTTTTGGGCAAGTCTGGAACATAAAATATACTATAAATATGACAAGGAAATACCAGAGAGGATAAAAAATGATTTAAAAGAGGCAGCACTTTCAGCTTCTGAGTTGGATTTCAAAATGGAGAAGATAAATAATGAAGTAACTACCCTCAAAAAGAGGGGAGATGGAGAAGATGTTCCAATTTTTTTCGATGAAACACTGAATATCCCTCAAACTTTAATAAAGTCTATCTTTAAAGAGGAAGAAAACTAAGCGGGCTGCCAGATATGGCAGCCCTTTTCAAGCGAATTAGGTAATTTAAATAAATGAAACAAATTTAATAAACCTTTATGGAAAATTAATTTTAGTAGCCACCTGGAAAGTAATCAAAAAGAGACAAAACGAGACAGTTGTTTCGTTTTGTCTCTTTTTTTATACCTGAATTTTCGTTAAAGCATTGAAAATATGGCTTCCGTTTTTTGGCACGGTTCTTGCTTTAATAAAGTTGTAATGAATTTTTCCAGGGAGGCTGAAAAAATGAGAACGATGGATAGTAAAGATGTAGCTTTAACAAAGGAAAAAGCACAATGGATGTATCAAAAAATGCTAGAAATCCGAAACTTTGAGGACAGTGTGCATGAGTTATTTGCACAGGGAATCTTGCCAGGATTTGTTCATTTATACGCAGGAGAAGAAGCCGTTGCTGTGGGCGTTTGTGCCCATTTAACTGATAAAGATAGTATAACAAGTACCCATCGCGGACACGGTCATTGTATTGCCAAAGGCTGTGATTTAAATGGGATGATGGCGGAAATTTACGGGAAAGTAACTGGTTTATGCAAAGGAAAGGGCGGATCTATGCATATTGCCGACCTTGATAAAGGGATGCTGGGTGCGAATGGAATTGTCGGCGGTGGCTTTCCTCTCGCATGCGGTTCTGCTTTAACAGCTAAGTATAAGAAAACTAAGGATGTAAGCGTTTGTTTCTTTGGAGATGGCGCCCAAAACCACGGGACTTTCCATGAAGGAATTAATCTTGCTGCTATTTGGAATCTTCCAGTCGTTTTTGTTGCCGAAAATAACGGCTATGCTGAGGCTACTCCATTTACCTATGCGTCAAGCTGTAAATCCATTGTTGATCGGGCGATTGGATATAATATCCCAGGTATTAAGGTAGATGGAAAAGATGTTCTCGCAGTCTACCAAGCAGCAGAAGAAGCTGTTGCGAGGGCACGCCGCGGCGAAGGTCCAACACTAATTGAATGTGTGACATATCGAAATTATGGCCATTTCGAAGGAGATGCCCAAAAATACAAAACGGACCAAGAAAAGGTCGAGCATAAAACGGATAAAGATGCCATTCTACTTTTTAGAAATCACTTGCTAAGCCAGGAGCTGTTAGCTGAAAACGAATTAACCAAATTAGAAAACTCGGTTGAAGAAGCGGTAAATCAAGCTGTGAAGTTCAGTGAAGAGAGCCCGTACCCAAGTCCTTCTGAGTTGTTAACCGATGTTTATGTGTCTTATTAAAATGGAAAACCCAGAAATTGGTGATTCAAAATGGACGGCTTATAGGAGCAGCCCCGATTAATAAGTTTAGAATTTAGTAATTTTATTGATCGACTAATTAAAAGGAGGAATTTGATTATGGCAAGGAAATTGAGTATGTCAGCAGCGATTAATGAGGCTATGAAACTTGCAATGCGTAAGGACGAAAATGTCATTTTATTAGGTGAGGACGTGGCCGGCGGGGCTGAAGTGGATCACTTGCAGGACGAAGATGCATGGGGAGGAGTTCTAGGGGTTACGAAAGGACTTGTTCAGGAGTTTGGACGGGAAAGAATTTTGGATACCCCAATTACAGAAGCAGGTTATATGGGAGCAGCGATGGCGGCGGCCTCAACCGGTTTAAGGCCAATTGCTGAATTAATGTTTAACGACTTTATTGGAAGCTGTTTAGATGAAGTATTAAATCAAGGGGCTAAGTTTCGCTATATGTTTGGGGGCAAGGCCCAGGTTCCAGTTACCATTCGAACCATGCATGGTGCCGGATTTAGAGCGGCTGCCCAGCACTCCCAAAGTTTATATGCTCTGTTTACTGCGATTCCAGGTGTAAAAGTGGTTGTCCCTTCCACACCTTATGAAGCAAAGGGATTATTACTCGCAGCGATCGAAGATAACGATCCTGTCATCTTTTTTGAGGATAAAACACTCTATAATATGACAGGCGATGTTCCAGAAGGTTATTATACGATTCCGATTGGTAAAGCAGATATCAAGCGGGAAGGGTCAGATGTAACCATTGTAGCGGTTGGCAAAATGGTACATACTGCATTGGAAGCTGCTGAGCAACTTTCAGCGAAGGGAATTGAAGTGGAAGTCGTTGATCCACGCAGCCTGTCGCCGATGGATGAAGAAACGATTCTTTCGTCTGTAGCAAAAACCAACCGTTTAATCGTTATTGATGAAGCCAATCCAAGATGCAGTATTGCTACGGATATTGCAGCACTAGTTGCCGATAAAGGGTTCGATACACTTGATGCACCAATTAAACGAATCACGGCACCGCACACGCCTGTACCTTTCTCACCGGTGCTCGAGGATATTTATCTGCCTAAAGCAGAAACAGTAGGTAAAGTGGCAACAGAACTAGTAGGAGCACCCTTAGAAGTATAAATCAGAGAGCGGGAAGGAGAGATCAACATGGCGGTAGAAGTTGTGATGCCGAAATTGGGAATGGCGATGAAAGAAGGCACTGTATCGATATGGAATAAAGGAGTCGGAGACCCTGTCGAAAAGGGTGAACCGATAGCAAGCGTCAGTTCAGAAAAAATTGAAATTGATGTGGAATCTCCTTCGGAGGGAACAGTATTGAAAATTGCTGTTCCCGAAGGAGAAGGGGTTCCTCCTGGGACTGTGATTTGTTACATCGGAATCCCGGGTGAAGAAGTAGCTGCTGCGTTGGCAGTCGAAGAAGCCCAAAAAACTGAAGTGGAAAATGCCACATCTGTAAATGAAAAACAAGAGTCTATCACTTCAGTAAAAGCGGCGCGGAATCGCGTGAAAATTTCCCCAGTCGCAAGGAAAATCGCGGAAGCAGCCAACCTTACTATTGAAAATATCAAAGGAACGGGACCTGGAGGAAGAATAACAAAGGAAGATGTAGAGACAGCCATAAAAAATTCAGCTTCGCCTCAGGCAGAGGAGAAAAAGGAAACAGTCGAAACTCCGGTGAACCCAATAGAGGAGACCCAGCAAATCCCTCTCAGTGGAATCCGAAAAGTGATTGCTGGACGAATGTTTGACAGCCTGCAAAAAACTGCACAACTAACGATTAACATGAAGGCCTATGTGACGGATTTATTGGCTTTACAAAAGCAAATAGCCCAAACTGTTCAAAATCATTATGATCAAAAAATAACGGTGACCGACTTTATTGCTCGTGCCGTTGTGCTCTCACTGCAGAAGCACGGAGAAATGAATAGTGCGTATATGGACGATAAAATTCATTTGTTCAAGAACGTTCATCTTGGCATGGCAGTTGCGCTTGAAAAAGGGTTAGTGGTTCCAGTCATCCGCAATGCTGAAAGTTGTTCACTTATTGATTTATCTCGAAGTATTAAAACCCTGGCACAAAAAGCAAGACAAACTCAGCTTACTCACGAGGAAATGCAAGGTTCCACGTTTACGATTAGTAATCTCGGAGCCTATGGTGTTGAGCATTTCACACCAGTCTTAAATCCACCTGAAACAGGGATTCTTGGTGTCGGTGCTGTTTATGATACCCCAACCTATATTGGTGAAAATTTAGAAAGAAGAAGCATTCTTCCGCTCAGTTTGACATTTGATCACCGTGTACTTGATGGAGCTCCTGCTGCAGCATTTTTACAAACGGTCAAGCAGTATTTAGAAGAGCCGATAACTATGCTTTTATAGAAAGAAGGGAACTCTTATGACTCTGATCGCAATTATAGGTGGTGGTCCTGCTGGATACGTGGCTGCAATTACTGCAGCCCAGCAGGGTCATGAAGTGACAATAATAGACCAGGGACCACTTGGAGGTACATGTTTAAATGAAGGGTGCATGCCTACGAAAGCCCTCTTAGAAAGTGCTGGAGTGTACAATAAACTTCAACACGCGAGTGAGTTTGGGATTCGTCTGCCCACCGGCAGCATTGAAATTGATTGGAATACCGTCCAGGGTCGTAAAAACAAGATTGTTACGACGCTTGTTCAAGGAATTCAATATTTAATGAGGAAAAATAAAATAAAGGTAGTCAAGGGATCGGCGTCTTTCCAAACGAGCCAGGTTTTACGGATTGAGCATAATGGGAACCAAGAAGAGATAACTGCAGACAAAATAATTATTTCTGCTGGCTCTGAACCGATCCAGCTGCCATTTGCACCGTTTGACGGAGATTGGATCATTCATAGTGGTCAGGCGATGTCGCTACAGTCCATTCCTTCCTCGTTGCTAATTATCGGCGGAGGTGTAATCGGCTGTGAGTTTGCTAGTATTTATAGCAGATTGGGAACAAAAGTCACCATTGTGGAGATGGCGGATCAGCTGCTGCCGGGAGAAGATAAAGATGTAGCTGCGATCTTACATAAGGAGCTTGAAAACGACGGTGTTACTATCTTTGCTTCTACTAGACTAAAAGATTTAAACAAGGATCAGAAGAAGGCGTTTATAGAAAACGATAAAGGTCTCCATGAGGTTGAGCCAGATTTGGTCCTCGTTTCGATTGGCCGCAAGCCAAGGGTAAATAGCTTGGGTCTTGAGAACATCGGCATTGATTTTTCAAGACAAGGAATTGTAGTAAATGAGCAAATGCAAACAAACATTCCAAATATCTATGCCTGTGGAGACGTTATTGGCGGAATTCAATTGGCCCATGTGGCATTCCATGAAGGAACAGTTGCCGCTTTAAACGCATGCGGGATGGATACACAGGTAAATTATCGTGCTGTTCCCCGCTGCATTTATACCTCACCTGAGATTGCCAGTGTAGGTATAACGGAAAAGCTGGCCATCGACCAATATGGTGACATAAGAGTTGGGGAGTTTCCATTCTCCGCAAACGGGAAGGCGTTAATTTCTAATGAACTATCTGGAAAGGTAAAGGTGTTGGTTGAACCAGAGTACGGGGAAATTGTTGGTGTTTCGATTGTCGGACCCCACGCCACCGAACTGATTGGGCAAGGTACCGTCATGCTTCATGCTGAGTTGACAACGGATAGTTTGGAACAATTTATTGCTGCCCATCCAAGTCTTTCTGAGGCAATCCATGAGGCATTACTTAGTGCCGTTGGACATGCGGTTCATGTTTAAGAAAAGGAGAAATGTTTATGCTCTTTTGTATAACCAAAAAGATATAAGAGTAGATCCTTCGTTATAATTATTCTATAAATTATCAAGCTATGCGTTTATTGCGCGTAGCTTTTTTGAATTTTCTATATAATGCAATCGACTGATTGAAAGCGCATTCTTAGTTTTGTATAATAAGAACTGTACGTTTACCCACCACGTTTTGACTTTTTTCTTCTAATACTTCTTTTTTCTTCGCAAGATTTACAACAAGTAATCTATCACAAATTACTGTAGAAAATATTTCCTATGATTACAGGAGGGATTATGAATACTACTTTTTATTTTGATGCTTGGAAGCGATTTGTAAAAGAAGGAATTCTGGATCCGGCACGGTTAAACAAACGAATATCGGAATCCTGGCACCGTTGTAAAAAAGAAAGGGTAAACCCTTATTTAAATAAAGGTCTTGATTTATTATCAAAAGAAGAATTGAATGTCAAAAAAGAAAAGAATTCTCTGCTGATCGAAATAGCCTCCCCTTATATAAAAAAGATGGATCAGGCAATAAAAGATTCTGGAATGATGGCACTTTTGGTCGATCCGGATGGATATGTTTTATCATTAACTGGAAATGAACAAACGTTGTCGGATGCAAGAAAAATCAATTTTGTTGAAGGGGTGCGCTGGACTGAGGCTGAGGTCGGTACAAATGCAATAGGGACAGCGTTACAGACAAAAGAAGCGGTAACTATTAATGGGGCTGAGCATTATTCCGTCGCTTCCCATCAATGGAGCTGTTCCGCCACACCTATTTTTCACGATAATGGAAATCTAATGGGCGTCATTGATGTTTCATGCCCAGTTAATAATTCTCACCCCTTTATGCTTGGAATGGTCACTTCGATTTCTTATGGCATTGAAAAAGAAATCAGCAAGCGGGCCTATTTAGAAGAAATAACACTTTTCCAGCAAGCAAGCCATCTTGCAGAGAACTATCAAAACCAGTTCTTTCTGGTATGTAATCAAAAACAAATAATCATATCCGCGAGTAAACCGCTTCGCGAAAGGTTCCCTCAATCGATCGGAATGAACTTGTATGAACTATTACATAACGGATACCAAATTGATGCTGAAATGCCTTTTCATTTGAAGGAAAACAACAGGATCATCGGAAGCTGCTATTTTATTTCAGAAGTGCTTACACATCGTAAAAACGTATCAATTCAAGTACAAAGTCATTCAAAACCCTTTATCTTTAAAGGAGAGTGTGGAACGAGTGAGGTTTTTCAACATACGTTAGCCAAGGTTAAGCTTGTAGCTCCAACAGATACCGCCGTGTTTATTTCAGGTGAAACCGGTTCTGGAAAAGAGCTGATTGCTCGGGCAATTCATGACAACAGCCCCCGAAAGGATGGCCCATTTATTTCATTAAACTGCGGAGCGATTCCGAAAGAACTTATGGAAAGTGAGCTTTTTGGCTATGTCGAAGGGGCCTTTACCGGGGCAAGGAGGCAAGGATATAAAGGGAAATTTGAACAGGCTCAGAAGGGGACGATCTTTCTTGATGAGATAGGTGAAATTCCGCATTCCATGCAAGTGGTCTTATTGCGTGTACTTCAGGAAAAGATAGTTTCCCCGATTGGGAGTACGAAGGAAATCCCATTGGATGTTCGTGTTATTACAGCAACCCACCGTGATATTATGAAACTTGTAGAAGACGGAATTTTTCGGGAAGACCTCTATTATCGTTTGAACGTTTTTCCAATTGAAGTTCCTTCTCTTAGAAAAAGAAAAGAAGATATCCCGCACCTTATCAGGTATTTCTGTAAAAGAAATGGATGGAACATCCCTAATATGGATGAGCTATCTTATAGATTGAAAGACTATGAATGGGCCGGAAACATAAGAGAATTAATAAACGTTTTAGAGCGGCTGTACATTATGTCTCTTGATGAACAGTCAAGTCAGAATATTTTTGTTAATAGCTTTGATTCTTTAATAATAAGACATCCATCCAGTTCTTCGTCAAATTCTCAAGTAAATAAAGAAGATGCTGAAAAGAAGTTAAATGCCCGAGAAAAAATACAAAAGGACCTAATGGTGGATGCATTAATAAAGACAAAAGGAAATGTAACCGCAGCCGCGAAATTACTAGAAATACCAAGGAGTACTTTTTATAAAAGGCTCCAAAAGTTTGGAATGTAAGGATGACATTTGTTCAAAGAATATATGGATATTCAAGTATTAATCAATAAAATTAATTAATTGTTCTCAGACTCCACACGTGTGGAGTGCTGTTCACTACTAGTATTGAAAGAATAAAAAGTATTATGTGGCCGTGTAAAAAAACTATCTAGACCCCCGAATAGATTATCGGGGGTTCTTTTTGTGTATATCCCAATTTATTAAACAATTGAAATAAAATTTCATATTTTTATAATAAATTTTAAAAAATAATTCCAATGGCGTAATCCTTTTGACCTGTAGAAACGTCTGTTACGGGACTTATGTGGTATAGACTACTGTACACCATTACCTATATGCTTTTACTATAAATTGTAAGCGTCACCATTATCTCGGTATACATAGGGAGACCCGCCTACAATTCATTCAATTGTATAAAGGAGGACGTATGAAAAGAAAAAAATTTATGATTACAGCAGTTTGTACCATGCTACTAGGCACCTCAACAGTATTTGCCAACAATGACCTTCCTAGTGATCCAACGATTGAAAAGCAAGGGAAACACACATTCCCATCAAAGCAACCACACCCTGCCTTTACATGGAATTCGACTGTCATCCCTGTTTCGAGCGTACTTCACCCAAGCTCTGCACAAGGAGCCGGAATGGTGGAAGCTCCACTCCAGCAAATCTATCAAATTATGAACCAAGCAATTTCACAAAAATTAATGCCAGGCGCTGTCACATTTGTAGCGAGAGCTGGGAAAATTGTGAAACATGACGCTTATGGCTATTCAGCTCAATACACCGATGGTAAGTTTACCGAAATGGAAAATCCAATTCCAATGGAAAACGACACGATTTTTGACTTAGCGTCTATTAGCAAGATTTTTACTGCTACGGCCGTGATGATTCTTTTTGAAAAAGGATTATTCAATCTTGATGATCCGGTGGCAAAACATATTCCAGAATTTGCTGCAAACGGGAAAGAAAACGTAACGATTCAACAGTTGTTAACCCACACATCCGGTTTTGTCTCCTGGATTCCTCTATATTCAAAAGGGAATTCAAGAGAAGATAGGCTGAAGTTGGTATTAAACCAACCTTTGAAAAATGCACCCGGTACGACTTACGAATACAGTGATTTAAATATGATCACGTTAGGAATGTTAGTTGAGCACCTGTCCGGCCAGCGCCAGGATGAATTTGTCCGGGAGCACATCACAGAACCTTTAGGGATGAAGGATACGATGTACAATCCGCCGGCTTCTTTGAAAAATCGCATTGCTGCGACCGAATACCAGTCAACACCAAATCGTGGTCTCGTCTGGGGAGAAGTTCATGATGAGAATGCTTGGTCATTGGATGGGGTTGCCGGACATGCGGGTGTGTTCTCAACAGCAAATGATCTTGCAAAGCTTGCCCATATTTTTATTAATGAAGGCATGTATGGTGGCAAAAGAATCCTGAAGCCGGAAACGGTACAGTTGCTGCTGCAAAATCAGAACGCCGCATTCCCTGGGAATGACCATGGCCTTGGCTGGGAGCTAGGCCAGGGCTGGTATATGGATGCTTTATCAGAAGGTACCTACTCTTTTGGCCATACGGGGTATACAGGAACTTCGATTGTAGTAAGCCCGAACAATAAAACCGTAGCGATCTTACTGACCAACCGTGTCCATCCGTCAAGAAATATGGGGTCAATGAATCAAACCCGTCGCTTATTTGCTAGAAATGTAGCTGATTCGATTCCTGTCTCGATTCCTGGTAAGAGTGATGCTTGGTTTGCAGGGTACGGCGACAAGTTAAACCGAGTAATGGAAACTGATCTTCAATTATCCAAGGATACCACACTCACGTTCTCCACATGGCACATGATTGAGAATGTATGGGATATCGGATCCGTAGAGATTTATAGAGATGGCAGTTGGCACCAGCTTGCTCAGTTAACAGGCACAAGCAATGGCTGGGAAAAGAAAGAATTGGATATACCTAGTGATTCGACGAAATTACGGTTTTTATATCAAACCGATGGTTCTACAAATTCCCGCGGCTGGTATATTCAGAATCCAAAACTTGATTCAGGAGCTCCTCTTTCTTTTGCAAAAAATGAATGGGAGCTAAGGGACTATTAAAAAAAGAATAACTTGAGGAGGAGAAACATGCGAAAATTTTTAAAGACATTTATGACCTCGTTTCTAGCATTTGCACTCGTGTTGACAGGGATTCCGTTTTCAGGAGCAACAGCAGCTTCAGAAATCGCGGATTTAGTGATTGATCTCAATGTTCCACAGGTTACAAGGGAAGTAAAGAATAATAAACTTGATTTAAACGCACTTCATGTTTATGAGGATGGCCACTTTATGCTGGTCTCTGAGAACTTAAAATGGAAGTCTTCAAATAAGAATGTTGCCTCTATATCTGAAGATGGAGAAGTAACTTTATCCGGTCACAATGGTACAACGTTTATCTCTGTCAGCGATGGCAGCAATACCGACAGAATTTCAATTCAATTTAAGGGAAATCAAGACAATATCCTTGTTGAAAAAGAAAAAGGCGCACGTTATGACCTTATCGGCAATGCCATCGATCACATGACAATGGAAGAAAAAGTCGGACAAATGCTAATGCCTGACTTTAGAAATTGGAATGGCAAAAATGTCACGGTAATGAACGACGAAATTGCAAAGCTTGTAAAGGATTATCATCTTGGTGGTGTGATTTTATTCCGTGAAAATACGGTGACAGCTGAACAGACGACCAAACTAGTGGATGCTTATCAAGAAGCAGCGGAAAAGTATGGACTGTTGATTTCCATTGACCAGGAAGGTGGAATCGTTACACGTCTGCAAACTGGTACCGATATGCCAGGCAATATGGCATTGGGTGCGACTAAATCTGAAGAGCTAGCTGAAAAAGTCGGCAGGACAATAGGTGAAGAGCTAAACGCACTTGGGATTAACATGAATTTTGGACCAGTGTTGGATGTAAACAATAATCCTGATAATCCTGTTATCGGTGTGCGTTCTTTTGGTGAAGACCCTGAGTTAGTTTCAAAGTTGGGAAATGCTTATATTAAAGGACTTCATGAAACGGGCACTTCGGCCACTGCTAAGCATTTTCCAGGTCATGGAGATACTGCGGTTGATTCACATGTAGGACTTCCATCGGTACCTCATGATCTTAATCGATTAAAGAAAGTAGAATTATATCCTTTCCAGCAGGCAATGGATGCTGGTATTGATGCGATTATGTCAGCGCACGTAACGTTCCCAAAAATTGATGATACAAAAGCAATTTCTAAAAAGGACGGAACAGAAGTCTCTGTACCAGGTACGCTTTCCCACAAGATATTAACAGGTCTAATGCGCGAAGAAATGGGCTTTAAAGGTGTTATCGTAACTGATGCGATGAATATGGGTGCGATTGCCGATCATTTTGGATCCGTTGATGCAGCTATCCGTGCTGTAAAAGCAGGTGCAGATGTCCTATTAATGCCAGTGGGAATCCAAGCAGTGGCAAATGGACTTTATGATTCAGTCAACGCTGGCGATATCTCAGAAGATAGACTTGAGCAGTCAGTAGAGCGGATATTAACCCTGAAATTAAATAGAAGCATTGTTAAGGCGGAAATGGAAAGGAGTCTTGATGAAAAGGTTGCGAAGGCTATTCAAGTAGTAGGTTCACCTGAACATAAAGCAGTTGAAAAAGAAGCAGCAGAAAAATCAATTACGCTTGTAAAAAATAATGATATACTTCCACTTAATGTTTCTCCTGAAGATAAGATTGTTGTGGTTGGTGGGGCGGCTTTCTCTATGAATCTCCTTGCAGCTGAGGTCCAAAAATACCATCCTGGCGCAATTTATATCAATGCTTCAGAATCACTTGATGCTACACAATTAGCACAAGTGAAGGATGCAAAATACATCATTGCTGGAACCTACACCTCAAGTGTTGGAGGCAGAGCCAACGACGCTAGTCAAATGGTGATGATAAGACAACTCATCGAGACTGGTGTACCTGTCATTGCTGTTGGGGCTAGAAATCCATATGACGTTATGTCCTATACGAATGTAGATGCCTATCTTGTTCAATTTGGCTTTAGACCAAAGAGCTTTGAAGCAACAGCAAGTACAATTTTTGGTAAAAATAATCCGACAGGAAAGCTGCCTGTTACGATTTACAACCATGATGGCAGTGTTTTATATGGATTTGATCACGGGTTAGGATACTAAGTAGGGGAGAGATAGAGGGGAATTTAGTTGTGACTGCTTCAAATAGGGGTAGGGCTATATTCCTTAAACTTTGATAGATCAAAAGAGGAGGGGTACTTTTGAAAAAGGGGATTATAGGTTTATTGGCTCTCGTTCTACTACTTTCGACCGTTTCAGCAGCTGTTGCAAAGAACGCAAAAGAGAAGAAGAATGAAAAATTCCGTTTGGGCGTAGAGGTTTTGTTGCAGGATAAGATTGATTTGATAAAGGATAAGCGCGTCGGCTTAATCACCAATCCGACGGCGGTTGATCAAAGCGTTACTAGTATCGTAGATTTACTATACAATAACAACAATGTAAATTTAACTGCTCTTTATGGTCCTGAGCATGGTGTCCGTGGAAGTGCACAAGCTGGTCAATATGTTGAACAATATACGGATGAAAAAACAGGACTTCCAGTTTACAGCCTTTATGGGAAGACAAAAAAGCCAACACCTGAAATGCTAAGCAATGTCGATGTATTGTTATTTGATATCCAAGATGTGGGGACACGTTATTACACCTATATTTACACCATGGCACTAGCGATGGAAGCAGCAAAAGAGAACAATATTCCAATTATCGTTCTTGACCGTCCGAATCCAATCAGCGGGACAAAAGTCGAAGGACCTGTGCTCGAGGATAAGTACTCTTCGTTCATCGGTGAATATCCGATTCCTGTTCGCCACGGGATGACAGTCGGGGAATTAGCCAAGCTTTTCAATAGCGAATTTGGTATTGGAGCCGATTTAACGGTAGTGGAAATGGAGGGTTGGAAACGAAACATATATTACGATGAGACACCATTAGAATGGATCCTTCCATCGCCAAACATGCCAACCCTGGAAACTGCGGTTGTCTACCCAGGGGCTGCCCTCATTGAAGGAACCAATGTTTCCGAGGGAAGAGGAACAACAAAGCCATTTGAATTGATTGGAGCACCGTTCATTAATAGCGACAATTTGGCTGCCAAGTTAAACTCTTACAAATTACCTGGTGTCACATTCCGAGCGTCTTCATTTATACCGACCTTCTCGAAGCATGCGAATGTTTTAAGCCATGGAATTCAAATTCATGTCACAGACCGAAATGCCTATAAGCCGTTTGAAACAGGATTGTATATCGTAAAAACAATTCATGATATGTATCCAAACGATTTCCAATTTAGAGCACCGAATGCAGCAGGAATCTCCTTCTTTGATAACCTTGTCGGTAATGGTTCGATCCGTGCTGATATTGAAGCTGGCAAATCTATTGAAGAAATAAAAGCTGCATGGCAGGCGGGTTTAGATGAATTTAACGGGGTTCGTGAGAAGTATTTATTATATTAATAGGTGTGAGGGCCTTCTTTATAGGAGGCCTCTTTTTAGTACGATTTATCCTTTAAGAAAAAATCAAATTATATTATGGGCTAAACTAGTAAAAAAAACTATTACGATCTTCAAGTGATTGACGAAACCATTTTATTATTCTGCCTAGTGGGGGAATTACTGACAAAAACCTAAATTATATCGCAAGTACATTAATTATAAGAGAAGTTCACGTGACAAAAATAGTAAATTACTCCTTGAAACTTTCTTTTAAAAAATGGACAATAGATATTAGTAGTTGGATTCAACACTTTATTACAATATTCGCTATATATCTATTACGTAAGGGGTAGGGTTATGGAAACAGCAAAAAGAATTGGTGTAGAAAATGAACAAGTACGTACCTCGCGTCAGAAGAAATGGATTTTACTTGGGATCCTTGTTCTTTTATTCATTTCTGTTATGTTAAGCATAGCTGTTATAGAAGTTAAAAAAAGTAAATCTAAGCCGTTAGTGTTAATAAAACCAACAGAAAAAATATTTACTAAAACAAAAACAGTGTCAGGTCGTGTTGTACAAAGTCATGCTGAAACGATTTATTTAAATGTAACAAAAGGATCTATACAGGAAATTTTTGTGAAAGAAGGGGAAACTGTTACAAAAGGACAAAAGCTCTTTTCTTATGAAGGATCAACAGTCGCGGCTGAGCTAGGACAAGCAGAAGTAAATAAAAAGCTAGCAGAAACAAGTGTTACTCAGATGAAAGAGCAAATCACTTCATTAGAGCAGGATATACAAGAAGCTGAGTCAACCTCTATAACCTCTACCACTGATACAACAGATACAACTGATACAACCAATACAACTAATGCAGTTGATACAGCTAACATAGCTACTAAAGCTATCACGATCCAGTCAATTCAAGCTGAACTAAATAAAGTAAAAGCTGAGCTCCGTGCAGCAGATCTAAAAGTAGAAAAATATACGTTGCAGGCTGAAAAGCTAAAATCTGAGCTCGAAACATTAACTGTCATCAGCAACACTGCTGGTTTAATATCAAACCTGAACCAAAATGTAGGTCAAGGTTTTCGAGCAAAAGAAAATCAGCAACTAGCAATCATGCAAATCGCTTCAAATGATCCGTTTCAAATTGAAGGAAAGCTAACAGAAGCAGAAAAAGCAAAAATTACATCAGGCCAATCTATTACAGTAACTTCTAATGTAGTAGCCAATAAGAAATGGAAAGGAAAAATTTCGGAGGTTAGTGATTATCCTACATATAAAACAAATGCAAATAAGAATAAAGATATACAACAAGAAACTAATCCATACTATTCCTTTAAAGCAAGTCTAGATTCACAAAAGGGCCTATATCCTGGCTACAATACCATGCTAGACGTAGTAGTGCAGTCAAAGCAGTTGCTAGCAGTTCCTGAAACGAGCATCATGGGCTTTGGAAAATCCACCTATGTATATGTACAAAAAAAAGGAAAGATTCAGAAACAAAAGGTAGAAACTGGTCAAAAAGGAGGCAAATGGGTTGCCATACTTAAGGGTTTAAAGGAAGAAGACAAAATAGAAGAAAACCCATCCTGGATTGTTCGCCTTGGTACATCTCTTTTTGATTAGTATTTTACAGGTAAATTATGGTTCATCCTAAACATAATATCGAAACACGACTATATTACTATAATTAATATTATGTATTTCATTTTAACCGATACTCATATATAATGTAGCTTAATTGAATATAAATAACTAGGGGTGTCCAATAAGTTGGGCTGAGAAAGAAACACGCTGAAGTTTCTTGACTCTTGGGACCTGATCTGGATCATACCAGCGTGGGGAAGTTAGAATGAAAATCTTCAATGCAACTATACTTCTGCATACATTTTAGCCGGGTCCAACCATTTATGGTCCCGGCTTTTTGATGTACTTTTATACGCTTATTTACTTGTTATGTTCTGTATCTCGTCCTTTATATTCAAAAAAAAAAAGGAGAGATTTATTATGTCAACGACTGCATTAAACGAACAAAATATTTCCATCATGTCTAGTTTTCCAGGAAGTAAAAAAGTATATGTAACAGGCTCGAGATCCGACATTAAAGTACCAATGCGTGAAATTGAGTTAAGCCCTACTACGGGAACGTTTGGTGAAGAGGAAAACCTTCCTATTCGCGTGTATGATACAAGCGGTCCTTATACGGATCAGAATTATTCTGTTGATATTTCAAAAGGCCTTCCTGCCATTCGAAGCACATGGATCCATGAACGAGCAGATGTTGAAGAATATGAAGGTCGAGAAATTAAGCCTGTAGATAATGGGTATAAGGATGAAAAAGATCCTCGTGCCAATCATAACGTGTTTCCGGGTTTGAAGCGCAAACCATTACGTGCAAAAAAAGGAAAAAATGTTACACAGCTTCATTATGCAAAAAAGGGAATTATTACTCCTGAAATGGAATTCATCGCAATAAGGGAAAATATGAAACCTGAATTTGTGCGTGATGAAGTTGCAAAGGGTCGAGCGATTATTCCTTCTAATATCAATCATCCAGAGTCAGAACCTATGATAATAGGACGTAATTTTCATGTTAAAATTAACGCGAATATCGGTAACTCTGCTGTTTCATCATCCATCGAACAAGAGGTTGAGAAAATGACATGGGCCTCGCGTTGGGGTGCTGATAATATTATGGATCTATCAACAGGTAAAAACATTCATAAAACAAGAGAATGGATTATTCGAAACTCAGCCGTTCCTGTCGGCACCGTCCCTATTTATCAAGCACTTGAAAAAGTAAATGGTGTTGCTGAAGATCTTACATGGGAGGTTTACCGTGATACCTTGATTGAACAAGCGGAGCAAGGTGTTGATTACTTCACAATTCATGCTGGTGTTCTTTTACGATATGTTCCACTAACGGCAAAACGGTTAACAGGTATTGTATCCCGCGGTGGTTCAATCATGGCACAATGGTGTTTACACCACCATAAAGAAAGCTTTTTATATACTCACTTTGAAGAAATCTGCGAAATAATGAAATCTTATGATGTTGCATTCTCTTTAGGGGATGGTTTACGTCCTGGGTCTATTGCAGATGCGAATGATGAAGCGCAGTTTGCAGAATTAGAGACTCTTGGAGAGCTAACAAAAATTGCTTGGGAGCATGATGTACAGGTGATGATTGAAGGACCAGGGCACGTACCAATGCACCTAATTAAAGAAAATATGGATAAACAACTAGAAGTGTGTCAGGAAGCGCCATTCTACACACTTGGACCTCTTACGACTGATATTGCTCCTGGTTATGATCACATTACATCTGCTATTGGGGCTGCCATGATTGGTTGGTATGGGACAGCTATGCTTTGTTATGTAACGCCTAAAGAACATTTAGGTTTACCGAATAGAGAGGATGTTCGTGTAGGGGTTATCACTTATAAAATTGCCGCCCATGCTGCTGATTTGGCAAAAGGGCATCCAGGAGCACAAAAAAGAGATGATGCCTTATCAAAAGCTCGTTTTGAATTCCGTTGGAGAGATCAGTTTAATTTATCTTTAGATCCTGAACGAGCGATAGAATATCATGATGAAACTTTACCTGCGGAAGGTGCAAAAACAGCTCATTTCTGTTCAATGTGTGGACCAAAATTTTGTAGCATGAGAATCTCTCAAGATATTCGTAATTATGCGAAAGAAAATAAACTTGATACGAACGAAGCTATAGAAACAGGTATGAAGGAAAAAGCTAAAGAGTTTAAGGAATCTGGGGGCAGCATATATCAGTAACTTTCTTAGGAGGTTATACGGATGAATGTTCAAAAGATTAAAGAGGAAATTACCCAAATGAAAACTAGCCTTGCTTTTTTAGAGGGGTATTAAAAAGACAGCCATGTAACCTTACCTTGATTAATAATCGGGTAAGGTTTTTTATTTTTCTCTAAAATTCCATAGTAAAAACTATTAATCACTTTTTATTATTACAAATGTTAGAGAAGGTAATTCGCCATAACATGAAAAAAGTATCTTTTTTTTTAAGTTTCACAGCTTTTCTACATGTTGAATAGACTAGTTTAAAAGAAGTTTATTAAAAAACATGGTGGAGGGAAAGAGCTTGAAGATATACCAAGTGAAAGGGTCGCCTGATAATGCAATGGAATTGTTGGAAATCACAACGAATAGGAAAGTAAAGCTTAGGAATATCAAAAATGATGTGGTCATTGAAACAACAGTGGAGGCCTTTGAAATGGCATTTGAACCATCATCAGAGTATTCCTTTATCGCGAAACAACAAGAAAAGCCACAAAGGATAAATCAAAGCGAACCAGGGGATATCAATGATTTGATCGAAAAATCTCAGGTAAAAGTTGATAAGGTTTTTGATCGATGCACAATTGTTGCGGTCAAGCTGCCCAATGGGTTTATCATCACCGAGTCGATATCCAGTGTAGATGAGGCATCCTATAACGAAGAAACAAACACTCAGATTTGTTTGGAACGGATTAAATATAAAATTAGTGAGCTTGAAGCTTACAAAACTCAAAGTTCAGAGATATAGTCAAGTATTAAGAATTATCGAAAATAAAATTGCTGGATGGAAGCAGTGACAAGTTACCTAAATAAAAAAAACCCTAGAAACTGCGTGATATCAACGCTTCTAGGGTTTTTGCATTGCAGCTTGATAAGGATTGGGATATTTCATTTTAAAATAAAAATTAGGCAACATGAAGGAAAGTTATAAATAAGTTAATAGTAGTGAAAAAAATAACCGCGCAATATTAAAACTGCAGATCTTGTCTCAATATTCGTTAGAAAAGGAGAGATAGTTTGATGGTATGGACTATTTTTATCTTTCTTCTGATTGTGTTTATTATTGGACCGATTGCCTTACTCATATGGTTACATATTTTAGCAAAGAAACCACAGCATTCGATTATAAGAGCACATCCTTATTTGGGTTGGATGCGCTACTTATTAGAAAAGATTGGTCCGGAATTCAGGCAATATTGGTTTGATGATGACAATAGCGGCAAACCATTTTCACGAACCGATTTTTTAGGGATCGTTTTTTCTGCCAAATATCGAAGTGACCTTTTAAGCTTTGGTTCCAAACGTGACTTTGATAATCCTGGGTATTATATTGCGAATGGTTTGTTTCCCTTATTAAATGAAGAATTAAGGGTCGACAATCAAGAAAAAGTCCACTCCATGAAATATAAAATTGATCATGAAGGGTTGTTTACTCGTCACGAACAGCTTGAAAAGGACCAAACCACACGTTGGCTTTACCATGAGGAAGAGACAATCATCGTTGGTGGTGATCGGAAATTTCCATGGAGACTTAGCGGTCCATTTGGTGTTTCGGCCACATCTTATGGAGCCGTCGGTGAAAACTATATCCTTTCAACAGGTCGTGGCAGCTATTTGGCAGGTGGTTCATGGATTAATACGGGAGAAGGCGGAGTTGCACCAGAGCATTTAGAAAGTGGTGTCGATGTGGTTGCTCAAATTGGCCCTGGTATATTTGGTTTTCGCGATGATGAGGGAAATTTTTCGCTGGATGAATTTAAATGTAAAGCCAAGGAACCGAATATCAAGGCCTTTGAACTTAAATTCGGTCAAGGAGCAAAAATCCGTGGTGGACATCTGGAAGGGTCGAAGGTTTCAACGAAGGTAGCAACTATTCGGAAGGTTCCTGTTGGAAAGACCATTAATTCCCCCAATCGCTTTCCATTTTTGCATAATGCCCTTGAAACGTTGGAGTTTATCAAAATGCTGCAAGAGGAAGGCGGAAAACCTATCGGAATCAAAATCGTCGTTGGACATCCTTCCAGCTTGAATGAATTGTTCGAATCCATGAATCATCTAAAAATTTATCCGGATTTTATTACGGTTGATGGCGGTGAGGGTGGAACAGGTGCCACTTACAAATCAATGGCAGATACGATGGGGCTTCCTCTATATCCTGCTTTAATCGCGGTTGTTGATAAAGCCCATCAGTTTGGGGTACGAAAGAAGCTGAAAATATTTGCTTCAGGAAAGTTAATTTCAGCTGATAAAATTGCCATTGCCCTTGCAATTGGTGCAGATGCCGTGAACTCTGCCCGAGGTTTTATGATTGCTAACGGCTGTATTATGGCTCTTCAATGCCATACTGGTAAATGTCCTACGGGCGTAACAACCACCGATCCCAAGTATCAAGAAGCACTTGTGCCAGAGGAAAAGAAATGGCGAGTCATGAACTATATTATTAATGTACGTCAAGGTTTGTTTGCTTTAGCTGCGGCTTGTGGCATTGATAGCCCATGTAAATTCACTCGTGAGCACATTGTATTTAAAGATGTCGATGGAAGAATAAAAAAGTTATCTGAACTGTTTCCAATGATTGATTCTTAGACAAGTAAAAAAAATAACTCCTCCACAGAACGCATCAACCAAAATTTATGTCAGTTCCCTGGTGCGTTAAAGCATTAATTCACGCGGGGACTGACCCCATCTTTAGTGGAAAGTTCCTTTCATTAACTATTGTGCTAAAGTATTATCGTGGTAAAATCTGGTATTTTCCTGTTGACTATTAGAATTAACATCACCTATAATTAACATGGTAATAGAATAATAGACTATGAAGAAGGGAAGGAAACGTATGAGGCAGCGCATAAAAATGGTTACACATTCAAAAATGGGAATAAAAGAGGCTGGACTCCAATTCTAATCGGAATCGGAATCCAGCCTCTTTCTTTATTATACTAAAGTGATAGAGGAGTAGAAGTAATGATCACATTGACAGGTCAAAATTTAACATTGAAACAAATGAAGGAAATTTTATTCGGTAATCAAAAGGTAAGCGCTTCAGAACTGAGTATGGAGGCGGCTAGAAAGAGTCGGGAAGCCGTAGAAAGAATTGTTTCAGAATCAAAAGTAGTCTATGGGATTACCACAGGGTTTGGAAAATTTAGTGACGTCCTTATTGATAAAGATCATGTTCAAGATCTTCAGCTTAATTTAATTCGTTCACATGCTTGCGGCGTAGGTGAGCCGTTTCCAGAGGTGGTCGCAAAAGCAATGGTCCTTCTTCGCGCAAACGCACTATTAAAGGGCTATTCTGGAATTAGACCGCTCGTTATTGAAAGGTTACTAGATTTAGTAAACAAGGATATTATCCCTGTGATTCCTCAGCAAGGTTCCCTTGGAGCAAGCGGAGATTTGGCACCGCTTTCACATTTGGCGTTAGTGTTAATCGGGGAAGGTGAAGTATTTTATAAAGGAAATCGAATGGATTCACTTGAAGCCTTACAGCTAGAAGGAATTTTCCCAGTCACACTTGAGGCAAAAGAAGGACTTGCACTTATCAATGGAACCCAAGCCATGACTGCAATGGGAGTTGTCGGTTATCTTGAAGCAGAACAACTCGCATTCCAAAGTGAGTTAATTTCCTCGATGACGATTGAGGGATTACAAGGGATTATTGATGCCTTTGCTGAAGAAGTTCATATTGCAAGAGGTTATCAACAGCAAATTGATACCGCAGCTAGAATCCGAGGTTACCTAAGCGATAGTTTACTGACGACCACACAAGGGGAGTTGCGAGTGCAGGATGCGTATTCGCTCCGCTGTATCCCACAAGTTCATGGTGCCACGTGGCAAGCACTTGATTATGTGAAAGAAAAATTAGAAATTGAAATGAATGCCGCAACAGATAATCCACTCATTTTTGATGATGGTGAAAAGGTCATTTCCGGTGGGAACTTCCATGGACAGCCCATTGCTTTTGCCATGGATTTTATGAAAATTGCTGTTGCGGAAATGGCCAATATATCTGAAAGACGAATTGAACGGTTAATCAATCCGCAGTTAAATGATTTACCGCCATTTTTAAGCCCTGAACCAGGATTACAATCTGGTGCGATGATCATGCAATATGTTGCCGCATCTCTTGTATCAGAAAACAAAACGCTGGCACATCCAGCCAGTGTAGATTCGATTCCTTCTTCTGCGAATCAAGAGGATCATGTAAGCATGGGAACGATTGCTTCAAGACATGCTCATCAAATTATTCAGAATACAAGAAAAGTCCTGGCGATTGAGCTTATTTGTGCGATGCAGGCGGTCGAATACCGTGGAGTTGAAAAACTGGCAAGCCAAACAAAACGGCTTTATGAGAAAGGAAGAGAACTCGTTCCTTCTATTAAAAAAGACCGGATTTTCTCAAAAGATATTGAAAAATCTGCTGAGGGTCTGAAAACAATGAATCTGACAAAACTATTTGAGCAGGTCGACAGTGTAAGGTAAATTTCACCATCTAAACTTAATAGAAAAGAAGAAGAGCTTTAACCAACCTACTATTATAAAAAGAGGTGTTATATGCAAAATACGGCACTTAAAGCCCAAGAAACAGTACATGAACATGAGTTTGCCGAACATTTAGAAAGAAAGCTTAAAACGCGACATCTTACCATGATTGCTATCGGGGGAACAATTGGAACAGGGTTATTTTTAGCCAGTGGAACCACGATACATGATGCTGGGCCAGGTGGAGCTTTAGCTGCCTATATCATTGCAGGAATCATGGTTTATTTTATCATGGGCAGCTTAGGCGAAATGGCGGCTTTTATTCCGATTTCAGGTTCTTTTAGTACGTATACCTCAAGGTTTGTCGACCCTGCATTGGGTTTTGCCGTTGGCTGGAACTATTGGTACAATAATGCGATTATTTTTGCTTTGGAATTATCAGCCTCGGCATTGATCATGAAATATTGGTTTCCAGATGTCCCAGGAATCATTTGGAGCGCAACTTTCCTTGTCCTAATTTTTGGTCTTAACTTTTTATCCGTAAAGGGGTATGGTGAATCAGAATTTTGGTTTTCATTGATTAAAGTTGCAACCATTTTATTATTTATTGTTGTTGGGTTACTCATGATCTTTGGAATTATGAAAGGCCATAGTGGCGGATTTGATAACTTCACCAAAGGAGAAGCCCCATTTAAAGGCGGCCTGTTATCCATATTTAGTGTATTTATGGTGGTGGGATTTGCCTTTCAAGGCACGGAGCTTGTCGGGATTACAGCTGGTGAAAGTGAAAATCCTGCAAAAAATTTACCTAAGGCAGTGAAACAGATCTTCTGGAGAATTTTATTGTTTTATGTTTTAGCGATTTTTATTATTGGATGTTTGATCAGCTATTCCGATCCAAAATTATTAAGCTCTGATTTAGAGAATATTGCAGTAAGTCCGTTTACGTTAGTATTTGAAAATGCAGGACTTGCCTTTGCGGCGGCTGCCATGAATGCAGTAATCCTTACTTCCGTACTGTCAGCAGGAAATTCCACATTATACGCCGCATCGCGTGTCCTTTGGGTATTGGCAGAAGAGGGAAAAGCCCCGTCATTCTTGAAAAAAGTAAATAAAGGTGGAGTTCCGATTAACGCATTATACATATCAACTCTTGTTGGCATGCTGTGCTTTCTTACCTCCCTTTTTGGTGATGGAACGGTTTATTCTTGGCTATTAAACGCTGCTGGCTTAGCTGGTTATATCTCTTGGTTAAGTATTTCGGTTACACATTATCGATTCCGTAAAGCATATGTTGCACAAGGAAGAGATTTCAAAGACATGCCCTATAAAGCAAAATGGTTCCCATTAGGTCCGATCTTGGCAACAGTATTATGTTTAATCGCCATGCTTGGGACAAATTACGGGGCATTTATTGGTTCAAAGGTTGACTGGTATGGTGTATTGGTTTCTTATATTGGACTACCTCTATTCTTAATAGGTTATTTAGGCTATAAAAGTATCAACAAAACAAAAATCGTGCCATTAAAAAAGGCCGATTTCAGCAGAGATTAATGGTATATTATTCAGCTATTGCAGGAACGCTATAGAAGGATTTCTAGTTTGGGGTCAGTTCCCCGGTGCGTTAAAACTTTACCCCACCGGGAATAAAATATTTAATTTCTAGGATACTGTTAATTTAGTATCCTTTTTTTTGTCCAACTATTCTTATGTAGTCTACCAATTCGGGTGGAGTTCATTAGGAAGGAAATGCTAGAGTGAACGTTTAAAAAAATTACTTCGTCGGAAGGATCAAACAAAATTTTATAATATTTTCCAAAAAGGGTAAACTACCGAAAACCGTTGTTTGAACGGAACTTTACCGCTGAATTAAAAGAGAGGAGGATTGGATTGATCCAAAAGGTGATTCATTCTACACATATTTATATTCTGCTCATCATGTCCACCGGATTTATAGTCCATGTCTTGCTGCTTCCTATGATATTAACCGCATCCAATCGGGACTCATGGCTCTCTGTAATCGGCAGCGTTGCTCCTTTAATCCTTTGGACGGTCATGATTTATTATCTCAATAAAAAGTTTGAGCAAAAAAATATGTTCTCTTTGTTATTTTCATTGCCTTCCTTCATTTCCTATTCGATTCGTATTTTGTTGGGTCTTTATTTTTTTCTTACTGCATTTATCACGTTCAAGTATACAGGCTTTTGGGCTAAATTAAATTACACGGCTGACATACCTGATTTCTTGGCTGTCGTTACCTTTGCCTCTCTTTGCTATTATGCGTCACTGAAAGGAATTAGAACCATCGGCTCGTTAGCGATTTTCTTTTTGCCTTTTGTTGTGATGTTAGGGTTTTTAGTGGGAATTGGAAATATAAAATATAAGGATTACAGCATGCTGTTCCCTGTTTTTGAGCGTGGATATAAAGATTTCTTTTTAGGAATCATGTATGCATGCTCCAGTTCATTTGAAATCATTTACTTTCTGTTTATCACACCCTTTATAAAAGACCGGATCAAAATCAAGCCGCTGATGATTGTTAGCATCGTCATCTTCTTCCTAGCATTAGGGCCTTTGATGGGAGGAATCGCTTTATTTGGTGCGGAGGAGGCAGAAAAGATGAAGGTTCCTGCCTATGAACAATGGAAAATGCTAACAATTGGCATCAATATCGAACGCGTGGATTTTTTGTCAATCTTTCAATGGCGCTCTGGAGCATTCATACGGATCAGTTTAAGTATGTTTATCGTAAATCAATTATTGAATCGCGACCAAAAAAAGAGCTGGATTCTTCCCTTGCTTTATACGCTGCTCATCACCAGTGTGTTAATTCCATGGGATTTCAGTTCCTTTTTTTCCATCTTATATTCCGTTTATTTTCCTGCAAGCTTAGTCTTTTTGCTTTTTATATTTGGGTTGATGTTCTTTCTTAGTCGAATTAAGGGGGAATCTCCGTGAAAAGAAATAACCTGACCGTACTCAAATGGAAAGAGTGGTTTAAAGATTCTTCTGATATTGTCGTGCAAACCAAATCCTATCAAAGCAGTACCCATTGTCTCGCCTTTTTATATTGCCCAAATTTAGTGGACACAAAGGTAATAAACGAAACCATTCTCCCTAACATCAAGGAAGCGATGGAAAAAGAGCGAACACTGAGAATTGAACACTTACACTTTCTCTTGGGAGTCACCAAGCTTTCAGATGATGCTAATATCAAGTATGAAATAGAGCAAAGGCTTTTTTCTGGAGAATTAGTCATTTTGAATGAGGAAACAAACGATGTATTTTTTATTCCCGTCTCTAATGCACCTAAGAGGAGCCCGGAAGAAACCAATTTGGAATCTTCGGTTCGGGGGCCAAGAGATGGCTTTATCGAAAATATATCCGATAATATGGCGCTGATCCGTCAACGATTGAAAACATCTACTTTAAAAAGCGTCGATTATACGATTGGAGAAAGAAGTAAAACGAAAATTTCTCTGCTCTATATAGAGGATATCATCAATCCCTCTATTTTGGATGACGTGCAAAGTCGATTAAAATCTTTTACGATTGATATCTTAAGCAGCAGCAACCAATTGGAAGAAATGCTCTATGACCGCCTCTTTTCCATTTTTCCCTTAATGGACTACTCCGGCAGACCCGATTATATTGTGGACTCCTTGAATCAAGGGAGATTTGCCATTTTGGTGGATGGAAGTCCTAGTTGTTTGATTGGTCCGACAGCTCTTACGCAATTAGCGATTTCGCCAGAAGATGTGCACACTAGTTTTTTTTACACTAGTTTCGTTCGTTTACTAAGGTTATCGGCTATAATCACGACCGTTTTATTGCCTGGCTTTTTCATTGCCTTAATCACACATCAAACCGAGCAGATCCCTTATAATCTGCTTGCTACCATCGCTGTGTCAAGATCAGGGCTTCCTTTATCAGGCTCAATGGAAGCGTTTATCATGCTTACTTTATTTGAATTGTTTAAGGAAGCAGGGCTCAGGCTTCCAAAAGCGGTAGGACAAACCGTCGCCGTTTTAGGCGGGTTAATAATCGGAGATGCGGCAATCCGAGCCGGGTTAACGTCTCCTGCCATGCTGGTGGTGATTTCGATTACCGTCATTTCAGGGTATACATTGATCAACCAAAACTTATCGGGGAATGTGCTTATTCTTCGCTATTTCGTTCTTACCCTGTCATCCCTGTTCGGGATGTATGGATTTTTTCTTTCCTTTTTTTTCATTATCACCCTTGTTGTTTCGCTTGAAAGTTTCGGGCAGCCCTATGTATCCGTATTTGCATTTCCAAATATGTCTAATATCCCAAAAATGCTTATCAAATTACCCTATAAGCTATTAAAAAAACGCAATTCTACTTTTCAACCAAAGGACACTACCAGACAGAAGGAGTAGTTTTCCATGAGGAACCTGATTTCTTTCATCATCATAACGAGCCTTATGTTTCTTTTGACAGGTTGTTTTGGGGCAAAAGAAATCGAAGGCGAGACGTATATTACCGCTATGGGAATGGACTATAAAGAGGGAGCATTTAAACTCTATATTCAGGGTCTAAATTTTGGGAATATCGCTAAACAAGAAGGAGGTCCTTTAGAACAACAGCCTATTTTAATCGGGGAGGCGAAAGGAGAAAGTCTCGCGGCAGCACTTGGGGAATTGGAACAACTGACCGCATTGCCATTAAATTATGGACATATTAAAACCATCATACTTAGCGACAGTATCTTGAAAGAAAAAATAGAGGTTGTGATGGATCTTATTAGTCGGTCTCCATTTTTGAGGTACAACATCTTCATTTTTGGTACAGGAGAGAATCTAAAATCGTTAATGGAAACGCAAAGCTTTTTTAATTATCCACAATTGTATACGGTCATCCATAGACCAGAAGAGGTCATCCATTATGATTATTCACTCCCGATCATTAAATACCATCAATTTACTTCCCGTTATAACCGATCGGTTGGAACGACTTTAATCCCGTCGTTAAACATCGATAATAACCATTTTACGGAAGGAAAGAAAAAATCAATCGCCCATATCAATGGAGAATATGTGTTTTCCAAGCAGCACTTTAAAGGTTGGTTGAGCAAAAAGGAGTTTAGTGGACTCCGTTGGCTCACAGGACAAAACCAAGATGTCTTTATCCGGCCTGGGAACGAAAACCTATCAGTACGAGTGAGAAACCTTAAAACAAAAATCTTAGTTTCAAAAGAAAAGGACCCTACATATAAGATTGTGGTTAAAGGAAAGGGAATTATGACTCAAAATAGCAAAAATAAAACACTAAAAGAAGTGGAAAAGGAGATCAATAAAATAATAAAAAATGAAATTTTATCGACTGTAAAAAAAGGTGACCAGCTGAATACAGATGTCTTGAACATTAGTGAGAAATCGTATAAATATTATTTGAACCATTGGAGTATCGACACAATAAGAAAATTTAACGTTCATTCGGTAAAACAGATACAGGTCAAGATCAAATTGGAACCGGGGAATTACAAATATGGAAATGCAAAAAAAGACGCGGCATAATGCTGTGTCTTTTGTTATTAAAATATATCACTTTTGAAAAGAAAGGGTAGGCAATAATCAAAGTTTTTTAAAATATTTTTACTATTACAATATTTGAAATATTTACAACGATTGTTATATGTGATACCTTATAAATATAAAGTGTAACAAAAATCACACTGATAACAAAAATAACGTTACATGTTTTTCCTGCAATGAGATTTTTTGTAAGCGTTTAAAAGGGATTGAATCAAACAAAGGGGATGAAGTAATGATTATTCATGACGTTGAAACGTATTCACAAGAGGAAATGAAAGCGCTACAGTTGAAGCGGTTAAAGGAAACGGTAAAAAGAGTGACGGCTAAAGTACCTTTTTATCAAGAAAAGTTTAATGAACTTAATATAACAGCAGAGGACATCCAAACTGTAGAAGACGTTAGGAAACTGCCATTTACAAAAAAAGAAGCTTTACGTGACAATTACCCTTTCAACTTATTTGCGGCTGACATGAAAGACATCATTCGCATTCATGCTTCTTCTGGTACAAGCGGAAAGCCAACAGTAGTGGGCTATACAAAGAACGATATTGATAATTGGGCAGATATGGTTGCCCGCGCCATTGCAATAGCGGGTGGAGAACCAGATGGAGTATTTCAAAATGCGTACGGATATGGATTATTTACAGGTGGATTAGGAATTCATTATGGAGCAGAAAGACTTGGCATGGCGACAGTTCCGATATCCGGGGGGAATACAGACCGCCAAATTACTGTCATTGAAGACTTTAAGCCAACTGTAATTGCTGGAACACCTTCCTATATTCTGAAAGTTGCAGAAGAAATGGAATATTTGGGGAAAGATCCAAAAAACAGCTCTTTAAAATTTGGTATTTTTGGGGCAGAGCCATGGTCGGAAGAAATGCGTAGAGTTTTAGAAGAAAAGTTTGGTATTAAAGCCTGTGATATTTATGGTTTGAGTGAAGTAATGGGACCGGGAGTAGCGATGGAATGTCATGAATCGCAAGATGGATTACATATTGCGGAGGATCATTTTATCGTGGAAGTCATCAATCCGGATACCCTTGAACCTGTAGCCGATGGTGAAGAAGGCGAATTGGTTTTCACTAGCTTAACGAAAGAGGCATTTCCAGTTATACGTTATCGTACAGGAGATATCGCTTCTATTACGAGGGAAAAATGCAAATGCGGCAGAACAACCACAAGAATGTCACGTGTGAAGGGCCGTATCGATGATATGCTCATTATCCGTGGAGTAAATGTCTTTCCGTCTGAGATTGAACATTTTTTAATCCAAATTGAGGATCTCGCGCCGCATTACCAGGTCCGTCTGCGTCGGGAAGGAACGTTGGATGTAGTGGAATTACATGTGGAAGTTACTGAAGAGGTATACCAACAAGTAAATAACGACATTCAGAATGAGCGTATTCAACTTGTTATGAAAAAAGTACAGCATTCGATGAAGAATAACTGTTTGGTGAGCATGAAGGTAAAAGTGCTTGCTCCAAGAAGTATTCCTAGATCTGAAGGCAAAGCAGTCCGCATTGTGGATGAGCGGAAAGTTGCTGTTACTGTATAAAATATTAAATTTTTATAAAAATTATTTGATTTTTAATATAACCATAATTTATAATATCGTTATATAAGTGTTATACGAAAGGGAGGGAATAGACGATGTCTAATCTCACAGAAACATTAACTGAGGCGGAAAAGTTAGAACAATTTATGATGCGCATCGAAGCGGGGGAGAAGATCGAAGTAGACGATTGGATGCCTGATGAATATAGAACAGCACTTATTAAATTAATTTCGATGCATGGAATGAGCGAAATTATGGGAGCGCTGCCGGAAAAAGAATGGGTACCGAAAGCACCTTCTCTTCGTCGGAAACTCGGTATCATGGCAAAAGTTCAGGATGAAATGGGACACGGCCAATTATTGCTGCGTGTAGCAGAAGACTTGTTAAAGCCTTACGGAAAAACAAGAGGCGACTTAATGGAAGACTTATTTCAAGGGAAGCTTAAGTTTCACAATGTGTTTCATATGCCAGCACCAACTTGGGGAGATGCAGGATTAATCGGCTGGCTTGTAGACGGAGCGGCAATCATCACTCAAACGGATATGTTAGGCGCTTCCTACGGCCCATATGCAAGAGCACTCCATCGCATTTGTGCAGAAGAAGTGTTCCATGCTCAGCATGGTGAATCCATCATCATTGCTCTGGCGGAAGGAACAGAAGAGCAAAAAGCCATGATTCAAGAGGCGCTAAACCGTTGGTGGGAGGCTTTGCTCATATTCTTTGGACCTGCCAGCAGCACTACGATGGGCAGCTCGAAACAAGATGTAACCATTAAATACAAGATTCGTACAAAAAACAATGAAGAACTACGTCAAGCCTTTTTTACGAAATATATTCCGCGAATTTTATCATTAGGTTTAACGATTCCGGACCCGACACTCCATTATGATGAGGAAAAGCAACAGTGGGTATATGAACAGCCGAATTGGGATGAGTTAAAGAAAATCAGCAAAAACCAAGGTCCGCGATCTCAAGCTCGTCTGAACCTTCGCCGGAAATCCTACGAAAGTAACGCTTGGGTACGAGAAGCATTAAGTGCAGCGATTCGCTGAGAAGCAGAAGGGGGTAGATGGAAAAATGGAAAATAACAAGAAAACATTTTATCAAGAATATGAAGTGTTTAGTAAACGTACACCTAGCTCTGCGTTCCAGCATCAGTTCAGCTTGCTTGCACCAAACGCAGAAATGGCTTTGATTATGGCTCAAGAAAATTTTATGCGCCGTGAACCGGTTGCTGACATTTGGGTGGTTAACAGATCAGACATTCGAGCGTTAGCTCCAGAAGAAAAGCAAATATTAAAACGTTTAGATAATAAAGACTACCGTACAACTAAAGGATACGGATATTTAAAGAAAAAATGGCGTCATTACGAACAGAAGATGTTTGATGAAAAAGAGATTTTGTCGTGGGCAGGGGGAAAAGACAAATGAGTGAAGCAGCAAAAACATTAAGCCCAGAATATAAAGAGGCTTTGGTTGAATTATTATTTCAGCTGGCAGATGATGATTTCTTTTTTGCTTACCGTGGTTCTGAATGGCTTGGATTAGCTCCGCATATTGAAGAGGATGTGGCATCTTCCTCCATCAGCCAGGACAGCATGGGGCATGCGGCAATGTTCTATACTTTGTTGGAAGAATTAGGATTAGGGAAAGCAGACGATCTAGCGCATGCTCGTCCTGCGCATGAAAGAAAGAATAGTATTTTAGTAGAACGCTTAAACGGCCCGGGTAATTATATGGAAGATGCACAATATGATTGGGCTTACGCGGTAGTAAGAAACTGTTTCTACACACTAGCGAAGAAAGTGAAAATAGACTCGCTAAAACAAAGCACATACGGTCCGCTGGCAGAAGTAGCGGTGAAAGTAAATATGGAACTTTACTATCACTTGCTTCATTGGAAAACTTGGTTTGTTCAGCTTTTAAGTACAACAGAAGATGCGAAAGAGCGAATGATCCAAGCAATGGACAAAGTAATGAGTGACTTTGATGATGTATTTTCATTAGGAAGTCATGCTGAACAAATGAAACAGTTTGGCTTGATTGAAGAAGAAAGCGTTTTAAAAGAAAAATGGACTGTTGCCCTTGCTAATATATTTGAATCGCTAGATTTAGAAATTCCTAGAAAAGTAAATCCTCAAAGCCAAAATGGACGCAACGGAGAACACACAAAAGAATTAGATGACGCGTTATCAACACTCGGTGAAGTATACAAACTCGATCCTGTTGCGCCTTGGTAATCACTCAGAAAAGAGGTGTAAATAATGATAGCACCCTTGCAGATAACACAGGAAGACGTGTTAAGCATATTGGAAAATGTAAAAGATCCTGAGATTGATACAGTAAGTATAATTGATTTAGGAATGGTGGAAGAAGTTTCTATCCAAAACAGTGCTATATCGATTAAAATATTGCCGACCTTTTTAGGCTGTCCGGCTTTAGAGTTTATTAAAAACAATATTGTTTCTGCGGTGAAAGGGCTTCCGGCTGTTGAAGAAGTTTCGGTGGAGTTTGTTCAATCCCCGCCATGGACATCAGACCGTATCACGGAAAAAGGACAACAGGGGCTAAAGGCGTTCGGAATAGCCCCTCCTCCAAAACGGATGGAGGAAGACGGCTCCTGGCACGTAGACTGTCCGTACTGTGGATCTACTTATGTAACATTGGAAAATATCTTTGGCCCAACAGCATGTAGAAGCATTTTGTATTGCAAAAGCTGCAAAAACCCATTTGAGGCAATGAAGCCGATTTCAAATTTAATGTAAAGCGAGGATACAACCATGGTGAAAATGATTGCATTATATAAACATCCTGAAAACAAAGAAGCATTTGACGAGCATTACTTTAATGTTCACGGTCCTATTACAGAGAAGATTCCCGGCCTTCGTAAAATGGAAGTAACCAAAATCACCGGCTCTCCTATGGGGGGAGAAGGAGAGTATTACTTAATGTGTGAAATGTACTACGACGATTATGAAGCCCTTAAGCAAGGCATGCGTTCTGTAGAGGGCAAGGCTTCTGGGAAAGATTTAATGGGCTTTGCTGGAGAACTTGTAACATTAATGATAGGTGAAGAAGTGAAATGATTAGTTTCCAATTTATCGAAACTTCCATTATAGACGGGGTAGGGTTAATTGAACTAAACCGCCCTAAGCAATACAATGCATTAAACCGCAGAATGGTAAGAGAAATTGTCGAAGCGATGGAATCATTTGATCAGCAGGATGAAGTGGTCACGATATTAATTACCGGAAAAGGACGTGCTTTTTCAGCCGGTGCTGATATTGATGAAATGGCAAATGATGATTCAATTCGTTTAGAGCTGTTAAATCAGTTTGCAGATTGGGATCGTTTAGGTCTTATCAAAAAACCGATAATTGGCGCGGTGAAAGGATTTGTGTTGGGTGGGGGTTTTGAGCTAGCGCTTTGCTGCGACCTGTTAATTGCAGCAAGCGGTACTGAATTTTCATTTCCAGAAGTCAATATTGGTGTAATGCCAGGAGCCGGAGGCACCCAGCGTTTAACGAAGCTGGTTGGAAGAACAAAAGCACTGGAATGGCTTTTGACGGGGGATAGAATTTCGGTAGAACAAGCGCAGGAGCACGGAATCGTTAATCGGATTGTGGCTGAAGAACTATTGATGGAAGAAGCAATGAAGTTTGCCAATAAGCTAGCAAAACAACCTCCTTTATCATTGCGACTTATTAAAGATTCGGTAAATAAAGCGGTGGACCATTCCTTATACGAAGGGATGCAGTATGAACGAAAGAATTTTTACTTATTGTTCTCTTCACAAGATCAAAAAGAAGGAATGCAGGCTTTCATAGAAAGAAGAAAACCGCACTTCAATGGAAGATAAGGAGGCGGAAGAGATATGTTTGAAACGATTCGCTACAATGTGCAAGATGGCGTAGCTTGGCTGCGATTGAATAGACCGGATAAGCTGAATGCTTTTATCGCTCAAATGAATCGCGAAATAAAAGAGGCGGTAAGAGAAGCATCCTTAGATGAAACCGTGCGATGTATTGTCATAACTGGTGAAGGGCGTGCGTTTTGCTCCGGACAAGACTTAGCGGAAGTTAATGAAGAAATGGACCATGGCCAAGTTCTCAGAGATCATTACGGCCCGATGGTGAAGCAAATTGTGAAATGTGAGAAGCCTATTATTGCCGCTGTAAATGGTGTAGCAGCAGGGGCTGGATTTAGTTTAGCACTTGCTTGCGATTTTAGAATAGCTTCAGAAAAGGCAAGCTTTCTTAATGCCTTCATCCATGTCGGATTAATTCCAGATTCAGGTAATATTTACTTCCTTTCTAAATTAATCGGAAGCGCAAAAGCGGCAGAGCTATCTATCTTGGGAGAAAAGGTTAGTGCTGAGAAGGCTTTTGACCTCGGGCTAGTGACAAAAGTGATTCCGATGGATACATGGGAACAAGAAGTCGAGGAGTTTGCTGTGAAACTTGCACAAATGCCGACGAAAGCAATCGGCTTAATCAAACGTTATTTAACCTTGGCTAACAACCTTTCTTTTGACTCTTTTTTAGAGAAAGAAGCGGAAGGTCAACGTATTGCAGGATTAACACAAGATTCTCGTGAAGGTGTTAACGCATTTTTAGAAAAACGCAAACCTGTTTTTACAGGAAAATAAAAGGAGTGGGATAATATGACAACAGTTCAAGAAATCAAAACAGAAAAACCTACTATGAAACGTGAATTCTACCATTTAATCATCAATGGCGAAAAGGTAGAAAGCAGCAACGGCGCTACGTTTAAAACATATAATCCTGCTACTGGCGAAGTCATTGCGGAAGTAGCAAAAGCGTCAAAAGAAGATACAGAAAAAGCCATTCAAGCCGCTCGCAATGCCTTTGATTTTGGCAAATGGAAAAAATCACCGGTTAATAAACGTTCTCGTGTGTTAAATAAAATCGCTTCGATCATGCGTTCAAGATTTAATGAATTAGTAGAGTTAGAGATTTTAGATACTGGCAAATCTTTGCATGCCGCACAAGGTCAAGTGATGCAGGCAATTGAAGACTTCGAATTTTATGCAGGTGCCATCGTAGGACATGGCGGTACGGTGAACCCTCTGCCAGGACAATTCCACAACTATACTGAAAAAGAACCTGTGGGTGTTTGCGCGCAGATCATTCCTTGGAATTACCCATTAATGATGGCTGCATGGAAGATTGCTCCTGCCATCGCTGTCGGATGTTCAGTTGTTGTAAAGCCTGCTAGTTTAACACCGCTTACAGCTATTATTCTTGGAGAAATTTGTTTTGAGGCGGGAGTACCTGAAGGAGTCGTGAATATCGTTCCAGGTTCAGGTGCAGAAGTTGGAAACTACTTAGTGGAGCATCCACAAGTGGATAAAGTAGCCTTCACTGGTTCTACACCAATCGGTAAAGATATCATGGCAAGAGCGTCACAAACGTTAAAGCGTGTTACATTAGAGTTAGGCGGTAAATCTCCTAATATCGTATTTGACGATGCTGATATCGATGCAGCGGTAGACGGTTCTTTATACGGTATTTTCTACAATACAGGTCAGTCATGTGAAGCCCGCTCACGTTTATACGTACACGAAGACATTTATGAAGAATTTGTAAGTAAATTTGTTGAAAAGACAAAGAAATTGAAATTAGGAAATCCATTTGACAAAGAAACACATGTTGGTGCGATTATTGATCAAGGCCAATGGGATGTAGTAGATGGTTATGTGAAATCTGCCATTGAAGAAGGGGCAGAGATTTTGGCCGGCGGTAAAGGGGCAAAAGTCGAAGGCTTTGAAAATGGATTCTGGTACGAGCCAACTGTTATTGCAAATGTTAATCATGACATGAAAGTAGTTAAGGAAGAAATTTTTGGACCAGTTGTCGTGATCATGAAATTTAAAGATGAAAAAGAAGCCATCAAATTAGCTAATGATACTGAATTTGGGCTAGGTTCAGCTGTTTGGTCGAAAGACGGAGCACGTGCTACTCGTGTAGCAAATCAAATTCAAGCTGGTATCGTAATGGTGAACTGTCCGTTCTCAGCCATGCCTGGAACACCATTTGGCGGTTATAAACAATCCGGTTTTGGCCGTGAGCTATGCATTGAGACGCTTGATCTATATACGGAAACAAAAAGCATTATTTCGTACTATGGCAGCCGTCCGTTAAATCCATTTGGTGTGTAATTCTATGATGAGTACGGATAAAGCTCCTAATGAGTTTTATTCGTACTCATTTGCATAATAGTGTGTTGAATAAGGAGGACAACGATGATTAATAACATTGTAGTAGTAGGTTCGGGTGTAATGGGAAGAGGAATTGCCTATGTAGGAGCAGTCGGCGGATACTCGGTTACATTAGTGGATGTGAATGAAGCGGCATTAGAAAATGCCAAAAAGGAATTGAACAGCATTTTTGAAAAAGGATTATCCCGCGGGAAAATATCTGCTGAAACGGTAGAATTGTCCAAGAGAAATCTTTACTATGCTACTAATTTACAAGAAGCGGCCAGTGAAGCGGATTTAGTGATTGAGGCGGTTCCTGAGAAAGCTGAAATCAAAAAAGCGGTATTTGAAACGATTGAAAAATATGCACCAGCTCATTGTTTCTTTGCGACAAACACTTCAACAATGAGTCCTACGGAAATTGCTTCATACGGAAACCGTACGGAAAAAACAATAGCGATGCACTTCTTTAATCCGGTTCATAAAATGCCGCTTGTAGAAATTATTCGCGGCTTGGAAACAAGTGATGAAACAGCACAAGTGATTAAAGAAGTGGCGGAAAAGATGGGAAAAGAAACAGTTGTCATTAATGAGTTCCCTGGATTTGTCACAAGCCGTATTAGCGCCTTGGTCGGTAATGAAGCTTTTTACATGCTTCAAGAAGGGCTGGGTACACCTGAGGAGATTGATAAAGCCATTAAACTGGGATTGAACTACCCAATGGGTCCTTTTGAACTTGTAGACTTGGTAGGATTAGATGCCCGATTAAATAATTTAAAGTATTTGCATGAGAAGCTTGGTGAAAAATATCGTCCGGCTCCGTTATTAGAGCAATATGTGAAGGCAGGACGTTTAGGTCGAAAATCAGGCAAGGGAGTATATGATTATACTACCAAAGAAAAAGAGGCGGTTAAAAAATGAGAGAAGTTGTAATCGTAGATGCTGTTCGAACACCAATTGGCAGATATAACGGAGCATTAAAAAGTGTACGTCCAGATGACTTAGGTGCGGTTGTCATCAAGGCGCTTGTAGAACGTAATCCAGCTCTTCCAGCTGATGAAATTGAAGAAGTAATCTTTGGAAACGCAAACCAGGCAGGGGAAGATAATCGTAACGTAGCCAGAATGTCGGCTTTACTGGCAGGTCTTCCTGTTAGCGTTGCGGGTACAACAGTGAACCGTTTGTGCGGTTCTGGATTAGATGCTGTCATGTATGCAGCGAGAGCGATTGCGATTGGAGAAGGGGACATTTACATTGCCGGCGGAACGGAAAGTATGACACGTGCGCCTTTCGTTATGGCAAAGCCTGATAAAGAATTCCCTCGCGGTGGTATGGAGCTTCAGGACACGACGATTGGCTGGCGCTTCACAAACAAAAAGTTAGAAGAAATGTACGGCGTAGACACAATGCCGAAAACAGCTGAAAATGTAGCTCAGCGCTTTAATGTTTCGCGGAGTGATCAGGATCAGTTCGCTATTGAGAGTCAGCAGCGAGCGAAAAAAGCGATGGAAGAAAATCGTTTTGCAGAAGAGATTGTCCCTGTCGTATTTAAAGATCGAAAAGGAAATGAAATTGTTGTCGATACGGATGAGCATCCTCGTCCAGATACAACATTAGATAAACTGGGAAAATTAAAGCCTCTGTTTGAAGGAGGCACGGTTACTGCGGGTAATGCTTCAGGTGTCAATGACGGAGCATCAGCGTTATTGATCATGAGTGCCGATAAGGCGAAGGAATTAGGATTAAAGCCTTTAGTGAAGTATGTAGTAGGAGCGACAGCAGGATTAGAGCCGGCTATCATGGGATTAGGACCGATTTTTGCTACAAGAAAAGCGCTGCAGCGTTCTAATCTAACGGTAGAGGATCTCGGATTAATTGAATTGAATGAGGCATTTGCTTCTCAATCTTTGGAATGCATCCGTCAATTGGAACTGGATACAACTAAAGTGAATGTAAACGGAGGGGCGATTGCGTTTGGCCATCCGCTTGGGGCAAGCGGAGCCCGTATCTTAACAACCCTTATATACGAAATGAAGAAACGTGATGAAAAATACGGCCTTGCGACGATGTGTGTTGGTGTTGGGCAAGGAATAGCGGCAATCGTAGAGAATGTAACAGAATAACGGGAGGGCCCTTATTTGACGACATGCCAAGTAAGGGTTTTTTTACAAATAGGCTGTGTTAAAGATTAATGTTGTTTTTTGCGCTCTGTTGACCTTCGTTCCAGGCACGAAGACTCCTGCGGGNNCTGGAACGGAAATCAACAGATAAGTTTAACACAGCCTACAAATAAAAAGAGGTGTAGAAAATGTCTAATGTTTTGTATAAAATAGAAGATAGTATAGGGTATGTAACAATAAATCGTCCTGACGTATTAAATTGTTTTGATTATGAGACATTAAAGCAATTACAAGAAGTGGTAGATACTATTGAGCTAGATCCTGAAGTGAGAGTAGTTATTTTCACTGGAGCAGGTGAGAAGGCTTTTAGTGCAGGTGCTGATTTAAAAGAGCGTAAAACTTTAACCGATGTACAAGTAAGAAGAAACGTAAAAGCAATTCGGGATGTATTCAACAGCATCGCATCTCTTCCACAGCCAACGATTGCGGCGGTAAATGGGTATGCGTTTGGCGGCGGGTTTGAATTAATGTTAGCCTGTGATTTTTCCATTGCAGTAGAGGAAGCGAAACTGGGACTCACAGAGACGAGCTGGGCGATCATTCCTGGCGCTGGCGGTACGCAGCGGTTACCGCGGTTAATTGGCGAGGCAAAAGCGAAAGAGCTGATTTTTACCGCGCGAAAAATCTCTGCTTCAGATGCTTATGGTTGGGGAATACTGACGAGAGTTGTTAAGCGGGATGAACTAATGAAGTCCTGTGAAGAGTTTGCAGCAGAAATGCTGAAAAATGGTCCCATTGCTTTAAAGCAGGCGAAATATGCAATTAATCAAGGGATGAATGCAGATTTGCAAACTGGATTGGCAATTGAGTCGAAAGCCTATGAAATAACAATTCCAACCGAAGATCGATTAGAGGCTTTACAAGCGTTTAGTGAGCGGAGAACGGCTAATTTCACTGGAAAATAAAAGTTGCGTTAATCAGCATTGGACAATAATAGATCTCTAGTCTCCACTTCTTTAAAATCAAACAGATCCAGGCGGTGCAAACAGAAAGAGGGAGATAAATGAGTACTGCTAATACGCAGTCCATGATTTTTACGATTTATGGCGATTACTTACGTCATTATGGAAATAAGATTTGGATTGGAAGTTTAATACGCTTATTAAAAGAATTTGGACATAATGAACAGGCTGTTCGGGTTGCTGTTTCGCGTATGTTGAAACTAGGGTGGATTCAGTCAGAGAAAAAGGGGAATAAAAGTTATTATTTTCTAACTTCTCGAGGTGCTAACCGTATGGAAGAAGCCGCGGGAAGAATTTTCAAGCTGAATCCTCATGAATGGGATGGAAAGTGGCGAATCCTTATGTATACCATTCCGGAAGAAAAAAGACAAATTCGGGATGAACTCAGAAAAGAATTACTTTGGAGTGGCTTTGGAAGTTTTGCCAATGGCTGCTGGATATCTCCCAACGCCTTAGATAAGGAAGTTGAGCTCTTAATCGACAAATATGATATTAGGCCATACGTTGATTTCTTTTTATCAGAATATAAGGGGCCGAAGGAAAGCCAATCGCTAGTAGAGAGAAGCTGGCCTTTATCTGAGATTGAAGAAAAGTATGAACAATTTATCTCGGATTACAGCAGGAAATACATTGTGCATCAAAGTATCATGCAAAGAGGCGAGATGACCGATGCGGAATGTTTTGTTGAGAGAACGAATCTTGTTCACGAGTATCGGAAGTTTTTATTCACTGATCCCGGTTTGCCGAAGGAACTTTTACCTGCGCGCTGGAGCGGTAACCATGCGGCGTTGTTGTTTAGTCAATATTATAAATTATTAGCTGAGCCGGCTAACCGCTTCTTTGAAGAGGTTTTCCAGGAAGATAATGATTTAAGGCGTAAAGATCAATCATACGATGCTTCTGACCATCATTTAATAAGCGATCAAATAAAAAACTCCTAGAGGGAAGCGTGCCTCTAGGAATTTTTTTGGTGCATTCTTTTTTGAAAAAAATGCATATTATGGCCCTTTATGTATGAATATGATTGTGTTTAAGTTGATTCTATTATAACATTATTTATAAGGGGAGTGGTAAAAGTGAAATATATAACGGAACAATTGCATATTAAATACCCTATCATTCAAGGGGGCATGGGAAACATCAGCAATGCGCCTCTCACGGCGGCTGTTTCAGAAGCGGGAGGCCTAGGAACAATTGGAAGCGGTACCATGTCGCCGGACGAAGTAGAACACATTATTCTAGAAACGAAGAAGAGAACAAATAAGCCATTCGCTTTAAATATTGCGATTACTGTTACACCTTATATAAAGGAACTAGTAGAGTTGGTAATAAAACATCAGATTCCCGTTGTATCATTATCTGCTGGGAATCCTGCTCCTGTTATTCCGGTTCTTCATGATCATGGAGTAAAAGTCATTGCTGTTGTCGCTTCCGTAAAGCATGCGCAAAAAGCAGAAGCGGCGGGAGCGGATATCTTAGTAGCGGAAGGATTTGAAGCAGCTGGAATTAACTCCAATCTTGAACTGACAACCTTCACACTTATTCCGCAAATTGCTCAATCTGTAGGTATTCCCGTACTTGCTGCTGGAGGAATAGGAGATGGAAAAGGCCTAGCGGCGGCGTTGATGCTAGGTGCCAGCGGTGTCCAAATCGGTACTCGGCTGATTGCTACCAAAGAGGCTCCTTTTCATCACACCTATAAACAAAACTTGGTTCACGCAAGTGACACCGACACGGTCATTGTAGGGCGTTCTGTGGGGCGTGTAAGAAGAATGTTAAAAACCCCCTATGCACACAAATTGCGTAATATAGAAGAGCAAGGGATGACTTTAGAACAATATAATGAGATGACGTCCGAAAAACAGCATGTAACGGGAGCGATAGCAGGAGACTTAGAAAATGGTTTTATTAATAGCGGACAGGTAGCAGGATTGATTTCTGGCATCCCTAGCGTGAAAGAGCTGTTGGACAGCATGATGGAAGAAGCCAGCAGGCAAATTAATAGAGTAGCTATGGACTTTATTACGTTAAAATAAACAAAAATACCTTTAAAGCGCCCAAAGGAAGTTCCTTTGGGCTTATTGGCGTGCAAATCTGGCCACAATAGCTCAATTCCTCCTGTCTGATATGGAGGTAACGGGCAGCAAGACTTCGCAGATGGAAGGTTATTTAATATAGAACTAGAGAAAAACTAATTCTGTTCAGAAATGTCTGAATTTTATTTACAAATGTTCAATCCTATGGTATTTTAATCAAGTAAAGTATAACAGATATTAAACCGTCGTTTATAATTTGTTTGTTGTTAAATAAACGTTGCGTTTTTTAATCTTCAGGAGTGTGATAGATAGAAAAATTGCTATTTACTATTTAATTTAAGGGTTTTGGTAGAAGATTTTGATTTGGGGAATTTAAATACATAACGAATGATTGTGGTTGATTAATTACATTTGTTATAAAAGGGGGAACATGTATGGGAGTGCAATTACAAGAACAGAAACTACACACGCAGGTAGGACAAAAGGCTTCTTACACATCATTGATCCAAACGAGTGATTTTCAAACGCTGGTAAAGAAAAAGAAATCATTTATTTTGCCAATGGCCGTCTTTTTCTGTTTATTCTATTTTGCCTTACCTATTTTAGCCGCTTATACGAAAATATTAAATTATCAGGCAATTGGTCATATCACATGGGCATGGGTTTATGCATTACTGCAATTTGTACTCGTATGGGTATGTGGTTTTGTCTACATTAAAAAATCTGAAAAATTTGATAATTCAGCGGCGGCTATCATAGCGAAACACAAGGAGGAATTGTATTAATGAGTCTATTGGCATTATCCTTATTCCTGGGAATCATCGCTTTAACATTGGTCATCACCTATCTTTCATCTAAAAGAACAAAAAATGCCAGCGATTTTTACACAGCCGGAGGTGGATTGACGGCATGGCAAAACGGTCTAGCGGTAGCCGGGGATTTTATGTCTGCCGCTTCGTTCTTGGGGATTACAGGAGCTATCGCTTTAGTGGGGTTTGATGGATTTTACATGAGTATTGGAAATCTAGTTGCCTTTTTATTTTTGCTCTATCTGGTTGCTGAGCCACTTCGAAATCTAGGAAAGTACACAATGGCCGACATGATTACGGCACGCTTCAATTCCAAAAAAGTTCGAGGGGTAGCTGCAGTTAACACACTGGTTATCTCGATCTTTTATATGATTGCTCAGCTTGTTGGGGCAGGCGGACTTATTAAGTTATTGCTTGGAATCGATTATGCGACATCCGTATTGCTTGTCGGTATCCTGATGACGATTTACGTTATTTTCGGCGGAATGACCGCTACCAGCTGGGTGCAAATTACAAAAGCTATTTTATTGCTCATCGGATCATTTGTTATCACGTTTATTGTGTTTGCTAAATTTGACTTCAGTGTTATGAATATGTTTCAGCATGTAAAGTCCTCAACGCCATTGGGAGAAGCGTTCTTGAATCCAGGAAACAAATACAAAGATGGGTTGGATATGATTTCCTTTAATATGGCACTAGTCTTAGGGGCAGCAGGTTTACCGCATCTTCTTGTCCGTTTCTTTACCGTAAAAGATGCAGCGACGGCACGTAAATCAGTCGTTTATTCCACATGGTTCATTGGCGCGTTTTTTATTATGACCATCTTTTTAGGCTTTGGTGCAGCTGCATTTGTAGGCTTTGAAAATATTGTTGCTGCGAATCCTGCTGGAAACATGGCAGCACCTTTGTTGGCGCAAACGATGGGCGGAGATTTTTTATTTGCTTTTGTTTCTGCCGTTGCTTTTGCTACCATTCTTGCGGTCGTTTCCGGACTTGTGCTCACATCCGCATCTGCGTTTGCTCATGATATTTATGGAGAAATCATTAAAGGCGGAAAAGTAACAGAGAAGCAGCAAGTATTTGTAGCACGTATGGCTTCTATCGGAGTGGCTATTGTTTCTATTTTACTTGCATTGTCTGCCCAAAAATTAAATGTCGCTTTCTTGTCTGTATTGGCCCTTGGTATTGCTGCTAGTGCAAATCTTCCTGTAATTTTATGTACAATTTACTGGAAGCGCTTCAATTCAACAGGGGCTATTACAGGAATGCTAATTGGATTAATCAGCTCCGTTGTCCTTGTGTTATTGAGCCCGAATGTATGGAGTCCAACGCCGGGAGCTGCCATTTTTACCGGGGATCCTATTTTCCCGATGCTAAATCCAACTATTTACACGGTGCCGCTAGGTTTCCTTGGAGCATATTTTGGAACAGTTCTGTCTAGGGAAAAATCGAATGCAGAAAGCTTTGCAGAGGTTATATATAAATCAAACACGGGGTATGGGATTAGTGCTGCGAAAGACCATTGATATATAGGTACTAGACTTTAAGTTTAAAATAAAGTAAAGGAAGGTGTTACCTTAATCGGTAGCACCTTCATTTTTGGTTGTTGGTTAAAGAACGATTCCAAGATGAAATGAAACTGGACATTTAGTGGAGTAGTTTTTCCTTTTTTCTATCCATTGCACCTGGTTTACTTTTTTTCTTCATTAACATCATGTGGAGTGATGCAGCGAAATGAGACGGGTGATGATAAAACGATTGATGTATTTACATTTCCGTAAGGAGCCAGCCGGTCAATAAGCCTGCTTAGATGATCCATCCCTGTAACGGCAGCCTTAAGTAAATAGCTAACTGAGCCAGTTAATCGATGACATTCAATGATGTCAGGGTCATCGATAATCCGCTTCTCAAATTCTGTATAAGATAATAACTTGAGTTCACTTACCTGAATATAAACGATTACATCACGTCCAATGGCTTCGAGAGATACCCGGGCACTGAATCCTTCAATAATTTCCCTATCTTGTAGCCTTTTTAAACGCTCAGTAATGCTTGGACGACTAAGGGATAATTTCTTCGATAATTCACTTAAAGTAATCCGTCCGTCCATTTGAAGAAGTTCAAGCAGACGAATATCTAATTGGTCCATAGAAGTATTCCCCTTTTAAAAATGAAGTTAAATATTGAAAAACTTATGCAAAATATAATGATTATCACCAAAACTTGTACATTTTGGTATGTTTTTCAATTATATTATAGCTTATTATTAAATGGAAGCGTAATCTTTCTAATTTTTAAACAAATAAAAAGATAAACGATCTACTGCCAAGCAACTATTTAATTAAATGTAATCGCTACCAAAGCGAAAAGCAGGCAGCCAGAGATGGTCATTCGAGAAGAAAGAGTCAAGCAGGTCGTCGAAAATGAAAGTTCTTCATCATTAACAAAGGAAAAGACGTTGTTTTTTCTCTTTTTTTAAAATGATTTTCTACTATAATCACAGTGCTAATGGAGGTAATTTAAATGAACGTGTTAGAACATTCTGTACAAAAAACTGAATCAGTTATTGAAAAAATGCATGAGCACGAGCAAATTGTTTTTTGCAATGACCCGACAACAGGATTGAAAGCGATTATCGCCATCCATAATACAACACTCGGACCTGCATTGGGGGGCTGCCGTATGCGCCCGTATCGTACAATGGATGAGGCCTTGGAAGATGTACTGCGTTTATCTAAAGGGATGACATATAAATGCGCTGCTGCCGATGTCGATTTCGGTGGAGGTAAAGCGGTAATCTTCGGTGATCCTGCAACGGATAAAACACCGGCTATGTTTAGAGCTTTCGGCCAGTTTGTTGATTCTTTAAACGGACGTTTTTACACAGGAACAGATATGGGTACTTCAATGGATGACTTTATCCATGCCTCAAAAGAGACAAATTGCATCGTAGGAATTCCTGAAGCATACGGAGGCGGCGGTGATTCATCCATTCCGACTGCGCTTGGAGTCATTTACGGTATCAAAGCAACGAATAAAGTCGTTTTTGGTTCAGATGATCTTTCTGGAAAGACCTACACTATCCAAGGTCTTGGAAAAGTAGGGTTCAAAGTTGCCGAACAATTGCTTGAATCCGGCGCTGATTTATACGTAAGTGATATTAATGAAGAAGCCATAAAAGCCATTCAAGACCGTGCAAAACAATTAGGAAGCATTGCTCGTGTAGTAAGTGGAAATGATGTGTATTCTGCAGAAGCAGATGTATTTGTTCCTTGTGCTTTTGGTGGAATTATTAACGATGAAACGATCGAACTGTTAAAAGTAAAAGCAGTAGCTGGTTCGGCAAACAATCAGCTTCTTACTGAGAAACACGGAGAAGTACTGAAACAAAAAGGAATTTTATATGCTCCAGATTACATTGTAAATGCTGGAGGTCTAATTCAAGTAGCAGATGAACAATATGGCTACAATAAAGAGCGTGTATTATCGAAAACAAGATCCATTTACACATCGTTATTGGAAGTGTACAGACAGGCAGAGTTGGATGATATCACGACCATCCAAGCTGCAAACCGACTATGTGAAAAACGAATAGAAGACAGAAAAAAGCATAATAGCTTTTTTACTCATACCAAACGTCCTAAATGGGATATTCGTAAATAATAATTTCTGTTTATGAGGTGATGACATGTTAACGGAATTTCCAATATTTCAAATTGTTGATGAATACGGCCAAGTAATAAATGAGGATTACAAAGATAAAATAACTGAAGATCTTGTTAAAAAATTCTACTATAATATGGTTCGCATTCGTACCTTTGATCGAAAAGCCATAAGTTTGCAACGTCAAGGTAGACTTGGAACGTATGCTCCGTTTGAGGGTCAGGAAGCTTCTCAAGTTGGAAGTGCACTTGCGCTTGAAAAAGATGACTGGGTATTCCCTACTTATCGTGACCATGGTGCCACGTTAACGTTTGGAGCCGGCATGGCCCGTACATATTTATATTGGAATGGACGTGTGGAGGGATGCGTGCCTGAAGAAGGGAAAAAGATTTTCCCACCTGCCGTTCCTATTGCAACACAAATCCCGCATGCAGCAGGGGCTGCTATGGCGGAAAAAAGAAAAGGAACGAAAAATGCAGCGATTGCCTATTTTGGAGACGGTGCCACTTCAGAAGGTGATTTCCATGAAGGATTGAATTTTGCCAGTGTGTTTAAAGCTCCAGTTATCTTCTTTAATCAAAATAACGGCTTTGCGATTTCAGTGCCGATTAAAAAACAAATGAATTCAAAAACGATTGCCCAAAAAGCACTCGCTTATGATATGCCGGGTGTCCGTGTCGATGGAAACGATATTTTTGCTGTGTATTTCCAAACGATGGAAGGACTTGACCGTGCCCGTCAAGGTGAAGGCCCAACTTTAATTGAAGCTATGACATGGAGATATGGTGCTCATACAACGGCAGATGACCCAACGAAATATCGTGATCAGTCCGAGAGTGACATAATTCGAGAAAATCGAGATCCTCTTCTTCGTGTAGAACGCTATATGAAAGCAAATAGCTTCTGGGATGTAGATTGGGTAATGAAGATCAAAGAAGAAATCGCAACCGAAGTAGAACTGGCGGTAAAAGATATGGAAAGCTATCCAAAACCAAATATCAATGACTTATTCGATAATGTATTTGAAAAGCCGACTTGGACAATTGCAAAACAAAAAGAAGAATATTTTCAATTGATCGGGAGGGAAGCTTGATGATTTTAAATGTAGACAGACCGGCAGATATCCAAACTGTAAAAACTAACGAACTTACACTCGTTCAAGCCGTAACAGATGGGTTGCGCACGATGTTAAAAGAGGATGAGCAAGTCATTTTGCTTGGTGAAGATATCGGTAAAAACGGTGGTGTATTCCGTGCTACCGAGGGGTTGCAAAAAGAATTTGGGGAAGAACGCGTTATTGATACGCCGCTGAGCGAAGCAGGGATTATCGGAACCTCTATCGGAATGGCTGTCAATGGATTCAAACCCGTAGCGGAGATGCAGTTTTTTGGCTTTATTTATCCGGCGTATGAGCAGATCATGACACATGTATCACGAATTCGTATGCGTACGATGGGAAGCTATACCGTTCCAATGGTCATCCGAGCTCCATACGGTGCCGGCATCCGTGCCCCGGAGGTTCATTCAGACAGTGTGGAAGCGTTGTTTACACATATGCCCGGAATAAAAGTGGTTTGCCCTTCATCTGCATACGATGCAAAGGGTCTGATCATTGCAGCTATCGAAGATCCGGATCCCGTTTTATTTTTAGAGTCCATGAGAATCTACCGTTCTAACCGTGAAGAGGTTCCAGAAGGAAAGTATATAGTTGAAATTGGAAAAGGGAAAAGGCTCAAAGAAGGAAATGACGTTTCTGTTTTTGCATGGGGTGCGATGGTACCAGTAGCCATGAAAGCAGCGGAACAGGCCGAAAAATATGGCATTACCTGTGATGTCATTGATTTAAGGACCCTTTATCCACTTGATAAGGATATTATTGCAGAATCTGTTCAAAAAACCGGCCGTGCGGTGATTGTTCATGAAGCCCATGCTACAGGCGGAGTGGGTAATGATATTGTTTCCATTATAAATGATACATCATTTTTGCATATGAAATCTCCGATTGAGCGCGTGACAGGTTTTGATGTACCAGTACCATTATTTGCGCTCGAAGAACATTATTTACCTACACCAAAGCGGGTATTTAACGCAATCGAAAAAGTTATGCATTTTTAGGAGGGGAAAACATTGGTTGAAGTAAAACTTCATGATATTGGTGAAGGGATGACAGAGGGAGAAATTATCCACTATTTTGTCAAAGTGGGGGATTCGGTCAAGGTGGACCAGCCACTTGTAGAGGTACAAACAGATAAAATGGTAGCTGAGCTTCCTTCCCCAGCTTCAGGGAAAGTAAAGGAAATTGTTGTGGACTATGGTAATACGGTCTCCGTTGGTACTACTCTTCTTGTACTGGAAACAGAAGGAGCAAAAGCGGTTGAGATGGAAGAGAAACATGCAGAAGCAGCTTCTTATAAGGAAGAGGCGATACAATCACAACCGCAGCAAATAGCAGTGACTGAGCAAAAAGGAGAAAAAAAATTCATCATCGCGGCGCCTTACACAAGAAAAATTGCACGAGAGTTTCGTGTAGATATTAACCAAATTACAGGTACTGGTACATTTGGGCGCATCACTGTGGAAGATATATATAACTTTGTTAAAAAACGTGATGAAATCCAATCTTCTAAGGAAATGAAAGCGCCTTCCGCTGAAGCGACTAAAGCAAAAGCAGAACCTAAACAAGAGATTCAAAAGCAGGAAGTTCCGAACATAAATGAAACTAATGCAGAAGTAATTCCGTTTAGAGGCCGTCGGAAGCAAATTGCAAAGAAAATGACCCAGTCACTTTATACGATTCCTCATGTGACACATTTTGAAGAAGCAGATCTTACTGAGCTGCTCGCCTATCGAAATGATTTAAAAGAAATGAATATTAATGTTTCGGCTGTTGCTTTCTTTATCAAAGCGATCGCAGTGGCATTAAAACAATTCCCTGTATTCAATGCCAAGCTTGATGAAGAAAACGAAGTAATCCGTTTAGAGAAGGAATATAACATTGGAATTGCCACGGATACGGAAAACGGTTTAATTGTACCTATCATTCATCATGCTGACCGATTATCTGTTCGTCAAATTCATGACAAGTTGAAAGAGTTAACGAAAAAAGCGCAAGAGGATAAGCTGACGTCGGCTGAATTAAAAGGAGGAACATTTACCATCAGTAATGTCGGTCCATTAGGAAGTATCGGCGCTACTCCGATTATAAATCATCCGGAAACAGGGTTAATTGCCTTCCATAAGACGAAAAAAATGCCTGTTGTTATGGAAAACGATGAGATTGCGATTCGCTCAATCATGACCATGTCGATGGCGTTTGACCACCGCGTTGCAGACGGTGCAACAGCAGTAGCCTTTACGAACCGCTTTAAACAATTAATTGAAAACCCTAAGTTGTGGCCAATAGAACTTGCATAGTAACCAATAAATCCACTAAACTCCAAGAATATAACTAGTAAGTCCCACAAAGCTCAGGGACAATAGAACACCAAATTAGGAAGACTACTCCACATTATTTTGGTAAAGTATTATCCAATAGATTGGTTGAAGTCTTCCTATCTCAAAAAGCAGCTAAGTTGTAGAAACAGATCTTCCGAAAATAAATCGGACCTCACCAGAGGCTTGTGTGCTAGAAAGAAATTTTCAAAAAAGAACAACGGTAAAACGTGTAAGCGTTTGCATTAAAGGTTTAATCCGGTTGGACAAGTTCGTTACCATCCAGGAAACCCGTTGATAGTTCATGTTGATCTTGTCGTTCTGATAATAGAGTTTAGGAGGACTAATTAATGAAAGATGCATCATTGCAAAAGAAGTTGTTGCCGCGGCATATAAGTATGATGGCCATGGGAGGAGCAATAGGGACAGGGATTTTTAAAGGTAGTGCAGAAACCGTATCAATAGCAGGACCAGGTGTAATCTTTACATATATGTTTGCAGGACTATTGCTTCTTGTTGTTATGGGAGCTATAGCAGAAATGGCTATCGTCTATCCAAACACAAATATGAAAGGCTTTGTTCAGAAAGCATTTGGTAAGCGTGCTTCCTTTGTTATAGGCTGGATGTATTGTTTCATGTGGCTGGCTGTATGTGTGATCGAGATTGTCGTGGCAGGCAGCTTCTTGCAATACTGGTTTCCATCCATTCCTCTTTGGGAATTAAGTTTAGGCTGTGCCGCTTTAGTTATTGGAATTAACATGATGAATGTTAAAAATTATGGGGAATTTGAATTTTGGTTTGCAGGCATTAAAATCACCATGATTATCGTATTTATCATATTAGGAGCAGGTATTCTATTTGGAGTCATCCCGAGCAATCAATCCAACTATCTTCACAATTTTACAGAGCAAGGCGGTTTTTTCCCGAATGGGTGGATGTCAATCTTTACTGCTCTGTTAATTGTAATGTTTTCTTATGGAGGTTCTGAATTAATAGGATTAACAGTAACAGAAGTAAAAGATGCAGAACGGATTTTACCTAAGGTGATTAAAAGTTTTGTTTGGAGAATTATTTTGTTTTACACGCTGCCGATTCTGGTCATTTGTGGTTTAATTCCTTGGAATGAAATTGGCATCAGTCAAGCGAGTCCCTTTGTTCAGGTGTTATCCATGGCCGGCCTGAAGGGAGCAGCTCACCTTATGAACTTTATTTTAATTACAGCTGTCTTATCTGCAGCCAACTCCGGTATATACGGTTGTACACGGATGCTTCATTCCCTAGCGGTTGAAGGGGAAGCTCCAAAGTCTTTCTCTTTTGTATCAAAAAAGGGTGTTCCATTATACAGTTTAATATTAACAGCAATTATATTAGTCGGCGGCTCCATGATTGCCTTTGTTGCGCAGGAAAAGGTATTTACTTTATTAATGGCGGTTCCGGGTTTTGTTGTATCGTTGGTCTGGATTGGTATTTGTCTAGCACATTTAAAACTTCGCAATTCCTACCCTAAAGAACCAAGCTTTAAATTGTGGGGATTCCCATATGTAACTGCGATTACAGTCGTTACGTTAAGCATCATAACAGTTTTATTTTTGTTAGATGTACAGAATCGAGTGAGTATTATTACTTGTCTCGTTGTTTTAACGGTGCTATTTTTGATTTCCATCTTTAAGTTTAAAAATGTGGATGAAAAAGATACCATGATAGTAAAACAGAATAAAGTAGTATAGTCATATCCATATTTAAGAGAATAGATATACAATTAAAAGAATGATAGGGGCCATAATGGCTCCTATCATTTTTTACATTTAAAAATATAAATTACATTACAAAGTAAGTGCTTTTTGTATGCAGACAAATCCTAATTTATAGTGCCTTTTGGCATTTTACCATTAAAAACTTAAATGGAGGTTTATTTTCCGCATTCTTATGTGGTTCAACAATTTCCGAAAATTCTATCAGTCCATATTTCCCGAAATCTTGTTTAATGGAGTCATCATCATAAAAATACATTTTTACCCCTTCCATGATCTCGAAATAGTCTTTCCCTAGTTGTTTACCCTTTCCAAACATTGGGGCTTCTTTTGAAATAGTAGTAAAAATCATATAACCGTTGGGCTTTAACTGACTATAGCAATCTTTAATTAACTTCTCTCTCTCACGATCATTTAATAAGTGAATAAGTGCATAACAAAATATACCATCATAAAGCTTATTATCAAAGGGCATATCGGTTACTGAACCATGAAATATAGGAATAGTAAGCCCATTTTGCCATGCCAATTCAATCGCTGTTTTTGAAATCTCAATACCTGTTACATTTATATCGTTGTCCAAAAAAACCTTTGCATTTCTTCCATACCCAATACCAGGAATCAATATATCCTTTACATTCTTTTCAAGGAAAAAGTCCTTTGTTAAAATTGCGGAGTCTGAGGGTTCGAATCCCCACATCATTTGATTTTGGATAAAACTTGATTCCCAAAATTCCGTCATACCTTAATCTCCTTTACAAAATTGCTTAAATAATCGTTCCTGTTGAAAGATTATAATATCCATGGATACACAAAGCAATTCTGATCATATTTTTTATTAAATTTTCGATAAAATATCAAGAAAGTACTATACTAGAAATTAATAGAGTTTTTTTAAAATGAGGGATAATTATGGTGAAAAAAGGAAATAAGGTGAGGTATGAGCTTAATCCAACAGGAATTAAGTCTGTGCCGGACAATGAAATTAAAACCATTTTGCGTGGGGCAGATGATTTAATCATGAGTGGCGGCCGGGCTATGCTTGCCAAAATTCTAGCAGGGTCAAAAGATAAAAAGTTATTAGAACTAGAATTGGACTACAGCCCTGTATACGGGGCGTTGAAAGGTAATTCTCAAAAAGAGATTCTCGCAAAAATAGACTGGCTAATTCTTCATCATTATTTAGCTATAGAGTATGACGGCAGACTGCCAATGCTAGTCTATACGGATAAAGGCTGGAACATTGAACGCGAGACCTATGCGGATGAATTATTGGAAAAGCTTATTGATGCTGCTGAAAATAGAAGATATGAATTTGTTGAAACCTTAAAAGACCGGAACCGAAGCTTAATTCTACTATTATTAGAGAAAATCGCAAATTCAGGCAATAAAGATTTAATCACAATCTTGAATGCATGGCAAACTATAGAATTTAAAAAACTTAGGACAAAAATTCAAGAAGTGATCGATTTATTGGAGAAAGTAGAAGAAAAACCGAAGAGAGAAGAAAACCAAGAATTGGTCTCTTTTTCTGCCAATAAAAAATGGCTTTCGATTCCTGTAGAATTCCGGAGACAATTAGAACGAAATGTTTGGTGTAGTTATTGTTGTGATGTTGTTAAAATTGAGAAATATACTGTTAAAGAATTTTCTGGTGGAATTGTGTTGGAAGGGAAATGTCAAAAGTGTGGTAATGATGTGGCAAGAGTTATTGACTAAGCAGCGGATCGGATAAATCACCTGAATCATTCTATGAGATTGGTTTTTTTGAACTATATGGAATCCCCCCCAATCCAATTAAGGATTGGGGATTTTTTTGCTTGTTTTTTACTAAAGATGTTTTTCTTTCTAAACTATAAATTCTGAAAATAATTAATATTCAGTATTGATTAAACACTACATCAGCAGTATAATCAAATCATGATGTGGAATGTATTTCGCATTGTGAAACGGAAAGGGTGATCAAATTGTCAAAGCTGCATTTAAATTTTGCGTGTTGGGATTATGACCGAATTCAAGCCTTAACCAATGGCACTGTTCAAGCAAAAGGAATTGATTTAAACTGGCTGAACATGCCGGTTGAAGAAACTTTTTGGAGAATGATGCGCCATCAGGAATTTGATGTATCCGAATTATCGTTATCCTCTTATTTAATTGCTAAAGACCGCGGTTTTCCAAACTTCACGGCAATACCTGTTTTTATGTCTCGAAGTTTCCGTCATTCAGGCATTTATATTAATAAATATTCTGGAATTGAAAAAGCGGAGGACTTAAGAGGAAAACGGGTTGGAATTCCAGAGTACCAGTTGACGGCCTGCCTTTGGATTCGTGGAATATTACAACATGAGTATGGTGTTCATCCGTCCGAAATGAACTGGTTTACAGGTGGACAGGAGACCCCGGGCCGAGTTGAAAAAATAAAACTCTCGTTACCAGACAATATTAATATCCAGCCAATAAATGAAGAACAAACCTTAAATCAAATGCTTGAAGATGGAGAAATAGATGCTTTTATTGCTCCACGAGCTCCATCCTGTTTTTTAAAGGGGTCGCCGAAAGTGCAACGGCTGTTTCCAGACAATGTATCTATCGAAAAAGATTACTATAAACGAACAGGCATCTTCCCAATTATGCATGTTGTTGCTATTAAGGATGAAATTCTGAAAGAGCATCCATGGGTTCCTGCCAATCTTTATTCGGCTTTTGTGGAAGCAAAGCAGAAAGTTTATGACGGATTTAACCAAACAGCAGCTTTAAAAGTAACTTTGCCTTGGTTTGTTTCTGAATGGGAAAATACCCGTCAATTAATGGGAGAAGATTTCTGGCCATATGGGTTGGAGAAAAATCGAAAAACTTTAGAAGCAGCTGTTACGTATTCGTATGAGCAAGGAATGATTAATAATCGATTAAGTGCGGAGGATTTGTTTGCACAATCGACTCTAGAAGCATACACACTATAAACTTAAAGCTTATTTGGCCATAAAGCTAGTCTTTATGTTCAATTAGAGCTGATGCTACCTTTTTTTGAAAAAATGAATTCAGAAAATAAATAATATTCAGTATTGACTAAGGTTTTCACTGTCAGTATAATGAAAAACATAATAACCACATTATGGAACGCGTTCCGCTATATGGAATTATAACAAACTATGAACTTTCGAAATTTTTACTCAAAAAGTTAACTTGGTGGTTTTTATAGACCTCAATGAAAGCGGTTTAATGAAATAATTTTAATCCTTTTGACAAAAAAATTTTTAAAAAGGGGAAAGATCATGGGGCAAGTAGATGAAAAAGAGTTAAAGCTTCAAGTAGCAAAAGCAATACGCTTGTTAGAAGCGGTTGAACTGCTGGATATGAATGGGCATGTCAGTTGTAGGATTCCAGGTACTGACCGATTTTTCATTAATTCCCGAAAGGCAAGCAGAGCATCTGTTACAGTGGGTGATATCGTAATGTGTGATTTAAATGGAAAATTGTTAGAGGGAGATTCAGAACCGCCAAGCGAATACCATATTCACACAGAAATCTATAAAAGACGCAGTGACGTATTAAGTGTAATTCACAACCATCCGCATTATCAAACCGTGCTTGGAATAGCAGATGTGGCAATGAAGCCAGTTTTCGGAATCGGATCCTTTGTGGACAACGTACCTGTTTATGAGAAATCAAGTTTAATTAACACCGCGGAATTGGGAGCAGAATTAGCCGAAACAATCGGTAAGGAAATTTCTGTTCAGCTGCGTAATCACGGAACGGTTGTTGCCGCTGAAAGTGTAAAGGCGGCTTTCGCTCGATCAGTATTTATTGAAGAAAATGCAAAAAAACAATATGATGCTTTGCTCTTGGGACGAGAGATTAGGGTGCTAACCGGAGATAATCTAGTCCGAACAAGAGAGACAGCCTGGCAGCCAAGTATTATTGAGAAAGTATGGACCTACCATGAACAAAGGGCATTAAAACAAGACATCTTAGAAGGTATTGATGAACAATCACCACAAACAATGATGTCTAAATAGGTAAGGGTTAAATCTTATAATTATGAATAATAGGAGGGCATTTAGATGTTAAGTCAAGAACAAAACGAGTTGTTAACTAGTGTTGGACCCGATACACCAATGGGAAATTTAATGCGCCGCTATTGGATTCCAGTCGCTGCAGTGAGTGAACTAGAAAACAAGCCAACAAAAAAAGTCAGAGTTTTATGTGAAGATTTGGTTCTCTACCGTGACCTGTCTGGCAATCTAGGTTTAATTGACGAGAGATGTCCTCATAGAAAAGTATCTTTAGTATATGGAATGCCTCAAAAAGAGGGATTGCGCTGCCAGTATCATGGATGGTGCTTTAATCAAAAAGGGCAATGTACGGAGCAGCCAAATGAACCGGATACCAGTACCTTTAAAGACCGGATTAAAACAAAATCATATCCGGTTGAGGAAATGGGTGGACTCATTTTTGCTTATCTCGGTCCAGCACCGGCACCATTGCTTCCACGTTTTGACGGCTTTGTCGTCGAGCATGCTGTGCGTATGATTGGCAGCGCGGTTATCCCTTGTAACTGGCTGCAAATTATGGAAAATTCACTTGACCCCGTCCATACTGAGTGGCTCCATGGTCATTATCATGCTTATGTAACAGGTTTAAAAGGAGAAACACAGGAAGTGGCCTTCCAACGCAAGCATAACAAAATTGCTTTTGATGCATTTGAATATGGCGTTGTTAAAAGGAGATTGCTAGAAGGACAGTCAGAAGACAGTGATGATTGGCGCATCGGACATCCAGTCGTATTTCCTTTTATGCTTGCGGTTGGCAGTGGCGGTCTTGGGTCTTATCAATTCCAGATCCGAGTTCCGATTGATGATGAAACAACATGGCATATCTGGTATATGGCGTATGCACCAGGACTTGATGTAGAAATTCCTGATCATTTAAAAGAAATTCCATTATATGATGTTCCTTACAGAGATGAAAACGGCGAATTTATTACCGATTACATTGATGGACAGGATATTATGTGCTGGATTACGCAGGGGACAATCGCAGACCGAACGGAAGAACGTTTGGGGACTACGGATAAGGGGATCATTTTCTATCGGCAAATGCTTAAAAAGGAAATTGAAAAAGTGGCACAGGGTGAAGACCCGATTGGAACGATTCGGAATGAGGCGGATAACCATATCATCGTCCTGCCGTTGGAGAGAAAAAAGCATCATTTCAGTGACGGATTTGAAAGTGTATTTAAGAGATTCCAGACGCGTTTCTCACCAATTATTGACGATGTAGTCGCTTTATTTGACAAAGTGGGGGTTAAGTAATAATGACATTTATGCTGAGGGGGAAAGACAAACCATTTGTCGATTCCTCCCTAATCCAAAAGGGTGAGAGAGACACTACATTTGCCCCAACAGTCAATTACTGCAGCCATTGCGGTCAGTCGATGAGCGACTCGCGCAGTTTCATTACGGAATATTGGAGATCAGAGCAAAATGTATATTTTTGCTGGTGCCATTCTTGCGGGTACCTTTGGGAGTCAGCAGAGGTAAAGCAACTGACAACAATGGAGCTGGAAGAAGAAGATTAAGGTTTTTTTGGATACGCCTTGGAAGGTGTAATCCTCTATATGTTTTTGAAAGCGATTCCAGTAATAAGGACTGAGAACCAAAAAACAGGGGGCGAAATCGTGAAAAATACTAAATTTTCTAAATGGGGTCTTACAATCATTGGCTGTACGTTGTTAACTGGAATGGTGGCATGTTCCAACGGTGAGTCGACTCAAAAATCAAACTCTTCACCAGCTGCAAATACTGGAACTGTGAAAAGCCAGCCAGTTGATAAAACAGACACCAATGCCATAAAAGTGACATTGGCTGGCGGTTCAGTAGGCGGTTTTTGGTCCGGTCTTGGTCAAGTCGTTTCCAAATCATTCGCTGACAGTTATCCGGGATCAGCGGCAACCTATGAACCAGGGAGCGGTGCTGGAAATATTAAGTTAGTCGATGAGGGACAAGTTGAGCTTGGGCTTATTCAAGATGTGGAAGGGATTGCAGCAATCAAAGGGTTACCACCGTTTGCCCAGAAATATGAAAATATGCACGCGATTGGAAGTATCTACCAAAATGCATCCATGCAGATATCCGTCCGTGATGCCTTTGCGAAAAAGTACAAAGTTAAAAGTTTGAAGGATATAGCTGAGAAAAAAGTCCCTGCAAGGATTGCGATTAATCAACAAGGAAACCTGAACTCCTTGGCAGCCAATACAGCACTTGAAGCAAACGGAATTACAGATGAAAAATTGAAAGATTGGGGAGGATCCCTCACATGGGAAGGCAGTTCACAGCGTTGGGAAGCAATGGGAAGTAACCGAATGGATATTACCATTGACTTTGTTTTTGCTCCAGACGCGAAAGTGCAAGAAAATGCAGTTCAGACTGACCTTCAGCTTTGGTCTGTTAATCAGGATACCATCGATACTCTAGGCAAAGAGTGGAGGTTAAATGCATACACCATTCCAAAAGGAACCTATCAATTTCAGAAGGAAGATGTACAGACAGTGGGAATCAACGGGATTATTTTAGTCAGCGACAAAGTCAGTGCTACCGATCAATACAAGATGGCCAAGTCATTAGTTGACAACCTAAAGAACATTCAAGCTCTACACCCGGCTGTGAAAAACATGACAGCAGAAAATCTGGCAGATACTGGAGCGATTCCATTAGCTCCAGGAGCAGAAGCATTCTATAAAGAAATTGGGGCTATTAAGTAATTTCTAATATCTGACCATTTGCATGAATCGAGGAAGGTGGGAGTTAATTGGGTTCTCAAAAAGTTGAAAAAGAAATGGGACTATTCCGGGCATTTTTTAAGGAAGGCAACCGAAGAGTCCTAACCGGTTTCTTTCGTAAAATGATTTTAACGATGGCTATTATTTTGACTATCTTTGAAGTATGGCTTGGAGCAATTGGAACAATGGATCTATATCAATATACCACTGTATTTTATCCTTTAGTTTTAACCGCTGCCTTCCTGCAATTTAGTTCGACGAAGAGAGTGAAAGGGCAGAAGCCAACATGGCTGGATATTTTTATGGCTGCAATGTCACTTGGTATTGGTGTTTACTTCTTAATAAATATTGAACTTTATTTGAAGCGTATCCCATTATTTAATCCGTTAACCCCGTTAGAAATGGCAATAGGAATTGCGACGGTACTATTAACACTCGAAGCAACAAGACGGACATTGGGTTTTACACTTACTTCTGTAGTCCTCGTTATTTTAGCCTACGTTTTTTGGGGGCAGTATATTCCTGGCGCGTATTCTCATCGCGTAATAGACTATAATCACTTTTTAGATGATATGGTCTACACAACGAATGGAGTTTTTGGTACACCGCTTGGCGTGGCAGCAACCTATGTTTTTCTATTTGTTTTGTTCGGCGCGTTTTTTACTGCAGCTGGAGGGGGAGAGTTTTTCTTCCGTTTAGCGGCAACCATTTCAGGCAGAAGTGTTGGTGGACCTGCCAAAATTACGGTTATCACATCCGGAATGTTTGGGATGATATCTGGCAGTCCGACTGCAGATGTGTTAACCACAGGATCGATTAATATTCCTACGATGAAAAAGATGGGTTATTCACCCGTATTTGCTGGAGGAGTGGAATCAGCCGCTTCCACAGGTGGCAGCATTTTGCCGCCGATCATGGGTTCCGCTGCCTTTTTGATGTCTGAATATGCAGGAATCAGCTATGGTGCAATCGTGATAGCGGCGACAGTTCCTGCTTTACTCTACTATTTAGGAATCTTTTTACAGGTGCATTTCCGTTCCATCAAACAAAATATGCCTACGTTAAAAGAGGAAGAGATCCCCAAAATAAGCGATGTGTTTAAAGAAGGCTGGATCTACCTAGTTCCTCTCGTATTCTTGGTAATTGGCATTATGAACGGAATGACCGCTTCCTTGGCTGCTGTATTGGCAACGGCAATTGTCATTGTGTGCAGCTGGGTAAAACCAGAATATCGGATCGGGTATAAAAAATTGATCCTAATTTTTGAAGAAGTGATTGAACGAATGGTCCCTGTGACCATGGCCTGTGCAGCAGCTGGAATACTGATTGATGGAATTATGCTGACAGGTCTTGCCTCCAAGTTTGGAACATTAATTTTCTCGCTAACAGCTGGAAGTCTATTCTTAACATTAGTAGCCACGGCAGTTTTATGTGTTATTTTTGGAATGGGGATGCCTGTTTCTTCTGCGTATATCTTGACGGCAGTGTTAGCAGCACCATTATTGATCAATATGGATATACCTGCGTTGAACGCCCATCTATTTATCGTGTACTACTCCTGCTTATCGGCTATCACTCCTCCTGTGGCAGTGGCGGCATTTGCAGCTTCAAGTATCGCACAGGCGGACCCGGTAAAAATTGGTCTGAATGCTTGTAAACTAGCGATTGTCGCTTTTATTTTACCGTTTATTTTTGTCTATGATCCAGGAATCCTTTTAAAAGGTACATGGTGGGATATCGCTTCCAGTATCGTATTGTCAGTGATTGGCGTTATTGCGATTGCTGCTGCTGTGGAAGGCTGGTATAAAGCAAGAATGAACAAGTTGGAACAAGTGATCTTATTAGTGGGCGGCATCTTACTAATTGCACCGGGGTTGATTAGTGACGTAATAGGACTCATTATTACTGTTACGATTTTAAGTGTGAATCGAATAAAAGCTAAGAAGAGCCTAAACCCAGATAAGAATACAGAGGATGTCAATATTCTTGAAGCATAAGCGGTAATATGTGTCTCCAGATTAAAACCTGGAGACTTTTTATGATAAGGAGGCTTGAAATGAGTGAAGTGAAACAATATTGTTGGCATGATGTGATAGATTCTGACACGAGGGATATTTATCAATCATATGAACGGGTAACGTTCATTGGAATGAAGCCTGCTGTGCTTCTGATCGATCTTTATAATCTGGTCTACGAAGGTGGTTCTTTGCCTGTAAAAGATGTGGTGAAAAAGTATCCAAGTTCGTGCGGGATTCATGCTTGGAATGCCATTGAGCCAACAAAACAATTGATTTCATTGGCTAGAAGTCATCAAATACCATTGATTTACTCCACACAAGGTACAAATCGCATTCAAGCAACAAATAGGCAGCGAAATGTTGTACATGATAACTCTTATGAAATACATGAAGCTTTCCAACTAGCACCAACCGATATTATCATTCAAAAGGAACGCGCCAGTTGTTTTTTTGGAACTCCATTGATCGCTTACCTAACTAGGATGGACATTGATTCTTTAATTATTTGCGGTGAAAGCACAAGTGGATGTGTTCGAGCTACGGCTGTAGATGCTTATTCTTACGGATTTCATCCGGTTATAGTAGAAGAATGTACATTTGACCGAAGTATTATTTCTCATAAAGTAAGCTTGTTTGACCTTCACCATAAATATGCAGATGTTATGAGCCTTGGTGAGGTGAAAGGGCATCTTGATTTAAGATTGAGTGCGTTCTAAAAATCAGTCGAACCTAGTTCACTCTTTATATATTAAACTACTGTGGTAATGATAATCCACAGCTCTGGTCCTAAAAGGGTTTTTGATTGATTACCCGTTCATTTCCAAAAGCAGTAGTAACTCTTACCCATAAAAACATGATAAACTATTATGTATATATAGTTTAATTTAGGTATTTTCTTGCGTAGGAGGTAAGTGTTGGTACATATTGGTTTTAGAGACGGAGGAGTTTTGATGAAAGAATCAATTCAAACAGTACAATCTGTGGAAAGAGCTTTGAGAATTATGGAATGTTTTACACTTGAAAATCCGCAAAAATCATTAGGTGAACTGGCCGCCGAAACGAATTTGTCAAAAAGCACCATTTATCGCTTGCTTGCTACACTGGCGATATGCGGCTACATAAAACAGGATAAACAAACCCAAAAATACAGTTTAGGGTTTAAGCTATTTAATTTAGGTGCTGTGGTGAGTGGAAATATGTCTTTAAGGGACACAGCATTACCGTTTATGAAAAGGCTATCTGAAGAATTGTCAGAAACAATTGATCTAAATATTATTGAAGCAGATCAACGAGTGTGCATTGAAATGGTGGAAAGTTCAGAGGAAATTCGTAATATTGTCAAAGTTGGCCAGCGTAATGTTTTATGGACAGGGGCTTCCGGTAAAATCCTGCTAGCAAACCTGGAGGAAACCGAACGTAAGAGAATTATTGCCGATGCGAAAAAGCTTAATCAATTGCCTGTAGAGGAAATCGTATTAGAAAATGAGCTTGAGATTATTCGCAAACAAGGATTCGTTCTCTCTATTGATGATCGACTTAAAGGTTCATTTGCGATTGCTTCACCCGTTTTCGATCATACTAGAAGACTTATTGGTGGATTAACAGCAGCTGGGCCAATCCATCGATTATCAGAAGATCGAAAGCCATTTATTATTAAGCAAGTTATGTATACTGCTTACAAGATTTCAGAATCCATGGGAGACAGTGGTGCGCAAAGTCGCTTCAACATGCAAATAACACAGTAATTAACGATAAAAAACTGTACGGATACAAAGTTAGATTGGTATTCGTGCAGTTTTATTTTATTTTCAGAATATTTATAACAATCATTGAAAACAAATTCAAAAAAATGCTATAATTTTCTTAAGCTAATAAAATGGAATGCGTTCCGTATTGTGAAAAAAAGATGAAAAAGTTTTCAACTAATCACAAATGAAAGGAATGATATAATGATGAATTTTCAAGATCATCCGTATTTGCTCCGCATAGGGATTGTCGGATTGGGAAATGCGGGTAGTGCCCTGCTTCCAAGTATTGCAAAACACCCAAATGTAAAGGTTACAGCAGCAAGCGGTAGAAATGAAGAACGGTTGAAGAAGTTTGCTGGGGATTATCAGGCTGAGTATTACTTGAGTGTAGAGGACTTATGTCAAAGTGAGCAGGTTGATGCTGTTTACATAGCAAGTCCGACGGAATTTCATGTAGAACATGTGAGAATTGCAACGCAATATAAAAAACATATTATTGTTGAAAAGCCTTTAGCAGTATCAGTTGAAGAGGCTGATTTGCTTATTCAGGCTGCTGAACAGGCGGGTATTCATATGATCGTCGGACATTCGTTTAGTTTTGAACCGCCTATACGAAAGATAAGAGAAATTATTGAAAAAGGTACGCTTGGGAAGGTGCGGATGATTAACAATTGGTATTATAATGACTGGATGTACCGTCCGCGTACACCTGAAGAGCTAGATACAGAGCTCGGTGGTGGTGTAACCTATCGACAGGGTTCTCACCAGTTTGATGTTATTCGATATATTGGCGGAGGTATGCTTAGAAGTGTCCGTGCAATGGCTGGTCGGTGGGATGAATCTCGTCCGACAGAAGGGGCCCATGCAGCCTTTTTAGAATTTGAAGATGGGACTGCAGCAACTGCTGTTTATAATGGATATGATCATTTTTTAACTGCGGAACTTACGTTTGGAATTGGTGAAGGTGGTCCATCACAAAGGAATCAAGGCTACGGGTCTTCTCGTAAAGCTATTCAGCAATTGAGCAGCAGTGAGGAGGAAAGGAGGTTAAAAAGTCTAAAAGGATACGGTGGAAAACATGCAAAAAACTATGATCAAGAAAAAGCTCATCAGCCGTTTTTTGGATTAACGGTTGTTAGTTGTGAGCGGGGCGACATCCGTCAATCACCGAATGGGTTGTACGTTTACGGAGAAAGCGATAAAGTGGAGATTCAGCTTGGGAATGAAACCGGTCGGGATGTAATGATTGCCGAGCTATATGATGCGGTTGCCTTTGATAAGCCTCCTATTCATGATGGTAAATGGGGCAAAGCAAATTTAGAAGTTTGTCAAGCAGTCCTGAAATCTGCCAGGGAACGTAAGGAAATTTACCTGAAGCATCAAGTAGCTATTAACTCATCTAAGCAAATAGCGAGAAATAAATATTGATAAAAATTTGGAAAAGGGTGCAAGACGAGCTTCAACACACCAGGTGTTGAAGCTTGTTATCCTTTATTTGAGGTGAGGGAAGGGTGGTTCTTTCTTACTTTTTAATCATTCAAACGTTAATTTCTATTGCAGTGCAGGGAACACGACCAATTGTTTCTTTATTTGCCGATTCACAAGGTATATCCGTGAGTGTCATTGGAATTTTGGTTTCGGCTTATGCATTTTTTCCAATGCTTTTTGCCGTTAAAGCTGGGAAGTGGCTGGATGCATACGGCGCTCGGCATATGTGTTTGTTAGGAAGTATTGGTTTGTTAGTGTCTGTATTGATTCCGATCATCATCCCGATTGTTCCAACACTTTTTTTTTCGCAATTACTAATGGGGTTTTCGCAAATTTGCTGTCTCATTTCATTGCAAAAAACGGTTGGAAACCTTCCAGGGAACCAGGATAATCTTATTGCTATGTTTAGCCTAACAGGTTCGCTAGGCGAGCTAATCGGGCCCCTCGCAAGCGGGTTTGGGTATGAATACGTTGGTTTTCGCTTTACGTTCGCCATGGCTGCTGTAATTGTCGGTATCGTCTTAATCAGCTGCTTGCTTGTACCAATTAAATTCTGGAAAAGTGCACTTGCCTCTAGAATAGAAAAAGCGGGTAATAAAACATCCTCATGGAAAATGCTAAAACATGTTAATTTACGGAAAGCACTTATTATCAGCGGGTTAGTATTGTATTCAAAAGATCTTTTTGTGGCTTATTTTCCTGTTTTGGGTACTGGAGTCGGAATGAACGCTAGCAGCATCGGGATCGTTTTATCCCTTGTGGCCGCATCATCTATTGGAGTTCGTCTCATACAATTTCGCCTATTGCAAATCTTTGGGCGGGGTAAAATTTTAACCTCCACATTGATAATCAGCGGGCTTTCTTTTATGTTATTGAATGTAAGTGATTTTCCAGTTCTCTACGGACTCATCGCTGTCTTTCTAGGGATTGGGTTAGGATTAGGGCAGCCCCTTAGTCTGGCTTATGCAATGAAGGTAAGTCCGCTAGATAAGCAGGGAGAAGTATTGGGCTTACGGTTGACCTTTAACCGATCTTCCCAGTTCGTCTCGCCCTTTTTCTTTGGGGCAGTGGGAAGAATAGCCGGGGTTTCAGCTATTTTTATGGTATCCGGGATTGTCCTCCTTTTAGGAGCTTTTTTTACTCGATTGCAGAAGGTGGAAAATGGAAATGCACATGATAGTATGAGTGATTTATCTTTTTCATCTAGAGATGAAAAAGAAAGACTAGCGAAAAAAACAAATTAAAACATATCTCAAAATAAATAGGGGCAAAATTCTTCTAATGTTTGAACTGATGTGAAATTCTTTAAATGGAAAAATTGTTAATAAAAATGCACTAATAGATGTACCAGCAAGGAGTAGCGTCATATAAAAAATCCCAAATTATCACAATTTAAAATTGAGAATTTGGGATTTGTCGTTCTTCTATGAGTGAATGATATGTGGGGTGGTGGCAGGAAACTAAGTTATGCTTTTACTGGTTGTTCCCGATTTACATCATCGCGGCGACGATCGCACCAAATGGTAGAGCCATGTTTAAGGTATTCATCGTAGCACCATTTAATAGGCTCCCAATCAGGCTCGAAGATTAAGTAACTATTTGTAAAGATTTCAACACGAAGGCCGCTGCCTGGATCTTTTACATAAATGTACATCGCTTGTGAAATACCATGTTTACCAGGTCCAACAAAGCCAACTTCATTTTCACATAAAATGTCAGCTGCACGTAAAAGGTCTTGAGAGTTATCTAGCCAGTAGGCGATATGGTGCATTTCATTGGGTCCAATTGAATTTTTCGTCGTCATCATCGCAACATCGTGTACTAAGTTTGTAACACTCATCCAGCTAGCTACTTGTTCATCATCTGGATTAACGAAGTATTCGCGAAGCTTAAAGCCTAATGTTTCTGTTAAGTAGTTTACTATTCGTTTATTATCCATTGAAGTTTGCAAATTGACATGGTCGATGCGTCGTGGTGAAACACCTTTTGCCCAAGATTTATATACTTGATTTTTCAGCACTGATTTACGACCTTCCTCAGCTGCTGGTTTTTCCATATCGTAATAAATTTCAAAGCGGTGCCCACTTGGTAATTCAAAACGAATCGCTTCTCCTTGACCTACTTCTTCACCATCTTTAATCCAGCGTACATCTGTGCCAGCATCTTCTAAAAGAAGTGCAAAGGTTCCAACATCCGCACGCCGTTTTGCTTTCCATCCACAAAAGCTTGATCGTCCCAAATTAACCATTGGGCAGATCTGCCTTGGGTAAAAAGATATATTTGAAGGATATTTGGCCCAGATCCGAGGAAATTGCCAGCCTAGTGGATTCTACAATTTCATCCGATTTATATCGTGAAGCCTATGAAAATGTATTTGAAGGGGACGAGAAATGGCAGGGTCTAGCATATGATGATCATCCGATTTTTAGGTGGGATGATCGGTCCACGTACTTTAAAGCATCCCCTTTCTTCAAAGCGGAGATCAAAGAATACAAGCCAGGAGATATTCACCAAGCGAGAGTCTTGTTAATGCTCGGTGATTCGGTTACTACAGACCATATTTCCCCGGTCGGCAACATTCCTTATGAGAGTACAGCTGGACAATACCTTATTGAGCAAGACGTCGAACCCGCCAACTTCAATTCTTACGGCTCGCGCCGAGGAAATCATGAGGTACTTGTCAGGGGAACTTTTGCCCATCCAAGGCTTAAGAATAAATTAGTAGAAAAAACAGGAGGTACAACTCTCTATGTACCGAGCGGGGAAGAAATGGATGTCTATTCCGCATCCATGGTCTACCAACAGGAAAATACGCCGCTGATTATTTTAGCCGGCAAAGACTATGGAATGGGGAGTGCAAGGGATTGGGCCGCAAAGGGTACCTCCCTCCTTGGCGTCAAAGCAGTTATCGCGGAAAGTTTTGAAAGAATTCACCGAAGTAACTTGGTTATGATGGGGATTGTGCCGCTTCAATTTTTGCCTGGAGAAAGCTATGAATCGATGAATTTGGATGGTCTAGAGACGTATTCCATTATGGGGTTGAACGAGCCGCTCAGTCCGATACAAAAGGTGGGAGTGGAAGCCATTAAACCGGATGGCTCAAGGACCCTGTTCCAGACAGTATTGCGCTTGGATACCCGCATGGAGATTGAGCTTTATTCGAAAAAGGGTGTTTTTCAGAGTATCCTAGACCAATGGGTAGAGAGATAGAAAGATTAGCATGGTGTAAAATCAAAAATTAAGGAATTCTTTAGAGACTTGGCTGGCAGACACATGCTTCAATTGGCAGCCAACAATAAATAGGCATAATGAAAAAGCTCCCCAATTAAAATGGAGAGCTTACTTCGTTTTCTTTACTAATTTGTCTTGATAATTGTTTATTAGCTTTTATGAGATCACTAACATAAAGCATAAGTTCAAACATTAGAAGAAGTATTACTATCCATACGCCTTCGTTTAAGATTGTGTCAATCACAATGGATCCAATCAATAAATGGGTATGGATAAGGGATGTAAAAGTATAAAACATGGCAAAAGTAAACACTCTACTCCATTGTGTAACATCATAAATAAAGATTGCTTTTTTAAAGCCGTAGTGTTTAAACCGTTTAAAAAGCCTGTAAATTTCAATAGATTCTACCATAATGAAAATAAGAAGGGCTACTCGCCATATCCATCTTATCGTTTCAATACTAACGATGCCGGTGACTAAACAGGCAATCCCTGAAATAGATAAAGCCCCATGTAAAATGCAGTTCGTATTGTTCCAATCCTTTTCAATAGACCAAGGGTTTTTTATGTATCTATATAAAATAAAGAAAACACAAACAAGATAAAAACTAAATCCTATGATTAGTAAAGGTAGATTAATGAAATCAGAGAATTCTTTGAAAACAGTGTTAAGTAACAGGACGATTGATTGTGTACTTACAGTAGTAAGAAGAAGTATTCCATGGACATTCGAATATGATTTTGTTCGAGTGATTTCTATAAAAGTTTTTACACTGATCCCAATATAAATCATCCACAGGAAGATATTAATAAAAGCAAGAATAACCGAAATAAATCCCAATTCGATAAATTGTTTATAAAATAAAATGCCACTAATAGATGTGCCAGCAACCCATGTACCGATCCCAAAACGATTGATCCGATTGGCATAATGGATGTCTTTAAATTTCCCATCCAGACTGGCAATGATCAAAGAAAGAATAAAGGCAAACCAAAGGGATAGGTTAATAATGCTTAGAATTTTTCCAATTATATGTTGGAAGAACTGGATTCCGAAATAGTTTAATAGAACACCTTGCGTAACAATCCCAATTGCCATAACCATAGCCATGGTTGAAGTTCTAATATAAAGTTTTTTAAATCTGAAAAATAAAATTATGCAAACCAGAAGGAAAATCAATATCAATAAATAAACCACATTTATCACCATTACCATAGTAGTATCTACCAAGTATACCATCAATCAATCTGGAGGTCTGCACATTTGATCAGGTTCTAAATATAGGAATGTGTTGAAATTAATAAGCACCAAAAAACCCAAGTGATCTCACTTGGGTTGGTGATTTTGATCATTAGGAAGATGTGGAACTTTTCTAGGACTAAAGTTAATGAATTCTGAAGAATATAACTCAATGGTTAACTTGTTCCCTAATGTTTTTGCTTGAATTAGAATGGGTTCATGGTATTTATTTTTAAATACAAAATCTGGTCCATTCCAACTAACGGTTGCATCCCTCCCTGGTGGAATATAGGTAACCTTTCTACTATGTGAAACACGTTGGATAACTTTTAATCCCGCATTATCCACTGCATTAAAAAGGGTAGATGATACTTGACAAATCCCACCACCAATATCTTCTGAAAATTTTCCCCTATAAATCACTGTTGCAGGCATATAACCTTTTTCTGCTGTTCTTTTACCAACAACTTTATTAAAGGAAAAAGTTTCCCCTGGGAAAAGAACAAAATTATTAATGGCTTTTTTGGCAAGATAAATATTATTGGTTCGTTCTTTATTATATTTATTGAAGGATGTTACGTATTCTCCAATTTTTTTATTTCGAATATCCGCTAGTAATTCACTGTCAATTTTAGGATAAATTGTTTGTAAGGGGATCTCTACTTTAGATGATCCATTGTTAAAATAATAAGAATATACTTGTTCTGTAAAGATTTGACGGTTTAATCGGTAACCGACTTTTTCAGATATGATATTCCCGTTATTATCAATAAATGCATTTTTAGGACTTTTAGAAACATGTTTGTCCATTTCATCCATAAATTTATTAAGATTTTCTGTGTCAATAATAGGTAAACCGGGCAAGTTCATCGAAAAGTCAGGATGATTAACGATTGAGAAGGTTTGACCATTGGTAGTTGTTAATAAACTGCCTGGTATATTCACCTGTTGAGATAAAATTAATAATCCAAGTAACCAAGTAAAGTTCATATTCCTAGAATCCCTCCTAACTTTAATATGAGGAGAAAACTACAATTCCATGTATATGAATTTGTACTTTGGTACCGGTGATTTCATAAAAAATTGAGTTTTTTTGTTGACTTTATAAACTGTAAATAATAAAATTACATTAATCTTCTTGAGGAGGAAGCATTGAAGTGAATAGTGATTTTACGATAGCCGTCCATAGTTTAGTCTATCTAGCATATTTACCAGATCACATGGCTAGCAGTGAGTCAATCGCTGCCAATGTTTGTACAAATGCGGCACGGATTCGCAAGATCATGAGCTGTTTGCGCAATCATGGATTTGTTAGGACCAAAGAAGGTATTGGTGGTGGCTATATTCTCGACTGTGACTCACAAGATGTCTCATTGGCAGATATTTATCGTATTGTTTCACGCGGAAGCCTAAAACCAAACTGGTGTACAGGGGACCCTGAGCAAAAATGTGTCATCTCGTCTAATACCCAGGTGGTAATGGACCAGATTTTCAATGATGCTGAATTATATTTTGAAAAATATTTAGAAAATATTACACTTAGTTCTGTTTTAGAAAAAATTAAACATTGTCCATGATTTAGTTTTTTCTATTGGTCATACTGTATATTATTTTATTACAGTATGATGAGATGATGTTTTTTTAAAAACTAAACTGTAATTTTTTTTATAACATTTAAGGGGTGTAGATGACAATGGCCGATAATTATCAATTTGAAAATGGGGATTGGATACAGGGTATATCGAGAGGTGGAGAACTGATTCACGGGTATGTTGAAACCGTAGACACTACCAAAGGAATGTTACAAATAAATGTGGTTGATAGTGACAATGAAAAAGCGATTGGAAAATCGATTTGGATCGTAAATAAACAGGCTGAAAAGCTACCCGAGACAACTGATAGAAATGAAAGTGAGCTTTTAGCTTTAATAGACTTGGCTTTACTATTTAAAGATGAGCAGTGGTTTAAGGAATTATCGGCGAAATTAGTATCTACTAAAAAAAATCATGAAGTGCCTATAAAAAAATCTGAATTTCTAATCAGTGGAAACAGAAAGAGGAATTTTGATATAAAAAGGTAATTTTAAACCACTCAAAAAACCAAACTATAAGGTGAAGTTATAGCAAGGGTAACAGTATTTTTTCTTATATAACATAAATGAACATACAGGAGGAGTAATGACATGATGAATGAAAAATATGCACCATTATTTGAGTCATTTACGATAGGAAAGGGGATTTACTTAAAAAACCGAATAGTCATGGCACCGATGACCAATTTCTCATCCAATCCTGACGACACTGTTTCAGATGCGGAAGTCAAGTATTATCAACGACGTTCCAATGGCGTTGGAATGGTCATTACAGCATGTACTTATGTGACCAGAAATGGTAAAGGATTTCATGGTGAATTTGGTGGAGACCGAGATGAAATGATCCCAAGTTTGAGTCGACTAGCATCAGCCATTAAAGAACAAGGTGCGAAAGCAATTTTGCAAATTTTCCATGGCGGCCGTCAGGTTCCACCTGAATTAGTGGATGGTGACGTGGTAAGTGCTAGTGCAGTTCCTTCAGAAGGTGAAGGAAAACCCGTTCCCCGCGCATTGACTGAAACAGAGGTCGAATCTATTATTCGCGATTTTGGAGAAACCACTCGACGCGCCATTGAAGCAGGTTATGATGGAGTTGAAATACATGGTGCCAATGGATATCTGATTCAGCAATTTTTCTCCCCTCATTCTAATCGTCGGGATGACCGATGGGGCGGCACGCTTGAAAAACGGTTAACTTTTCCGTTGGCGATTGTCGATGAAGTAAAGAGAGTGGTTGCTGAATATGCGAAGGAGCCTTTCTTGGTAGGCTATCGTTTTTCCCCGGAGGAACCTGAAACACCTGGAATCACGATGGCTGACACACTGGCACTAATAGATGCACTAGCAGAAAAAGACCTTGATTATCTTCATGTTTCATTACTGGATTTCAGGTCAACCCCTAGACGAGGAGTGGAGGATACACGTTCACGTATTGAAATCATTCAGGAACGTGTAGGGAACCGAGTTCCAGTTATCGGTGTTGGTTCGATTTATACAGCTGATGATGCCTTAAACGCATTGGAAACGGGCGTCCCATTAATCGCATTGGGACGTGAACTGATCATTGATCCTGAGTGGGTGCAAAAAGTGGAACAAGGAAGAGAATCTGAAATTGTCACCAAAATAAACAAGAATCATCAGCACGAACTGGAAGTACCAGATCCCCTGTGGCAGGCAATTGTTCATACGCCAGGATGGTTTCCGGGAGTAGAATAGAACAGTTAAATACTTAAACAAGATGGAAACTCCCTCCAAATAAAAGAAGGGAGTTTCCTTTTCATTTTGATTTAACATCACTAAAAATGGAATCCTTACTACAAGGGGGTCAGGCACTTTATCGAGTATATCCCTTGTATAGATAGACCAGCAATACCAACATGACAATATCTAAACGAGCCCCAAAAGCGAATGGGAGAAGGCCCGTGTGCAGTAGGGGAACCTTTGTTAAAAGAATGGCTGCCATCATAATACCCATTAAAGGTACCACCGCATTTTTTACGGCTTTATTTACCAGTAGTAGAATTCCACAAACTAATTCTATTAAAATAACAAGCTTTAACATCATGTGGGGATAGGGCAGTCCTAAGCCAAGAAAATGATTCGTCACTTCGGTACCCAATAATTTCATAAGTGCTGAGGTAATAAATACATAAGCAACAGTTATTCTAATAACTTTATCAGTATATAAAATAAAAATCCCCCCTTTGTATATCTCTATGCAAGAAGAGGGACAGACCATTACAAAAAACATACATTAACTTCAATCAGGAGCGGTTCCCAAGTTAACGGAAGCTTTGGGAAGCAGTAAGGGACATGGGGTCATACCATGTCCCTGATTTTTCATCTACTCTATAAAACTAAATGATTTTTTGAAGAATTGATCTAGTCTTGCCCTATTCAAAGCAAAAAGCAAATGCACCGATTATGATTAATAAAATAAACAACACTATTATAATGATAAAATTTTCACACCCACGAACATTAATACAGTGTCCTTGAACAGGAGTCGCATAGCCATAATACATCGGAGGCTGGGGAATAGCATTAGAGCATCCACTTATTGTTGGGATTGCGTTAGTATACACTTAAACACTTCCTTTCGATGGTAAGGACAGTAACTAGGCGATTACCCTATATCATATACATTGAGATGAAATTGGAGCCCGTATTAATAAAATTTTTTATGCAAGTGTTGCCATAACCTAACCTGAGTTGGTTTGATTGTTATCGAAATAAATGTTCTCATGTCCCTGTTTTTCTATTAATATGGTCCGCTGTTGAAATTATCTTATTATGTTAATTTTATAAAAAAATAATCTATATTCCAATAATTTTATCTTTTTTATGTTTATCATATGTGTTATATTAACTAGGTGAATTCTATCAATTCTGCATATGAGAATAATCTGACAAAAAAGGGGAGATTAAAATGAAAAAGTTTGGTTTATTTAGTTTGTTTTTAATCCTTACCATCTTTATCGCTGCGTGTGGAAGTAGTGACACAAAAAGCGGGAAAGAGGAAGCAGGTAAGGTGTATAAAGTTGGTGTAGATACGACGTATCCTCCATTTGAATTTAAAGAAGGAAACGAATATAAGGGTATCGATATTGAATTAATCAATGCTATTGCAAAAAATCAGGGCTTCAAAATTGAACTTTCTCCAATGGATTTTGGTGGAATCATTCCAGCAATGCAAGCTAATCAGCTAGATGTCGCTATTGCAGGAATGAGTATTACAGAAGAAAGAAAAAAAATAGTAGATTTCTCAACACCATATTTTGATGCAGGGTTAACATTAGTTGTGAAGAAAGATAATTCAACGATTAAATCCATCAATGACCTAAAAGGCAAAAAAGTTGCAGTTAAAAAAGGTACATCTGGTGCAAAATATGCACAAGACAATGCTTCAAAATTAGGAATTTCTGTTGTTCAATTTAATGATAGTCCTGCAATGTTCCAAGAGGTATCTAACGGAAATGCGGATGCACTGATTGAAGATTATCCTGTAATTTCTTATGCAATTGCCCAAAAAGATCTTGGCTTAAAAATCGTAGGTGATCGCTTGAACGGAGATCAATATGGAATTGCTGTTCTAAAAGGAAAAAATTCAGATCTTTTGAAAAAAATCAACGATGGTCTTGCTGAATTAAAGAAAGACGGAACCTATGATAAAATTATCAAAACTTATCTTGGTGAATAATTAATTTATAAGCAATAAGCGCGCTTAATGCGCGCTTTCTTTTTGAAAGGAGATGAGAAGATGGATATTATTTCTGCAGCGTTACCGATGTTATTCAAAGGTCTTCAAGTGACATTATATATATTTGTGATAGCTATTATTCTAGGTTTTATCATTGGTTTACTGGTCGCTTTATTGAGATTGGCACCGAATAAGATCTTAAATTGGATTGCAAAGATTTATGTGGATGCGATTCGAGGTACGCCATTTATTGTACAGTTGTTTTTTATCTATTTCGGCGTGAATTCTTTACAAATAATCTCCTTAAACAGCACGACTGCTGGGATCGTCACTGTTGCCATTAATGCAGGGGCATACTTTGCTGAGATTATCAGAGCAGGAATTCAATCGATAGATAAAGGACAAACTGAAGCGGCAAGATCGATTGGTTTTACAGGGGCACAAACGATGCGATATGTGGTTCTCCCACAAGCATTTAGAAGAATGCTTCCTACTATTACAAACCAGTCCATTATTAGTTTAAAAGATACTTCACTTTTATCTGTTATTGGGATCGCCGACTTAACACAGCAAGGGCAAATTCAAGCTTCGGCAACCTTCGAAGCATTCAAGATCTGGCTGGCTGTTGGTGTCATTTACTTTATCATTATTTATTTATTAACTATCTTAGCTAATTTCATCGAAAGGAGGATTCAGGTTCGATGAGTATAATTAAGGTTAAAAATCTGCAAAAATCGTTTGGTAAGGTAGAGGTTTTAAAGGATATTAATGCAGAGGTACAAGAAAAAGAAGTAGTTTGTGTGATTGGCCCATCGGGGTCAGGAAAAAGTACGTTCCTTCGCTGCTTAAATCGCCTCGAGGAAATATCAGGCGGGGAAGTAGTTATTAACGGACAAGATATCACAGACAACAAGATTAATATCAACAAGGTTAGACAAGAAGTGGGAATGGTTTTCCAGCAATTCAATCTCTTTCCTCATAAAACCGTTTTAGAAAACATCACGATGGGACCTATTAAAATTCGCTCAACCGAAAAATCTGCGGCGGATAAGTTAGCACTTGAACTACTCGAAAAAGTAGGGTTAAGAGAAAAAGCTAATAGTTATCCGGGTGAACTATCCGGGGGGCAAAAACAACGTGTTGCTATCGCTAGGGCACTTGCAATGAATCCTAAAATCATGCTTTTTGACGAGCCGACATCTGCACTTGACCCTGAAATGGTCGGAGATGTATTAGAAGTAATGAAACAGCTGGCTAAAGAAGGGATGACCATGGTGGTTGTTACTCATGAAATGGGCTTTGCTCGTGAAGTGGGAGATCGGGTCATTTTCATGGACGGCGGCTATATAGTTGAAGAAAATGAACCAAATGAGTTATTCAGTAATCCACAGCATGAACGTACTAAGGCGTTCTTAAGTAAAGTGTTATAAACAATCATTTACCTCGTTGTGAGTAGGAAAAAAATACGAGCCATCAAGTACTAGTGTTTTCAATCTAGTATTTGATGGCTTTTTTTGATGCAAGTTCTGACATGAAAAAATGGTATAATCTCACTAGGGTTATACAAATTGTGGGAGATAAATGCAATATAGTATTGTTTAGGAGGGGAAAAGGTTGCCATTAGAAATTGTTCGTCATGATCTTACTAAGATGAAGGTGGATGCGATTGTCAATGCTGCAAATACATCATTGAAAATGGGTGGGGGTGTTTGTGGTGCTATCTTTCGTGCAGCTGGTGTTTATGAGTTGCAAAAAGCTTGCGATCAAATGGGGGAATGCAAGGTTGGAGAAGCTGTATTGACGGACGGCTTTAACTTAGAAGCAAAATATATCATACATACTCCTGGACCGATTTGGCAAGGTGGTTCCAATCAAGAAGCCTTACGGTTAAAGAATTCTTACTATAACTCCTTGGAGTTGGCCAGGAACCAACAGTGTGAATCCATCGCATTCCCGTTGATATCGACAGGCATTTATGGTTACCCCAAGGAGGAAGCATTACAAATTGCGGTTTCTACGATAGGTTCATTTTTATTACAGCATGACATGCTCGTTTATCTAGTTGTTTTTGATAAGAGCTCTTTCGGTTTAAGCAAGAAACTATTTACATCGATTCATCAATATATTGATGAGCATTATGTGGAAGAAATAGAAAACGTGTTTGCGCGTAATAGACAAGAACCCTACATATGGGAAAGCCAGCAAGAAATCGAGATTGTTCAGCAGGATGTACATAAAGAAGCAGAGTATTCGTTAGTCAATCTATTGGACGAACTTGATGAATCTTTTTCCGAACGGCTGCTTCGTTTCATTGATGAAAAGGGTATGACAGATGTGGAAACATATAAACGAGCGAATATTGACCGGCGATTATTCTCCAAGATACGGAATGAAGCCGATTATACTCCGAAAAAGAAAACCACGATTGCATTTGCCGTTGCTTTAAAGTTAAACGTGGAGGAAACGATGGATCTTCTAGCCAGTGCTGGTTATACTTTATCACGGAGCAATAAATTTGATGTGATTATTGAGTACTTTATTCAACAGGCAAATTACAATATTCATGAAATCAATGAAGCCTTATTTGCTTTTGACCAGCCATTACTTGGCGCTTAAAAATGTCGCTTTCAAAGCGACCATTTGGTTTTGAATATTTGTTATCCTTTGTTTATCACAAAGCGGAGGATGATAATCATGAAAAGAAATCTAACAGAATTAGTGTTTATTTTGGATAAAAGCGGCTCCATGGCAGGTCTTGAAGCAGATACCATCGGCGGATATAATGCGATGCTGAAGAAACAGCAAAAGGTAGAGGGAGAAGCTATTGTAACAACTGTGTTGTTTGATCACGAATACGATTTATTACACGACCGAATCAATGTAAGGGGCATTTCTCCTATTACTGAAAAAGATTATGAAGTCGGCGGCACCACTGCGTTATTGGATGCGATTGGTTTTTCGATACAAAAAATTGTGAATGTACAAAAGAGGACCAGAGAGGATGAACGTGCCGAAAAAGTACTCTTCGTGATTACCACGGATGGGATGGAAAATGCTAGTCGTGAATTCACAGCGGACAAAATCAAAAAAATGGTTCAGTGCCAAAAAGAGAAATTTGGGTGGGAGTTCCTGTTCTTGGGTGCCAATATCGATGTCATTTCAACAGCTGCGCGATTCGGTATCGATGAGGACTTCGCTGTTGAGTACCATGCAGACGGTGAAGGAACGCAATTAAATTATGAGGCGGTAAATGAAGCTGTGGTTAACCTTCGCAGTGGCAAAAAGATTGATCGAAGCTGGAAAAAAGGCATTGAAAGGGATTATAATCGTCGTTCGAGGAATGTTTAATTTACTTTAAAGTTTGGACACCTGCTGTGGACAGAGGTGTCTTTTTTTCTTCCATAATCACTTTCCGTGATGTAAATCACAAATTTTGATTTTAATTTACACTATAATGATAGGAGAAATTACTTTACATAAGAAAATGAGGGAATGAATGATGCCGATTGTATTGGAACAGGAAAAAGTGAATGAGTTAGTTGACCGTTTTTATGATAAGCTGCTAAAGGATTCCTACTACATTAACATGTTTAATGAAAGAAACACGGATATCGAATTATTGAAGGAGCGGCAAAGAGTATTTATCAACCGACTCGTTGCCGGGGAATCTGATCAGGAACAAGGGAAGCAAGTCTCACAAGTGAAAGAACGACACCCATTTCAAATCGCTCCAGATAGGGCAGCAATCTGGTTTGGTAAATTGAAAGAGACGATGGATGAAATGGACATGGATGTTAGTGTAAAAAAACAACTGACTGAAAAAGTCGATTTTTTGTTGAATAAGATTATTAAGTGAATCCCGAATAATTCATTGTAATAAATGAATGTTTAAGCTCTTGTTAATTTAACAAGGGTTTTTTTTGCTGTATGGATAGAAAATAGTCTTTGGTGCCTGACACCATTATATTTGTCTTGTATGAGAATTTCAGGAAAATTTTGGTTGATTTTTCAGGTGGATTTAAGTTAAAATTTAAATAAACCGGACGGTCGTTTTGAACGTTTCACATATTTTATATAAACAATTATTAATAATAAAGGCGGAGATAAAATGCCCCCGATAGTCTCTGATGATTATAAAGAGAAAAAGAAAAAAGAAATCTTGTCAAGTGCGTTTTTTTGCTTTGCGAAGAAAGGTTTCGAAGTTGCTACGATTAATGATATCGTGGAACATTCCGGTATCAGCAAAGGTGCGATTTATAATTACTTTCAAAGTAAAGATGAAATTTATCTTGAATTAATGAGTACAGAAACGAGTCAAACTTACGATGAACTGAATCAGGAAATATCTAAAAAGACATCAGCTATAGAAAAATTAAACTACTTGTTCGAAATATACTTAGACCTAAATCCTTTTATCGAAGAAAATAAAGCACGTTTTTCAGTTCACTTAGAGTTCAAGCTTCACTCTTCAAGGAACAAAGAATTAAAGGAACGTTTACGCAATCGCAGGCAAACATATTTTATTTCGCAGGTCACTGATATTCTTAGAGACGGGCAAAAGTCTAGTGAAATAAAACAAGATGTGAATCCCGAAATATTTGCTGATCTTTTTTGGTCGATGGTTGATGGAGTGGTCTCACAGACAATAGTATACGAAGATTATCCCTACCATGAGGTATTAAAAGAAATAAAAAAAATGTATATCCTAAGGGTAAAAGAAATATCTGAGCAATAAGGCAAGCCCCTCTAATCGGCTTGTTTTTTGCACGTATGAATTGCTGATAATATCAGGAACAAATAAAGAATAATTGAACCATTATATAAACCGAACGGTCGTTTTTTATATTTTTTGTGTGAGAGGATGAACTAAATATGAGAATGTATGATTACCAAACTATGATGGGAATTAAACAACAGGAAGTGGAAAAAAACGCCAAGTCTGCATGGATGTATGTTAATAACACTCAAAAACAACAGCAAGATGAAAACATGTATGGCAAAAAATCTTTAAGGAAGAGATTGGAGAATTTTTTAGGATTATCGAATTAAAGAATAGGTTATCGCAAGATACAACTGAATAAATGGTGAAAAAGCTCCTGTTGCTTCAAAAAATTAAGCATAGACACCATCCAATTCAATGGATGGTGTCTATTTTTTTAAAAATTTTATAAAAGTTTAAGGATAACGAACTGAATCAAAGTTAAAAACGCTAAAATAGTAAAATTATAGAAACTGAATTTGATTAAATACCTTTTACTTTCGATTGGATTTGCCTGTATAAATAGTTTGTAAGAAATTACACTGGCCAATGAGGCAACAATTGTCCCGAGTCCGCCAATATTCACTCCTAATAATAAAGGTTTCCAATCAGTTGTGAATTCTGCCAATAGAATGGAGGCTGGAACATTACTGATAAACTGGCTTAAAAAAATTGAACTAAAATAGACGGACGTAGTATCTTTTAAACTTGTATTGGCAAATGCTTGTAATGTATTTGAATTGGATATATTTCCAATAAAGATAAAAAAGCAGATAAACGTTAACAAAAGTAGATAATCAATCTTTATCAATAATTTTACATTTAATATGACCACGGTTATCAAAGTTACCACGAAGGCGACTTGGAAACTGACCAATCCAAAAATTGAAGCAACGATAATTGCTAGAACCAATCCCCAGACTGCTAGCTTTTTCCAATCGTCTATTGGCACTGGATTTAGAACAACTTTTAATTCTCTATATTGCATTCTTTTTATAAGGAAAAAAAGAGAACTAATTCCAAGGACAGCCATGAATAGAACCGTCGAAAAAAATGGAAATGGCCGGATTCCATAATGCGAATAGATGAACAGATTTTGCGGATTGCCCATTGGAGTTAAACTACTACCAATGTTTGCTGCAATGGTTTGAAAAATTATCGTCTCCATCATGGGCATCTGGGTCTTCCTACTGACCACAAGTGTCAAGGGTACAAATGTAAGCAGCGCCACATCGTTTGTGACAAACATTGAGCTAAAAAAACATAACAATATCAGAATTGCTGAAACAGAGCGGGTGTTATTACATTTATTAATAACAGCAATTGCGAATTTGTCTAGGAATCTTAATTCTTCTAACGCCTTAATGGTTAGCATCAAGCTAAATAAAATAACTAACACTTGAAAATTGATATACTCCGGTTTTGGAGGATAAATTAAACAGCTTGTCGCAGCTAATACAAGAGAAACTGTAAAAACAATGTCTTTTTTTAGAAAAGCAAATTTCAACTTGAGTCTTTTGTTTTCTTGAATTAATACAGATTCTTTCACAGGGCACCACCGGTAGTTAATAGAATATAACAACTATATGATTCTACCATGCCCATTCATAGTTGGAAATAAGAAAATACCAAAGGAATATATCTTTAAATACCTGTTCAGTGGGAACAACAAAGAAGTGCCTGACACCTTCAAATGAATGGTGTCAGGCACTATCTAGTTTTTAGTATGATTATTTAAACCTATTAACTTTGCTTTGCTTTCATATAAACCTCTTCGAAGGGCTGAATTACGACAAAGCCTTCACCTTCGAACTTCATTTGAATAGACTCTCCGCTTCCTCTGCCAAAGAATGTTTTCAAACTGATATCGGTTTGAAATTTAGGTTGAAGATTGCCAGACCAAGCTACAGTTGCATTTGGATCGGTAATCACAGGATTTCCAGGTGATACCCTTAAGGTGAGTGGTTCATAATGGGCAGTAAAAGCGATCAATCCACTTCCTTCACATCGAACATTAAATAAGCCTCCTGCCATCATCCCTGCAATTTTCTTCATTAATTTTATTTCCCATTTAATACTTGGTTCAAATGCAAGTAAATCATTGCCATTAATGTAAATAGATTCGTTTTGCAAATTTAGAATAATAATTTTCTTACCGCTATCGGCTAGATATAATTTCCCCTTTCCATTGGCCTTCATTAATGAAGCACCTTCTCCGGTGAGCGCCTTTTTGAACGCGGTTCCTAGTCCATGTTCTAGCATTCCTTCGCGGACAAATTTAATTTCCCCTTGGTAAGAAACCATCGATCCCGCTTTGGCCCATACTTGACCATCTAGATTTACTTCCAACATCCGAGGAGTTTCTAACTCAAAAAGACCCTGTCCCTTATCAACCTGCTCCGATTGTTTGATAAATTCTTCAATTGAGTATCTGTCCACTGCTCCCACATCCTTCCCTCTCTATAACGACGAGTTCTATTCTATTATGTTTCATATATATATGGAAGAAAATGAAATTTTATCCTTTTGATCTTCCATGAGCGCGCCTGGAATTTCAAAATATGGAAAAACACAAACTAAAATGAATAAAAACATTGTAGACAACTAAATAATATTTATATTCAGTGAGAAAGTCCTAAGATTTCAAGCGTCGTGTTCCATCTCTTTCTCCTGATACAGGAAAACCTTATATTTAAGTTATTAAAGATATCTATGACAAATGTCGCAAAGGAGTAATGATAATGGAAAATGAAAATCAGTATGTTGCAGCTTCACTATCACCCAATTTAATAAATGAAATTCAATCACTAGAGGAAAAGCTAAGTGAGCAAGCACATAAAAAAGTAGTGGTTATCGCATACGAAAATGATAATAATTAGTTAGGTGTATATCTTCAGGAGAAATAGGATACTATTTCTTTTTTATAAGTCGGAATCAACTATTCGCAATAAAAAGCAAAAACCTTCATAAATTTTGAAGGTTTTTCTTTATCTTAGTCCTAGTTTAATGAAGATTATCACTTAAGATACAAATCAGTTGGATATGCACCACTAAAACAAGCGATACAATGGCGGCTAGTATCTGCCAGATCTACATCGACAGCCTCTAATAATCCCTCGGTGCTTAAAAAGGCTAATGAGTCTGCTCCAATCACACTTCCCATTGCACGTTCATGCTCATGTTTGTTCGCAAAAAGTTCTTCTTTGGTTGGCATATCCACTCCATAAAAACAAGGATTTTTTACCATTGGGGAACTAATTCGTACATGGACCTCTTTTGCACCTGCTTGACGAATCAATTGAACAATTCGCTTGCTTGTCGTTCCACGTACAATCGAATCATCAACAAGCACGACCCGTTTATCCTCGAGAATTTCACGAACAGCACTTAATTTTAAACGAACGGCCAAATCGCGTAATTCTTGGGTTGGTTCAATAAATGAACGACCGGCATAAGGATTTTTGATGATTCCCATTTCATATGGAATTCCTGATTGTTGGGCAAAACCCATGGCTGCAGGGACACTTGATTCTGGAACAGCAACAACAACATCAGCAGGTGTAGGATGTTCTTTTGCTAAAATCTGGCCTAATTCTTTTCGAATGGATAAAACACTTCTTCCATGAATCACACTATCTGGACGAGCAAAGTAAACAAATTCAAAGGAGCAAAGAGAAACATCACCTTTTGCAGCAAATCTGCCTGTTTTAATTCCCGTCTCGTCAACAAGAAGCCATTCTCCCGGTTCAACATCCCTCCAGAACTTAGCATCAACCGCATTAAGTCCACATGTTTCTGAAGACGCGACAATGGATTCACCAATTTTTCCGAGGCTAAGGGGACGTAAGCCATGACGATCTAGGGCAATCAGCATATGTTTATCTGTCATGATCAGTAAAGCAAAGGAACCGTCAATCCGCTTAAGAACATCCGGTCCTGCCTCATCAAAATATTGTTTACTGGAACGCGCTATTAAATGAGCGATAATCTCAGTATCAGTGGTTGTCTGAAAAATGGCACCCTGTTGCTGGAGAACCTTCCGCTCAACATTGGCATTTACTAAATTCCCGTTATGGGCAACGGCCAAATTGCCCGCACTGTACTTAAATACAAGAGGTTGTGCGTTTTGTAGTAAACTTGCACCAGAAGTAGAATATCGTACATGACCGATGGCCATATTTCCACTTAGTCCATCAAGGATCTCACGTGAAAATACTTGGGTAACTAATCCCATTCCCCTGTGATGCCTGAATGATTTTCCATCACTAGCCACAATTCCTGCACTCTCCTGGCCGCGGTGTTGAAGTGCATGAAGTCCATAATATGTTAAATGGGCTGCTTGAGGGTGATTAAACACTCCAAATACACCGCATTTCTCCTTCATTTCTGAATCCATATGTGTATTCCTCCCGTTAATTTCATTTCATTATTTTTGGCGAAAGCAGAATTTTTATCCTTTTGATTGTCTTGTTGAAATTGTATTAGCTTTGTAAATAATAGAAAATTTTTTGATTAAAAAAGTATTTGAGTGCATTTCAGGAAAACCTAACATTATTAAAAGTTTAAAAAAGGATGAAGGAGGAAAAATGCTTTGACAGTCATTAAACCCTGCTCAACGATTGGTATCTTAGGGGGTGGCCAGCTAGGAAGAATGATTTCAATTGCTGGCAGAAATATGGGATATCGCTTCATTACTTTGGATCCGACACCTAACTCACCATGTGGACAAGTGGCAGATCTTCAAATCACAGCTCCCTATACTGAGCTCAAAGCAGTTAAAGAACTTGCCGATTCCTCAGATGTGATTACTTATGAATTTGAAAATGTAGATTCTACTATAACATCTATTTTAGAAACTACATCCTTTGTACCTCAAGGAAGCGAACTGCTCAAAATAACCCAAAATCGTATCTTGGAAAAATCTACCTTAAAGTCCTTTGATGTGAAAGTAGCACCTTTCTTTGTCATAGGTTCGGAAAATGACTTCGAAACGGCAATCGATCGTATGGGATTCCCTTACATAATGAAAACAGCTACAGGGGGTTACGATGGGAAAGGGCAATGGGTTATAAAAAGCAGGGAGGACATTCCCATTGCGATCGAGGCTTGGCAAAATGCAGGGATGGACATGATCATCGAGCAATTTATCCCGTTCTGTAAGGAATTATCCGTGATTGTTGCGCGAAATATCCAAGGTCAAACTAAGACTTTCCCGGCAGCTGAAAATATCCATATTAATAATATCCTGCATCAGTCCCTCGTTCCTGCAAGAATTAGCGATGAGCAAAGAATTCAAGCGGAAACGGAAGCATTAAAAATAGCTGACTCCTTACAAGTAGTTGGATTAATTGCGATCGAAATGTTCCTTACGAATGATGGTGAAATTATCGTAAATGAGTTAGCACCAAGACCTCATAATTCCGGGCATTATTCCATGGATGCATGTATTACTTCTCAATTTGAGCAGCATATTCGGGCAATATGCGGACTGCCTTTAGGAGATACTACTCTTTTAAGCCCGATTATCATGGTTAATATTTTAGGTCAGCATGTAAATAAAGTGCTAGATAAAATTGAGCAGTTACCACCAACAGCCAAACTACATTTATACGGCAAAAAGGAAAGCGTAGAAAATAGGAAAATGGGTCACATTAATTTTTTAGGTTCAAATCTTGAGCAAATAGACAGGCAAATTCAGGATCTTGGAATTTGGTCATAAGGGAACGTGGATTAGAGTCGTTCTGCTAAAAACATAACCAACGAGTGAAAAGAGTGAAAAAATAATGGAAAAATTAGAACAGCTTTACGAAGGAAAAGCAAAAAAAGTATACAAAACATCAGAACCAGGAAAGTATTGGATTGAATATAAAGATGATGCCACTGCCTTCAATGGCGAGAAAAAAGGACAAATTGCTGGAAAAGGAACTTTAAATAATGAAATAAGTGCCATTTTCTTAAGTTTGTTAAAAGAACAAGGCGTGGAAAATCATTTTATTAAAAAGATTTCATTAACAGAGCAGATTGTTCAGCAAGTAGAGATTATCCCGATTGAGGTTGTCGTTCGAAATATTGCGGCGGGCTCCCTTGCAAAAAGACTGGGATGGGAGGAAGGGAAGGAACTGCCGGGAGCCATTGTGGAATTATACTATAAGAATGATGAATTGGGAGACCCTTTGATTAACAATGATCATATTGCCATTCTTGGACTCGCATCAGAGATAGAAATGGTTGAACTTCGAAAACAAGCCCTAAAAATCAATGAGATTTTAAAAGAGTTTCTTTTAAACAAAGATATTATCTTAGTTGATTTTAAATTAGAGTTTGGAAAAACCCCAGCTGGCACTATTATCTTAGCGGATGAAATCTCACCGGATACGTGCCGCTTTTGGGATGCCCATTCAAAGGAAAAGTTAGATAAAGACCGGTTTAGGCGGGATTTAGGAAACGTTGAGGAAGCCTATCAAGAAATACAACGGAGAATTGGGGGTAATGTCAATGTTTAAAGCAACAGTATATGTAACCTTAAGAGAAAGTGTACTAGATCCACAAGGGAATGCCGTTCATGAGTCGTTGCATTCTCTTGGATATGATGAAGTTGGGGATGTACGAATAGGGAAATACATGGAGCTTGAAATTAATAGCGATGATCAAAAGGCGGCAGAAGAACGAGTAAAGGATATGTGTGAGAAACTGTTAGCCAATACCGTAATTGAAGACTTTCGGTTTGATCTTACCAAGCAGGAAGGATAGGAGGGGAATAGGATGAACTTTGCTGTACTGGTTTTTCCTGGTTCAAATTGTGATGTAGACATGTATAAAGCAGTGTTAGATACGATTGAACAGTCTGTCGAATATGTATGGCATCTTGAAACGGACCTATCAAAATATGATGCAATTCTTGTTCCAGGGGGCTTCTCCTATGGGGATTATTTGCGTCCAGGGGCTGTTGCGAGCTTGTCTCCTGTTATGGAGCAGGTGAAAATAGCTGCTGAAGAAGGGAAATTGATTCTTGGTGTCTGTAATGGGTTTCAAATTCTAACTGAAGCTAATCTTTTGCCAGGTGCTTTACGAAGAAATCAACGGTTAAAATTTCATTGTGACTACATTGATTTAGTAGTAGAAAACAACCAAACCCCGTTCACATTAGACTATCAAGAAGGCGAAACGATACGTATTCCGATTGCCCATGGTGATGGTAATTATTATTGTGATCAAGAGACATTGGATGAATTAGAAAAGAACAATCAAATCGTATTCAGGTATAAAGGGACGAATCCAAATGGGTCGATTTCTGAGATTGCAGGGGTCATCAATGAGAGAGGAAATGTTTTAGGATTAATGCCCCACCCGGAACGTGCGGTTCATAAATGGCTGGGAACAGATGACGGAAAACGTATGTTTTCATCTATTTTAAGTTACTGGAGGAAACAATATGGGACAGCATAAAGAACCAACTCCTGAGCAAATTGTCCAGCAGAAGGTCTATCGGGAAATGGGATTAACGGATGAAGAATTTGATAAAGTAATTGAAATCCTTGGGCGGAAACCCAATTATACGGAAACCGGCATATTTAGTGTCATGTGGTCCGAGCATTGCAGCTATAAAAATTCGAAGGTAGTTCTCAAACGTTTTCCGACATCCGGCCCGCACGTCTTACAAGGCCCTGGAGAAGGAGCAGGTATTGTTGATATAGGTGATAATCAAGCAGTGGTGTTTAAAATTGAAAGCCACAATCATCCTTCCGCCATTGAGCCTTATCAAGGTGCTGCAACAGGAGTCGGCGGGATTATTCGTGATGTTTTTTCCATGGGTGCCCGTCCGATCGCTTTATTGAATTCGCTGCGTTTTGGCGAACTTGATAATCCAAAAACGAAATATATCTTTGAAAATGTGGTCGCGGGTATTGCAGGATATGGTAACTGTATGGGAATTCCAACGGTTGGCGGGGAAATCTACTTTGATGCTTCCTATGAAGGGAATCCCCTTGTAAATGCCATGTGTGTGGGTTTAATCAACCATGATGAAATTCAAAAAGGCGTCGCAAAAGGAATTGGTAATCCCGTCATTTATGTTGGAGCGGCTACCGGCAGGGATGGAATTCATGGAGCTACCTTCGCTTCTGAAGAGTTGAGTGAAAATTCTGAAGCGAAACGTCCAGCCGTCCAAGTGGGCGATCCTTTTATGGAAAAATTGCTGCTTGAGGCCACTCTTGAATTGATCGCCTCTGGTCATGTGGTTGGGATACAAGATATGGGTGCGGCAGGGTTAACCAGCTCCAGTTCTGAGATGGCCAGTAAAGCGGGAAATGGAGTTGAATTGGATCTTGATCTTGTTCCACAGCGAGAAAAAGGTATGAGTGCTTACGAAATGATGCTCTCCGAGTCACAAGAAAGAATGCTGGTCGTTGCGAAAAAAGGAAAAGAAGGGGAAGTAAAAAAGATATTTGATAAATGGGGACTCCACTCTTCTGTGATCGGTAAAGTGACAGATGATAACCAACTCCGTTTACTTCACATGGGAAAGATCGTGGCGGAAATCCCCGCGGACAAGCTTGCAGAAGATGCGCCAGTGTATTGTAAGCCATCGAAAGAGGCGCCGTATTACAAACAATATTCATCCATAGACATAACTGCAACCATCGAAGAGCCAACGGATTATAATTCTGTCCTGCAGAAGCTTCTAGCATCGCCTACGATTGCCAGCAAAGAGTGGGTATATCAACAGTATGACTATATGGTTAGAACAAATACCGCTGTCATACCTGGATCGGATGCGGCTGTCGTTGCTATTCGTGGAACACGAAAAGCCCTGGCGATGACAACGGATTGCAACGGAAGGTATGTTTATCTTGATCCGTTTGTTGGAGGAGCAATAGCAGTAGCAGAAGCGGCCCGCAATGTGGTTTGTTCGGGTGCTGAGCCTTTAGCGATTACTGATAACTTGAACTTTGGAAGTCCGGAAAAGCCGGAAATCTTCTGGCAGTTTGAAAAGGCAGCGGATGGAATTAGTGAAGCATGCCGTCAACTCAATACTCCTGTTATTGGTGGGAATGTCAGCTTATATAATGAGACAAAAGGAGAAGCTATTTTTCCAACACCAACCATTGGCATGGTAGGGCTAATTAGGGACATCGAACATATTACAACTCAAGAATTTAAAAAAGACGGAGATTTAATTTTTTTAATTGGGGAAACCAAAGCAGAAATAGGCGGGTCGGAATACCAAAAAATAATGACTGGTAAGATTGAAGGGCGCCCGCCGCAGTTAAACCTTGATTTGGAGAAGAAGATACAAGCTTTTACCCTAAAAATGATTCAAGAAGGATTGGTGCAGTCAGCTCATGATACAGCGGAAGGCGGTTTAGCAGTTGCTTTAGCAGAAAGTTGTATAAGTGGGAAGATAGGTGCCGAAATTCAAGTAACCGAAGACCTGCGAACAGATTTTAGCCTTTTTAGTGAATCTCAATCTCGAATCATTCTTTCCGTTTCTCCGGAAAATGCAGAGAAGATTAAGAAAATGGCAAAACAGCAGGAGGTGCCACTAAAAGAAATCGGTCATGTGAAAGGCCAGGAACTTTCAATTTCACATAATGGTAATACCGTTATTTCTATGCCGATTACTAAATTGGCAGAAGCCTGGCGGAATGCTATACCTAACATTATGCGTTCGGGATTATTAAAAAAGCTTAATATGCAGGAAATCTCTGCAAATTTACCGTAAAGGAGAGAAAAGGAATGAGTGATGCTTACCGCCATGCTGGGGTCAATATTGATGCGGGAAATGAAGCCGTTGAACGAATGAAAAAACATGTAAAAAAAACCTTCAGGCCAGAGGTTTTAACGGGTTTAGGAGGATTTGGGGCCCTTTTTAAACCAAATTTGTCGAATATGGAAAAGCCTGTTTTTGTTTCTGGTACGGATGGTGTAGGGACCAAATTGAAAATTGCTTTTGCCATGAACAAGCATGATACCATTGGCATCGATGCCGTTGCCATGTGTGTGAATGACATCATCGTCCAAGGGGCCGAACCACTTTTTTTTCTAGATTATTTAGCCTGCGGTAAGATTATCCCGGAAAAAATTGAAGCCATCGTTAAAGGAATTGCAGATGGCTGTGTACAGGCGGGGTGTTCACTAATTGGCGGGGAAACTGCCGAGATGCCGGGAATGTATCAGGATGAGGAATATGATATTGCAGGCTTTACGGTTGGTATGGTGGATCAAAAACATGTCATTGATGGATCAAAAGTACAAGAAGGCCAGGCACTTATTGGGTTAGCTTCAAGCGGAGTACATAGCAATGGGTTTTCACTTGTCCGCAAGGTTCTATTGGAGGATGCTAAGCTCTCATTAGGTGATTATGTAGAGGAATTGGGGACTGAATTGGGAAAAGTGTTGCTTGAACCCACCAAAATTTATGTGAAATCGGTCCTTTCAACGATACGGAAATTTAATGTCACTGGAATGGTGCATGTAACAGGCGGGGGTTTTTATGATAACATTCCACGAATTTTACCCAAAGGTTTACAGGCTGAAATTAGGGATGGATCATGGAAGGTTCCGGAGATTTTTTCTTTTATCCAAGAAAAAGGTAAAATTTCTGATTATGATATGTTCCGAACTTTTAATATGGGAATAGGGATGATTTTAGTGGTCGATACTGCGGACTCTCGGGGCGTATTGGATCACTTGGAAACGTTGGGTGAAAATGCGTTTGTAATCGGTACAGTGCAAAAAGGAAACGAAGACGTCGTATTCAAGAAGGAGTAAGTATGAAGATTGCCGTTTTTGCTTCTGGTACGGGTTCTAATTTTGCTGCGATTCTAGAATCCATAAAATTAAAAAAAATCAATAACGTTGAAGTGGTTTTACTGGTCAGTGACCGTCCTGAAGCTCTTGCAGTCCGCACCGCTATTAATGAATCAATCCCGGTTTTTACTTTTACAGCAAAAGATTATCCGAATAAACAAGCCTATGAAGAAGAGATCCTTGAAAAGGTAACTCAACTGGAGGTGGATTTTATCGTGCTGGCTGGATATATGAGACTGTTAGGTCATGTTTTACTTCATGCATTCGATCGGAAAATTATCAATGTCCACCCGTCTTTATTACCAGCTTTCGCAGGAAAGGATGCCATTGGACAAGCACTCGTTTATGGGGTAAAGGTAACCGGAGTTACGGTCCATTTTGTGGACGAAGGAATGGATACTGGACCGATTATCGACCAGCGTGCCGTAACAATTGATTCGCAAGAAACCAGGGAAACATTGATAAAAAAAATTCAGGAGCAGGAGCACAAATTATTACCAGAAGTGATCCAAAGACTGGCGAATAAGGAGGCTGTAAAATGATAGGGACCTTGATAACAGGCATAAGCCATTTTAAACACTAGGAGGTAAGACGAAATGAAGGTGTTAGTGATAGGGGGAGGCGGCCGTGAGCATGCGATAGTTTGGAAACTGTCACAAAGTCCTAAAGTTACGCAAATTTATTGTGCGCCGGGCAACCCTGGGATTGCAGAGTTAGCGGAATGTGTTTCCATTGCTGTTTCAGACATTCGGAAATTAGCGGATTTTGCACAAAAAGAACAAATTGATCTTACATTTGTAGGACCAGAAGAGCCGCTCTCATTGGGTATTGTTAATTATTTTAAAGAACAGGGTTTAGCGGTATATGGACCTTCAAAGGAAGCGGCATTAATTGAGGGAAGTAAGGCGTTCGCTAAAGATTTAATGATGAAGTATCAGATTCCTACTGCTAAATATGCTTCTTTTACTAACTATGAGGATGCACTCGCTTTTGTCCGCGGCGAAGGGGCACCAATCGTAATAAAAGCAGATGGCTTAGCTGCAGGAAAAGGTGTCGTTGTGGCAAAAACACTGGAAGAAGCGGAAGAAGCACTTCAAAGTATGATGAAAGAAGTATCCTTTGGCTCGGCGGGAGCGAGGGTGGTTGTTGAGGAATTTTTAGAAGGAGAAGAATTGACCCTGCTCGCTTTTGTGAATCGGACTACTGTAAAAGCGATGGTTCCGGCACAGGACCATAAGCCGGTAAATGATGGCGACAAGGGACCTAACACTGGTGGAATGGGAACGTATGCGCCATTACCACATATTGATTCATCAATGGTAGAGCGGATTATTCATGAAATAGTCCAACCAACGGCAAAAGCTATGGTAGAGGAAGGTTCCCCATTTGAGGGAATCCTCTATACTGGTTTAATGCTGACAAAATCAGGTCCAAAAGTCATTGAATATAATGCACGCTTTGGCGATCCGGAAACACAGGTAGTCCTTCCATTGCTTGAAACAGATTTACTTGATATTTTACTGGCAAGTCTCACCGGAGAATTAGAGAATGTAGAAGTGAAATGGAAAGACCAGTCTGCGGTTTGCGTGATTATGTCTTCTGCTGGCTATCCGGGAGCATACGAAAAAGGTCAAGTGATCAAAGGATTGGAACATATAACTTATCCGACTATAGCCTTCCATGCTGGCACCACTGCAAAGGATGGAGAAATTCTAACAAATGGCGGCCGAGTCCTGGGGATCACTGCTATTGGCGACCATTTGCAGGAAGCGAGAGATTTGGCCTACCAATCCGTAGAAAAGGTATCTTTTATAGGTGCTCATTACCGAACAGATATAGGATCTAAGGCATTTCGTTGACTATTTCGTTGACTATTAATATCTAATTTTAAAGAGGTTTATCAAGGAAGATGAGCCAATAGAGGAAAGCCTGCTTATAAACAGGCTTTTTTGTCTTTAAATAAAATTCTTTCACATCTGTATCATTAATGTCCACGCCATATGGACAAATGGATTAAAGTGTCTTTAAATGGTGCCTGACACCTATTGAAACTGCTCTAATACACGGAAGAAATCGATTGCAAATTGGTAGAAGAGGTTTTCGGATGGTGCTAGGTCTCTATATTTTGGTGTGATGAGGCCGACGGTTCGTTTTACTTGAGGGGAGTCAATTGGTATTTTTACCGTGTATCGCGGCATGGATTCATAAACGGTGCTTTCTGGTAAGAGGCATACACCAATGCCTGCTGATACCAGTCCCTTTAATGCATCCAAATCCTCTCCCTCTGAGGTGATATTTGGTACGAATCCAGCTTCTTTGCACGCCTCTATAGCAATTTTTTGAAGAATATATCCCTGCGGGAATGAAACAAAGGAATCGTTTCGTAACTCGTTTAGTTCTAATCTTTTTCGATTGGCAAGTGCATGGTTGGAAGGAAGCAACGCAGAGATGTTTTCTGTAAATAGTATCTTTGCTTCAATATCAGGATCTTTCGTTGGTACTGGCCCAATAAACGCTAGATCAATTTCACCATTCTTGACGGCTTCAATTAAATATTGATAAGAGCCTTGCTTCAAATGGAAAACAACGTTTGGTTGTTTTGTTCGAAAGGCGGAGATAACCGTTGGAAGCCAATAGCTTGCAAGACTTGTTGGATAACCAATTTTAATGGTGCCGGATTGAGGATCTAAATACTCATCTACCTTTTCTTTTGCCTCATCAATCAATTTGACCGCTTTTTTAATATGGCTTAAAAAACTTATTCCAATCTGCGTTAACTTAATATTCCTTCCGGTTCGTTCAAATAAACGAACACCGAGCTCATCTTCTAATTTAGCAATCTGAAAACTTACGGCCGACTGTGCAACATTGAGATTATCTGCCGCCTCGGTTACATGTTCACGCTCAGCAACCTCCATAAAATATCGTAATTGACGTAGTTCCACCTTAAACCCTCCATTCATATAAAAATGAGATTGATTTAATCTTAATTATATATTGTTTATATGTATATAAAAACATAAAATTACTATCATACTGATTTATCGGAAAATTAAGAACGGGGGAGATAGTAATGACGTTTCATCAACTACCAAAAGCACAAGGTCTCTACCGCCCAGAATATGAACATGATGCATGTGGAATTGGATTGTATGCCCATATTAAAGGGATCGCATCTCACGAGATTGTCAAAAAAGGACTCAGCATGCTATGTAAACTAGATCACCGCGGCGGTCAAGGAAGTGATCCATTAACAGGAGATGGCGCTGGACTCATGGTCCAGATTCCGGATGCGTTTTTCCGCATTACCCTTCAGAACGTCCAATTACCTGAAAAAGGACGATACGGGGTAGGGATGCTTTTTTTCTCAAAGAATGATGTAGAAAGAGAAAAAATAGAGTCCTATATTAATAAAGTGGTAGAAGAAGAAGGGCAGACCGTTCTTGGTTGGAGAACTGTACCTGTCAATGATGAAACCATTGGAGAAACTGCCAAGCAAAGCCGTCCATTCATCCGCCAAGTATTTATTGGTGCCAATGAAGGACTGAAGGATGAATTATCTTTTGAGCGAAAACTATATATTATTAGGAAACAATCAGAACTTTGGGCGAAGGAATCTGATTTACGTTTTTACTTTGCCAGCCTTTCAAGCAGAACGATTGTATATAAAGGGTTATTAACACCAGAACAGGTGGACAGATTTTACCTGGACTTACAGGATGAGAGTTTTGTATCGGCTTTTGCTTTAGTGCATTCCCGCTTTAGTACAAATACGTTCCCTAGTTGGGAACGGGCACATCCAAACCGCTACCTAATCCATAATGGAGAAATAAATACACTTCGCGGCAATGTTCAATGGATGAAGGCCCGAGAAAAGCAATTCGTCTCGGAAGCTTTTGGTGAGGATCTGCAAAAGGTGCTTCCAATCCTTGATACCGATGGAAGTGACTCGTCGATTTTAGATAATGCGCTTGAGTTTTTGGTACTGGCGGGCCGAAAACCTGCTCATGCTGCCATGATGCTGATTCCGGAGCCATGGTCAGAAAACCCGCATATCACAAAAGAAAAGAGAGCATTTTACGAGTTTCATAGCTGCTTAATGGAACCATGGGATGGTCCAACGGCGATTTCTTTTACAGATGGTAAACAAATTGGCGCGATTTTAGATCGAAACGGCCTTCGTCCTGCTCGTTATTACGTTACGGATGATGATTATATTATTTTTTCATCAGAGGTTGGCGTCATTGATGTTGAACCTGAAAAAGTGCTATATAAAGATCGTTTAAGCCCAGGGAAAATGCTGTTAATTGATTTGGAAGAAGGACGGATTATTTCTGATGAAGAAGTAAAAAACGAGATGTCTGAAGCACTTCCTTATCAGCAATGGTTGGACGAACAGCTTATTCGTTTAAATGAAGAAAGATCCAACGAAGAAGAAGTCCTAGCTGATTTACTCATTCGCCAGAAAGCATTCGGCTACACCTACGAGGATATTTCAAAATACTTGGTTCCTGTTGTAAATGAAGGAAAAGATCCAATTGGCGCAATGGGTAATGACATGCCTTTAGCGGTTTTATCTGATCGGGCGCAATCATTGTTTAATTACTTTAAGCAATTATTTGCCCAAGTAACCAATCCGCCCATTGATTCACTACGAGAAGAAATTGTCACATCAACGATGACGGTATTAGGTGCAGAAGGAAATATATTACAGCCTTCACCGTTAAACTGCCGTCGAATTCAACTTGATACACCAGTCATTAACAACGGTCAATTAGAGCGTTTGAAATCTTTGGATTCAGCCGAATTTAAGAGTAAGGTTATTGACATTCTGTTTGATGATAATCTGGAAGGCAGTCTTGATAGGATTTGCCAAGAGGCAGATTCCGCGATCTCAGAAGGGGTAAGTCTAGTAATCTTATCTGACCGTAAAATGAATAAGAACCAAGCAGCGATTCCTTCGTTATTGGCAGTAAGTGCTCTTCATCAGCATTTGATTCGTGAAGGCAGCAGAACGAAAGTAAGTATTATTATCGAATCTGGAGAAGTACGTGAAGTTCATCATCTAGCTGCATTAATTGGTTATGGTGTTGATGCCATCAATCCATATCTTGCATTCGCCACCTATAAGCAGGCCATCGCAGAAGGAAGTTTACAATATACCTATGAAGACGCGGTAAATAATTATGTAAAAGCAATGACTGAGGGCGTTGTAAAAGTGATGTCCAAAATGGGGATTTCAACGGTCCAAAGTTATCGTGGTGCACAAATTTTCGAAGCAGTTGGAATCAGCGAAGAAGTCATTGAGCGGTATTTTACAGGAACGGTTTCACAGCTTGGTGGGATCGGTTTAGATACAATCGCGAAAGAAGCAAAAATGCTTCATACTTTGGCATATGCAGATTCTTATAATCAAACTTTAGATTCAGGCAGTAACTTCCAGTGGAGAAAAACAGGGGAACATCATGCCTTTAATCCTGGAACGATTCATACACTGCAATGGGCTTGCCGAAAGGGCGATTACGAATTATTTAAAAAGTATTCCAAACTTGCAAATGACGAGAGAATTGGGTTCTTACGGAATTTGTTCTCATTTGATGAAACAAGACAGTCTTTATCAATCGACGAAGTAGAATCAGTTGATTCCATTGTCACCCGTTTCAAAACAGGAGCGATGTCGTTTGGATCAATCAGCAAGGAAGCACATGAAACTTTGGCAATTGCGATGAATCGTTTAGGCGGAAAAAGCAACTCTGGTGAAGGCGGAGAAGATTCGCGCCGCTTTAGCTTAGATGTAAATGGCGATAACCGTCGCAGTGCTGTAAAGCAAATTGCTTCCGGCCGTTTTGGAGTCAAAAGTCATTATCTGGTTCATGCGGATGAGCTTCAAATTAAAATGGCACAAGGAGCAAAGCCAGGTGAAGGCGGACAGCTTCCGGGTAATAAAGTTTATCCATGGGTTGCTGATGTTCGTGGTTCCACACCAGGTGTTGGGCTGATTTCACCACCACCGCATCATGATATTTATTCGATCGAGGATTTGGCGCAGCTGATTCACGATTTGAAAAATGCCAACCGAGATGCACGAATCAGCGTAAAGCTTGTTTCCAAAGGCGGGGTTGGAACGATTGCTGCCGGTGTGGCCAAAGGTGCCGCAGATGTCATTGTCATCAGTGGATATGATGGTGGAACTGGAGCATCTCCAAAAACTAGTATCCAGCACACAGGATTACCATGGGAACTGGGGCTTGCCGAAGCGCACCAAACGTTAATGCTAAATGGTTTACGCGATCGTGTTGTGCTTGAGACTGACGGTAAATTAATGACTGGAAAAGATGTTGTAATGGCCGCGTTATTTGGGGCTGAAGAGTTTGCTTTTGCGACTGCACCACTTGTCGTGCTTGGATGTGTGATGATGCGTGTTTGTCATTTAGACACTTGTCCAGTTGGAATCGCCACACAAAATCCACAGCTTCGTCAAAAGTTCACGGGAGAAGCTGATTACATTGTCAACTATATGCGTTTTATTGCTCAAGAAGTTCGAGAACTAATGGCGGAGCTTGGCTTTAGAACAGTAGACGAAATGGTTGGTCGTACAGATGTATTGAAAATGAGTGCCCGAGCAAAAGCACATTGGAAAGCAAAGGACTTAGACCTAACTCCATTGCTTCACCAACCTGAGGGTGCTCGCACATATACAACACCACAAAATCACAAAATTGACGAGTCGCTTGATATTCAGAAAATCTTACCGGCCGTTCAAAAAGTATTACAAGATCAAGTTCCAGTGGATGTGAGCTTCCCGATTACAAACGTGAACCGTGTGGTAGGTACAATTGTTGGAAGTGAAGTGTCGAAGCAGTATGGCGAAGCGGGGCTGCCTGAGGATACGATTACCCTAAGATTTACAGGGTCCGCAGGTCAAAGTTTCGGTGCCTTTGTTCCAAACGGCGTGACATTAGAGATTACGGGAGACGTCAACGATTTTCTTGGGAAAGGCTTATCTGGAGGAAAGTTGATTGTGAAAACAGACCAATCATCTAAATTATTAGCTGGGGAAAATGTAATCGCTGGGAATGTTGCCTTATACGGTGCAACAAGCGGTGAAGCATATATTAATGGACGTGCCGGCGAACGATTTGCGGTCCGTAATAGCGGTGTGAATGTGGTTGTCGAAGGAATTGGCGATCATGGCTGTGAATATATGACAGGCGGACGCGTCGTTATTTTAGGTGATGTAGGTAAAAACTTTGCTGCAGGGATGTCTGGCGGGATTGCGTACGTATTAGCTGATGATCAAGAGGCTTTTAAGAAGTTATGTAATCAAGAGATGATTGAAATAGAGTTGTTGTCGAAAAACGATGAGGATGAATTAATGCAAATGATTCAAACTCATTTCTATTATACGAATAGTGTGAAAGCAAGCTATGTTCTAGAAAACTGGGGAAATTATGTCAGAAAATTTATCAAAGTCATTCCGAAAGACTATAAACGGATGCTTGAGCAAATTCAGAAGCAAAAGGATGCAGGTTTACCAGATGAAGACGCGATTATGAGTGCATTTTTAGCCAATTCTTCCAAACAGAAAAAAACTACAACTAAACAGCCAGAAGCTGTACTACGCTAAGAAAGGGGAGAGGAAGATGGGAAAAACAACAGGTTTTATTGATTACTATCGAGAAAAAGGTAAAGAACGAAATCCCCTTACGCGAGTAGGCGACTGGAAAGAGTATTCCCTGCCTTTTTCGGACGAAACTTTAAGCAGACAAGGTGCACGGTGCATGGATTGCGCCACTCCTTTCTGCCATATGGGAATGGAAATTCAAGGAGCAACATCCGGGTGTCCGATTCATAATCTTATTCCCGAATGGAATGACTTGGTATATCGCGGGAGGTGGAAAGAAGCCCTTGATCGGTTGCTTAAAACGAATAATTTCCCGGAATTCACCGGGCGGGTATGCCCTGCACCGTGTGAAGGATCATGTACGTTAGCCATAACGGACCCAGCAGTAACCATTAAAAACATTGAACAAGCGATTATTGATAAGGGTTTTGAAAATGGCTGGATTGCCCCTCGGATTCCAGTAAGCAGAACGGGGAAAAAAGTGGCGATTATCGGTTCAGGTCCGGCTGGATTAGCCAGTGCGGATCAACTCAACCAAGCAGGTCACTCGGTAACGGTTTTTGAACGTGCAGACCGTCCTGGTGGTTTACTCATGTATGGTATTCCAAATATGAAGCTCGATAAAGGAGTGGTTGAGCGTCGAATCAGCTTATTAACCCAAGAAGGGATCAAGTTTGTCACGAATACAGAGGTTGGAAAAGATATTACTGCTGAAGAACTCCACGCACAATTCGATGCTGTGATTCTTTGTACAGGTGCTCAAAAACAGCGTGATCTAGTCATTGAAGGGCGTGAGGCGAAAGGGATTCACTTCGCCATGGAATACTTGACCAAGGCAACGAAGAGTTATTTGGATACGAATTTTGAAGATGGTCAATTTATCAATACTGAAGGCAAGGACGTCATCGTGATTGGCGGTGGCGATACGGGAGCAGATTGTGTGGCAACGGCCCTGCGTCAAAATTGCCGTAGTGTGGTTCAGTTTGGCAAACATCCACAATTACCTGAGACGCGTACTTCAGGGAATATGTGGCCAGCCTATCCTAATGTTTTTACTATGGATTATGCGTATAAAGAGGCCGAGGCCAAGTTTGGCGAAGACCCGCGTCAATATTCGATCCAAACGAAGAAAATAGTTGCGGATGAAAACGGCCGCTTACAGGAACTTCATACCATTCAAATGGAAAAATTAAGAGATGATGAGGGCCGATTCTTTTTTAAAGAAATTCCGGGAACTGAAAAAGTCTGGCCAGCCCAATTTGTCTTTATTGCGATTGGGTTTGAGGGCACCGAGCAGCCGCTTTTGAGTCAATTCGGTGTTAATGCAATCAACCAAAAGATTGAAGCAGCTTACGGTGAGTATCGTACAAACGTTGAGGGGGTATTTGCTGCAGGTGATGCTAGAAGAGGGCAAAGTCTAATTGTTTGGGCCATCAATGAGGGAAGACAGGTTGCTCATGAAGTGGATTGTTATTTGATGGGGAAATCCTATCTACCTAAATAATATTATAGTAGAAAAACGGCCAGGTTTAGTATGTAACTTGTTCCATCTTTATAAATGGCATAAGAAATGACGTGTGGTTTGACACACGTCATTTTTTTATCTTGTAAAAATTGCATATACAACATTTCGCTTCTAACGAAGTCGATCCAATAAGAAACCGCCTTTAAATCTTCTTGGCTCGTATGAAATAATAAACGCATTAGGTTCAAATTTTTCGACAGTAGCTATTAGTTCATTTTCTCTATTTCTCTTTGTCAATATTTCCATTCGATAACGTTCACTGTCGCGTCCTTCACCTGTATATAATGTAACACCAAAACCATTTTGTCTTAAAGTGTCTATCAAATGACCATTTTTTTCTTGTGTATTAACCGTAACGTTAATATAACCAATTGCTATTTTTTGTTCTAATTTCGTTCCAAGGATGATTCCTAACCCGAAACCAACGGCATAAACTACCATTGCAATAATACTTTGATCCCCACCAAATACGAGTGAAAGCCCAAAAACATATATTAACATTTCTGCGATACCTAAAATTGATGCTAACACGGTTATATTTTTAACCAAAAAGATTGTTCGCAGTGTGTAAATAGGTACATAAACCAATTGTAACAGCAAAATCAAAATAATCTCTTTCACTTTGGCACCTCTATCGTCAATTTTAAATTACTTTTTATTTTATCTCTTTTAAACTAAATAAAATAGTGTTTTCTTTTCTTAATTCGTTAATTTACGAATCTTTTATTTCTATTTTTTATTTCCCTTCGTATTGATAGTATGAATCCTTTGGTCAGACGAATGATTAATAGTATAAAATATATAAATGTTCGTTATTTAAACTATTTTTCTATTGATATTCCCATTGATTATACGATATTATAACTAAAAAGCAAACATTTAGGAGTGGATAAGATGATTAGTTACCCAAATTCTAGCAAACCAAAAAAAGTGATGTTACTTGGTTCGGGAGAGCTCGGAAAAGAAACGATTATCGAAGCTCAGCGCCTTGGTATGGTAACGATTGCTGTTGACCGTTATGAAAATGCTCCTGCCATGCAGGTAGCCGATCATTCGTATGTTGTTGATATGCTTGATGGAGTAGAACTGCGAAAAGTGATCGAACTAGAAAAGCCGGACTTGGTTGTTCCTGAAATTGAGGCAATCGCAACGGAAACGTTAATTGATCTTGAGAATGAAGGTTTTTGTATTGTGCCAACGGCTAAAGCAACGAACCTGACGATGGATCGAGAAGGAATCCGAAGATTGGCTAGTGAAGAATTGGGGATTCCAACTGCGAAATACGCCTTTGCAGACACGCTGGAGGAATTAAGAAGTGCCGTACAAGAAATCGGTATTCCATGTGTAATTAAACCGATTATGAGTTCATCTGGAAAAGGACAAACCATTTGTCGTTCTATCGAGGATGTTGAAATATCGTGGAATGAGGCAATTTCGGGTGGAAGAGGCAAAAAAGCTCGAGTGATTGTCGAAGAATTTATTCACTTTGATTCTGAAATCACACTGTTAACGGTTCGTTCTGTCTCAGGCACAACCTTTTGTGCTCCAATCGGTCATGTCCAAAAAGATGGGGATTATATTGAATCCTGGCAGCCGCATGCTATGTCAGAGGAACAAATAGCAGAAGCGCAGGACATCGCAAAAAAAATCACCGATGCCCTGGGAGGATACGGACTTTTTGGCGTTGAATTATTTCTTTCGGCAAAGGGTGTTTATTTTAGTGAGGTTTCACCACGACCACATGATACGGGAATGGTTACCATGGCTACGCAGGATCTTTCTGAGTTTGCCTTGCACATACGGGCCATTTTAGGATATTCCATCCCAGGGATTCAGCTGTTAACTCCTGGTGCAAGTCGCACGGTTAAAGCATGGAAAGAGAGTAAAGGATACCAAATTGAAGGCATTGAGGACAGCTTATCTATCCCAAATACCCAAGTAAGAATCTTTGGAAAGCCTGAAACAAAAGTAGGCCGTCGGATGGCGGTGGTCTTAAGTTCGGGAGAGTCTGTTGAAGTAGCAAGGAACCGAGCCGAAATAGCCGCGTCAAAAATAAGGATCACGCATAGCTAAATCCAATTCAAAAAAGAATTTTCCAAATATTAGGTGCCTTGGTATAACATGACCAAGGCATCTTCTTGTTCTAATGGAAAATTCAGAAAAAAAATAACCTTTTCAAGGTTTAGGGGTGGGGATTTCTTTATTAGCTTTCATTGGTGAAATAAAACTGTTAATAAATATGTCTTACAGAAGATAAACGAATGGAAAATAACATTTGTTTTTCATCTTTTAAAGAAAGCAATTGCTCTTTAAGATTTAGGTGATAAACCCGCCCTTTTAAGGTTTGCAATGCACCATTTTTATAGTAAACAATCGTAATTAGGCCATTTTGAGTTAGTTTTTTTAAGAACATTTATATCCCCCTTTTATTAGTAGTGGATTGTTGTACAATTCACATTATATCCTTCGTATTTTAAGAGACTATGTAGAAGATGTTAATAATATGTTAATAATATGTTAAGTCAAGCTAATTTGATTAGTGGAATAGAAATAAGTGAATTATAATAAATATTGAATGTAATAGAATATGGAGGAAAAAACCAATGAAATTTCCAAATGATGCGGATGGAGTGGCTTTACAAAGTCTTTATAAAGATGGAGTGAATTTTAAAAAACCACAGTCAGTTGAGTTTTTTGTGGCCGTGCTTGATCAAATGACAGGTGAAAAATTATCGCAAGTACTAAAAGGAGAAGGATTCAACTGTTTCCTAGAGCAAGATGACGAAACAGATGAGTGGGCATGTTCTTGCTCGAAAAGAATGCTATTAAATCATAGTGAATTAATTAAAATACAGAAAAAATTAAATGACTTAAGTAAACCACATGGTGGTTATTCGGACGGTTGGGGTGTTTTTGTAGATTAAAAAAATTGGCGGTTTTATTTTATTAGGTTTAGTGTCTATATATTTGTATATGAAAGCCCTGGGCCTAATCAATTATTTTGGAGGGCACCAGGGCTTTTCTTTTAGTCATTTATCCCAAAACGTTACAAAGTATAGATCTTGTACAATATTGCGAGTAAGACTCCTTGTTTCTTAAATTCTATGTGGAGAATGCCGTAATGCTCTTATAGAAATGCTACCTAATCGAATTACTATGATGATAGAAATTATCGTGTGGACTACAATCATGGAGACAACACCATGCCAGCCAAAACTACTATAATATGCACCACTCACCGTTCCTCCGATACTAGATCCCGCATAATAGAAAAATAAATATAGGGATGATGCTTGTGCTTTATCATGAGTAGCGATTTGTCCCACCCAACCACTTCCAATCGAATGTCCAGCAAAAAAACCGTACGTAAAAATGGCTATTCCAATAATTTTTAACGATAAAGACGAATTTAGCGTTATACATGTCCCTAACAATACAATGAACAATGACACCATTAATAGTTTTCTTTTCCCGTATTGATCGGCTAACATTCCCATCCAAGTAGAACTAAATGTTCCAACAATATACACAATGAATATAAAGCCAACTAAGGTTTGACTTAAAGAATAAGGTGGAGCCATTAACTCAAAACCAATGTAATTATATAACGATACAAAGCATCCCATTAATAGAAATCCAGTTAAAAATAAATAAAGGAGGCCTGGTTCTTTAAATTGGACAAACAAGGAGATTGCTAATTTTTTAATTTCAAATTTTCGCGGTTTAAAATGTGTAGATTTCGGTAAAATAGACCAGAAAATAAGACTAGCAAGCAAACTAATGATTCCAATAAAGGCCAATGCTACATGCCAACTAAAATAATCTGTTAAAATTCCACTAATTATTCGACCTCCCATTCCGCCAATGGAGTTCCCGCTAATGTATAATCCCATTGCCATCCCTAAACTTTTAGGGTCAATTTCCTCACCTAAGTAGGCCATCGCAACAGCAGGCAATCCTGCTAATGAAATCCCTTGTAAGATTCTACATAAGATTAATAGATGAAAATTTGGACTAAACGCAGTTAAAATGGATAGAATCGATGAAACAATTAAAGAAATAGTCATGACTGGTTTCCGGCCAAATACTTCTGATAAAGAACCAGCAATCAACATACTCACCGCTAAAGCAATAGTGGTAGAGGACAAGCTTAAACTGGATACAGCTGGTGAAATATGAAATTCCTTCACGATCTCCGGCAGTAATGGCTGTGTTCCCCAAAGGATCGCGAATGTATTAAATCCACCGGCAAATAAAGCGATGTTTACCATTTTAAATGTGTGTGTCCCGCGCTGAATATAGTTCATTATTGAAAAATACTCCTTTAGTTGTTGGTTTTATAAATTATCTCTACCTCATCATACTCCTCTTTTTGCATAGGTTCTAATAAAATACCTTTAAGAAGCTCCGTGCGGTCACCATTCTAAAAAATGTCAATTATTCCAACAATTATAGAAAAAGTATATAATGAATTTGGATAGTTCATATGGTCGGACATTTATGGAAAAGAGGACTAAATCGATGAAGAATATAACATTCGAGAATATTTATGTGGTTGGTCAGGTTGTATTTGAAAATAATCAATACAAACACATTCATTATCCTGAAATGTTACTTAGATATGATAGTAATTTTATAGAGTTTAAGTTATCACCATCTTTATCGGAATTTAAAAGTGTGGAGTTTTACTTGCGAAATTATCATTTAAAAAATGGTCAAAATCATGTAAAGTTTTATTTTCCTCCAAACGAAAAGCTAGCGGAGGAATTAGTAGCTTACATGAAGGATTCAGGTTATAGTATTGGATTTCTCGAATTGTACGCCATCCAGCCTAAACAATTTCCTTTGGTGGCAGACAACCCGGATGTAGAGGTACAAGTTGTGACAGATAAAAACCTGGAAACTTTCCTTGAATTGCAGTATAAGCATGATTTGGAATTAGGTTCGGAATTTGCAAATCAAAAGAGGGAATTAGCTAAAAGAAATTTTGAAGATCCGTCTATTCAGCAGCTGCTTGCATTTTATAAAGGAGTTCCAGCAGGTTCAGTAGATGTGATTATTTCGAAAGAAACCGCCGAAATTGATGGCCTGGTGGTAGATGAGGATTTTCAGAAAAAAGGAATTGGCAGCAGGCTGCAAAAATTTGTTATGGAGAAATATACTAATAAAACCATCATTTTAGTAGCGGATGGTGAAGACACTCCGAGAGAAATGTACAGGAAACAAAACTATGAGTATCTAGGATTTAAATATCATTCACATAAAATATTTGAAAATTAAATGTTATGATGAATGTAGTAATAGTGGAGGATCTATGAAAATCAAGATTACTGATTTAAAAAAACAGTTAAAAGGATATGACCAAAAGGAATTGATTGAACTGATCGTGGCTATGTATAAGTCAAACAAAGAGGTTCAAAACTACTTATCCAGTAAATTTCTAGGGGACCAAGTAATTGAAGTTCTTTTTCATCAAACCCAGAAAAAAATTAAAAATGAATTTTTTCCAGAAAGAGGAACTGAGAAACTCCGATTGACAGAAGCAAAAAAGGAGATAACTGCTTTTAAAAAGGCAACAAATGATGAGAAACGAACAGTTGACCTTATGCTTTTTTATGTGGAAATGTGTGTGAAATTTACAAATTCATATGGTGATATAAATGAAGGTTTCTACACCAGTCTAGTGAGGATGTTTGATAAAGTAGCCATGGAATGTGATCGTGATGAAGAACTATATAAAGCCTTTTCTAATAGATTACGTAACATTATTTCTAATGTCGACTTAATTGGCTGGGGGGTTGAGGAAGCAATAATTGAGTCGTATTATTCGATTGAATGGGTTCATGGTGAAGATGAGAATGATGATGAATAGGTTCTTGTCTTACGACTTGGAACAGAAAGTTCCGATATATAAATGGTTAATCGAAAAAAATCGAGGGACGCAAAAGTAACAACACTAGTTAATACATGGAGGTGTACGCATGAAAACAATCCGAAATATGTTTGAGCATTTACATTGGTCTAATCAACGGATTCTTGAAACCTTGCAAAATATGAAGGGGGAGAATGAACAAATTAACAGGCTATTCGCACATATCCTTCTCGCTGAACAGGTGTGGTTGACCAGGTTAACAGGATCAGACAGTTCAAATTTACCTATCTGGGCAGATGTTAGTATAGAATCATGTGTAGAACTGGCTAATCGAAATAATCAAAACTTTAAAGAATTCCTTTCGGGTTTAACTGACTCTGGTCTCGAACAAATCGTTTCATACAGGAACAGCAAAGGCATAGAGTTTAAGAATTCGGTAAGAGACATCTTGACCCATGTTGCTTTACATGGTCAATATCACCGAGGACAGATCAATCAACTTTTAAGGGCCAATGATACCGAGCCTGTTATTTTAGACTATATTGTCTTTAGGAGATAGATGCTGGATTTAAAAAGGAGTGTTTCATTGGTGTCAGGCACCGTGAAACACTCCTTTTTATTTAGACTTTTCTTTATTCCTTTCCGTGTAAATTTTTTTAGCCTCCATTTTCATAGTCTTTTATTCAATTGTTATTAAGGAGGCTTTAGAATGAAATTACGAAAGTAAAAGCGTTTGCATTGGTTGCTTACTGATTAATACCAGGAAATACTATTGTAATATATCTAAATATTCACTATAATACTATTAGTTCTAAAATAGTTCAGTAGATAAAGCAGAGAGAGGATATGTACACCTAAATGGACTATGAATTTGCAATTATCTTAAACTAGTGGAGGAATTCTATGAAAAGTCTAGTGAACAAGTGGAATCAAATTAGTCTGGTAAAGCAAATAATTGTCGGTTTGATTATTGGCATTATTCTAGCTGTTACGGTCCCAGCAGCAGCAAAGCCTGTTGTTATCTTAGGTTCTTTGTTTGTAGGTGCTCTAAAAGCCATCGCACCCGTCCTCGTGCTCTTCTTGGTAATGTCAGCCATCGCTCAGCATAAGAGTGGTCACAAAACAAACATGAAATCCATTATTTTTCTTTATCTTTTAGGTACCTTTTTGGCTGGATTAGTTGCGGTTATTGTCAGTTTTATTTTTCCGGTCAGCTTAACACTTGCAACCGGTTCGGAGGAATTAGCAGCTCCAGGCGGTGTGGTAGAGGTTCTCAAAACGTTATTGTTAAACGTTGTAGATAACCCAGTTAAAGCTATTTACAATGCGAACTATATTGGTATTTTAGCTTGGGCTGTACTCCTTGGTTTAGCGTTAAAAAATGCTCCAGATACAACCAAGACAATGATTTCTAACTTTTCAGATGCGGTGTCCAAACTGGTTACATGGGTAATCAAATTTGCTCCATTTGGAATCATGGGCCTTGTTATTGAATCTATTACAACTAACGGAGTCTCGTCATTACTGAGTTACGGGAAATTGCTTGCTGTTTTGCTTGGCTGTATGGTATTTGTGGCGCTTGTTGTTAATCCAATCATTGTGTTCGCTGCAACTCGTCAAAACCCATACCCGCTTGTATTTATGTGTTTAAAGGAAAGTGGAATTACAGCTTTCTTCACACGCAGTTCCGCTTCAAATATTCCGGTCAATATGAAATTATGTGAAAAACTAGGTTTGGATAAGGATACTTATTCCGTATCGATTCCTTTAGGTGCAACCATCAATATGGCGGGAGCAGCTGTTACCATTTCTGTATTGACACTTGCAGCGGTCCATACATTAAATATTGAAGTGGACATTCCGACAGCCATCATCCTAAGCGTTCTATCAGCTGTTTGTGCTTGTGGTGCTTCAGGTGTTGCGGGTGGTTCCTTATTACTGATTCCGCTGGCATGCAGCTTATTCGGAATTCCAATGGATGTTGCCATGAAGGTGGTTGGCGTTGGATTTATTATTGGTGTTTTACAAGATTCTTTTGAAACGGCATTAAATTCATCTACAGACGTACTTTTCACTGCTGCGGCAGAATTTAATGAAAAACGTAAACAAGGAAAAAGTATTACTATTCAAAAAGCTTCATAAGCAGTATATGAATAGGTTGAATTCAAAACAGTTGTTAGAGAGCTCTCTAGCAGCTGTTTTTTTGTATTAGCTAAAATACGATAGACTGTTTAAATGATAAACCTAAAATAATATACATAAATCTGCATAAATATGAACACGAGATTTGCTGAACTTCATGAGAATATTAGATTTAATCAGGTGTTTTATGAAAACGCTTACTAAAAATTCAGAATAAATATTCAAAATATTTACCTAAAAAGATTGTCAAACTATTCTTTTTTTATTATAATCAGTTTATATTAATCGATGTAATAAAATATAACATGAAATTGCGAGGTAAAGTGACATGACAAAAACATTAATTTCAAACACACCAGGTGCTGCCACAACTCTTGAACAAATTAAAGAAATCATTAACGAAAAAAGTGTTGAATTATTACACTTGCAATTTGTCGATATCGAAGGAATCTTAAAGCACGTTACTGTAACTATTGAGCAATTGGAAGATGTCGTTGAAGGTAAAATGATGTTTGATGGTTCTTCAATCAAAGGTTTCTCACCTATTAACAAATCAGATCTTTATTTACAGCCTGATTTAGCTACTTTTGCGGTTCTTCCTTGGACAGTTGAAAACGGATATTCGGAAGCTAGATTCCTATGTTCTGTTAAGAACCCAGATGGTTCCTTGTTTGAAGGAGACACAAGAAATGTTTTAAAGAAAACAGTGGATCGCGCCGAGAAACATGGATACACGATTTCAGTGGGTCCAGAGTTAGAATTTTTCCTTTTTAAAACAGATGAAAATGGTTATGCAACACAAGAACTTGGTGATAAGGCCGGTTATTTTGAGCCATCTCCACATGACCTTGGCGAGCGCGTTCGTTTAGAAATTTACCGTGCCTTAAAAGCAATGGGCTTCACCATTGAGGCTTCTCACCATGAAGTAGCTGAAGGGCAACATGAAATTAACTTTAAATATGCAGATGTATTAACGGCTGCTGACCTTTCCACTACATATAAATGGGTCGTGAAGACAGTAGCGAAGAAATTCGGATTACACGCAACCTTTATGCCGAAGCCAGTATTTGGAATCAATGGTTCTGGTATGCATGTCAACATGTCCTTCTTTGAAGGTAGCGAAAATGCCTTCTTTGATCCATCCGATGAGTTACAATTATCTGAAAAAGCTTATCAATTCATTGCGGGTGTTCTAGAAAATGTGAAGAGCTTTACGGCAGTAACAAACCCGCTAGTAAACTCTTATAAGCGATTAGTGCCTGGTTATGAAGCTCCTTGTTATCTTGCTTGGTCTGCGTCAAACCGTTCAGCGTTAATTCGTATTCCAGCGAAAAAAGGCCTTGCGACACGTGTTGAATTACGTTGTCCAGATCCATCAGCTAACCCTTACTTAACGTTTGCAGTGATTGCTTCTGCGGGTCTGGATGGAATCGAAAAAGGACTAGAAGCACCAGCTCCGATTAATGAAGATATTTTCCATATGACAGAAGAAGAAAGAGCCTTCCGTGGCATCGATAGCCTGCCTGGAAGTTTAGCAGAGTCAATAAAAGAATTAGAATCAGGAGATATTGCGGCTAATACACTAGGTGAGCACGTATACAACGAGTATGTTTCAATGAAGAAAGCAGAATGGGACAGCTACCGTACAGCGGTTCATGCATGGGAAATCGATAACTATCATTCTAAATTCTAATTTAAAAAGCGGGCACCAGGGCATTAAACAACCCTAGTTGCCCGTTTTTTTATGGAAGTAACTGTAAAGGACAGCCTCTAATTGAGGCTGCCCTTATATATAAATCCAAATTGGCTCAATTCTGCTTGCTATTTCACTTAATGTGATGCCATGCCCTCCTAAATACGTATAATCCAAAGATAAGGAATGCAAGGAAGCCAATTACAATGATAAGGAATTTTAGAACGGTAACAATTAAACCAACTAGACCGATAACTCCAAGCAAAGAAGTCACCCACAATAATCCAAACAATAGCCAAATGGCACCTGTTAAAAATCCAAGAAAAATTCCAAAAATGCCACAGGAACAATGGTTAGAACCCATCTGATTTCACCCCCTGTCCTTGTTTGTTCACCAACATTGTATGCGGTTTCTATTGAAGATGTTTTATGAAAATAGAAAAAAGGCGAAAGACCTAAACATGATTTTTTGATAAAAACACGAACAATAATTAAAGAATATAATTTATAATTCGTGTTTAAATTGAATTTTTCGCTTGAAATACATAAAATTGTAGGTTAATATAGTCAAATAACAAACATTACACGTGAAGTGGAAGTTGTTTAAAAGATTAATCTGAATTTGATATCTAAATAAATATTATGTGAAACGGGGATGAAGGGTCAGATGAAGAATCGATGGCTTATAGCTCTTTCGGCAGTTGGAATACATATTTCGATAGGATCGGTATATGCATGGAGTGTATTTACAAACCCATTACAGCAGCAAATGGGCTGGGGATTAAAACAGATTTCATTTACATTTAGTTTAGCCATATTATTTTTAGGATTATCCGCGGCCTTTTTAGGCCATTTTGTGGAGAAGTTCGGACCAAGAGTGTCTGGAACTCTTAGTTCCTTGTTTTTTGGAGTTGGTGTTGCTGGTGCTGGGGCAGCTGTACACTTTGAATCTTTACTATTACTCTATTTATTTTATGGTGTCATTGCTGGTATTGGCTTAGGGGTTGGTTATATTACACCAGTGTCAACATTGGTCAAATGGTTCCCTGATCGAAGAGGATTGGCAACCGGACTAGCTATTATGGGGTTTGGCTTTGCATCAATGATTAGCAGTCCAATAATGAATCACTTAATCCAAACTTACGGCATTTCCAACACCTTTTATATTCTTGGCGGTACATATTTTCTAGTCATTTTTTGTTCCGCTCAATACCTTGCTCCGCCAGTAGCAGGTTGGGTACCTAAAGGTTTTGATTCAACGGTTGAAACTTCAGGGAATAAAAGGATAAAAAAGGATCTTAGACAATTAACGGCAAATGAAGCGGTAAAAACAAGACAATTTTGGGCGTTGTGGATCATGCTTTTTATCAACATAACCTGTGGGATTGCCATTCTTTCCGTTGCATCGCCTATGGCACAAGAGTTGGTTGGTATAACAGCGGCATCTGCTGCGACAATGGTAGGAATTATGGGGTTATTTAATGGTTCCGGACGTATTCTTTGGGCAACTATTTCTGATTACATTGGCCGACCAAATGTGTATACTCTATTTTTTGCTTTCCAAATTGTTGCCTTCTTTGTTTTACCGAACATTACAGTGGGTATTCTGTTTTCAATCATTGTTTATATGATCATGACTTGTTATGGGGGAGGATTCTCTTCGATACCAGCCTATATAGGCGACCTATTCGGAACGAAGCAGTTGGGCGCCATTCACGGCTATATTTTGACAGCCTGGGCAGCAGCCGGTTTAGTCGGTCCGATATTCGTTTCATGGATTCGAGAAACAACCGGAAGCTACCGAGGAACACTTCTTGTATTTTCGGGGTTGTTTATCATTGCATTAGCGATTTCACTATTGATAAGAGTAGATATTAAAAAGTTGCGGGCTTTGAATGAGACTCCGGTGGTAAATAAAATGGATAATTTGAAGAGTAGCTGATTAGAAGGATAAAAGGGACCTGGTTCTTTCAAATTGAACCAGGTCCTAACTATTTTATATGAACCTGCTATTATTAACTATTGGTGCCTGACACCCTATTTGCGGGACGATGTCCCATAAAAATTCATTTTGAAAAGGTCTTTTTCAATACCTGTTTGATAATTCGAGGGCTCATTAAGATGGTCATCGGACGAATTAGGTTCATGACTTTGATGAACGAATTATATATTTCTTGATTTTCCGATGATAAGAGGAAAATCTTTTTGGCGTACCATTGCTGAATGAAAAGACCTGCAGGTTTTTTCCCAATGGTCTCGGGATATCGAAAATCTTCTGTAATCACCATATTCCAAATAGGGGCGATGATTTTAGCTTCTTGTTTATGGAAATTAGTAGTGACTTTTAGAAGATCATGACTTTCATTTTGAAGGAGTTCTTGCAGTTTAAGAGCCTCTAAAACTGCGATACTCATACCTTGACCAAAAACAGGATCAATTCTGCAAACCGTATCACCTATCAATAACAGTCCGCCGGGCAAATTCTTTACCCTATTAAATTGTTTCCAAACGATATGTGGTACACGATAGACCGAGGTTCCGGAAAGAGGAACTGCATCCTTTATTTCATGGTAGATATCTAATTTAGGTAATTTTTTTGTTAGGTCTATAAAGCCATTATCACTTTTGACTACCTCTTTTTCGTTTACCTCATTATGATAGCCTATAAGTGTGACAATATGACATTCTCGTTCTACCCTAGAGATGGTACCACCTATTTTTTCTTGTGGCGGATTAGGATAGACAAGTTTAATAGCCCAGTCTCTTGATTGGCTTTCAGGCAGTTGAAAAGATTTAGTAATGTAACTTAATCCAATTTTCACTTTTTGTTCAGGGATAGACACACCACGTTTGTTTAGCCAACTACTAGAGAGACTGCTCACTCCACTTGCATCAATAACAAGGTTCGCTGTTAGATTTTTTTCTGTCCCACTGTTATCGATAAGAACGACTCCTGTAATTTGATTCTTTTCCTCATTATAAATATAGTTTTCAACCGTGTGATTATAAAGAAAGGTTACGTTCGGTATAGCTTTTATGTAGTGGTCTATATGCCACTCTAAATGTGGGCGCGTTTGCAGAGTTGTTGTGTATCCACCATTAAAACGTAATTTCCAGACACCATGGTGGAACCATGCTAGATCCTGCGTAGAGTTTATTTTCACTGCACCACTTGAGTGGAATTTCTTTGTTATACCTGGAAACAACGCTTCGAGACCATGCTCACCAGCTTGGAGGAGCGCATGTAAATGTTCACCTTGTGGGGCACCTTTTCTTGGAATGGGGCCTTGAGGTTCGTAATCACGTTCGATAATCATTACCTCTTTGAAAAAATCAGACACAACACGTGCTGCTAATTTCCCTGAGATGCCTCCGCCAATAATTATTGCTCTTTCAAATTTGGACAAGGGGTGATAAGCCTCCTATTAATAATTTACCTACAATATAATAGCATACAACTTTCATAGATTGTATTGCCAAGAATTAAATAGTGTTAATCAATGACTAAATACTCCTCTTCACATGAAAATACTATCCGAACGCGAAATTTGTGATATATTTCACAAATTGTTCAATTCTAAGATGGTTTTAGATTGGAGGAATACGGTATATTATCACTATATTCATGTTGTTTATATTCACTAGGGGGCTTACAGATGATGAAAAAGATATTTCAGATACTATTAACATTAGGGCTTATTATGACACCAATTTTTGCGCAAGTACATGTGAAATGGTTCACAAATGTGGAGCCGCATAAGGAGTCCATTGAAAATATATTATCACCAATGTTTTTACTTTTAACTCTTGTGGCTGCTGTTGTATTAGCTTCATTAACACTGATCATTCCGAAAATGGCTAAATGGGGAACAGTGAAAAAAATGGAGGATCGTCTCTCCAGTTTAAGAAAGTATTCTAGGTATTTATTAAAATATGGAACCGCCGTTTCGCTGATGATACAAATGGTGTATGGAACTCTATTTGCTCCAGAGTTTCATGTTAATAGTACAATTATTACAGTATTAGCATGGGTGACAATCGGTTTCTTATTGATACCTCATCATATTTCTACAAAAATTGGTGCTTCGATATTATTAGGATTATTTATTTATGTAACCATCCATCATGGTGTTTTCTATATGTTAGATTACGGATTTTACGTAGCCATTATTGGTGTATTGTTGGTAGGAAATACAAGACTAGAGCAAGCCGGATTCCCATTTCTGTATTTAGGGACAGGATTATCGCTTAGTTGGGTAGCGGTTGAAAAATGGGTCTATCCAAGTATGGCTTTAGATATTGTCGCAAACCACCATGTGCCAACATTTGGCTTTGAACCCAGTTTGTTTGTTGTTATGGCAGCATTTATTGAATTTGTCGTCGGTTATTTATTAGTGGTCGGAGTTTTAAATCGTGTATTAGGTTTTGTGGTTACAGCTATTTTCATCTCCACCACCATGCTCTTTGGAATGACAGAAGTCATCGGTCATTTCATGATTCACATTGTGTTAATTATCTTCATTCTTGAAGGTGTTTCATTCTATAACCCGCCAATAAAAATGCATAAAACGAAAACAGATCAATTTATCTTTGTGTTTTTAAACTTCATTTTTGTACTAGCAACTTTTTTATTAATTTACTATCGTTTCGCATAACACTTATATAGTTGTTTTCGATTTTTACAAATTTAAAGGAAGAAGTGGGGCAGGGCTGCTGATAAACATTGTCAACAGCTCTGGTGCTCGCTTTTTTTTATGCCTACTTATTCATGGACAATGTTTCAAACCAACTTTAAAGGAAAAGGTAACGAATCGTTCTGATCGCCTACGTTCTATGATGGTGAGTCTACGGAATTCAAAAGTGGTGCCTGACACTTTTTCTCTATTTGTGTTTTAATATTAATAGAGGAAAAAAGTTTCCATGAATGAAATGCAAACCAATATTAATAGAAGAAAAGAGGATTTCTATGAAATTAAACACAAAACTATGTGCAATTCTAGATATAGATTATCCGATTATTCAAGCTGGAATGGCGGGAGGGCCTACGACCGTGGATCTTGTTGCTAATGTATCGAACGCTGGGGCATTAGGGACGTTGGGCGCAGCCTATATGAAACCAGAAGAAATTAGAGTGGCCATTAAAGAAATTAAGAAACGGACAACCAAGCCATTTGCTGTTAATTTGTTTTGTACAAATCTGACCGATCATTATGAAGGTGTGGAAGAGTCACAGAAAGTCCTTAATAAAATAAGGAAAGAGTTAGGTATGGAGCCGGCAAACCACCAAGTGAAAACAAATAACTTTTTTGACGAACAATTTGCTGTATTAATAGAAGAAAAAGTTCCTGTCATTTCCACAGCATTCGGGGTCCTTCCGGAAGATAAAATGGCAATCGTCAAGCAACAAAATATCACTATCACTACCATGGTAACAACCGTTCAAGAAGCGCTGCTCGCTGAGGAAAATGGAGCAGATATTATCATTGCCCAGGGGAGTGACGCCGGAGGTCATCGAGGAACATTTGAAATTGAAAAAAACACCCATGGTGCAACAGTCGGAACTTTTTCGCTAGTCCCACAGATCGTTGATGCAGTTTCAGTGCCTGTTGTCGCTGCTGGTGGCATTATGGATAGCCGGGGTTTGGTGGCTGCCTTAGCTTTGGGTGCACAGGGAGTTCAAATGGGAACCGCTTTCCTAACAACGATTGAGTCAGGTGCTCACCGTGTGTATAAAGAGGCACTTATCAATAGCACGGAGGAAAGTACAGTGATTACGAAAGTCTTTTCAGGTCGTCCGGCAAGGGGAATTAAAAATGCTTTTATTCAAGCTTACGATGATGCCAAGATTTCCCCAGCCGATTTCCCAACACAAAATACTATGGCGAATGATATCCGTAGACAGGGAGCCCTTCTAAATAATCCGGACTATATAGCACTTTGGGCAGGACAGGCGACAAGACTTTTACAATACGAAATTCCTGCAAGCAAAGTTATCCATGATGTAGTTACAGGGGCAAAACAGTTACTATCTACTAATGAATCTATGAGTAATCAATAATAGTCCCCGAAATATTGCAAATATGAATGAGTGCGTGAAACCTTTCGCGCGCTTTTTGGATGTTCCGTGAATACGATTCATTCTTTTTACAAAAAATTAACCTAATCATTTCAAGATACTGGAAAACGTAAGTTAGGAGAAATACAGAATGAATCTTTTTGTAAATCCACCAGCACTTTTGGTTTTAGACGTTCAAGATGGGTTTGATGATCCGTACTGGGGGAAGCGGAACAATCTCGAAGCGGAGGAAAATATTTTACAATTGCTTACCGAATGGCGCAGACGGAAATGGCCGGTTATCTATTCTCGACATTTATCCCTTTTGCCTCAATCACCGCTCTATTATAAAAATAAAAACGGGACAAAATTTAAGGAGATAATTCGTCCTAAAGCGAATGAAAAAGTCTTTCAAAAAAATGTAAATAGTGCCTTTATTGGCACGGAATTAGAAACTTATTTACGTGATCAGCAAATCAAATCGGTAATAATCACAGGCCTGTCGACCCAACATTGCGTATCCACCACCACTCGGATGAGTGGAAATTTGGGTTTCGATACATATTTAATCGAGGATGCGATCGCTGCATTTGAACTTATAGACCATAAAGGAATAAAACGCTCTGCCGAGGATGTACAAACATTTGAACTTGCCACTTTGCATCATGAATTTGCAACCATTATGACAACAGCTAATATACTGACTAAATTAACTAACTCAAACGAGTGACGTAGAAAACACAAGGATTTCCGATTAAAAGTTACCTCTTTGGTGTATTTCCTACCACTATGTTGATTAATATAGTAAAATAAGATGGATCGATAATTAGTAAAATTAGAAATTCAAACGTGTGGAGGATCTAAGGTGACATATCAACAAAATAAACGATTTAAATTGTTCTCATTGAATTCCAATCAAAAACTAGCAACAGAGATGGCAGAGCTCTTAGGATGCGATTTAGGAAACAGTTCTGTGTCTCATTTCAGTGATGGAGAGATTCAGATTCATATTGAAGAAAGTGTTCGTGGCAGTGAGGTCTATGTTGTACAATCCACATCTTACCCTGTAAATGATAATATTTTGGAGCTCCTCATCATGATTGATGCTCTAAAAAGAGCTTCAGCTAGTATTATTAATGTGGTCATTCCATACTATGGATATGGACGACAAGACAGAAAGGCACGTTCACGGGAGCCGATTACAGCGAAACTAGTAGCGAACCTTTTAGAAACGACTGGAGCAAGTCGAATTCTTACAATGGACCTCCATACATCACAAATTCAAGGTTTCTTTGATATCCCCGTAGAACATCTCTATGGTGTTCCAATCCTTGGACAGTATTTTAAGGAACAAGGTTTAGAAGATATTGTTATTGTCGCGCCACATAATGGCAGTATTGGCCGGGCAAGAAAAGTGGCCAACCTATTACACGTTCCACTTGCCCTAATCGATAAAAGAAGATTTGAAGAAAATGGTCCCCAAACCATAAATGTTATTGGTAATGTCGAGGGCAAAAATGCCATAATTATTGATGATATGATTGATACCGGTGCAACCATTTCTTTAGCAGCTAAAGCTCTAGAAGAAAATGGGGCAAAAGCAATTTATGCCGGTTGTACGCATCCTGTTTTTACAGACCGAGCGATTGAAAAAATAGAATCGTCACCAATTAAGGAATTAGTCGTGACAAATACTATTGAATTGTCGGAAGATAAAATCAGTAGTAAAATTAAAACGATTTCTGTTGCGCCTCTTCTTGTTGAAGCAATCGACCGGATTCATAATGAAAAAGCAGTAAGTCCTTTATTTGAATAAGTGATCCTACGAAGCCAACTATTTCTTATAGTTGGTTTTTTGGAGTTTGGTTAAGACTAGATAATAGGCCTTAGTATTAACCGAGGCGAAATAATTTACATAGTTTTAGAAAATGATATGATTATAAGAGTGAATATTACTCAGTATCTAGTGTTATAACCAGGTACTAACCAGGAAGATCAAACGAGATTTGGTAACCCCAAAATCTAAACTACCAAGAATGGAGATTGACAATTGTGGATATGAAATCATTTATTGCACCAGAACACTTCAATTTAGCAAGTGAAATTTCTAAACATTACTCCGAAAAAATCGCTTTACGATGGCAAAATGAACTAGGAGAAACGAAAACGATTTCTTATGCTCAGTTAATCACAAAAGCTAATAAATTAGCAAATGGATTAACGAAATTAGGACTAGAGAAGGGTGACAGGGTTGTTGTCATGAGCACTCGCCTCATTGAATCCTATGTTATTTATTTAGCCTGTTTAAAAGCAGGATTAGTCATTAGCCCTTCTTCAGAACTTTTACGAGCAAAGGATTTACTGTATCGCTTAAATCATTCGGAAGCGAAAGCCGTCATTTCTTATTCTGAGTTAATTGAAGAATTTGAAAATATTAAAGAGGATACTCCATTTTTACAATATAAGATTGCTTTTGGTCAGGAAGTACCAAATTGGCTTTCCTTAGAAGATTTAGCAGCTGAGGAATCAGAAATTTTCAGCGATGTCGATACCCTGAGTGGCGATTTTGCCTTTTTAGCTTATACATCTGGGACAACCGGTCAGCCAAAAGGTGTTGTTCACAGCCATGGCTGGGGTTATGCTCATTTAAGAATTGCGGCATCCAGATGGCTGAATATTAGTGAGGACGATCTGGTTTGGGCTACAGCTTCCCCAGGGTGGCAAAAATGGGTTTGGAGTCCGTTCTTATCGATTCTAGGTTCAGGTGCCACAGGATTTATCTATCATGGAAGGTTCAATCCGCACAAATATTTACGTCTTCTTCAAAATCAACAGGTAAATGTTTTATGCTGTACACCTACCGAATACCGGATGATGGCTAAATTAGATGATCTTTCCAACTTCGATCTATCCCATTTGCATACGGCTGTATCTGCAGGGGAGGCGTTAAATCGTGAAGTCATTGATGTGTTTAAAGAACAATTCAAGATCCTGATACGCGATGGCTACGGACAGACAGAAAGTACATTATTGATAGCGAACTTAAATGTTAATGAGAAAAAATTAGGTTCCATGGGGCAGCCGTTGTTAGATGAATTGATTGCTGTCGTTGATGAAAACGGCCATCCGGCACCAATCAACCAAGTCGGAACGATTGCCATTCGAAGCGATTTTCCGGCTTTATTTAAACAGTATTATAAAAATCCTGTAACCACGGCTTCATCTTATCAAGGTCAATATTTTCTAACTGGTGACCGTGCATTGAAAGACGAGGATAATTATTATTGGTTCCAAGGACGAAAAGACGATGTCATTATCAGCTCTGGATATACGATTGGACCATTTGAAGTAGAAGATGCATTAATGAAACATAAATTGGTTAAGGAATGTGCGGTAGTCGCTTTACCGGACCCAATCAGAGGAAACGTTGTTAAGGCATTTGTTGTGTTGAAAGATGGCATTCTTGGAACAGTGGAGTTAACAAAGGAGTTACAGGGATTTGTAAAGAAATTAACTGCTCCTTATAAATATCCAAGGGTGATTGAGTATATCGACGCACTACCGAAAACGGATTCGGGAAAAATTCGTCGTGTCGAACTGCGAACACAACGATAAATGGACATTTCTGACAGAAGATTAAAACCTTTACTCACTTCCAAATCGTGGTATAATAAGCCGTATTAAAATACGGTCGGTACGTTTCAAAAAATTCCATTAAAGAAGTGTTGCGTAATGAATAAATTAGAACTGAATATTAGGCACAGAGCTGTTCCTTTGTTAGATAAGTATTTTTCTGGCGAGTCGATAGGTTACAAGAAAATATTTGCGATTATCCTGCCCATATTCGTAGACCAGGCCTTTTTAATTATCATGAGTTTATTAAACACAGCGATGATTAGTTCTGCTGGAGTGGCAGCGGTTAGTGCCGTGAGTATGGTAGATTCATTGAATATTTTCCTAGCCAATGTCTTTATAGCGGTCGCAACAGGAGGGACCGTGATTGTAGCCCAATATAAAGGGAGCGGGAATGGGGAGATGGTGTCCAAAACGGCGACACAAGCGATCACTGCCGTAACCCTATTTTCAGTCCTAATCAGTACTTTAGTTATCATTTTTCATACGGCAACCTTAAACCTATTATTTGGTAAAGCGGAAGCGGATGTATTTCAAAATGCTCGAATTTATCTTATCGGCAGCTGTCTTTCTTATCCATTCATCGCGATCTTTCAAGCGGTGACTGGCGCGTTAAGAGGTGTGGGGGAGACGAAACCCTGTTTGAATTTATCGCTAGTAATGAATTTAACCAATACGATTCTAAATCTACTACTGATTACATTCTTTCACATGGGTGTGGAGGGTCTAGTGATTTCCACGCTTTTGGCGAGATTTTTAGGAATGGCCGCTGCCTTGGTTTATGTCTTAAAATACAATGAGACGATCCGTTTCAAGATAAAAAATGCGGTTAGAATTGACCTTTCTATTTTAAAAAAGGTCATGTTTATCGGGCTGCCTTTTGCCGCAGAACAAATCTTTTTCAATGGTGGAAAGCTGCTAACGCAAACGTTTATTGTCCAGTTAGGTACTCTTTCACTTACCGTTTTTGCGATTGCCAATGTGTTAATGATGGTCTATCAAATCGGACCTAATTCAATCGGAATCGCCATCGTCACTATCGTAGGGCAATGTATTGGGCGTAGGAATATTGCAGACGCGAGGAAATTTATCTTCTCGTTAATTGGTCTTTCTTCGATTATTTTTATCATCGCGGATTTCTTGCTATTGCCATTGTTTCCGTTGTTGATAAAAATGTTCAATCCACCGGAAGAAATTATTCCTACGATTTTTACACTAGTATTAATAGCGGCCATTGCACAGCCAATCCTGTGGTCACCAAGTTTTATTATGCCATCAGCACTACGGGCAGCAGGGGATTCCAATTTTACTTCGATTGCTTCATTGCTCTCGATGTGGTTGCTGCGGGTCATCTTAGGTTATGTTTTAGGAATTACCTTAGGTTTTGGAATTGTCGGTGTCTGGGTGGCAATGATTGTGGAATGGGGGACTCGCGGACTCATCTTTGGCTTGCGGTTTAAAGGGAAAAAGTGGTATGCACATAAACTAGTTTAATATCGTAACCGATCCTCCTCAACCATTTTCAATTGAGGGGGTTTTTTCATATAATCATCATAGATACATCATTGGAGGAGGACCATCTTGGTGCAAAAAGGAGTTATTTCACTGGGTGAAGCATTTGTAGACTTTATTTCAATGGATCAAACGAATACCAAATACCAGCAGCTGCTGGGCGGAGCCACCGTAAATGTGGCAGTGGGGACTAAGAGACTCGGGATTCCAGCTTATTACTTATGTAAACTAGGGACCGATGAAGTCAGTCAATTTGTAGAACAAGAATTCAATAAGGAACAAATTGATATTTCTTATTCTGTCTACACTTCGAGTAAGTGTATTTGTGGTGTATATATACATATAAATGAAAATGGTGAGCGCTATTTTCATTCTTACGTGAATGCTACTCCAGACGAGGTATTATCTGAAGATGAATTACGAAGGGAAGTTTTTGAAAGGGCAAAGATTTTTTATTTTGGTTCAGGAACACTTTTTCATGAAACAGCTAGGAAGACAACTGAAAAGGCCTTATCATATGCCAAGGATGCTGGTAATATCATCGGCTTTGATGCCAACCTTCGATTAAAGCGTTGGGAAAGTGAGGGGGATTGTCGCCAAACTGTTTCATCCTTCCTTCAGTATGCACATATAGTAAAATTGGCTGAAGATGAGTTGTATTTTTTAACAGAAACAGATTCTTTAGAGGCTGGATTAAACCAAATATCTAGATGGCAGATTCCTTACCTGTTTATCACGATGGGAAGCAGGGGTGCATGTGCAATTTTTAAGGGAAACAAAGTTTTTGTTCCTGCTCCAAAAGTTGAAGCTATCGATACAACTGGTGCAGGTGATGCATTTATGTCAGCCCTCCTGTATTGCTTTCATGAAAAAGGTCAGCCGGACAGTCTCTCCCAATTAAAAGAGTACCTTCAATTAGCGAATAAAGTTGGAGCTGCCGCGACGACCGAAAGGGGCTCATTGTCAGTTAATATGTTATCGCAGAAAATTATTGATTGATACGAATTTTCAAAATAGTGATTAACTAATACGACCATCTAATGTATAATGTGTAAAACAATATTAGAGAGGTTTTGTGACATGAACGCATATATAAAAGATCAGATTGAATTATTTCAAGAAAAGAATAAGAACCGTGGTTGCCTATTAGTTAGCTGTCCTGACCAACCTGGAATTGTGGCTGCGATTTCTAAATTTCTTTTTTCTTTTAACGCAAATATTATTGAATCCAGCCAATATTCCACCAACCCTGAAGGCGGCACATTTTTCATCCGAATCGAATTTGAATGTCCTAATTTAATGGGTAAAGCAAAAGAGATGGAGAGCCAGTTTGCTGAAATTGGCAAAGAGTTTTCCATGGAATGGAACCTTACACATGTTTATCATGTGAAAAAAGCGGCAATCTTTGTTTCAAAAGAACTTCATTGTTTGCTTGAACTTTTATGGGAATGGCAAAGCGGTGATTTAATGGCTGATATTGCCCTTGTGATCAGTAATCATGAAACGGCAAGAGAGGTTGTCGAAGGGCTGAACATCCCGTTTTATTACGTTCCAGCCAATAAAGATATTCGTGGACAAGCCGAAGCAGCACAACTTAAACTTCTAAAAGAGTATGAGATTGATTTCGTGGTATTGGCCCGCTACATGCAAATCTTATCTCCAACATTTGTCGAAGAAAATCCAAATAAAATTATTAATATTCACCATTCATTTTTACCAGCCTTTGTTGGTGCAAGACCATATGAACGGGCATTTGGCCGCGGTGTAAAATTGATTGGTGCCACTTCTCATTATGTAACAAATGACCTCGATGAAGGACCTATTATCGAACAAGATATCAGCCGGGTCGATCATCAGGATAATGTCGATAGCCTTAAAAAAATCGGTCGTAGAATTGAAAGAAGCGTTTTAGCTAGAGCCGTGAAGTGGCATATCGAGGACCGCATAATTGTCCATCAAAATAAAACGATTGTTTTCTAAAAAATCCCTCTGAAAGGGATTTTTTTTATTAGGTTTTGAAAAAATGAATTTTTCCATTTTTTCAATAAAAATCTTGAACTATTCGAAAGGCAGGTGAATATACATTTAAGAAAGAGCAGGGAGGGAAGAGACCTGAGTTTTCAAGCCGAACATTTGTCGGAGCCAAGAAGAAGAATCGTTCATGCGATTAAAACAAGTGGTGCTTCATCCATGAGCGAACTGGCCTCATTGCTAGATATGTCCGGTGAGGCTGTCCGTCAGCATCTCCTCCATCTAGAAAGGGATGGCTGGATTATCAGGATTTCTGAAAAGCAAAATGGCATTGGCCGGCCTCACATCCGATATCAATTAACCTCTGCTGGTGAACATCTCTTTGATAAGAATTATGATCACTTAACAATTGAAGTTCTTGACACGATGGTCAAACATCTCGGAATAAGTGCTCTGAAAAATGTACTTGCCGCGATGGTTGAAGAAAGGGTTCGTGAATGGGAACCGAAATTGTTGGGGCTTAGTACCAACGAAAGAATAAAGGTGCTTAAGGATTTTTACGCAAAAGATGACTCTTATATGGAAATAGTCAAAAAGGGTAAGGATGATTACTTAATTGAGCGGAATTGTCCTTTTCATAATGTTGCACTCGAACGTCCTATTTTGTGCAGTGTGACTATTTCAGTTCTTACACAATTACTTGGATGTAAGGTGCAAAGAGAACAGCGTCTACAGAATGGTGATGGCTGCTGCGCCTTTCGCATTCAACAAAATGAGCAAGTGAATCATCCCGCCCCTTGTTTAATCATCGAGGATGAACCCTCCAATCCCAAGTCAAAGGAATGATGTGAAATGACTAGTGATCAATATCTTTTATTATCTGAGAAGTTCCCAAGCTTGTTTAAACCCCATGCACAGGAAAACCATCGAAATTTAATGGATGTAAATTTTTTCACCACGGCAATTAGACAATTAATTCAATTGTGCGGGGATGATCCTGATCGAGATGGACTACAAGATACTCCATTTAGGGTACTCAAAGCATTTCTCGAGTACACGGAAGGTTATCATGAGGACCCAAAACAACATCTTGAGAAGACCTTTGATATTGAACATAAGGGACTGATTTTAGTAAAGGATATTGAGTTCTTTTCGATGTGTGAACATCATTTTGCTCCTTTTTTTGGCGTGGCCCATGTAGGTTATATCCCAAATGAGAAAATCACTGGTTTATCAAAAATTGGTCGAATGGTGGATGGGTATGCGAAAAGATTTCAAGTTCAAGAACGGCTTACAACGCAGATCGCCGCCGCGATGGAAGAGGTTTTGGAGCCAGAAGGAACAATCGTTGTCATTGAAGCCAAACACATGTGTATGTGCAGCAGGGGAACGAAAAAATCCACTGCGTCCACCACAACGTCAAGCGTCCATGGAGTATTTGGCAAACAACCTGATTTACGTTCTGAATTTTTTTCATTAATAAAAAACTGAGGAGATGTGATAAGGATGGAAAATCAAATTAAGATTAGTGATAATGGACCATTGCAGGTAAGTGGTGATTTTCAGATTTTTGATTCTGAGGGCAAGGAATATCCAAAAAAGGCAAAAGTGTATCTATGCCGTTGCGGCCTTTCCAACAAAAAGCCGTTCTGTGATGGTTCACATAAAAAAGGCGGATTTGAAAGCAGTCCAAGAGCCTCTGAGTAGGGTGTCAGGCACCACTTAAACATTTAAACAGCCAGGACGGGAAACCCCATCCTGGCTTTATTGTTTTTTGTGTTTCTTTATCAATACTGGTGATTGCGGTTACAAGGAAGAGTTGATAAGATATTAACAGGTTTGTGACAGCAAGAATTCAATCTACATAATAAACTTAGTATATGTTGAAAGGTGGAAATTCAAATGACAACAAGCAATTTTGAAAAGATCACTGTACAGACAACTGTTCATGCGCCGGTAGAAAAAGTATGGGAACATTGGACAGAGCCAAAACACATCACCCAATGGAATAATGCTTCAGAAGACTGGCATACACCATTTGCAGAAAATGATTTAACGGTTGGTGGAAAATTCCTTACAAGAATGGAAGCAAAAGATGGCAGTTTTGGTTTTGATTTTGGCGGAGTATATGACGAAGTCAAATTAAATGAGGTTATTTCTTATACCATGGGTGATGGAAGAAAAGTATCTGTTACCTTTAAAGGTCAAGGAAATGAGACTGAGGTAATTGAAACGTTTGATGCGGAAACGACCAATCCAATTGAGATGCAACAAGCAGGCTGGCAGGCGATTTTAGATAACTTCAAAAAATATACAGAACAATAATTAATTTCCAAAAGCGGAAAATCATTAAAGACATAACAAAGGGGGGCATCCCCCTTTGTTATTTTAACCAATTCATTGCCTTAACGCTCAATAATGCTATAACTCTTAAATTCTAGTTTCTTTGTGGTTTCCAGTTGGATTAATTCTCCTTGTTCCAATTGAATTCTTTTTGAAAATAATGGTCCATCATAGACGAAGGTATGGTATTCACCCGCTTCTCCCATCGGACAAATAGTAGTCTGTTGTACATCTTTCAGAAAGGTTTCATCTACTATTCTACCAAGCCACTTGTCTTCCAAGACATCTTCCCGTACACGAATCACAATTGCTTCATACCCCGATTGGACAAATTTCCCTAAAGATTGTAGGGCTTCTTCCTTTTTCATCCATAATGGGTACAATGAGTCCACATTTGCAGCGGCTGCTACTTTTTCTCCCCATTCTCGATGTTCGTTTAAATATAGATCACCGTAGGCGATTCCCGTGATATTTAATTGGTTTTTCAAGTGTTCTATCGCGTTGACAAATTGACTTGTATAGTTTTCGTATGTACATTCGATAAAATGAACAGGTATGTTTAACGATTCACCTTGTAGTTTAATCATTTCTGTTCGCTCGCCATGACCAAATGTTCTCCCTAATTCTTTAGGTACTGTTGTAACCAAGGATACTACTTCAAATCCCTGTGATATTAGGGTATCTAACGCCATACAACAATCCTTCCCGCCACTCCACGATAAAGCAATTCTTTTTTTCAAGCTTCATCCTCCTCATTTAGATATTCTCATCGATCCACATACTGATATTTTATCATAAAGGTAAAATTGCTGAGGGCGTGACCCGGAAATAAATTGTCTTTCATTATACAAAATTGAATAATTTATTTAAAAAAGTATAAATTTTATCAATTATCTGATATAACTGTAATATCAAGAAGTTTACCCTATTTTCTATTCAATAATGAATAATAATTGAGTCTGAATAGTTCAAGAAGGAGGGGAATATGTGAGTGATGAAAAAAAAGTTTGGAATGAAAATGAAGCCATTCTACATTCATTACAAGACGATATTTTAGTCACCGACACAGATGGGATTATTTTGAAAGTAAGTGAAGCTACCGAAGGAATTTATAATATGAAGTCCAATGAAATGGTCGGCCGGTCTGTTTATGAACTTGAAAAAGAAGGGGTATTTACACCGATTTTGACGCCGTTGGTTATTAAGGAAAAAAAGAAAATCACTCTAGTCCAAACAACTAATAAGGGAGAAAAGTTACTTGTAACTGGGATTCCTGTTTTTGATCATAACAATAATTTAGTAAGAATCGTCAGTTATTCACATGATGTTACCGAGTTACTTAACATGAAAAAATACTTAACGGACATCGAAGACGAAATGGAACGAGTGAAAAGTGAACTGGAAATGCTAAGAAATCTCCAATTTGATTCTGACGGAATGATTGCCACGAGTACAGAAATGAAAAAAGTACTCCAGCTTGCTCTGCAAGTGGCTGAAATTGATGTCAATGTGTTGCTGCTGGGTGAAACAGGGGTAGGCAAATCACATATTGCGAAATTCATTCATAAAAAAAGTTCTCGGAAAGACGGTCCTTTTATCGAGGTGAACTGCGGTGCCATACCCGAAGCCTTGTTTGAGGCAGAGTTTTTCGGATATGAATCAGGAGCATTTACGGGAGCCCATCCAAAAGGCAAGATCGGGCTAGCGGAACTTGCAGGAGGCGGGACCTTATTTTTAGATGAAGTGGGTGAGTTATCGTTAGTCAATCAAGTGAAAATTCTCAAATTCATTCAGGAAAAGCAATTTTACCGTGTTGGTGGAACGAAGCTGCGAACCGTTGATTTCCGTATTCTTGCCGCAACAAATCGAGACTTAGAGAAAGCCGTGGAAGAAAAAGTCTTTAGACATGACCTCTACTTCCGTTTAAATGTTGTTCCGATTACCATTCCGCCATTAAGAAATCGCTCAACCGATATCATCCCGTTAATTGAACACTTCTTAACGTATTTTTCTAAAAAGTATCATCGTGAACGAAGCCTTGATGAAGGTGTTCTGCATCTGTTGTTTACACAAGAATGGAAAGGAAATGTCCGAGAATTAATCAATTTAATTGAAAGATTGGTAGTTACTTCTCCAAAACAATTGATTGAAATCGAAAACCTGCCGCCTCATTTTCGAAAATCTTTTTCTCATGTAACGTCTGTTGATGACAATAATCGTTCATTGAATGAGATTCTAGATAGTGTAGAAAAACAAGTGTTACTTAAGGCTAGGAAACAATACAAAACGACGATAGACATGGCAAAAGCATTAGGGATAAGTCAGCCTTCGGTGTTTAGAAAAATCAGAAAGCACGGAATAGATTAAAAATGGCACAAAACTTGCATTATTTTTAGATGTAAGACACAAACGAAGCGGCCGCATATGTATAGAAATCCATATCAAACGGGAGAAATTCCACGGCGAAAAGAAAGGGGGCTGATTATATTTATACAGAAATAATGAAAGATGATATTTTTAAATAGCATCATTTTTGTATTTTTATAGCATATATTGTATTTTTACTTGATGATAGAATATTAAGAAAATATATTGACATAAAATAGACAAGTATTTATATTTAAAGAATATTATTCATTTTTAAACAATTTACAAAGGATTTGAGGTGTAATATGAAAGTAACGGTAGGACCAGCTCAATATATTAGAAATAAAGGTTTACTAGAAGAAGCGGGTAGGTACATAAAAAACTTTGGAAAAGCAGCTGCTCTCATAGGAGGCCAAATTAGTAGAGGACTTGTGGAAGATTCATTAAGAAAGAGTTTGACAGAACACGAGATTTTATTAAAACATTCGCTTTGGTATGGCGGAGAATCGTCTCAAGCGAATATCGATCAATTAGTAGCTGTACTAAAAGATGAACAGATTGATGTCCTTATTACGACAGGTGGAGGCAAAGCCATTGATACTGTTAAAGCTGTTGCCTATCAACTTAACAAACCGTTAATTGCCATCCCAACTATCGCTGCAACTTGTGCAGCAGCAACACCTATTACCATCCTATATAGCAATGATGGTGAATTTATTGGGATCGAACGAAAGTCGAAGGCACCTGATTTAGTCTTAGTTGATTCGGAAATCATCATGAACGCACCGGTACGCTTTTTAATCGCGGGTATTGGCGATACATTGGCTAAATGGTTTGAGACCAAATCCTCTGTGAAAAAAGCGGTGCCTAACATTTTAAATCAAACGGCTGTTGCGATCGCAGGTCAGGTTTATCAAACGCTGCTTCAAATCGGGAAAAATGCTGTCACATCTGTTCAAACCCAAATAGTAACAATAGAGTTCGAAGATGTGATTGATACCATTATTTTAGTCAGTGGCAGTGTCAGTGGGTATGGCGGGGATGATTGCCGAACAGCTGGAGCCCATGCGATTTATTCAGGGTTAACGATTTTCCCTGAAGTACATCACACCTATCACGGGGAAATTGTTGCCTTCGGGATCCTTGCACAGTTGTGTATGGAGAATACCAGCGAGGTCGAACTTAAAAAGTTAATAAGTTATTACCAGGAAGTTGGACTTCCATTTACTTTAAAGCAAATGGGAATTACAAATTTAACAGAAAGTCAGTGGCAGAAGCTTGGGGAAATTACTGTTACAATCGAGGATATGGCAAATATGCCATTTGAAGTCTCACCTGAAATGGTGATTGAAGCTGTTCGCCGAGCTGATGAAATTGGAAATAGAATGTTAACAGGTGTTCTTCATTCTTCATTTCGTTTAACAGAGAAACAGATTTAAATAGCTATATATTTAATTACAAGGGGGAATTTGGAGTGAAAAAGTGGTTATTGGTTTTTTGTTCATTGATGTTGCTAGTTGCATTAGCAGCGTGTGGGAAAGAGGATGCAGCAAGTACTGCTAAGGATGGGAAGTCGTCTGAGTCATTGAAAGTGACACTGCCAACCTGGACAGGGTACGGTCCGTTATTTTTAGCAAAAGAAAAGGGCTTTTTCAAAAAGAATGGGATTGATGTGGACCTTTCCATTGTAGAAGGATTAGGAGAACGTAAACAAGCATTAGCCAGTGGGAAAATTGATGGGATGGCAACGGCACTGGATGTCCAAGTGTCCCTGGCAGCATCTGAAATTCCTGTCCAAGTAGTTTGGTTATTAGATGATTCTTACGGCGGGGACGGGATTCTCGTAAAAAATGGAATTAATAGTGTAAAAGATTTAAAGGGCAAACAAGTAGCATTTGAGGTAGGTTCAACTAGCCATATGTTAGCACTGCAAGCATTAAAACAAGGCGGATTAACTGAAAAAGATGTACAAGTCGTGCAAATGTCTGCCGGTGATGCCGGTGCTGCTTTTGCCGCTGGTAAAGTGGATGCAGCTGTTACATGGGAGCCTTGGTTATCAAAGGGAGCAGAAGCAAACGGTAAAGTTTTATTAACAACTAAAGATTTATCTGGAATCATTGTTGATACGGTCAGCTTTAAAGAAGATGTAATCAAAAACCGTCCGAAAGATGTGAAAGCTTTTGTTAAGGCGATGGGCGAAGCCATGACGTATTGGAAAGAACATGAAAAAGAAGCCAATGAAATTATGGCAAAAGGTTTAAATATTGATGTGAAAGAATTTGAAGGAACGGTTACTGGTTTGAAATTCTTCTCGAAAGAAGATAATGAAAAGTTATTTGGGACAGAAAGCGCTAAAGGTTCCATCTATCAATCTACAGAAAATGCGATTTCGTTTTATAAGGATCAAAAACTTCTTAAAACCGAGCCAAAAGCAGAAGATATTATCAATCCGAGTTTCCAATAATGATAAGGTTTAAGTTAGTTTAAGGATTCACTTTAAACAGCCTGACTTATGAGATGTTTTATTTAACCTCATCAGTTAGGCTTTTTTACAAAATAGACACATAAGAAGGTGAAAAAATTGATCACAAAATTGTTTACTCCTAATAAGGAAATACCCAAAGTATTTTATACTTCCGCGGGCTTTATCACATTTATTATTTTTCTATTAGTTTGGTCAGTACTTAGTTACGGACAGTTCGTGAATCCATTATTCCTTCCGACTCCTACTGCCGTATTATCTACCGCGGTGGATATGTTTGTAAATGGTCAAATTCTTTCAGATATTGGGATCAGTTTTACCAGGGTTCTGTTTGGATTTCTTGCTGCAGCCATTATTGGTATACCGCTTGGGATCTTAATGGGCTCACTAAGGATTATGGAGGGTGCTTTTGAACCAATCATTGGTTTCATTCGTTATATGCCGGCATCTGCTTTTATTCCCTTACTGATTCTTTGGATTGGACTTGGTGAGACAGAAAAAATGAGTGTTATTTTCCTTGGAACGTTTTTTCAGCTGACGTTGATGATTATGGACGTCACCAAGAATGTTCAAAATGATTTAGTTGATGTTTCCTATACATTAGGGGCAAAGAAGGCACAAGTGTTTACCAAAGTTATCCTCCCTGCTTCCTTACCGGGAATTGTTGATACCCTCCGGATTACGTTCGGCTGGGCTTGGACCTATTTAGTGGTTGCTGAAATTGTTGGTGCATCTAGCGGTTTAGGATATATGATCATGCAGGCTTCTCGTTTTCTGCAGCCAGATAAAATCATTGTCGGAATCTTGATTATTGGTATCCTCGGGCTGATTACAGACATTCTCTTTAAAGCCATATATAAGGCTTCGTTTTCTTGGATGAGAAAGGATGGTTTTTAAATGGTAACACCTCAATTGAGTGTTAAAGAAAAGGAAAAAATAGTTGTACCAAACCAGAAAGAATCTCTTTTAAATATGACTGGGACCCCGAAATTAGAAATTAAAGAGGTTGGAAAAGTTTTTAAAACAAAAAAAGGTGAAACGACCGCATTGGAAAAAACATCCTTTTCGATTGAGGAAGGGGAATTCGTTACGATTTTAGGACCTTCGGGCTGTGGGAAGTCAACCGTTTTAAGGATTGTTGCAGGGTTAGAAGAAGCAACTTCCGGCCAAGTACTCCTTGATGGGCAGGAAATCCATGGTCCAGGACCTGATCGCGGAATGGTATTTCAATCGTACACATTATTTCCATGGTTATCAGTGAAAGACAATATTACCTTTGGGTTAAAGCTAAAGGGTGTTTCTCAAAAAGAGAGAGACGATATTGCTAGACACTACTTGCAATTAATCGGTTTAGAAGGATTTGAAAATCATTTTCCGATTCAGTTATCCGGTGGGATGAAACAACGTGTTGCAATTGCTCGAGCGCTGGCAAACGATCCAAAGATTCTATTAATGGATGAACCGTTTGGGGCATTGGATGCCCAAACACGAAACATCATGCAAGAAGTGCTCTTGAAAGCATGGGAAGAGTCGAAGAAGACAATTCTGTTTATCACTCATGATGTTGATGAGTCGATCTTTTTAGCAGATTCGGTATATGTTATGACGGCAAGACCAGGACGTTTAAAGAAAAGAATCCCGATTGCATTGGAGCGGCCAAGGGATTTCAGTGTGAAAACAACTGCAGAGTTTGCCGAGTACAAAGAGGGATTATTATCATTGATTCGAGATGAAACGTTAAAAGCAATTAAATAAAACAGCAATTTTCAGAGTTAAGGAATTTGAATACGGAGGTCAAAGTATGGATAACAAATGGGATCACCTCGTGAAAAATATGCCAAATCGACTGGCACCAAGCATGGCAAAGGATCATCCAAATCTACCGGTGGTGAAAGAGGAAGGCTGTTATTATTTTGGAGTGGATGGAAAGAAATATCTTGATTTTACCTCTGGAATTGCGGTAACAAATGTTGGACACCGTCACCCTAAGGTAGTCCAAGCAATTAAGGATGCTGCCGATGGATTGATGCATGGTCCTTCTGGGGTAATTATGTATGAGTCCATTTTACGATTGGCCGATGAACTCGCCGAAATTTTACCAGGAGAACTTGATTGCTTTTTCTTTGCCAATAGTGGGACAGAAGCTATCGAAGGAGCACTTAAACTAGCAAAATATGTAACCAAACGCCCGTATGTTATTTCCTTTACCGGTTGTTTTCATGGTCGTTCGTTAGGTGCATTAAGTGTGACTACATCGAAAAGCAAATATCGGAAATTCATCCAGCCATCTGGTCTTACCTATCAAGTACCCTATGCGAATGTTAAAGAGAGTCCAGAAGGTATGGATCCAGAGACGTATGTGATTGAGAAATTAGAAAAAGATTTCGCGTCATTATTTAGTCATCAAGTAACACCGGAAGAGGTAGCCTGTGTTATTTTAGAACCGGTGCTCGGTGAAGGCGGTTATGTTGTTCCGCCGAAGGGCTGGTTAAAGAAAGTTCGAGAAATTTGTGACCGCCATAATATTTTACTAATATTTGATGAAGTTCAAACCGGATTTGGCCGTACCGGTCAATGGTTCGCAGCTCAAACCTTTGATGTTACTCCTGATATTATGGCCATCGCTAAAGGAATTTCCAATGGCTTGCCGCTTAGCGCAACGGTTGCTTCCGCTGAATTAATGAAACAATGGCCGCTCGGAAGCCACGGAACGACTTTTGGGGGTAATCCGATTGCTTGTTCTGTTGCACTGGCTACCTTGGAAGTGATGAAAGAAGAAAACCTTCTTGAAAACACTAGAAATATGGGGAGTTATGCTGTTCAGGAACTCGAAAAAATCAAGGAACGACACCCTGTTATAGGAAGCATCCGCGCGGTGGGCTTAATGATTGGAATTGAAATCATTGACCCAGTGACAGGTGGACCGAATGGAGAAGGATTGTTAAAAATTCTTGATCTTGCTCTTGAAAAGGGGGTACTATTCTACCTTTGCGGAAATCATGGAGAAGTCATTCGAATGATTCCACCACTAGTCGTCACCAAGGAACAAATTGATGAGGGTCTCCGGATGTTTGATGAAGCATTAACGGAGTATGAAGCAACATTAATGCAGCCAATTAAATAATCAATAATAAAGTTGGTCGCCAATTCATGTTGGCGACCTGTTTTAATGAAAAAATATCCCATTATGCATTGATGTCATATAATAGTCGAGTGCTTTGCTTCTTGCCCTATCTAATTTTTCAGGATTGTGATATGAAAAGTATTTTAAGATGAAATCACTGTAACCAAGCTTGTTTAAAAGGTACAAAACATTATTGGGGATCATCATTTCTTCTGGGTTTTCTAAGTCAATCACAAAGGAATAATAGTCATTACTTTTATTGTCCTTGCTATAGCAAAGAAAACAGGGGAGTTTCCGATTGGAAATCAGATACTTTTCGAGAATGTAGGAAGTGATCCTACCTTGGAAATGAATCATTTCTTTGGGGATTAGCGGAAAATACTGCCTACAAATTTCTTCTGTGGTAAGTGCTAGATTAACATATTCATTGCTATATAAATTATATCTTCTTAGGTTCTGGACCTGATTTAGACTAGGATGCAGGTTCTTCCGTCCATAGAAAGTGGTAATTCTAAATAATTTTTCCGTGTTTTCGTAAGTAAAGACTATATCATTATCAATGGACCCAATGCCATGTGCTAACTGGTCAATTCGATAAGAACAATTTCGAAAAATGATTTCCAATGATTTTTGCAAAGAGTCTAGACAGATGATCGGGCCAACTCTTTCGTTCCATCGTTTGAGCGCATGATTGTCTATTAAAATCGGTTTGGAAGGACAAAGGATATTTTTTGTGTCTTTATAGTTGTTCATTTGTTCATAAAGTATATTTATATTTTTAATCTTTATTGTAAAAGGATACCCTTCAGCCTTAATGATTTTTATATATTTTGGTTTTAATAAGCGATTAATAATATAACTTCTCATTTTGCCCTCCTTTATTGATTTTTCAGTTTACTTTAGATACTTTCATTATATCAGACACAATTAACTAATATTGGAATGTAACAAAATAAAAATTTTATTCATGTGTATCTGAATCTAAATGGACAATTCCACTTTGATAATGTAGGTTTAGGTTCATATCGAAGTGTTAAGGAGGTTTCAAATGGACAGTAAAACGAAATGGAATAATAAATATAAAGAACGGATGATTGACTTAAAAGACCCTATACCAAATCCAAGACTAGAAAACTTTTCAGGGTATCTAAATGGAGGTACTGCACTTGATCTTGCGTGTGGCCTTGGAGGGAACAGTTTGTTCCTTGCGTGTATGAATTATCACGTTCAGGCTGTTGATATTTCGGATGTTGCGATTGACTTTATTAAGGAACGTGCTGCACAGAATCATCTCAAAATTCAAGCAGAAGTTTGTGATCTAACTGATTTGAATAATCCTAACTGGACCAACCATACTTATGATATTATTGTTATTTCCTATTACCTTGATCGTTCACTTTTCCCGATTGTTAAAAGCGTAGTTAAAGAGGGAGGATATTTTTTTATGGAGACCTTCTACCAATCACCGGGAACCGAAAATCAAGGAGTGTCTAGTCAATATAAACTTCTCCCCAATGAGTTATTGGCTGAATTTGGAGATTGGACGATTCATTTTTTTGAAGAAAATGAATCGGCAGGCCGGCAAACCATATTTTGTCAGAGGGAATGATGACAAAATAACAAAATTAGTTACTTGTAAAAGTGTTATGTAAACTTTATAAACTTGTTTGGAGTGGAGAATTTTGAGTCAATTATTTGCCAATTGGTATGATTTTTTTATGAAACCGTTGGAGAAAAAGAAGTTTAAGAGAATTCGTGAGGAACTCCTAGCGAAGGCAACGGGGAGCGTTCTTGAATTAGGGTCGGGTACTGGGATTAATTTTCCTTTATATAAGGAAGATGTTATAGTAACTGCGATAGAACCGAGTCAGCACATGATTGAGCGATCATTAACTAAACACGGGCAAGCAGTTGTCCCCATTGAAATCGTACAGGCAAGTGCAGAAGAACTGCCCTTTGCTACGGATTCTTTTGACACCGTTGTGGCGACACTTGTATTTTGCACTATTCCCAATCCGGAAAAAGCCATTATCGAAATGAAACGTGTTTGTAAACCAGGTGGGAAGATCCTTCTATTTGAGCATGTTAAAATGCAAAATCGGTTCCTATCCTCACTTCAGAACTGGCTGACTCCAGCGTGGAAAAAAATTTGTGATGGGTGCCATTTAAACAGGAACACCTTAGAGTTACTAAGGAATAAAGAAATACCTATTATTCTAGTGCATCAATATTATCGGGATTTATTTGTTTTTGCAGAAGCAGAAAATAGGAAATAGGGCTTAAAAAAGGAGGCTGCTACAGGTTATACATGGTAACCATGTAGGAGCAGCCTGTTACTTTTAAGCCACTAGTTCCGTGCCCCCTATTTTTTTAATCCTTAATATCAACATTTCCATCTTCATCAATTTCGATGGTTGTATAGCTTTTAAAGGTGTCAATATTGGTGATTTCATGCGGAACAACGCTTGCAAAGCTCTCCATGTATGGCTTGTACACTTCAGGATCTTTGACGAGATGGTAGAAATTGACTCTTCTTCCATCTTTCATATCAGTCATTCTCAGTAAAAATCGATCCCCAAATTGCCCTTTAAACCACTCTCTTGCTTCCTCATGACTAGTGAATTTAGGCATTTGATTAGGATCAATAGAATAATCTTGATTCATTTACAAAAGCACCTCTTTCCAATAAATTGCCACTTTTATTATTCCCCATTGATATAAAAATTATTGTTTTTCAAAAGTTTATAGGAAAAATACAACAGATCACATTACTATGGTAAATTTAAAGAGTGAATTTTAGGTCAGAATGATTTATACAAATGTATGGAGGATAGGTTTATGGTAGTTGTAAAATCAGTTACAATCGATGGTGAAAGTATCCATGTTTTTCGAAACGGGATCTACATCTTTGAATCGAGCTCCGGCTTTACCCTAGAATTGGATTTAATTGTTAGTGAGATTGTTGTAAAAAAATATAAGACCCTTGAAAACGTCATTGTCGAGATAGAATTAGAGGATGGTAGAACGATCAATTCCATCATGCATGTGAAAATATTGACTGGCGGATTACCTCAAATAAATTTATTCTGTGAACTCGATGATATTCATGACTACGAAGGGTTCACTCGGGTTGGCGAAAATGATGCTTGGTTTCCGAATATAGAAGAGGGCATTACAATAGAAGAAATAAGAAAAATCGAAATGCCCAATGAGGACGTTAGTATTAAACTAAATTTACCAATCGACCAGGTCGAATGGATTAAAAAACATAAAAAGAAAAGTTTAAATGAATTATTTCAAAAATTAATTTATGAATATTGGGAAAAAGGTTAGAGAACAACTGCAATTACATTAGTAAAATAGTTTACAAAGAAAATAAAGCAGCGGAACGGTTAGGACACATAATAATGTCGTTAATAATGTTCCCATAGATGCAAAAAAGGTGTCCGCCCCAAATTTTTGCGAGTAAAGCGAGATGGTTGGCGCGGATGGCATCCCTGAAACAATCACCGCAATCACAAGAACTGGATATGGGACAGAAAAAGCCGCAAACGGGAGTAAAAACAGTGGGATAAAGATCAGTTTGGTAAATGCGGATGTCCAAAGATACGGATTTTTTAACGACAGGAAAAAGCCTTTGTAACTAACATTTGCGATTAAACAACCAATCAGAATCATTGAAAGTGGGATGGTCATTTTTCCAACACTATCCAGCCCTTTAAATACCACTTCAGGCCAACTTAGCGGGGAAATAAATAGAATTAGTCCTGTTAATGTGGAGAGAATTCCAGGATTGAAGAAAATTTTTCTCCATTTAATCGTTTCTTTATTTTTGCTAAACAGGTAAATTCCATAGGTCCAAATAAGAATCAAATAACACATATTAAACATGGTCAGGTAAAGGATTCCTTGTTCGCCTAAAAGGATATAACTGACTGCATACCCTATATATCCTTGATTTCCAAAAATAATTAACCCTTCATAGACGCTCTTTTGATCTTCCCGAAGTTTTGCGTGCTTGCGCATCCAGGCAGCTAAGGAACAGGAAAATGTAAGAATGAAGACGGACATCACGGAAAGCCAAATAAATTCTTTCACCAACGAATTGGAAAAGGGGATATCCAAGGAAACCAAAATAAGGGCCGGCAAGGTCACATAGAGGATTAACTGTGTTAAGACTTCATTCGCATGGTTGTTAAGAATACCCGTTTTTCGTAATATAAATCCCAATAAAGCAATGCCATATAGGGTTAACATTTCTAATGAAAATGATAAATCAGAGCTCATTACATCCACCCCCTGATGATTAGTTTATTAGAGGTTTACATATAAAGTTCGTTGACCGGTGAAACATACTTTTTCTAAAAGAAAATTTGCGTTACATTTTGATAGAATGATTCGAGAGGTTTGCATTGGGATGGTGATACAATATGAAGGAAACAAAAAAACTGCAAGAAGTCGATTTATATAAACCCATTCAAACCTATTTTGTCCGTGAAGGTTATGAGGTATATGGTGAGGTGAAGGACTGTGATATTGTTGCAGTCAAGGATGAAGAGATAGTTGTAGTCGAATTAAAGCTCACTTTAAGTGTGGACTTACTTGTCCAAGCAGCCAAAAGACAGCGGATTACAGATAAAGTTTATGTGGCAATCCCGAAACCAAAGCAACGTTTGAATTCCAAAAAGTGGGCAGAGAAATGCAATTTAATTCGCAAGCTAGAGTTGGGATTAATCGTTGTTTCGAGCCCTGGGAAACGCGGAAAAGCTGAAATAATATTTGATCCTTCGCCATTTAAGTATAGAAAAAACAAACTAAGGCTCGAATCTATTATAAAGGAAATTAACGGCCGCAGTGCAGACTATAATGTAGGGGGCAGTAATCGGACCAAGATTATGACTGCATATAAAGAAAATTGTGTCCAGATTGCTTGTAATCTTGAATGTTTGGGTCCATTGTCCCCTAGGATGCTAATTCAATTAGGAACAGGGAAAAATACCTCATCCATTCTTACGAAAAATTATTATGGTTGGTTTGAAAGAATCAAACGAGGAACCTATGTGATAACGGAAAAGGGGAAAGCAGAGTTAAAAGAATACCCGGAGTTAGTAAATTATTATTTAACTAGAATAGGTGACGAGAAAGGTACGTAAGAACATAGGGCTGCCCCAAGATTTCTTGGGACAGTCTTTTACTTATTCAATACATTTAAAGCCTTATTCGTTCTTGGTCGGGTTCCCTTGAACCATTGGTAACAAAGGATCGTAATCAGAATCAAATCAATGACATCGCCGCCATAATACATGATCAATCCGCCCGTTTTGGCTTGGTCAATCGGAACTCCCATAGGGGGATGAGCATAAATATATTTTGAAAGGATGCCGTGACATGCCAAGGCGATTATTAATACGCATGAACGATAGATATAACCCGTCCGGTGTGGGTTTGGATCTGCATAAATGAAGGCACCTGTGAAAAGATAGCCTGCTAGAAATACGTGCAGGTGAACCGCAATTTGAACCAGCTCGTTTTGTTCCATTGTCTGATAAAGGCTGGTCGTATATAGGACCCAAAGGCCTCCAACATTCAGAAAAGAGGCCGTTAACGGATGAGTGATTAGTCGAAGTGGATTACTTTTTAAAATATGGGATAAAGTCCGTGCGTGCTTCACGTCTAGTGTACGAAGAATCAGTGTCATTGGGGATGCCAAGACCAGTAATAGCGGCGCCAGCATTCCGAGAAGGAGATGGCCGAGCATATGAGCCGTGAAATCTGAATGAGAACGAGTAGCAAGCGGCCCAATAATAGCCGCTAATGCACAGAAAATACCTGTAATCCACTTGACAATTCGGTAAGACCGCCATGATCTTTTTCGCCGCTTAGATAGGATGGCTGCGTAAAGATAAATGACTAATGCAATGAAAAACGGCACTGATAAAATCAGTTGGACGCTTAATCCATGAAATTCCATCTCAGATCCATCATGTATGTGATTATTTAGGTGCATGATTCGTTGTAACTCCTAATTGACTTGATTTCCCTTTTGAGCGAGCGAGGATAGCAATGCCAATTATTATCATCAAAACTGAGGTAATGTACCAAACCATGTCGTAAGGGACGATATTAACATCGTAGCGAATTTGGTGGAGACCCATTAATTTATGCTGGATGGTACCATCGTATAATTGAAATCCACCTGCACCCAGTAATAACCCTCCAAACCACCTCATTGGCAGCCAACCACCTCGGCGGCGAAGGTCGGCAAGCATGAATAAGGATCCAACTGTAGCAAACCAACTAAAGGCATGAAAAAATCCATCAGAAACAAGTCCGATTCCAGTCGTGGATTTATCGTAAAAATGATGCCAATGCAGTAGTTGATGAAAAACTGCTTCATCGATAAAGGCGACAAGTCCTATGCCAAAAAGTAAGCCGGACCAGAGATTTTTAGGGTAATTTGTTTTGTTATTATTCTCCGCCATTTTCTTCTCCTTTAAGAAACGAATTCTTCTGCTCTTCAATTTACCCTATATGAATAACCCATAAACAGGATGTGGTAGGATTCCTGTCCATTAATATTGTTTTTTGGTTGATGGCTATATTTGTTGATAAAAATCTTATTTTTAATTTCTCTGCAATTTGTCAAAACTGATATGCAGAGGTGATTAAGATAAGGAAGGAGACATATGTATGAATAAACCTTTTGAATACCCGGAAATGTACTATAACGAAGTCATCTATTTTTTAGAAACGAAATGGAAGCGTCGACTAAGTGATCATGAGAGGCATGTTCTCATTGAAGGCTATCGATTCGGGCGGCTGGTTGAGGCAGAAAATGAAATCAGAATCCTCTCAGTGAAGTAATTTTTTCTGAAGTTAATATCAAATGGCAGCCGCAGCTGCCATAATACTTCATTAATAAAATTTTTAAATAACCTTTGCTCAATGCAAGGTTTTTTCTTTATTTAAGTATTGTATAATAAAGGAAGCGTTTCATTTTTTTATAATAAATGTAACTGTGTCCGTGGTAAACAAGTGAAGGGAGGGCCGGTGTGACAACAGCAAAGAGATTCGCAGATTCAGAGATTTTGATCCGATGTAATGTTTAAACTACATAAGGGGGAATTGGTAAGATGTCAAACTATGTAAAAATAGGTAATCTTCAAGTAGCGGATGTACTTTATCATTTTATTAACGACAGCGCATTACCAGGCACGGGCTTAGACCGCGAGCAGTTCTGGACTGATTTTGAAGCACTCTTTGCTGATTTAACACCAATCAATAACCAATTATTAGATCGACGAGATGACCTTCAGCGTAAAATCAATACCTGGCATAGAATCAATAAATCCTTCCACTTTGAAAATTATCATTCTTTTTTGAAAGAAATCGGCTATTTAGAACCGGAGACTTCTGATTTTCAGATCAGCACGGAAAATGTGGATGAAGAAGTAGCCTTAAAAGCAGGGCCTCAGCTCGTCGTTCCTGTCGATAATGCCCGCTATGCACTAAATGCAGCTAATGCCCGCTGGGGAAGTCTCTATGATGCCTTATATGGGACGGATGCGATTAGTGAAGAAGAAGGTGCTAATCGTGCAGGGGCTTACAATCCGATTCGCGGAGAAAAAGTTATTGCTTTTGCAAGAGACTTCCTTGATCAAACCATCCCGCTCGAGCAGTTTTCTCATAAGGAGGCTGTCAAATATTCGATTGAAAATGGGAGATTAGCAGTTTTACTTGGGAATGGCGCGACCGTTGGGCTTCAAGATGAACCCAAATTCTGTGGCTACCAAGGGAATCCAGGCGAGCCTTCCACCATTTTACTGAAAAATAATGGTCTCTATTTTGAAATTCAAATCGACCCTGGCCATCCAATAGGAAAAACCGACCGAGCTGGCGTTAAAGATATTTTTATAGAGTCGGCTCTTACGACGATTATGGATTGCGAGGATTCCGTTGCCGCCGTGGATGCAGAGGATAAGGTCCTAGTATACTCCAATTGGCTCGGATTGATGAAAGGTGACTTAACAACTGCATTCACAAAAAATAATAAGACAATTACTCGCTCGCTTCAGCCTGACCGCACGTATATCTCACCAACTGGTGAGGAATTTGCCCTAAAAGGGCGTTCTCTCATGTTTGTCCGTATTGTCGGTCATTTAATGAAGAATCCTGCTATCCTAGATAAGGATGGAAACGAGGTACCAGAAGGGTTAATGGATACGGTCGTTACTAGTTTAATTGCCAAGCATTCTCTTTTGGCCAATGGTCCATATCAGAACTCTGCAAAGGGATCGATTTATATTGTTAAACCAAAAATGCATGGTTCTAAAGAAGTCGCTTTCGCCAATGAAACATTTAATCGCGTGGAAGATATGCTAGGACTGGAGCGGAATACGCTAAAGATTGGGGTCATGGATGAAGAGCGAAGAACGTCGTTGAACTTGAAAAATTGCATTGGTGAAGTAAGGGAACGAATTGTTTTCATTAATACTGGTTTCTTGGACCGGACTGGCGATGAAATCCATACTTCAATGGAAATAGGGGCCGTTATCCGGAAAAATGAAATGAAGTTCTCTACATGGCTGCAAAGCTATGAAAAATCCAATGTGTTTGTCGGGCTGGCAGCTGGTCTAAAAGGCCGTGCACAGATTGGGAAAGGAATGTGGGCAATGCCGGACCTTATGGCCGAAATGCTCAAGCAAAAAATCGGTCATCTGCAAGCAGGCGGGACAACGGCTTGGGTACCTTCACCAACTGCGGCGACCCTGCATGCGCTACATTATCATCAATTGGATGTCTCAAAGGTGCAGGATGAATTAGCAAAGGGTGTCCAGGAGGATTTAAGAGATGAGATATTAACTATACCTGTCGCTGAACAAACCAACTGGTCCGCCGAAGAAATTCAGCAAGAGCTTGATAACAATGCACAGGGAATCCTAGGCTATGTTGTTCGCTGGGTAGAAATGGGGGTTGGTTGTTCGAAGGTACCGGATATTAATCACGTTGGGTTGATGGAAGACCGTGCGACACTCCGGATTTCAAGCCAGCATATTGCCAACTGGCTCCATCATGGGATTTGTTCGAAGGAACAGGTACTGGAAACCCTAAAGAGAATGGCAAAGGTAGTCGACGAACAAAACGCGGGAGATCCGTCGTATCGTCCAATGGCTCTAGATTTAGATCAATCTGTAGCCTTTCAAGCAGCTTGCGACTTAGTATTTAAAGGATATAATCAGCCAAACGGATATACCGAACCGATTTTACATCAGCGCCGCATTGAAGCAAAAGCCCAATAGGGTGTCAGGCACCAAGAATAAAAACACGAGCAACTACATGAAACAGATGTAGTTGCTTTTTTTGGATGAATGAAATTGTAAATCAATTTTCTAAGGTAACCTCGATTAAGAAGATTTCCCCATCAGACTGCATTGCCTCATTAAAGATGTTTTCAAATTCATCAAGCGTACTCGCCCGCATACCTTTAATTCCGAAACTAGCGGCCAATTGGACAAAGTTCGGATTTTGGAACGTTACTCCGTAGTTTTCTCCGAACTTTTTGTCCATTTGCTGGACCTCAAGTTTTAACATCGAGTCATTTAATACAATGATTATGAACGAAAGTCCGAGTCGTTTAGCTGTCTCAATTTCTGCAAAATTCATTAAAGCACCACCATCCCCGGTAATGCAAATAACTAGGTCATCTGGACAAGCAAGCTTCGCCCCAATGGCACCAGGAATGGCGATCCCCATGGAAGCAAGCCCATTTGATATAACAAGCCGATTTGGCTTTTTCGGCTGATAGGTTCGCGCAATAGAAACCTTATGTGCCCCTACATCCGATATCATGATCGTATCCTCTGTTGTATGTGAATTAACGCAGTGGAGAACTTGCTCAATCGTAAAGGAAAGAGTGCCTGACACCAGCTGATCAATTTGATATGCAGTTTTAATTTGGTCCTTTAGCCCGCAGGAGGGAAGCCATGATTTCGTCGGAAGGGTGGATTGATTTAAAAGTTGCAAGGTGTTTCTTATGTTTCCGACCAGCTCCACCTCTACAGGATAATAGTCATTAATTTCTGAAGATAAAGAATCGATATGTAAGATAGGAAGTTTCTTCACATTCCAGTCTTTAGGCAGTTTTTCGACAAAGTCAAAGCCGATGACAATCAGGAGATCTGCCTCTTTTAATCCAGGTAACACTTCGTCATTTTCCTTAAAACCAAAGGTATAGTAATTAAGTGGATGTTCTTTTGAGAGCACTCCTTTTGCCATAAAACTATGGGTTACAGGGCATTGAAGGGTTTCGACAAAGGTCAGTAGTTCTGGGACTGCCTCTTGCCTGATTACACCATTTCCAACGATGACAAATGGTTTAAGATGTTTTTTGATAAGGGTACCTGCAGCTTCAATTGACTCTTGAGCCGGAACACATACAGGCAAGGATGTAACGGGTAAGGGACTACCGCCGATCATTTGATTTGAAAAGTTTTCTGGTAATGTAATGGCAACGGAACCCGGTTTCTCCATTTTTGCCATCTTGAATGCTTTTCGAACCTTCGCCGGCACTGTTTGGGATTCATTGATTTGTGTGCTCCATTTTGTTGCGGGTTCAAACATCGTCACAAGATCAAGGTATTGATGGGATTCCTTATGATGACGTTCCACACCTGCCTGACCAATGATGGCCACAACTGGGGAATGGTCAAGCCGAGCGCTGGCCATACCCGTTATTAAGTTGGCGGCGCCAGGTCCGAGCGTTGATAAGCATACACCAACTTTGTTTGACAACCTTCCATAGACGTCTGCCATAAATGCCGCTCCTTGCTCGTGCCTGACATTTATGTATTGAATTTGTGTCGATTTGGAAAGGGAATCAACGAGGTCTAGGACCTCCGTGCCAACAATTCCGAACACATATTCTACTCCTTCGTTTTCTAGACAATGGACAAGTACATCTGTTACCTTCATCAAATCCTCCTCGTCAATTTAATTTGGTTACCGATGATTTCTATAACCTCCGATTATTCAACGTGCACGTGAATCATACAAAACGAATGATTCCCGTTATCCTGATTTTTCACGCTTCACGGGGAACATACACTAGGTATGATTACCATTGCCCCAATTTTTCACCCTTTACCGGTAACATACACCAGGTATGATTACCATTTCCTCGATTTCTCAGCCTTCACGGTCACCATACGTTTCCTACACAATAGTATTCTTACCTAAATACCTATCTATTTTGTCTCTATTAATGAAAACTGATGATCTGCAAAAAAATATATCAATATAATTTTGTAATGATATTGTAATATTGCTGAGATGTCACTGTTACACCTTTCTAGTATATTTGACCTACCAAATCACACTAGGGGGTAACAATTATGCTAAAGAAATTCATCGTTGCATTTGTCATTATCGTTTCTTGTGGCTCTTTGTTTGCTAACATGGGTGATAAAGCGGAAGCGGCTTATTATCATACAAAGGCTATTTCGGTAGCAAAGTCTAATATTGGAGTACCATATCAATGGGGTGGAATGTCGCCCGGCGGATTTGATTGTTCAGGTCTTATTAAGTATTCCTATGCAAGGGCTGGAAAAACCTTAAATCGTACAGCGGCACAAATGTTTTATGGGAACGGACATCGTATATATTCAAATATACAACCAGGTGACTTAATGTTCTATGCTCCAACCAAGGCAAGTAAACCGACACATGTAGGGATGTACATCGGAAATGGTAAAATAATTATGGCTTCTTCATCAAAAGGAGTCATGATTACAAGCACTAATAACCCATATTGGCATTCAAGATACATTGGAACAAAACGCGTTTAAAGACCATCGATCCCTGATGGTCTTTTTTATACATAGAAAAATTCTAATATTTATTTGAAAAATTAAATCATTAACTTTGTATTCTTTTCTAATCGTTTGTTATCATCAAATTAGTAAAATAAGGGAGTGAACGCTAATGACTAAACATACTCGAATCGGGAAAACGGATTTATTTGTCAATCCAATTGGACTTGGTACCAATGCCGTTGGGGGTCATAATCTTTTTCCGAACTTAGATGAAGAAGCTGGCAGGGAGTTAGTTCGAACCGGTTTGGCTCATGGGATTAATTTCCTTGACACAGCATATGTCTATGGTTTAGGACGGTCCGAAGAAATCATCGGGGAAGTCGTGAAGGAAAGCGGAAATCGTTCAGAAATAGTCATCGCCTCCAAAGCAGCACATAAATTGATTGGAAATGAAATGGTTCTTGATAATTCACCAGCTTTTTTAAAACAAGCTGTCGAAGAGAGTTTAAGAAAGCTTCAAACCGATTACATCGATTTATTTTATATCCATTTTCCCGATCAGGATACACCGAAGGACGAAGCTGTTGGGGCCTTAAAGCAATTGAAGGATGAAGGAAAAATTAGAGCAATCGGGGTATCTAATTTTTCAATTGATCAACTAAAAGAAGCTAATAAAGATGGTTATGTTGATGTCTACCAAGGGGAATATAACCTGCTAAGCCGTGGTGCAGAACGGGAAATATTCCCATACGTTACCGACCAGCAAATCTCATTCGTTCCCTTTTACCCATTAGCATCTGGATTATTAACTGGTAAGTATTCTCGAGAGACGAATATCAATGAAAAGAACCGTAAAAGACCACAGTTTAAAGAAGGCGTTTTCGAACAAAACTTGCAAAAGATTGAACAGGTCCGTAAAATTGCATCAGAAAAGGGTGCTGAAATTGCCCAAGTGATTCTTGCCTGGTATCTGTACCGCCCATGCATCGATGTAATTATTCCTGGTGCAAAGCGAGCAGACCAAGTGCTTCATAATCTAAAAACCTTACAGATCCAATTAACAACTGAAGAGATTCAAGAAATTGATCGAATTTTCCCATCCTAAAGGAAAAGTCGTGAATAGTGATTTTTTATCACCTTTCACGGCTTTTTTTTCATTAAAAAAGGCATAATAAGAATCATTCCTTTTTAATTGAAGTGGTATGTGGGAAAATTATCCTTGGTAATTTATGAGTTCGCTTACAATTATCTTAATTTTTCTTTATTTAATGTTATGATAAAGGTATTAGTTAAATCGCCCTAAACACGATGCTATTTAGTCACGAAAATCTGATATAAAAAGGAAGTCTTCGTATGAACCTTAAACACAAAAAGTATCCTTTTTTTAAGCGAATTGGACGAGCATTTAAGTTGAATTTTATAAAATTGCTTCGTTCTCCAGGTGGAGCCAAAAAAGTTTCGTTGGGATTTGCAATTGGTTTTGGCTTAGAAATGATTGTTCTTTCAACAGCTTCCCTTGTTTATATCGTATTTTTACCAATGGTTCGAATGGCAAGAGGTTCCTTGCCAGCGGCGATTATCGGAAATGTAATCGGAAAACTATCCTTTCTACCAGTATTACTCCTACCTTTAGCTAAGACTATCGGTAAACTGATTTATCCTATAAACGAGAGTATAGGGCATAAGTCCCCTTTTTCGTTTGAACAGTTGATGCAAGGAGATTTCCGCAGTGTAGTCAGTTTACTTCACGGTGGTGTCCATGTGTTAATTGGAATGACGATTTTTGGCATCATTCTTGGGATTATTTCTTACTTCTTTGTTCATTATTTTTATGAAAAAGAAAAAACGAAAAGACTTGCAAGGATTCGTGATAAACAAGCCCTTCGAAAAAATAACCTTGTTATGATTGATGCGACCAATAATTAAGATTTAAGTCGCTTGAGAATAATTGCTTCTAATAGTTTCCACGGCAGCAAATTTTTTAGCTTCAACATCGTCTTCACACCAGCCCCGATGGGATACCTAAGGCTTGGTGATTGGGGCTGAGAAGCAATTTTTGCTGCCAACTTGGCAACCTCGATGGGATTACCATGCTTGGCCTTACCGCCCTCAATTTCATGTAGTAAACTTTCCATATAGGATAGGTATGGGGACTCAGGATTGACTTCCATTCCGTCCACACTTGCCCAAATATTGGTTTGATAGGATCCAGGTTCAATGAGGGAAACGTCGATCCCAAATGGTTTCAACTCAAGTCGCAGGCTTTCGCTATAACCTTCAAGAGCGTGCTTAGAAGCGACATAAGCAGATAATCCTGGGAATCCTAGTCTCCCACTAATGCTGCTGATATTGATAATTCTGCCCTGTTTCCTTGCCCGCATCAAGGGCAAAACTGCTTTAGTGACAGCAATCACTCCGAACAGATTTGTTTCGAATTGACTCCTAAACTCGTCAATTGAAAGCTCCTCGCTAAAACCCCCAAGGGCAAATCCGGCATTGTTTACTAATACGTCGATAGCTGGGTACTCGTTGAGAATCCCTTGAAAATGTTGAATGGAATCACTGGAAGTGACATCAAGCGGTTGAACATGAATCAAATCCTCGACATTGTTTTCTTTAGCAAGAGTGAATAACGACTCTGATTTATTGATATCCCTCATGGTTGCGATCACTGTAAAGCCTTTTGCTGCCAATTCAATCACAGTTAGCATCCCGAAGCCGCTTGAAGTCCCTGTAACAATCGCTGTTCGTTGTATCATGATTTCCTCCTTGACTTCCTTTTCTTCTATATTAAACGTAAAATAGCGATGGTTGTATATCTAAAATCGAAAAAGGCTGTCCCAAAATCCGTGGGACAGCCTTTGATTGAAATCATCCGTTATTGATTTTGATGATTTCTGAGGGTTTGTTCAGCATAAGCAACAAGACGTTTCGTCATTTCGCCGCCGACTGAACCGTTTGCTCGTGCGGTCGTATCAGCACCAAGTTGAACTCCAAACTCGTTGGCAATCTCTTGTTTCATTTGATCTAAAGCATTGTCAGCTCCAGGAACCAATAGTTTGTTTCTAGCCATGATACATCACTCCCGACGAAGTTTTTTGAGCAATATGTCATTGCTCGTATATAATTTAACCGATTATTATTATTTTCATTAAAAGTACACTAGGAATTCGAGAGGGTGACCACAGGGAATAGTGTCCCAAGGGTAGGGAATATTACCCTTATAGTTGGGTATACATTTAATTGAGAAAGTGAGTGATGAATGATATGATTGAATTTCCGAAAAATCTTTATTGTGAAAAGTGCGGCAAAGAAACCGAGCATATGGTACGTGAGGATGCATTAGAGATAGAATATACTTGTACCGAATGTAAGAATGAACAAGAAATTATTAAGTCCTTTTTTTAAAAAATGTGAAACAGGTGTGTTATGCAGAAAATAATCGTAATAGGAGCAGGAATACTTGGTGCATCGACCGCCTATCATCTTGCGAAATTAGGTGCAAATGTAACATTGGTTGATCGAGCTGACTCGGGACAGGCGACTGATGCCGCTGCCGGGATTGTTTGTCCTTGGCTTTCACAGCGGCGTAACAAAGCTTGGTACCAGTTAGCCAAAGGAGGAGCTCGTTATTATCCAGAATTAATTGCTCAACTAGAGGCAGATGGAGAGAGAGAAACTGGATACCAACAGGTTGGTGCAATCAGTTTACATACGGATCTGAATAAACTCGAACAAATGGCGGAACGAGCGAAAAAACGTCGCGAAGATGCTCCTGAAATCGGAGAAATTACGATACTATCGCCGTCTGAAACAAAGCGTCTATTCCCACCATTATCGGAGGAATATGGGGCTGTTCATGTGAGTGGGGGAGCACGGGTTAATGGAAGGGCATTGCGTGATTCATTAATACGCGCTGCCACAAAACAAGGAGTTATACTTCTCCACGGGAATGCGTCCCTAGAGATGCAGGGGAATCAAGTCATTGGGATTAAGATTGTAGATATAATATATCCTGCAGATCAGGTAATTCTGACCGCCGGTGCATGGTCTAACGAGCTTTTGCAGCCATTAGGTGTGGAGTTTTTAGTCCAACCTCAAAAAGCGCAAATCATTCATCTGGAAATACCCAAGACGGATACAGGCCAATGGCCAGTGGTTATTCCGCCTCAAAACCATTACATCCTTACGTTTGAAAATGGCCGAGTTGTTGTTGGGTCGACCCATGAAAACGAGGCTGGATTTGACACGCGTATAACAGCTGGTGGAATTCATGAGATATTAAACAAAGCTCTAGAAACAGCGCCTGGTCTTGCAGAATGCTCATATCTTGAAACAAGAGTTGGTTTTCGTCCGTTCACCCCAGGCTTTTTGCCTGTATTTGGGGCGTTGCCACGATTTGAAGGAATCTATTTAGCCAATGGTCTGGGGGCTTCGGGGTTAACGAGCGGTCCGTATCTTGGTGCAGAACTAGCCAAACTAGTCGTAGGTCAACAAACAGAAATTGACCCGAAAAACTATGCCGTGGATGGAGCACTTGCACCAGTTAAATAAAAAAAGCACCCTATTTGGGTGCATAAGACCATTGTTAATAAAGCGCTTTCAAAAAACTACGTGATAATTCCCCTGCGGAATAGTTCGCCAATCGCATGGGAACGATTTTGAACGCCAAGTTTTTTAATCGCTGTTTTTACATATTGTTTGACTGTTAATTCGCTAATTTTCATTAAATCTGCCATTTCCTTTGTGCTTTCTCCCCAAGCAATTCTGCGCATCACTTCAAGTTCCCGCTTACTTAAAAATTGTGGATCCTCCACACTTTCGGATTTCTCAAGAAACTTTCCAACTTCTTTTCCATAATGAGTGAAGGAGGAAAGAAGAATTTCATCTATCCTAGATCCTTTTATAAATTCATTCGTGCAAATATAACCAATAATCACCGAACGAAAACAGATAGGGACAACCACAACCGAATGTACACTCGAGGATGTTATGTATTTACTACTTGTCTGCTTCAAATACTCAATTCCTGAACAATACTTCGCTTTCTTTTCATGAATCGCTGAGTAAATAATCGGCAGGGAACGGACATCATCCCGAATATCCCCAATATGTACCAACCCCTCAGCGGTCAATAAAATAATACCTTCACCAAGGAAGCCTAACGGGGAAAATCTAAATAAATAGGCATTCCTGACGGGATAAAGCTCCATGTAGACATCAAGAATTTTAAATAATCGTTCTTCATGGCACGTTGCTTCCTCTAATTTTTGAATTTGTTGCTGAAAGGTATACTGAGATGTCAAATTATCATCTCCTTTTAGGGGATATAACACATCTAAAATTAGGAATATTCAAATTATACAAAAAATTATATTCTTTAGATAGACTTTTAAGAAAATCTTTTCTTTGAAAGTTAAAAAAATCCTCATTAGGAAAGGAAGATGTTCTTTGGCCAATTTAGATCCGCAAGCAAAAGCTTATTTAGAAATTTTTAGTCAGATGCCATTGATCCAGACATTAGATGCACAAACCGTTAGAGAAATGTTTGCTTTAGCCCCTCCTGTTGAGGTAGAGTTGGCGCCGCTTGCGAAGGTAGAGGACCGAATGATTCCTGTAGCAGATAATGCGGAAATCAAGGTTAGGATTTACACACCGGAAGGCCAAGGACCATTTCCACTGTTTATCTACTATCATGGCGGCGGCTGGGTAATTGGTGATCTTGAGACGGCAGATCCTAGCTGCCGAATGATCGCCAATCAAACAGGAAGAGTAGTCGTTTCTGTGGATTATAGGCTTGCACCTGAATATAAATTCCCTATCCCTGTAGAGGACTCTTATGCTGCATTAAAGTGGGTTAGTGAAAATGCAGCGGCATTAAATGGAAACGCTTCCAACTTAGTGGTTGGCGGTGATAGTGCTGGTGGGAATCTTTCTGCAGTCGTTTCGTTAATTGCAAAGGAACAAAACGGTCCAGAGGTTGCGGCACAAGTTCTTATTTATCCAGTAACAGCATTAGGATATGACACCAAATCATATGAAGAGTTTCAACAGGGGTTTGGGTTGGATCGAGACTTAATGAAATGGTTTGGCAACTACTATATTAACAATGAAGAGGATACAAAAAATAAATACATCGCTCCATTATTGGCAGACGATTTAAGCAATCTTCCGCCGGCATATGTCATTACTGCAGAAAATGATGTCCTAAGAGATGAAGGTTTAGCCTATGCTGAACGCCTAAAGCAAGCAGGGATCAAGGTTGAATCAATTATTGAAGAGGGACTTGTGCATGGTTATTTTACAAATATGGCGGTATTTCCAGAGCGGATTAAAGGATCTATTTCTAAATTCGCCAAGTTTCTAAGTGAAATTGACCAAAGGGTTGGCAGGGTTTAATGAATAATTTAGATCCTGGAGGAGGAGTATGATGAAATCTATGAAACAATCGAATCATGTTGCTAATTACGACGCTGTTGTTGTCGGGGCAGGTTTTTCGGGGTTATATACGCTTCATCGCTTACGTGAGGCTGGTTTCTCTACCCGTGTTTTTGAGGCGGGGGATGGTGTTGGCGGTACATGGTATTGGAACCGTTATCCGGGAGCACGCTGTGACTCAGAAAGCATCTATTATAACTATACGTTTTCAGAAGAACTCTATAAGGAATGGACCTGGACCTCTAGATATCCCGAGCAGCCAGAGATCCTGCGTTACTTAAACTTTGTCGCGACTAAGTTTGATCTTCGCCGTGATATCCAATTTAAGACACGGATTAACGCAGCACATTATAACGAAGAGTCGAATAGATGGCTGATCTATCTAAATGATGGGACGAGTGTAACAGCCAAGTTCTTTATCACGGGTGTTGGTTGTCTATCAGCCGCCAATATTCCAAACTTTAAAGGAATCCAAAATTTCAAAGGCGAGTGGTACCACACGGGGCATTGGCCGCATGAAAAAGTTGATTTCAAGGGGAAGCGGGTAGGGATTATTGGAACGGGGTCAACTGGTGTTCAGGCCATCCCAGTCATCGCACAAGAGGCCAAGCACCTTACCGTCTTTCAGCGGACACCACAGTACTGCGCTCCAGCGCGAAATCATCCGTATGACCCAGAGTACATCCGGAAGACGAAGGAGAATTTCAGCGAAATCAAACGTCAAATGCGTGAATCTCAGGGCGGCCAGCCAGTGCCAGTACCTACTAAATCAGCATTAGAAGTCACCGCCGAGGAGCGTGAGCTGGTCTACGAAGAGGCGTGGGAGAAAGGTGGATTAGGGCTGTTTAGCGCTTATTATGATATTACGATTAATGAAGCAGCCAACGAAACTGTGGCCGAATTTATCCGGAACAAAATCTGTCAAATCGTCGAAGACCCTAATGTAGCCGAAAAACTCCTGCCAAGCTATTTTTATGGGACAAAGCGGCCGATCATTGACACAAATTATTATGAAACGTATAACCGTGACAACGTCACATTAGTAGACGTAAAGAAGGCACCTATTGAGGAAATTACTCCTAATGGGCTCCGAACATCAGACGGGGAGTATGAATTGGACACACTTGTTTTTGCGACAGGATACGATGGAATGACAGGGCCATTGTTGAAAATGGATATTCGAGGTAAAGACGGTGTCACACTGAAGGAGAAATGGGCAGGGGGAGCACAGACAAAGACCTATCTTGGAATCGCCAACGCTGGGTTTCCAAATATGTTCATGATTACTGGACCGGAAAGTCCTTCGGTTCTAAGTAACATGCCTGTCTCGATTGAGCAGCATGTCGAATGGATTACTGATTGTATTGAGTATATGCAAAAACATGGTGTGGAAACAATTGAAGCGAATGTCGACGCGGAGGAAGCATGGAGTAAGCATTGCCGGGAAGTGGCTGAATCCACGCTCTTTACAAAAACTGACTCATGGTACACTGGTGCAAATATTCCTGGGAAGCCGCGTGGATTCTTGATTTATTTAGGCGGAGTCGGCGTATACCGACAAAAATGTGATGAGATTGCAGCGAATGGATATGAGGGTTTTTCATTACTCTCCTCATCCCAAACTGTTGATCTGGCTTAGCAGGTGATTAATTATCTTTGAAAAAAGAGTCCTCGGACTCTTTTTTTTATGCAAAAAAGTCGTTTAGTCGATAAAATGAACGAGATTACCACTTTTTTTAGAAAATTCAAAGACATCTGAAATAATTTATTGATTATTGTGGGGGAGAGCGGTATAATATTCAACATATTAAATTATTCCTACCTGAATAGTGTGAATTGGAACTGGAACGAGAATGTAGTTTACCAGTTTTATAGATTGTGGACATAAGGGGAGATTCTACATGGTTTGGACGTCTATTGCTTTTATAATTGCTTTTTTCTTTGCGATGAATATTGGAGCAAGCGGGACGGCAGCATCGATGGGGTCAGCTTATGGTGCAGACGCCATAAAGAGTAAGCGCCTGGCCATGGTGCTAGTGGCGATGGCTGCTTTCCTAGGGGCAGTACTTGGCGGCGGTGAGGTTGTGAAAACAATTGGAGAGGGAATTATTCCTTCTAATCTCCTAACGATTAAATTAGTCGTTCTAATCCTCGCCGGAGCTACATTGACTTTATTTATTGCAAATATTATTGGAATTCCCCTTTCGACAAGTGAGGTTACTGTTGGATCAATCGTAGGAGCTGGGGTCGCTTATAAAAGTTTGTACATAAATAATTTGTTAGTCATTGTTTTATTTTGGGTGGTTGTTCCAATTGTTTCTTTTCTCATTACATTTATCCTTGGAAAAGTCATTTCTGCGGCTGAGAAACGCTGGGTTGGTCTAACGAAAAATGGCAAATGGAAAAAATGGCTGGCTGTTTTACTTGTCGTGGGGGGCTGTTTAGAGGCTTTTTCGGCTGGGATGAATAATGTCGCGAACGCTGTTGGTCCTCTTGTAGGGGCCGGGATGATTTCTACCACTAAAGGAATCTGGTTTGGCGGGCTCTTTGTTTCATTAGGAGCTATTTTACTAGGGAATAGGGTTTTGGAAACGAATGGGAAGAAGATTACTAGATTGTCTTTACTGGAGGGAAGTGCAGTTTCCTTTACAGGAGGTACCCTGGTGATTGTGTCATCCTTATTTGGACTCCCGATTCCGCTGACACAAGTAACGACTTGCGGTATTTTGGGTGTTGGTGCTGCACAAAAAGGGTTTGGCATTTGGCAGAAATCCATTATTCAGAGAATTCTTAAAGTCTGGCTTATTTCACCACTAGCTTCGCTTGTTATATCATATATACTTGTGAATTTGTTAGTGGAGATTAATATTTATAATATCATTATCATTTTAAGCACATTGATCGCAACCGTGGGAGCGTTCAGTCTTTCAGCTAACATCCGCAAGGAGAATAGTACCATTCATGATGATGGTGGTGGAATATAAATAAAAAATTTTAGAATCCTCTGTTGGTATCCATGCAACAGAGGTTTTATTTTTTTAAATAAGATGAAATAAATTACTTGTAGTAAAATAGTTTATATAAATGTTTTGATCCTTTTAGAAAATTTTTTTACATATATTGGACAATTATGGGGAAGGAATGAAATTCGTTATGGAGATAAAGAAGGTTTCAATCATTGGTTTAGGGGCATTAGGAATCCTATATGCACATCATTTATCGAAGAAAATGCCAAAGGCAGATATACGTATCATCGCAGATCGGGAAAGGATTCATCGATATGAAAATGAACATGTCTTCTGTAACGGAGAACGCTGCGATTTCAATTACCTGACACCCGAAGAATCATGCGAGCCGGCAGATTTGTTGATCTTTACGGTAAAATTTGACGGTTTAAAAGATGCAATTCAATCGGTCAGGCATCATGTGGATGAGGAGACGATAATATTATCTGCGTTAAATGGAATTTCTAGTGAGGCTTTGATTGGAGAGACCTTCGGGGATGAACATATTTTATATTGTGTTGCCCAAGGAATGGATGCTGTGAAAGTGGGAAATCAGCTCACCTATGACCATATGGGTATCCTTTGTTTTGGAGAACGTGAACCTGGTGTAATATCTGATAAGGTTAAACGTGTTGCCGCCTTTTTTGATAAAGTAGAACTTCCCTATGAGATCGAAACGAATATGGTAAAACGGCAATGGGGTAAATTTATGTTAAATGTGGGGGTCAATCAAACCGTAGCCGTCTATCAGAGTAATTATGGAGAGATTCAGCGTGATGGGGAAGCACGAAAGATAATGATTGGAGCGATGAGAGAGGTCATCGCGCTTTCTGAAAACGCTGGAATTCATTTAACAGAAGCTGATTTAGATTATTGGCTAAGTGTATTGGCCACTTTAAGTCCAGACGGAAAACCGTCAATGGCTCAAGATATCGAAGCCAAACGCCACAGCGAAGTAGAATTGTTTGCCGGTACAGTCCTGAACCTAGCCCATCAATACGGGCTATCAACACCCATAAATCAGCAACTGTATGACCGGATTCGTACCATAGAAAGCCAATACGATTAAAACATGGTGCCTGACACCTATTTCTCAAAAATTATGGTGTCAGGCACCATTTTGTTACAGAAATGTGAACTTGTCTGATTTTTTTTGTAATTTTTATATGAGTGGGTATGGAAGGTTTTAGTCTTACTATCATAAAATATGTGTAGATGTGTAAAAATTCTCGAGAGAAGTGTAGGTATCATGACGGCAGGAAAATGGACAGATTTAGGGAACTACAACTTGAGAAGAGGGTTGATGCTAATGTGGCCTTTTGACGGCAAGAAAAAGTCGGTAGAAAAGGCGGGGAAATCATGCTATTTTTCCGTAAAAGAGACCACAGAAGGTTACAAGTTTAATGAATTTGTTAATAAACTGAAAGAAGTTCTTAGCAATACCTCAAGGGAAGTCATTTTCTTATGTGTGGGTTCCGATCGTTCGACCGGAGACTCACTGGGGCCGATAGTAGGAACGATGCTGAAAGAAATGGATCTTCCATTCCCTGTATATGGCACTTTAGAAAAACCAGTTCATGCCTTAAATATTAACAAGATACTGAAAGAAATTAATCAAACGCACAACAATCCTTTTATTTTGGGGATTGATGCTTGTTTGGCAAATGAGAGGCAAATTGGGTTTATTTTTTTAAAAGAAGGCTCATTAATCCCTGGGATGGCTGTCAATAAAAAGCTGCCACATGTGGGTGAATACCATATGAAGGCAGTGGTTAATTACCTAGACCCGCTGTCGCCAGCACAATCTTTAAATAATACCAGATTATTTACGGTCATGACCATCGCCGAAGTGATGTCAAAGATTATTACGCAAGCTGTTTTAGGAGAGGCTTCATTGTGTAAAAAATCAATTGAAAATCTCCCTAGATCATAAAGTTACTTACCCAACTATTTTTTCTATTGGAAATACCGACCAAAGAATTTGATGTTTATAAATAGTGTGCGTTATAATTGGTTCAATGTATACCTAGAAAGAGGGAGAAATTGTGGGGAATAATTGGGCCGAGGAAGATTTAATATCTTTACGCGAGAGGGTCTTTATTCATATTAAAGACCTTATTTTAGAGGGTGAATTTAAAACAGGCGATCGTTTAGTGGAACGGGAATTAGCCGAACGATTAAATATTAGCAGGACACCTATTCGTGAAGCGTTATTTAGATTAGAATCTCAAGGGTTTGTCAAAACTGTTCCAAGAAAAGGTGTTATTGTCGCGGATATTTCTGAAAAGGAAATTATTGAAGTATTTACGATTCTATCATCACTCGAAGTTTTGGCAGCGAAATTAGCTGTTCAGAAGTTGGATGATGAAACCAAAAGCAAGTTCATCGAATATAGTAAAAGGGTGGAAGATTGTTTACAGCATAAAAATGATCATGATTTCTCTAATTTACATGGTGAATTGAATCATCTCTTATACAGCTCGGCAAAAAATGCGAAACTCTATGAAATATTAAGTGGCTTATCGGATTATATTCGTGCCTTTGCTAAGACAGGATATAAAAATCCGGGCCGGCCTGTACAGTCGATGGAGGAACACTTACGAATTATGGAGGCTATTGTTAATCAAGAAGTGGAAATGGCCGAGTATTTAACGAAAATTCATATTGAAAATTCCCGAAAAGCATATATTGAGGCAGTCACTCAAGGAAAAGAAACGAAATAAAAACAGAAACTCCATCCCTCGCCGGGTGGAGTTTCTTTCTATTAACATGGAATTAAACACCAATTACCACTGATGTCGTTAGGTTTTGCAATACTTTTGCCACACTCATAGCAACAATTGGGCTCGATTTAGGGTTTTCCATATATGGATTGTTTTGAATAGTGGTTTCCATATGTCCGAAATAGCCTTTGGCCACTATCGTATGTGTGTTCATTTGAATGGTCGGGTCAACATACACTTGAACCTTTGTTTCATCAAAGCCGACACCTGCAAGGCTTAACGCAGCGGAAACATTTACATTTTGAGGGAATAATTTTGCTGCATTTCTGGCGGTACCCTCAAAGATACAAAATGGTTCTGCAATCGTTTCTAAATCAACTTTTTCCTCCGCAATTGTCCCATACCAACTTTTTGGAGGCTTCCTCGTAATCAGTGTAATTTCATCAATTTCACCTAACACCCCAGCGGCAATACGATCCAAACCTGCGATAGCCCCTGACGGGATAATCAATTTTTTTTTGTATTTTCTAGCAGCCTCTTGTAAGGAGTCGTAGAAATCTTTATCTGCTAAAGCGCCGACGGAGAGGATAACTAAATGACTTCCCGAGGAAATGGCCTTTTCCCCATATAGTTGAAGGGCATGGTGTCCAGCCGCTTCAATGATAATATCTAAATCTTGGTTAAAAAAGACATCTTCATTCGTGGTGACTGTACACTCATCGGGTGATTGGTCAGAAGAACCTAGCGGGGTTCTTATTAAAATGGATTGAAGGACGACATCTCCCGCTTGTCCTAACTCAATTAATTCCCTAATACCTTTTCCAAGTGTTCCATATCCAATGATTCCAACTTTTAGCATATTTATTCACCTCGTGATTATTTATAAGCAGCTATTCAAATAGAAAGCTATCTAACTATGTATCAGTTTATTTTGTATACCGTATACCGATAATTAATAAATTTTAGCCGATTCAACCAATAAAAGCAATAGTAACCTTATGAATATAAATAAACTTCTAAATTTTCAAAATAGTTTGCAATAAAAAGAGAATAATGGTATATTATTTTCAACCTTATAATAAACAAGGTGTACATAGTGCAAAGGGGTTGATATTTACATTCCTAAAATAACATTCTACTACATATCAAAAAAAACTGTAAGCGCATTCAACATATTGATGTGGATTGATTGTTTTAGGAAGTAGAAAAAGGATGTTAATGGAGGTTTTAATTTAGTAATGATCAGTCATTGTATTAATTTTTTTAAAACATGGTATACAATCTACAGTATGCAAAATTTAATCTCTCGAAAAAGTAACTCAATAAATCATGCCATTTTATATCTTTTAAGGGATTAAGAAAGGAACACCCGAAGTAGAGGATATACACCATGATAAAAATCCTATTATAACGTTTACGCCTCTCCTACGATCTTTTCCCATTTGTAAAGGAAATCTTTCGCATTACGGTTTTAAACTATTTTAAAACAATGGAGGGGAAATATGGAATTAACAGCAGCCCATTGGGTCTATCTAGTTGTCACTGTAGCCGTTATTATTATCATGCTTTTTAGAAAAGGTGTTGTTTTACCACTCATAGTTGGAACCTTTATAGTTGCAGCCGTGTATAAAGGAAGCTTGATTGGCGGTTTCCAAGCCGTTTTTAATGCCAATCTCGTAGCCGCTAAAGAACTATTTAGTATTTTCCTAATCATTTCCATCATGATCGGTCTTCTTAATTCCCTGAAGGATTTAGGTGCAGATAAAAGGATGGTCGTGCCGATTCAAAAAATAATGGTAAATGGACACGTATCTTATTTAGTGTTAATGGTTACAACGTTTGTGATTTCACTCTTTTTCTGGCCAACTCCAGCTGTTCCATTAATTTGTGCTTTATTAGTACCTGCTGCAGTAAGTGCTGGATTGCCAGTCATGACCTCAGCAATGGTTATTGTTATCGCTGGTCAAGGTATGGCCCTTTCATCAGATTATATTATGCAGGTAGCCCCAATGTTAAGTGCGAAAGCAGCCGGAATTGATAAAGCGCTAGTTTCCGATAAAGCCTTCATTCTTTCTCTTATTACTGGTATTAGTGCTCTTGTGATTGTGTATGCGACACATCGAAAAGCGATTACTCAAAAATCTGTTAACGAAAATAATAATGAAAAAGTATACTTCCAAGTTACCGAAGAGCTTGCTGCTACAGTAGAGGAAACTGCGGAAGTAATCAAGTTAAAAGCAAAATGGGGAAAAATCTTTGCGATTGTTGTACCATTAGCGATGCTAGGTGTTATGGTTTTTATGGTCCAATCCAAATTTGGCGGTGGAGCTGGATTCGAGGGAGGCGATGGTGCTGCCTTTATCGGTGGAGTTGCTACGATTCTCTTAGTCTTAGCAACAATTGCTTTTAACCGCATTCATGCGCTTGATAAAATTAGCGAACATATTACGGAAGGTTTTGTATTCGCTTTTAGAGCCATGGCTCCTGTTATTCCGATTGCCGGTTACTTCTTCATGGGAAGTGGAGACTTTTCTGCGCAAATCCTTTCCTTAGGGGAAGATGCAGCTAAACCAGGCTTTTTGTTTGATTTGATCCAAGCAGGTCAAAATTATATACCTCACAGCCCGATTATTGCAGCATTTAGTATCTTAATCATTGGGATTATTACCGGATTAGATGGTTCTGGGTTTGCCGGACTTCCATTAACTGGTGCATTGTCTGGTGCCATTGGACCTGGAAGTAACATCGATCCATCCGTACTTGCAGCTATTGGACAAATGGGTGCAGTATGGAGCGGGGGAGGTACATTGATTGCCTGGTCGTCACTTGTTGCCGTTGCAGGCTTCTTACAGATCTCACCTTTAGAGCTGGCAAGGAAAAATTTCATCCCAGTTATTACGGGTCTTTTCCTCGCAACGATCTTGGCAGTTATAATCTGGTAAATAAACTGTTACTTTCAACATAGCTTCACATTAACTAGATAGAAATTAGGGATTGCTAATAAATAAAGGGCTATCTTAAAAGTCAGCAGCAAACTGATTTTTTAAGATAGCCTTATTATTTTTCGTTTAATTAATCGTTATCTTAATATGCTTGCCGACATAGATGGAGAGGGAGAGGGGATAGAAAATGCAACAACAAAGGATTGGTTTAGTAGGGCTTGGTAAATTAGGGACAGCCATGATGACGCATTGGGATAAAAAACGGATAGCAATTGGAGTTTACCATCCGGTGCAAACGAAAGCAGAAAATTTTCAGAAAGCATATCATAATAGCTACATTTTAACAGATAGTCAATTGAAGGGTGTCGATATCTTAGTCCTAGCATTACCTGCGACCGAGGTTATTCCATTTGTCACCTCGTTAAAACTTGAAAGCCAGGCCGCGCATAAACCCATTATCATAAATATGGCAACGAACCTTCCTACAAAACAAATAATAAACCATTTTCCTGACTTACATGTACATGGGGTCAAGTATATGGGACATTCTAAGGATTTATTGGAACATGGTAATGGTTTATTTATTACTGAATCAGTGTTACCACAAACTGTTGGAGAACTTTTTCAGAATCTTGGTAAGGTAATGGTCGATAGTGAAAATTGTTTAACGGAAGTAAACAAATTAGCGACGTATTTTGCCCTAAAGTCAGCAATTGCAATCGAGACGGAGTTTCTGAGCAGAGGATTACCACCTGAATACCTAAAGAGAGCATTAACATCGTTAGCACCTGAAGTGATCCGATCGTATAGTGAGGGAAGTCTTGGCCACTTTGCGAAGGAAATTGCCAAAGAAATTCTTGAGGAGAAAACTATAGTCCGTAAAAGTGCCGACTGAAAAAATTTCTATTCAATGAGAACGGTGTCAATCTATTTGATTGACACCGTTCTCTATGTTACATTCTTAAGAGAGCCATATTTGGCAAGAGGGCTGCAAAGAAAACATCTGACATGTTCGTTTTATTATGAAACTAGATCCTGTAGTTAAAAATTAAAGTTAAAAAGTATGTATGGAGGTCAAAAAATGCTAGAGTTAACTATCGATGAGTCTGATAGGCTTATTAAAGTAGCCCATGCTATTGCATCGGAAATCCGAATTGCTATTCTAAAATTACTAAACTTTCAAAAAATGAATATTATTGAGATTGCTGAAAAGCTTGATCTTCCTGTTTCAACCATCGCGTCTAATATAAAAGTTCTAGAAGGTGCAGGTCTCATTAATACTGAAATACAGTCAGCAACAAGAGGAAAGATGAAAGTATGTTCAAGAAATTTTGATGATATTCATATGGCCCTTAATTTAAATATTGGTTATAATGATCCAAAGAATTGTTATGAGTTGGAAATGCCAATCGGACATTATTCTGACTGCGAAATAACACCGACATGTGGAATAATCAATAATAATGGTTTAGTGCAGCCTGAGGATGATGTATCCTTATTTTACCACCCTGATCGTATTTCAGCTCAATTAATATGGTTACGACAAGGCTTTCTTGAATACCGCTTTCCTGTGTCACTTTCTGGAAATGCTGATATTCAGTCACTTCAATTTTCTATGGAACTTTGTTCAGAGGCTCCGAACTATGATCACAATTGGCCTTCCGATATTACAGTCTGGGTTAATGGAAAAGAGATATGCACATGGACTTGTCCAGGTGATTTTGGCGATCGCAGAGGAAAGTTAAACCCATTGTGGCTGCGCGATAACCATACCCAGTATGGACTGTTGAAAAATTGGAAAATAGATAATAATGGCAGCTATTTAGATGATGTCAAAGTTTCTTCAGTCAACTTGAATGATATTGAAATTAATAATCAAAAATTTATTATCTTAAAAGTTGGTGTTCAATCGGACGCTGTGAATATTGGAGGCCTTAATTTATTTGGAAAAGGCTTTGGTGACTATAATCAAGACATTTTGATGAGAATTATATATTCCTAATTTGGGATTAAAAGGTCTCTTTTATTACAATTTATTTGTAATAATGGAGGCCTTTTTTCTTTGTTTTGGAAAGTCCCAACCTAGTAGGGTTTTTAGGGTGTAAATGCTTATTTTTCAAAAATTGTAAAAATTTCATAAAAGATATTGACCTTTTAATAGTGAGAGATTATCATTTAATTACAGTAATTATGTTTGAAACAAAAATATTGTTTTAATGAATGTAAAAAAGCTTCAAAAAGAATGTAACTACATAAGGAAAAATTCACTTTCTCTTTTTTTATAATTGATGTAAACGCTTTAAATCTAGATTAAAGAGATGGAGAATGAAGGAAGGTGATTTTTACAAATAAATAATTCAGAATATTCAGATATATAACCAAATAGTTAGCGGTGAATGTGTAAAGTTCAATGGGTTATATAAACTATAATTTTAAATTTATGTAAAAAAATCACTTAATAAAATTCTAGGAGGAATTAATTATGACTATTACTAAAAATTCAGAGACTTCAAGAGTAACGTTTGAACCGGCAGTGATTATGGGTGCTCTTTACGGTCCAGGAATTCATGGTTTAAAAGGAGCTTTTGATCGCAAATGGGTAGAGGAATTAGCAAAGGAAATTGACGTCCTATATAAGGATGCACTCCAAAGACCAGGTGGCGCAGTGGGCCGTGGGCCGAAACGCCACTATGTGGAAATCCACCCGGAAGATATCAGCGGTTTTGTAGATTTGGTGACGCACCCTTGGGTCAAGGCTGTCTGTGAAACGGTTTTAGGGCCTGAGTATAAAATTGTCGAGATTGGCTTCGATGTACCAAACCCAGGAGCTGTGAATCAGCCTTGGCATCGTGATTTCCCAGCTCCTGAAGACACAGTTAAGGGAAGAAGGCTCAATTCTCTCGCATTTAATATAACAACGGTGGATGTGGAAGAAGATATGGGACCATTTGAGATTGCTCCTGGAACTCAGTGGGACGATGGCAGCGAGTATGAAAGTGAAATGTTCCCTGAGAAAGAGCTTTATTCTCGATATGAGGCCCTAGCGGAACAAAAAATGCCTAAAATGGGGGATATTTCAGTCCGTTCAGCACTTACCATTCACCGAGGAACAACGAATAACTCAAATAAATCAAGACCAGTCCTTGTTTTAGGAGTTGATGCTCCTGGAGCAAACAATCATGAACGGCATGACCTGCAAATAACGAAGAAATTTTATGAAACATTGCCAGAGGATTTAAAGGGTCACTTGATGTGCCGCATCGTGGACGAACTAGAAGTAATTGTTCAAGAGCACACGATTGAAGGACTTAAAATGGGCGAAGCCTAAAAATTTCAGACCAGATAGCAGTGATTCAGCCATTCAGCCGTTGATTCTATCATCTTGAATACGGCTAAATGAAATCGTTCTATATTTGAAAAAAATAACAATTGAATGCTGGAGGAAATCATATGAAAAAATCAGTATTAATCTCATTATTCTCAGCTGCTATGCTAGCTATGGCTGGATGCTCAAGTGGGTCTGAAACTGGGGGAAGTGCAACAAACTCTGCTGGAGACGATGGAAAGGTAGTTGTTGGTTGGTCTCAGATGGAAAATAATAATCCATGGAGAATCGCGGAAACGAAAAGCATTCGAGAAGAAGCTAAGAAACGTGGATTCCAAATGGTCTATTCGGATGCTCAAAGTGATACAGCGAAACAGGTATCAGATGTGGAAGATATGGTTGCCCAAGGAGTCGATTATATTATTCTAGCACCTCGTGAATTTGAGGGACTTTCCCCGGCCTTAGCTACTGCTAAGAAAGCACATATTCCTGTTATTCTTGTTGATAGGAAAGTAGCTGGAGAAGCAGGAAAAGATTATGTGAGTTTCCTAGGATCAAATTTCATTGAACAAGGACAAAAGGCAGCTGATTGGTTAATAAATGAAATGGGCGGAAAAGGAAATATAGTAGAACTTACAGGAACTTCTGGTTCTTCCGTAGCAATCGATCGTCAAAAAGGATTCATGGATAAGCTTAAAGAAAAGGCGCCAGATATGAAGGTTATTTCCTCCCAAACAGGTGACTTTGCACGAGCCAATGGACAAAAGGTAATGGAAAACTTGTTACAATCTCAGGGAGACAAGATTGATGCCGTTTATGCACATAATGATGAGATGGCTATCGGAGCAATCAATGCAATCAAAGCAGCCGGAAAAGTCCCTGGAAAAGATATTATCATTGTCTCAGTAGACGGAACTAAAGATGCCTTGCAGGCAATCGTTGATGGGAAAATGGGTGCAACGGTTGAGAGCTCTCCATTCTTCGGTCCAAGTGTGTTTGACGTAATCGAAAACTTAGAAGAGGGTAAAGAAGTAGAAAAAGAAATTATTATTAAGGACCGCTTTTTTGACAAAACCAATGCAAAAGATTTCGTAAATGACGCGTATTAACAGCAACCTGTATTTCGCAAGTATCTTAAAAAAGATACTTGCGAAAAGAAAGGGGAGGCCTTATGGGGACAGAGCAGTTACTAAAAATGGAGAACATTGTTAAGACCTTCCCAGGTGTGAAGGCATTAAAAGGTGTAGAGTTAGAGATTAATAAAGGTGAAGTTCACGCATTAATGGGTGAAAATGGAGCAGGTAAATCGACACTGATTAAAATATTAACCGGTGTTTATCATCATAACGAAGGAAGCATTCTCTTAGATGGACAAAATGTAACCTTTAAAACCCCAATTGAAGCACAATTGGCAGGAATTAGTACTATTTATCAAGAGGTTAGTCTCATCCCATATCTCAGTGTTACAGAAAATATATTTGTGGGCAGAGAGCCCAAAACTAGAATTGGAACCATAGACTGGAAAAAAGCTCATAAAGATGCTGCAGAAGTTCTAAACAATATGGGAATTTCCATTGATGTTAAGAAACCGGTAAATACTTATAGCACTGCTCTTCAACAAATGGTATCTATCGCGAGAGCTATTTCAATGAAAGCAAAACTAGTAGTCATGGACGAGCCAACATCTTCTTTAGATGATAAAGAGGTGGAAGTACTTTTTAATGTCATCCAAAAGTTGAAACAAGAAAATGTTTCGATCATATTTGTTAGTCATAGACTGGACGAAATTTATAAGGTTTGTGACCGGATTACTATTCTACGAGATGGATCTTTTGTGGGAACCTGGCCTATTAGTGAACTTTCACAAAATCAATTGATCGCTTCCATGATAGGAAAGAGTGAAACAGAGGCAGCACAATTAATGAAAATGAAGGAAGCTGTTAACAAATCGGATGAAAAAATTGTTATCAGTCTGAAAAATGTGAAACAAGGAACACGTGTAACAGATGTAAGCTTTGAATTGCGTAAAGGTGAAGTTCTCGGCCTAGCAGGTCTTCTTGGATCCGGTCGTACTGAAACGGCAAAGGTGATTGCCGGGGTCTCTTCTCCTGATGGTGGAAAGTTGACATATCAGGAAAATGAAATTCAATTTCAATCCCCTGGGCATGCGATAAAATCAGGTGTAGCCATGTGTACGGAGAATCGTAAAACAGAAGGCATCATTCCGAATATGTCGATACGTGAGAACATCACACTGGCAAATCTTAAAGACTTTTCGACGTTTGGTTTCGTATCCAAAAAGAAGCAGGATAAGGTTGTTAATGAGTTCATTAAGCGAATGGGTATAAAAACACCGAACGCAGAACAAAAGATTAAAAATCTAAGTGGCGGGAATCAACAAAAAGTATTGCTTGCGCGATGGCTTGCACTTAATCCAAGCTTACTCATTTTGGACGAACCAACTCGAGGCATTGATGTTGGTGCAAAATCAGAAATTCATTCTTTAATTGATGAACTATCCAAAGAGGGATTAAGTATATTACTCATTTCATCTGAATTTGATGAGTTGATTCATAATTCAGACCGAATCATTGTCCTTCGGGAAGGACGTAAAATTGGTGAGTTAACTGGAGAGAAGCGGACGCAGGATAATATCATGAAAGTAATCGTAGAGAATGGTCATAGTTCAGAATCCTACGGTGGGGAGGATCAATATGCAAGAATCTAATGTAAAAACAACTCAAATCAATCCCCATTTAGAAAAGAAATTCCGCTACCCACTAAATGGAGAGATGGTCAAATCTTTTTCGTTACCTATTGTGATTTTGATTCTCTTCTTATTTAATAGTATATTTACTGACAACTTTTTAGCTGCAACCACAATGTGGAATATCCTACTTCATGTGTCTACGACGGCACTAGTTGCTATTGGGATGACGCTGGTTATTGCAACGGGAGGAATAGATTTATCTGTTGGGGCTGTAATGGCTATCGGAGCCGTTGTTTCAACTTTTTTACTGGACTATAATATTTTCGTAATTATCCTAGGAACGATCATTATTTGTGCATTAATCGGTTTATTTAATGGGGCGATTATTTCGTATATAGGTGTACAACCAATCGTTGTGACCTTGGCGATCATGATTGCAGGTAGAGGAATTGCACAAGTTTTAACAGATGGATACCTAGTTTCTTTTTCAAATCCTTCCTACGAGTGGATTGGAAAAGGGAAAATCATGGAGATACCAGTCCCTGTTATTCTTATGTTCCTGGTGGCAATTACAGCATTTATAATTATTCGCTATATGACATTTGGACGTTACATAGAAGCTATCGGTGACAATGAGCAAGCAGCCGAATTGGCTGGAATTAATGTAAAAAAAATCAAAATGATTGTCTATATTGCAGCAGCCGTATTAGCTGCATTAGCTGGAATGATTGAAACAGCGAGGATGGCGGCAGCAGATGCGACTAGAATTGGTGAGCTGATTGAACTGGATGCCATTGCAGCTGTTGTTGTAGGTGGTACTTTAATGACTGGAGGAAAACCATTTATTTGGGGTACGGTTTTTGGTGCCATTCTCATGGGGATAATCTCGACCACGTTCAATATGAACAACATTCCTTACTCTTATTCATTGATTATTAAAGCGGTCATTATTGTAGGGGCTATTTACCTTCAAAGAGCAAACAAATAAGGGAGGTGCTTAACGTTGAAATCAGCAGCCAGTCATCAAACTAATAATAAACTGTTTAGAAACCCGGTTATGTTCATTCAGAAACAAGGTGCATTCATAGCACTAATTTTACTAATTATTTTTGCATCGATTAAATACGACAACTTCCTTACAAGTGTAAATATCATTAATATTTTAAAACAAAATAGCATGATTGGCTTAGTTGCCATCGGAATGACATTTGTTATATTAATGAAAGGAATTGATCTATCGGTCGGTTCATTACTCGCACTTGGCGGAGTTATGGCAGCATCACTTTCTTCATATGGTATTTTGGCAGCGCTATTGGTTCCCATTTTAATTACCACTTTCCTCGGTTGTATCAATGGGTGGATTATTGCGAAGTTGAAAATGGAACCGTTCATTGTAACACTTGCGATGATGATTGGAGTTAGAGGATTTATTTATGTGTTCACCGAAGAAAAGACAGTTTCAGTTGCTGTGCAACACAAACAATTTTTTATCGATTTGGGTAATGGGGCTTTTATTGGCATTCCAAACTCAGTGTGGATTTTTGTTATTACTTTAGCCCTTGCATCATTTATTCTCCATCAAACCAAGTTTGGCAGGAACGTTTACGCGATCGGGGGGAATGAAGACGCGACACGACTAATGGGAATTCGTGTAGACCGAATGAAAATCATGGTGTATGCATTGAACGGGGCATTGGCAGGGTTTACAGGCATTCTTCTTGCCGGACGTCTTGGTGGTGCAGCGCAGCCTGTCGCTGGAAATGCGTGGGAGTTAGACGCAATTGCGGCAGTGGTTATTGGAGGTACTCTTCTTGTCGGTGGACGAGGTGGTGTTTTCGGAACATTTGTAGGTGTCATGCTTTTGGGCGTGGTATTGAATGTTATTAACCTCCAAGGTACACTAGATTCTTGGTGGCAGCCAGTCATTCGGGGAGCATTCCTTTTAGCCATCGTAATTATCCAAGCACAGTTGATGAAACAGCAAAGAGTTTTCAAAAAGAAAAACATCGAACATGTGCAACCGAGGTAAATATGAATTAGCAAATAGGTGTCAATCCTTTGATTGACACCTCAGATTTGGAGACAGTGTATTTTTAGTTAGCATTTCATCCACCCCATTTATATGTCTGTATCTTAATTATACAAAGGGCTGATATAAAGGTCATTAATGATTTTATAACCCTGTTGATTGGAG
>NZ_NUZU01000095.1 GCF_002567005.1 Bacillus sp. AFS073361
TCTGGCCTGCCTCCATTCGTCTGGCTTCCAGAGAACGGTCAACCGTCACCACACCGGAGAACGGGATATCCTGTGGCGTGTTTTTCGTGAAGTTGTCCGCATCCACCGTCTGAACCTGCCGGTGACATACCAGACTGGTGTCCATGAAGTCGGGATCGAAAAGAACATCGCTCACATCGAGAAGAGGCATTATTTTTTCCTCACGACGTAGTTAATTGAGCGCAGCAGGTAACCGTGGGCATACAGCGGCTTGTCGCCGGGAATGCCCTCGGCCCTTCTGCGTT
>NZ_NUZU01000096.1 GCF_002567005.1 Bacillus sp. AFS073361
CAACAAAGGCTTGCCGTATGTGTCGGGCCCGCAATGGCTGGCCGATCATGTGTTGCAAGGTCGCTGGGTGCTGGCAGTCGCCGGTACTCACGGCAAGACCACTACCAGCAGCATGCTGGCCTGGGTGCTGGAACATGCCGGCATGAGCCCGGGGTTCCTGATCGGCGGCGTGCCCCAGAACTTCTCGGTGTCGGCGCGCCTGGGCGATACGCCGTTCTTCGTGATTGAAGCGGATGAATATGACAGCGCCTTCTTCGACAAACGCTCCAAATTCGTCCACTACCGCCCGCGCACGGCGATCCTGAATAATCTTGAGTTCGATCACGCG
>NZ_NUZU01000097.1 GCF_002567005.1 Bacillus sp. AFS073361
CTCAGATGTTATATGCAATTTCGATACGGCCGTCAGCGCTACCCGGCCCCATGACCTCTGCATTCGTCAGCTGAGGTGTGTTTGATGCGGTCGAGTCCGGAGACAGGACGAAAGAGCCCACCGGGCTTTGTGTGGTGCCACCAGCCACGCGAACGTAAACCGGATCGCCTTTCTTGGCATTCGTCGCGTTGCCTGCGGTAGCAATCACACAGATGTAACCGCGTTTGAGGTTGTCACCGACCTGATTCACGTTCACGCCGATGTATGCCAGATCTGCAGATGATGTAATCGGGAATGGACGAACCAGAATCCCTTTCACTTTGCTGATGGTGTCGCCGGACTCCAGCGGAAC
>NZ_NUZU01000098.1 GCF_002567005.1 Bacillus sp. AFS073361
CCGGGTTCTTACCCTACTTCAAAGAAGCTATCAGATTAAGTGCTGCTTCAATTATTGTGGCTCATAATCATCCAAGTGGTAACGCATTTCCGAGTAGAGAAGATATTGATGTTACAAAGAGATTGGTTGAGGTTGGCAAAACTGTAGGAATTGAGTTGTTAGACCATGGGATAATCGGTTCAAGTGGAATGTTTGTTTCATTAAAAGAAAAAGGATATGTTTGAGACAGTTGCTAGAACAACTGCCCCAAATAAACTTTAATAGTCTAAGAAGAGTATAACAAGAATAAAAACACTAACAATAAAGATAAACGAAAGTCCTGGCATATTTGTCAGGATTTTTTTACATGAGTTAATTTCATAATTGT
>NZ_NUZU01000099.1 GCF_002567005.1 Bacillus sp. AFS073361
TTCTGGATCAGGGCCAGATCCCAGTCGATGTTTGGTACAGACATGCTCACTCCTTCCGTTGGTGTCGCGTTCGTATACGGCGGCCCGTTTTGACCCCATTGCGGGTCAATATTCGGGTGCGCAGCCACCTCTGTCGCCGCGACAACCGCCGTAGTTTAACGAATAACCACACCAGATAACATATAACCGGAAGGGTTATAAGAAGGACTATAGAGC
>NZ_NUZU01000100.1 GCF_002567005.1 Bacillus sp. AFS073361
CATCGACTGCTACGGCGACCGGGTGAAGTACTGGCTGACCTTTAACGAGCAGAACATTTTCCATATGCCGGAAGCGTTCAGAGTCTCAGGCTACATGAAGGGCGAGCAAACCCTGCGCGAACTCTACGAAATCCAGCATCATACGATGGTGGCGCACATGGCGCTGACGGAGTATCTGCACCAGGCCAAACCGGGGCAGTTGATGGGCGGCATGCTGGCGCATCAACTCATCTATCCGGC
>NZ_NUZU01000101.1 GCF_002567005.1 Bacillus sp. AFS073361
AATCTGTGAATTCTATAATCAGGGCAAAGCGCAGAAAAAGCTGGGGGACAGTACGCCGCAGGCCTTTCTTGAAGCACTGCGGCGCACCCTTTAGTTGAGGATTTCGAGGACATCTTCCTGTGGGCGACCAATGCGCGCTTCACCGTTAGCGACCACAATCGGGCGCTCAATCAACTTTGGATTTTCAACCATCGCCTGAATCAGCGCATCTTCCGTGAGGTGGCTATCGTC
>NZ_NUZU01000102.1 GCF_002567005.1 Bacillus sp. AFS073361
CGGCTCTATCGATAAATAAAGACAGACCAGAAGCAGCGTTGTTGAGATCTTCTGCTGATGATTTTTGCATGAGCTGAAGCTTATCCAGCTCCTCTTTATATTGCTGTTGCCAGATAACGAGTTTTTCCACACTGGCATTTAAATGTTTAAAGTTCTCACCAAACTGTTCATTAATTTGCGTGTTGAAGTCCCGTATGACTTCTTTGAGGGCTTCAATCAACGCTTTAGAACCGTCTTCAGCCATTTTTTGGGAAAATGTCTCAAAAGAAGTTCTGAGCGAACGTAATTCATCGACTTGTTCCTGACGCATCAGTTTAAGTTGTGTC
>NZ_NUZU01000103.1 GCF_002567005.1 Bacillus sp. AFS073361
TTGAGCGATGGCCCTTCCATTCAGAACCACCGGATCACTATGACCTGCTTTCGCACCTGCTCGAGCCGTCACTCTCGCAGTCAAGCTAGCTTATGCCATTGCACTAACCTCCTGATGTCCGACCAGGATTAGCTAACCTTCGTGCTCCTCCGTTACTCTTTAGGAGGAGACCGCCCCAGTCAAACTACCCACCAGACACTGTCCGCAACCCGGATTACGGGTCTACGTTAGAACACCAGCCATTAAAGGGTGGTATTTCAAGGTTGGCTCCACGCAGACTGGCGTCCACGCTTCAAAGCCTCCCACCTATCCTACACATCAAGGACCAGTGTTCAGTGTCAAGCTATAGTAAAGGTTCACGGGGTCTTTCCGTCTAGCCGCGGATACACTGCATCTTCACAGCGATTTCAATCTCACTGAGTCTCGGGTGGAGACAGCGC
>NZ_NUZU01000104.1 GCF_002567005.1 Bacillus sp. AFS073361
CCTCAGCCGTCCGGCTGAGTTGCTGGGCACCAACGGTTATGGCTTGCCGCAGCCAAGCGAGTGGGAACATCTGGAATCAGAAAGCAGCCAGCGCCAGAAGCAGCTCCTGGCGCTGTCCGGGGATCTGGACAAGGAAGTGAGAGCGTTGCTTGAACCTGACCGTGCCGCCGAAATGGCCGCCAACGAGGCCAACGTGAAGCAGATTGGTGAGCACTTGCGCAAACTGCACAAGGCATCAGGCGGGATAGAGCTGCCTTGATCCGTAACTTGTAGGAGCGA
>NZ_NUZU01000008.1 GCF_002567005.1 Bacillus sp. AFS073361
AAAGCATGGAGTAGATGAATATTTAGTAGAAGTGAGTGAACGTAGAACTGGTGCCCATGCAAGAGGTATGGACCCTGAAGAGGATATTCCTGAAATCGGACCTGGCTGCGCGAATGTTTTAGAAGAAGGACAAACCTTTGCCTATGAATTATCCCTAATTGTACCAGGAATCGGTGGTGTTCGGACAGAGGATCAAGTAGTGGTTCGTAAGAATGGGTTGGAGCCGCTTCATACGTTCAATCGTTTCTTATATGTTGAGTAATTGAATAAATTCCATGCAGGCTGAAAGTTGATTTACAGTCTTGATTGATAGGCTAGCTAAGAAGAGAAGCCTGCATGGGCCTCTATTTAATAGATTAATAATGAAATAGTTGAAGCAATAAAATTAAAAATTACTTTTTGAGAGGGGAATAAAGAATATGATTTCAGAAAAAGCATTAAAATGGCTGCCTAATAGATTTGAAGAATTAATCCGTTATGGAGAATTCCAGGGACCTGGTGAAACGATCACGAATGAAGAGTACAAAGCCCGCGTTGAAATTGCGAAACAAAAGATAGTCGATGAAGGTCTGGATGCTTTAATCGTATTCGGAGATTGTTACCGCATGTCCAATATCCGCTGGCTGGTTAATTATCGAACAATCGATGGGGTTTATCCGCAGCCGATGCTGATGTACTTGGTACCTGACCGTGACCCTGTTTTCTTCCTTCCAAGCAGTGAAATTCCTTCTGCGCACGGTAGTTCGGCCATGAGTGTTTTAGGAGGCGATATCCGGGAAATTCGTTCAGAATGGGCTCCATTCCTAAAAGAACGTGCGGCAAAAGACAGACCAAAGAAAATAGGCATCAGCGGCTATACATTTATGGATTTGGAGTTCTGGTTCCCGATCAATAATGCATTCGGTGATTATGCAGATATTCAACGGTCAACGATTATTGAGCAATTGAAATCCGTGAAAAATGAAGCAGAAATTGCATCCATGAAGCGTGCAGCTCGGGTAAGCAATGCCGGAATTCAAATGTTGATGGATCTATTACGAGACAGCGAGGGCATCACGGAATTGGAAGC
>NZ_NUZU01000105.1 GCF_002567005.1 Bacillus sp. AFS073361
GATCGGTCTGGCTCCGGAGCTGTTCGGCCTGCTGGCGAGCAAAAAGGTTTCCTCTGCAGGGAATATCTCTGTGCTGGAATACGTGAAAATTAACACCATCGCGTTCCAGGAAAACGGGACTCCACTGGAAATCGTCTCCATGAAGTGGGCCTCCAAGCGTGGCGCTGGTGGCGCGCATCGTATCGTTGCTTATACCCAGGACGAAAAATACGTGCGCTTCCCGATGGTGCCGCTGCTGAACACGCCGCTGGAATATCGTGGCCTGCAGCAGTTGACCACTTATTACGGCAAGCTGGGCCAGGTGGAAACCCCGTATTCAAATACGATCTCTTACCTGGACGTTCCGGCGTCTTAACCTGAAACAGGCGGGGAAACCCGCCGTTTTTTATGGAGCATTAACATGAAATACAT
>NZ_NUZU01000106.1 GCF_002567005.1 Bacillus sp. AFS073361
GTTTGTGAGTGAAAGTCACCTGCCTTAATATCTCAAAACTGATTCTCAGGAATCATGTTTGAGATATTTGCTCTTTAAAAATCTGGATCAAGCTGAAAATTGAAACGACACGCTGCGTCTGTTCTCCGTAATAAGAACAGAGTGACGGTGTGTTCGAGTCTCTCAAATTTTCGCGACACGACGATGTTTTACGAAACATCTTCGGGTTGTGAGGTTAAGCGACTAAGCGTACACGGTGGATGCCCTGGCAGTCAGAGGCGATGAAGGGCGTGCTAATCTGCGATAAGCGTCGGCGAGGTGATATGAACCTTTGACCCGGCGATACCCGAATGGGGAAACCCAGTGTGTTCCGACACACTATCATGTCATGAATACATAGTGGCATGAGGCGAACCGGGGGAACTGAAACATCTAAGTACCCCGAGGAAAAGAAATCAACCGAGATTCCCCCAGTAGCGGCGAGCGAACGGGGAGGAGCCCAGAGTCTGAATCAGCGCGTGTGTTAGTGGAAGCGTCTGGAAAGTCGCACGATACAGGGTGAAAGTCCCGTACACAAAAATGCACACGTTGTGAACTCGAAGAGTAGGGCGGGACACGTGGTATCCTGTCTGAATATGGGGGGACCATCCTCCAAGGCTAAATACTCCTGACTGACCGATAGTGAACCAGTACCGTGAGGGAAAGGCGAAAAGAACCCCGGCGAGGGGAGTGAAAAAGAACCTGAAACCGTGTACGTACAAGCAGTGGGAGCCTCTTTTATGGGGTGACTGCGTACCTTTTGTATAATGGGTCAGCGACTTATATTCTGTAGCAAGGTTAACCGTATAGGGGAGCCGAAGGGAAACCGAGTCTTAACTGGGCGTTAAGTTGCAGGGTATAGACCCGAAACCCGGTGATCTAGCCATGGGCAGGTTGAAGGTTGGGTAACACTAACTGGAGGAC
>NZ_NUZU01000107.1 GCF_002567005.1 Bacillus sp. AFS073361
CATTCTTTCCTATCAGTGCTCCGGCCACCTCTAAAATTTCAGGTTCACACCTAAAGCATGTGTTTAAGTAAAATATGTTAGGTCTGAAGTGTTTTTCAAACTGTTGAAATATTTTGACTCCTCCTGAGGATCTGAAGGAGTAGATGGCCTGATCATCGTCTCCACTATGCTCGTATAGACTCCAGCTCTTGTATGCAATGCTATCCATGAGAATTGTATAGAGTCTGTATCCTGAACTTCGTCTACTATCAAATGTGTCAAATCTAACGTGCGCATTTTTCCCGAATGCATTTGACCAACAACAAATTTTGAAAGG
>NZ_NUZU01000108.1 GCF_002567005.1 Bacillus sp. AFS073361
CCTTGAACATACCAGCCTGCCGGCGCGCACCCTGCAAGTGGCCAACAACCCAAGCCTGGTGGTGGACACCCCCGCTACGCCGACCATCATCACCGCACCGGACGACAGTCGCTTGTGGCTATGGCAACTGAGTACGCTGATCCTGGCCTGCACCACCCTGCTCGGCTTTGGCCTGTGGTGGCGTGCACGTCGCCAGCCCGCCGTGCTGCGCGCCGCGCAAACCGGC
>NZ_NUZU01000109.1 GCF_002567005.1 Bacillus sp. AFS073361
TCGTGTTTTATTCCGATGACAAATTTTCTTAAGGACTGAATATGAGCCAGCACTGGTATGAGGTGAAAAGCAATCAGGGAATTGTTCAGGTGATGTTAGGCTGGGATCCACCTTTGCAGTGGTTTCATATGTGCATTGATTATGACATTAATGCAGCAGAAGACCCACTCTATACTAATCTGGCTGAACCTGATCCATACTACGTTACTCCAGAATATCTGCAATTTGTACTTGAACGCTTCGAAATAACGGATATTGTAATAAAGCCCGATACCTCTGGGCTATACGAAGAATTATTAATGGATCAGCTTTTAGACCGATAGCTAAGCTGCCAGCAACAGACGTGCTGGCATAATCG
>NZ_NUZU01000110.1 GCF_002567005.1 Bacillus sp. AFS073361
GCTTGATCAACGCCGCCGTGACAATAAAGATACGCCGGGAAATACTGATAAGTTAAAGCCCAGTAAATCCTCGGGTAAAAAATAGAAAGCCAGGTATTTACGCTGAAGCGATCAATTAGTGCATGAACCCAGCCTGTTATTCAAAAAGCCCTACAGGGCTTTTTTTGTTTCAATCGTCACCAGTGTTTTAGCCTGCTCAGGAGGTGTTTTGGTGATGTATTGCGGTAAACAGTCTTAAACCTTTAATAACGATACCAAAACGGGTACCTCATAAACC
>NZ_NUZU01000111.1 GCF_002567005.1 Bacillus sp. AFS073361
CATCTTATGTCATGGCTTCTGTGGTATCAGAGAAATTCTGCTACCTGATTTTGCTGAAGCATTTACCCGCGCCGGATTTTCCACCATCACGTTTGATTACCGTGGTTTCGGGGACAGTGACGGCGAACGCGGACGCCTGGTCCCTGCTATGCAAATTGACGATATTATCTCTGTTGTTAACTGGGCAAGAGAACAGCCCTCCCTTGATGCCCAGCGTATTGGCCTGTGGGGAACATCATTTGGGGGATGCCACGTATTTGGTGCGGCGGTCAGAGACCCGGGAATAAAATGTATCGTCAGCCAGCTGGCTTTTGCAGACGGTGAAGAAAT
>NZ_NUZU01000112.1 GCF_002567005.1 Bacillus sp. AFS073361
GTACCGGCGAGAACAGAGTCGAACTTTGACGCGCCCGCTTCATCGATATCGAATCCGAGCGAGACGAGGAAATCTTTAATAGTCTCAGCGTTCATTATCCTCTCTCCATTTCTCTATACGGCGCTGGTTGTCAGCCTTAACGGCCAGGTGGTCATTCATCAGCGCGATATCGCACAGATCGACTGATCCATCCTTCAGCGCGTAATAAGGGATTAACCCGGCGTCAACCGGGTCAAGGAGATAAGACAGCCCGTCAGGCAGGCTGTTGAGGGTTAGCCCTGAGGCTGGTCCGCCGTCGCGCTGGTAGGGCTCACGGGCAAAAAATTTCCTAGTGAATCGGCGACCACCCGCGCCACCAGCTGTAGCATGGTCAGCAGGTCGATATCATCAAACAT
>NZ_NUZU01000113.1 GCF_002567005.1 Bacillus sp. AFS073361
CATAGCCTTCTCCGTCCCCCCTTCGCAGTAACACCAAGTACAGGAATATTAACCTGTTTCCCATCGACTACGCCTTTCGGCCTCGCCTTAGGGGTCGACTCACCCTGCCCCGATTAACGTTGGACAGGAACCCTTGGTCTTCCGGCGAGCGGGCTTTTCACCCGCTTTATCGTTACTTATGTCAGCATTCGCACTTCTGATACCTCCAGCATGCCTCACAGCACACCTTCAACGGCTTACAGAACGCTCCCCTACCCAACAACGCATAAGCGTCGCTGCCGCAGCTTCGGTGCATGGTTTAGCCCCGTTACATCTTCCGCGCAGGCCGACTCGACCAGTGAGCTATTA
>NZ_NUZU01000114.1 GCF_002567005.1 Bacillus sp. AFS073361
TGTTTTAACAGGCTGAATATCCAGTCGTTTTGCCAGCGCTCAGCAAGCCAGTAGTTTTCACGCAGCTCGCCTTCCAGCACAAAGCCCGTTTTTTCCAGCAGGGCGCGGGAGGCGAGGTTGCCCACCGTCACCGTGGCGGTGAGACGGCGAATTCCCCCCTCATTAAACGCGTAATCACACACGGCGCGCAGCGACTCATATCCGTAGCCTTTCCCCTGTGCGTGTGGGTCGAAAATAAATCCCACTTCGGCGCAATCATTATCTCTGTGAATATATC
>NZ_NUZU01000009.1 GCF_002567005.1 Bacillus sp. AFS073361
TGGAGAGGAAATCAACAGACCATTTTATACACGAAACCTAAATTCAGGGACTTTTTCAGTGTCCTCGTTTCTTCGGGGTTATTTTTTATTTGTTTTTCATGATAAAATAGCAAGGGTGAAAGTAGGTGTTCGAGAAAATGAAAAACCAAATGATAGAACCAACAGAAAATTATGTCCGCAATGAATTAGGGGAAGATGCTACTGGCCATGATTGGTTTCATGTGGACCGTGTTCGAAGAAATGCCCTACATATTTGCAAGGAAGAAACGGCAGGAAATCCGTTCATTATTGAAATGGCGGCCCTCCTCCATGACATATCAGATGAAAAGCTTAATGAAAGCTGTGAAAAAGGGGAAGAAAAACTGGAATCCTTTTTACAAACCTTACCGCTGACAGATAATGATAAAAGACATATAAAACAAATTATCGCAACGATTTCCTTTAAGGGTGGACAAACGACAACACTGTCCACGATTGAAGCAAAAATTGTTCAGGATGCTGACCGTTTAGATGCGATTGGAGCCATTGGGATTGCTAGGGCGTTTGCCTACGGCGGCAAAAAAGGGCAATCCATCTATGACCCGAGCATTTCAGTAAGAAATGAAATGACGGTAGAAGAGTATCGAAAAGGGAAATCAACAAGTGTTCATCATTTTTACGAAAAATTGCTTAAATTGAAAGACTTACTAAATACAGATACGGCACGAAAAATGGCAGAAAGTCGTCAACAAATGATGGTCACATTTTTAGGACAATTTTACCAAGAATGGGATGGACAAGTATGAAAATGCTCACAGTTGAAAATGTTTCAAAAACATATGGGGAAAAACAACTCTTTAATTCTATTTCCTTTACAATTGGGGAAAAAGAACGCGTCGGTTTAATCGGGGTCAATGGGACCGGTAAATCATCACTTTTAAAAATTATTGCGGGACTAGATACACCGGACGAAGGCAAACTCATCACGAGCAAAGATTATTCAATCACATTTTTAAACCAGCAACCGGAATTAGATGGGGATAAAACCGTCCTTGAACAAGTCTTTGCCGGGGAAGCACCCATTTTAAAACTGATGCGCTCCTATGAAAAAACTTTATTGGACCTTTCCGCTTCACCAAATGACACAAAAGTGCAAGAAGACCTTTTTCGTTTGCAAAAGCAGATGGATGCACTAAATGCCTGGGATGCGAGCACGAATGCCAAATCAATATTAATGAAATTAGGAATAGAAGATTTTACAAAAAGAATTGGTGAGATGTCCGGTGGTCAGAAGAAGCGTGTCGCATTAGCACAAGTTTTGATTGCTGAACCAGATTTACTTATTTTAGATGAACCAACCAACCATCTAGATTTTGATTCAGTGAAGTGGCTGGAAGAGTACTTAAGCAGATATAGCGGGTCGATTTTGCTTGTCACACATGACCGTTACTTTCTGGACCGAGTGGCCAATCGAATGTTTGAATTAGATGGCGGGCAAATATATAGTTATAAAGGCAATTATGCGGCCTTTCTAGAGGCAAAAGCGATTCGTGAAGAGAATGAAGCTGCGACTTTTGAAAAAAGAAAAAATCTTTTCAGAAGAGAACTTGAGTGGATCAGGCGCGGTGCAAAAGCAAGAACAACAAAACAAAAGGCCAGAATTCAACGATTCGAAGAGCTCGATGATAAGGTTTCAAGTGGAAAGCCAACCGCTGAGAAACTTGATATCACTTTAAATGGCAGCCGATTAGGCAAACAGGTTTTCGAACTGAAGGATGCATCCAAGCGATTTGGACCAAAAACGATCTTACATCACTTTGATTTGCTTGTGAAGCCTGGGGATCGAATAGGTATTATCGGGAAAAATGGGACAGGTAAATCAACATTGTTAAATGTTCTTGCCAAACAAATCCCGCTTGATGAAGGGGAATTCATCATGGGTCAGACCGTGAAAATTGCTTATTATACCCAGGAAAGCGAAGACATGGATGAAAATAAGCGGATGATTGAATACATTAAGGAGACAGCCGAAGTGGTAAACACATCGGATGGGAAAACAATCTCAGCGGCCCAAATGCTCGAACGCTTTTTGTTTCCGCCATTTACGCACGGAACACCAATCCGCAAGTTATCGGGTGGAGAAAAACGACGTTTGTACTTATTGAAAATACTAATGACAGCACCAAATGTGCTTCTATTGGACGAACCTACAAATGATCTTGATACACAGACACTGACCGTTCTCGAAGATTATTTAGAGGATTTTCCAGGAGTGGTGATTACAGTTTCCCACGACCGCTATTTCTTAGATAAGGTAGCTGAGCAGCTTCTCGTTCTACAAGGGGAAGGGGCAATCGAATCCTTTTATGGAAATTATACAGAGTATCTTGAAAAGGAAGCAGCATTAGAGGCACAAAAAACAGTCACTGTTACCGCTAAGCCAACAAAACCAATTGAAAAAGAAAAAAAGAAAAGAATGACCTATTCAGAGAAAAAAGAATGGGAATCCATTGATGAAGACATCGAGACAACCGAAGCCCGCTTGGAAGAAATAGCTTCTGAAATGGCAAAGACAGGCAGTGATTTTACCAAGGCACAAGATTTAATGAAGCAAGAAACTGAATTGAACGAGAAACTCGAGCATTTAATTGAGCGCTGGTCATACTTGGCCGAACTTGCGGAAAAGGAATGAGGTGGTCGTGTTGAGAATTAAGGCGATTGAACCAACGCCAAGTCCAAATACAATGAAAATCATACTAGATGAAGAACTTCCCATGGGGAAAAGCCATAATTATAAAAAAGAAACTGCTGCCGATGCACCAGCTAGGATTCAAACCATCCTTCAAATTGATGGTATAAAAGGTGTTTATCATGTAGCAGATTTCCTTGCCATTGAACGAAATGCGAAATATGATTGGAAGGAATTATTGCCGCAAGTACGCCAAGCATTTGGAGAAAAAGCTGAGGAAATTAAACGAAACAATCAGATCAACGAACATTTTGGTGAGATCAAAGTTGAAATCCAAATGTTTAAAGATATACCTATCCAAGTAAAGTTGACGGACGGCACAACTGAAAAGCGGTTTGGCATGCCGGAATACTTTTTAAACGCTAGAGAACGGGCACAGCTGCCTGATGACCATTATCTTTTACTTAGAAAGTGGCAAAATCAAGGCGTCCGCTATGGAGATTTTGATCAGATCGGCCAGGAAGTGGTGGACGAACTAATTGCCGCCTATCCTGAGGTACGGCTTGAAGAATTGGTTGCAAAAGCTCAATCAACGGATCCTAAGCCGGAACAAAAATATAGTAAAAAACGCAAAAAAGTATCGGTAGAAGAGTTAAATCATCCGGATTGGCAAATTCGCTATCAGGTTCTGGAACAAATGGATGACCCTGAATTAGAGGATTTACCTGTCCTTGAAAAAGCATTATCCGACGAAAAGGCTTCGATCCGAAGGTTAGCAACCGTTTACCTCGGTATGATCAAGGAAAAGAAAGTACTGCCATTACTATATAAGGCACTGAAAGATAAAACGGTGACTGTTCGCAGGACGGCAGGTGATTGTCTATCAGATTTAGGCTTTTCGGAAGCCACAGACGAAATGATGCAGGCATTACAGGATAGAAGCAAGCTTGTCCGCTGGCGGGCAGCTATGTTTTTATATGAAGCAGGCGATGCAAAAGCACTTCCAGCATTAAAAGCTGCCGAAAATGATTCGGAGTTTGAAGTCAGTTTGCAAATAAAAATGGCAATCGAAAGAATAGAAGGCGGCTCAGAAGCAAAGGGTTCTGTTTGGAAGCAGATGACGGAAGCCAGGAAGAGCGTTGAATAAAATTGCAAATAAGCAGTAGATTAGGTATTCTAAAGTGTATGAACCGAAACGGAGTGATTAAAATTGTCAAATGCATATGAAGAATATATGAAACAAATGGTTTTACCGATGCGTGAAGAATTAACAAGAGCTGGTTTTGAAGAGCTCTCAACAGCACAAGAGGTAGAACAATTTATGGAAAATGTGAGTGGTACAACGCTTGTTGTCGTAAATTCCGTATGCGGTTGTGCGGCTGGGTTGGCTCGTCCTGCGGCAACTCAAGCTGTCCTAAATAGCGAGAAAAAACCGAATCATATCGTAACCGTGTTTGCTGGACAGGATAAAGAAGCAACCGCAAAAATGCGTGAGTATTTTGAAGGAATTGAACCATCATCTCCTTCAATGGCATTATTAAAAGATAAACAAGTTGTTCATTTTATTCCAAGACATGATATTGAAGGAATGCCGATGGAATCAGTAATGCATAATTTACTTGGGGCATTCGAAGCCCATTGTTAATTATTAATTAGGATGTCAGCCGACATCCTCTTTTTTTTTTGTGTTGAAGACGGAAATTTTTCCAATTATATGAAAAAAGCAGTATAATATTTTTATAGTAACTAATTTGAAATAATAATAGAAAATTGATAAAGAATAAGGTGATTAATAATGAATAATTGGGTCCGTAAAACGTTATTTGTACTAGTATCCGTTTTAACATTTGGACTTGTTACACCAACACAATTAATGGACCATATAAAAGCAGAGAATTTCACCGATCTTGATACGTTTGAATCGCCGTCAACAGAAAATGCATATGGACAACTGAACAATTTTGAGGAAGAATCCGAGTTTAATAGAGACAAATTTATAGAAGATCTGATGAAACAAGCAGAAATCCAGTCTTATCAGAAATTTGGTACCAAAATAAAACCTGTCATCGAAAATGAATTCAAAGAAATTATTTTACCGAATATCGAAAGTGCGCTTGAGGATATGGCCATTCAATTTCCTGAAGAAGATTTAAAAAATCTCACTATTACAGAACAACCCGGAGCAGGCCATTCGGAGAAAATATTTAATATTAAAAATCGAGGTACTGATAAAGATGTCCTTCGTTTCCATGTGAGACGGGATAATCCGCCACAAGAAGGCTACTGGTTTAATTTTCATTATCACACCTATCACGATGATTTTCAGAACCACCATGAATTGGGCGCCATTTATTGGGCTAAAAATACACCACCCAAATGGATGAGTTAAGTGATTTGCTAATAAGCACAAAAAAAATTTATTATAATAATTGAAACCTTTTTATGACAAACTCGTAAATAGACTATTACTTAAATTGGAGGAATGAAAAATGGCAGTAAGTTTATCAAAAGGTCAGAAAGTTGATTTAACAAAAACCAATCCAGGATTAACAAATGTGGTCGTTGGACTAGGTTGGGACACGAACAAATATGATGGCGGCAATGATTTTGACCTAGATTCTTCCGTTTTCTTATTGGGGGAAAATGGGAAAGTAACGAATGAAACTGACTTTATTTTCTATAATAATCCTCAAGGGGCAAATGGTGCTGTAGTACATACTGGTGATAATCGAACAGGCGCTGGCGATGGTGATGACGAGGGTGTAAAAGTAAATCTTACAACGATTCCTGCTAATATTCAACGCATTGCTTTTACTATTACAATTCATGATGCCGATAGCAGAAACCAAAACTTTGGACAGGTTTCAAATGCCTATGCCCGTATCTATAATGAAGCTAATGGGGAAGAATTGATTCGCTATGATTTAGGTGAGGACTTCTCGATTGAAACAGCCATTGTTGTCGGTGAATTATATCGCCACAATGGTGAATGGAAGTTCAGTGCCATTGGCAGCGGTTATCAAGGCGGATTAGCAGCACTTGCTACAGACTTCGGCTTACAAATTGGTTAATTATTAATTGTAAAAGATCCAGTTTGATACTGGGTCTTTTTACAAAAACTTTCTTAACAACTTGGGAGGAATTATTCTAAATGTCAGTTATTAATCATATCTTGGACACATATGCACAATTTTTTGATTTAGATATGTGGGGTAAGATATTAGTAGATCCGGTCAGCTGGGGACTTATTGGAACACTTATTATTTTAGAAGGTTTGCTTTCTGCAGATAATGCTCTTGTTTTAGCCGTAATGGTGAAACACTTGGAGCCTCAAAAGCGGAAAAGAGCTTTGTTTTACGGTTTATTAGGAGCATATATATTCCGATTTATCGCAATTGGAATTGGAGTATACTTAATCAAGTTTTGGGTCATCAAAGCTCTTGGGGCTGCGTATCTTGCTTGGTTAGCGATTAAGTATTTCATCGATAAGCGAAAAGGCGATACTGGTCATGATGAAGAGGAAGCAGAAGGAATTAATCAAGGTGGCTTACTAATCCGTTTATTTGGTACTTTCTGGGGAACCGTAGCAGCTGTTGAATTAATGGATATTGCTTTCTCCGTCGATAGCGTTCTTGCTGCATTTGGGGTCAGCAACCAAGTTTGGATTCTGTTTGTAGGTGGTATCCTCGGTGTGTTAATGATGCGAGGTGTCGCTGGTGTATTCCTTACCTTAATTGACAGAATTCCAGAACTTGAAACCACTGCTTATATCTTAATCCTGATTATTTCTATTAAGATGGCATTAACTTTACCGTTATTTAACATTCATATTGAATCATTACATTTCTTTATCATTCTCGCTATAACATTTGGCGCTACCTTTATTGTTCACTTCATGAATAAAAAGAAAGAAGCCAGTAAACAAAACCAATCATAAACTATTGATTAAAAAGGGGAGCTGACGAGAGTCCGTCTCCTCTATTTTTTAGCTTTAAAAGAGGAGAAATTGGTTATGGAATTTTTTACATACTTTTACGAGGATGAAATTAAACGCTTCTTCTATCAAAAACCGCAGACATTTACTAAATATTCTAACCTCGAACTCCTATCCTATGGTTTGGGAGCTACTCTTTATATGCCAGCAACACGCCCTAATATTCATCAAGAAATATTATCTAAAAAGCATGAAGGATTAACCTCTCTTGTCATCGACTTGGAAGATGCCGTAGGGGATCACGAGGTAATGGATGCGGAGGCAATGCTCATCCATGAGTTGGTAATGTTACATGCAGAAATGAATAAGGGATTCCTAAGCTATAGGGATCTCCCACTAATGTTTATCAGAATTCGAAATCTCGAGCAGTTTAAAAGGGTAACCGCTCAATTAACTGATGCCATTCATCTTCTAACAGGGGTAGTGCTTCCAAAATTCAGCGCCGAAACAGGTGAAGAACTATTATTAGAGGTAAGTCGAATTCATACTAAGCAGCATCCATTTTATGCTATGCCGGTTTTGGAGACAGCTAAGGTCATCCAAAAAGAATCAAGAATGGAAGAATTAATAAGTATAAAAAACCTGCTTGATCGCTTCAAGGAACATATTCTAAATGTCCGGATTGGGGCGACCGATTTTAGTGGATTATATGGAATACGCCGAAGTGCAGATACAACGGTGTATGATATTGCTGTTTTGAGAGATTGCATTTCTGACATAATCAATGTCTTTCAACGTTTTGACAGTCCTTACGTTGTTTCTGGTCCTGTCTGGGAGTATTTTTCTTCGAAAAAAAGAATGCTCAAGCCACAGTTAAGGCAAACCCCTTTTCGTGAAAGGTATGGCGATGAAGGGCTGAAATGGCGGGCGAGGTTAATTGATGATCATATGGATGGATTAATTCAGGAAATCCTCATGGATATCGCAAACGGGCTAACTGGAAAAACGATCATCCATCCCACACATATCAAAGTCGTTCAAGCCCTTAATGTGGTTTCCTACGAAGAATTCATTGATGCCAGCAATATCATTGCAGCAGCAACAGGGGAAATTGGTGTAATGAAAAGTAATTTTGAAAATAAAATGAATGAGATTAAACCTCACTATTATTGGGCTAAGAAAACCATCTTAAAATCAAAGTTATACGGGGTGCTGCATGAAGAATTCACAACCATCGACCTTATCAAAAAAGAAGTATACGTATAATATTTTAGAATCGATTGAAACCGAGATAGAAGTGACTAAAAATCCGTATGAGTTATCCATCCAAGAGTTATTTACCATGGCGGCAAGGATAAATAAGAAGCGTTCGTTCCTTTTCGTAAGTAAGGTGCTTGGTAAACATATCCCGATAAATCCCCATAAAGGGCTGTTGACTGCTGCCCTCCTAGGTGCCAGATATTTAGAAATGGTTCAGGGAATCAAATATGTAGAAACGGAGAAACTATTAACCTCATTTTATAGAGAAGAAATATACAAGAGTAGGGCGTTTATTCCTACACATGTTAGTCCAGTTGTGATTGGCTTTGCTGAAACGGCCACAGCGCTGGGGCATGCCTTCTTTGATTGTTTTCAAAACGCCGAATATTTCCATACCACTCGGGAAGAAATCAACCAGATGAGACCGGAAATTACCTTTGAAGAAGAGCATTCTCATGCAACATCCCACCGCTGCTATATTCCGTTAGAGATGATTCAAAATGAACGAGAAATAATCCTTGTTGATGATGAATTGACCACTGGTAAAACGGCCTTAAATATTATCAAATCCATTCATAATAAATTCCCGAGACGTGTTTATACGATCGTTTCCATTTTGGATTGGCGTTCAGAACAAGATCGAAAAAGATTTCAACAGTTTCAACAGGAACTTGGTATAAAAATTAATGTCGTAAGTTTGATAACGGGTAAGGTACAGGTGAAGCAGATGCGAGAAATAGCAAACCACTCGCCAATCACCGAAAGGAAAAAGTATGCCAAGGCAACCGTAGAATGGGTTGACATATCTTCTTTTTTTTCGAAAACAACCTTATCAGTGGATAACCCAATGAATCAATCAGCATTTATTTACGAAACAGGTCGATTTGGTCTGAGTAGTTCAGAAAATAATAATCTTCACCATATAGCCTCTCTAGCTGCGGCGAAATTGAATCAAAAAAGATCGGGGAATAAGACTCTTTGCTTAGGAACGGGAGAGTTTATGTATCTTCCCATGAAACTCGCATCTCTCATGGGCAATGGGGTTTTTTATCAATCGACCACCCGCAGCCCTATCTTCATCGAAAACAAAGTGGGTTATGGGGCAAGGTTCGGTGTATCTTTTCCAAATCCGGAAGCCCTATCGATTACACACTTTGTTTACAACATCCCTCCAGGATTCTACGATGAATTATTTGTTTTCATGGAAAGAAAAGTAGAATTAGAGAGTTTACAGCCGCTTCTGAAAGAACTAGAGAAATTACAAATAAAGATGATTAGGCTCGTCTATTTTTCTAATAATCGAGGGGAACAAAATGAAAAGCACAACCAATAAACCAGCAAGCATCGGAAGTTATAAAGCGGAGGACGTTCAATTTCTATTAAAGGATTTAAGTGAGATTTCTCTAGAGGATACCACAGAGAATCGAGAAATGAAGGTTCAATCAGGTGTTCACTACAGTGAATCGTTACCTATCGAGTACCAGCCGCCAAATGCCTATGTGGAATTATTCTGGTCCACTCTCAAGGAGTATAAGAAAAAAGTGGCCTTATGCATTGGGATTGTGGCCGAACGAATCTATCAATCGAAAGGTGATAAGACTGTGCTCGTGTCCCTTGCACGTGCAGGAACACCGGTTGGAATTTTGATAAAAAGATATATACACTTGAACTACCATGTTTCAGTGCCGCATTATAGTATATCTATCATTCGTGATAGAGGGATCGATGAAAATGCCTTGAATTACATTTTAACTCAACACCCTAATGCTGAAATTCAGTTTGTTGATGGATGGACAGGTAAGGGGGCCATTTCGAAAGAATTGACAAAAGCCTGTCACGAGTACAAAAAAAAATACGGGGTCTCACTGGATGACACATTGGCAGTTATTGCTGATCCCGGCTACTGCACGACATTGTTTGGAACAAGGGAAGATTTTTTAATCCCAAGCGCTTGTCTTAACTCAACCGTATCTGGGTTGGTAAGCAGAACCGTTTTAAATGATCTATATATCGGCAAGGATGATTTCCATGGAGCTAAGTATTACCAGGAATTGATTCCCATCGATGTTTCCAATCAATATATTGATTTGATTAGTAAGGAATTTGGAACCATTTCTGTGGAAGCTGCTGAGGTCGCTCGAAACATGGTTGACGAAAGAATAGAAACGGGATTCCTAGGGATGGAGGACGTCAAACGAATTCAAACTGAATTTGGAATTGGGAGCCCTCATTTTATTAAACCAGGGGTTGGCGAAACAACGAGAGTATTACTTCGCAGGGTTCCATGGAAAATTCTGATGCGTGATCCTTCAAGTCCATTCGTCAAACATATTCTTATGCTCGCAGAAGAAAAGGGAGTAGAAGTCGTACCATATCCAAACTTAAAGTATTTATGCTGCGGCTTAATTAAATCGGTTAAGGAGAGTAATGTATGATTTTTGCATCTGACCTTGACCGTACATTGGTTTATTCAAACCGGGCGATTGAGGATCTAGGTAACGATGATCCAAGCCTTCTTAAACCAGTTGAAAGAAAAGACGATAACTGGGTTGCCTATATGACTGAAACATCCTTTTCAGCATTAAAAGAGTTAGCAATGAATAGTTTATTTATTCCAGTTACCACAAGGACAACGGAACAATTTAACCGTTTTCATATTTTTAAGGATGACATTGCAATTAAATATGCAATCACTTCAAATGGGGCCAATATCATTTATCAGGGTATGTTGTTGAAAGAGTGGTCAGCACATATTATCAACCGTATGACGGAGGAATCAGTTACCCAAAAGGAACTGCTTGCTAAGTTAAAAAAGGAAAGTTTTCAATTTGATGGGCAAATGAAGCAGGCAGAAAATTTATTTTTCTATTTCATCTTAAACAGTCTTCCACCTGCTTCTGATCTCCAAGTGATTCATAAAGTGGCAGTTCTAAATGGATGGAGAATCTCCTTACAAGGGAGAAAACTCTACTTTATCCCTCGAGCAATTAGCAAAGGAGACGCACTTGAATATATCTCAAAACGAGAAGGAATGAAAGTAATTGCTGGTGCGGGGGACTCCATACTAGATTGGGACTTTCTGAAAAACTGCCACTATCGTTTTGTCCCGGCCCATGGGGAACTGGCAAGGGTGTCAGGCACCAATGATTATACTCTGACAAAAAATAAGGGGATCGGTGCAGGGGAGGAGATTATCCTACAATTTCTACAACTGCTTCGTCTTACAGTTTAATTTTTTTCTCTTTTCGGGTAATAACGAAAAAATAAACACAGGAAAATAAACTATACGTTCCTAAGCAGAATAGGACTGACAAGGCTAATGATTGCAATATTGGAGATAGTAGAAACGTAAAGATGAAACTGAAAACAAATAAATCTAGATAAACAAAAACATCTGAAACCATTACATCCATAACGGTATCCAATTCCTCTTGTATCTGCTCCATCCGCGGCCGCTTATATAAAAAACGCATTTGAGTCACCTACTTTAGTGTGAGTACTCAATAGTATGTAAGGACAAGGAAAAAGGTGAAGAATTAGGGAAATACATGTTGTATGAAACATTTTTTAAGGAGTTTCGTATAAACAAATGAACCAATTAAATAACTGTGATATGATGTTATGGAAACCTTACATAATTTTCTAAACGCTTGAAAAAAAAGCTTTCGCTTCTAGAGGGAAGGGATTATGAATGAATCCATCATATAATCAGTTAAAGGCCCAACCTGTTGCCCTTTCATATGAAAATTGGCAGGCTTTGCTGAAGAAATCATTGCCAGAGCGGCCAAATTATTCATTAGAAAATGGCACTATTCACATTGGGCAAGTAATTGGGAAGTTCCTTGGAATACCTATCGACCAGGACCACTATTATAACGAGCTCTTTGATTATGTGAATAATCCGGAATGGGATTTGCATTTATTAAGTGAAGAATCACTGGATAAAACGATTAATAACCATCACTTTCAATCCATTCAAAAGGTCATCAATATCCATCGAGAACAAAAGCTGTCCATCAACCGATTTACCGCTTTTCTTGAAGGGGAACAGCTATTGTTGAAATCAAGGAACCCAGTTATACATCGGAAACTGCGCGAAGCGATGATTGCAACATTAGAGATGTTCGCTAAGAGTGAAAAAGACGGGTTAGTTAACCATGATTTAAGGCGGGTCCTGGTTGATCTTGTGAAATGGTCTATCAATCATTTAGAGCCAGTTTTGGAAAAGTGCGATCCACAAAAAGAAATGCCCAAATTTTTGTGGTATGGCGATTTTAAGAAAAGTCACCAATATTTTATATATTATTTAATAAAGCTAGGCTGTGATCTGGTCATTTTTCATCCTGAAGGTAAGGATATCTTGGAAGGGATGATTCAAGAGGCGGTATTCTCTCATGAATACCCTAATCGCATCCTTGCAGAACCATTCCCTAGGGCAAAGCGGACTCGTAAAGCAACGGTTGCTTACCGTGCTTCCAAAGAAATTGAGACCATTTTAAACCAAGAGGGTTCTGGCCTTTACAAGCCATGGCAATTAAGGGATTACACACCGTCTTCAATTACGTTAAAAACCACGTATGATGAACTTTTTATCCTTGGCAAAGAAATAGCAATGATTCGGCCTGATTTTGAGGTGCGGAACGGACAAGTTAAAATTCCTTCCATCTTTGCTAAGATTCAGGGAGTGAGTAAGAATCGTAAAGAGTACTGGGACCGCTTGCAATCACTGAGTGAATTAGAACATAGTTTACTGATTCGACGTTTGCCAATCACGATGGAAAGCACGAGTGACTTTCGCTTTCATTATCGAAATGCCCACGGTAAGGACGGCTTGATTAACCCTGAAATCATGATGAAGTCACATTATTGGCCCTACTCATTCCTTTCCACCGGCTTACAAAAAGGAATTGCTAACGCAGTCAGAAGAATATGTGATAAACCAGGTTTAAAGCCCCTGCCAACGGAAACGATAGAAGACGTAAAAATGTATTTATTTACCCAGGCCTTGTTTATGCCTAAACCGATTATTCAGTTGATTGAGAAATTTGACTACTCCCAACATGTTCCGAAGTTAATCATTTTCAATAATGAAATGGCCGGTATGCTGTCAAGATCCGATGCAGCTCTGCTTTTACTCTTAAATCAATTTGGGATTGATATCATCCTGTATAATCCTCCTGGCCATAATGATATTGAAAATTTTCTTGACGAACGGTTATTTGATAAGCATTGGCTCGAAGATGTTGTTTTTGAATTGGAGTTTAAGGAACCGTCCATTTTCAAAAAAGGGCTTTTCCAAGGAATCTTAAAAAATTTAAGGGGAGATTAATAAGTGAATCTTACGCCTAATCCATCAAGCAGCTTAACGCCAGCAGGTGCAGATGACATCCTTACAGAAACAAAAGTCTCTGACATTAAACTTGCGCTTCGAAAAGAACCTGAAATTCAAAATTTGGCCCGGACGATTGATGAACGTGACCAAATTCAAGTGTTAGAGTTTGGGAAGGAACCTGCTGTACAAATTTCCCGTTTTTCTGACCAGATATTAAATAATATGCGGACAACGAAAGTAGAGGACTCAGGGGAACTTCTTAAACAACTGGGCCGCATCATGGATAAGTTTGATGCAAAGGACTTTCAAAAGACGTCAGGCGGACTTTTTGGAAAGCTTTTCAAAAAGGGTGAAAAGATGGTCGAAAAACTGTTCGGCAAGTACCAAACGATGGGGTCTGAAATTGATAAGGTATACATAGAAATATCCAAATATCAGCATGAAATGGTTGATTCAACCAATATGCTCGAACAAATGTATGAGCAAAACTATCAATACTATTTGACCCTTGAAAAATATATTGTTGCGGGTGAAATAAAAGTAGAGGAATTAAAGAATGATCAACTTCCACAGCTTGAAGCCCGGACAGCTGCTGGTGATCAGATGGCTTCCATGCAATTGGACTCGCTCAAAAATGTTATTGAGTTATTGGAACAGCGCATCTATGATCTGGAAATGGCAAAAATGGTTGCTCTGCAAACTGCTCCTCAGATTCGTCTTTTACAAAGAGGAAATACGAAACTGATTGGCAAAATTAATTCGGCATTTGTCACGACCATTCCGATTTTTAAGAATGGGTTAATTCAAGCGATGGCAGCAAAAAGACAAAAGCTAGTGGCTGATTCGATGAGTGAATTAGACCGCAGGACAAACGAAATGCTTCTTAAGAATGCGCAGAACATTTCGCAGCAAAGTACCGATATTGCGAGATTAGCTGGTGGTCCAAGTATTAAAATTGAGACGATTGAAGAATCGTGGAACATTATCATAAAGGGTATGCAGGAGACCAAGGCTATTGAAGAAGAAAATAAACGAATGCGGGCTGAAGGCACCAAACGTTTAGAGCAGCTGCAAGATAACTTTAAAAAATTGAAACAATCTTAATATAAAAATTGCTAATAGGAGTGATTAAATTGGCTATCAATTTACAAAAAGGTCAGCGTGTGGATTTAACAAAAAGCAATCCGGGATTATCTAAAATCATGGTCGGTTTAGGATGGGATCCAGTTCAAAGCGGCGGTGGCGGCGGCTTATTCGGAGGTTTGTTTGGCGGTGGCAGTGCAGCTAATGTAGACTGTGATGCCTCAGTAATTATGCTGGGCGCAAACGATAAGCTTCAAAACAACAAGGATGTTGTATACTTTGGAAACTTGCGAAGCAACGATGGCAGTGTACAACACTCAGGAGATAATCTAACAGGCGATGGTGACGGTGATGACGAGCAGGTAATGATCGATTTAAGCCGTGTTCCGGCCAATATTCAGAAACTTGTTTTCGTTGTAAATATTTATGACTGTGTTAAGAGGAAGCAGCATTTTGGAATGATTAAAAATGCATTTATCAGGGTCGTAAATCCAGGAAATAATCAAGAGTTACTTCACTACAACCTAACAGACAATTACAGCGGTTTAACATGCCTGGTGACAGGAGAAATTTATCGTCACGGCAATGAATGGAAGTTTGCAGCTATTGGAAGTGGGACAAATGCAGCAAGCCTTAGTGAAGTCGTTCGTTCCTTTAGTTAAGTAAGGTAAAAAGTTCAAATTGAGGTGATTCCTTTTGGGTATTAACTTGTCAAAGGGGCAAAGAATTGATTTAACAAAAACAAACCCAGGCTTAACGAAAGTAGTTTGTGGTCTGGGCTGGGATACGAATCGTTATCATGGCGGAAATGACTTTGACTTGGATGCATCGGCGTTTTTAGCTGATGCGAATGGAAGAGTCGTTAACGATTCGGACTTTATTTTTTACAATCAACTCGTTCACCCTTCTGGTTCAGTGGAACATACAGGAGATAATCGAACAGGTGAAGGTGACGGCGATGATGAACAGATCAAGATTGACTTCAGTAAAGTTCCATCACATATACAGCGAATCGCCATTACCGTAACCATTCATGATGCGGATGCAAGATTTCAGAATTTCGGTCAAGTTTCTAACGCTTTTGTCCGTCTTGTTGATGAAGAAACGGAGAATGAGGTATTGCGCTTTGATCTTGGCGAGGACTTTTCCGTCGAAACAGCTGTGGTATTTTGTGAACTTTATCGTCATAATGGTGATTGGAAATTTAACGCAATTGGCAGTGGTTTTGCTGGTGGATTAGCAGCCCTTTGCCGAAATTATGGTTTAGAAGTGTAACTTGAAGAAGCTGCCGTTATGGCAGCTTCTTCCCTTTTTTTATCCAGTAATTCCATATAATTTTCTGAAACCGCATTCGTGTTCCCATGTTATAATTCAAGTAATCTATGAATGACAAGGGGATGATAGGGTGCGAAAAACTATCGTTTCAGTATTAATCGCTGGTTTGTTTCTATCATCAATCACTACTTCGCAGGCTTCTGGTGTCGGTGTTTTGCTTGGTGATTATTCTACGAATTCTCTGCTCTACCAATCACTTAAAGTCAATCAATCATTATCACTCCTCGATCAAATTATTGTCTTACCTAAGCAAAGTTTTGATCAAAAAGAAGCAGCAGAAATAATTAACCGAATTGACTCGATTCCTGACTCTATATTAGAAAAAATAATTAATAACGGAATCAGCATGAAATTATTTACTGGAAAACTTACGGATAATCCAACGGCAAGTCACCTGAAAGGGAAAATTCCTAGGGGGTATACCAATAATGTAACCTGGGATGATGTCCCTGGAATTGGTGGTTCTAAAGTGGTATTAGTTAAAATCGGTGCGAGCGATAAAGGACAAGGACACGGTTCGATAAATTTAGAATTACATGAACTGGCGCATTCCATCGATCACTATGTGTTCAATGAAATTAGTGGTTCGAAAGAATTTATGAATTTGGTGGAAAATGAACATGAACAATTATTTCCAGGAAACAGCTATTTTCAATATCCAGAGGAATATTTTGCAGAGTCATTCGCGCTGTACTTTTTAAATTCTGATTCAAAAGAACTATTACGGATGAAAGCACCGAAAACATTTCAATTTATGAAACAGCTATCGCTTCACTAATTAGATTTTGATTGTTAAAATAGATGAATATGTGCGATAAGGGAGTTGTCCGGGATGAAGCAATATTTAGATTTATGTAAGCATGTCCTTGAAAATGGAAACGAAAAGGGCGACCGAACAGGTACGGGCACGATTAGCACCTTCGGTTACCAAATGAGATTTAATTTAGCGGAAGGCTTTCCGCTCATGACTACGAAAAAACTGCATTTAAAATCAATAATCTATGAACTACTTTGGTTTTTAAACGGAGATACCAACGTTGGATATTTACAGGAGAATGGCGTCCGTATTTGGAATGAGTGGGCCGATGAAAACGGTGAATTGGGTCCGGTCTATGGCCACCAATGGCGGTCATGGACAGGGGCTGACGGTAAAACTGTTGATCAAATTAGCGAACTCATCGACCAAATCAAAACAAATCCTAATTCCAGAAGACTTCTGGTTAATGCTTGGAATGTGGCGGAAATTGACAACATGGCGCTGCCACCGTGCCACTGCATGTTCCAATTTTACGTGGCAGACGGTAAATTGTCCTGTCAGCTGTACCAACGGTCAGCAGATGTCTTTCTTGGCGTTCCGTTTAACATTGCATCCTATGCGCTTCTAACAATGATGATCGCCCAAGTATGTGACCTAGAACCAGGCGAATTTATCCATACATTCGGTGATGTTCATATTTATCAAAATCATCTCGAACAAGTAAAGTTACAAATGGGGAGAGAGCCTCGTGCTTTGCCTGTCCTGAAAATAAATCCGTCCGTTAAAGATATCTACTCTTTTGAGTATGAAGACTTTACACTTGAAGGCTATGACCCACATCCACATATAAAAGGAGTGGTGAGTGTATGATTTCCTTTATCGTCGCAATGGACGAAAATAGAGTGATTGGGAAAGATAATCAACTTCCTTGGCATTTACCTGAGGATTTAAAGTTCTTTAAGCGGGTTACAATGGGCCACCCCATTGCGATGGGAAGAAAAACGCATGAATCCATTGGCCGTGTTCTTCCAGGCAGAGAGAATATTGTGATTACCCGCCAGGCTGATTACCGCAGTGAAGATTGTACGGTTATTACCTCCGTTGAGGAGTTTGTCAAGTATTGCCAGAAGCAAAACGATGAAATCTTTGTGATTGGCGGAGCAGAAATATTCAAAGAGACATTCAGTGCTGCTGACCGGCTCTACATTACGCTTATTCATGATAAATTTCCAGGCGATACATTTTTTCCTGAGTTTGATTCAAGCGAATGGGAATTAGCTTCTCTTGAAAAAGGCCTAAGAGATGATAAAAATCCGTATGATTATGAGTTTAGAATATATAATCGAAAGTCTAATGTGTAAATAACAATTAAATGATTGACTTCATTAGTTGTAATTGTTAAATTGTCAGTAGTAATTTATAATGTGATAAGAAACACTAAATATTACAATGATGTTTAGTTGATATTGTGAAATTACTATGAATTATTGATGATAACTTACCTAAATTGAATTTTAGGTAATATAATCATAGTAGCAATAACATAACAATTAAAGGGGCTGTACATCCATGTTTTCAAATATCGGAGTACCCGGATTGATTTTGATTTTAACACTTGCATTAATTATTTTCGGACCTAAGAAACTTCCAGAAATCGGACGTGCTTTCGGACAAACCTTAAAGGAATTTAAAAAGTCTACTCGTGAACTCACAGATGATGTAATGAGCGACATTGATGAAGAAAAGAAAAACTTGACTAAATAAGGTGTGAGATTTCCGTCTTACGCCTTTTCTTCTTTATAAATATCCTTTTGACTAAGGAATTTCATGGTACATTTCGTATATAATCATAACTGAAGTTGTTTTACCTAGAGTACAAGCACGTGCTCTTTTTTAATCTTTTGATAATGGCAGGGGAAGTACATGGATGATAGAGAATTAAATTTAGTGGATCATTTAGAAGAACTGCGCAAACGGATTATTATTTCTGCACTTGCCTTTGTAGTTTTTTTTATTGTCGGTTTTATTTATGTTGATGATATCTATAAATGGTTTGTTGGAAATGAAAAATTACTAGTTCTCGGCCCTAGTGATATTATGTGGATCTATTTTATGCTGGCAACCGTAATTGCCGTGGCAGGAACCATTCCTGTCCTCGCCTTACAAATTTGGCTGTTTGTCAGACCAGCATTGAAACCGAATGAAAGAAGAATAACCCTTTCCTATGTTCCAGCTTTATTTTTCTTATTTATTATTGGACTAGCCTTTGGATATTTTGTCATTTTCCCTATGGTGTTAGACTTTTTAGTGAACATAGGTAAAGATATGTTTGTCACAAACTTCACAGCCGAAAGATATTTTAGTTTTATCTTAAACATGACGCTGCCATTCGGGGTATTATTTGAACTTCCAGTTGTTGTTATGTTTTTAACTTCGCTGGGTATTATCAATCCGTTTGTTCTTTCAAAAATTCGTAAATATGCTTACTTCGTGCTTATTATTATCGCGATCGTCATCACGCCACCAGACTTTATGTCTGATTTTGTGGTAACCGTACCACTTTTATTGCTTTATGAAATCAGCATTAATCTATCAAAATTTGTTTACCGTAAACGGTTGAAAAAGCAGCAAGAAGAGGAAACAGAAGAAATGGTTGAAGCGTAAATAAGCTGGAATAGCAAAAAGTGAGCCCTCATTTCAATAGGAATGGGGGCAATTTTTTAGCAATTGTTCAGTTCTTTCATCCAGGACTGAAATTTAAAGTAGTTACGGTTTTCATGAAAGTCTTCTATTTTAACCAACCTTGATGAGAAAACCAGCCCATCATATTGACCTGTTTTTATTATTGGGTAATAACTAATGACTATTAAAAAATTCATAAATATTTCTCATTCCAAGCAGAATAAGACACATTTCGAACCGCATTGGGTGTATAATATACACAAACGGGTGAAAAAGAGGATTGATATTTTGTTATTCAAGAGCCTAGAGTTCAAAAATGATATTGGACAGAAGGTTAAAATTATTGAAATTCCTGTATTGGAGGAAGATAGCGCTTATAAATTTATGATCCAAGTCCGTTTACAGACGTATGTTACGTCGCTCTACGAGGAAAAAAGCTTGAAAAAATGCTATTCCTTTAAAGATTATTTGAAAAAGATCATGAAATGGCCTGATTATGAACGCTTGTTTAAAATAGGAGAATTAAAGAATAACGCTTAATGCATTCAGAGCATCGCAGGGATTCCCCCAGCGGTGCTTTTTAATTTTAGGCTGTGTTAAAGGTTAATGTTGATTTTNNGGCACGCCCGCGGAAAGCGATGTGCCTGGAATGGAAATCAACAGACAAGTTTAACACAGCCTAATTTTAAAAAATCATCAAAAGTGATGTATGTTATTCCTTTCCACTGCACTTAACTGTATAATACAAAGCAGTACTGGTAGGGAAGTGACTTTTTTGAGCAAAATTAAAATTGTAACCGATTCAACAATGGACATGCCATTAGATATAGCAGAAAAACTTGGTATTGTAGTAGTACCATTGTCCGTAACTATAAATGGAGAATCATACTTAGATAGAGTAGACATAGATGTGGCTGAATATATTCAAGTGATGAACCAATCTAACGAATTACCTAAAAGTTCGCAGCCGTCGGCTGGAACCTTCCTTGAAGTGTACGACCGGCTCGGAGATGAAGGATATGAGGTTTTATCGATCCACATGACAGGCAAAATGAGCGGTACCGTTCGTTCAGCTGAAAGCGCTGCACAGATGACAAAAACTAAAGTCACCGTTGTTGACTCGAAGTTTATTTCGTTGGCGCTCCAGTTCCAGGTTAAGGAAGCAGCGGAAATGGCGAAGCAGGGAAAGAGTATGGAGGAAATTCTATCACGCCTAGACAAGATACGTGAAAATACTAAACTTTATATTATGGTCGATACACTTGAAAACATGGTGAAGGGCGGCCGAATTGGAAAAGGGAAGGCATTTATTGGCTCGTTATTAAATATCAAGCCGATTGCCTCCCTTGAAGGGGCTGAATACAACCCCGTTGCCAAGGTTCGAAGTCATTCGCAGGTGGTTAAATACTTGGCTAAACAATTTACGGAAGATGTGAAAGAGAAAACCATTCTTGGTGCAGGCATTGTTCATGCCGAAGCGATTGAACTATCTTCTAAACTAAAAGCAGCAATCTCAGAATTAACAGGCTATCAGGATCTTTCAATTGATTATACAGGTCCTACCATTAGTACCCATACTGGGCCTGGTACAATCGCTTTAATGTATTATTTTGAATAAATTTATCAAACGAAGGGTGTCAGGCACCATGTGAATTTTTTCGCATGGTGCCTGACACCCTTCTGTTTTTTCTTTTGGATAATATTAGTTGTTCTGGTAAAGATAAAAAAAATTGAATGGTTAAGGTGTTGCTTATGTTTAAGCGGAAATCGGAAAATAAACGATCAGAGGATAAGAAACCGCATAGTTTAAATGTGGATGATCTTAAGAAAGAATTGGAAACAGCGATAGGCGATTGTTCAGATCTGAATTTTCGAACCTTAAATAAAAATGGGAAGAAAATTGTCTATTGCTTTTTAAGCAGCCTCATTGATAAAACAAGCTTTGATGAATTTCTCTTGTCACCTGTCCAGCAAAGTACACAAAATGAATGGACAACGGAAAGTCTTGCACAGATTCTCCCGATTGCTGAACTTTCGGTTGCTAATCAATTAAAAGAAGTTGTTTCCTCCTTAATAGAAGGAAAATCGTACATTTATATCGATGGTGAACCATATGGGATACTTGCCAATGTCGGTTCAACTGTGGAAAGATCCCTTGAAAAGGCAGAAACCGAGTCACTTGTTTATGGGCCAAAGATTTCTTTTACCGAATCTCTAATTGGTAATTTAAATATTATTAGGAGTAATTTAAAAGATCCACAATTGTGTATGGAAGATATCACAATTGGAAAAAGGGTTAAGACCCCTGGAAAACTTGTCTATGTTAAGGATATCGCAGATGAAGAAAATGTGAATACCTTTCGGCAGAGGGTTACGGATTTAGAATATGATTACATACCGGATACGACGGTCTTAGGGCAGTTAATCGAGGATAATAGCTGGACGATTTTCCCGCAAATTATGTCAACCGAACTGCCAGACCGGGTCACTCTTTCCTTGATGAGGGGGCGAGTGGCAGTATTAATGGACCGGTCCCCGTCGGCTATTTATGGTCCAACACCCTTCCTTAGTTTCTTTGAATCAACCGAAGATGTCTATATGCGTTGGAATATGGGCTTTTTCTTACGGATGCTGCGGATTATTTCAATTTTTCTTTCAGTCTTATTGACTCCAGCTTATGTGGCTGTTTTGACCTATCATTATGAGGTTATTCCATCAGCACTGCTCATTTCTCTTGGTCAATCAAGGGCAAATGTTCCATTTCCACCAGTCCTCGAAGCCCTTCTCTTAGAATTTGTCATCGAACTTTTAAGGGAGGCGGGCGCAAGACTCCCTACTAAAGTAGGTCAAACAATGGGTATTGTTGGCGGTATCGTCATCGGACAGGCAGCGGTACAAGCAGGATTTACAAGTAATATCTTAATTATCATTATTGCACTTAGTGCCCTTGGGTCTTTTACATCACCTAGCTATTTAATGGGTACTGCCATTCGGATGGTTCGATTTCCAATCATAATTTTAGCCGGTTTTTGGGGGGGGATTGGGATTATGTTTTCGTTTTGTTTTATTCTAGTTCACCTATTAAGATTAACCACCATTGGGAGGCCATACCTTACCCCTATCTATCCCTTTAGGTGGAAGGACTTAGGGTACAGTATTATCAAATTTCCGACTCAATATTTATCCTACAGGCCGTTAACAAACCGTCCTGTGGACAAACAGCTTTTTCCTAAACATAAAGGTGTTGAAAAAAAGGATGTAGATGAATAGGAGCGGTCAGGATGAAAATAAATGTGAAGCCAAAAGAAGGATTATTGGTTAATGCATTCCTGGTCATGTTTTTTATACACTCTGCACAAACAGGCGTAGGAATTGTTGGATTACCTAGAATTGTCTATATAGCAGCAAAACACGATGCGTGGATCTCTGTTTTTCTCGGAGGACTATTTTCAGCTTTTGTCTTAGCGATGATAGTTCTCATGCTTAAAAAATATGAAAGTGCAGATTTATATGGAATTCAAGTAGATGTGTTTGGAAAATGGCTTGGGAATGCATTGAATGTTTTTTATATGATGTATATGACCATAAGTTTTTTTGTGATCTTGATGAATTATATTGAAATTATCCAAGTGTGGATTTTTCCCGAAATGCCCACATGGCAAATATCGCTTGCTCTGATCCTCCTTACCATTTATGCAGTGAATGGCGGTATTCGTATCATTGTCGGTGTAGCTTTTATGTCTGTCTTAGGGACTCTTTGGATGGTTTTTATTCTAGTTGTACCAATGCAGTATGCTGATCCTAAAAATTTGCTGCCTCTTTTAAACACAGATCTGAAGCACATTATCAATGGGGTCTATAAAACCTCTTTATCACTTATGGGCTTTGAACTAATTATGTTCCTATATCCATATGTAAAAGATAAAAAAAAGATATTTATGTACACACAAATAGCGAATTTATATACAACGGTATTTTTCACGGCTGTGACAATGGTGTGCATTACATTCTTCGCTGAAAACGGGTTGGCTCGGACTATTTGGCCTGTTTTATCAATGTTTAAAATTGTTAGGTTACCAAACTTAGAACGGTTTGAATTTATTGCCGTATCTTTTTGGATGTTAGTCATCTTGCCAAACATGTGCGCCTATTTGTGGGCGGCATCTAAGGGGTTTAATCGAATTATTAATTGGAAACAAAAAAAGGGGATTTGGATTATCGGTATCCTCGTATGGGGTGGCTCGTTTTTTATTAAAGCAAGGTATCAAATGAATGAATTGTCTGATTTTGTTGCGCAACTCGGATTTTTATCTGCCTTCTGTTATCCTGTACTCCTTTCAATGCTGGTATTGATGAAAAAATGGTTCCTAAGGAGGAAGAAATCAAGTGCAGAAGCTTCCTAAATGCAATCTAATTCTTTGGACAATATGTTTGATGACGATGATTCTCTGTGCTGGTTGTATACAGCAAAAGCCACTTGAAAAATTGGGATTAATTACGACCTCAGGTTATGATTTAGCAGGAAAAAATAAAATTAAAGGAACTGCGGTTGTTCAGAAATTTGATCCGATGACGCGAGCGGCAACGAAAGTAATTACATCTTATGCTAAAACAACCAAAGGTTTAAGACAACAAGAAAATCTTCAATCCAATCAGAAGCTTGTTTCAGGACAACTTCGTTCGGTTACCTATAGTCGAGAACTGGCAAAAAAAGGTATTATTCAACTGGTGGACACGTTAAATCGAGATGCCGCAATTGGAAATATGGTCTATTTAACAATAGCTGATCAAACGGCTTCAGAAATTATGCAAATTGAAAATAGAAATAAAGGGAATTTAAACCTAGGGACATATATGTACAATTTAATCAAACAAAATGTTGAGGGCGAACAAGTTATTTCTCCGACACTGCATGAGTTTAACCATAATTATTATGATATTGGCAGGGATCCTGTGCTGCCTATCCTAAAAGTTAAGGGAAAAGATGTGATTATTTCTGGGGTCGGCCTTTTTCAAGATGACCGTTTAGTGGATGAATTAAAGCAAGGTGATCTTTTTTATTTAAAAATATTAGTGGATAAATATAAAGCCGGAACAAAAGAAATGGGATTCAAGCCGGAACAATTAGAAAAACTTATCCTAAAAAATGAAAATTACACCAGGAAACCTATATTTAGTAAAATCTATGTTACTGTTGATAATATTCGGAGTAAGACTAAAATTAAGTTAGTCAATAAAAAAAAACTCCACTTTCGAGTAGATGTTAAATTGGATTCAAGGGTATTAGAAATGACTCAAGCCTTGGATTTAGGTAAACCTGCTTCCGTAAAATTTCTTCAAAAAAAGTTTGACCAACAGATGAAAAAGAAGGTTGAAGAATTACTGCTTCGTTTTAAGGAATTAGGAATTGATCCCGTTGGACTTGGAAATGAATATGAAGCACATCTCAGAGGAAAAACAATCACAAAGGAAGAGTGGGACAGGGTATATAAGGATGTAACATTTGATGTGCACGTCAAAAATACAATAGAACGAACCGGTGTAATTGATTAACAAACCAAATCCTTTCTTCTTTTTAAATTCTTTGTTAAACTAATCACGAAATGGAATAGAATAAAGGTTGCAGGTGATCGTATGAAAGCAAGGTTTTTATTAATTATCGTGGTTCTATCTACTTTGATCATGACGGCATGTGGACAAAAAGAAATAGAAAATGCAGTCGATTGGCCTGTAAAGGAGTTTACAGCTACTAATCAAGACAATAAATCCTTTGGTTTAAAGGATTTAAAGGGAAAAGTATGGATATCAGACTTTATTTTCACCAGCTGTGCAGATGTCTGTCCACCGATGACAGCGAATCTGACGAAATTACAAAAAATGGTCAAGGATGAAGGATTGAAGAATATTGAATTTGTTTCATTCAGTGTCGATCCAACGGTAGATACGCCGGAAGTAATGACACGTTATGCCGAGCAATTTCAAGTCGATTTTAATAATTGGACCTTCCTGACAGGGTACTCACAGGCATATATTGAAAACTTTGCTTTGAAAAATTATAAAGCATTGGTTAAAAAGCCTCAAGAGGGAAATCAGGTCATCCATGGGACTTCCCTTTATTTAGTAGACCAGGAAGGACATATTCGAAAATCTTATGATGGGTACAAGGATGTTCCATTTGATGAAATAATTGAAGATATGAAAACATTACAATAGACCTTTGGACGGGTCTATTTTTTTTGGCAGGAATAGGATATAGTACATATTGTTTTGAATGATTAAAGCCGTGCTATAATAAAAATAATTTAGAAGGTAGGTGAAATGAAGATGAAAAAGTTGTTCCCCCTTCTAATTCTCTCGGTATTATTCCTATGTTCATGTAATCCAGTTGACCAGTTGACACTACATTCTGAAAAGAAAACTGCTGCACAAGCCTTTGCACAAGTTCCCGCTGATTTTGTTCCCCGTAAATTAACTGTCTTAGCTGCGGGCGATTCACTTACCCAAGGGGTAGGCGATAGTACTAACAAAGGCGGCTACTTGCCATATTTAGAAACGATGCTTGAAAAAGAAAAGGGAATCAAGGAAGTTAATTTCTATAATTATGGTGTGAAAGGCAATCGAACAACTCAACTGTTAAAAAGATTGAAAACATCAGAACTGAAAGGTGCGCTTAAAAAGGCAGATTTGGTTATCTTAACAATTGGCGGAAACGATATCATGAAAGTAGTTAAGGATAATATTGCAAACCTTCAACTATCTAAGTTTACTGCTGAAAAAGAATCCTATTATAATCATTTAACGCAAATTTTGGACCTTATTCATCAGGAGAATCCCCATGCACAGGTGGTTTTAGTGGGATTGTACAATCCATTTTCTAAGTGGTTTTCAGAAATAAAAGAGTTGGATGAGATTGTAGCTGACTGGAATAAAACGGGGCAATTGGTCATTTCCAATTATCCAAATGCCTATTTTGTTCCAATTGAAGATATGTTTTTAAATGCAACAGAAGACCTTTTATTTACTGATAATTTCCATCCAAATGACAAAGGCTATGAGTTGATTGCACAAAGGTTGAATGAGACCTTAGAAGAACAAGTATTACCTGGATTGGATAAGCCCCCATATATGGTTAATACAGAGGAGAATTAGATGAAAAACAAATGGAAAATTGGATTCCTCATCTTGCTGGGAATCAACCTTTTGTTCGCTATTATTATTTTGTCCCTGATGATGTTCCCATCGGAAGGCCCGGAAACCAGCAAATCGAAGGGGCTGGTGGGTGAACATGTTTCCTTTCATGTTAAATCCAACAAGAATGATTTAAATCAGTTAATTAATCATTATCTTAAAGAAGAGGCTTTGGGATCGATTGACTATCAAGTCGTTCTGGGGGATGATGTAGAACTGTATGGTACTTTACCGTTTTTTAGTGAAGAATTAAATATGAAATTAACGTTTAAACCGAATGCCCTTGAAAATGGTGATTTGGTATTAAAGCAAAAATCAATGACAATCGGGAGTTTACACCTTCCCATTTCATATGTCCTAAATTTTATTAGTAATAATTATAAAATCCCAAAAGGTGTTGAGATCAGACCTAAAGATCGATTGATTTATATTAATATGCAACAATTGAAATTAAAAAGTGATATTAAGCTAAAAGCGGACAAATTTGACCTGAAAAAGGATGACATTAGGTTTACGATATTAGTACCAGTGAAATAGGTGCCTCGTTATACTAGAGGCACCTATATTTAATCCTTAATTTTGATGAATTGGAATGCTGGTTCATTGTTAGTAAGTCCAACGAACACAATCGTATAGCTTTCATTTGGTAAAAATTGAACTCTGGACATCGGTAAGAGTACGTTTTTTGTGTCTGCCTCCCTAATCTCCAAATCTACTGTCATTGGTGTTAATCCTAAATAATCAGTAGCCTGCTTATAAGAAACTTTTGGGAAAACCACATCCCTGTCTTTCACTGCAATATCTAATGGCGGGGTATCTGGTGATAAGTTGATAAAGCGAACTTTTGATTCATTTGCTGGGACTGCTGGTTTATTCTGAAAAACTAACAAACGCATTTTCTTCACAGTGTCAATGGTTGCAAGTGTGTACGAGTTTCCAGGTTCAACGGTAATCTTTTTATTTAAAACACTGTCGACCATATTTCCCGCTGGGTAAATATCAATATGATGTTTTCCTGCTTTTAATGATAGGTAACTACTTACATTATTAAATGGTAAGCCCCTTATCACTCGGTGCCCATCAATATAAATATCAACGTTTGGGGAGTCAGGAGAGGTATGAAGAACGCGAATAGTCGCTTCTCCTTGGACTGGTTGGGGATTTGTTCTCATGAAGTTCATCGCTTTATTCATATATTGGATGTGCTTTAGGTAGTAATGCATGTGTAAATTTGGAAACGAATATTTATAAAATTGAGCCAACAAGTCATACATAGCTGCTTTTTGAAGATAATCGGGATAAGTTCTTTCCTCGGACATATTATCAACTCCTATCTAATGGATTACATCATAATTTATTCAAGCTTAAATAGGTAGGTGTCTAACTTCTTTTGCACAAATTTGAGATTTTTTTCCTCTTTATATTTACAAATGGAAATATTACACATATACTTAAAACAAATATATTTGAAAGTGGGTGACGTGCAATGTTAGATGAAACAATGAAAGCAATCAGTCAGTTGAATATTGTTAGTTGCACAGCCCAATGTCTACCTCGTTAGGGTTCCTTTGTACATTTATTCCAATAGTGAATAAACCATGGGCTGTGTGTGCCTATGGTTTTTTATTATGTAAAAATAATGATTCGCTGGAGGAAAATAAATGAATTTAGTAGCAATGGGGTTAACTGAAACGGTAAAACAACATTTTGATCATTTAAATACAAATGAAGAAATAATTCTAGGTCGTGTCGCACTTGAACATAAACATATGTATCGGGTCTGGACAGAGCAGGGGGAATTATTGTGTGAGGTATCCGGGAGATTTAGTTTTAATGCCCTTAACCGAGAGGACTTCCCAGCTGTTGGTGATTGGGTTGCACTAAAGCCGAGGTGCAACGAAGGTAAAGGAACGATTTTAGCCATCATGCCGCGGAATAGTAAGTTCTCAAGAAAGTCAGCAGGCTTAACATCAGAAGAGCAAATAGTGGCCACCAACGTCGACACAGTGTTTCTGGTCAATTCATTAAATGATGATTTGAATTTAAGGAGAATTGAACGCTATCTATTGCTTGCATGGGAAAGTGGGGCAAATCCTGTAATTGTTTTGAGTAAAGCAGACCTTTGTCAGGATCTTGATCGTAAGTTAGCTGAGGTTGAAGCAGTAAGTATGGGAGTTCCTGTGCTTGCTGTGAGTGCAGAAACGGAGAGTGGTTTAGAGAAATTAGAACCATTCTTGCAGCCGGGAAAAACAATTGCTTTGCTTGGATCCTCAGGTGTAGGAAAATCAACATTAACGAATCGCCTATTAGGTGAGGAAAAACAAGTGGTTCAGGATATCCGCTCGGCAGATGGTAAAGGACGTCATACTACGACGCACCGTGAACTAATCCCTCTTCCCAATGGCTGTGTCTTGATTGATACGCCAGGAATGAGGGAATTGCAGCTTTGGGAAAGCACGGACGGTTTATCGGAAACCTTTTCAGACATAGAAGAACTAGCCACCTCGTGCCGCTACCGGGATTGTCATCATATGAATGAGCCTGGCTGTGCGGTGGTGAGGGCGATTGAAGAAGGATTGGTAGCAGCTGAACGGTTAACAAGCTACAATAAACTGCAAAAAGAATTAGCATTTATTGAACGAAAGGCGGATAAACGGGCCCAAGCTGAAGTTAAAAGGCAATGGAAAAGTTTGAACAAACAAATGAAACAGCAACGAAAAAGCTATTAAAGGAAAGCTGAACAAGTTAGTCGAAATTGACCATGACTTGCTCAGCTTTTTTATGGTCCTTGAAATTGTATTTTTACTAAATCTTTCTGTATACTTTTAATCAAGAAAATATAGTTAAAGGGGTGGGACCTTGGAAAAGTCATTTCAAGTTGCAACATTTGCTGGCGGTTGTTTTTGGTGTATGGTGAAACCATTTGATGAACAGCCAGGAATTAAAAGTGTTATTTCTGGCTACACAGGGGGAACGGTTGAAAACCCGACATACCAACAAGTATGCTCAGATACAACCGGCCACTTTGAAGCAGTCCAGATTACGTATGATCCAGAGATATTTCCCTATCAGAAATTACTGGAGTTATTTTGGCAGCAAATCGACCCGACCGACCCAGGCGGGCAATTCTATGATCGTGGGCAGTCATATCAAACGGCGATTTTCTATCATGATGAGAACCAAAAAGAACTTGCTGAACAGTCCAAACAAGCATTACAAGAAAGCGGTCGTTTTAGTAAGCCGATTGTTACACCAATTTTGCCTGCAAAGACCTTCTATCCAGCTGAAGACTATCATCAGCTGTATTATAAGAAAAATCGGGCCCATTATGAGTCCTATCATGTAGGCTCGGGACGTGCGGGCTTTATTCAAAGTCATTGGGGGGAGAAATATGAAAAGTAAAGACCAATTGAAAAAGGAATTAACTCCAATTCAATATGAAGTTACGCAAAACAATGGCACCGAACCACCATTCCGAAATGAATATTGGAACGAAACGCGAGAGGGCATCTATGTGGATCTTGTTTCGGGGAAACCGTTATTTAGTTCATTGGATAAATTCGATGCTGGCTGTGGGTGGCCGAGCTTTACAAAACCGATTCAAGATGAAGAAGTGATTGAAAAAGCTGACTTTAGTCATTTTATGACACGGACCGAAGTAAGAAGTAAAGAAGCCGATTCCCATTTAGGACATGTATTTAACGACGGACCAGCGCCAACTGGGTTGAGGTATTGTATTAATTCTGCCGCTTTGCGGTTTATTCCAAGTGATAAACTCGAAGAGGAAGGGTACGGAGAGTTCGCAAAGCTATTCGAATCAAAATAAAAAGCCGCGCTATGCGGCTTTTTTCAATTTTACTGGCTGATGACCTATTTTGACTTTTGTTTAGAAGTTGATGTCATCCCGCCTGAAAGAATGAATTTCATCGCATCCTCGGGCTTAACGTCAATAATTTCGACTTGTTCCTTGGGAATTAAAAACGTGAACCCGGCCACTTGAAAGGTTTGTGGAATATAAACGGCCACATGGTCTTTTAAAGGAGAATAAAAGTCCTCTAATTGTTCAGAAGTAATAAAACCGAGACTGCGCATTTCGGTTCCTGGAATCACAACTAAGGCCACTTTAGAAAAAGATTTTTTCTCACCAAGAAAGGATTGCACGGTGTCCTTAATAACGGAATAGATTGTTTTAACAACTGGAATTTTATCGAGAAGCCGATCAATTAACCTGATGATCTTTCCTGAGATATATTTTGTGGATAGCCAGCCCAATATTGTAATTAAAATAAGGGTCGACAGTAAGCCAATGCCAGGGATGTAATCCTCTTTTAAATACGGCCTCAGTGTATTTCCCAATAAACCGTCTAAAAATAGAAAGGTTTTGTAAATGACATAGACCACGAGGATAATAGGGACAATCGTTAAAATACCGTTAATAAAGTTTTTCACTATCGATTTCATCGTTTCACCTACAATTTTTATCATTGTCTAACATAATATAGGCGAATGCACATGCGGGTCAAGTACCTACTACATATTGTATCAGTGTTAAGAAACAATTTTGCGAGGAGTGAATGTGCATGTTTTACGGACATGGTGGTTTTGGTGGTTGTGGTTGTGGATACCCTGCATATCCAGTAGGAGGCTGCGGAATCGGCGGTGGGTTTGCGTTAATTGTCGTTCTCTTTATCCTATTGATCATTATCGGAGCAAGCTGGGGCTGTTAATAGTGAACTAAAGGCTGACTCAAAACGAGTCAGCCATTTTCAATTCTTTGCAATTTTTTATATTACCCAATCGTTACTTTTTCCTTCGGATATTTGATCTTTTCCTTACTTCCTTTGCCTCTTAAAATAAGTAAACAAGTAACAATTCCGACTCTCCCAATAAACATAAGGATAATAATTAGAATTTGGCCAAATGTAGACAAACGAGGTGTTAACCCCAGCGATAACCCATTCGTCCCGAAAGCAGATGAAACCTCGAAGATAACCTCAAGAACAGTGCCGTTTTCAGTAATCGATAATACTAAAATAGAAAATAAACATAATAGCGCACCTGTCGTGATGACAATAAAGGATTTCAGAACATCCTCACTTAACAATTCACGTCTAAAGATCTTGATTGAACTTTTTCCTTGAGCATAAAATACAATGGCTAAAATGATAATAGCAAACGTAGTCGTTCGGATTCCACCGCTTGCACTACTAGGAGAGCCTCCAATAAACATTAAAATGGACAAGAACAGTTGGTTGCTCGGTGTTAAGTCATTAATATTCATGGTTGCTAAGCCCGCACTTTTGGTAGTCACCGAATTAAATAACGAGTAGAAAAAGGATTGATGCCAACTTTTATCTGTAAAAAAGTGTTGACTATCAAAAATATATATAACTATAGCTCCAATTACGGTAAGAAGGACAAATGTTATGGTTGTTAACTTTGTATATAAAGTAAAATGAAATTTCTTCCTCCTATTAAGGTTTATTAAGAATTCATAAACCTCCACCATCACTGGAAAGCCAATCGCTCCCACAATCATCAATACAATAATAACCGACTGTACATAATAATCCCCGCTAAATGGACTGAGTGACTCATCTGTCAAATCAAATCCCGCATTGGTCGTGGCGCTGATGGATGCGAAAAATCCATGTTTAAATGCAGATAATATTCCGTCGTAATAATTCAAAAAACGAATCCCTAAAATGATTCCACCCACAAATTCAAACGAGATAAAAATAATTAATATTCGTTTTGCCAATTGGACCAGTCCAGAGAGTTTCGATTGATTTTGATCAATCATAATCAATTGACGTTCTTTTAAGCCTACCTTTTTGCCAAGCATAATCCAAAGGAATGTACTTAAAGACATGACCCCTAATCCACCCAATTGGAGAATTAAGCATAGGAGGAAAATTCCAAAGTTGCTAAAAGTATCTTTAATGGAAATCACACTTAACCCGGTAACACTTATAGCACTAGCCGAGGTAAACATGGCATCAATAAAGCTGAGTTTAACATCCTCGCGGTGGGCCATCGGGATTTTTAATAATAGTGTTGAAATGACTAAAGCAGATAAATAAAAAATAACGATTAATTGTACCGTTGAAATCTCTTTTGTTTTTAACTTTATTTTTTTGATTGCGCTCATCGGATTCATTCCTTCTGTATTCTAAAAGTAATTCTATATGAATCAATATGAAATGTAAAAGAATCCTTTTATTTAACAGACTTGGTTTCTGCTTTTCTTTGTAAATAACACGAAAGAAACATATCAACCATTCATACAATTTCTATAAGGACGGCTTAACTTATAAAGGAAGTGAATCCCTTTGGATCGAACTTTTCTCATAAAACCAATTCTCGATGACAAATATCCCGTCATTGACTATGGCCAAGGAATTTATTTATTTGATACAGATGGAAAAAAGTACTTAGACGCTGCTTCCGGTGCCGTAACAGCTAATATTGGTCATGGTGTTCCAGAAATCATCGAAGCAATGAATGAACAAGCGAAAAAGGTTTCATTTGTGTATCGCTCCCAATTTACAAGTAAGACAGCTGAAAATTTAGCGGAAAAGATGGCAGATATGCTTCCTGGTGATTTGAATTGGTGCTTCTTTGTGAACAGTGGTTCTGAGGCTACTGAAACGGCGATGAAAATGGCGATTCAGTATTGGCAGGAAAAGGGGGTGCAAACGAAATCAAAGGTGCTTTCAAGATGGGTGAGTTACCACGGGATAACCCTTGGAGCACTATCCATGTCAGGGCATACAGGAAGGAGAGCAAGATTTGTTCCACTTTTAGAGGATTTCCCAGTTATTCATCCCCCTTATTGCTACCGTTGCCCATTTAACCTCGATCCAACAAATTGTAATTACCTATGTGCCCATGAGCTAGAAACGGCGATTAAGCGAATCGGCGCTGATCAAATTGCGGCTTTTATCGCTGAACCAGTGATTGGTGCTGCAGGAGGAGCCATATCCCCACCCTCTGGCTATTACAAAATTTTAAAGCAAATTTGTGAGGAGAATGACATTCTTTTTATTGCAGATGAAGTCATGACAGGGTGTGGCAGAACAGGTACCATGCTGGCATGTGAACAATGGGGAATCATCCCTGATATTGTCGCCTTAGGAAAAGGGATGGGTGCGGGGTATGCGCCGATTGCCGCCGCTATTGCTAGTGACAAAGTTATCGAACCGATATTGGCTGGTACAAAAGTCGTAATGAGTGGTCATACCTTGAGTGCAAATCCGCAGGCATGTGCGGCTGCTTTTGCGGTCCTTCAATATTTAGAGGAAAACAATATCATTCAGGAGGTTGAAAATAAGGGGAATTATTTACGGGGCCAACTTGAAAATTTAAAGCAACACTACTCATTTATTGGTGATGTCCGCGGCAAAGGATTATTGCTAGGAATCGAGTTTGTTCAGAATTCTGCAACCAAAACCCCATTCCCTAGAAGCGCGCATGTAACACAAAGAATGGTTGAAGTGGCCAAGGAAAAAGGGCTGATTGTCTATCCAGCTGGTGCAGGAATGGATGGAATAAATGGTGACTCAATCATTATTTCTCCACCATTAACCATCACACAAAAAGAGATGGATGATCTGGTCAAATTACTAAAAGAAACATTTAGGGACTTCTTAAAGTCAACAGAATGAATGAAGAAAGGGGGGAAACTGGAATGGAAAATCCATTTGGAAAGGTAACTTCATTAGAGGCAGTCATGGAATATTTCCATGATGGAATGACATTAATGTTTGGCGGGTTTGGAGGGGTAGGCTCACCTCCTGACATAATTGATGGCATTCTTGAAAAAGGAGTTCGTGATCTTACATTAATAGGGAACGATACAGGATTCCCGCATATTGGCATTGGAAAATTAGTGAGCCAACAAAGAGCATCGAAAGTTATCGCATCTCATATCGGTTCCAATCCGTTTGCAGGACAGTTGATGCATGATGGAAAACTAGAGGTGGAATTTTCTCCACAGGGAATATTAGCTGAAAGAATCCGTGCCGGTGGTGTCGGACTGCCTGCGATTCTTTCTGATATCGGTTTGGACAATGAATTGGTTGTGAAAGACAAACCCTATATTTCTTTAGCAGATAGGAGGTATTTGCTTGAAACGGCCCTAACTGCGGAGGTGTCCATTGTTTATGCGAAAAAAGCCGACGAGTATGGGAATCTAATTTATGACAAAAGTGCCCGCAATACTAATCCACTCGTTGCCATGGCAGGGGATATCACAATTGCGGAAGTAGAAGAAATTGTTCCTTTAGGCACTCTTTCCCCCGACGCCATTATTACCCCTGGAGTGTTCGTGGATTATGTGATTTTGTCGAAGGGGGTCAATTGGAAATGGGCATGGGAGTAGATGTTCGAAATCAAATGGCGAAAAGAGCCGCAGAGGAAATTCATACCGGTATGGTTGTCAACTTAGGAATTGGTATTCCATCGCTTGTTCCGAATCATCTTTCAAGTGAGACAAAAGTGATGTTCCATGCGGAAAACGGTATTACCGGGATGGGTCCTAGCCCAAGTAAGGGTAAAGAAGATGAAAACTTATGTAATGCAGGAGGATTTCCAGTTACTTTGACTAAGGGCGGGTCTTATTGTGACAGTGCGATTTCGTTCGGGATGATTCGCCGGGGCAGAGTGGATTTAACCATTTTAGGATCGCTGCAGGTAAGTAATAGAGGAGACCTTGCTAACTGGATTGTCCCCGGGAAAAAAGTTCCAGGAATGGGCGGAGCCATGGAACTTGCGCAAAAAGCGAAAAAAGTCATTGTGGTTATGAATCACTGTGACAAACAAGGGAATCCCAAAATTGTTTCTTCTTGCACATTACCGTTAACTTCATCCGCCTGTGTGGACTTAATTATAACTGAATTAGCTGTTTTCAGGGTAACGGAAGAGGGTTTGCTATTAACAGAATTATTTGCCCCATACAGTTTAGAAACGGTTGTCACTAAAACTGGATGCGAATTCAAAATACGGGAAACTGTTCGTATGATTCCATATTAAGCAGAAGCGTTCTGAAGGAGTGAATCGTTTGAACAATAATGAAATGCGAATCAAACAGTGGATTAAAGAGAATCGAGCTCGTGGAGCGCGATTGTTACAAATAATGGTGCGAGAAAATAGCACTCGGGGAAACGAAAGTAGTACACAAGCAATTATCATTGAAAAATGCAGACAGTTAGGCTTAACCCTTGATATTTGGGAAATCGGCGGTAATGAGTTGACATCCCACCCAGCTTATTGCTGTGATCGAAAGAGTTTCGAAGGAAATCCAAATCTGGTGGCAGTGTTAAAAGGGACTGGCGGCGGGAAGTCGATGATTTTAAATGGCCATATTGATGTGGTCCCAGTTGGGGATGAAGCAAGTTGGAACCATGACCCGTTCAGTGGGACAATTGAGTGTGGCAAGCTGTATGGCAGAGGCGCGACAGATATGAAGGGCGGCAACGCAGCGTTATTAATGGCGATGGAGTCAATAATTGCGAATGGAATTAAACTGAAAGGTGATGTAATTTTTCAAAGTGTGATAGAAGAAGAAAGCGGCGGAGCTGGTACCCTTGCAGCTGTATTAAGAGGTTATCATGCGGATGGGGCCATAATTCCTGAACCGACCAATTTGAGAATATTCCCGAAACAACAAGGATCCATGTGGTTTAGAATATCTGTCAAAGGAAGGGCAGCACACGGGGGTACGAGGTACAAAGGAATCAGCGCGATTGAAAAAGCGCTCTTAGTCATTCAAAGATTACAACAATTAGAGAAAGATAGAAATGCAAGAATGACCGATCCACTCTTTGACAAAATCCCCATTCCAATACCCATTAATATCGGAAAGCTTTCAAGTGGCGAATGGCCTTCTTCGGTGCCTGACACCGCAGTGATCGAAGGCAGGATGGGCGTATCTCCGGAGGAAACGATTCAATCTGCACAGCTGGAGATGGAAAAGTGCTTGAGTGAATTAGGTAAACATGACGAGTGGCTCCTTGAGAATCCACTGAAATTAGAATGGTTTGGCGGAAGATGGCTGCCGGGAAGTCTCGAAAATGATCATCCTTTGATGGCAGAATTGACGAAGAGTTTTATAGAAGTTAAGGGGGATAGCCCGATCATCGAGGCAAGCCCATGGGGAACAGATGGCGGTATTCTTTCCACGATTGGTAATACTCCCGTTGTGGTATTCGGACCAGGAATAACAGAAACCGCGCACGATACCAATGAGCACATTATCCTCGAAGATATGTTTATTGCTAGTGAGATTATCGCGTTAACCCTTTTAAAATGGTGTGAGGCAGCTGAATAAGGAGCAGATTTTTTCCTATTTTATTCCCATAAAATTGATATAATTGATATAGAAATGTCTGGCTTTTTTAGGGCCAGACATTTCTTCAGAATGCTGGAAAAATAATCGAAATGAGGTGAACTCGATGAATCAAACAGCATCCACTATTTTTCTAGAAGAGGACCATTATTTCCTTGAGATTTATCTTGATCCATTTAATAAACGTATCCGTGTAGATGATTACCGCGGCAATACAAAATTGTTGATAGAGAAGGTCGAAGAACTCGTTCTCAAATACAAAGCTGAAAAATTAATTGTTAAAGTCCGTCGTGAAGATTACTTCACTTTCTTGGAAAAAGGTCTTCAGCCAGAAGCCGTGGTAGACCGTTATTTTCTTGGCTCGGATGCCCATTTTTTCTCAAAGTTTTACACCCTGGACCGTAAAAAAAATGATCATTGGGTGATTGAGGATGGAATGATTCATAGTATTTATCAATTAGACTCCACCGTTCAAAAGGCATACCCTCCGAAAGATTATGAATTAAGAAGGGCTGATGATAGTTGCGCCGAGGAACTTGCAGCACTATACAGTCAGGTTTTTCAAATTTATCCAACTCCATTACATGATCCCGAATATATTAAAAAGACAATGGAGGAAGGAACAATTTATTACACTTTCTTCCATTTAGGAAAAATTGTTAGTGCAGCTTCTGCAGAGGTTAATTCTCTTTATAAAAACGCAGAATTAACGGATTGTGCTACATTGACGGAACATCGAAAATACGGGTTGATGAAAATTATTCTTCAGGAACTAGAAGGAGAATTACAGAAAAATGGAATTTATTGTGCTTATTCCATTGCAAGGTCATTATCCTTTGGGATGAATGCTGTCTTATTTCAGCTAGGCTATTCCTACCGGGGAAGGTTTATGAACAATTGTTATATCTATGATAAGTTGGAAAATATGAATATGTGGGTAAAAAATCTGGCAAACTGCTAAAATTTCGGCCTGCTGTGCCAATTTTTCGGCACCATAAAGTAGAAAATGAAGGGTGGTGAAGGTATGGTTTTATTAACCACTTTAACGCAAGAAGTTTTAACCGCGATTCTAAAATGTATCGATGAAGGGATTCATGTAGTTAATACAGAGGGGAAAACCATTTTTTACAATGAAGTTGCGGCCACTCACGATGGCATGGATGTGAAGGAGGTCCAGGGAAAGTATTTACTTGACGCATTTCCTTCTCTAACTGAAGATTCGAGTACCTTGCTAAAAGTAATTAAAACGGGAAAGCCCATTTATAATCAAACACAGGTCTATATGAACTTGCATGGGACAAGGATTGATACCATGAACACCACCTTGCCGATCTTTCTCGGAAATGAAATTATTGGTGCGGTTGAAATCGCGAAAGATTATTCGCGGATGAAACTGCTCGCGGAGCGACTATTAGATTTACAAAAAGGATTAAATAAAAGTAGTAGAAAGAAGGCGTTGAAACAAGTTACTTATACTTTAAATGATCTATTGACGGTAAATCCAGGGTTTCAAAGGATGAAAGATGGGGCAAAGAAACTGGCAAAATCAGATGCTCCTATTCTTGTCTATGGTGAGTCGGGTACAGGGAAAGAATTATTTGTGCAAGGCATGCATCATGAATCCCATCGGTCCAATGCCCCGTTTATTGCCCAAAACTGTGCTGCCATCCCTGAAACACTATTAGAAAGTATCCTTTTTGGCACAGCAAAAGGAAGTTATACCGGTGCCATAGATCGCAAAGGACTATTTGAACTAGCAGATGGTGGTACGTTATTCCTGGATGAACTACATACGATGCCGATCGAGATCCAGGCGAAGCTCTTACGGGTTTTAGAGGATGGGATGGTAAGGAGGGTCGGAAGTTCACAAAGTATTTTGGTGAATGTCCGTGTGATTGCCGCCATGAATGTATCCCCAAGTAAGGCCCTCCAAGAGCAAACACTAAGAGCTGACCTTTATTACCGCCTAAATGTCTTTACCTTTTCTCTTCCCCCTTTAAGGGAGCGAAAAGAAGATATTCTTTTTTTAACAGCCTATTTTATTAAAGAATTTAACCAAAAACTCCACAAAAATATTAATGGATATGAGAAGAAGCTAGGGCTCTTCCTGACGAATTATCACTGGCCAGGGAATGTACGGGAATTAAAACACACAATTGAATATATGATGAATGTTTGTGAAGCAGGAGAGCAGTTGCGTTATGAAGATTTACCGAGTTTATTAAAACATCTTACTGGCACAGCCACAATTGACAGCGGCGAACAAGAAAATCTATCATTAAGGAAAAATCTCGAAAGATTAGAGAGGGATCTGATCATGAACGCCCTTGAATTATCTGAAGGAAATATTAATCAGGCTGCAAAGCTGTTAGAGATTCCTAGACAAACCTTACAATATAAATTGAAAAAAATAATAGACTAAGCCGCCGATTTTTCGGCGTATTTTTTTTGGCCAAAAACAACTAAAGTGAGTTCTAAGCCTTTTTATGACATTGGTATAAATCTTGCATATTATTTTAGTGAAGCAAGATGGGAGGAACTGACAATGAAACAATTTTTATATAAACCAAGCAGGCATTGGAAAGATATAGAGTTGTGGAAAGATGTGACCGAGGAGCAGTGGAACGATTGGCTTTGGCAGTTAACAAATACGATTCGAACGTTAGATGATTTGAAAAAGGTAATCAATTTAACGCCTGATGAAGAAGAAGGCGTAAGAATTTCAACGAAAACCATTCCCTTAAATATTACACCATATTATGCCTCCTTAATGAATCCAGACGATCCGCGCTGTCCAATCAGGATGCAATCAGTCCCGATTTCAAAGGAAATTTACAAAACCAAATATGATTTGGAAGACCCATTATATGAGGATGAAGATTCACCAGTCCCAGGATTAACACACCGTTATCCGGACCGGGTTCTTTTCTTGGTAACCAATCAATGTTCGATGTATTGCCGTTACTGTACAAGGAGACGTTTTTCAGGTCAAATTGGCATGGGGGTTCCTAAGAAGCAGCTAGATGCGGCCATTTCCTATATTAGAAAAACCCCGCAAGTTCGTGACGTTTTGATTTCAGGGGGGGATGGCCTGCTGATAAATGATAATATCTTGGAATACATCCTTAAAAACCTGCGAGAAATCGATCATATTGAAATAATCCGAATCGGAACACGAGCCCCTGTTGTGTTCCCACAGAGAATTACCGAAAACCTTTGTAATATTTTAAAGAAATATCATCCAATTTGGCTCAATACCCATTTTAATACTTCGATTGAAATTACAGAGGATTCTAAAAGAGCTTGTGAAATGCTGGCAAATGCCGGAGTTCCGGTTGGGAATCAGTCTGTTATCCTTGCTGGAATAAATGACAGTGTGCCTATTATGAAGAAACTCATGCATGATCTTGTCAAAATCCGCGTCCGCCCGTATTACATTTATCAATGTGATTTATCAGAGGGGATTGGTCATTTCCGTGCACCTGTCTCCAAAGGACTGGAAATTATTGAAGGTCTCCGCGGCCATACTTCTGGCTATGCAGTTCCAACTTTTGTTGTCGACGCACCTGGCGGGGGAGGTAAAATTGCCCTTCAGCCAAATTACCTAATCTCTCAAAGTCCGGAAAAGGTGATTCTCCGGAATTTTGAAGGGGTGATAACCTCCTACCCTGAACCGGAGAATTATGTCCCGGGAAGGGCGGAAGAATATTTTCAAGAGGTTTATCCGGATATGGAAGAGAAGCGTTCGCTTACAGGAATCGCAGGTATTATGAATGACCAGCATTTTAACCTTGTTCCTGAAGGGTTAACACGGCTAAATCGACGCAAAGATTATAACCAAGACCCTGCCCACACCACATTAAAGGATAAACGCAGCAAACGGGATGAATTAAAGGATAAGAAATTTAAGGCAGTGACGCAGAAAGAAATGGAAGGTCAGAAACCAGCCAATAAAGGAAAATCACCTGAAACAATGAAGGATTAGGAGGGGTGTAAATGAAAATTGAATGTGAGTGGTGTAATAGCTCAAATGTGGTGAGGTTAACAGATTCTGTGTTTTGGGAATTACCTGATGGGACACGGGCAATTGAAATATCAGAAACCCCTACCCATTCCTGCCCTGACTGTAAGATGGTTTATCAAAGTGAACCAATTGTAAAAGAAATTGAAAATCAGTTGTATTTAATTGATTGTAAGCAGCTTGGAAAAGTGGTCAGCTTTGAAGAATTAATGGCGATTCCGAGATTACTAAAGAAAAATTATTTTGATTTTTCATCATAACGAAGCAGCTCCACTAGCTAATTACTTTTAAACTATTTCATTCCAAAACGCTGGACGCCTATCATTGAATCCGTTATAGTATTTCTAAGAAATCTGGATGAGAAAGGCGTTTCGAAATGATCAAATCCTTTTACCATTTTTTAATGAAATATAGGCATCCAGCTCCAAAGGATGACATTAGTTTATTTGCGAATCATGCGTATTTAGATCATAGTTTTCCTAAAGTCTCGGAGGACTACGATGAAATCAGCTCTTATTTGGAGCTGAACGGTCATTATTTAGAATCCATGTCTGTTTTTGATGAGGCATGGCAGCAATATTTGTTAACTGAACGAAAAGAATAGGAAATTAGAATCGTCTCTTGATGGGGCGATTTTTTCATTTTACAAATGCCATGCGCTTTTATGTAAACGGTGCATATACTATTGTAATCAAAACTCACGACTTATTATTGAGAGGATGGGAGGAAATGGCAAATAGAAAAAAACCGAAGTTTAAGATCGGTGATACGGTCGTGATTACCATATATGGAACAGTTGGCAAGGTGACAGATGTAAAGTGGCTAGATGGGAAGTATGTATATGAAGTAAATAAAAGTGACGGATTATTCATTGAATCCGCCTTACAGTTACTTTCAGAATTTGAAGGCGTTGTGATGGAGAAAGAACAAATTGACATCGAATATAATTTTTTCTTCGGTGATCTAGTTCAAGTAAGCGGTTATGGCGCAGACTTGTTTAAAGTCGTAGGCTTCCGAACAGAAATTTGGCGCTATAAGGAAGATGCCTGGGAAGATGTCATTTATGAGTTATCACGGATTAGTGATGGTGAATGGCTTGAAGCAGGTGAAGAAGAATTAACACTTGTAGCCGATGCTGAAAATGCTGATACATTCATTCAAAAACTAGGTCTCCTATACTTAGTGAATAAGCAAGAAAAGGTAGTCGAAAATCCTAAAGTCCAGAACATGATCAGAAAAGCAGAATTTGAAGAAATTGAAAGAAAAAAAGAAAAGAAGGAACTAATTGACAATTTATTGGACATATTTAATGATTACCGAATTTTATATGAAATGTTTCAGGATCAGGAATATTATCAAGTCATGCGTGTGATTATCAGAAAATTAGAAAGTCTCGTCAGTAACGATGGCAAAAGCCATGTATAATTACCACTTTGAAATTTCAAAAAGTAAATAAACAACAAACGGGATACCTGCCCATTTAATGAGGGAAAACATTCCATCTAAAAACTTTTCCATTAATTGGAGAGTGAAACTATTCTCCCGATTCACATCATTAATCCATGCCTCTAATTTTAATTGTAAATTTGACATTCAAATCCACCCCTTGGAAAAATTCTTTTCATTCATCCTATGCTTGTCCAATCAAAAAAAGACATCATCCCCAGCTAAATTTTCCAAGTTTATTTTAGAAATTTGTTCACAACCAATGGATATTCCGTTTGCTCCTAAAGTATCTAGCATGAAAAAGCCAAGTACATCATACATTCTCTAAAAAGGGGGGCGATGCTATGAGAGAAATTGAAGTTTTTATTGATACCGAAGAGATTGCCGAATTTTTCTTTCATGAGCTTGTAAAAAGGGGATACGTTCCTAGCGAAGAAGAGCTAGAAGAAATTGCAGACATCACCTTCGAGTATCTAATTGAGAAGAGTATTATCGACGAAGAAGAAGATGATGAATAAAAAAGAGGAAAAGAAGTTTTCCTTTATTATAGATTAATACGAAAGACGAGCATTCAATGCTCGCTTCAGATTGTAGACAAAAG
>NZ_NUZU01000115.1 GCF_002567005.1 Bacillus sp. AFS073361
AATAAGCAGAGTTAAAAGCTAACAATTTTTTCAGGCCATTTTATTTTAATCATTATCCTACACTTCAAAAATATTCAATATTTTTTCTTCTGACCTATTAGCCAGAATTCTCGATTCGGTATCATTTACTTACGGTAATTCTTTTAAAAACGAGGTAAATGGCATGCATTCTCAGGATCCTATCACGAAATTAACCCAGACGTTGCAACGCGACGATGGTTCTCAGGTTCGTATTGTAGCGCAGCGGGG
>NZ_NUZU01000116.1 GCF_002567005.1 Bacillus sp. AFS073361
TGATTAAACACTAGCGCTGTTTAACGCCCGGTAGCGCTGCGCTTACCGGGCTTAAATCGTTGCCGGGTCAGGCGTCACCGCCACCCGGCAGTGTCTACCAGCCACAGACATCATGCTCATTTTCCGTGTCATACGCGCGCACGGTATTGACCAAATCTTTCACAACATCGGCTGCGACATCGGGAATTAACAGCTCCATTGGGGCCTGTGTCTCGTAATCGACCGATACGCCGTTGCTGTTATTCGTGACGGTGACGGTATACG
>NZ_NUZU01000117.1 GCF_002567005.1 Bacillus sp. AFS073361
GCTGAGGATACGGCCCTGGGTTTCGGTGTCGAGGCGCCGCAGTTGGTCGCGCATGCGCTCGATGGTGGTTTCCACCTCGCTCAGGGCAATGCGCGCATCGTTGACCTGCTGCTCGATACGCCCACGGAAGATCGAGGTTTCACCGGCCAGGTTGACCAGGTCATCCAGCAAGTCGGCGGAAATCTTCACCATGTCGGCAGCGGGATCAACCACCGTCTCGGCCTTGCCTGCCGGCAACGCCACCGGCAGCACCGGCTCGTTGCTCGGGTGCACCAGGCTTTT
>NZ_NUZU01000118.1 GCF_002567005.1 Bacillus sp. AFS073361
GCCCAGCACCAACTTGCCGTGATGCAGGAACGCACCGCCGGTCTTGGTGGTGTCGCGCACTTCAAACCGACCGGACGTCGAACTGAGGAAACCACAGTCACCAACCTGGCCACCGGACTCGGCGTAGAACGGCGTCTGGTCCAGGACTACTACCGCCTCCTCGCCTTCGTTCAACACGTCGACCGACTTGCCGTCTTTATAAATGGCGACGATCTTGG
>NZ_NUZU01000119.1 GCF_002567005.1 Bacillus sp. AFS073361
GTTGATGAGCGGCGCCTTGATGCTCTCGGTGCTGCTGACCATTTCCCTCAAGCCCGGCGCCAGCGACCGGGAGCGGCCCACGGCTACTGTAGTGCGCACCGCCACAGCCCATTCCTGAATTGATATCGAGATGAATACCATGAAAAAGCAGGTGGTCCTGTACAAGAAACTCTCGCCGCTGTTGATGGCGCGCCTGCACGAGCAGACCGAAGTGACGCTGATCGACAACCTCGACAGCGAAGGCCTGGCCAAGCTGCGCGATGCCCTGCC
>NZ_NUZU01000120.1 GCF_002567005.1 Bacillus sp. AFS073361
GCGAAACACGCAAGGTGTCGCCGATTCCTTCGGAAAGCAGCAGCCCAAGGCCGATCGCCGACTTCACAGAACCACTGCGCAAGCCACCGGCTTCGGTGATTCCAAGGTGCAGCGGCTGATCGATTTGCTTCGCCAGCAGGCGATAGGATTCAACGGCCAGGAAAACGTCAGACGCTTTCACACTGACTTTGAACTGATCGAAGTTGAGACGATCGAGATGATCCACAT
>NZ_NUZU01000121.1 GCF_002567005.1 Bacillus sp. AFS073361
GTCCTTAAGATTTCGCATGCGAAATGTTTGAGAAGGGGCGGCACGGCTTAAAAGGGTATTTCAGTAATGAAAAGAATTCATTGCGGTATTTCATACACACTCCTGTGAGTCAGGCGTTTCGCCAGATGCAGAAGCAGCTATCTGCCACTGCGTTTTTGTCGTACTTTCATGACGACATAAACAGTATACAGAGAAATCTTTGAGTATCAATAATGATATGCAATAAATTTCGCATGCGAAATCACATAGTGAGTATTTC
>NZ_NUZU01000122.1 GCF_002567005.1 Bacillus sp. AFS073361
ACACACCGCCCGTCACACCATGGGAGTGGGTTGCAAAAGAAGTAGGTAGCTTAACCTTCGGGAGGGCGCTTACCACTTTGTGATTCATGACTGGGGTGAAGTCGTAACAAGGTAACCGTAGGGGAACCTGCGGTTGGATCACCTCCTTACCTGAAAGAACCTGCCTTTGTAGTGTCCACACAGATTGTCTGATGAAAAATAAGCAGTAAAACAT
>NZ_NUZU01000123.1 GCF_002567005.1 Bacillus sp. AFS073361
ATCAAAGATGTAACCAACGATTGCTGAGCCAAGTTTAGGGTTTTCTCAAAACCCAAAGATGTTTGAACTGAAGAGTTTGATCATGGCTCAGATTGAACGCTGGCGGCAGGCCTAACACATGCAAGTCGAGCGGTAGCACAGAGAGCTTGCTCTCGGGTGACGAGCGGCGGACGGGTGAGTAATGTCTGGGAAACTGCCTGATGGAGGGGGATAACTACTGGAAACGGTAGCTAATACCGCATAACGTCGCAAGACCAAAGAGGGGGACCTTCGGGCCTCTTGCCATCAGATGTGCCCAGATGGGATTAGCTAGTAGGTGGCGTAACGGCTCACCTAGGCGACGATGCGTAGCCGACCTGAGAGGGTGATCGGCCACACTGGGACTGAGACACGGCCCAGAC
>NZ_NUZU01000124.1 GCF_002567005.1 Bacillus sp. AFS073361
CTGTAGTCCGCCAGATGTCGCTGCGGGTGGATACCTTTGCGGTCGGGTGAGTATGAGAACCATACTGCTGCCGGCATGGTTGAGCCGGCGTTGCGATCGTCACGAACATAGACCCACAGCCGCCCGGTACGGGTTTTACCCTGACCGGGCTCCAGGACATTCACCGGCGTGTCGTCGGCATGCACTTTACCCGGCATCAGCACATAGTGGTTCAGTTCATCATACAGCGGGCGAAGCTGCTCCCCCATGATGTCAACCCAGCGCCCCATCGTATTGCGGTGCAGCTCTACGCCCTGCCGGGCGTAGATTTCCGACTGGCGGTACAGTGGCAGATGTTCGGCGAACTTCGCCATGATGATGCGGGCCAGCAGGCCCGG
>NZ_NUZU01000010.1:0-829 GCF_002567005.1 Bacillus sp. AFS073361
GGACGTTGCCAGGCTGTAATTATATTATTCCGCAGTAGCTCAGTGGTAGAGCTATCGGCTGTTAACCGATCGGTCGTAGGTTCGAGTCCTACCTGCGGAGCCATATATGGAGAGCTGTCCGAGTGGCCGAAGGAGCACGATTGGAAATCGTGTAGGCGGGTAACCCTGTCTCAAGGGTTCAAATCCCTTGCTCTCCGCCATAATACTTAAATAATATGGCCCCTTGGTCAAGCGGTTAAGACACCTCCCTTTCACGGAGGTAACACGGGTTCGAGTCCCGTAGGGGTCACCAAATTTGGAGGATTAGCTCAGCTGGGAGAGCATCTGCCTTACAAGCAGAGGGTCGGCGGTTCGATCCCGTCATCCTCCACCATAATTACATTATTATTGTCGCAGGGTGGAGCAACGAGCGTTGCTTCAATGAATAAACTGCGAGTTGTATCAATCGAGCTGCTTCTTGCATATGCTTACTGAGATTGATACAGTTCATGCAACTAAGTGCATGAACAAAAAAATTATATTTATATTGTCGCGGGGTGGAGCAGTCTGGTAGCTCGTCGGGCTCATAACCCGAAGGTCGCAGGTTCAAATCCTGTCCCCGCAATTGGTCTGGTAGTTCAGTTGGTTAGAATGCCTGCCTGTCACGCAGGAGGTCGCGGGTTCGAGTCCCGTCCAGACCGCCACTTGTGGCTCAGTAGCTCAGTCGGTAGAGCAAAGGACTGAAAATCCTTGTGTCGGCGGTTCGATTCCGTCCTGAGCCACCTTTAGTTTTTTTGCTTGCACTAGATGCGAGAGTTATGAATAGTATGTGGAGGGGTAGCGAAGTGGC
>NZ_NUZU01000010.1:862-218132 GCF_002567005.1 Bacillus sp. AFS073361
CCGTCCCCCTCCACCATTTATAGGGGTATAGTTTAAAGGTAGAACGAAGGTCTCCAAAACCTTTGGTGTGGGTTCGATTCCTACTACCCCTGCCAATTATACTGTGGCGATTGTGGCGAAGTGGTTAACGCATCGGATTGTGGTTCCGACATTCGTGGGTTCGATTCCCATCAGTCGCCCCATTATATTAAAATTCAAAATTAGTAAACATTGGGCTATAGCCAAGCGGTAAGGCATCGCACTTTGACTGCGACATGCGTTGGTTCAAATCCAGCTAGCCCAGCCAATTTGCGGAAGTAGTTCAGTGGTAGAACACCACCTTGCCAAGGTGGGGGTCGCGGGTTCGAATCCCGTCTTCCGCTCCAATATTTATGGCGGCATAGCCAAGTGGTAAGGCAGAGGTCTGCAAAACCTTTACCACCGGTTCGAATCCGGTTGCCGCCTCCATAATATTTGCCAAGTATATATAAGACTAAGTAATTAGTTTTCGCCGGGGTGGCGGAACTGGCAGACGCACAGGACTTAAAATCCTGCGGTAGGTGACTACCGTACCGGTTCGATTCCGGTCCTCGGCATTGCTTTATCAAAACATTTTAATACGCGCCGGTGTGGCGGAATTGGCAGACGCGCACGACTCAAAATCGTGTTCCGTTAGGAGTATCGGTTCGACCCCGATCACCGGTATCAAATGGTTTTAAAAAAAGTTGCTCATATATTTATGGGCAATTTTTTTTTGACTAAGATTATCGACCCTAATCGTTCCCTTGAATAAAGAAAAATGCAGTCAACGGTAACGAATAACCCCTAATTGTTCCCTTGATTAAAGAATAAAGCAGTCAACGGTAACGAATAGGCTCTAATCGTTCCCTTAATTAAATAAAAAAGCAATTAACGGTAACGAATAGCCCCTAATGGTTCCCTTAATTAAAGAAAAAGACAGTTCACGGTAACGAATAGATATGTCCGTATTTTCGATCATTGTGGGGGACGTGAACATCCGCACCCCCCTTTGTAATCTTTTTCGACAAAATCTGCATTTTTCCCTTGACTATAGTAAAAATAGTGTGTAATATAATAAGGGTCAGTTGCTGATATAAATGATTCATCAACTGTTAAAAATGCGGGTGTAGTTTACTGGTAAAACCTCAGCCTTCCAAGCTGATGTAGTGGGTTCGATTCCCATCACCCGCTCCATACATATTAACTAACGCAGTTTATCGTTACATAAGAGAACGATGAATTGCGTTTTTTTTATATAAAGAAAAAAGATGCCCTATGGACACCCGACTAATTGGAAGGTTGCTTCTCCTCCATGTATTTGAGTAAACATGTTCATCAATGACTCTGTTAGTCTCCTCGATTTTTCAACATTGGTTGACGGCTGCAAATAGATTATCTGCAGGGCATTTTTGGTCGCTAACGTTACTGGTGCTCTATCAGAATCGACGAAGGGACTTCCAAAGGGCCCCAGATTATCTGATGATACAATCAGGCGATGCAAAGAGTTTTTTCGTCCATTCAACCCAGTATACTCTTCTCCCTCCGTTCCCAATCGAATGTTCACGGGTCCATTTAAATTATCCTGATCGTAAATTCCAATAGGTACTTGATATTGTAAGGAGAAAAAATTATTTATATCAATTGCACTTTGAATAGATGAAAGATAATTTTGTTTTTGAACTCTTCTGTATAACGCTTCGACTGAGGGACGATATCGATTCGGGTCTTTCCCATACTTTTTAAAAACCGAACGCCATTCCTGAATACCAGAGAGTTCGCTAACATTTTTATTCTCTAAATCAAAAAAAATAGACTCTTGGAAGAGCTGAAGCCGTCCTCTAATCATTTGCGGCGACTCACCGACATTGATATTTTTATATTCAATTACCCCCACTTTAAAACTAGGTATTAGCTGGGTTACTTCCTCAGATAGATTAATTTCCAACCATTCCACCTCCAAAAATCATTGGAAATAGTTTATCATAAAATGATGCGCAACTAATAATTTAACTATCCAAAATTTTTATAAATCATTTCAAAGGAAGGAGGGGCCAAATGAAAGTCAAGGACTTAAAAGAAGAACTGATTGCCTATAGTAAAGAAATAGGTATCGATAAAATTGGTTTCACAACAGCGGACATGTTTTCTGAATTAAAAAATCGCCTAATAAGGCAGCAGTTACTTAACTACCAATCAGGATTTGAAGAACCAGATATAGAGAAACGAGTGAATCCTTCACTATTACTAGAGGAACCTCGTTCGATCATTTCTATTGCGATTGCTTATCCTTCCAAGATGAATCACCGTGTCGAAAGTAAGAAGGGTGAACGGAGAGGGATTTTCAGCAGGGCCTCATGGGGGCTTGATTATCATCATGTGCTTAATGATCGTCTTAAAAAGTTAGAGGATTTTATTATCACAAAGGTACCTGATGCGAGGTTAAAATCGATGGTTGATACTGGAGAGCTCTCAGATCGAGCCGTAGCTGAACGTGCTGGAATTGGCTGGAGTGGGAAAAACTGCGCCATTATTACACCGGAGTTTGGGTCGTATGTGTATTTAGGGGAAATGATCACAAGTATACCTTTTGAACCTGATACTCCAATAGAAGATCAATGCGGGTCCTGTACAAAGTGCTTGGACGCTTGTCCCACAGGGGCGCTGGTCCAAGGTGGACAGATTAATGCACAGCGCTGTATTTCCTTTTTAACACAAACAAAAACGTTTATTCCAGATGAGTATAGAGATAAAATTGGTAATCGCATCTATGGTTGTGATTCATGCCAGACTGCATGTCCTGTTAACAAAGGGAAGAACTATCATTTTCATGAGGAACTAGAACCACTTCCTGAAATTGCGAAACCTTTATTAAAGCCGATTCTAAAATTAAGTAATCGAGAGTTTAAAGCCAAATTCGGAAATGTTTCTGGTGCTTGGAGAGGGAAAAAGCCAATTCAACGGAATGCCATTATTGCCCTGGCACATTTTAAAGATGAATCAGCTATTCCAGATTTAGTAGACATTCTAGAGAAAGAGGGTAATCCCGTTTCAAGAGGAACAGCTGCTTGGGCCCTTGGGAAAATTGGCGGTGAGACAGCATTATCTGCATTAAAAAAGGCACAAGAACAAGAAACAAATCTTGAAGTACAAACAGAAATTGAAAAAGGACTACATTTTTATAGGTAAAAATGAGTGAACTAAAATGGTTCGCTCATTTTTTTGATTAAATTCTACTGACTATCATATGTATGAATGAAAGGGGTGAAGAATATGCTTCATTTGATACAAGAGTTATTTGAAAAAAGAGCAAATCAATTTGTTAGCGATAAAGGAACTACTCCTAAAGTATTTTTTCCAAAGGCTGATATGAAGCAAAGCACCTTTGCAAAAAGATCCGCTGAAATTGTAAAAGTAAAAACTTCCGGTAAAATAATTGAAATAGATAAGGAAGATGAATTTCAAACAGTAAAATATCAAGCCCATTATCAATATTTAATCAAGCAAAATGAATTACTGTATATGGAAGAAGAAGTGGAAGAAAGATTAGCTAAGTTTTATAAAAATGCTTTAGTGATGGACGAGGAAATCAGCCCTTATGGAGCGCAAGAAACCTATCAGTTTCCAACAGAATTGGATGTAAAGGATCAGGATGAACGATTAAGCTATCAGTATAACAGATTAAAGGCTGTCCAATATGCAGAAAGGTGGTGGAATAGCTACAATCCTGCATATAAAAAATTTGAGAATGATTGCACCAATTTTATATCACAATGCCTTCATAGTGGCGGAGCACCTATGAGAGGCTATCCTAATCGGGCAGCAGGCTGGTGGCTCCAAAAGAGCAATTATAGCTATAGTTGGGCAGTGGCACACTCTCTAAAGGGATACTTCGCAAATTCGAAAATAGGTTTACGGGCAAGGGAAGTGAACAGTCCGGATCAATTATTATTGGGCGACATAATTTGTTACGATTTTGAAGGGGATGGACGGTTTAATCATAATACGATTGTGACTGGTAAGGACGCAAATGGTATGCCGTTAGTTAATGCCCATACGTATAATAGTCGGATGAGGTATTGGGCATATGAAGATTCATCTGCCTATACCCCGAATATAAAGTATAGATTTTTTTCAATAATCGATTAAGGATGCTTAATTATTGAAAGGGTCTATGATAATGGTATAATTGCATGTAGAGTTTTTACATGAGGTGATTTCCATGTCAATTAATGTTGTTTTATTTCAACCGCAGATCCCTTCCAATACAGGAAATATTGCAAGAACTTGTGCAGGGACAGATACAAATTTACATCTTATCCGTCCGTTAGGCTTTTCTACGGATGACAAAATGTTAAAAAGAGCAGGACTCGATTATTGGGAACACGTTAATATCTTCTACTATGATTCTCTTGATGATTTTTATGAGAAGAATGCAGGCGGTGAATTTTTTTATATTACAAAATTTGGGCAGAAGGCTTTTAGCAGTTTTGATTACAGTCATTCAGGCAAAGATTATTATTTTATCTTTGGGCGTGAAACAACAGGACTACCGAAAGATGTCATTGAAAATAATAAAGAAGTCAGCTTGCGGATTCCAATGAATGAAAATATTCGTTCTCTAAACCTGTCCAATACAGCCGCCATTCTTATCTATGAAGCGCTAAGACAGCAAAACTATGCGCATCTACAATAATCCGAGGGGGCCTAAAGGGCCTCCTTTTATGTAATGGAAAGGAAGATTGTTATGAATGAAGTAATCCAAACAATATTAAACCACCGCTCTATTCGCCAATTTGAGGACAAGCAACTAACAGACGAACAAATTAAAACAATTGTTACTTGTGCTCAATCTGCATCCACGTCCAGCTTTATTCAGGCTTACTCAATAATAGGTGTGAAAGACAAAGAAATAAAGAAAAAATTAGCAGAGATTGCAGGTAATCAGGAATATGTTGAAAAAAATGGCCACTTTTTTGTCTTTTGTGCGGATTTATACCGCCATACCATTATTGGAGAGAATGAACAGGTAAATGTAGCCCCTTCGCTTGAAAGCACGGAAAAGTTTATGGTAGCCCTCATCGATGCATCTTTAGCCGCACAAAATGCAGTGATTGCCGCAGAATCGATGGGGTTAGGAATTTGTTACATAGGTGGAATTCGAAATAATTTAGATGAGGTAGCAAAGATTTTAAAAACACCAGAGCGGGTTATTCCTTTGTTTGGCCTAGCAGTGGGGTTTCCGACTAAACTAAATGAAAAAAAACCGAGGTTGTCATTTGAACATGTTTATCATGAAGACGAATATGAACAAGATGCAGAGGCATATATTAGCCAGCTGCAGAATTATGATAACTTAATTTCTAATTACTATGAAGAGCGGACAGGCGGGAAAAGAAAAGACCGTTGGACAGAACAAATGGCAAGGATGCTTGATAGGAAGAGTAGAATGTATATGAAGGAATTTATTCAAAAAAATAAACTGGATCTTCATTAAAAAAAGCTGCCAATTGGCAGCTTTTATTTGGTTGAACCTGGTTTGTCATTATAACCTGATGTGAAGATTGCCGCTAAAAATGCGACCATTACTAAACAAACGATGAAAGTGTTCATATTATGTAATCCTCCTTCGTCATACATTTTTCTATCTTGTCTCACATATAGTTTTATTATAGCCTATCTTATAAAAATGAAAAGAGGAAGATTCTTTTTATTGTTACAAAAAAGATAGACGCTAACCACAATGGTTACGCATGTTCAAAAGCTTATCAGCATAGAGTATATTAATCGTCTCTGATAAACCTACGGGGGAGGGCCTTATGGATATTCTAAAAAAAATCGAGATGTATCGTGAGGAAGAAGAAAAGTTACGTTGGGAAGGGTCATTCGCAGATTATTTGCAATTGTTGAGAGAGAAGCCATGGGTTGCACAGTCGGCACATTCACGAGTTTATAATATGCTTAAGGATGCAGGAATTACTGAAGAAAAAGGGACGAAGAAGTACGAATTCTTTAGTAATCAATTATTTGGGTTAGAGGAGTCACTTGAGAGGCTTGTTGAAGAGTACTTCCATCCAGCAGCCAAAAGACTAGATGTAAGAAAACGTATTTTATTATTAATGGGTCCTGTAAGCGGCGGGAAATCCACGCTTGTTACCATGCTAAAACGTGGACTTGAAGCATACTCCCTCACGGATCGAGGCTCTGTTTTTGCGATTAAAGGATGCCCGATGCATGAGGACCCACTTCATTTAATTCCACATCATTTGCGGAAGGATTTTTTTGATGAGTATGGCATCCGCATTGAAGGTAACCTTTCACCTCTGAACATGATGCGTCTTGAACAGGAATATGGTGGAAGGATCGAAGATGTATTGGTTGAAAGAATCTTCTTCTCTGAAGATAAGCGAACAGGGATCGGTACATTCAGCCCATCCGATCCGAAATCACAGGATATTGCCGACTTAACAGGTAGTATTGATTTTTCAACGATTGCGGAGTATGGTTCTGAATCAGATCCTCGTGCCTATCGATTTGATGGTGAACTTAATAAGGCTAACCGAGGAATGATGGAGTTCCAGGAGATGTTAAAGTGTGATGAAAAATTCTTGTGGCACTTACTGTCGCTCACCCAGGAGGGGAATTTTAAAGCAGGACGCTTTGCCCTCATTAGTGCTGATGAGTTGATCGTTGCTCATACGAATGAAACGGAATACCGATCCTTTATCTCCAATAAGAAGAATGAAGCATTACATTCAAGGATTATTGTTATGCCGATACCTTATAACTTAAAGGTGTCCCAAGAAGAAAGAATTTATGAAAAAATGATCAATGAAAGTGATGTTTCTGATGTTCACATTGCACCGCATACATTAAAAGTAGCTGCAATGTTTACTATTCTTACTCGTTTAAAGGAACCGAAAAAAGGCGATATTGATTTACTTAAGAAAATGCGCCTATATGATGGGGAAAGTGTAGAAGGCTTTAATACTGCCGATGTGGATGAATTGAAGAAGGAATATCCTGATGAAGGTATGAGTGGTATCGACCCTCGTTACGTAATTAACAGAATTTCATCGACAATCATACGTAAGGAAATACCATCAATTAACGCACTTGATGTATTAAGATCATTAAAAGATGGACTCGACCAGCATCCGTCCATCACCGCAGAGTTACGGGAACGTTATATGAATTATATTTCATTAGCCCGGAAAGAGTATGATAATATTGCCAAGAAAGAAGTCCAAAAGGCATTTGTATATTCGTATGAAGAATCAGCAAAAACCTTAATGGACAATTATCTTGATAATGTGGAAGCCTATTGCAATAAATCGAAACTGCGTGATCCGCTCACTGGCGAGGAGATCAATCCAGATGAGAAGTTGATGCGCTCCATTGAAGAACAAATTGGGATTTCTGAAAATGCGAAAAAGGCCTTTAGGGAGGAAGTCCTCATTAGGATTTCAGCCTTTGCTAGAAAAGGGAAACGATTCGATTATAATTCCCATGATCGTCTCCGTGAAGCCATTCAAAAGAAATTATTTGCTGATCTAAAAGACGTTGTGAAAATTACCACTTCATCCAAAACACCTGATGAACAGCAGTTAAAGAAAATCAATAATGTAGTTGCAAGATTAGTGGATGAACATGGCTATAATTCACAATCAGCGAATGAATTACTTCGTTATGTAGGAAGTCTATTAAATAGATAATAGGTTGGGGTTAAAATAGTAGGGACTGGCAGAAGGAAATCTGTCAGTCTATTTTTTTCCTTACTCAAATTCACGATAACATCTGTAATGCTCTCACTGTAACACTTTGTCCAAATTCATAGGCGAAAGCACAATTGTCAAAATAATTTGTAAATTATTCTTTATTTCTGCATAGGATAAAGTAATCCATATTTATCTTATTTTTTCACTCTCGTTATCATATGTATTGGATGAAAATGTGTGCATTTTGGAACCTATTAAATTAATAAGGAGGGGTTTACATTGTCAACAAACAACCATCAATTTGTCATTTCAAGAGAAGATTGGTCCCTCCACCGTAAAGGCCACGATGACCAGCAAAGGCATCAGGAAAAAGTGCAGGAGGCAATTCGAAACAATCTTCCTGACTTAATTACTGAAGAAAGCATAATCATGTCTAACGGTCGAGATGTCGTAAAAATTCCAATTCGTTCATTGGACGAATATAAAATCCGTTATAATTATGACAAAAACAAACACGTGGGCCAAGGTGATGGTGACAGTCAAGTAGGTGATGTAGTAGCACGTGATGGTTCTAGCGGCCAGAAGGGACCTGGAAAAGGCCAAGGAGCTGGGGACCAAGCAGGTGAAGATTACTTTGAAGCGGAAGTATCATTAATGGAGCTGGAGGAAGCATTATTTAAACAATTGGAGCTTCCAAATTTGAAAAGAAAAGAAGAGCAAGAACATCTAGTTGAAAACATTGAATTCAATGATATTCGCAAAACAGGGCTGATGGGGAATATTGATAAGAAACGGACGATGATGTCAGCTTTTAAAAGAAATGCGATGACTGGAAAGCCAGCGTTCCACCCTATTTACAAGGACGATCTAAAATTTAAGACCTGGAATGAAGTAATTAAACCAGATTCTAAAGCAGTTGTGATTGCCATGATGGATACAAGTGGTTCGATGGGGATCTGGGAAAAGTATATGGCGCGCAGCTTTTTCTTCTGGATGACTCGATTTTTAAGAACCAAATATGAAACGGTAGAAATTGAATTTATTGCCCACCATACGGAGGCTAAAGTTGTTTCAGAGGAAGACTTCTTTTCAAAAGGGGAAAGTGGTGGAACGATTTGTTCGTCCGCATACCGGAAAGCACTTGAGATCATTGATGCCAAATATAATCCACGTAAGTTCAACATCTATCCATTCCATTTTTCAGACGGTGATAATCTTACTTCGGACAATGCTCGTTGCGTAAAGCTAGTTGAAGAATTAATGAAAGTGTCTAATATGTTTGGCTATGGTGAAGTAAATCAATATAACCGTAAACGCTCTACACTCTTTTCGGGGCTAGAGCGCATTAAGAACGATAAGTTTCGGTATCACATTCTGAGCCAAAAAGCGGACATTATCCACGCGCTTAAAACGTTTTTTCCGAAAGAAAAAGAAGGCTGATTTCCGGCCTTCTTAAATTCGCGGATATAGCCGTACCTCAAAGTCGTCTGGCTTCGTCCATTCTTTTTTTCGGAGGTAGGTCGCTTTATCCAACACCGTTTTCAATAGTGCATTTTTTCTCTGAATGTCTGCGCTGTGGTATGCGTCAAGCACCGATTTTAATTGCGGCAGAAAGTCGTCCACGTTAGACTTGCGCATTTCCTCCTTTTGAATCTCGTCAGTAAAACCTCGAATTTCTTCTTGCAGACCGTTTATGCGCTCGGCTAGGTTAGTTTGACGTTCCATAAACGTATCTATATCGTAGATGCCACGCTCTAGTAAATCGTGCAACTTGCTTTTCTGCGTCAGCAGTTCGTCGACTTCCGTTTGCTTTTTATCTATAAGCAACTTTTTATACGGAGTGTCATCGGTGCTGTCCGGTTTATTAGTTTCGGTAAGTGCAGCAATCCGTTTCGCCATTGCGCTTAAACCGCCCAGTACACTTTGCTCAACGAGATTAAGCGCGGCTCCTTTTTGAACGCCTTTGCACCCTGGCTGAGCGCATCGTATAACGTCGTTAGGCCGATTCGGTCGTGGCTGATACAACATGGAGTATCCACACACTTCGCATTTTAGGATGCCTGCCAACGGATTTGATAATGCCCTTCCTACGTTAGTAGACGGCCGCCAACGGCCGGAATGTGCGCGGTTTGCTGCTTCGAATAACTCAGCCGACACTAGCGGATCGTGAGCGTTCTCTTTTATCGTCCATTTATTGCGAGGCATTTTCACCTTCTTATACTTGCCGTTCCGTTTTACGTGCTTTATCTGGCCCCATACGATATTTCCGATGTATGCCTCGTTTTTAATAATCGCAGTAATGCTACTCGGCGACCAATTTTTACGCTTAGTGTTTGGCGGCTTAATTCCGAGTCTGTCCAATTCTTGAGCAATGGCTTGGCGACCGTGTCCGTCTCGCATCATTTCGAATATCTTTTTAACGACCCACGCCGTTTCAACGTCGGGATAAAGACGCAGATTTTCATCGCGTGCATATCCGTATGGCGGCACCTTTGAAATTGACTTTCCTTCGCCGGCCGATGCGACTCGACCACGCTGCATACGACGGGTAATCGCTTTTAATTCTTCGCGGGCGACAAGCGACTTGATTCCGAAGACCAGTTCCCACGTTTCCGATTCCGGATCATAAACTTCGGTCGGCGTGAGTATCTTCGTGCCCGAATAACGGAAGGCTCGGTCGAGTAATCCTTGGTCGAGCATGTCGCCACGACCCAGCCGGTCTAAGTCCATAACGAGGACGCCATCTACTACGCCAGCCTCTAACTCGCGGAGCATTTCCTGAACTTCAGGGCGCTCGGTGACGGATTCGCCGGATACGACTTCTTCATATATATGGACGATGTTGTGGCGCTCCCTTTTCGCAACAGAAAGCAAGGTGTTGCGGTGGCGTTCGAGCGTATCGTAAGTTTCTCCGTGTTCGCTCGCTTTCTTTTCTTCTTCGAGGTCTTTTCGACTTTTACGTAAATAAATATCAATATTAAGGCCGCTAGGACGACTCATTTAAATCACCTCTCCACGAATTATAACCGACTATACACGCCAATGTAAATTGAAATTATCTGCGCGAAAGAGCCGACTGGCGCGACATACAGTTTGGGAGCGTGGTTGACATGAAAGAATATAAATTCGGAAATACGAGGGTCATAGTTCACTCGCCGTTATGGGCGTTATCTGACGAAGAACAAGATAAATGGGTAAAAGAGGAAACCGAAAAAGGTAATCCCGTGCTTGCGGAGATTCGCGAGGCGATAAATGATTGTTATAGAAAGCGAGACTAGCGGTGCCGAAACGGGTATCGTTATTTTTTTTTCGATTTTTTTTACGAAGTAAGTGCGCGATGTTCAGGAGTCGTGCGACATACATTGTGTAAGGCGTAATAATCACACGGCATAAAACCGGAGGGGATTAATTAGTGAATAGTGTTACGGCGCTAAGCGATGATTTGCATGTGATAACGGTCGAGATTAATTCCTATAAAGAAGTTGCGGGTACCGCGATTTTTGAAATAGGTAAAAGACTAAAACATGTAAAAGAAAATGACTTAGCAAAAGGTCAGTGGAATAGCTGGTGCGAAACAGTGGTGGGGTTTAAGCGACAAACGGCAAATAGATTTATACAGGCTTTTGAACAGTTCGGTAACGGTACGACGTCGTACCATATTGAAAGTGGGAAAATTTTTGAGTTAATATCACTACCTGCTGAAGTGGATAGGGTTTCTTTCTTAAAAGAAGAGCACGTAATACCTTCTACAAAGGAGGTTAAGATGGTAGACGAAATGACCGTTCGCGAGCTACGCGAAGTCAAAAAAGCGCTAAAGGCAGCGGAAGCACAACGCGAGCTTGCCTTAAGAGACGCGCAAATCTTACGCGACACACTTGAATCAATCGAAGATAAAGAGCCAGAAGTTGAAGTTCGTACCGAGTACGTTGAAGTTAAGGACGGAGCTGCGGAAGAAAAACTTCGTAAATATGAAGAACGATTCGGCGACATTGGTGTTTATGAAGGTACTACGACAAGAGTAACGAATGGTGACGCAATAACTTACGCTGTATTCGAATTCTCTGAGGATGTCCGAAAATTCGTAGAAAAGTATAGCCATCTGCCTCATTTCGCAAGAGAGTTTAGTGGAATGATAGGCGAAGGTAAGTCGGAATATCAGAATGCGATTCAGGCGATGTTTTCATTAATGAAGTCGATCGAACGAAACTTATCCGAGGAAGACGTACTAATAATTAACCAATAAAAGGAGCGATTAATATGTTGAGTTTAAAAAACGTAAAAAATGGTGGAGTAGCAATTGTTTTCGGAAAAGAATTCGCAGAGGAAGCGCGAATGTTGTTTCCGGCAATTTCGGCGAAAATATTCGGTTTTGAAAAATTAACGGCACTACCTGAAAAGAAAGAATCTTCTTTGTTAGAGATTAAGCAGAAGGTTGAAGGATGTGGTTTGCCGAAGCCGTCCGTTCAGTTGAGTATTGAAAAACTCGAACCATCTAAGCCGGACTTCTCAGTGTACGTAAAACAATACGTTGACGAAGAATCTAAACAAATGCTCGCTTACAAAAGAATTTACGCTGAAATATATGCGCGAACAGGTTTAAAAGTAAACGAGGAAAAGAAAAAGATGATCGCTGCGAGAAAAGAAAAGCCTCACGGAATGAGAGGTCCTCAAATATGGGCGAGCGATGTTATAAGAGCTTTAGGCCTAAATGACTTAGCGTTAGAAATCGCTAAGCAGGTTGTTAAAGAAGTCTAAGGAGGCGCAATAATGTCCGACAAACATCTCGTATCAGTCGAAACTCAATCTGAAATATCGCTCACCACCGGAAAAAAGGAAACGCGCATCTTCGTTAAAATGTACGTCGAAGCCGTCCACAGCGGACTAATCGCCGACATGGGACCGGAACGCTGGCAGACACTTTGCGTAATAGCAGCGTTTATGGACGAAAAAGGCGAATGCTATCCGACACAATATGCGATAGCCCAACGATTAAATGTCGCCAGAGAAACGGCAAACAGGCGCATCAAGTCGCTATGTGATTATCGCTGGCAAGGGCGGGCGGTCGTTCAGAAGGTTCAGTCGCGGGATCACGATAAGCAAACGTGGGATAACGTCAGGTATACGATATTGCCGATAAGTGGGCTCGAGATATTCTAACGTCACACGGTAAGCGTCACTCGGCGGACGTCACATAAACAATAACCATAATAACGAGAGCCATTATAACGAGAGCCATAAAACATTGCGCTAGATAGAAAAGCACTATCTATCGCTACGATTATAAGAATAAAAGATATTGCGAAAAGGGGATAGTCGAAAATGAATAATAAGATAAGAGTTCCGAAACAAGTCGCAGCCGCCATCGCCCACTACGTCGCCCTAGCCGATTCCAAAACGCAAGCCTTCACGGACATCCTAGCGCTAGGCTACGAGGCTGCCCAATCCGAAGTCATCCTGCGCCATTTCGACCACGATTACGACGAACTGATGGAGGCGCTGATTTGCGGATATGAGGTGGCGGAAGATTGGAGTGGGAACTTTGAAAAATAACTATATTACAAAAGGCGATGTTACAGAAATCGAGTTAAATCACCGCTCAAAAGGTAAGTTTATCGCTTTAATAGATACCGAAGATTTACCTATAGCGAGTAGCATCCTGAATTCATGGTGCGCGAATGTAAACTACAGAGATAAAGTATACGTCGCAACAACTCAGAAAGGTAAAAACGTTAAGTTACACAGATTGATAATTGAGTGTCCGGAGGATAAACAAGTAGACCATATAAACGGGAATCCTTTAGATAACCGTAAAGTAAACTTAAGAGCAGTTACTCCTTCTGAGAATCAACTTAATAGACAAAAGGCACAGTCCAACAGTAAGAGTGGTGTACGAGGTGTTTCTTGGGATAAGGAACGGAATAAATGGAGAGCGATTATACGAGTAGAAGGAAAGCAAAGATATTTAGGGCACTATCTAGCATTAGATGAAGCCGAAAGAGCGGTTAGGGTGTTTTTATTTAAAAATGTAATTATACCTGAAGAAATAAGACTACCACTACAGAAATATTATAAGTATCTTTCCGAATCAACCCCAGACGAATATACTATCGGGCAGATGGACGGTGTAATGGCAACGCTTGACATTCTCGGTCTTAAAATCGCCGGCATTAATGGAGGTGAGTGCTGATGGCAACGAAAAAGCCTAACGTTAAAGATTGGCGCAACCTACCGAAGGAATCCTGGACCGTAACCACCTTTCGCCAATTCCTCTACGATCAGCACGAAGCAAAATACGGAATCAAATATACAACGCGCAGCTTTGCGATTGAAGGGCGATGGATTAAGGCGATGGTGGCGGAACACGGGGCGGAAGTAGTTAAGGCATTTATCGAAGGCTGCCTCGCTGAATATAAGCCGACGCGGGATTATCCTGGGCTTAACTTTTCGTTTATGTTTACGTATCAGAGGGCTCGAGTGCTTCCTAGGGTGCTGGCTGAAGTGAAACGAAAAGAACAGGCCGAAGCACGTCGCAATCACACACCGCAAGAATCAATCGAAGATATTACCGAATGGCTATAAAGGAGGTGAACGCTATTGACTAACGAAAAATCATGCCTTCTCGCTAGTCGGTGTAAAATCGCAGGGTCAGAACACTGTACACGCCAATGTCCACACGCCATAGCAATGCACGGTTTAAGCGGACTAGGAGGGCGCTCAGCGTCGGCAAATGTTCCGAGGGACTATCGCTTAGTCACCGTTGAAAACTCGCCAGCAAGGGCGTCTCAGGCAGGCGTGTATAAGGCTATCGATGCTTACATTAAGACGTACGAAAGGCAATTCGACGAGAACGGCGAAAGGATAAAGTCGTTATTCCTTTGGAGCGCAAATACCGGTACGGGAAAATCAACGACGGCCAGTGCTGCACTGAACGAATATTTAATAACGCATTATCTCGGCAGCATTAAAAGAGGACGACAAGCGCTTCAAAATCCTGCGTACTTTTTATCGGTGAATAATTTGCAGCAGACGCATAATAAAACGCATTTACCTGCGTCATTATCAACGAAAGAGAAACTCGGCGAGGAATTGATACGCGATATTGAACGAGCAAAGACTACGCCGTTTTTAGTAATGGATGACATTGCAGTTCGCAAAGCTACGACCTCCTTTGCGGGTATCTTATACGATATTTGCGATTACAGAACATCGAATCGCTTACCTACTATCTATACGTCCAATAAGTCGCTTGATGACTTACGCGAGTTTTTTATCGATGAAGATCCGGAAGGTAAAATCGTAGATCGTATTTCTGACATGGCTGCCGTACTCGAATTCAGCGGAGATTCAAAAAGGGGGATGAGGCGATGAGCGACGAACAAAACGAAAACGAAATTTACTTCAATTTCTTCGACTTAGTCCGAGTGGACGGTTACTGGCCGAGAGTATTCCGCGTTGACGGATACCACACGGACACTTGGCGCTATCCTAACGAAACATGGACAGAAACGGTCTACGAATTGGTAGATGCGCACAGCGGCGAATTCTTGGAGGCAGACGTCGAGGACTTAACGCTAGTGGAAACGGCAGACAAGGCGGACGCTTGGCTGGCGGCGAATCCTGCACCGACGGGCGCAAGTAAGCCGTTAGACACAAGCGAATGGGCAATCGATATTTCAAAATATTTCGGAGGTGTAATGAATATGGCGAAAAAGGAACCACGCAAGCCGACGGCAAGGGAGTTAAGCGCACAATTGGCGAAGGAAGCGAAGGCGGCACGGAAGAAGCGCGGCGAGCAGATTGATAACTTGCTAGACTTGCGGAATTGGGCTGCGGATATGTTGGCGAAGACGAATGATGAGGCGTATGGGGATCGCGTGATGGCGATAGATGCGAAATTGAAGGAGATAGTTGAGACGGAATAGACAAAAATTGTGACTTAACGAAAGGGGAACGAATTAATTGAGGAAAAAGTTACTAGGGAGTTTGGAGTTAAACCGGATATATCAAATGGACTGCTTAGAAGGAAGCAAACTTATCGAAAATGAAAGCGTGGATTTGATACTGACTGACTTGCCCTACGGAAATATGAATACTGATGGCGGACGAAAGCTCGGAATTAACGGATGGGATCACGCTATTGAGCCCGCGAAAGTGTTCGAAATTGCTAATCGTGTTTTGCGGAAAAATGGCAAAATGATTCTGTTCAGTCAAGAGCCTTACACTACCGAATTAATAAACTGTGCGATACCTAATTTACCATTTTCATATCGCGCTATATGGGAAAAGGACAATTTCGCTAATGCTCTCGGCGTGAATAAAGCGATGGTTAGTTTCTATGAGGATATTCTTATATTTAGTAAGAATGACTATCACGAAGCTAAACACCCATTAAGAGAGACTATGAAAAAATATTTAGAAAAGTATGGCAGGGACTACATCTTCGACTTATTCACTAAGGAAGGAAGGTACTCAAAACGCACAGTCGCGAAGGTACACGCCTCGTTTAAATTCGGATTTAACAGTGGCAGGTTCGATTTTATGGATTATAAAATGTACGAGTTTTTGAGTAACTATATCCAGTTTGAAGAAACCTACGAACAGTTGAAAGCAATAGACACCGTGTATAAACAAAGTTATTCCAGCACATTCAATCTCTGGGAAGGAAATAAATTTAAGTCAAATATCCTTAAATACAAGAAGGATTATGATGGATTTCACCCAACGCAAAAGCCTGTATTATTGCTTGAAGACTTAATAAAGACGTTCAGCAATGATGGCGATATAGTAGTCGATTTAACCTGCGGAAGTGGGTCGACTTGTGTAGCTGCCGCAAGAGTTGACCGCAACTTTATCGGATTTGAATTGGAAACGGAATATGTCCGCATTGCTAACCAACGCTTAGAAGTGATACAGGACGAAACGGCTGAACGGAAATTAACTGAAGAATAGACAAAAATTGTGTCGTTAGGAGGAGAGGAAATGAAAATTAAAAAGGAACATTTAGACATTCCGTTTTGTTCACTGATAGTAGGTGCGACAAATGATGAATCACCAAGAGAATTCATTAGAAACAGTGAAAGAGAGTTTGGAATGTCAATGGCTGATATTGATAATATGTCAGAAGAAGAACTTAATGGTTATATCGAACACTTGGATTATTTGTGGGATAAATAGTCGCACTTCGAACATATTGCGACCAAAATAACCAAAAATCGGTAAAAATGTATTTCGTATTCACGGGACTTACGGACTATGCTAGTATAAAAATTACGGAGGTGAGCGAATGCACTATACGCAAATGCTACTGAGCAAGGCGATCGACGATAACAACGTCCAGGCGCTAACAAAATACGGCATTACAGCGAAGGATTGTGCGACGGAGGGTGATAGGCAGACCCTCCGGTATATCCTCGATTATGCCGAGAAGAATCGCGGGCAGGCGCCCGGCTACGCAACAGTTACGGCGGAGTGTCCGGACTTCGTCTACACGCCGCAGGTGGGCGACAGCTACGAGTTTTTAGCGCGCGAAATAAAGAAGCACTCGGCAAAAGTGCAATTTGCGGAACTGGTTAACGGCAAGCTCGGCGAACAATTCGAAAATGTCGGACAAAAAGATATATTTAAGATGTTCGAATGGTTGCAATCCGAAGTCGAAAGTATTAAACTAAGAACAAGCGTTCGTAGTAAAATAGGAACGGACATCAAATCGGACGCCGAAGCGTTCCTTGCCGAATACCGCAGGCGAAAAGACGGCGAATCCTTCAAAATATGGCGTAGCAAGTTTCCGTCCATAAACGAACAAATTGGCGGATATCTCAGCGGTAACATGTATACATGGCACGGGCGATCAGGACGCGGTAAGTCGGTATTTACGATGGAGGAAGCGATTGAGGCAGCGGTCCAAGGCGCTAACGTACTCGTCTGGGCGATGGAAATGTCGCGCTTTGAGTGGATGGCGCGAGCCTATTCGGCAATCAGCGCCAGGGCAGGCATTGTCAACGCCAACATCGACGGCATTGATTACGAGGCAGGCTTCGAAAATCGAGCGTTGTTAACCGGCAAGCTGTCGGACGAATTCGAGGCGGGCTTCGAAATATTCTTATCGCAAATGGCGGAAGGAGAGCACTTGGCGGGCAATATTACGCTGAGAGCTGCTGATGATGCCGACTTCTTTACGCGAGATGTGAAGCAGTTGGAGGCGGATATCCTTGCGACAAAGGCTGACGTCGTGGTCGTCGATCCGATTTACCTGATGGATTACGAGGCCAATACGTCAAAGGTTGCCGGCGGTGATGTCGCCAATACTTCGAAGAGGATTCGGAGGCTGGCCGGACTGACTGGCGCCGTGATTCACGTTATTACTCAGGCGGACGAAGTGAAGGATGATAGGGATGACGAAGGCAATCGTGAGTTAAGGGCTCCCAAAAGGGCGGAGATAAAAAAGACGAAAGCGGTCCTCGAGGATGCTGCGAATGTATTCGGCATTGATACGTTGGATGGCGCTGGGATCATCGAGATTGGCAAAGGGCGAAACGGCGGTGAGGGTACGCAGGTCGAAGTGTTGTATCTGCCGAATTACGGAATAGTTCGCGAGGTGGAAACCGGAGAGGCGGCCGTGAGTCAGTTCGATTTTTAGTGGATGGGTAAAATAATCTGCAATTGGATGGTGTGTTCCATTTGTAGGTATGTTAAGTTCGTTCTACAAAAGAACAAATTTGGAATTTTTATTACAAAATAGTTACAAACGACATAAATCGACAAGTTTCACCTATTTACACATCGTTTAGACAGGCGTAATATTATAAAGTACTCAAACATGTATATTCAAGTTTTTGAATATTTAGATGCGGAGGCATGCACGATGGAACCAATACGAATACGCGGTCAGGACGTGGCGGTCGACATCCGCACCGAGCTCGAGCAATTTAATTGGGTGCGCCCGAAATGGTCGTCAGATAAGCTGATAGCAGCGAGCCCCTTCCGTTACGACAAAACGCCGAGCTTCTTCGTTAACTTCACCGGTCAGTATGCCGGATGTTGGGGCGACTCAGGCGCATATGACGCGGAATGGGCGAGCGGCAATTTCACGAAACTATTAAGCTTTCTTCGCAACGAAACGTATGAGGAAACCGAGGAGTACTTGCTCGGAGAATACGGTATAAACGATAGCCAAACCAATGTAATCACGCTCCGACCGGTCCGGCTTCAAGTTCAGCGATCTAGGCAGTCGCTGAGCGCTAGTATTCTCGCAAACTATACGGAAGACTATGCGTATCTGAAATCGCGCGGCATTAGCGAGGAAGTCCAAAGGCAAATGGGCGTTCTTTATGACCGCGAAAGCAGAGCGGCAGTTATTCCGTGGTGCTCTCCGAAAAAAACTTTAGAAAGTGTGAAGTACCGCACAGTCTACGGGAAAACTTTCTGGTATCATAGGGGCGGGCGACCTATTCGCGAGTTAGTTTACGGAATTGACCAGGCGGAAGCGACAACGGTAATCTGTGAGGCGGAAATCGACGCAATGAGCTGGCTTCAAGCGGGCTATAGTGCGGTAGCGGTTGGCGGCGCTAATTTTAACGCACAGAAGCGCGATTTACTCTTGCGTTCGAAAATTTCAGAATTAATCATCTGTTGCGACAACGATAAAGCAGGCGGCAAACTGCGTCGGGAAATTGAAGCGGCGATGAAAGGGCATGTGCGCGTGAGGCAGGCGTATGTGAGAGCGGATGGCCACAATGACGGCTTTTTCGTCAAGGACGCCAACGAGGCGCTAGTGAAGTACGGAGTGAGTTCCTTGCGTGAGGCGGTTGAGGAAGCGAAAATTTCGGATCAGTTGTACGTGAATTTACGTACCTTTGGTCGGGGTAGGTAACGCTCTGTTCCGTTACTTACCTTTCCTTTTTCGCTTGCGTTCGGACGGATCGACATAAACCCATTCGTAAAGATCGGTGATTTCGCAGCCGAGTATTTCAGCGAGATTCATTGCGCTATCGAGTTCCATTACGTTGCGTTTATTTTCCCAGCCGGAAATCGTCGATTTCGACTTTCCGATTCGGTCGCCGAGTTGTGTTTGCGTAAGACCGCGGGATTTCCGTATGTTCCGAAGCAAGCACTTTCCGACCGCAATCGTGGCGCTTCACCTCGCAAAAACGTATGTATTTAATTATTTCGACTTGGAGCCGTCAGGAGTGAAGCGAACTACTGCTTCGATAGGGACGTCCAGAAATAAGCAAATCTTTTCGACGGTACTTAGGTTGACGTCGCCATCACGATTAATGGCGGCGATTGTTTTCTGATGAAGGACTATGCCACGCATGTCGCTAATCACCATCTTTTTCTCAGTTAAGGTTTTACGAAGTGGCGAAAAATCTATCATTTTAACCATTTCCTTCCTAATTTTATGTATACTTTAGTGTACATTCGTGGTACAATTCAATTATAACAGACAACGGAAAAATTTAACATCATTTTTGAAAGGGGATTTCCGAATGGATAAACTGTCTAAAGAAGTTTGCGATACAATTGAAAACCACGATTATTTAACGTACAACCTAGTCGCCGAAATGATCGACGGCACTAAGGATGATATGTCAAAATTCCATACAAATAAAAGGCAATTAAGTTTCCGTAAATTCTTACGGTTATCTTATGTTCTTCATCCGGACAACCAAAAAGAAGTGTTTGACGGATGGTGCTTGCGCTTCAATACTACGGAAGCTATAAAACAAAGCTTTGAGTATGCGTCGATCACTCGGAATAAAGAGCTTTTAAAAACGCTTATTGATAAGTATAGCGATGACAGCGCTCTAAGTAAACACGTCGCGATTTATACCATCTTATACGATTTCTATACGAATGAGATTAGAGCGAAGGATTTAATAACCAGACTCGATAAAGTCGGGCAGTTAAAAGGCGAGTTAGTTATTTTATCCGATATCATCAAATGCTATAATTATTACTGGGCGGAAAATTACTCGTTAATGCTGGCAACTGCAAAAGAAGCCGAGAAAGAAATCAACAAATTGGGAGACAGGCAGTTATTCATCAAAGAGTGTTACTTACATAGGGTTGCCGAAGTATTAGGCCACGTTAGCCGTCATTTAAACGACATTGATTCAGCTCGTTTTTACGCTAATTTAATAATTAATGCAGATATCTGCGCGAAAACAGTTGCGGGCGCGACATATATATTAGGGATGTCGTACTTGCCCGAAGATAAAGAAAAAGCAATTAAATATCTTCAGATAAGATACGATATCACTAAAACTCTCGGAGAGCAAGATATAGAAAATAACGCTCGACGAGATTTAGATTTCGCAAAACTCTATTTAGACATTCAACTAGACGCCGACGCCGATCCTATACTTCTCAGACTACAGAATAACGAGGGAAGCGAATTCGAACTAAAACTAATTAGGGAGGCGGTTTTCCAGGGAGGCGACGATGAATTTTTAGTTTTCTTATGCGCTATGGCCAAAAACTCCTTAGAGAAAATGCACGAATGTCGCAAGTACTTTTTCAAACGAGGCAACTACTTCTTTACAAGTATGGCAGCCAGAGAAGCGAAGAAGTTAGGTGAAAGTTCCGCATTGATCGAGGAATTCATTGAAATTAAAACCGAAACCAAAGGGGATGTTGAATTTGAAGAAAATTTTATTAAGTGTTTTAATCGCGTCAGCAATCATCGCAGTTCCATTAGTGCTTAGCAACGGAGGAAAAGATACTGCCAGCGAAAAAGTCGGCGGCATTGTCACTTACTCAGAGAAAGTCGGAGGTTAATCCTAGAAATAAATAAAAGAAACTCCTTAAGGCGGCCATTGAGGTCGTCTTTTTTTTATGCGATTTTTATGTACACTGTAGTAGACAAAGAGTCAGAATTGAAAGATTGCCTACTTTCTACATTTTACCAATCGCCCATGCTATATTATTTATTGTAGACACGCACCAAAAAGTTTTTAAAGAAAATTTCAAAAAAGTGCGCGAAAACAAAAAGTCGTGCGACATACATTATGTAGCCGATAAAACGGGAGGTAATAAAATGAACGAAAGTAAAAAACTAAATATCAACCACGCAGTAGCTCGATACCTGGTAACGAAAGGCGAAGCGGATTTCAACGAAGTCTACCGCAGCCTACACGCAGAGTACCGAAAGAAGATCGCCTACTGGTCGACATCAACGTTTATGGCAAACAAACACGACGTTATGGAGATTTTCGATGATATGTTACTCCGGTCATTGGACGCAGTTGAAAAGAATGGCGGCGACTTCGTAAAGTTATTTCACCTCTCGCTAAACAGCCGCTACAAATCGCTACTACGAAAATTGACAACACGAAGAAAATTCGAGCAATACGAAGTGGAATCAGAAGAGGATGAGAAGCCGGCAAGCTTCGAAATCGACAGCGGATTCAGAATCGAAGAAGAAATTATCGCAAAGAAAAAAGCCGACCAGCGGCAACTGATCGACTCTCTTCTGAACGATGCGGATGCTAAAACAACGGCAATTGTTGAAGCGTTCCTGGTAAGTGAGAATGCATCTCCGACGGCAATCGGTGAAGCTCTCGGTTTACACCATTCAACTGTTATACGCTCACTCAAACGCCTGGCCGGCAAGTTTGATTCAAAAAAGTACGGCGATTATACCGACTTTTTAGTAGCGCTTTAATTTTAAGAGGTCGGTTAGGCCAATAGGCATTAGGTCTAACCCCTCGCGTTCATTATATCAACTTAATTTCGTTTTGTATATACGTTGTCTTGACACGTAATACGATTTAATCAAATTTTAATCTTTAATATAGTACGCTATTTTCGCCAAAAACGCAACGCCAAAGGAGGCTACGAAGTTGGGAAAATTCTTAAATAAACGTTTCTCTTCCTATTATACGCCGGAGTACCTAAAACATACGTCGTTTGAGCGACAAATTGAGCGGTTACAACACGATCCTATCCGACTTTGCGATGGCAATAACGAAAATGTATCGATAAAAAATATAAAGGCGGTGCGACTATGATGTTCGGAGCGTATTTATTACTGGTAGCTGCGTGGGGAAGTTGGGAAATTTGGCGTGAATGTTAACGAAGTCTAACGCAAGGAGGAACGAAATGAATCTCGAAGGGTTGACAGAGAAAGTCACTAAAGGGCGTTGGAAGACCGTTTACTACGAAGACCGGTCAGGAGAAATTGTCGCAAAAAAGTGTAGAGGAGATTGCGGCGAGGTTAAAGCGCTAGATGAATTCTCGGAACGCAATGATAAATATACTATAGGAGGGCGTGAATCAAAATGTAAAAAGTGTATGGCGGAATTAACTCGCAAATGGCGTACAAATAACAACGAACGTAATAGGGAGTACCAACGGAAATGGCACGAGGAAAATAGGGATTACCATATAGAACTTAATAAAGAATGGCGAAAGAATAATCCGGAGTATAGGCGTAAGTACCGAGAAGAAAACAAGGAACGTGTTAAAGAAGTCGAACAGAAGTACTACAAGGAAAACAAGGAACGAATTGCAGAGAATGCTAGAAATTGGTACCAAAATAATAAAGATCATTATATAAAGGCAAAACAAGAATACAGAAAAAATAATCCCGACAAAGTCGCATTAATCAAGCAACGTCGAAGAGCTAGAAAAATAAGTTTACCAGACGATTTCACCTCAGAGCAGATGGAAGTAACATTGTCTTGGTTTGGAGGATGTGCATTAACCGGTGACGATGGTGATTACCATTGGGATCATGTTATACCGATAGCTACCGGAAATGGAGGAACAACTTTCGGTAATATGGCACCGCTGAGAAGCGACTTAAATATATCTAAAAATAGCGCAAACATCTTCGAATGGTTTGAGGCGAATAGGCAACGTTTCAAACTAGAACAATGGCGCTTCGATAGACTAATAGAATGGCTTGCGTCGGCAAACGCAATGTCATTTGAGGAATATCGCGCTTATGTTTACGAATGTCATGCGAATCCAAACGAAATAAATGACGCCAAGGCGAATTAACTTTCGCCCGTCCGTGAACGCTTCGAAACAAAGGCGCTGACGCAAGCAGACTGTACGTAACGGTCGGCTCACCGTCCAGGACTTGGCGGCCCTCGAAGCGACCACGGGCGACTGGAGACGCTCGACACCTCCTTATGAAAGAAAATAATTGACGAAACGGCCTTCGGGTCGTCGCGGTAGGATTGACCGTCTACCGCCTGATGAGTCAGGTCGTGCGGGTGTGGGCGTTGCCGATACTCGAAAACTAAACGCCGAAAGGCAAGGAGGAAAACGAATGACACAATTTCAAAGCGGAGCTGACGCTCTAAACTCGCTAAACGCATCAAACGAAGGTGGTAACGGAAGCAAAGCGGAATTCGCAAGCTTCAAGAGTGGCAGTTCGTACAAAGTCCGCGTAACAAGTACAACGGACTTAATCAAGTTTTACAGCTACGGAATTTTTAAGAAGGTCAACAGTTTCGTTGCGAAAGACCCTTCGGTCAAAAACGCCAAAGGTTTCGCAGAGTCAAACTTCACACCGTGGGATCTTGCTTCGAACTACTATTCGGACTTAAAGCGCAAAGCAGAGGACGCAGGTCAAGCCGCCAAAGCTGAGGAATACAAAGCGGAAGCCGGCAAGTATCGCGCCAAAGAACGCTATGCCTTCGGATTTATCGACTTAACAACTGGCGAGCCAATCATCGTCGACCTATCGAAAAAGCAAGCGCAAGGCATCCACGCAGTTATTGCGAAGTATGCGGCGAAGCTTGGCAAGTTGGCGTTCGAATTAAGCAAGAGCGGAAGCAGCACGTCGACCGTCGTAAGTTTATCGCCAATTATCGATATGGACGAAGATTTGTCCGATAAAGAACGCGAGAATTTCGCTAAGTTTGCAGATAAGACATTCGATATGTCTCTATTTGACGGACTGTTATTCGAGGCTGACGAAAAGCAGCAGATTGAAAACTTAGTGGCGGCGGGCTTCGATATTACGCTTATCGGCTTGAGCATCGGCGCTAGTGGAGACGGACTTGGCGACTTATCCGAAGATAAATTCGAATTTTAGGAGGCGAAATAATGGGCGTTGACTTTTTAGCTTGTGAAACATGCGGAGATACATTTCCTGATTGTGGAGATTACGTCACTTGCGAATGTGGCAGACAATGGTGCTCCGATAGTTGCGCCGAGTCTGATGGCTTTCGCGAAGAAGAGGACGGATTTACTCCTAAAGGTTCGAACTGGTCGCAAGAAACAAGTTGTGATTATTGTCGCGGAGAAGATTTCGAGGATTACGAATTATTGTCGGAAGCACTCGACCTCCTTGGAAAAACGCGTCAAGACATCGTCGATATTTTAAAAGCTAAGCGGGAGGCGGAGTAATGGCACACGCAACTATTACGAAAGGACGTCACTCTGAACTCCTCGCCCAAACGGCGCTACTTGCTAACGGATGGAACGTTGCGGAGCCAATCGCTCCCGAAGCGTTCGATCTCGTAGCAAGGGCGCCAGGCTCTACGGAGTGGCAACGAATTCAAATTAAAAGCGCAAGGGTTCGCGATGATCGTAACGGTGAAATCGTTTGCTACACACGGAAGAACAACGGCAAAGTCTACGACCAAGATGATTGCGACTTGTTTATCGCGGTATTGAACAGCGACGTTTACATGTTCGCCAATCGGAATATCTCCGAGTACTGGGTAACGGCGGCCAACATCGAAGAGAAGTGGACGAAGTTGGAAATCGGAATTGAGCACTTAAAAGGGGCGGTTGTATGAGAGAGCCGTGGGAGTACGAGTTCGACCGATGGAAAACGACGCCACCAGCCGAGCCGGCCAGCGTAAGATTATGCGCCCATTGTGAAGGCGACCTTTTCGAAGGCGGCGAGTACGTCAAAGACCTGGTCGAAGGCGAATGGTACTGCGATACCGACTGCTACTTCGAGAAGATGCGCGACAACACTACGCTTGCAATTCTCGAGGCTGAGCGTGATGAGGAATGACGCCTAAACTAACATTAAATATTAAGGCGGACGATGGCGCGGCTGCTGAAGCGAATGCGCGGGTCAAATCGGCGGCCAAGAAGAAGGCGGATGCGACGGAAACGCTTAGCGAGGCATGGACGCGTATACTAGCGATGAACAATAGCGAGAGCGATCAGAAAAGACTTATCGAAGTGAAAAACGGAATGGATGCGGGCCTGGTAGGCAGAGAGCCCGCTGCCGTTTCGAAAAAGTTCAGTAAAGCGGAGGCTTTGCGCTTGTGGCGGCAACTACGAGAGCAAATGCGCGAATCAACCTTACGGAAGATGGTCGATGAAACTCCGGATAATTACTGGCTAATAACCGACGAAAGAAAGCTGCGGGAGTTTACCTTGTTGCTTTCGAAAGAAGACGAGATTGTCTTTGACGTTGAGACAACGGGTGTTGACGTATGGAACGACTACATTGTCGGTCATGTAATAACAGCAGTTAAGGCGGATATACACGCGTATATTCCAACTGGTCATAAGACGGATCATAAACAACTGCCGAAAGAACTCGTATGGAAGCATCTTAAACCGATATACGAGGACGAAAGAATCGGAAAGCTCGCACATAACGCTAAATTCGATATTCATATGCTCGACCGAGACGGAATTGATTTACGTGGGTTGACATGGGATACGCAAGAGGCTATGCGGATGCTTAACGAAAACGAAACGTCATTCGCGCTTAAAAACCTCGTAACAAAGTATTTAAAGATTCCTTCTTTAACTTACGGGGATTTATTCGGACAAATCGGATTTGACGAGGTTAGTGATTTAAAAGTAGCCTTGGCATATGCGGCAAAAGACGGTGACGTCACTCTTAAATTACGAAATTTTCAACGGGAGCACTTGGCGAAAATGCCTGGCGTACTTGAATATTTTCAGACGGTAGAGGTTCCGTTAATTAAGACGCTTGTTTATATGGAATCGACCGGATTTGAAATCGATAAAGAGTATGCCAAAACATATGGCGCTGAGATGAAAGCGGACATCGAACGCATGAAAGCGGAATTGATACAAGAGTTTGGCGACATTAATATCGATAGTCCAGCACAGTTAAAGCCTGCACTTGAACGTATAACAGGACTTACGCTTGTTTCAACGGATGCCAAAAAGGTATTAAAACCGTTAGCCGGAGAATATCCGATTATCGAAAAGCTACTCAAATATAAAGGCATGAACAAACTTTATTCGACTTATATCGGAGTATTGCCGGAGTTAATCGACCCACGTACCGGAAAGCTTCATACGAATTTTAATCAAAATGGTGCGAAGACAGGCCGATTATCAAGCGGTGGTGAGTCAGGCGTTAACCTTCAAAATCAGCCTTATCCGGCCCGTAAGTTATTTATTGCGCCACCTGGTTACGTATTGTTAGGCGGAGACTGGTCGCAACAGGAGGTCCGGTGCCTCGCTTACTTTACGCAGGAACCAACGTTGCTTGAAGCTTATCAGACAGGTCGCGATATCTACTCATCAATGGCGAGTGAAGTATTCGGCAAGCCTTATGAAGAGTGCGGAGATGGAACGTTTGAACGTAAAGCAATGAAAACCGGCGTACTTGCGAGTATGTATGGAACAGGGCCGAAAACACTCGGTCAGCAGCTCGGCATTTCAGAAAAAGAAGCGAAAGCATTTCTCGCCGACTTCTTTGACCGGTTGCCTCTCGTTAAAAAGTGGATCGATGAAAATACGAAGTTTGTTCGCAAACATGGATTCGTTTATATGGACGGAGAAAAGCGCAAGCGCCGACTGCCGACTGCATTAGACCGAAAAGCCACTTACGGACAAAAGAGTCAAGCAGACCGTCAAGCTACTAACGCAAGGGTGCAAGGATCGAGCGCTATCCAATCTAAGACGACGTTAAATGCGTTATATCAACTATGTCAGCGAAAAGAGGATTGGCGTATGTGGGTCACGGTCCATGACGAAGCCCTCAATGTAGTACCTGAATCTTTAACAAGAGCTGATGTTGCGGACTTTGAAAGAACGATGGTAAATACCTATGCGTTCGGAAATGTGCCTAATAAATGTGATATCGAAATTTCCCGCAGATGGGGCGAGGGGATGTCGGTTACTGAATTCTTCGAAGGCCCATCTGCAGTTTATCGCGAAGATTATAAAACCGATGAATCTTACGAAAAGAGAGTCCGATTCGTTACTGCGAATTGGCAAAAACGGGAGGAAACGAACTAATGGCGATTATTACAATTAAGAAATTTTCACGACAAGACTGCAGACCTTGCAAAGCACTAGCGAACTACCTTGGCGATATCGATTTATTCGGACTTGGTGCGACGCTTGAAAATATTGATATCGAAGAGCAGCCGGAAGTCATCGATCAATACGGTTTATCGAGTGTGCCCGTAATGGTGCTAGAGAGATCAGGCGTAGAAGTCCACCGCATCGTCGGCCTACGTCCTACCGAAGAAATCATCGACGCAATCGAGCACGCTAAGGTGGTGCGCTGATGACTCTTCGATATACTTTCGAAAAAGTACACGGAGAAGAATGGTATCAAGTCCGATTGAATGGCGAATTTATCACGTATGCAGAACGGAAAGATTCGAAGTTAGTCGATGAAATATTACGCGATAATGGGTTCGAAAGTAGAGAAGTTTATTGGGCGTATTTAATGGAGGCACGCAAATGACCGCCCGCATTGCAAACTTCGCAATCGTGATGGCGACGGTATACTTCGCGTTACCTGTCGTCTTTCACGGCGGAAGGCTAGCCCAAGCGGCGGCGATAACGTTGTTGGCTTTCGTGGCTAAGACGTTGTTATCGCCAGAGGCTCCGGAGATTTACTTGATTAACGGAAAAGACGGGGAGGATGCGGAATGACGAAAGAATTGCTCGGCGGGCTGGAATTAAACCGGATATATCAACGTGATTGTTTAAGCGACGGAGGCATGGCGCTGATTCCCGACAAGTCAGTCGATTTAATCGTAATCGATCCTCCGTATAATATCGGCAAGGATAAACGATGGGATAAGTGGCAGACGATTGAAGGCTATGTTCAGTGGATGTCGGACGTATTTAAGGAGTGCGAACGTGTTTTAAAGGACAGTGGTTCCTTTTACTGGTTTCATAACGATATGACGCAAATTTGGCGATTAATGCAGTCGATAGAGATTGAGACTAATTTCGTATATAAGCAGTTTATCGTATGGAATAAGCGTTTTGACTCAGCCTCCAATAAAGGATTCCTTGATGGGTTCGTCGAGGTCGGAGGCTTACGTAATTATCAGCAGATGGCGGAATATTGCTTGTTCTACACTTTGCAAGACGAATACGGATCTAATAAAAGCGGTTTTGGGTTTACGGACCTTCGTAAATATTTCAAGGAATTACACTCGTCTATCGGATTGAGTAAAAAGACTATTATTGAGACTGTCGGACAGCGTGCTGACCACTGTTTCCGGTATAACAGTTCGCAGTGGGATTTGCCCACGAAAGAAACTTACGACGCGATTTCTGAACTTCCTAGAGCAGTAGAATTCGAGTTTATCAGCTACGATGATTTGCGGAGTTTGTATGAAGCATCTAAGTATACGTATAACAACCTAAAAACGCATCACAGTGTATGGAATTATGAAATCGCTCAGAAACAAGGACACGTAACTCCTAAACCGTTAGAAACTATCGAAGCAATCATTCGCCACTCTTCAAACGAAGGTAATATCGTCCTCGACTGTTTCATGGGAAGCGGGACAACAGCTGTCGCATCCGTAAGAACGGGACGAAAATTCATCGGATTCGAGCGAGAGTCTGAGTATATAGAAATCGCAAATAAACGCTTAGATAACGAGGAGGAATCTATTTGACGAATATAAACGAAATCGCACGCCATTTCACGCAGGAACTTGATCGATGGTATTCGCAGCCTGAGCAGTTTGATAACGAGCTCGACCGTCAGATTCACGTATGGTACTCGAACCCACCGACAGTATGGCCGAAACGACCGTATTTCAGTCCGTCTAGTTCGAAAGCCTGCCCGCGAGAGCTCTATCTTAAGGCAAAGCGCGCTAAGAAAGACGTTAATCCTCAACCTCCGTACCAAGGCAGGTGGAAAGAAATCGGAACAGCTATCGGAGACGTGATTCAACGGACGGTACTCGCAATGGAGCGAAACCTGCCCGGCTGTCCTTTCCGATTCGAACGCAACGATGATGGCACGCCAGTATTCGAAGATTTTGCGAAAAAGAATCACGAGATTTACCATAACGGACAGCGCTTTTACCTGTACGGCACCTGTGACGGCATCATGCAGTATGTGAACGAAGAGACGGGCGAAATCATTCGTGTCGGCCTCGAAATCAAGTCGAAGCAAAGCACGCCAGCCAAAACGTCGCTCTATTCCTTCAAGGAAGCGGAGGAAGGCCACCGAAAGCAATGCGTTGCCTACTCGATCATGTATAACGTCGATTACTACATCATCCTTTACGTGAACGCGGCTAAAAAGGCGTGGGTGATGAGCGACGAGGATTACGAAGCGACTCCGGACATTCGAGCGTTTGGCTTCGAGATTACGGATGCCGACCGTCAGGAATTGCTAGATAGCTTCGCCGAGATAGCGAAGTGTATTGCTAACGACACACCTCCGGCGCTTGACTTGTCTCGTTGGACCTTTAACGGATTCAAGACGGCATGTGCGCAGAGCTTGACTGACGATGAATTTTCGATATTAAAGGCGCAAGTCAAACGCATGCAACGCTCAGGGCTTCCGCAATGGAAAAAGGATCAGTTCGTCGATGCGTTTATGTTTATCGAAGAGGCGCGTCAAAATGAGTAAGACGAAACCTTTCCGCGTTCTTGGACTCGATTTAAGCTTGACGAGTCCAGGATTCGCAATCGTTGAAGTTAAAAACGGAAATCCTCGCCTCATCAAGACGGCAAACTTTACGACAGACTCGAGCACGGCGCAGGCACTCCGCTACGAGGAAATCGAGGCATTTACGCTATTATTCATTCGCGAAAATAAGCCATTTGACGTGATAGCACGCGAAATATGGCCGCCAAGCCGTAACTATGCGCAGAACAATAAGATACACGGATGTTGGGCGGCTGTCGAGCGGGCGCTCTCACGATATGGATACGAAGTCGGCGAACATTTGACGCCAAGTAACGTCAAGAAAACGGTGACGGGGAATGGCTCAGCGAAAAAACCAGAGGTCGCCGAACATGTCCGTAAGATACTTGGGCTTGGCGAAGATTACAAGTTCGATAGCGATGACCATTCGGATGCAGCGGCTATCGCGCTCGCCTACCTGATTCGCGAAGGACTGATTAAGAAATGACCACGGAAGAACAACTCGAAAAATTGCACGTTGATATGGAACGCCAGCTCCGCGAGATTGAATTCGAATTAAAACATCTCGCGGACAAATACGGCGACAAGATGATAGAGTGGCGCAAGATTAAAGGCGGAATTATCGGAATAGAAGCAGAATTAGAACGCATAAAAGGGAGCGGATTGAATGACTAAGACAACACAACTATTAACGAATGAATTTATCGGAAAATACCCGGAGTTTCCTGCGCATATGAACGCGCTTGGCAAGTTTGTATACTTCCGGACTTACTCAAGGTTCTTGCCGGAAAAAGGGCGTCGTGAAAACTGGAAGGAAACGGTTAGGCGTGCGGTTGAGTATAACGTTGAATTATCCGTTAAACATAACGAAAAAATCGGCTATCCTGTTGACTTGGAGAAACATCGCAAAGAAGCGGAAGACTTATTCGACAGCATGTTTAATCTGCGCCAATTCTTATCAGGCAGAACAATGTGGATTGGCGGTGCGGATGGCGGAGTTGCTGAAAAGTATCCATTGGCAAATTTCAACTGTAGCTTCGTCAATATCCGGAGTTGGAGCGATTTAGGTGACTTATTCTACTTACTGCTTGTCGGCACAGGCGTGGGGTTCAAATGTACGAAAGAATTCGCGAATAATCTAGCCCCAATTCGCACGAACACAACGCTAATTAATGCTCCATATGAGCCGGTATCGAAAGACCTCCGACTTGAGCATACGAAGATTACAAAACTTGATAATGGGTACGCGAAGATTTACGTCGGCGACAGCAAGGAAGGCTGGGTTGAGGCATTGCGATTCTACTTCGACGTGCTGACTAAACCGGAGTACGAAGACGTCCACACAGTAAAAGTTTCGTATAATTCCGTCAGACCACTTGGAGAAAGACTGAAGACATTCGGAGGAACAGCGTCTGGACATGAACCGTTGGCGGAAATGTTCGAAGGAGTCGACCGCGTGCTGAAGAATAAAATTGATCCGAACTTGGCGCCACTAGAAGACGCAGTTAATGGTTATAAACACGTCCGACCGATTCACATTCTCGATATCGGAAATCTAATCGGAAATAACGTTGTTGTCGGAGGAGTAAGAAGAACGGCCGAAATTTTCCTTATGGACGCAGATGATTATGAATCTATTTTCGCTAAGTACGGAATTAACGGTCTTTGGGACGAAGCGAAGCATAAAGCGGTAATTGATAACGTTAAGGCAGTCGGCAAGGACGAAGTGGCGCAATGGCTCGAAAATATGACGCTATTTGACGCAAATGTACGTCCGCTGCATCACCGTAGAATGTCCAATAACTCTGTGGCATTTACGGAAAAGCCGTCTCGCGAACTATTAAACTTGATATTTACGATGATGCAAGCGGAAGGCGAGCCGGGGTTCATAAATCTCGAGGAAGCGAATCGACGCCGACCTAACGCAGAAGGATTGAATCCGTTAACCGCATAGCGGATGTAAAACCTCTCTAATTGCTGGGAACTCTGACCGCGTAATGGCGAAGACAATCAGCAGCGAAGCCCGAAAGGGAACGTTCAACGACTAGGCGAAAGCCGTAGGGTCCAAGAGGATTCGAAACGGGAGGCAGTCGGTCATAGATTACGTCACAAACACTGTAGGAGTGATTTGTATGAGGGAGTTCTTTAAAGAGCGAAACCTTTCTGACGGATTTATGGAGAATTTTACTGGTTTTATGTTAGGAGATGGGTACTTATCCAATCAAAATAAAAGCAAACATTCTGCGCAACTATGTATGAGAAACAAATTTCCGAATTATATCTACTACGTCTCGAAGTTGTTAACTGCTGAGGATGTAGAGCATATCGTGAAGATTAATGATGTGAAGGGTAATTTCAAAGGGTCAGGGTTTTCTTCGACCGTTTATACGAAATTCTATAAGACTTTCGCCGATTTAGAAAGAAAGTGGTACGAAACAAGAGATGATGGCACTCATTTCAAGATCGTACCGGTAGATTTAAAACTGACGCCAATCAGTCTACTACAATGGTACATCGGCGATGGATACTTAGTCAACCTTCACGGAAAACCTGAGCGAGTTCAGTTTTGTACTGACAGATATTCGGATGAAGAAATACAGTTTTTGCGAGATTGCTTCGAGCGCGACTTTGGAATAAGCGTTCAAATTGATTGGTGCCGAAGAAGGCTACGAATACCTAAGCGGTATCTCGGTGATTTCTTCGAAGTACTTCCGGAATGTCCACAGGATTTCAATAACGTATTAGGGTATAAGTGGGCGTAATCTAATAAATGACCGACTGGTGATATAGTCTGAGCCTTGCGGAAACGCAAGGAGGCAGTACGGAATCGGTGCTGCCGTAACATATCTGGTGCAGAAATATTATTAGACTCATATGGCGTATGTAATCTGACAACTGTAAATATGGTCCAGTTTGTCCGTGAAGTGGGCGGTAAGTACGAACTTGACATCGTAGGATTACTTGATGCTCAGCGACGTTCAGCTCGTGCCGGCTTACGTATGACATTGGCGACTTTGGAATTGCCGCATTGGGATGCCGTTCAGCAGCGCGATCGTCTGCTCGGAACATCATTAACAGGCGAAAAAGACGCGTTAGCTATGCTCGGATATAACGAAGAGGACGAATCTAATTTGCTGAAACTTCTCGGTCAAATTGCACGGGATGAAGCGGACGAATATGCGAAAGAACTTCGGGTGAGTTCTCCGTTATTAGTAACGACAGTTAAGCCGGAAGGAACCATTTCGCAAGTAGCTGGCGGGGTATCGAGCGGACTCCATTGGTCGCATTCACCGTACTATATCCGCAGAATCCGTATTAACGCTGCTGATCCACTAGCAAAAGCGGTTCAGAGTATTGGATGGCCTGTTAATCCGGAAGTAGGCACTCCAGGCGAAACGCATGCAGAACGATTATCAAATGCAAGAACACTTGTTATTGACTTCCCTGTTGCTAGCGGAGCGTCAAAGACGAAGGACGACGTATCTGCAGCCGAGCAATTTGAAACGTACTTCTCGTTCCAGCGCAATTATACCGAGCATAACTCGTCTAATACTATTCACGTTAGACCTGACGAGTGGACTACTGCGGAGGAAATCGTTTGGAATGGTTGGGACGAATTTACGGCGGTAAGTTTCCTTGCTTACGATGGCGGAACGTATCAACTCGCTCCTTACGAAGCCATTACAAAAGAGCAGTATGAGGTTCTGGCATCTAAGTTGACAGAGTTTGATCCGGAAATTTTACAACAATACGAAAGCGGAGCCGAGAGTGATTTAGACGGTATGGATGGCTGCGATGCGGGAATTTGCCCCGTTCGTTGATAAAATAATTTCGCAATAACTGCGCGACATTCAAATCTCGCGCGACATAGTAAATAGAAGGGCGGTAGCCAATCGGTTATCGCCCTTAATAAAACCCGGAGGTGTTGAAGCTTGCCATTACCGAAGAATAACTTACTTTTCGGATTTGAACCGAAGCTAACCGATGAACAACGTGAGTACGTCGATTCTATTTTCGATAACCAGTTAACGATCGTCAACGCAAAGAGTGGAACGGGAAAAACGACGCTGGCAGTAGCTTGCGCCAAGATTATCGGAAAGCCGCTAATTTACGTATTCTCACCTGTGCAAGAAAAGGCGATGGGCTTCCGTCCAGGAACGCAGCAAGCGAAAGAGAAGGAGTACCTGCAGCCGTTAATCGATGCGCTCCTAAAGATTAACGAAGTACCAGCGCGAGTCCTTTTTGACGAGGAGAATGTCGACGCATTAAAGGCGGGCCATATTTGGGTCTATCCGAAGTCTCACATCTTTGCACGCGGAACGAATATCGAAGATTGTACGGTGATAATCGATGAGTGCCAGAACTATACTCGCAACGAACTAAAGAAACTGCTAACGCGAATACACGACAATTGCACGGTAATAATGATCGGGCATGACGGCCAGGTCGACCTCGATAAACCGGAGAAAAGCGGATTTGCTCCTTACATCGAACATTTTCGCGATGAGCCTTACGCAAAAGTCTTAGAGCTTCACGTTAACTTCAGAGGAAAATTAGCGCGCCATGCGGACGAATTGAAATGGTAATCATCGTAAGTATTTTAGTCGGCAGCATGTTCGGTTTCATGGGAGCGTCACTTTTCGCAGTAAACGCTTATAACAAAGGATACGAAGACGGAAGGGGTGAGTAACGATGGAAAATCAAACGCACTTAAACGCAGTCGGCGAAATAACCGAAATGATTTACAAATCTACACACGGCGAAGAGGCGTAATCGAAATAAATTGCGACACAAAGGAGTTGGAAAAAATGAAATATGGAATAGGCGATATTGTTCGGTTTAAGTATGGTAGAGGGCAAAAAGACGGATTACATGAAATAACTGAAGTCTATAATGACAAGGTTTATCAATATGCCGTAACAAATGATGAATGTAATAGCGAATATTACGCTAAACATGACGATTTAATTTTCGTTTGTGCTTACAAAGATAGAAAAGATATTTAGTGCACACTACGAGGAAAAGGCGAAACAAAAGGAGGTAAATAACGATGGGTCAGGGTCAGCCGTTTAATTACGAAAATATCCTTTATAACGAAGTTATCGACTATTTAGAAACGAAGTGGCAACGCAAACTAACGGATCATGAGAAACACGTAGTCATCGAAGGTTATCGCTTCGGCAGAATGATTGAGTCCGAAAATGAGATACGTATACTGGAGGCGTTCTAATGCCGTTTTATTATTTCAAGTGTACGAAGTGTGACGAAGTTAAAAACGAACTTGTAGCGATGAATACGGAGTCAACCACCTGCGCCACCTGCGGAGCACTCACTACCAAGCAGCCGAGTTTTCGGTTCAGCGCGCACGGATTGCCTAACGGCTTCGCAAATACTCGGAGTCAATCACGAAAGGAGTGACGTAAATGTTATATGACGCAATACCCGCGCTAATTGGCGCAAAAGTCGTAGAGGCGGATGACAACACGCTCGTATTCGATAATGGTATTCGAATTGAGTGCGAAGATTTATATAACTACATCAACGTCTTACATTATAAGGAGTGATTTGGATGAAAAAAGCGGCCCTAGTCGCATCTGTCGCCCTAGCCAGCGGCATCTACGTCGGCACGGTATTAAACGCAAGCCATGCCGAAGTGGTCACGCCCGTCGAGGCGCCACACTATGTCGACAAGCAAGCGGTCATCAATGCGCTGTCAACGAAGGCTCAGCTCGTCGGTCTCACCGGCAAGGTTGCGAAAACGATCGAGTATCACGCGGACAAATGGTACGGAGACAAAACGTATAAGCTGGCGGCAACCGGCACGTTCAAACTTGGCGTATCAACGTCGGACATCATCGTAACCACCAGCGGCAACACGGTCACGGTCAAGTTTCCGCAACCTAAGATTATCAGCGTCGACATTCCGTTCGACAAGGCGGAGCTCAGTAAGGACGTCGGCATGTTCCGCAGTGACATCAGCGAAGGCGAGCTCCAGGCGATGTTCGGCAAAGCACGTACTGGGGCGGTCGAGGACATCAAGCGCAATAGGCAAGCGTTTGACAAGGCGGAGGCGTCAGTGGAGCGGACGATTGAGGCGTTGGTGGGTCAGGTTGATGGCGTGAAGAATGTGGAGTTTACGCAATGAGTTACGTGATGCTCAAAGCGGCCCGCCGCCTGATGTGCGACAAGTTTTCGGTGTTGTGCAATCTGGCGGAGCTCAACGCGAAACAATTAAGGGAGGAAGATACGATGAACGAAGATAAAACGTGCTGGTCTTGCGGTCATTACTTAATTGGCGGAGGTTGTTGGAAAGACGGAGACTTTGGCGAAGATGGTTGGCGCAACGTTGGTCCTAATGATTCTTGCGAAGGTTGGGTCGAGGAAACTACGCCCGGAACTATAAACGGAGAAATGTACGAAATGAACTCTAAGGAGGAAACGGAATGAATCTAAACGTTAGAATTAAACGCTTGAATGAGGACGCAGTTATTCCGAAATATGCTCGCGAAGGAGATGCGGGTTTTGATCTTATCGCTAGTCAGGACGTCATAATTGAGCCGGGAGTTACTACGTTAGTACCTACGGGCTTGGCGTTCGAGATACCGCCAGGTTACGAAATGCAGATTCGCCCACGTAGCGGAGTTACGCTAAAGACTAAACTTCGCGTGCAATTAGGGACGATTGATTCAGGGTATCGCGGAGAGGTTAGCGTCATTGTCGATAATATTGCCGAAATTAATGCCGATTTCGACCCTTGTATTTTACTAATTGACGACTCGGTAATCCGTTTTGATGACGGAAGCCAATCTAATACTTACATCATCCGCAAAGGCGACCGAATCGCTCAGGCGGTAATCGCACCGTTCGAAACGGCACACTTCGTTGATTCCGATAAGTTAGAAGAATCGATTAGAAGCACACAAGGTTTTGGCAGCTCAGGCGTTAGGGATGAAGGCGATATTATTGACTAAAGTAGATCATACAGGCAGACAGTTTGGTAGGCTTACTGCGATTAGAAAGGTCATTATCAATAATCGCGGACATTATGTTTGTAGATGTGAATGCGGTAATGAGCGAATTATCAGAGGAGACTCTCTCGTAGGAGGAAAATCCAAGAGTTGCGGATGCCTTTCTCCAGATGTTAATCAGGAAGTCCACAAAACTCATGGAGACTCAGCCACAAGGCTATATAATATATACCACAAAATGATATCACGTTGTTATCACAAAGAGAATGACAGATTTCATAGATATGGACAAAGAGGAATATCTATATGTAACGAATGGCTCAATGATTATGAGTCGTTTAAAGAATGGTCATTAAGTAACGGCTACACTGACGATTTGTCCATAGATCGTATAAATAACGACGGTAACTACGAGCCAAGTAACTGCCGCTGGACGACGGTAATAGTGCAGTCAAACAATACGTCAAGAACTAGGAAAATAGAATTCAACGGAGAAATTAAATCAATATCAGAGTGGTGCAGAGAACTTAACTACTCTTATGGGACAACGAGAAAATTACTGAAACAAGGGCATAAAACACCTGATGAAATATTCACGAGACCTCGATTAGGAAAAGGATATACCGGAACAAGATAACTAGGAGGGAGTAAAATGAACGAAATGATTAGCGTATTAGACAAAGGTTATGTGCGATTAACGAACGTAATGGGGTCCGACTTATCCGTCGTAAACTCAGCGCGAGTCAGTTACGACAAGGAATCTACGGAACTATCAGAAAAGGATGCGCGATTAATTCGCTTTCTAGCACGCGAAGGCCATACTAGCCCATTCCGCCATGCAACGGTTCAATTCGAAATGTACGCTCCGTTAATGGTAGCTCGCCAGCATTGGAAATACGTTGTCGGCAGCGATCATACTATGGATGCTTGGAACGAGTCAAGTCGGAGGTACATCACGGAAGAGCCTGCGTTTTATATTCCGCAATCAAATGAGTGGCGCCAAGCACCGGAAAACTCGAAGCAAGGTAGTGGAGACATAGTTGGCGGATATTTAGGAAAGGTAGCGACAGAGGCTTTAACGGAGTATATAGAGCGCGGTGAGCGACTTTATAGCGAAGCCATTGAATCCGGAATCTGTGCAGAGCAAGCGCGCCTATTCCTTCCGGCTTACGGAATGTATGTCCGCTATTACTGGACGGCAAGCCTTCAGTCGGTCGCCCACTTCTTACAACAACGTCTGGCACACGATAGCCAAGTCGAAATTCAGGAGTATGCAAAGGCGGTCAAAGCGCTAGCCGAACCGCACTTCCCTGTCAGCATCGCAGAATTAACGAAATAAGGAGCGGATACCTATCGGTTTACTAGCAACGATGATGTTAACTTACAATTTACTAAGTCCGCCAAGCATTGTCGCAGGGGAGCTCGCTAATCAAGTCGCTCCTCTAGCGCAAGAGTGGCGCCAGCAAGCCGAAGTACTAGCGCAGGAAAACGAACGCCTACGCGCCGAGAATAAGCGTCTGAGAGCGTCTCAGTGGCGGGACTTCACCGCAACAGCTTACACCGCAGATTGTCCGGAAGGATGCATCGGAATCACCAAGACGGGGCTCGACGTAAGGAATCGGACGCACCTAGACGGCAAGCGCATTATCGCCACTGATCCGAGCGTAATTCCGTTAGGCACGGCGGTCGAGCTCCGGTTTAGCGACGGACGGACCGAGCAAGCCGTTGCGTTAGATACCGGAGGCGCCATCAAGGGCGAAATTATCGATTACCTAATTAGCGACAATGAAAAAGCCCTCCAATTCGGAAGGCAACGGATAAAGATACGGATTATAAAATAGACGATAATTCATTGCGGTAAACGTGAATCATTCCGGATAAAGGAATGCTGCCGTCTTTACATCGCCCGTGCTTATGCAAGAATTCACGGAATACAATTTCGTTAACTTGAGTAGGAGTGGCGAAAGGGTCGTCGATTCTAACTTCGTAAACATCACGCTTTTTGCTATACAATACGGCACAACGCATAATAACACGCTCCTTAGATTTATTGTCTTAATTTTAACGTAATAACTAACGCAAGTCAAACGCATAATTAACGAGGGGGAATCAGAATGAAATTCAGAGTTGGCGCAATTGACTACGTAGTAACTGAGGCGCCCGGCCTACTAAGCAAGCACGACCTATTCGGACAGGTAACGTATGATGACGGCCTTATCGAAATCGAGCCTACGTTAAGCCAGCAACGCAAGCACAACGTCATTATTCACGAATTGGTCCACGCTTGCCTATTCGAGGCTGGCTACGATGAGCAGGACGAAGAGCAGGTCCGCAGGCTCGGCAATGTGCTGACGCAAGTGCTGCGGGATAATGATTTCGGATTTATGCGGGAAGTGGACGAAGGAAGCAACGAAATTAACGGAGCATTGGAGGCGTTGTATTAATGAGCGAATTTGCTAACGTAAATACCGATAAAGAAATTTGGCGCGAGATTGAGGGCGATTATTATGCGCCTAGTATTCACGTACACTCAAGCGGAAAAATAGGAATCAATGTCGGCGGAACCGTTCATATAAAAGACGTCCGCGATTGGCACAATCTAGCGCAAGAAGATTGGAAGTCCGAAGAAGTCACGGTCGACGGCACGCAAGCCAGCGAGCAAGTCGAAGTCGATGAAAGAGACGCATCGCCTTCTGTAGTCGAAATGCTCGCAAATCTGGCGCGCCGAGTAACTTCACTCGAGCAACAACTGGCGGCGACCCAGCGCAATTTGGAAACTTTCGCCGAGCAGACGGAGAGCAACTCGGAGGACATCCGGACGCTTGACGAACGCACGCAGTATAGAACGCTTGCAAAGGAAATGGCGAGGAGGCTAAGCCGATGAAACATACGCTAAATGTGAATCGTGAAGTCGACGTAATTAAGATAGCCATTTGCGGCCGCATTAGAAGCGGAAAGGATACTGCTGCTGAACATCTTTATATTAAATACGGATTTGACCGTATCGCATTCGCAGACGCGCTCAAACGAACTGTTAGCGAAATATTTCCGTGGATGATAGGGCCGAATAAGCCACGCGCGCTCTTACAGCAATACGGACAGTTAATGCGGGAGATTGACGATTCAGTTTGGATCAAACACGCCGAACGCAAAGTTAACGGCACGATTGACTTCCGGGTGAATACGGGTTCGGACCGCATCGGCATTGTGATAACGGATTTACGCAATCCTGTTGAGTACGACTGGGCGCGGGCGAACGGCTTTACGTTGATTCGCGTAACCGCTCCGGATGATGTCCGCATTGCTCGGGCGATTAAGGCGGGCGACGATTTCACCGTTCACGATTTATGTCATGAGACGGAGCTGGCGATTGACACTTTCGAAGTTGACAACGAAGTTCAAAACGACGGCACTGTCGACGAGTTAAAAGCGCAGATTGACGCGATACTCTCGCAGTTAGAGGTGTCCAATGCCTAAATTGAATGATTTAACAGACAAAAAGTTTGGTAGGTTGTCTGTGCTATCAAGAGCAGGGACCAACAAATCTAAAAAACCCATTTGGGAGTGTCTTTGTGACTGTGGCAACGTAACAATTGTTGTAGGTGCTGAATTAGTAAAAGGCACTACAAAGTCTTGCGGTTGTTTAAGAAAAGAAGTGACTGCTCAGCGTACACAAACACACGGAATGCGAAAGACTAGATTCTATGAAATTTGGTATGCCATGAAGAAGAGATGTAGAGATGAACACAATATCAGTTACCAATACTACGGCGGACGAGGAATACGCGTATGTGATAGATGGGGAAGCTTCGAGAATTTTAAAGCGGATATGTATGCGGCTTACCTAGATCACTCAGAAAAGCACGGAGAAAAACAAACTACGGTAGACAGAATAGACAACAACAAAGACTACACCCCAGAAAATACACGTTGGGCAACTTACACGATTCAAAATCGAAACACACGCATCAGAAGTGATAATAAGACTGGTTACAAAGGCGTTTATAAGCGCTACGAAGGTGGAGGATACACTGCGCACATCAGAGTAAACAACGAGCAAATTTACCTTGGAACTTTTGATAATATCGAAAACGCAATCGAGGCGAGGATAGACGCAGAAAAAACATATTGGGAGGCGATTTAATGACGTTCAACTACGTATCATTATTCAGCGGCATCGGAGGATTTGAGCAGGCGCTAAACAGACTCGGAGGCAGTTGCGTAATGGCGTCCGAAATTGATAAATACGCCAATCAAGCCTACGAGGTTCTTTACGGACACTCAACGGTCGGCGACGTAACCAAAGTCGCAGCTGAAGACGTTCCGGATCACGACTTATTGGTCGGAGGATTTCCGTGCCAGGCGTTCTCAGTCGCTGGAAAAAGATTAGGCTTCGAGGAGGCTCGCGGAACACTATTCTTCGAGATTGCAAGAATTGCGAAGGTTAAGCAGCCGAAAGCGATGATGCTCGAAAATGTGAAGGGACTCGTTGGGCATGACGGGGGCAAGACGCTAGACACGATCATCCAAACGCTGGACGAAATCGGCTATACCGTTGATTTCGAGGTAATGAATTCGAAGTATTTCGGAGTGCCCCAGAATCGCGAACGTATCTTTATCGTAGCTGTCCGCAATGACCTGATCGAGCCAAGCGAATGGAACGTCGGCAAACGTTCTGATGTAGTGGCGAAAGGTAAGCGTAGGATTGCGGGACTGGGTGTTAAGACGTTTAACTTCGACTTTCCAGCGCAAAACGAAGTAACTGTTAGGTTGCGTAACATCCTCGAAAATGACGTTGATGAGAAGTTTTATTTGAGCGAGGAAAAGACGGCTAGTCTGATTACACAACTTGAAAACGGGATTGCTGTAAAAGAAGCTACTAAGCAAGGGTACGCAGTGGCGGAAGAAGGGGACGCAGTTAATTTTCAGTTTCCGGACAGCCAAACACGCAGAGGTCGAGTCGGCAAGCAAATCGCACAAACGTTAGAAGCAAGCGGAATAAATCAGGGCGTAGTCGAACCGCAAATGCTCGGACATATCGACCTAAAAGGTCATGACGCAATCAAGCGTGTATATGATCCGCAAGGTGTTTCACCAACACTGACGACAATGGGTGGAGGTCATCGCGAACCTAAAATCGCAGTACAAATGAACCGCCACGAAATTAATAAAGAGACAGACATAGCGCACTGTCTAATGGCTCGTGATTATAAGGGATTCGGCAACCAAGATATGACAGGTATTATCGAAGAGGTACGCCCAGTCCTAACGCCAGACCGATTAGAAAAACGTCAAAACGGACGCAGATTTAAGGAGGACGACGAGGAATCATTCACACTGACAGCTCAAGACAAACACGGAGTAGCGATCGGAAACCCACCGAAATACCGCATACGCAAGCTTACACCGCGCGAATGCTTCCGCCTTCAAGGATTTCCGGATTCAGAGTTCGATAAGCTGACGGCAAACGGCATATCAAACTCGCAGCTTTACAAGATGGCCGGTAACGCGGTGACTGTAAACGTAATAAGTGCGTTAGGCAGGCGCTTATTACCTTACATCGCGGACTAACTGAAACGAATGCCAGAACACGCTGCCCTCGTCGATCTTTCCGACATACTCAAATTTAAGCGGAAGGTCGGCGTCCGCCAGCGCCAATTTACTAACGACTAGCTTTCCGGCAGCAACACCGAGATACCCGCGTTTGTCAGGGCGCACGACTGAGGCGTTGGGAATCTTCGCAAGCTCTTGCTTAACGACACCGACACGCTTGTTTTCTACATCAACGCTAATAACGACGGGTGTAAATGTGGTCAACGCAAGTTCTTGGCGCATGGTCGCAGACAGGCGGATGCGGTGCTGCTTATCGATTGTTAGTGACTTACCGCTTTGGCGAGCGAGTTGTAACGGCTCGAAGGGCATATATAACACGTCCTTTATCGGTTTTATTAACGCAATTATAACGAATAAGCACGAAATTAGCAAGTTAGATTAAACGGACTAACTACGACATATTTAGACGAAAGGGGCGAACCGGATGTTTAACGAGGACTTTTACCCGACGCCTGACGAATTAATTGAGGAATTATTATCTATGAGTATAGGCGATAACTTACCGAAAATAAAAGGCATAAGCCGATTTACATTACGAGGTCGCGTTTTAGAGCCATCAGCTGGTAAAGGAAATATCGTTAAGTATATACGAGAAAAAGGTCGTTCAATAAAGGTAGATACCGTTGAAAACGATCCCGAACTCGCTAGTTTCTTAGTAGGAGCCGGTCACAACGTTGTTTGGTCGGACTTCCTTACCTTCGAAACCTTCCGAGAATACGAGGCTATCGTCATGAATCCTCCTTTTAGTGCTTGCGATAAACACCTATTACACGCTATCAGTATTGCCAACAAGCAAATCACGAAAGATTGTGAAATATACGCAATTATCAACGCCGAAACGATTAAAAACCCGTTCAATACGACTCGTAAAGAGTTGGCGCGATTGCTCGCCTTACACGGTGCCAGAATAAAGTTCGTTAGCAACGCTTTTAGTGGTGCAGAACGTAAGACGGATGTTGAGGTAGCGCTCATTTATGTCAAAGTTAATCGGAATAACGCTAGTGAGGATTTATATAGGAGAACCGTTGACGCTGTAAGAGGAGATCAGAAGGAGCAATCATCAGAAATATCTAGCGCGTTAAGTACGTATGTAAAGCACCAAGAAGTGCAGGAACGCCTAGATGATATTACTCGATTAACTTACGAATACGATCAAGCTGTCAGGTTAATCCGCGAAGCGTATGAAATAGACAAGCGCAGGACGGACTTCATAAGTTATATTTCAAATTTAAACGGTGGAAAACTGCACGTACCAAGCGATACTATCGCGAGAGACTATGAGGAAGATTTACAAAGGTTGCGGTCGACATATTGGCAGTTAATACTGCAAACAGACAAATTTATGAAGATGTTAACGACGGAAGCACGTGAAAAATTAACCCGACAACTAAACTCGGCTTCGGAATTAGAAATAAATTCAACGAATATTTACATGCTTTTGCACGCCATCATGGCGAACTCTAACGAAATGTTAATAAGTAGTGTTGTTAGCATGTTCGAAAAAATAACGTCATATAGTCGTAGGGAATTTTCGACGAATATCCATTACTACAACGGGTGGAATACGAACGAGGCGTACAAGATCGGCAAGAAAGTAATTTACCCGTTTTTCACTAGTTTCGGAGATTGGGATATGGGATCGCGAGGCAATAGTTTTAATAGCGTGGATTATCGGATAAAAGGTTTTATTTTCGACTTATTAAAAGCGTTTGAGCCGTTTAGAGACGTAAGTTACGAATTTGACGTAATTGGGAAAGGCGAATTTAGTAACGATATTCTACGTTTCAAGATTTTCATGAAAGGAACGGTTCATGTTTGGTTTAAGGACTTAGATTCGTTAAACAAGATTAACTACGTATGCGGACGTAAGTTTAACTGGCTTCCGACGGATGAAGAAATTAAAACGGACGAAAAAGCGCGAGAGTATATCGTTAAAGAGTTCGGAGAAGAATCGTTATCTATTAAGTTATTGGAGGCGAATTAATGGGCCACGTAAAAATCGATTTATCGCAGAAAGAACGCAGCCTCGAAGCGAAGTATCCAGCGCTCGACAATCCGGCCGGCCTCCGCATCTTATTATCCGACTACCACGCGTTGATAAATAGGCAATATCAAGGCGACTATGATGCGGTAGTCCTGCTCGCTGACCTACGTAAAGCGGTTCAATTAGCGGGGCTCACCGCCCGGCAATCCGAGGCTCTCCACCTGGTTTACGAGGAGGATTTGACGCAGGAAGAGGCGGGGCGACGGATGGGTGGACTCGCAAGAGATGCGGTTAATCACTTACTCGATCGGGCCATCGAAAGCATATCGGACATCTATTATTACTGGAGTCATCACGGAGAGGGGTACGTAATTAATGGCGGATTATAAAGCGAAATTACACGAATCAATAACTGAGTTACAGCAGGCGATTAAACGCGGTGAGATGCCGCGGGAGGTTCGCTTGGGGAAGATTGAGGAATTGGCGGAGAGGTACTTCGCTAAAACTGGCGAAATGCCCGACGCTGTGACACTCGAAAGAATGTCCGATTTATGTCTATTCGAAGAATTATCGGATACACATCCGGATAAGGTTACCCGAACAGAGTATCCGTTCTTTAGCGAAACACAATTCGAGGAGCGCCGGAAGGCTGAGGTATCGTTTAAGCTATCGGAAGAGCACGGCGTTGACGGACGGAATCATAAACCGCCTACCAGGCGCGAGCGTACTAATCGAGAAATTAAACTCATGGATAAGCACGCTAGAATTCGGAATAAAGAGCGCAAACAACGATATCACGAATTTACGAAAGTGCAGCCGGTGGTTGTGCGAAAAATAGGACTTTAGTCTACCTCCATTTTTATCGATTTCACGGCCTTATATATGAGGAGAACTTTTTGCGGAAAAGACGTGGACTTTTCTCCTCTTTTACGGTCTTTATAGTGAAGGACTCCATAAAAAGAACTGTTTTGTGTCCTATTATATGAGAGGGTATAAAAATGAGTCTTTAGAACTACTGTACTTTTATGCCCTTAGTTGTCTATACGTTATGAAGAAGTATTTTTAGAAAAACGTATACTTTTAGGCTGTTTTGTGGCTATACGTTATGAGGGCGATCATTTTGACGTCCTAGACGAAAATTGCGTACTAAGGAGGATTTAAAAAATGAGTTTTAATACAGTTTTTAAGGAGTACGGTGACGTAATTAACTTTCTTAAAAATCATGACAACCCCGCTTGCTTTACTGTTAATTACAGACCCAAAGAAGATGATTATGAATTATGGATTGGTAATCAACCTTATGAAAATTACGAAAAAATGATTGAGGAATTAGAAACCGAATTAGTTAAAGCAGATATAGACAAGGCAGGGTATATCACACAAATTGAACTATTAGAAGAACAAGCTGAAAAGTATCAACGGCTTAGAAATAAAATACTTGAACAAACCATTCAAAAGAACCATGAAGCATTAAAGAAATTAGCAGATAGTTAATGAACTATACGAAGAAAGGAGATTGTGAAAATTGAAATACAGTGATTACCTTGAACTAAAAAGAATGGTACTCAATGATGAAACAACCGTAAATTATGTGATGGAATATTTGAAAATCCCTTACATTGTAGCACGTTGTTTAGTTAAGGATTGGAAGGAGGTTTGAAAAATGACTGGTAAAGAAATTGCTAACCTAATTTATGAATGGGCTGAGAAAAAGAATATTCACCCTGATGATTTTGACGCATTATTTGTACCTGAGTTATTAGAAAAACTCGAAGAAGATAAGTGAACTATACGAGTAAATTATGAATCTTTAACGCTCGCTTCGGCGGGCTTTTTTAATTAAAAGGGAGATGGGAAAATGGAAAATCAAAAGCGATTTATCTGTGGAACGTGTAACGAGTTAATGGAGCTTAAATACGACGATTATTATTTGGAACATCGAGGAGAAATCGAACTAGTTACCGATGTACCTCAACATATTTGCCACACTTGCGAGGTTATCGCGGTAGCAAACGAAGACATAGCGAAGATGCATCGGATTATTGACCACAACCTCTTTATCGAAAGATTTGGAGGTTATGACGATGAGCAATAGGAATGCGGAGCAATTAGCATGGCAACGCCTGGCACCGAAACAAAAGCGCGGATTCATGGCGATAAAAGATAGCGCAACCGTTATTAACGGGGTTGTATACGATAGGAAAGGAAACGACCAGTCTCATCGCGCTGAGTTAGTCGTTAATACAACGGAAGCACAATACGAATCTCTTCAGGCGATTGATGAAATGACAGCACACGAAGTAGAAAACGGAAAGTTTGTATTCGCCTTTTTCGAAAGTTGTAAGACGATGTGCGATCAGTACCCGTCACTAACTAAAGCGGACTTAGCGCGTCTTATGTTTGTCGGAACATATACAGGATACCGTACCGGACGATTGCAGCATGATAACGGACGAGTAATCGATAAGAAGTCGCTCGAAGGGTTAATCGGAATCAGCCGGAATAAGTTTAGCGAGTTTTATAGAAAGCTAATCAACGAGGATATTCTACAGGAGTATGACGGAGAGATATACGTTAATCCTAGCGTATTTTACCGAGGGTCAATTAAAGACATCGGATACCAGCTCGATGAATATCGGCACACGCGATTATTCCGAAAGACGGTGCGAGAGTTGTACGAAAAGTATTCCGGACGTAAAACGGTTCAACTGGCTATTATCTACGCTGTGTTGCCGTTCTTAAACTTCGATACTAACGTCGTCTGCTTTAATCCGAAGGAATATAACGAAGATGAGTTGCGTCCTATGAATCTCGAAAACTTGGCGGCATTGTTACATTATAGTGATACGCATAAGCTAAAGCGCGCTCTTGATTCCGTTAAGATTGACGGTCAGCCAGTCTTTTGGTTGCCGAATAATGCACACGATAAAAGGCAGCGAAGGATCATCGTAAATCCTCGTATCGTGTACGCTGGTAGTGCCGAATCATTGCGTGCGATTAAGGTTCTGTTCAACTAAAAATACACTGCTTTTAGGGTGCAATATTGGCGAAATACACTGCTTTTAGGGTGCATCGTAAATTTAGCGATAAACACGATATATGGTGTCTAAATGGCGTTAAATCAACGTTTATAACACTATATGTTGTGTTTATTGTGGTTGTTGGCTAAATCTATCCCTCTTAATCAGACTAAGACCTTGCGCCTCATTCGCTAACGCTCATTCGTCGCCACGATTCTTTTCTTATAAAGACCGTCGATAACAATACAATAATGGCAGTGGGACGGCTCGGCCGGCACACAAGGTTTTGAAGTCGTAAGACTTCTCGTTTATCATTGCGTACATATTTTCGTCAACATTTGCGCTATCAGTTGTCTATACGTTATGAAAGGTAATCCTTCGTAATGTTCCTTACGTAGATGAATTCGGACTGCTTAACGATAAGCATTGCGCACATATAAGCGCCATACATTACGCACATAATAACGTTGTACTATTATATAGAAGGAACACGGTATTAAACGGAATGGCAGCGGTAAGTTAACGTAAGCAAGGGCGCCTACTATTGCGGTAGGGTGAGGCTGTACTATCGCTAGGCTACCGAATAGCGCTCCGCATTAGCACGAAGCCACCAGCGGAGACGCCTCGGTCAAACTCACGGGGTTTGCTACGCAAATGGTGGAGCGGTGTCGAATAGTGGCGGGGCATACCTGGCGTAGCTACTCGGCAGCACGATCGGTACATATTCGCCAGCTCATCCGCCTTTATGCAATAACGACGGGAAATAATACGGCAATCAATCGTAGCCGCCCACTTAAAAGCCCGCCATATCAACGCTGCATAAAAAGATGCATGGCGTTATGATCTGCGTAATGATAAGGTGTTGATATCACGGCGTTTGTAACGGACATAATTACGTCAAATCGTTATTTTACGTAATTATCTACGTATATTTATACGCCGGTATACATTGGCGGGCAGGTGGCGGTGGGCTAGTCCGTACGAACAGTCGTTCGATTGTCCAAATTGCGTTAATTGTGCGAACAATACAAACAATTCTGACAATGTCGAAGGCTGTCGACCCCAAGCCTACCGTTCGACAAAGCAGAGATAAGAGGTTTCGATTTCTAACCAAATTTTCAAAACCGACCCGTTGTTCTGAATGCCTAACGGAACACATTACGAAGGCGATTTCGCAAGAAGTCGTCTTTTTAGTGCGCGGATTTTCATTATCACTCCTATTATCTAGTGTATACGTTGTCCGAAACGGCAAACTAGCGCGTCAATATTTATATAAGGTGCGCGATTTCCGATTCTCGTGCGACATATTACATAGGCGGAATAGTTTCCGAATAGCTACCGAAAATGAACGCAGGACACTCCGACCACGTTTTCCGCCAATTAAAACATTCGGAGCACTAACGGAGGGTGATGACGTGTGTTAACGCAAAAGAAAAACGGTAAAGGTACGATTTACTTCGTTGACGAAAATGACGTAATAATCTCGAAAACTTGTACGAAGTGTAACGAGATTAAAACGCTTGATTGTTTTGCGGAAAATAAAGAAGGGCTTGGAAATAGAAGGGCGAAGTGCCTCGGATGTCATAACAAAGTGTATGCGTCAACCAAGGACTACGACGTAAGGAAACTGACGAGAGTAGCGTTAGAAACACGCGACGGAATTTCCGGAAAAGAGTGTACAGTTTGCGGTAAATGGAGTGCGCTAGGTAACTTCGCGAAGGATAGCAGAGGATTAGGCGGAAGAGAATCTAGGTGCAAGACATGTGTCGCCAAGTTTGGTCGGAAATTGCGAGAGGCTAACAAAGAACAAGAAGCGGAACGTATTCGTACTTGGAGGAAAGCCAATCCTGAAAAGGAAGCACTAAAGAAACAACGTCGGCGCGCCCGTGAGAAGAACTTACCAGACAACTTTACGAAAGAGCAGATGTCAGCGACGTTTGATTATTTCGGAGGATGCGTCTTAACGGGGGATGTCACTAATATCGATTGGGACCATGCCGTACCATTAGCGACTGGCGAGGTCGGAACAACTTTCGGCAACATGATTCCGTTGAGGAGTGACTTAAACAAGTCGAAGAATGACTCGAACATCTTTGAGTGGTTCGCTACAAATAAAGAACGCTTTAAATTATCGCAATCTAATTTTGATAGGCTCGTAGGGTGGCTCGCTGAAGCTAACGGTATGACTATCGAAGAATATCGGGCATATGTTTATAAATGCTTTGAAAAAACGGCGTAGAGCGAAAACTCTACGCTTTTTCTATACATAGTTTTCACGAAAGGAGGGCGCAAAATGGCAATGGTGAATGGTGAGTGGTTGGAGCGCAAAGAACGTCAGCAACGTATTGAGTTATTGTCGGAACGTATTCGTAAATTGGCTACGCTAATTAAAGCGGATAAGGCAAACGATTATCATATTGAGTCATTCCGAAGCGATAAGCAAGAATTAACGAAGCTTAAAAGAGTTCATCGAGCGGAAGTTGATGTCGCTTATTTCTTTTACGAATATCTAAGCGATGGGGCTAATCCGGCGAACGAGGATAATGTTATACGTAATAGTGAAGACGGAACGCAGCATGATCCTATTGAGCTAATTGCGCCTATCCATCGGGACTTCTTTGAACACTGCGATTACGTTAACGAAGCGGAGCGAAACGCGCGTTTAGCAATAGCGGCGGCACGTGGTCACAATAAATCCGGTACATTCTCAAACGGATTCCCTCTTCATCAGATAGTATTCAGGCGCCGAAAATATGTACTTCTCATATCCGAGACAGACTCACTCTCGAAAAAGTTAATCGGATGGGTAAATAAGCAACTGAAGTTTAACGCAAAGCTTCGAGAGGATTTCGGAGTATTGCTAAATGAGCGCAATCAGCAAAACGAAAAAGATAACGAGGAAGCATTTATCACACTATCTAATGCGTTAGTTGAGGCGTCGTCGTCTGGTAAACAGTTGCGTGGTAAAAGACACGGTGCTGTTCGTCCAGATTTAGTTATAATTGATGACCCTTCCTCAATGAACAACGAAGGAACAAAAGAAGCGCGGGAAAAACTCGTACATTGGTTTAATAGTGTAGTCGTTCCAATCGGAAGTAAAGCGACGGCCATCGTGCTAGTCGGAACAATGGTCAGCGCGACCGGACTTTTAAACCACGTACTGAAGCGGAAGGATTTCAAGTCCTCGTTTCACGGCGCGGTCATTAGCGAGCCGAGCAATCCGAAGTTATGGGACCAATATTGCGAAGTGTATGCGCGGGCCGACTCGATGGAAGAGGTCGACGAGTTCTATAACGCAAATCGTGAGGCGCTGGAAGCCGGCATCGAACTGGCGTGGCCTTGGCGATGGACTTATCGCGCTCTGATGCACGAAAAGGTCAACATGGGAACGCGGGCATACAATTCGGAGTATCGGAACCTGGCGTTCAGCGAAGACGAGCAGTTCTTCTTTCCGGAAAACTATGCGAAGTATCACTATTACTACGAAAATGATCGAGCGTTTGTTGTTTACGAAGATATGCGAATACCTCTCAGCGACTTATTCATTGTCGGCGCATGGGATATCGCTATGGGGAAGAATAAACGGTCGGATTATAACGCAATCATCATCGTCGGTAAGCACGCGCCTACCGGCTTAATTTTTGTGCTTGACGAATATGCGACTAAAGAGCAGCCTCACACGCTTATCGACGTCTGTATCGAAAAGATAAAGAAGTTTAACGTGCGAATCTTCAGCGTTGAGACGATTAACGCTTATCACGAATTCTATCGGCAGTTACAGGAGAAGGCGCGGGTTGAAGGCGTTTATAAATGCCGGATTAATGACGTTAAGGGGCACGGAAGCAGTAAGGAACAGCGGATTGAGTCGCTGGAGCCTATTTTGCATAATAAAACGCTGATTCTTAACGACAGACACACGATGCTACTTGACCAAATGGCGCAATATCCGTTCGCTGATTTTGACGATCTTTTAGATGGAACTCAAATGGCGGTAAATAGCATCTTTAAACCGAAATCAAGAGTCGCAGTAAAACCGAAATGGTTATAGAGAGGAGTGGAGCAAATGTCAAATAACAAACTAAAAGCGCTCGAAGCGAAGTTAACAGAGCAACAAAAGAAAGCGGCCTATATGCTCGTTGAGAACGACTTAAAGTCGAACAAAGACCCGTTAAAGCTAACGTATGAGCAAATCGCTGAAGAAGTCGGCGTATCATATAAAACGATCTGGAGCTGGCGGACTCAGAATCGCAATTTTATCGCATATAAGAACGAAATCTCTGACGATTTCCTCAGCGACAAACGTTCGCGAGTATACGGGCAATTATTGAAGCTTATCGAAGGCGAACAGCCGAGCGTAAAGGCGATTGACCTGTTTATGCGTAGATTCGGACTACTTACGGAGAAACAAGTTATTACAACAGAAGAAAACGGCGGTTCACGTAGCAATGACGACTTAGCGAAGGAACTCGCAGAACTAGACGACTTATTAAACGAGGATTAAACGGAAGGAGGTGTGCGACTTGGGCTTATTTTGGAAAGGCAAAGCCGAGCTCGACAAAGTTAACGAGTATACGTCGGTATATACGTTCAACGCGTTTCAGCCTGGCGAACAGTTTCCGCCAGTTGCTGACCGAGAACGTATCTCGAAGTATAAGCGGTTGAAAAAATTATTTCAAGGCAAGCAGGCCGAAGTATACGAGCGAGCGTCGAAGCTATTAAAAGATACGCCACACGCGAGCCAGCTTGAGCAGTTATATATTGCGGTCAATATTTCAGATATTTTGGTGACCAAACCAAGTGACCTACTTGTAGGCGAACCACCGAGCTTTGAATCGGGATTGCCCGACAGTAGCGAAGAACAAAAGGCGGTTAATCGGTATGTAGAAGAAAACGATCTTGTTAAATTGGTACACGAAAGCGCGATTGGTAACGGCTATCGCGGCGACGCTTGGATTAAGACGCGGTACGGCTATCGTCAAGATTTTTCTGAAGTGATACAACGAGGCGGAACTATTCCGGCCGGAATCGAAATGGAGCCGATAATTGAGCATGTCAATGCCGAGTTCGTCTTTCCGGAGACATCGCGCGGTAATGTGAAATCGTTTAAGGCAGTCAATATCTGCACGGTCGAATATGTCATCGACGGCAAGACAGAAAAGCCGTTCCTAAATGTCGAGCGACACATTCCAGGATATATCATCTATGAACGCTATCGTTTGTTCGAATTTGAGGGCGGAATTGACACGCGTTGGGGGTATCCGTTGCAAATATTCACAATCGGCGAAAGAGTAGCGACAGGACGCGAAGAAGACACTGTGGAAACTGGCGTTCCTCATTTACTCGTCCATCACATCCCATATAAATCGGTCGACGACGATTGGGAAGGCGTTAGCGGGCTTGAAAAACTTGAGTCGTTGTTGGCGGCGATTAATGATCGTTTAGTATCACTTGATTTCATACTTATGAAGCACAGCGACCCGACGGCTTACGGACCTGAGTTAGACGGAAGTGGAGACAACGTTCGGTTAAGCGGAGCGTACATTCCGATGACAAAGGAAGACGCCACTCCGGGATATATGACTTGGGACGGACAACTAAACTCAGCGTTTAAAGAATTAGAAGTTTTAATATCGCTAGTCTTTCAGATTTCAGAAACACCACAGTGGCTATTCGGTACCGTTCTAGGCGAAAACAGCGGTGGAACTGGAACTAGTCATACAGATAGTGCTTCGATTAAGGCGCGTTTTCTACCGATCCTTTCCAAAGTAAACCGGATTCGAACTCATTACGATAAAGCAATTAGAGACGCATTGTGGACGTGTCAACTTTTAGATGTCGCGCACGGAGAAGCCAACTTTGAACCTGTTTACCCTACGATTGCTTGGAAAGACGGAATTCCGGTCAACGAGAAGGAACAAGCGGAAATTATGCAACTTAGAACGCAGAAACCTACATTAGACGTCAAGAGCGCGATCAAACGCCAGGATAACGTGGATGATATGCAAGCAGACGAAATCATGCGTCGAATTGAAGAGGACGAAAAGAACGCGAATGGAGTCGTTGATTCTAGCATTTTTAACGGAAATGGAGCGGCGCAAGGCGGTGGTAACTAATGCCGAATTACGACGCTCAGACCGAGGCACTAGTCCGCGAGTATAAGTTAGCCGTTGAGCGCATTAAAGCGGAACTTGACCGTTTCGACTTAACGGACTTCCGGCGTGCTAATTCAATGGCTACGCTAAAATCAATCAGCGAAATTCTCTCTGCTCTAAACGACGAATCAGCGAAGTGGGTAGAGACTAACATTCCGATTGCGGCCCGAGCTGGTGTTGCTGATGCAATAGTGGCGCTTGGCGTAGTAAGTACGGTTTCCGAAGCGCAGCAGATCGTCAAGTTTAACCGAGTTAATGCTGAGCTGGTGAAAGCGGCCATTGCCGACACTCAAGCCGACCTGCTCGCTGTTACGCAAAATATTGATAGGAAAGTTCGGGCGACGGTGCGCCAGGTAGCTTCGGAGTCTATGCGACAGAACCTAGCGCAGGGGATTAACGGCAGGCGGACCATGAACGCCGACACGCTTAGTGGCTTACGGGCAAAGCTAGGCGACGCGGTAAATACCGGAATCATTGACGCAAGTGGGCGTAGGTGGCGTCCGGAGGTTTACGTGGATATGGTAACGCGAACAAAGATGATGCGAATAACCACCGAGGCAACAATTAACGAGGCGGTACAACGAGAAGCGTATTACGGGGTCATTTCGAGTCATGGCGCAAAGGACTTGTGCCGGAATTGGGAAGGTAGAACGGTTAAGTTAGTCGACGAAGCACCGGGCGACTATCCATACTACGGCAACTTACCTAACCGCGAGATATTTCATCCGAATTGCAAGCATTCAATTTCGCCAGTTAGAGATCCCGAGAGATACAACTAACTACTACATTAACGAAGAAATTTCGCGGTAACTCTTTTCGTCACAACGAATATGGAGCGCCACTTCTTCGTTTGTTTCCGGATTAATTAAATAAACGAATGCTTTAGAGCGGTCGCGTTTCCGTCCGCCAATTGCGGCGCCGGCAATCGTACCTAGTGGTCCAGCGACCATTGTTCCGATTATTGCTCCACCGGCAGCTTTACCTGCGCTGCGAGTAGCGGATTCTTCCCATTCGATTCCGTCTAGCATCCAGGTATTCTTTGTTAAAAACGGTATTTGAATTACGACTTTACCACGTTCTCCACTATCGATCATAAAGGCATTGCGGATAGCTGTAGGCATTTCTTTTCCGGATAAATTTATATCATTTCCACCTGAAAGAATATCGAGGTTGATTTTACGTTTAAATGCGTCTTTGAAAAAGCCCATTTTAAAATGACCTCCGTTTTATATTATAGGTTAATTTTACCTTATTTTACAGTATGCACACAACTATAAAATTATAACGCAAATGACGAATTAAAACGCAATTGTCCGAACGTTAAGACGTAAAAAGAAACGGATGTATTAAATTAATGAGCGACGGCTCTCAAACGGAGGTTAATAACATGAGTGAAGAATTAAATCAAAATCCTGAAGTAGTTACCGAAAATCCTACGGTTGAGGAACCGGAAAATAAACCAGAAGTAAAAACGGTAACGATGACACAAGATGAACTAAATGCACTAATCAGTAAGGAAAAAGGTCGTGTTAAAAGTAAATATGCGGACTACGACGACATCAAAACGAAGGCATCCGAATATGAAAAAGCGCTGGAAGAAAAACGCCTTGCTGAGTTAAGCGAAAAAGAACGTCTTGAGGAAATTGCAAAGAAATACGATGAAGAAAAGCAGTCGTTAGCGAAGGAACTCGAATTATTACGTGAGAGTAATAAGAACGAGAAAATCCGAAATGCTTTTATTACTAAGGCGCAAGCAGCCGGAATTGGCTACGTAGACGATGCGTACCAACTTTCTTCGAAACTACTATCCGCGGTTAAGGTAGATGAAGAGGGGGTACACGGTGTCGACGAAATCATATCCGAACTGATTACAAATAAACCGTTTTTACTTGCGCAAACCAAGAAGCAACAAAAACCAATTGGGGAGCCGTCTAATAATTCTGTTAATGAGGAAATTAAGACACTAGAGGCGCAGTTAGCGGATGCTAAGAAAGCGAAGAACTTCGCTAAAGTAATTGAGTTAAGTAATTTAATAGCTAGTAAGAAATAAGTCGCCTAAAAAAGGTGACTTTATTTAATTTAACCTAAAAATATATTAAATGGAGGAATACAAACAATGCCAGTAAACACTTATAGTTTCCAAAACCAAGTACGTCAATTACAAGAAGGAATCTCAATGATCATCAACGATGAGCCAACACTTTTAGGCTTGATTGGACTAAGCGGAGAGCCGTTGTTCCAAACGAAATTCGAATGGATGTCTGACAACCTAAACTCTAACCGTGCTAACCTTGCGGCTAACCTAGACGCAGTAGCAACAACTTTTAACGTTGCATCAGGCGACGGTTCTAAATTCCGGGTTAACGCACTTTTAGTATTAGACGATGAGTACATGAAGGTAACTGCGGTAGCTGGAGATGCAATTACTGTAGTACGTGGATTTGACGGAACAACAGCCGCAACACACACTGCTGCTTCATCTGAAATTCGTATCGTAGCACGTCCGCAATTAGAAGGCGCAGGCGTAGGTCAAGATGAGTCACACGATCGCTATGTTGATTACAACGTAACTCAAATTTTCGAGCGTTACGCTTCAGTATCTAATACTCAACAAGCAGTCCGCACTTACAACGTTTCTGACGAACTTAATTACCAAGTTCAACTTCGTTTGAAAGAACTTGCTCGTGAATTCAACGATGCGTTAATTTACGGTCGTCGTATTGATGCAGGCGGTTCACAGCCAAGAATGACTGGCGGTCTATTAAACTTCGCAAATCTTAAAAGCTCAGTAAAGCAGAACTTAGCTGGCGGAGAAGTTACAGCGAAAGTAGTAAATGACGCGCTTGAGCAAGTATACCAACGTGGCGGTAACGTAAATACAATTCTTACTAACACTGCTGGTGCTCGTCAATTCTCTAAATTGCTTGGCGACAAAATTCAAATCCAACGCCAAGATACTACTCGCGGAGGATACGTTGCAACATTCGTTTCTGACATCGTAGGCGGCGACATGGCTACTATCGTAGTTGATAAGAATATGCCGAAAGATAAAGTTGTACTGTTCGACCGTTCAATCTTATCTATGCACGCTCTAAACGGACGCTCTTTATACGATGTAGACGCAACAGTTGCAGGCGCTGACTTTGTTGCTCGCCAGATTCGTGGAGAATACGGCGTTAAAGTTATGAACGCGAAAGAAAAAATTGCAGTCCTTGAGAACGTAAGCAAAACTGTATCTTAATAATCGGAGGGATTTAGATGGCGAAGTATAAAGCGGAGCCTTTCTATTCCGTCCACTCCAGCGCCGGCATAATTCATTTCGATCATGTCGGCGAATATGAAACTATTAACGAGGGTGAAATCGCGGTTCTTTCCGGATTATGCCCTCGTTATTTAATTTGTGTGGACGAAGGAAAAGCGAAAGTGGATGAACCAAAGAAAGCGGAGGAAGCGCCGAAGCCGAAAGCGCCAGCGAAGAAATCCTCCGGCAAATAGGAGGCGATTTAATTGGCGGTAAACGTATTCGAAGCGGACTCTTATATTGAGGAAAACGTAATTGTAATTGAGGATTGGACGGACAGCGACGACTCCAAAAAGCAGCGGCTATTAAACGTGGGGCTATCAACGTTGAACCGGGTCTATCCGAGCTATACGATTCCTGACAACGCGGTGTATGAGTATGCGGCAGTATTGGCGCGAGCTTTTAACGATACAAATATTCAGAAGCAAAACGGAGTTAAGACGTTCGCAGTGGCGGGCATTCAATTTACGTTTGACGGCGGCAAAGATTCGCTCGAGTCACTGATTCCTACTACAGCCATCGACTTAATTTCGAAAGAAAACGGTGTGTCGTTAGGCGGTAGCGGTGGCAAGCGCGTGAAATGGACGGTGTTGTAAATGGCAATTATGCCGATGAAGCAAACCGTTACGCGCATACGCAAGTCCGGAAGTGATTGGGACGGAACAGAAGCCGAAGAAAGAACGCAATTAAAATGCGCTATTACAGAAGGCGCTAAATTAGTTCGTTCTATGTCGGGAACAAGTGGTGTCCAGGGAGTTACCTCAAGCGAAGATGTCTCAACTGCGCAAATCTATTTCGATAAACTCGCGGATGTACAAATCACTGACGAGTTTGAATACACGAACGAATTAGGCATAACCCGTAAATATTCGCCTTTAACAATTGACATTAAGCGATTAAACGGTAAGCCGATTCTAACGGTGGTGAGCGTGTAATGGCGCGGGATTTCGAAATAAACACTTCGGGGTTGGAGGCACTTATACAACGTTCTCCGCAAGCGGCATCAAAAGGAGCTAAACGCGGTTTGCACGACTCACTTGACGATTGGGTAGTCCGATCGAAAGACATCGCGCCATTGGATAAAGGGACACTAAGACGAGGAATTAAATCGGAGGGTGTTCATGGAAATGGCATGAGATTGGTTGGCGAGATATCGTCCGTCGCAAAAGAACGCAATTTTAACTACGCCTATTATATTCACGAAATGAATGCCGGCGGTAAAAACGTCGGTGGCGAAAAGAAATACCTCGACAAATCCGGCGAAGATAACAAAGACAAGTGGATGCGCTGGGTAGAAGAGGAGATACGCAATGAACTTCAACGCGAAGGATGGTGACGGTAATTGTCCGTTGTAACAGAGTTAAATTCGATTTATGACGTTTTAAAAACGAAGTATCCGAGCGCAACGATTGTGCGGCAGGATGTGCCGTCATCGCCAAAAGCGAACACGTTCGTTGTGCGGATACAGTATACCGACAGTAAAACGGAAACACGGGCATCGTTTTTGAACGACCGTGAGTTCCAGCTTATATATTTTGGCACAAGTTCCGTCGATGTCTTAACGAAGGCTGACGAACTAAACCGATTATTTCAAAACGATCGATTCGTCGTACCTATTCGAGATTCTTTGCGCTATATACGCGTGAAGGGTTTTTCTTATGGAGCAGCGTTTAAGTCAGCAAGCGGAGTCGATTCCTTGATTGCGATAATGCAAACGGAGACGCGCGAAGCTCGCGATTTTGAAACTTATGAAAAAATCACGTCTGTTATCGCAGACATTAAGGAGTGAATTAAATGGCAGGTGGGTCTTGGGATAAAAATTCTTTACCAGTACGTCCAGGTTTATACGCTAACTTTGTTTCTAGTGCCAGCGCACAAATTAGCGGAGGCGAACGTGGTACAGTGGCTATTCCACTAAAAGCGTTCAATGGCGGAACAGCTTCAGCAAAAACTTTTTACACAGTTACAAACGAGACTGATGCAGGCGTACTTTTCGGTACAGCTAATATTCAATCGATTAAATTCGCACTACAGGGCGGCGCAAAAGAGGTGCTTGTATATACGATGCCTACATCGCCAGCAACGCAAGACTATGTAGACATGCGGTTAGCATTCGACACTCGCCCGTTTAACGTATTCGTTTATGACGGCATTGTGGCGTCTGTTGAACAAGACAACACGCTAGTTTGGGTGAAGGCTAACAAAGACGAAGGTAAACATTTCACGGCCGTATTCGGTTGCGTATTAGCGGCAGACGATAATGACCCAGCAGTCGGCGATGCTCGCTCGATTCGATTAGCTGATGATTACTCCGTCAATTTAATTGAAGGCGTAGTTATCGGAGGAGTTTCTTATAACTCTGCTCAATACGCATCGTATATCGCTGGACTTATCGCAGGCACTCCGATTAACCAATCGATTACTTATCTCGTGGTACCGGCTGATGACGTTACTAAGCGTCTGACTAATACTCAGATTAAAACATCACTATCTAACGGCTCGCTAGTTCTTACGAATGATGGCGAAAAAGTTAAAGTCGAGCAAGGCTTAACGGCTTCCGTTAAAAAGATTCGTACCACTCGAGCTCGCCAGGCGGTTCTTACCGATGTAGCTAAGACGGCTAACGATAATTATATCGGCAGACTCGACAACAATGCAGACGGTCAAGCTGCGCTAATTAGTGCGGTGAAAGTATATCTTGAAACGCTTGAACAAGCGAATGTGCTAACGGATATTTCTGTCGGTATTGACCCGCAATTCCAATCCGTTGGTGACTCCGTTTTCCTTGCAATTGCATTTACGGAAATCGATTCAATGGAACGTATTTTCTTAACAATCAACATCTAAAAAGGGGCGGTGAAGTTATATGGCAATGGACGCAACTCGTACTATTTCCGGAAGTTACGGAGAGGTTTGGCACGAAGGTAAGTGGTTGACTAATTTTAACTCCGCAGAAGCAGCGGGTGAGATTAATTTCGAAGAAATCAACCGTAGCGGAACTCGGATTGTCGGACAAAAAGCAACGACTGTGACTTTCAGCGGTAACATGAAAGGCTTAAAATTATCGTCCAGAATGACGAAACTAATCGGTCAAATTGGCACAGATCGCGGTAAATCTTTCGTTACAGAATTAATTATGAAGTTAGACGATCCAGAAAGTTACGGAGCAGAGCGCATTCGGTTAAAGGGCGTTCAATTTAGCAGAATAGATTTAATTAAATTCGAAGCTGGTAGCGTAGTAGAAACTGAATTACCTTTCGTATTTACAGGCTACGACTTACTAGACGAGATCAAAGAAGCGTAATCATGGCGGGCCTAGTGTCCGTCTTTTAATTTGAAAGTTACCTGGGAGGGTTATTATAAATGGCGAAAAAAGATGCACTATCAGCGTTTCTTAGCGCTGACATTAACGTAAAACAAGGCGTACCTATTAAAAGACTTGGAATCGACTTGACGGTGAAAGCCATTGACGGAAAAACTATCGCTCGCTTAACCGAGCAGGCCACACACGGAAAGACGCTAGATGAACAGAAGTTTGGCGCACTAGTCATTGCAACAGCTTGCGTAGACCTCAATTTCGGCGATGCAAAAATGCTTGAGAAATACGAAGCGTCCGACGCAGGTGATTGCGTTCAAAAGGCGTTGCTGGCTGGAGAAATCGCAAAACTTACGCAAGCAATCATGGAGATTAGCGGATTTGACGATATTAATGCGCAGATTGATAACGCAAAAAACTAATTAAAGCCGGGGGAGAAGCACTAATACTACACAGTATTTTCCAACGGCACCATATACCACCTGACGAAGTTTACCAAAAAGAAGTACGGCATAGGGCGTTTATGTATGCGTCTATGGAACTCGTCCTTGAAGAGGAAGAAAAGAGCTAGCGTTAAACTCCGAGATAATTCGTCAGAAGTGTCCGATTTTGTGAAGTCATGCGTCATACAAAATATAGACGTAGACTGCGCGACTTTGCTGAGTAATGCGACATACGTATTGAGGCAGGTGCGCGGATTTATAATCTCGCAACCTATAATTCTATGACGACGTCGTTTCTGAGGGGAATTGGCGCACTTGATGACGAAATGAAACGGAGGATTGACGTTTAAATTGGCGAATACAAAAGTTTGCAAGGGTTGTTTAAAGGAGTTACCGCTGGAAAATTTCGGAGTTGCAAAAACAAACAAGGACGGAAGAGAAGGAAAGTGCCGAAAGTGTAGGGAAAATCAAAGACCTAAGGTAACTAAGACTTGCTTATACTGCGGGGAGGTTTTTCAAAATACGAGGTCTAACTCGAAATTCTGTAGTCATAAATGCCAAGGTGATTCTCGAAAAGAAAAACTTACCGTAAATTGCTCTTATTGTGGGAACGAGAAGTCAATCGTCCCTTCATTGTTTAAGAGGCTGGAAAACTTTTATTGTAATCAATCTTGCAGAACAGAGCATTTAAAAATCATAATGCAGGCTGAAAATAACCCGAACTACGCAAGGATTAACACAAACTGCTCTGGGTGTGGGGAAAGCATAACTATTCAACCATTTCGATTAGAAAAGCATAAATTTCAATTTTGCTCTAACGATTGTTATAAGAAAAATATCGGAAAGTTTCACAGAGGTGAAAATAACCCAATGTGGAATGGTTCCCTCAGTAGCGAAGAAAGAATTAAAATGAGGGCACTGCCAGAATACAGAGGTTGGCGAAAAGAAGTTTATGAAAAAGATAGTTACACTTGTCAACACTGTTTAGATAAGACTGGCGGTAACCTAGTTGCGCATCACTTGTATAGTTGGAATAGGTATCCTAATTTGCGTTTTGATGTGAACAACGGAATAACACTTTGTAAAGACTGTCATAAGGATTTCCATAAGCACTATGGTTATGGAGATAATACTGAAGAACAGTTTGTTACATGGGAATCACTAGGACGGTAACAAATCACCGTCTTTTTTATTTTGTAGAAAGGAGGAAATTAAATGGCATTCGATTTAACAGCTGTCTTACGACTAAACGATGCCGGATTTACGCGTGGTATGAGAAACGCAAGGCGTAGCATGAGCGGGTTGCGTAATAGCGCGCGCGAAGCAGTAACGCAACTAGGGCTTATAACCGGAGCGGCGGGCGCTGTTGGCGTGGCGTTTCTGTCAGCGAAAAAGGCGATGGATTTTGAATCTCAGATGTCCACAATAAAGGCATTAACCGGCGCAACAGGTGCGGAGATGAAACAAATGTCCGACCTAGCGATTGAAATGGGTCAAAAGACGAAGTAGACGAATGCTTCACTACGTGAGAAATCCGTAGAACAAATAACAGTGTGAATTCGGTGAAGGCTCAGCGCATAATGGCGGTGCTAATACCGAGCCAAGCCTAGACGGAAACGTCAGGAAGGTGTAACGACTAATCGGAGTAACCTAAGTTAAAAAGATACGGTGAAACGGACACGAGCGCACTGCACCCTAACGAAATACGACGAGGGTGATGAGATAGTCTGAACTTGCCGGAAACTGCAAGAAGTAGAGGATAAAGAGCCTCTACGATAACATTTTGATTCAGCCCTAGAAGCAGGAAGAGGTATTGAAGAGTTACTTAAAGCAGGTATAACTCCAGCGGCAGTTCAATCCGGAGCACTTCAAGCGGCGCTTAACCTCGCTACTGCGGGCGGACTGGAATTAGCGGAAGCGGCCGAGGTAATGTCGACAGCACTAAATGCTTTCAAAGACGACGCGTTAACTGCGGAGCAAGCTTCCAATATCCTCGCTGGAACTGCAAACGCTTCGGCAACTGGCGTGCATGAACTACGATATTCCTTATCGATGGTTTCTGCGGTAGCGGCCGGCTTAGGTATGTCTTTTAGAGATACAAACTCAGCGCTCGGTGTGTTAGCAAATAACGGACTCAAAGGTTCGGACGCAGGTACATCATTAAAGACGATGTTATCAAACTTAGAGCCTAAAACAAAAAGAGCGCGCGAAGCTATGTACGAGATGGGTATCACTACTAAGCAAGGCGCCAACCTCTTCTTTGACGCTCACGGTAAAGTTAAGTCTATGGCCGAAATAGCAGGCGTGTTACACGATAAGCTGAAAAAACTAAATCCGCAACAACGACAAACAGCTTTATACGCCATGTTCGGATCAGACGCCATACGTGCTGGAACTATTTTATATAAAGAAGGCGCAAAAGGGATAGACGAATTTAACAAGGCTATGTCGAAAGTAACAGCGCTAGACGTCGCAAAAGAGAAAATGAATAACGCAGCGGGCGCGCTCGAAATATTAAAAGGCGCACTAGAAACGTTTCAGATTCAAGTAATGACACCGTTGTTGCCGGTAATAAAAGACGCAGGACTTCAGTTCGCTAACTGGATGTCTAGTATTAAACCGGAACAAATCCAGGCGATGGGCGATAAAATTCGCGATGCAGGGCAGGCGGTACTTGATTTCGCCAATTTTATCCGAGACAACTGGGTGCCAATCCGTGAGACTGTAATTGCTTTAGCGGCCGGGCTTGTAACGTTAAGAGCCGGAATGCTGGCCTTGACTATTATTTCAACAATCAACGCGCTAATGGTTGCATACAGAGCGGGAACAATCGCAGCGACACTCGCACAATGGGGTCTTAATGCGGCAATGCTCGCAAATCCAATCGGACTTGTAATCGTTGCTATCGCTGCACTAGTGGCGGCAGGCGTTGTGCTTTATCGAAATTGGGATGCCGTTAAAGCTAAAATGTCCGCAATCTGGGATGGAATAAAACAAGCGGCAGCAGACGCCGTTAACTTTATGATTGGTGAAATCAACAAACTAATCGGACTGATAAACAAAATTCCAGGAGTCAATATTCCTATCATACCGAAAATTGATTGGGATAAAGCGAAAAATCCTGGAGGCGGAACAAAGCCGTTAACAGGCACGAAGAATATACTCGGTCCCGCCAAAAAGCCGAAGCAAACCTTTAACGATGCGAGAACAAAGAGTATTATGAGCGGTTTTAGTCATCACGCAGGAATCGATAGAGTCCCTCGGGATCAATATCCAATTTCTGCACATAAAGGAGAAAAACTGTTAACAAAGGCCGAAGCCGACGCTTACAGGCGTGGAAAGGGCGGAAACTCTTACGCATTCAACGTCACTCTAAACGGCTCTGGCTCGACTGAAAAGGACGCGGAAAAACTATTCGAAATCTTCGTTAAGAAAGTCGAAGCAGCAGGAGGTGCTGGCGCATAATGGCTATCGAATATTGGCTAATATCCGGAAAAACGAAACTAAGGCTTCCCGTCAATCCCGAATCCTATGCGTACAGTTCCCCGTTCGCCTACACGGAAACCGAAGTGGAAAGTCTCGGCGAAGTCACGAATATCGGACGCCGTGGTCTGAAGGACTTTACGCTAACAACGTTCTGGCCTCGCGATTATAACCCGGCATACTGCAATTATTCCGGATTTCGTTCGCCTGCTAGTTTCGTCGCTCAAATTGAAAGTTGGCGGAGTGCTCGTGCACCAATACGATATGTCGTGACAGGAATCAGCGGCGCCAACCACCTCGTAACGATTCGCGACTTTGATGTCGAAGCAGAAAAGGCAGGCGCGCCAGGAGACGTTTATTTTACGCTATCACTAAAAGAGTATCGCCAGCCTTCTATCAAAGTCGTTGATACATCGAAGCCTAAGAAGGGCTCGAGCTCGTCTAAATCGCGCCCACCAGCGTCCAAGTCTAAGCAACTTAAGTCATACACCGTTAAGTCGGGCGATAGTCTGTGGAAGATTGCGGCCCGAAAGGACGTGTATGGCGCGGGCAGTAAGTGGCGCAAGATTTACGATGCCAATAAAAAGACCATCGGCAAGAATCCGAATAGAATTTATCCGGGTCAGAAGTTGGTGATTCCGAAGTGAGCGTTTCGGTATTTTATTACATCGGTAAGAAGGTCATTTATTTGACGCCATTGGTTACGGGCATCACTTGGTCCGGCGATGTGACAGAAGCAAGTCGGTCGTGCGAGATATCGCTAAACAATACGCTGAATGGCACGATTAAAGCCGTAATTGTAGAAGTGGGCCATAAAGTACGTGTGAAAGTAGATGGCGAGGAAATCTTTCGCGGCATCATTTTTTCTACCGATATGACAAGCGACGGAACTATGCAGATATCCGTGCGCGACTACAACCACTACCTTACGAAAAATACGGATTCACAGAAATTCGTTAAGATGAAGGCGAGCTCCATCGTTAAGTCTATCTGTAAAAAGTACGACATTGATTACGGACACATCGACGACACGGGCTACGTTATACCTAAGTTAATACTACGCGATAAAACTTTGTACGACATGATCGTTATAGCCTTGACGGAGACTCGACAGAAGACCGGCAAGGTTTATTTATTGTCCAACGAAAAAGGGAAACTCGTTTTGCGTGAGCGTAAGAAGCAAGTGAAGCGCCTGATTATTTCGGACGGCTCGAACATATTAAGCGCAAACATGACGACGTCCATCGATGACATGCGTAACTCTGTTCGTTATACAGGTAAGAGCGGAGAGGATGCTAAGGGCGTAACCGTGAGTGATTCGGCATCGATTAAAAAATACGGTCTTATGCGGCAAAAGGAGCACGATGGCGATAAGTCTGACGCTAAGTTAAAGCCAATCGCTGCCTCGCTTTTAAAAGAACTCAACAAAGTGGCGACCGAATCAACCGTAGATTCATTCGGCGATCCGTCCGTTTATGCCGGAACGATGGTTCAAGTATCCGAGAAAATGACGGGGCTTAGCGGAGGGTTTTACGTGATTACCGATTCGCACCAATTTGACCCTAACGGAATGCACACGATGTCGTTGAAGGTTTCTAAGACGCTTGAGCTTAACGAAATTAATTACGAGGCGCCTGACGAATCAACTGACGGCAAGTCATCCCCATCCTCAAAAGTAAGCGAAAAAGCGAATGATGTTGTTGAGCTCGCGCGGAGCTATAAAGGAAAAGTTCGTTATGTATTCGGCAACAAGAACATCGCAGGCGGAACCGGCGACTGCTCCGGCTTTACTCAGTTTATATTCCAAAAAGCTGCGGGCATCAATATCGGCCACGGCACCTCCACGCAAATTACGAAGGGTTCGAAAGTTTCGAAAGACGACGCTCAGGCTGGTGATTTAATCTTCTTCCAAGGCACGTATCGAGCCGGAGTTTCTCACGTTGGCATCGTAACGAGAAAAGGATATTTCATCGGGCTTGGAAATAGCGGAGTTAAGGAAGCAAGTTATACAAGCGGTTATTGGGACCGTCATTTTATGCAGATAAGGCGGGTGTAGTAGCGATGGATAAACGAATGAAAATCGAAGGTTCGGCGGCGTCCAAAATGATTCAACTCATGCGGAAGCATGGACATAATCGCGACGTGTCGATCGAACTAGCGACAGTTGTCACGCCATTGCCCGAATTATCTGTGCAGCTCGGCTCAGACGGATTATTGCTCGAACGTGAGGACTTAGTAATTGCGGGAATCGTCGCCACCTATTCGTTAGCACCGGGCGACCAAGTTATTGTAATCGGCGATGATGATTCGCAGTTTTATTACGTAATAGATAAGGCGGTGGAATAATGGCACTCACACCGGAAGAAATTGACGAAGTTAACGAACCAGAGATTTCCGATGAAGGCGAGATACCTTCGAAAACATGGGCGATTGATTTCGAGAATGGCACCATAGGCGGATTTATTGACGGCGACGCTGCCCTAAAACAGTTTGCGTTAAAGGCGCTTATGACGGAGCGTAGCAAGCACTCCATTTATACGGATGATTACGGCACCGAGTTAATGGACTTAGTCGGAGCGGATGTCACAGCGGCGCTCCTAGATTCGGAGATTCCGAGAATGGTCGAAGAGACGCTTATTTATGACGACCGAATCGACGAAGTAACGGACATACTTTTAACGCGAGAAGGCGATAAATTATACATTTCATTTCGCGTCGTAACGACTACGGGCGAAGAGATAACAACGGAGGAGGTGGCGATAAATGGCGTATGAGGATAAAACGCCCGACTTAATTCACGGATCAATGCTTGAGAACGTGGACCCCGCGATTGACATGCGGGAAGGCTCGGTCGTACACGATTTAACGAAGCCGGCAGCCATCGAGATTGCGAACGCTTATATCGAATTGGATGCGGTGCTGGCGCTAGGATTTGCGGAGACATCCGAAGGCGAATACCTCGATATGAGGGCGAGCGAGCACGGAGTCACACGTAAAGCGGCGGTAAAGGCGCAAGGCTCCGTTACATTGACCGGTCCTGACGGCGAAGTTGTTCCTTCCGGAACGCGGTTGCAGACTGAGTCGGAGGTGTTCTTTGTAACGCTTGCAGACGTAACACTAACGGGAGGTACGGCAACAGTCAACGCAGAAGCGGAAGAAGCCGGACTTGCGGGCAACGTGGCGGCTGGAACCATCACAGCGCTAGCACCTGGTGATTTATACGGAATTGTATCGGTAACAAACGCTCTCGTATTCGATGGGGGCGCCGATGCTGAAGACGACGAGGCGCTATTAGCGCGCTTGCTAGACCGTGTACGAAAGCCGGCAACGTCAGGCAACGCGGCACACTATAAGCAATGGGCGCTAGAAGTGGCGGGTGTTGGGGATGCGAAAGTCTATCCGGTTTGGAATGGCGGAGGCACCGTCAAAGTCGTCCTACTTGATACGGAAAAGACAGCGCCGGCACCGTCGGTCGTAACGGCGGCAACGGATTATATCGAATCTCAGCGTCCAATTGGCGTAACACTTACCGTGGTCGGCGCGACTGAGTTGGCGATTAATGTGGCGGCTACAATGACGCTTGCTTCGGGCGCAGACATTGCGGATGTGCAAGCGCAGTTTACCGAGTCACTTGCGGACTACTTAAAGTCGGTCGCTTTCACTGGCGAGCAAATCCGTTATACGCGAATCGCAAACTTGCTAATCGACGTGCCTGGCGTAATTGACTACGCAAGCCTGACCGTTAACGGAGGGACGGCGAACATCCTGCCTACCGATGAGCAAGTCGGTGTGGTCGGGAGTGTGACGCTGACATGATCGAATATTTACCGAGATTTTACGAAGATATACGAGAGGCTCGCGCCATCATCGACTCAGACTCCGATGCAGTATCCGAGCTGAATGTCGCTATTGGCGATGTACTCGACCAGTTTCACGTAGATAGAGCGACATGGGGACTCGAAATATGGGAGCGCCTCGTCGGACTGCCTAGCGCGGCAAAATACACGATTTGGGATTCGATGAAGAATCAGAGCGTCCTATTCGATACGCTCGAGTTTAAAACGTGGGACTTGATAGAGCGCTCTTATACGTCGAGTTTGGACGAAAGGCGGGCGGCTGTCAAGTCGAGACTGCGCGGAACCGGAACCGTTACGAAAGATATGCTTAAGAGCGTGTGCGCATCCTACACGGGCGGAACAGTGGATATTAACGAGTTTGCCAGTGAGTACCGTGTTCAAATCGTATTTACCGATATTGCGGGCGTGCCGATTAACATGGATGCGCTTCAGGCGGTAGTGCGCGACATTATGCCGGCCCATTTAGAAATCGAGTACGTGTATCGCTACTTACGCTGGACCGAATTAGACGGTTATGCGTGGTCATGGGATACGCTAGACGGTAAATCGTATACATGGGACGAATTTAGTGAAGCGATTCAATAGGAGGTGTGCTTTGATTGGCGACAAATAAAACGGATTATTTAAAATTGAACGATTGGGTTGGTTCTGACCCGTTCAGACGTGAAGAAATTAACGCGAATTTTCGCACATTGGACGCAAAGGCGAAAGAACATGAGGATAGTATTGGCGATTTAACTACGTTGCAGACTACCGATAAGAGTAGTTTAGTTAAAGCTGTCAACGAGAATACGTCGTCTTTGGCGGAAAAGGCGAATCAAAAGACAAACGTATTTAATAAGAAAACATTTGGTACTTTTGGAAATGCTGCTGTACTATCCTCAATGGGAAATGAACCAAGCGATAACCCAAAACCACAGGTGCTAGGCCTTACAACTACCCAACAGGCATCGACATATTCAAATAGGGATAGTGTTGCTTTTTACAATTCAAATAGGAGTAAAAACCCAACATTTACGACTAACACCGGAACAATTACCTATGCTAGTTTGAGTGTTCAATTTACAGGAGATGCTACGAATTTATCTAAAGTAGTATCAGGAATGTTAATTGATACCCTTCACACTCCTAACCATTGGGCATCTATTGTTGATTATGTAGACGTTGCAAATAAAACCATTTATATAAAAGATGGTTGGTACTTAGTTCAAGATGGAGGAAGTGCTACACCGTCATTACCACCGAATAATATAGGGTTTGATGTTGATTTACTAACTAGGGTGTGGGGTATTAACAATAATGTGTTTTTGTTTGCGGAGGATAAAACAAACTCAGCCGTTGCAGAAGAAATAGGGTTGTTCAACAATGTTACGGATGGTGCAACCGAAGGAATTGATGTAGTAAACTTTGAGAATAAATCAAATTACGGTGTTCGTGTTCGTCATAAGGATAGCGAACCGGGGGTAATTGGTTTTTCTGATGGATTTGTTGCCCAAGATACGGATAGTGCCTTTACCTTTATTGCTGATTACTCGACACAGTTTTTAACGAAATCTGTCTATAACGGTAATTCAAGTACAGATGGTTTTCAATTAACAGCAGAAGGCAAACAAAACAAAGTGAGATTGTTTGCGACGGTTTATACGAACGGACAAAACGTAATAAGCTCGACTACAAATAAAATGATTATTCTTAACAAGACAGTTGTGGAAACATTTACGATCCCTACACCCGTTGGGCGGTCAGGTGAAATTTTGTTTGTCTTGAATCAAGGTACGGTGAATGCTGATTTAAACGTGACGGATGGGAAAAACATTGTTTATGACTCTAGGGTTTTAACGGCTGTTACGATTGTTTCTAAGAACAACGCTATTTTAGTTAGTGATGGTAATAGTTGGATTGTTGTTTCTGGTTTAATGGACAGACGACCTGTAAACGCTCGTACTGGTACAGCAGCACCAACTGTAAACGCTGATTATGTTGGTCAAGTATACGTTGATACTACGAATAAAATCAGTTACATGGCTGTAGCAACAGGAACAGGTGCAACCGATTGGAAACAAATCACCAACTAATTCGGACTTGGATGAAAAAGCGTCGTAAGTAATATTAGATTAAGAGCCCATCGCGGCTCTTTTTCACTTTAGAAAGGAGCGGATCACATGCCGGATTTAACTCCGCGAATAGGAATTAAGAAACCTCTCGGCAATGAAAACGTATCACGCGCATCATTTAACGAAAACTGGGACATTCTTGACGCGAAAGTAGCTACGAATGCTTTCTCGAGTGTAGCCGGAAAAACAGGCGGAAGCTTATCGACAGTTGTTGCGGATAGCCCATCGGACACATTGACGATTGAAGGGCTCGCGCCTATCCAAGTTTCGGCGGATGTAAACACGGATACTATCACCGTAAGTTTAGAAACGCCAACGCCGGTAAATTTAACGTTACAGAATGGCACAACGGTTTATTCAGACAGAACGCCGAGGTATATAAAGGACGGCTACGCAGTTGAGCTTGACGGGGCTGTTATTGCAACGGGCGGAGGCGTTACCCTCGCGACATTGCCCGCCGGTTATAGGCCTCCGAAAACTCAGATTTTCAAGGTGGCGCAAAACTGGTCCGCCACAAACGATGGCGCAACCATCTACGTTAATCCAGACGGAACCGTGATTCTCCTAGTAGCGGCTAGTTATGCGCAAGCCATTTCTTTATGCGGTATCCGATTCTACACAATCTAGTACGAAAGGGTGTTATCAGTGAAACAAGTTTACAAGTATGATAGCGCAGGCAAATACGTCGAGCCCGTACTAATCGCAGACGGGGCGCCAATCCCGGCAAACTGCACGGACAAACCGCTCCCACAACCGAACTGGAAGCCGGTACTCAAGAACGGCGCATGGGTCGAAACAGGCACGCCTCCATCCGCACCAACACCGAAGCCGACCGTCGAGCAAGAGATTGCGGATTTATGGTATGCGGTCATGATGGGAGGGGTTGCGTAAATGCTAACGTATGAACGAATCAAACGGTTTTATGACGGAGGTTACTGGACGAAGTCAATGGTGGGCGACGCGGTGGTTAAAGGAGTTATTACGCCGGCACAATACGAACAAATTACCGGAGAGCCTTACGTAGCTTCGTAGGTTCTCTTAGATGGGAGGCGCAACGATGGGCGAACCAATAAGCCGGGACATTGCGGAACTGCGCGAATGGCTTGTGCGAATTGATACGAAAATGGACTATATGAGCGAAGTTAAGCGAGTGGCAGACGAAGCAGACGCAAAAGCGGACAAAGCGCTGGCAATGTCGGAAGACAATCGCGAGGATATTCGCGACATGAAGGCGAATACGAAGTGGGTTTGGGGAACGATGATAGCCGTGCTTGGCTTATTAGCAACGGTGGGCGTAGCGGTTTTCGGATAAGACAGTCGGCAACCGCAGCCCTTCGTTGGCTACGTTAAAGTTGCGGCGCCGACCTTAGATAGATTGTACCACAAAAAATTAACGGAAGGAAGCGAAATAATATGGCGTTTGAAATATTGACAGCCGATCAATTAATCGCACGGTTAAAGGGGCGGAAATACAAATATTCGCAAATCCATCACACTTGGCGTCCTAATCATAGTAATTTCAACGGAAAGAATCATCTAGCGTTACAACAAGGGATGTACGACTATCACGTAAAGACTCGCGGCTGGGATAACATCGGTCAGCACGTTACGCTTATGCCGGACGGAACCTTCGTGACAGGGCGTCCGTTCAACCAGACTCCTGCCGGAATTAGCGGATATAATACTGGCGCATTCATGGTCGAGATGCTGGGCGATTTTGACAAAGGAAAGGATAAATTAGAAGGCGCTCAACTTGACGCTATGTTAGCGCTACAGCATTTCCTAACGACAGAATGCGGAGCAAAGATTATGTTTCACCGTGAGCATGCGCCGAAAACGTGCCCAGGGACCGGACTTGACAAAGATGCGTTTCTGAAGCAAGTCGCTAACTATGGCGATAAACCTGGAAAGGCGTCAACTCAGTCCGTGTTGAAGCTTGGCGACAAGGGGGCGGACGTGAAGAAGTTGCAGGAAAATCTGCTGAAGGTCGGCGAGAAACTTCCGAAGTTTGGTGCGGACGGAGACTTCGGGCAGGAAACGGTCGACGCGGTCAAATCATTCCAATCCCGAAACAAGTTAACGGTTGATGGCGTAGTAGGCGCGAAGACAAAAGCGAAGTTAGACGAAGCGGTAAAGCCAGCGCCGAAACCGACCGTCCGAGTCAACGTGATTACCGGATGGTATAACGAAGGGTCCAAGGGGCTAGCGGAACTAGAAGCGTTTTTGAAATCGAAGGGCTGGCATTATCGTAAAGAGGAGGCGAAGTAACATGAAACGGTTTAAGAACTACGGCTTATGGCTTGCGGTGGCATCGCTCGGCTTAATCGTAGCGCAGGCATTCGGGCTAAATTTCGCAGAAGATAAATATAACGAAGTGGTTAACGCTGTGCTGACGGTGCTCGTGTTAGCGGGGGTCGTGAATAATCCGACGAGCGGTACCGGATTTAAGGATAAATAATACCGGCGGTCCTGACGGGCTGCCTTTTTATTTTGCGGAGGTGAAATAATTGGCGTTCCAACAATACATCGATTTCAGCGTTTCATTAGACAGCATCGTGCAAGGAAATAACGGAAGTATTTTGCGCTTTACCGTACTTCGTAATAAGGCGACAGTTTCAATCCAGGACGCTACCGTCAGTGTTGCGATTAAGCAAGGCGCAACTTTAGCAGTAAAACAAGCGTCTATTACTGACGCGGTGAGCGGTAAATGCGAAGTTACATTAAATAAAGCGGACTTAACCACGCCGGGCCTTTACTTTTTCCAGCCGACAGTTACGTATGCGGATGGTGATGAGTTTTCCGGTGATGTTCAGCGCTTTAAAGTTACGGGTAAATTGACGGGAGTTCCTCCGGTTGACGGCGGAGGCACCGGCGATATAACGGTTTCTATAGACGGAGGCGATCTTGGTTGACGAATATACGAATAGATAAGATTCAGATAAAGCGAGGGAAGGTCGCAAACTTGCCGACTTTAGATGACGGCGAGTTATTCTACGCCTACGATACGAAAGAGCATTATCTCGGAATGGGCGGAGTAAATCAACTAATCAGCAAGGATTTTGCCTCTCTTAATCAGCATTACGAGGGCGTTTTATCGAGGTTCGGCATTAATTCGAACGGTAAGTTAACGATTGATAGCGTGGAGTTTGCGGGTGGTGGCGCTGGTTCCTTAGTTTATAATACATTGGCTGATTTACAAACGGCATATCCTAACGGAACAACTCAACCCGCTTGGATCGTAGCGGATAATAGTTGGTATTATTGGAGTGGCACCGTAACACCTCCAGCAGATACGACAGCGCCAGAATTAACGATCACGGCTGGCGGAACATTTACCGGCACTAAGTCCGTTACGATGAGCGCTAACGAGACGGCGACCATTTATTACACTCTTGACGGCTCAACTCCTACAACAAGCAGTGCGGTATATACAACGCCGCTATCTATTAGCGCAACGACTACGCTCAAGGCATTCGCGAAAGATACTGCCGGAAATTCAAGCGCCGTTCAGTCTGTTACTTACACGCTTGATGCAACGCCACCAGCGGACACAACGGCGCCTAGTAACGTCACAAACCTTGCGTATAGCAACGTGACACAGACCGGATTAACTTTAACATGGACGGCTTCAGCGAGCTCTGACGTGGCATCTTATGATGTATATAACGGCTCGACGTTATTAGCGAATGTCACCGGAACGACTTATAACGTGAGTGGATTGACGGCTTCAACACAGTACACTTTCGCGGTTAAGGCGAAGGATGCGGCGAATAACGTTGCGAGTGGTACTTCTGTAACGGTGACTACTTCGGCTCCAGCGGATACCACTGCGCCAGTGTTAACGATAACACCTGCGGCAACATTTACGGACACTCAAACGGTGGTAATGAGTACAAATGAAACGGCTACAATTTGGTATACGTTGGATGATACCGACCCAACATCAAGCGGAACAAAAGTACAATATACAGCGTCATTAACATTAACGGCGACCGATACCATCAAGGCATACGCAGTGGATAGCGCCAATAATGCAAGTGCGGTTCAGACGGTTACGTATACAAAACAAAATTTAAGCGCCGCAGTAATTTATCCTGAAAATAATTATTTGGTAATGCCGGTAAATCAATTTACTTACGGGTCTTTAAGTGGTTATGACGATGGAACATATAATAGCGTTCCTTCTGTCCAAGCTTTAACCACGATGTTTGACCAAACAGGAGCGAATCCTATTTATGGTGATGGGCTGCCTTATGTCACCTTTGCTTCAGGAATGGCAGCTTATCCATACGAATGTATGACTATTGGGTCAGGTTCGACAGCAAACAAGGTAATTATAAGGTTAGCAAAAACGAAAGGGGCAACTGCGGCGGAGTTAGACAGCTATTTGGCGTCATCCAATGCACTTATCAGAATAAAGTTAAGTGCGACTTATAAAACGTTTAATATTCCATCAAATATATCAACAGTCACAACTAGAACTTCAGGTGTCAATGCGAATTTTGAGTATTTTAAATGCGTATTAAATGACGGGATTGGCACATACGTACCAACGACGGCAGATACAACAAATAAACAATTTTGTTCAAGTGGAGCTAACGTTCTACAATCAAATGCCACTGTTTATTCTTCAAGCAAACCTAGTGTGAAAATAAATTCTGCTGATAACTCATTAGAAATGTTAGTGCCAAAAGGAACACTAGCTAGTATAGATGTAGCGGGAGTTAGCTCGTATTTGGCGGCTGCTAATCTTAAAATTTATTATGCTTAATATGGAGGTGTTTTTATGTCTTGGAGTAAGATGGAAACAAGTCAATATAATCCTGTTAATAAACAAACTTTAGATAAGCTTTCAGACAACGGAACATCATTGTTTTTTAACGGTGCGAGTGTAGGAGGTTCTACACAAGTATCTGTGACAGGTAGACCATACGCTTTATTCTCTTTGAGGGGTGGAGTAATAAACATTCAAAGCGATACCTTTAATAATAAAATTTTATATTACTCTATTCCGAAATTAGACACAGATCGTTACAGAAGACTTTTTTGGTGGACTGCTTCTGGTGGATATGCAAGTATTGATATTCCAGATGGCACTCTAAATGATAATGATGCCTTAGTATATAATATTTCAACGAATACACTAACAACGAAGAATGGTACTTGGGGCAATGTCTCAGTTTCTCAAAATGAATATTTACTTTTGTACAACAATCTTGGTAATATCGGTGGTCTTTTGAGCAAATACGTTAATTTTGGTTCAAGCACAAGGGTTCCGATTCGAGAACTGGGGGTTGCAGACTATTACACAAGTAACGGTTCGCCACAAGGCCTGTTTTTAATGGACGAATACTATTTCGCATGTGCCGGACCGGTAACAGATGATTATACGACTTACGCGAATATGGTAATGTACAATAAAAGCACAAACGCTTTAGTGAAAAGTATATCTCAAAATTTTGGGCATATGAACACAGTGGACTATTCAACCTCAAAAAATTCGTTATTAATATCCAACGGCTCAAAGTCATATACAATGCCGCCTATCGCTTGGATATTGCCTAATTTTAAAGAATGGGCAACTAACTCAAATAATACAGTGCTAGAATACAACACAGTCGATAAAATAACTTTGGATTTCAGCCAACTTTCATCTGAGTTTAAAGGCCAGTTTGTTTGGGGATATGACAACACCGATATAATCTACATGATTAGCAATGAATGTAGAACATTGAGAAAAATATTGCTCGGAAAAGGAACAAACAACTTGGGTAGCGGTGTTTATGTGAATACAACCGACCCTAATCGATATAACGGAAGTTATCAAATACTGAACACATGGCAATCCAATGTGGTAGATGTTCATAGCGACATGTTTTTTTATAAAGGTAATGTTTATATGGGTATCAAAGGAGCTAACCAAATAAGAAAAGCCATCCCAATGAGTGACGGAACATTTGAAAGCGAATATTTGCCACTGATTACTAACACGAATGGTACTCTTGCAGATGTTGAGGGGTTAGACTACGATAACGAATATTTGTATATTTTTAACGCTTATGATGGATATAGGCTAAGTATAAACAACTTATATTAACGGATTTTTAAACGAAATAAATAACGACGGGCAACGCATATTTACGCCCGTCTTTACATATAACGTACCATACGGTAAAATAAGGTAAATTGAAACGGAGTGATTACGATGAAAATCGCTGCTTATATATTTATCGCAATCTTGTTCGCTTGGGGCGCCTATAGCGGGCTAACGAAAGAGCCGGAAGCACGCCCGATGTCCGCGTCCTCAATGACGGAGCAACAACGCGACGCCCACGATTCCGCAATCATACTCAAGCACTTAGGAGCATACGGAGTGGAGCGCGTGGAAATCGGATATGGCTACGATTCCATTAAAGTACACCTGAAGGCGAAAAGTAGCGACCAGTATGTTTCCGACAAAGCATCGGATATTAAGGACGCCATTCGCGATATCCTTGAAAATAATCGCGCCGACTTGACGCTCGAAAAGGAGCCTGGCGATTACTACGTTTATATTTACGGAAAAGACGCTCATCTAATAAACTAAGCCCTGGCGAAATTGTGCCGGGGCTTTTTCTTCGTTTTACGCTATACATCGAAAAACTTATCGCTATCAACATCGTATCCCATCGACTTCAACGCGCGCTGCACCTTCACCCACGTCGAAATCATCGGCACATGATCCTTATCGTTACACATCCTCGTCAACGTCATCTCACTTACTTGCGCCTTCTCGGCGACATCCTTCTGCGCAATGCCTTTGTTATCCATCCACTTACCGAATTTACTTCGCGGTTTTCCTAGTCCGAACAAGCTACGTCACCTCATACGTTTTTACCTACAGTATGTACGAAAATAACTTTTTTTATACGGAGGCAAAATTTGTGGTATCACGGACAATCAGACGCCCATACAGTATATTAACCAGTTAGTTACTAGTCATTACGTAGTTAACGGTTAACATCCAGTTAGGAGGTAGTTAGGAATGGCGAAGAAAATCGTTAACAAGTCCGTAAGTTTTAACGTGGTGGACCCGTTTCAGCAGCAGATGAAGGAGCATGTCGACCAATATCCGAACTTCTCGGCGTACATCAAACGGCTCATCCAACGCGACATGGAAGGCGGAAACGCCGTCAGAACAATAAAAAAAGCGCCAGCTCCGGCGGTTACTAACCTGAGCATGACGCAATTAAACGGGATTAAATTGTAGGCACAGAAGGCGGCTAAGAAGCCGACGTTCTTTAACGTCAGCATATGAACTGTCTAGCGTAATATTGCATGTACAATCGGTTACTAACCGAAATAAAGTTTGACGGAGGCTGACTAATGATGAAAACGCAGTCCATGTCCATAAGCGAATTTTTACACGGCAAGGAAACGGAGCCATTTAGCGCAAAGGTTGAGCGACATTTTAATAAGTACGGAACGATTTACAAGGTGGCGGGCGTTACGGTACTTATCTTAATTAGCGCTATACCACTCGGAGGAGGTTCGGTCACAGCTTTTGCCAGCAGCGGAATTGATATCGAAGCACGCAAGCTTTATCGAGAGCTAATCGGACTCGGCAAGTGGGTCATCGTATTTAAAGGCGGCTTTGACATTCTGAAGATGATCGGAACTGGCGATTTAGATTCCGCAAAAAAGTCTTTTTTCGGCTACTTATTAACGTATCTGTTATTGTTGGGGTTGCCGTATGGCTTAGATAAGGTTGACGATATTTTTAACAGCGTTTCGGCAAAGACGACCGTTGCACCAGGCGGGTGGGAGTAATGAAATTCCGACTAACAGGTAAATTCGGAGAGCTCTCGCCAGTACGCGATTTCCAAGCGCACTCGGGCATCGACCTCGCTATGCCGGAAGGAACGACGCTGCGCTCGATAGCCGGCGGAGTAGTTGACCGAGTATTTGACGGATCGGGCGCAATAGGCAAGGGTCTGAGCGTTCAAATGCCAGACGGCACTCGAACTATTTACGGTCATATGAACGAAATTAAGGCGCATATCGGCGATAAAATTAACGCGGGTGAAGTCATCGGTCTGAGCGGTAATACCGGCAACTCAACGGGTCCCCATTTACATTTCGGAATGAAGGACGCCAGTGGTCACGTCATCGATCCGACACCACACGCTGAGAAACTCGCAAGCATTAGTGGTGACCATGTTTCGCCTGGCGTACTGACTTCGCTATTCAATAATCACGACACGCAAGGTCCACTAACGCGGCTATTTTACGGCAGCACAGAGACGATGCGCGACCATGTGGCGGACGTGACGACGGAAATCCTATTCGGAATATTCGATGCGCTCAAGGATTTATTAATCGCGGGAACACTCGTCGGCTCGGCGATTATGATAATCCTCAAGGTGGCGGGCTGGCGAGATGGCGGACGATGGACCGGGGTTCTTGTCACGGCGAATATATTACTGAAATATTTATTCGGAGGAGCATCGAAATGAAACGAATTAAAATGTCAGACTATATCAACGTCATCAAACCGTCATACGTCTATCTGCGACTTACTCCTAACAATTCAATCCGCAACCAATCCACTCATAAAATCGCCAAGTCCATCGCATCCCTTTATCGCAATCTCACGCAAAACATCCGCAAGGAAAACGCTAAAGTTATCAAGGCGCTAGGTCGCGAGTTTCTCTTCGGAACGAAATACTCCGTCGAGCTTGCGTCCAAAGTCGCCTATTACGTTTATATTGAAAAGAAGAAGGTCGAGTTTTATTTCGTCATTCCTCGCGCCTACCTGTCGCTCATCAAGGAAAAGATTTCGGACTCATGGACGAATATCACCGTTAAGGAGGTCGCTATATTGCCGGAGTTCAGCGAGTCAGCGTCGATGTATACACTTTCGTATACGAAGGAAAACGCACTCAGCCTCGCCACTGATCGACGCAATGACGACCTGCTCCGTTCGCAACTAAACGTGGTAGACGTCATGGAGGAAGGCGACAAGGTCGGCGTATTCTACAACTTCATGCCGGCGACACAATTCACTTGGCGGAGTTCCTACGAAGCCACCATTCGCAAGGTCAAGCGGAGCCTTCCGACCGACCGTAATAAGATGGGCGCAGGCTACGCACTCAAGACGATAGTGGGCGTCATTTCAGCGCTATTTGACGACGTATCAGACGTTCTAAGCGGTGGCAAGGGTAAGCGTAAGGACAGCGAATACAACGCCTTAGAGAGCCTAATAGAGCGCTTAAACGGAGGCAAGCAAATCAGCGACGCCACACGCAAAAAAGCGACGGCCACAGTATTAGATTCGCAGATTGTCGTGATGAGCGAAAGCAAGGACCGGCTGAGGCAGCGCAATAATGCGAGGAGCCTGTCGCAGTCCTTCGAGACAATTACGGAGGATAATCGGCTAGCTCCGAAGCCGTTGAGGAAACCGTTCAAGTTTACGGACTATTCGGTGGCGGGCGCGGAAGTCAATAAGATAGGCGACGAAGAGGCGCAAAACTTTATCGCAATGGCTGGGCGGGATATCTTAGAACGCTATAACTTTATCGAAAAGGTAGAGACGCAGGAGACGGAGGTGCCTGAGGATTTGCGGGCGGGCTATATGAGGCTTGGCGAAGTTACTTATCGCGGACATAAGCAGCCGGCATACCTGACGACGGACACCGAATATAAAAACCTATCGCTCATGGTCGTCGGACCTCAACGGGCGGGCAAGACGACCCTATTCGGAAATCTAACGAAGGATGCGATTGATAACGGCGAGTGTGTCATTCTTTTCGACTTTATCGAGAATTGCGAAATGAGTACGCAGGTGGCTTCGCTATTTCCAGTGGAGAAAGTCCTGAACATCGAATGCGACGATATAAAGAAAGCGCAAGGGCTCGGCTATAACGAGGTGCGGATTAGCGATGATCCTTGGACTCAATATACGAACGCCAAGATGCAGACGACTCAGCTAATGGATTTGATTAACGCTGTCAATACGGACGACAAGCGGTTGGCTCCGAAGATGGAGCGGTATTTAGAGAGCGCGGCCAACGTTGTCTTTATTAACGGCGGCTCAATAAAGGACGTTTTCGATGTGCTGACGAGCCACAATAAGCGTCACGCATATATACAAAAGGTTCCGAAGGTTCAGCGAGAATACCTTGACGAGTATATCGATAGTCTAAACGAGCTCGACGATGTGGATAAGAAAACAGGCGAAATAAGGGGAACGCGTTTTAGCGAAATTGTCGGAATAGTCGACCGTCTTAGCAAACTGAAGCACAATCCGTACATGGAACTGATGCTGCAGAAGTCAACGGCGGCCAATATCGACCTCGTAACGGAAATCGAAAAGAATCAGCTTATCTGCATCAAAATGCCGGAGGATATGTTTAATACGGATAGCGAGCGCGACATTTATACGACCTACTGGATTTCGAAAGTATGGCTTGCGCTTCAGATTCGCGCCAGTTTGATTCCGAAGAATCAGCGGAAGACGGTTAACCTTATCATCGACGAATTATACCAGGTGCAAAATACGGAGGCTTTCTTGAGCGCCAAGTTGAACCGGCTTTCTAAATTCCGCATGAAACCGATCATAAGCTGTCATTACCTCGACCAACTGCGCCATATGAAGAAGGAGCTCAGCGGAGCCAATGCGTCGTATATGTTGCTTAGCGGGTGCGATTCCGATAACTTCCGTGAGTTGGCGGAAAATCTGAAGCCGTTCGAGCTCGAATCGCTCATCAACTTGCCGAAATACCATTCGCTTAACCTCATTAAGAATAAGACGGGATACGGGCGTTTTATTACGAAATTGCCTGCGCCAGTAAAATAATTCGATGGGAGACTAACTTGTACGGTACGACGTCGTACCACCGTGTGTATAGCGTTAACGTTTAAATCAATATAACCGCCACTCAACATTAATGTCCGCCTATAAGAACATTAAAGATGATCAATTCCGCTACTATATTCTTAAGCAAAAAGCAGATGTCTTTCATGCGATGAAGAGTTTTTTCCAAGCAGAGGAATCGAAATTATTTGCTTAACAAAAACGACTGGTGTCAGGCACCAGTCGTTTTTATTGTTATTCAATTGATAGGATTCCGTCTTGACCTTGGGATGAATGACCCTGTTTTATTACATTTAGTTTTGTTAAATTTGTAAAGATAATAGGAGTAATTGTTGATGGTGCTGACTTTTTAATGAAATCTAAATCAAATTTTAGAATTTCCTGTCCTTTTGTAATCTTTTCTCCCTCTTTAATAAGCACTGTAAAACCTTCGCCCTTTAAATTCACAGTGTCCATGCCGACATGGATGAGAATTTCATATCCTTGCTTTGATTTGATACCAATCGCATGTTTCGTAGGAAATACGTTCATGACTTCACCATCAACAGGGGAAACTACTGATCCCTTAGTTGGTACGATTGCAAAGCCATCACCCATCATTTTTTGTGAGAAGACTTGATCGGGTACTTCGGTAATCGGGATAATATCCCCTTCGATTGGCATAACAAAATCTCTTTCTGATAGTGGAGTGAGTTCATTAGATTCCACTGAAGTATAAGCATTATTTTTGGTTGTATCAATTTTTTTCACTGCATTTGGATTATTACGAAGTTTTAAAATTTCATCTGCTACGAATTGTACATTCGTTCCAACAATTACTTGAATGCTTTGCTTTCCAACGATATTAATTCCTGGTACACCAGTCGATTTAATTTTTTGTTGGTCGACTGCGTTCATGTCTTTTACTTCCATTCTTAGACGAGTTACACAATTGTCAACAGAGGTAACATTGGCATCTCCACCTAATCCTTCATAAATCTGTGCGGCTATAACAGTAAATTTACTATCACCTGTTGCAATATTGATTTCAGTAGATTCTTCATCATCCTCTTCACGTCCAGGAGTCATCAAGTTGAATTTCGTGATGATGAATCTGAATAAGAAATAATAGATTACTGCAAACACTAAGCCTTGAACCATTAACATGTAAGGATGGTTTGCTAAAGGTAATCTAGAACTTAGAATAAAGTCAACTAGACCAGCACTAAAACCAAACCCAGCCGTCCAATGGAATGCAGCTGCAATGGCTAAGGAAATACCCGTTAATATTGCATGGACGAAATATAGCATTGGAGCAACAAACATAAAGGCAAACTCAATTGGTTCTGTTACACCTGTAAAGAATGCAGCGAAACCTGCTGCCAACATTAAAGAAGCCACTGCCTTTTTCTTCTTGTCCTTCGCAGTATGGTACATTGCTAAAGCTGCTGCTGGTAAACCAAACATCATGACAGGGAAGAATCCGGCTTGATACATACCAGTAACGCCTTTAGTTCCCTTCCCAGCCCAGAAATTACCGATATCATTAATTCCGGCTACGTCAAACCAGAATACAGAGTTTAAGGCATGGTGCAGACCAGTTGGGATCAATAAACGGTTAAAGAATCCATATAAACCTGCGCCAAAAGCTCCTAAATGAGCAATGCCTTTACCAAATGATACAAGTCCTGTAAAGATAACAGGCCATATGAAGAATAGTACTGCAGAAACAGCAAGCATAGAAACAGCAGTCATGATTGGAACAAGGCGCTTACCAGAGAAAAATGCTAAAGCATCCGGTAATTTAACATGGCTAAATCGATTGTACATCGAGGAAGCAACAATACCTGAAAGAATACCAACAAAAGCATTTCCAATCTTCACAAATGCAGGATCTACCTCTTCTGGTTTAATCCCTTCGAGCAAAGCCACTGAGCCTGGTGAAAGCAGGGTTGTCACAACTAAATAGGCAACCAAACCACTTAACGCTGACGAACCATCTTTCTCTTTCGCCATCCCAAGTGCTACCCCAACAGCAAATAGGATGGGGATATTATCAATGATTGATGAACCAGCTTTAATTAGGAAGGCCGCTAGAGGACTATCCGCCCCCCAACCCGTAGGGTCGATCCAATAACCAATTCCCATCAAAATGGCTGCAGCCGGTAAAACAGCTACAGGTAACATCAATGAACGACCAATTCTTTGTAAATATTTCTTCATCACATTACCTCCTAATAGAATCTAAAAAAATAACTATAAAATAATTCATAAAAATAATATTGCGGGTGTAAGCGCTTTTCCGTTTCTAATATAACACTAAACGTTTATAGATGTCTATACCAATTAGCTAAATTTTATTAACAAACATATTCCTATGGGTTAGAAAAATATTAGGTTGAAATGGTATTATATTCATATTTTTATTATAAAGTAAATTGGTATAGACAACTATATAATGGTAATGCTAAGATTTAGATATAACCTGAAAGGAAGTATCAAAGATGATTCCAAAAGATAATCATATTTTGCTAAAGGGTATACGGGTTTATTCACCAGAACAAATAATAGAAGATGGATATATTAAAATAAAGAATCAAAAAATCATTGAAATTGGTTCATCATCTGAGTTGTTGTCTAAGGAAAACTATAAGGTGATTGAACTTCCTGCCCAGTTTAGTGCAGTTCCTGGCTTTATCGACGTTCATATCCACGGTGCAGCCGGTGCCGACACAATGGATGGAACCAAGGAAGCACTAGATATAATGGCAGCAGCATTGCCTAAAGAAGGTACAACTAGCTTTTTAGCTACTACGATGACCCAGGAAGGGAAACAAATTGAGAATGCCTTAATAAATGCCGGGAATTACATTAAAGAGGAGCACGATCCAGGTAAATCTGAAATACTCGGTATTCATCTAGAAGGACCGTTTGTGAATAGTAAAATGGCTGGGGCACAGCCGATTCAACATATAATTGATCCTGATCTTGCTTTGCTTGAAAAATGGCAAAAACTCTCTAATGAGACGATTAAACTTGTCACTTTAGCTCCAGAAAGACCGCATGGTTTAGAGATGATCCGATATTTAAAGAAGAAGGGGATTATTGCATCGATTGGTCATACAGATGCTACTTATGACGAGGTGAATGAAGCTATTGAAGCCGGAGCAAATCATGTCACTCATCTTTATAATCAAATGAGAGGGCTGCATCATCGTGAACCTGGAGTTGTGGGAGCGGCCTTTTTAAGAGAAGAATTAAAAGCTGAGATTATTGTCGATGGGGTGCATAGCCGTCCAGAAATGGTTAAACTTGCCTTTAAGCAAAAACGAAGTGATGGATTGATTTTAATCACTGATTCAATGCGGGCAAAATGTTTGAAAAATGGGAAGTATGATCTTGGCGGACAAGAGGTTTTTGTAAAGGATGGAAAAGCAGAACTTGAGGATGGAACTCTTGCAGGAAGTATTTTGAAATTGGGGCAGGCGGTAAAAAATATCATTTCATATGCGGACTGTTCACTTAAGGAAGCAATTGAAATGGCATCAGTGAACCCAGCTAAACAATTGAACCTTTATGATCGAAAAGGCAGTATTGCAGTTGGAAAAGATGCGGACATTGTTATTTTAGATGAGAATATGGAAGTTTATATGACATTATGCAGGGGAGCTCTTGCTTACAATAGGGAGGAAAATTGTAAATGAAGATTATTGAGGTCAAAGATTATCAACAAATGAGTAATAAAGCAGCTGAATATATTATAAAAAAGGTTATTCAGAATCCAAGTATTAAACTTGGTTTGGCTACAGGCAGTACTCCAGTTGGGACATATAAATGCTTAATCGACGACCATCATAAAAAGGGCACTACTTATCAAAAGGTAACGACTTTTAATTTAGATGAATACGTGGGGCTCCCGGGTGAAAATAAAAATAGCTACCGGTATTTTATGAACAACGAGCTTTTTGATTATATTGATATCAATAAAGCCAAGACAAATGTTCCAAGCGGTATTGCTGCAGATTTTCAAGAGGAGTGCCATCGATATGAGGATTTAATAAATCAGCATGGCGGTATTGATTTGCAAATCCTTGGGATTGGCAGTAATGGACATATTGGCTTTAATGAACCAGGAACTTCTTTTGCTTCCAAAACGCATATTGTAGAGTTAGCTTCTTCAACTATTCAAGCAAACGCAAGATTTTTTAATAAAATCGAAGAAGTTCCAACTAAAGCCATTACAATGGGAATTTCCACCATTATGAAAAGCAAAGAAATTCTGCTTCTCGTGTCAGGTGAGAAGAAAAGTGAAGCACTTTTTAGATTATTGAATGAGCAGATAAGTGAAAACTTTCCAGCTTCTGTGTTGAAAAATCATCCATGTGTTACAATTATTGCAGATAAAGCGGCAATAGCAGATTTAAAGGTTACAACGTGACAGTTATAAGGAAAGGATGCAGCTGGAGGAAATGATTAATAAGAATTCTCCGATTCCAATTTATTACCAAATTGAAGAATATATTAAAGAACTAATTGAAAATGGTGAGTTGCGTCCTGGTGATGCACTCCCGCCAGAAAGAGAATATGCGGAAAAATATCAGATTAGCCGGATGACAGTAAGACAGGCATTTACACAGTTAGTAAATGAAGGATTGTTATATCGATTGCAAGGTAAAGGTACTTTTGTTGCAGAAAGAAAAATTGAACAGCCCCTTCAAGGATTAACCAGCTTCACAGAAGATATGAAGGCCAGAGGATTCGTGCCTGGAAACCAATTACTTCACTTTGAAATTATTCCTGCAACAAGACAAGTAGCAGGGCAGCTTTTAATTTCTGAACATGGTCCTGTATATGAAATCAAAAGAATTCGTCTGGCAGATAATGTCCCGATGGCTTTAGAAACAAACTATATTTCAGCAAACCTTATTAAAGGACTTACAGAAGGAATTGTAAATGATTCCCTGTATAAATACATTGAAGAGCAATTAGACTTAAAAATTGATAGTGCTTCACAGATCATCGAATCATCTGTAGCCAGTCAAAACGAAGCAGATTTACTAAAGATTAGCAAGGGTGCACCAGTTATGTTAATCCAAAGAAACACTTTTCTAAAGGACAATACCCCTGTTGAATATGTTAAATCGGTCTATCGTGCAGATCGCTATAAATTTATGATCCAAATGAAACGCTGAAGACATAGTAATGGAGGTTATTTAACGTGTTCAATCATTATTTTCAAAAGCTTCACGAATTATTAAGCTTAGTTGAAAAGGATGAAACTGATGGCCTCAAAATAGCTGCTAAAAAGATCGCAGAATGTGTCCAAAACGATGGAATTGTTCATGTCTTTGGGTGCGGACATTCACATATCCTTGGAGAAGAACTTTTTTACCGTGCAGGTGGACTAGTGCCTATTAACCCTATTTTAATTGAGGACTTAATGCTTCATAAGGGGGCTGTTCGTTCATCTCAATTAGAAAAGGAAAATGACTTAGCAAAACAATTTCTAACTAGAGTGAAAATTCAACCTAAGGATGTGGTTATTGTTGCATCAACCTCTGGAAGGAATCCTGTGCCCATAGATGTAGCGGAGTTTGCTAAAAATAATGGTGCGTTTGTTATTGCAATCACATCATACGGTTATACAAAGGCAGTAACATCAAGACATAAAGATGGTAAATATTTGTATCATTCCGCTAACCTTGCTATTGATAATCATATTAAGGTGGGTGATGCACTAATGGAGCACGAGTCTATTGCTGTTAGCTTTGGTTCAGGGTCAACAGTCATTGGGACAGCAATCGTTAACGGAATCATGGTGGAAGCCATCAGCATAATGATCAGTAATAATTTTGAACCGCCAATTTTTAAAAGCGGCAATGCTGACGGTGCAGAAGAACATAATCGTGCGTTGATCAACAAGTATAAAGAACGAATTCCAATGTTGGAAAATTGAATGCAAAAAACGAAACCGACAGTTATACTGGTTGGTTTTTTTGTGGGAAGGCTGTGTTAAAGATTAATGTTGATTTTGACACTCTGTTGATTGGANNCGAAGACTCCTGCGGGAGTACGGGTCAGGGGAGACCCCGCAGAAGCAAAGCGACGAGGAGGCTCACCGGCACGCCCGCGAACCGCTTGTGCCTGGAACGGAAATCAACAGACAAGTTTAACACAGTCTATGGAAAATTAAATAAAAATGCGTTTATTTTCCACCAATACTTTCTTTGAAAAACAAGAAAAATAAAGGGGTAACATGATTTTTTCAAAGGAGGTATTTCGATTGATAAAAAAATCTTTTGGGATAGTCTTAACAGCGGTTTTAACAATGGGACTTGCTGCTTGTAATAACAATGACCATAATGACTTAAATGATCAGAATACACATGTTGGGATGAACAATGATATAAGAAATAACACCCCATATATGGATGTCCGTAATGGCAGAGATGATGGGATTGACCACAATGGTCCATTAACTGAGGATTACACCAACACTAATAACAGTCAATCGGATCTTGATGTAAATCTTTTCAATACTAAACGGAAAAACAAGAAAAATTATTACAAAAATGATGATGATATGATTTCTTCGTATCAGACATCCTTAAACAGTAACCAATATCCACATACTAGAGCGGTATTAATCCGTGATGCAAAATATCAGTATATTACGATCGACCCTAAAAATTGGGGAATGCTGCAAATACAACCATATATCCAGCAGCAAACACCGGCTGGACAGGCACCGTCGCAAGCACCTATTCACCAGCCAAAGCAAACAACACCAACACCGAAGCAAAAAGCGCCAGCACCGGCGCCAAAACAGCCAGCTACTACACAAAAAAATAATGCACCAGCGCCAACCACTGGAAATGTTAGTCAATACGTTCAACAAGTAATTGACTTGACGAATGCACAACGCAGTAAGAATGGTCTTCCAGCATTAAAAGCTGACTCACAGCTTAATGGAGTGGCACAGAAAAAATCGCTGGATATGCAGCAGAAGAATTATTTCTCACATACAAGCCCAACATATGGATCTCCATTTGACATGATGAGAGACTTTGGTGTGACCTATAAATCTGCGGGTGAAAATATTGCCCAAGGGCAACGTACACCACAGGAAGTAGTTACTGCCTGGATGAATAGTGAAGGCCATCGTAAGAATATCCTTAGTGCTAATTTTACTCATATTGGAGTAGGATATGAAGCGACTGGCAAACATTGGACGCAAATGTTTATCGGAAAATAAAGGAGTAAGTCAAGTAAACCGACAGTTATTTTCCTGTCGGTTTACTTTTAATTGGATTCGCTTTTTAAAATTGAGGAAATGGTTGGAAATTTAAAATGAAAAGTGGTCCCTGCTCCGACTTCACTTTCTGCCCAGACTGTTCCATCCATAGCACGGGCAATGCTGTAAACTACCATCATCCCTAAACCTGTTCCATTTTTTCCTTTTGTTGAATAAAAGGGTTCTCCTAAACGCTCAAGTTGCTCATTAGTCATTCCAATACCGGTATCATTGACACTGATTGTTACATAATTTTTACTGAACTTAGTGGTAATGGTTAAATATCCACCATTTGGCATTGCTTCAATTGCATTTTTGATAACATTCACAAAACATTGACGAAACTTCTGTCCGTCGCCCTCAATAAAACCAATAACTGAGAAATCAGTAATAATTTCTACTGAATTTTGATTGGCCAAAGGCTGAAGAATATTAATTATTTGCCTCAATTCACTTTTTACATTTAGCTCCTCAAGCACTTCCAAGGAGGGCTTTGCAAAAGTTAAGTAATCTTGAATAACACGTTCTGCAGAAATTAATTCCTCTTTAACAATCGAGAGGTATTCTTTTCTTTTATGCCTTGAAAGATAATCATCTTGAAGGAGTTGGACAAACCCACTGGCAGCCGTTAGTGGATTCCGGATTTCGTGAGAGATAGCAGCTCCCATCTGTTCCACCGCTTTTAATTTTTCTGCTTTAATGAGCTCCTGCTGCATTTCGTTATTTCGTCTGACAAATTCAATCCCATATGAGATAATGCCAATTCCAAGAGAGGGAATAATTAGGAATGCAAACCAAGCATCCAGCCAATAGGTATGGGTATTTTCGAAACTCATCCCAATAACCGTTATCACACCAAGAACCACACCTAAACATACCGTAACGAAAATACGCCGTCCTGGAACTTGTCTTAAAAACCACGGATATACTCGCCAGAAAATTACTCCCAAGGGTGCATATAGTACGGCCGTTTGAATTAAGCCCAAATCAAAGCCATAGAAGCCACTTATAACTATAGTGGCAACTATAAGAATTGGTCCGATTCCGATATAAAGGGCCCCCAACACTAACGGAATAATTCTTAAATCGTATCGGGCAGACGGAACAGGAGTGTAAGAGAATTGAATACACAGCCATAGCATGGCAATACAAATGATAATTAGTGAGGATTTAGAAAGGGTAAATTTTTTTTTATTATCGAAAAAAATTAAACAGAGAAATAATAATATGATAAAAATTGAGAGGTTTAAAAAAAGATGTTTCGTTATGTCCATTAACGTCACCATCCAAAATAAGGCTGTTAGGGAAATTTTACATGTATTTTCCACATTATACAACAATATTTGCATAATTTAGAAAAAATAAAATAGTGTTTCTAAGGTGAAAATGGAAGGCTTGTTTGTTACAATCCTTCCAAACTTAATTGAGCAGACATAATAATAGAGGCCTCCCTTTAAAGGGAAGCCAAAGTTATCTTGTATCTCAAACGGTAACAAGTTTAGTTGCGAAATCTTTAGCTGCAAGTCTGGCGTTTTCTTGTCCTTGTTCAAGAATCTCGGGTACCTTTAGTGGATTAATATCAAAACCTTCTGTAATAACTGAATCAGCAACCTCAATCCCTAAGAATCGCAGTGCGATTTTTAAATACCGATCACCGGACTCCAATGCTTCCATTGGAGTCCCCGTGTACTGGCCGCCTCTTGTTTGGAGATGAATCGCTTTTTTATTCATTAAGAGCCCTTTTGGTCCGTTAACTGTATGGGCAAACGTTTTTCCTGCAATAAATAGATTATCGATATATGCTTTTAATATGGCGGGTGAGCTTAAATTCCACATAGGGGAGACAAAAACAAAGTAATCAAAACTAATAAATTCATTAGCGAGATTATGCATTAGTAGTATTTTTTCTCTTTCTATGTCTGATAGTTGTTCTAAGGAATACCCGTAACCAGCTAGTTTTCCTCTTGCAGATACCAAATCTGCATCCATTTGCGGGAAATCTAATGAAAATAGATCAACTTTCTTGATTTCTACCTCGTGCCGAACTTGGTGAAAGGACTCAAGAAAAGCCTCCCCAATTTTTAGCCCTTTTGATTTCTCCAGTCCCTTCGGATTCGCAGCTATATAAAGTAATTTTTCCATATTATACACAACCTAACTAACATATTTTTCACTAAATTTATTATAAAAAAAAAATCATTGTTCAATATTGAACATTAGGTGACGTTAATGAACATTACGTGTCAAGCTATTAATTATTCGGGTTTGTAGGAGGTAATCCTAATTATGAGGAGTCTAATAATTTGCAAAATTATTTATTTAAACGCTTACAAAATCTATTGACTGATTTTATCCTCGATGATAATATACATCTATACTAATTAATTAGTTCACTAAACTAATTAATAGAAAATATTAACAGCAATACTTTTTATTTTTTTGCTGTGTTAAAGAATAATGTTGATTTTGGAACTCTGTTGATTGGAGTGGAAGGCACGAAGACTCCTGCGGGNNCAACAGACTAGTTTAACACAACCATTTTTTTTAAAGGATTTTGAAAAGGGTTTCAAGGTATTGGAAATTCAAGAGATTTAGACGGTTTTAAGGTTTGGGGTAAATTACAAAAATAAGGGAAGTAAACGGAGGGGTAGAAATGAGTCAAGTAGCTAAAAAATCCGCTGTAGAAACAGTATCTGAAAATGGATTCAGAAAGTTTGGAATGAAAGACAAAATTGGATATATGTTTGGTGACTGGGGGAATGATTTCTTCTTTATTCTAGTTGCAGCATTCTTAATGGTTTTCTATACAGATGTCTTTCATATTAATCCTGCTGCAGTCGGTGGATTATTCTTTCTTGCCCGTTTGTGGGATGCAGTAGCCGACGTTTCATGGGGCCGTTTTATAGATACAAGAAAAGCAGGGAAAAACGGCAAATTCAAGCCTTGGATATTTAGAATGTCTTTCCCGCTTGTTATTTCTGGTGTTTTGATGTTTGTACATATTCCAGGAATGTCAGATGGATTTTATCTTGCTTATGCTTACGTAACATATATAATTTGGGGAACACTATATAGTACAGTTAATATCCCTTACGGATCGATGGCGTCAGTTATCACAGGCGATCCTGTTGAACGTACTGCACTATCTAGCTGGAGAACATTAGGTGGAAATTTGGCTGGTTTAATTATTAACGTGGTTGGACCAATGATTTTATTTGTTAACAACCGACCAGATGCTAATCGCTTCTTATTAGCTGCATTACTTTTTGGTGGACTTGCACTAGCTTGTTACATGGCTTGTTATAAATTATCTGTTGAACGGATTGTAATGGATGAAACAAATAAACCACAGATGAACTTTGGACAAACAATGAAAGGTCTTGTTAAAAACAGACCATTAATCTGGTTCCTTATTGCTTCATTATTGTTCCTGGTTATCTTTATGTTAATTGGTGCAGTAAACGTGTATTTATTTAAGGACTACTTCGGAAATGCAAAAGCATTAAGTATGGTTGGTCTTTTTCAATCTATTGCAGTATTTGTAGGTATGCCATTTGTTAAACCATTAGTTGCGAAATTTGGTAAAAAAGAAGTGGCTTCTGGTGGTTTATTACTTGCTGCTCTTGTATATGGTGCTCTATATTTCCTTCCTAACTTAACAGCAACACAATTTATTGGAATTTTAACGGTTGGAATGTTAGGTTATGGCCTTTTCAACCTTGTCATTTGGGCTTTCGTTACTGACGTTATTGATTATCATGAGTATTTAACTGGCTTACGTGAAGATGGAACCGTTTACTCGATCTATTCTATGGCACGTAAAGTTGGTCAAGCAGTTGCTGGCGGTGTTGGTGGGGCAGCAATCGCAGCAGTAGGTTATAATTCAAATCTTAAAGCACAGACTGCTGATACGCTTCAAGGAATTCATACAATTGGAACTCTAGTACCAGCAATTGGAATTGGTCTTGTGTTCCTAATCATAGTATTCTGTTATCCATTAAACAAAAAGCGTACGGCACAACTTGCGGCTGATTTAGCTGAAAAAAGAAAAGGAAAACATTAATTCATATAGCATACGAGAGAAGATAGCTAAGATCTGCTTAGCTATCTTCTTTTTTGTAATGATAAGAATGTATAAGTTTTTGAACATAGATTACTGTCTAGCTCCAGCGCATTAGTGCCTTTCATGATATATCCGCTTACAAATTAGTATTGACGGAATTTGTCGATGGTGTTATTCTAACGGTGCAGACAATTAATTAGTTTATTAAACAAATTAAATTAAATTAACACGCTTTGAAACCTCAAAATATCATCTATACATTCTTGGTAGTTTTGAAAAGGGTTCCAAGTAAACGCTTTTAAATAAATAGGAAGGGAAGAGTGAAAGCAATGGAGAATAGTGTCTCAAAGAAACTTACCTTAAAAGAAAAATTTTCATATGGTTTAGGTGATGTTGGTAATGGATTTATGTTTGATATGGGGCAAATTTATTTGCTAAAATTTTATACCGATGTTTTAGGAATTTCTGCTTATTGGGGCGGGCTAGTATTTTTAATATCGAAGATTTTTGATGCATTTGCGGATTCTGCCGTTGGTGCATTCGTAGATAAGCGAAAAGTAGGTAAGAGAGGTAAGTTCCGTCCCTTCATCTTATTTGGATCGATTCCGCTTGCCATTATGACTGTTATTTCTTTCATGGCACCCGAGTTTTCAGACACTGGAAAAATAGCCTTTGCTTTTATTACTTATATGGCCTTTGGGTTGTCCTATTCTATTGTCAATATCCCTTACGGATCACTTGCAGCATCCATGACCCAAGATTCTGTGGATCGTGCCTCACTTGGCTCCTTTCGAGCGATTGGCAGCCAATTTGCACTGCTTATTTCGGGTATGGTCGTAATCCCAATTGTTCTATATTTTCCAAATGAAAGATTAGGATATATGGTAGGAATCGCTTCGATGGCGTTAGTAGGGGTAATCTTCCATTATATTTGCTACCGAAACACAACTGAAAATATTATTAGAGAGCCTCAAAAAGAAAAAGAAAAGGTTCCGATGTCAAAACTATTCAAACTATTACTTAGTAACAGACCGTTAATTGCCCTTTGTTTCGTTTGCTTGTTTATGGTTGCCGGAAGTAACCTGCGCACGGCAGTTCAGTTATATTACTTACAGTATAATTTAAATAATCCCGGTCTTATGTCTTTGCTTTCTTTTACTAGTATTGGAATCGCTGTCATTGGCTCATTTTTTATTCCAGCACTTGTTAAAAGATTAGGAAAAAAGAAAACATTCATAATCGGTCTTTTAATTGGAATTGCTGCGGATGTTGCAAACTTTCTGTTACCGGCAAACATACCGACTTTCCTAATATTGCTTACAATTGGAAGTTTGGGTCTTAGCTTTGCACTTGGTTTACCATGGGTAATGGTTGCAGATGCAGTGGACTATCATGAATGGAAAACAGGACAAAGGACAGAAGGGATTGTATATTCAAGTTATAGTTTCTTCCGTAAACTAGCGCAGGCACTTGCTGGATTTATTCCTGGTGTAGCACTTGGGTTAATTGGTTACGTTCCAAATGCAGAGCAAACTGCTAGCACACTCATTGGTATAAAAGGGTTAATGTTTCTTGTTCCAGCTGGACTAAACTTAATTGCAGCGATTATCTTAATTGTTCTGTATAATTTAACAGAGGACTTATATAAAAAGATTGTTAATGAACTTAAAAATAAACAAAAAGCTAATAATGGTTTAAAAAGCGCGTAATAATTACAAATAAAAATCCCCTTTTAGCAATTGCTAGAAGGGGATTTTCCACTGTAAAGTTAAATTGAGAGCGCGTTTTCAATTTCATTGTCTTTTAGATCATAGGGCAAATTTAGCATCGGGACATCTAGAAATTGTTTGATAGCAAGTGCACATGCTCCAAGAACACATGATTTTTTTCCGATAGTAGAAATCATTAATTCACGATAATGACTAATTGAGGAATTTAGATTTTTGCTAATTTTATGGAGCGAGTCGGGATAAATTCGCAACAATTCACTATCAAGTACGAGCACGTCTGGGTTATACATGTTAATCATATTATTCAATCCAATAGACAGATAAAAAAGGAAATCTTCCATCAATTGGTGTACTTCTTCGTCGCCTTCATTAAGCCATTTTTGAATATGTTCGTAAGTCAGATCTTTAATCTGGCGTTTTTCAGATAAATACTCAAAAATACTCGATTCAGAAGCATATTTTTCCCAACAGCCCTTATTTCCACAATTGCAAGGTTTCCCCTCTGGTACCACAATCATATGACCTATTTCACCAGCAAATCCATCATGGCCACGGAAAAAGTCATTTTTCATCATCATGCCTAGGCCGATCCCCGAATAGAGGGTGGCACATAACAGGTTGTCTGTTTCATGGTGCACATAGACCCTTTCGGCGAAAGAACTTAGATTTGCATTATTTTCAATGTAAATTGCGATATTTATTTCTCTCTCTAAATCACTCTTAAGATTAACTTCATGCCAATCAAAACGTGGAACATAGTGGATTTCTTCGTCTTTTGTAACCAGACCATGTATGGCGACAACAATTCCGACAATACCATAGCGGCTGGAAGTGTAATCTGATTTGATCCTTTTGATTTGTTGAATTAGAATCGGGAGAATCTCCTCATATTTTGTAGTATTTAATTGGATAATACTTGAAGAAACGGGACAACCAAGAAGGTCTGATATTGTAAATGATATTTGACCATAATCAAGGTCAATACCAAGTGCATAGCCGGCATCTCCATTTAATGAGAGCATAATTGGTTTTCTTCCAACCGAATAATGCTCTAGGTGTGTTTCTATAATTAGCCCTTCTTCTAATAAGTCAGCAACTTGTGCTGAGATCGTTGCTCTTGTCAAATTAGTGGCTTTGGATAGATCTGCTCTTGAAATCATGCCTTCTTTCACAATTTCTCTAATGATTAAAGAGCGATTAATTTTCTTTATATATGCCGCATCACCGGTAACCATTAATATCCTCCATTTCGGGCATTACTTTGTGTATATTCTTATTATATCAGTTCTTTAATTAATTGGACGTTTATATTCTATTTATTCCTAAATAGTTAATTGACTAAACATATTAAACATGATAAATTATGTATGTAATTAATTTGTTTAATAAACAAATTAAAATAGAATTATCTGTTAGCAAATATTTATAGATTACTGTAAGGGGTTACAGCAAGCGCTCTACGTATGAATTGTATTATAAGGAGATGGATTAGATGAAAAAATTTATGGATCAACACTTTTTGCTAAATTCCGAAGCTGCAGTAAAGTTATATGAAAATGCAGCAGCAACTTCACCAATTTTTGATTTCCATTGTCACCTAGATCCGAAAGAAGTTTGGGAAAACAAGTCATATGAAAATATTACACAAATTTGGCTTGGTGGGGACCATTACAAGTGGAGAACGATGCGCATGAATGGTGTTGGTGAACGCTATATTACAGGTGAAGCTAGTGATTGGGAAAAATTTGAAAAGTGGGCAGAGACAGTCCCTCATTTACTTGGAAATCCTGTTTATCATTGGACACACTTGGAATTAAAAATGTTTTTCGGAATTAATAAAGTATTAAGTCCAGAAACAGCTCGTGAAATTTGGGATGAATGTAATGAAAAATTACAGTCATCAGAATTCAGTGCGCGGGCTTTAATTGAGAGGTCAAACGTAAAGTTTATCGGAACGACCGATGATCCAATCTCCACACTAGAATACCATCAGTTATTGAAAAATGATGACACCTTTGAAACGACAATTGCACCAACATTCCGACCAGATGGTGCGATGTTTATTGAACGCCCAACTTTTGCAAGCTGGATTGAAAAATTGGCGGATGTTTCCGGCATAAAAACAGATTCCTTAGATGGCCTTTTATCAGCTTTAAAACAAAGAGTCGAGTATTTTCATGAAAATGGCGGCCGTGCGTCTGATCATGACATTCAAAAGATGGAATATGTAGAAACAAGCAAACAAAAAGTAGAAGCGATCTTCAATAAACGTATAAGCGGTGAACAACTTACAGATGGTGAATTGATCGCCTATCGGATTTTCCTTTTAAAAGAACTTGGAAAAATGTATGCTGAAAAGCAGTGGGTTATGCAGCTTCACATGGGAGCGCTGCGAAACAATAACACCAGAATGAAAGAATTGCTTGGGACTGATGTGGGATTTGATTCAGTTGGAGAAGCTAATATGACTGAAGGCTTGTCGAGATTCCTTGATTCTTTAGATCAAGAAAACGCACTGCCAAGAACAGTATTATTTAACTTGAACCAAAAAGATAACGTAACATTAGCTGGCATGATGGGGAACTTCTATGAAGAAGGTGTTCCTGGTAAGGTTCAATTAGGTTCAGGATGGTGGTTTGTTGATCATATCGATGGTATGGAGAGACAAATGAAGGATTATGCAAATGTTGGATTACTCAGCCATTTTATCGGTATGCTAACAGACTCGCGCAGCTTCTTATCTTATGCTCGTCATGATTACTTCCGCCGAATTCTGTGTAATATCCTTGGCGATTGGGTGGAAAAAGGGTCGGTACCAAATGACATGAAGCGTATGGAGCAAATGGTAAGGAATATCTGCTTTAATAATGCTGAAAGATATTTTTTAGAACGCTAAATAGGGCTTCACATTGACCACATTTATTTAACATGGTTGGCAAAACTATTGATGTGTATTAGCAAGAATATTTAGTTAAAAAGCACTTTTTGTTTGTATTATTGTCAGAAATATGTTTATCTAAATAGGATTATTAAATAAGAAAGAGGGATTGTATGTCTAAACAACAAATTGGTGTAATTGGTTTAGCCGTTATGGGTAAAAACCTTGCCCTAAATATCGAAAGCCGCGGTAATTCTGTCGCTGTTTTTAATCGTTCTTATGAAAAAACAGAAGAATTCTTAAAGAATGAGGCAGAAGGAAAAAACTTTGTAGGTGCTCGGACCGTTGAAGAATTCGTTAATTCTTTAGAAAAGCCTCGCAAAATTTTATTAATGGTTAAAGCAGGTACTGCAACGGATGCGACAATTGACTCCTTGAAGCCGTATCTTGAAGAAGGCGATATCCTAATTGATGGTGGGAATACATTCTTCCAAGATACAATCAGACGTAATAAGGAACTAGAGACAGCAGGGTTCCATTTCATCGGAACTGGCGTTTCAGGTGGAGAAGAAGGCGCATTAAAAGGTCCTTCTATCATGCCAGGCGGTAAAGAAGAAGCTTATAACCTTGTTAAACCTATCTTAGAAGCCATTTCTGCAAAAGTAGAGGGCGATCCTTGCTGTACGTATATTGGTCCGAATGGTGCGGGTCACTATGTGAAAATGGTTCATAACGGAATTGAGTATGGAGATATGCAGTTAATCTGTGAAGCTTATTTTATTTTGAAAAATGTCCTTGGTTTAGATGCAAAAGAGCTTCATGAGGTCTTTGCTGAATGGAATAAAGGCGAATTAGACAGCTACTTGATTGAAATTACGGCTGATATCTTTACAAAAGTGGATGAAGAAACTGGTAAACCAATGGTAGATTTAATCCTCGATACAGCTGGTCAAAAGGGTACTGGTAAATGGACAAGCCAAAATGCTTTAGACTTAGGTGTTCCACTTCCAATTATCACTGAATCTGTATTTGCCCGCTTTATTTCGGCAATGAAGGATGAGCGTGTTAAGGCAAGTCAGGTTCTTAATGGACCAGAAGTTAAGGCTTTTGAAGGCAATAAAGAAGAATTAATCGAAGCAGTTCGTAAGGCGTTATATATGAGTAAAATTGTTTCTTATGCACAAGGTTTTGCACAAATGCGTGCTGCATCAGAGGAATACGATTGGAATCTTCGTTACGGAGATATCGCAATGATTTTCCGCGGCGGCTGTATCATTCGTGCGCAATTCTTACAAAAAATCAAAGATGCCTATGATCGTGATCCTGAATTAAGAAACCTATTACTAGATCCTTATTTTAAAGAAATCGTTGAGAACTATCAGCAGCCATTACGTCAAGTTCTTGCAGTGGCGATCGAACGTGGAATCCCTGTTCCATCTTTTGCAAGCGCAATTGCGTATTATGACAGCTATCGCACAGAAACACTTCCAGCGAATCTATTACAAGCACAACGTGACTATTTTGGTGCACATACGTACCAACGTATTGATAAAGAAGGTATTTTCCATACAAACTGGATGGAATAATAACAGCAAGTTACCGAAATGAATATATGGCCAAAAGGGCTGTCTCAAAAGTGATAAATTACTCTTGGGGCAGCCCTTTTTTTTACATAGCACTTCCACTTTTCTTAGTGCCTGACACCATTCAATCCTTTTCGGAATTCAGAAGGAGTGATTCCATTGATCTTTTTAAATACCTTTGTAAAGTAGTTGACGTCGTTAAAGCCTACTAATAAAGCAATGTCTGTGATGGACAGACTTTCATTCTCCATAATTTTTATGGCTTCATTAATCCTGAGTTTATTGATGTACTCTGTTATCGATTTGCCCGTCTCTTTTTTAAATTGTCTTGAGAGTTCGTAACTATTAGATTGAATGGCATTGGATATGGTATCCAGTCTTAAATCTTGATCTAAATTTAAACGAATATACTCGATTGCTTTTCGAATTAAATGATTGAAATTTTTTAAGGAGAGCTTTTTTACAGCATCACAATATTCATAGTACATTTGCATTTGAAGGTCTAAGAGCTGCTGAATGGAAGACGTCTTTTCAATTTGGATAGCAAATTTTTCTGAAATGCTGTCGATATATACAGGATGAAGACCGCCTCTTTCAGCTGAGATTCTTAACACTGTATTGTTTACGAAAGCTAAATTCTTTCTGGATCGTAAAGGGTCATTCGGAATGCGGTCAGGGATTTTCTCAAAGAGAAACATACCTTCGTTTAATACTTTATCTAACTTTGCTCGATTTCCGCTTTCTACAGCTGACATGAGATCATTTTGAGTACGATATCTTTCTTCGATAGTAGCAATAGATGGCCTAGCGTTTATTTTTACGGCATCGGAAATCATAGGGTATTCAGAGTGCAGTGAATAATTAATTTTACCGATTGTTATCTTTCGGAGGGAAGAATCATCCCGGTTAAAATTTGAGAAAAGATAAGCAAGAAATTCGGCGATGGTTTGTGCTTTGTATGTACTAATTAACGGAAGAGATAAATAAAATTGTTCCATTATATGGCTAAGTGAAATAGAGAATTTGTTAGTAAAGAGTATGTCATGAATCATTAGAGAAGTAGGTTCCTCAAACAAAAAAGGTCCCACCACAATACTCCCTATGTAATCCTCCTGTCTATACAGTTTTGCAGAGATAAAATTAATCTTGTATGAACTAGAATGGAATAGAACATCTGGTTCAGTCGCTAAATCGTGTAGATTCAATAAACTATGAAAATTTCCAAAGTACCCTTTTAAAGGTTCAGGTACTTGATTGTGGCCAAATTCACTTATTATCTGTGATTTAAGATCGATAAAAATGGTATCAATATGGGAAAAACTGAACGCAAATTTGCATAATCTTTCAAGTTCTTGATAGGACATGCTAACACTTCCCGATTGTCTTTAATTTTCTTATTTATTATAAACATTTTACTATTATTCGCAAAATTTTACGAGAATAGAAAAACGTTTTCATTTATGATTAGAGCATAAATCATCAAATCCTGATTTGTAGATGATAGCAAAAGGTCTGTTAACAACCTATAGAAATAAGGAGGAACAGTCTGACGTGAATAATGATTTATTGATTTCAGGTTTTTCGGATGAAATTTCGTCTGATTTTGATATTCAAATAGAAGTTGTAGCGAAGTTAGGTATGCGTTACATTTCATTGCGGGGTATTGATGGGAAAAATATAGGTGACTTTACAGTCGATGAAGTTAAAGAAAATGTTCAACCAAGGCTTCAAAAAGCTGGAATCGGTGTTTCTTCTATCGGCTCACCTATTGGTAAAGTCTTCATCAATGATGAAGAAGGATTTGCAAAGCAAAAGCTGATGTTGGACACGCTTTGCCAAATTGCTATTTTATTAGATTGTAAATACATTCGTATATTCAGTTTTTATATTCCAAAAGGTGAAGTCCCCGACCAATATAAAGAAGATGTGATTAGCAAACTAAAAGAATTTGCGGCAATTGCGGAAAAATACAATGTTATTTTATTACATGAAAATGAAAAGGACATCTATGGAGATATTGCGAGAAGATGTTATGAGATTTTAAAAGAAGTTGGTTCAGCACACTTTAAGGGGATTTTTGACTTTGCTAACTTTGTTCAGTGTGGTGAGGACACACAGGAGTGTTTCAATTTATTAAAGGAAGAAATCGTTTATATCCATATTAAAGATGCAGTTACAACCGATCATGAAAACGTAGTATGTGGCACGGGTGAAGGTAAGATTCCTGAGATTCTATCCCAAGTAATAAACAGTGGTTACAAGGGCTTTCTAACACTTGAACCACATCTAGTTCTCTTTGACTCCTTAAAAGATCTAGAGCTTGAGGATGCGGCGGAGGTTATTAAGGACAACAAAGGGCTGGATGGTGTCAGCGGCTACAAGCTTCAATATGAAGCACTTCTAGACATTCTTAAAGAAATCGAAAGCGAGGGAATTTAATTATGGCAGATGTAAGATTAGGGATTATTGGATTAGGTGCAGAAGGTGGTATGTACGCTAATTTCATTTCTGAAGGAAAAGTTAAAAACATGGTGATTGGTGCGATTTGTGATAATGATCCTGCTAAAAAACAAGTAGCGGAAGAGAAGTATCCTGGTGTTCCTTTCTACGATAATTATATCGATATGCTTGAAAGTGGTGATGTTGATGCAGTCGTTACAACTGTTCCACATTATCTACATCCTGAAATGGGAATTGAATCACTAAAAAGAAACATTCATGCATTAGTGGAAAAACCAGCTGGTGTTTATACAAAACAAGTGAAAGAGTTAAACGATTTTGCAGCATCCAAGCCTGAACTTAGGTTTGCCATTTTCTTTAACCAGCGTACAAATCCACTTTATAAAAAAGTAAAAGAACTTATTGATAATGGTGAGATTGGCAGCATCCGCAATACCAACTGGATTATTACTACCTGGTGGAGACCTCAAGGGTACTACAATCAAAGTGAATGGAGAGCAACTTGGGGTGGAGAAGGCGGTGGTGTCCTTGTAAACCAAGCACCACACCAAATTGACTTGCTTCAATGGATTTGCGGCATGCCGAAAAAGGTTTATGCAAAAGTAAATTATGGCTATCAAAGAGATATTGTGGTTGAGGACGATGTGACTGCAGTATTTGATTATGGAAATGGTGCTACTGGTGTATTCGTAACTCGTACACACGATGTAATGGGAACTGACCGTTTAGAAATCCTGGGAGATAAAGGAAAAATCGTGGTAGATGATAGTAAGAAAGTAACCATTAAGCGCCTGAAACAATCTGAGAATGAAATGAGCAATTCCATGGATATGTCAGATGTTATGAAGCTGTTTATGGGCGGCGGTGCAGGTGACATTTTCACTGAGGAAGTACTTGATTTTGGTAATGTTTGGGGCGAACAGCACATTGCTGTCTTAGAAGACTTTGCTTCTTCAATTGTAGAAGGTACCCCATTATTAGCTCCTGGCAGCGATGGAATTAATGGTGTTAGACTTGCAAATGCGATGCACCTGTCAAGCTGGTTAGGCAAGGAAATAGAAGTACCATTTGATGAAGATTTATTCCTAGAAGAATTAAATAAACGGATTGCTGAAGAAGGAAAATACCCGGTTAGAAAGTAATCGAACATTTGAAACGAACTCGGGTGCAAATACGCTCCCGGGTTCGTTTCAAAAAAGGGGAGGAGCAAATGCTAAAAGTTGCGGTAATTGGACTTGGAGATATTTCTAAAATTCATATTCCAGCTATACAAGCTAACCCAAATGCCGAGTTGGCGGCAGTTTGTGATATTAATGAATCATTAAAAGATACCGTACCAGGGGTAAATTTTTATACGGATTATAACGAGATGCTTGAAATAGAAAACCTTGATGTTGTCCATAATTGTCTTCCTCACTATCTACATTATCCTGTAACAAGAGATTGTGTAGATGCGGGAGTTCATGTTTTTCAAGAAAAGCCGTTGGGCTTGAACACTGAGGAAGGAAGGGCACTGGTAAAACTAGAGGAAGGCCATAGTGAAGTTAAAATCGGAGTCTGTTTACAAAACCGTTATAATGAGTCGTTTGAAATGCTTATGGAGATTGTCAAAGGCGGCGAATATGGCAAAGTCACAGGAGTTAAAGGGCTGGTGGCATGGTATAGGCCAAAAGCTTATTATGATGTGAAACCATGGCGTGGAAAAATGGCGTATGCCGGGGGCGGTTCCATGATCAATCAATCCCTTCATACACTGGATTTAATCCAGCTAGTCGGAGGAAAAATAGAATTAATAAGAGGTTCTGTGGACCAATTATTGGATTATGGGATTGAAGTGGAAGATACAGCTTCTGCACATATACTCTTCGAAAACGGTGCAAGAGGATTATATTTTTCAACCAATGCCAATCCAGAGAACTCCAGTGTAGAGCTAGAAGTATATCTTGAAAAGGGTAAATTCATCATTAAAGACAGCATTCTCACAAGGATAAATGAAGAGGGAAAAAAGGAAGAATTGATAGAAGATGCTAAGCTGCCTGGCTCGAAATTCTATTATGGTGCCAGCCACGCGAAAACAATCAATCAATTCTATAACTGTATTTTACAGGGCACTCATGATTATGTTCATGCAAAGGATGCGCTTGTATCTATTCAAATGATTGATGCCATTCGACTATCTTCAGAGACAAAACAAAGTATTAAGATGGAGGGGTAACCATGAAAAAGGGTAAAATCGGCGTGCAAATGATGATGCTTAAAGGCAAAGTCGAAGAACTTGGTGCCTATGAAACAATGAAAAAAGTAAGTGAACTTGGCTATCACGCTGTTGAGGTATCACAGATCCCGATGACAGCTGAGAATGTCGCGGAATTAAGGAGAGCTAGTATCGACTTTGATATCAAAATAGCAGCTCTTTCAGCTGCACTAGAGCCCATGCTTCCTGGAGTGCCTGGTGAGACATTAACTAGTGATTTTGAAAAAATCGTAAATGATTGTAAGACGCTCGACTGTAATTTTTTACGAATCGGAATGCTGCCGTTAACTTGTATGGGTCACAAAGATAGAATCATGGATTTTATTGAAAAAGCAGAAGCGATGGCCCATAGATTAGCTGAACATGGAATTGAATTGTATTATCATACACATCATCTTGAATTCCAAAAATATGATGGTGAATATTTATTGGATATCATTAAAAATAACACAACTAAACTAGGTTTTGAGTTAGATGTTCACTGGATTCAAAGAGCAGGCGTAAACCCTGTTGAGATTGTTAAACAATACGCTGGACGCATTTCTTTAATTCACCTCAAAGATTACCGAATCGGACAAATGGATTTAAGTGAAGTAGACTTTAAAGATATGGCAAAATTCATGCATATCTTTACGAATACGATTGAATTTGCGGAACTTGGGGAAGGTAACCTTGATATCAAGGCAATTACTGAAGCAGGTCTAGAGAGTGGCGCACAGTATTTCTTGGTGGAACAAGATGATACCTATGGCCGCGATCCATTTGACTGTTTAGAAATTTCAGCAAAACATTTGAGAAAATTAGGATTTACTGAATGGTTTTAAATAAAATGGGTGTCAGGCACTAGGATGGTGTCAGGCACCTTTCTTTTATTTAACAAAAAAACCAATTCACATTTTATTTTCGTGAATTGGTTCTGATTGGTTCAGATTATTGTTACTTTTTGCTTCTTCTATTTATGGGGAAAGCTTTCTTCGCTCAAAGTTAAACATAGCTCTGAAACTCCTAAAAAGTTTTGAAGGGATAAAGCACAGGCTCCCATAATACATGCCTTTTTGCCAAATTCAGAGATATACAATTCAGAAAAATGGCTAATTGAGGAAGAAAGATGGGTTTTGAGTTTATTGGCGGTATCTGGAAATAAACGAAGTGCTTCACTATTGACCACTAGGATTTCAGGATTATAAAGGTTAATTAAATTATTTAACCCAATCGAAAGAAAATAAAGAAATTGATCTAACTCTTCATTGAAAGCAGAATCATGTTCTTTAATCCGATGCTGGATATCCTCAAAGTTGAAAGCCAAATCTTTTTGTTTCTCAGCCAATTTGATAAATAGGCTCATTTCAGAGGCGTATTGCTCCCAGCATCCTAAATTTCCGCAACTGCAGGGCAGGCCATTTGGAACGACAATCATGTGCCCAATCTCACCTGCATAGCCGTGGTATCCTTTGAATAATACACCATTGATAATGAATCCAATTCCAATTCCAGAATACAAACTAACCGATAATAAGTTGCTACTTTGATGGTGTTTGTACACTTTTTCCGCAATCGAGCATAAGTTGGCATTATTTTCGATGTAAACTTTGACTCCAATTTCATTCTCTAAGTCTTTTTTTAAGTTTTTGTTTTGCCAGCCATGTTGGGGGACATAATCAACCATTTCATTTTTATTGACAATTCCATGGATTCCAATCGCAATTCCAACAATACCGTAATAAGAAGGAGCGAACCTTTGTGTATAACTTTTAATTTGTTCAATTAATAAATCCAGAATGACATCATAAGCTGATACTTGCAGTTCAATTATTTCGGTCTGAACGGAAGTACCGATTAAATCTGATATGGTAAATGTAATTGAATTTTTATCCAAATCGATTCCGAGGACAAAACCTGCCTCACGGTTAATAGAGAGCATGACTGGCCTTCTCCCTAAACTTTTGTGTTCCTGTTGTGTTTCAATAATTAATTTTTTTTCTAACAAATCGGATACCTGTACTGAGATTGTAGCTTTATTTAATCCCGTCATTTTTGCTAACTCTGCTCTAGATATCATTTTATGCTCAACAATTTTACTTAAGATTAACGATCTGTTCATTTTTTTGATAAATGCTGCATCTCCTGTGAGCATAAAGAACCTCCTTAGTTTTTTAAAAGGAAAAAATCTCATATTTATTGACGTAAATTGTTCATAATGTTATTATACAGATAATTAGTTTGTTTGGTAAACAAATTAAATAAAAATACCTTTTTTTATACTTCTTTTGTAAGGGATTACAAGAGGATTATCATTTATAAAATTTCATAAGTACATGGAATAGGATCGAAAGAGGAAAACTTAATAGGTATAAAAAAGGAGTGAAGCAACTATGGGTATCCTGCAAGAATTATTAAAAGATATTCCAGTTCCTAAAATGGCAAAGGTCAAAGTGAACTTTGATAACAAAAAAATTGATGACCTTGGTTCAACCCTGATGGCACAATTACAACGAGTAGAAATTCAGGAAAAGGTTAAGCCTGGGATGGAAATTGCCATCGCTGTTGGCAGCCGGGGGCTCGATCGCCTCGTTGAAATGACCGAAGTAACAGTAAGATTTTTAAAAGATTTGGGGACCAAACCTTTCATAGTGCCAAGTATGGGGAGCCACGGGGGCGCGACAGCGGAGGGACAGCGCGAAGTTTTAGCACATCTTGGGGTAACCGAAGAAAGTGTCGGCTGTGAGATTCGCTCTTCAATGGAAGTAGTAAAAATTAGTGAGCTGCCGAATGGATTGCCTATTTATGTGGATAAATTTGCTTCAGAAGCAGATGGAATTGTGGTCATTAACCGTATCAAACCACACACAGCTTTTCGTGGTCCTGTTGAAAGTGGAATGATGAAGATGATCAGTATTGGGTTAGGAAAGCAAAAAGGTGCAGAAGCTTGCCATCAAATGGGATTTAAGTATATGGCAGAAAATGTTCCTGCCATGGCGAAGATCATCATGGAAAAGACCCCATTCCTGTTTGGGGTTGCATCCGTTGAAAATGCATTTGATAAAGTAGCTATTATTGAAGTACTTACGACAGAAGAGATTATAAATAAAGAACCTGAACTTCAAAAGCAAGCAAAAGAGTTATTGCCAAAGCTTTTCTTTGATCAATTGGATGTCCTTGTCATTGATGAAATTGGCAAAAACATTAGTGGAGATGGAATGGATCCTAATATTACCGGACGTTATCCAACTCCATATGCTTCTGGTGGACCGGATGTTAACAAAATGGTGGTCCTCGATGTAACCCATCAATCCGAGGGAAATGCAAATGGGGTAGGAACGGCAGACTTTACGACGCAACGGCTTGTAGACAAGATGGATAAAGAAGGAACCTATGCGAATGGTTTAACTTCAACCGTTGTGGCTCCAACTAAAATTGCTACGACCTTACCAAATGATAAACAAGCATTCCAAGCAGCAATTAAAACATGTAACATTCTAGATTTTACGAACGTTAAATTAGTACGCATAAAAAATACATTAGTATTAAGTGAAATTGAAGTATCGGAGCCTTTACTAGATTACGTGAGGCAGCATCCTAATATGGAACAATGTTCTGATCTTTATGACATTCCTTTCAATGAAAGTGGAAATTTATTTTAATAGAAAAAGGGAGAGAGTAATCATGGCACAATTATTTGATTTAAGTGGCACAGTTGCAGTTGCAATTGGTGGAAATGGTGTTTTGGGGTCAGCAATGGCAAAAGGCTTGGCTTCCCACGGCGCCAAAGTTGCAATTGTTGGACGTAATCTTGAAAAAGCAGAAGAAGTTGCCAAGGAAATTAATGAGAGTGGCGGGGAAGCCAAGGCATTTTCTGCAGATGTTAGTTCAAAGGAGTCTTTAGTTAACGCAGCAAATGAAATTGATCAATGGTCTGGCGGCTGGGACATTCTATTAAACGCCCCGGGTACAAATAGTGCTACACCCTTCTTTGAACTTGGTATGGACGAATGGGACAAAATTATGGATATAAATTTAAAAGGTATTGTGTTAACCTGTCAGATTTTTGCAAAGAAAATGATTGAGCAGGAAAGAAAAGGAAGTATTATTAATATCTCTTCTGTTTCTTCAACAACCCCATTATCAAGAGTATTTACTTATTCCGTATCAAAAGCTGGCCTTAACAGCGTTACACAATTTTTAGCACGTGAATTTGCACCAAATGGGATTCGTGTCAATGCAATTATTCCAGGATTTTTCCCTGCGGAACAAAACCGAAAAATTTTAGATAAAGAGCGGATTGAATCAATCATGAGACATACTCCAATGAATCGTTTTGGTGAAGCGGAAGAGTTACAAGGTGCTGCGGTTTGGCTTGCTTCTGAAAAAGCGTCGAGTTTTGTAACAGGAACGCTTATAAGAGTAGATGGCGGCTTTGGCAGCATGACAATATAAATCCAAGGTGAACATAATTCTAAAGTCCATTAAATAAATTAACAATGGCTGACTTAAATTAGATATGGGATTGGGGGAGAAACAGACCATGCTAACAGAAAAATACAAAAAATTAAAGTCTATTCTCCGAGATATGGAATCAGTGGTAGTTGCATTTTCAGGAGGAGTAGACAGTACTTTTTTATTAAAGGCTGCTGTGGATGCCCTAGGGGCTGAGCATGTACTCGCAGTAACAGCAGACTCTGAAAGCTACCCCTCAAGTGAACTAGAAGAGGCAAGAGTTCTTGCAAATCAAATAGGTGTCAGGCACCAAGTGATTGAAACCTCAGAACTTGCTATTCCAGGATATGCGGAAAACAATAGAAATCGATGCTATTTTTGTAAAAGCAGTTTATTTGATCATTTGATTCCAGTCATGGATGAAAAGGGCTTTCAAAATGTGGTTTATGGTGTCATAGCAGATGATATGAATGAATTTCGACCAGGTATGCAGGCCGCTAAAGAGAAGGGGATACGCGGTCCACTCCTAGAAGCTAATCTGTTTAAACAAGAAATCAGAGAACTCTCGAGAGAATTTGATTTGCCAACTTGGGATAAACCATCATTAGCGTGTCTTTCATCAAGAATTGCCTACGGGGAATATATTACAAAAGAAAAGCTGACGAAGGTAGAAAAAGCCGAAGCTTATTTAAAGTCACTTGCTATCCATCAGGTACGGGTGCGAACACATCAGGAGATTGCAAGGATCGAAGTAGAACCTAATGAAATGAAGAAGATTCTTGAAAATCATGACGCAATCGTGAAAGCACTTCAAGGATATGGGTACAAATATATCACGTTAGATTTAATTGGATATCAGAGTGGAAGCATGAATAAGGTGCTGTCATAGAGCTTTCTTCTTTGCAAATGTGCTTTAGGAAAGTACTTTTAATAAAAAGGCTTTGGAATAATCCAGAGCCTTTTAATATAACGATTATAAAAATAGCAATAAATAATAATATTACTTATTGTTATGTGAAAAGGAAGAGGAGAACATGTCAAGAGAAGTTGTAATGGGACTTGATATCGGAACAACAAGTGTTAAAGCATGCGTATTTGACCTCCAAGGTAAATTAGTCGCCGAAGCTGAGAGAATGAACACATTCCATTATCCAAAGCAAGGATGGGTCGAACAAAACCCTATTGAGATTGAGCAATCAGCTGTACAAGCAATACATGAGGCAATAGAGAAAGCCAAGATTGAGAAAAATGATTTGATTTCAATTGGATTTTCTTCCGCCATGCATTCCCTTATTTGTGTGGATAATAATGGCACTCCTATATCTCCAGCCTTAATTTGGGCGGATGGAAGAAGTTATCTACAAGCAGAATCAGTGATAGAAACAATGGGAAATGAGGTGTATTCAGACACAGGTACACCGGTTCATCCCATGACGCCATTTGTTAAGTTATTATGGATGAAAGAAACGAAATATGAACCTTACGTTCAAGCGAAATACTTTATGTCAATTAAGGAGTATTTACTTCAATGCTGGTATAATCAAAGGGTTATAGATTATTCAATGGCATCTGCGACAGGGTTATTTAATCCTGACACACATACGTGGAATCAAACATTATTATCTCTAACGGGTATTCATGAAAATCAGCTTTCTAGAATTGTCCCCCCAACCGAGATTTTAACAGGGATTAATCCTCTAAAAGCCGATGAAATGGGGATTGATTCTGACCTTCCTTTTGTCATCGGTGCTGCGGATGGCCAATTGGCTAACTTGGGAATTGGAGCGATTCTCCCTGGTGAAGTGGCGGTTTCAGTTGGGACTAGCGGGGCCATTCGGCAATTCACAAGTGGAGTTAAAATGAGCGAAAATCAAGAAACCTTTTGTTATTCTTTTACAAAGGATTTTTCTATCATTGGAGGACCTACCAATAATGGCGGGAATGCACTACAATGGTTAAAAGACCTTTTGAATGATCCTAGAGACTTCGCTGATTTCCTTGCAGATGCAGAAAAGGTGCCGCTTGGTGCCGATGGAATCATCTTTCACCCCTATCTAAATGGCGAAAGAGCACCACTTTGGAATCAACGGGCAAAAGGGAATTTCTTTGGATTATCTGTTACGCATAAAAGAGAACATTTTATTCGAGCGGTTCTAGAGGGGATTACTTTTAACCTCTTTCAAATTGGCAAAACTTTAGAGAGTTTAGCAGGGAAACATCAAAAGATTTATGTTAATGGTGGTTTATCCAGATCTCCATTGTGGCTGCAAATGATGGCAGATGTATTCGAGGCGGAAATTTATGTGCCGGAGAGCCACCACAGCGCAGCATGGGGAGCAGCCTGGACAGCATTAGTGGCCATTGATAAAGTTCATTCCTTTGAAGAGATTAAAAGGAATATCCCAATGGGTAAGGCAATCGTTCCTAATAAAGAGAATAGTGAAAAATATAGACTTATTTATGAGAAATATGAAAAGCTGGCAAGTGGAATGTCTAAACATTTTTGAGTTTATATAAATAGGGGGGAAATGAATGCTTGAAGAAATTTTAGAGCAGGTTCAAAGAGGAACCCTAAGTGTCAAAGAAGCAAAAGAGCAACTAGCAACATTTGAGAATTTGGGTTTTGCTAAAGTTGACCATCATCGTAAGAAACGTCAAGGCTTCCCAGAGGTCGTATACGGTGAAGGGAAAACGACTGAACAAATTATTTCGATTATCCAAGTGTTAAGAGCTCGAAATAACCAAGTGCTCGTCACGCGTATTAACAAGGAAAAGGCAGAAATTGTCCAACGTTCTTGCCCTGAATTTATTTACAAAGAAGTAGCACAAATTCTTTTTTGGAAAGAGGACAAATTGTTTGAAGGAGAGTCACAAGGATATATTGCCGTAATTTGTGCAGGTACATCGGACTTACGTGTTGCCGAAGAAGCCGCGGTTACTGCCGAAGTATTAGGCAGCAAAGTACATCGTATCTATGATGTAGGTGTTGCTGGAATTCATCGCTTGCTAAGTCATGCTGAGGAAATTCAAAATGCCACAGTCTCTGTTGTTGTTGCGGGTATGGAAGGGGCACTTCCAAGTGTAGTTGGCGGACTCGTTTCACATCCGGTTATAGCTGTGCCAACGAGTGTGGGGTATGGAGCAAATTTTAATGGATTATCTGCCTTATTAACGATGTTGAATTCATGTGCATCAGGGATTAGTGTTGTGAATATTGATAATGGGTTTGGCGGGGGATATAACGCCGTATTAATTGATCAACTTGCACAAAAAGGGGCCGGGAAATAGTGAGAACACTTTATTTTGATTGTTTTTCAGGTATTAGCGGAGATATGGTCATTGGAGCTTTGATTGATGCGGGCGCAGATCCGAATCGTTTAGTAGAAGAATTAAAAAAACTTCATATTGATGATGAATATATGTTGAAATGGACAAAGTTAGTGAAAAATGGGATTACAAGTACTAAATTTGATGTGATGTTGAAGAATGTTCATTCCCATCACCATGCACATGATCACGATCACGAACTTGATCACGAACACATCCATGCCCATGATCATGATCACGAACACAGTCATGACCATGAACACGAACACATCCATGCCCATGATCATGATCACGAACACAGTCATGACCATGAACACGAACATGAACACAGTCACGTACATGACCATGAACACGAACATGGACACAGTCACGAACACATCCATGCACACGAGGATGAGCATCATCATGACCACCATAATCATAGCCATGGAAATGGCCATCATCATGATCATGACCACCGGGCTTATAAAGACATTGTTGCTTTAATTGAGGGGGCAGGTTTTGTTGAGCCTGTGAAAAATACAGCATTAAAAATCTTTAAAAGAATTGGTGAAGCGGAAGGACATATCCATGGAATTCCCTTGGAGAAGGTCCATTTTCACGAAGTTGGGGCAGTTGATTCGATTATTGACATTATCGGTGCAGCTATCTTAATTCATCAATTAGAAATAGATGTTATTAAATCCTCGCCCATTCCTGTGGGAACAGGTCGTATCCATATTGATCATGGTATTTATCCTGTACCTGCACCGGCCACTCTTGAAATTTTAAAAGGTGTACCAATTGAACAATCTGACATTCGCTTCGAGCTCACCACTCCAACGGGAGCAGCAATTGTGGCTGTCTTGGCAGATGAATTTTGCCCGATACCATCCATGAAGGTTACATCCATTGGTTATGGTGCTGGAACGAAGACCTTTAAAAATCATCCCAATGTGCTTCGTGTCGTCATTGGAGAAGACTAAAAGGAAACTTTAAGCTGACCGTCCTTTTTCTATATTTATTTTTCGTTACCAAAGGAAAGGAAATGATTTAATGGTCTCTCAACTTCCTCCCAGTAATGAGCATCTTGATAATCAGATGGTTAAAATGGAAGTCAATCTCGATGATATTCCTGGAGAATGGCTTGGCTATGTAATGGACATGCTGTTTGAGGCTGGCGCTAATGATGTTTTCTATACCCCGATATATATGAAAAAAAATAGACCAGGCGTATTACTTCAACTACTTTGTTCAGAGAAACATATAAATACAATGAAAGAAATTCTTTTTAAGGAAACTACCACACTAGGAATACGCTACTATCCTTTAACCGTACACCGGTTAGAAAGAAAGTTTAGGAAAGTTACTACCATGTGGGGTCCTGTGACAGTAAAAGAAGGAATGTATAATGGACAAATTGTTCAATGTGCTCCGGAGTTTGAAGAATGTAAAAGCATTGCACGACTTCATGACATTCCCGTGAAAAAGGTTTACGAAATGGTTTGGAAGGCTTTGGGAAGAGAAGAATAAGCCCGAAGTCTCACCTCATATTAAGCAAGATTCGTAGCTAATAATAGATTTGGAGTATAAAAATGGCTGCCATTCAGAATAATGGCAGCCTCCTTTTTAAACCCATTTAATCTTTTCCACTATTTGTTGCTTAAACAACTGAATGATAAATTCATTATAAAAGTCTTTTCTAACGATTATTTGAAACCTATTATTCGGATGAATATAAAAATGGATATCAGTTAGGATGTTGTTTGTATCAAAATACTCACGAATTTCTTCGATTTTTTTCTTCCATTTGTTATCAACCAAAGTAAGGGTGAATTCAAAATCCTCGCCGTTAGGGGTTTCCTTTAGCTCGAGAAACTGTTCGTTATATTTATACTCTACTTTCATCATAACCCTCCTAAATGAGATATCTTAAATATATGTAAACCGTACAAATAATAATGGATAAAATCATTAATGGAAAAGCAATCAACATGAATTTTCCAAATGTAATCGGATAGCCTTCCTTCGCAGCAAGACCCGCCACAATCACATTGGCACTCGCACCAATTAATGTACCATTTCCACCTAGACATGCCCCTAAAGATAAACTCCACCAAAGAGGTTCTAAATTAGTAACGCCAAGTTCCCCCATATCTTTGATCATTGGAATCATGGTGGCAACAAACGGAATGTTATCAATAAAAGCTGAGGCAATCGCGCTAACCCAGAGTATTAATATTGATGTGGATGTAACATCCCCTCCAGTTAGGTGTACAGAGTAATCTGCTAATAACGAAATTACCCCTGTCTCTATCAATCCTGATACCAATACAAAAAGGCCGATAAAGAAGAATATAGTTGTCCATTCTACTTTTAAAAATGCTTTATCTAAATACTTTTCTCCAGTTAATAGAAGCAGGAGGAAAGCACCAGCTAACGCGACGGTAGCAGATTCAATATGAAAAAGTTGATGCAGGAAAAACCCCAAAATCGTTAGCGAGAGAGCAGTTAACGATTTAACTAGTAACTTGGTATCTGTTATTTCTTCCTTTTCATCTAGGTCCATTAAATTGGCCTTTAAGTCATCTGTTGTTCGAAGCTGTTTCCGATAAATAAATGCTAGGATCGCAATATTAACAAATAGAATAAAGAATGATATCGCTGTTAGATTATTAATAAAGGCCATAAAGGTAAGTTCTTTTACGGCGCTGCCGAGCATGATATTCGGAGGGTCGCCAATCAGTGTAGAGGTACCGCCTATATTCGAGGCAATTACTTCGGTTATTAAAAAGGGAATCGGATTAACCCGTAATTGTCTCGTGATACTGAAAGTAACTGGAACCATTAATAGTACCGTTGTTACATTATCTAAAAAGGCTGACCCCAAGGCTGTAATAATTCCGAGCACCAACAATATTTTTAATGGATCACCTTTCACTTTTTTTGCTGACCAAATCGCTATGTATTTGAACAATCCAGTCTCAGAAGTGATCGCAACAATGATCATCATACCGGTCAATAATCCGAGTGTATTGAAGTCGATATGGTGAAGCGCCTTTTCCTGCCCGACAATTCCTAGTAATACCATCATAATTCCGCCGCACATGGCAATGATCGTTCGATGAATCTTTTCAGTGACGATAAAGGCATAGGTAATTAAAAATACACCAAGTGCGATTAATGCTTGAGTTGACATGTAATAACCTCTTCTCCCAAGTTTTTAAATGGTTCCATTTAAAAAATGACAAAAAGGAGCCTGTGTGACAGACTCCCCCAAATAAAATCACCATTTATATTTTTAACTTTATTTTAATTAACTAAACTTTGAATGTAAAGAAAGTTTTAATTATTAAAGCCCTAATTTATTAATAAAATCAACAGTTTCCTGATGCTCTGGGTTAACTAACTGATAAAGACGTTTATCTCTCTTAACGAGGGATGTCCCAGCATCATTAACAATGGGTCTTGTGAAGGAAGTCCCTTTTAATATGCCCCATTGGCCATTTGTTTTTTTTAATCTGAGATCAATAATTCCAAGATGATTTCCAAAGGCCCCTGCCATTACAACAGGTTTACCATTAATTTGTCCCGTTTCGATGTTAGTATCAGGAGAGTTTTTATACACAGAACTTGGAAAGACATTATGAGAATGCCCTGCCAAAATGACATCGATGCCAGGGATTTTTGATAAATAATAAACAGCATTTTCCGATTCAGCGCTATATGTTCCGTAACTGATTCCTGTATGGGCAAGGGCGACAATGATATCTGCTCCTTTTGATTTCATGATTGGGATAAATTCTTTTGCAGTATCAACAATGGGTTTAGCCATAACTTTACCTTCAAGATTTGCCTTATCCCATTTCATGATTTGTGTCGGCATAAATGCTATTACCCCAATTTTTAAATGATGTTTTCTCCCATTCTGATCAACCACTTTTCTTTTCAAAATAACATACGGAGTAAAGTATGGCTTTTTCTTTTTAACAGAGAAAACATTGGCATTAAGGACGGGCATCTTTGCGCCTTTCACGGCGGCATTTAAGAATTCTAACCCGTAATTAAATTCATGATTACCAATGGCAACGGCATCATAATGTAAATAATTAAAGGCACGATAAACCGGATGAAGTTTTCCCTTACGTATTCCTCGAATTCTCGCTAAATATTCTCCAAGAGGATTTCCCTTCAGATGATCTCCATCGTCAAATAATAAAGAATTTTGTACTTCCTTCCTTGCCTTCTTGATCAGTGTCGCTGTTTTGACGAGGCCAATTCGGTTGTCTACTCTTGTTTGGTAATAGTCATAGTTGACTAAAGATGCGTGCAAATCAGTAGTTTCTAGGATACGTAAATCAACTACACCTGGCAGTGGATGTACAGTTGCAGCCTTAAACGATAAGGCAGGATGAGAGAACTCAAAAAGTGAGAGAATGATAAGGAAAATAAGCGTTTTTTTGTTCAATTAGAATACCTCCTTCATAATCTTGCATTAAAGGTTTTCTTAGTATTCGTTATCTAACTAGAATTATGATAAAGGGACCATAATATAAAATGTGATCAGGTTCACTTAATTGAAAATCATTTTCAATTACAATGGAAATAGAACATCTAAGAGGAACAATGTTAAGAGCTGCTAGTTAGAGTGTGAAATACAAAAAAGTCAGCCTGTATTTTAAATCAGGCTGGCTTTTTGTTAGTCATATGCCGTTTTTTATATTTGATGCCAAAAAACCACCAGTTCCAATCGCCAAGTAGTTTCATGAGAGCTGGAACTAGCACCATCCTCACTATGGTTGCATCAATAAATATTGCTATAGCAATTCCTACACCTAGCTGCTTAACAGGCATGACGCCGGTAAAGGCAAATGCACCCGTGACGACAATCATAATGGCAGCCGCTGAAGTGATAATTTTACTAGTATAAGTCAAACCAAATATAGTCGCTTCACTATTATCTCCAGTTTTTAAGTAAAATTCTTGAATTCTTGAGATAAGGAACACTTCGTAATCCATCGATAGTCCAAAAACAAGAGTAAAAACAAATACAGGTAAAATTAATGCAATATCTACAGGTTTGACACCAAAATGCCCTTGCTGGAAAATCCAGACTAGGATCCCAAAGGTGCAGCTCAGGCTTAAGATATTCATTACAATTGCTTTCAATGGTATAAGAATGGAGCGGAATGCTGCCATTAAAATGACAAAAGTCGAAAGAACAATCAATAAAAGTCCGTCTGGTGCTTTTTGGTAGATTTCAGAAAAAATTTCTTGCTCGAATTTTATCGATCCGCCGAAGGAAGCGTTTAAACCTAGATCCTTATTAGACCAGTCACTTACCCATTGTCTTGCTTTAGCAGAATGTTCACCAGTTTTTAAATATACCTCTAAGAGCATTTTATTATCTCTTATAAAGTAGTCGATAATTGGAGATGCCATTGTTGTTTTCCCGGAGGTGAGTATTTGATAAAGCTGGTTTACATCCTTTATTCCAGTTGCTGAAAAGGGTGAATGAACGGTATTCACCAGTTCATCGTTTTCAATGTTTTTAATCACGTTATTCACTTTTTTTAGGTTATTCAAATCAAGAATGTTACCACTTGATTCCAGGATCACGACGACTTTTTTTTCATCTCGCTTTTCTTTAGCAACAAAATGGTCTTTATAGATCTCTAAGGCAGTTCTTGAAGGGTAATTTGGCGGCAGGGATTCTGTACCAGGGATCGCTAAAACCATTTGTTTAACAGGAATCAATCCTGCTAAAAGAATTGCAAGGGCTGCTACTGACATAAGAATAGGTCGTTTCATGACAAATTTAGCAAACTGGTGCCAAAAACTTTTCGTTTGCTTGTCCACAGCGGGTAAAATACTAAATTTATTAATTTTAGTTCCCAAAACACCTAGCAGCGCAGGAAGAAAGGTTAAGGCACATACCGCAGAAATGAACACAACAGTCATTCCACCAAGCGCAACATTCTGAAAAATATCGATTTTGATAAACCACAATGCAGATAGACCAATAAAAACACAAATTCCAGAAAAGATAATCGAACGACCGGCAGTAGAAACTGTTATCTCAAGAGCATCCTTTATAGACTTTGTTTTCACTTCTTCTTTATATCGATTAATAAATAACAAGGCAAAATCAATACTTAACGCTAACCCGATCATCGGAACAATATTTAAAATAAAGATTGTTAAATCAGCACGATAGCTAAAAAAGTAAACAGTTCCCATTGTACATAATATAGAAACTACGCCAATAACAATCGGGAGTGATGCCGCAATAAGACCTCCAAAAGCAAGAATAAGAACCACTAACGCAATTGGCAGACCGATCATTTCCGCTTTTGCTAAATCTTCTTGGCTTGCAGTATTAAGGTCTTGGACAATAATAGGCTCGCCAGTCATTGTGACCTTTAGGCCCTTTTTATTTACTAGTAGAGTCTTTAATAGGTTGATTTCTGCCCCAAGGTTTTCAGCTTTTTTGTTAAAAGTAAGAAGACCATAGGCATATTGTGTTTTCATCATTCCTTCTCGTTCCAAAGGGGAAATAATTTGCTGTGCAGCATCAAAGCCTGCTAAGTTTTCAAAATTGTTTAAAATGAATTGTCTGAAATCTTCATCACTAATGGCTTTGTCTTTTTCAAAAACAAGAATAATGGAGGATTTTGCATATCCAAAATCTTGCTCGAGAAGGTTGCGTGTTTTATTATATTCTCCGTTATATTCAAAACCATTTCCACTAAGAACGCTTGGCAGTTTTAATGCAAACAAACCTAATAGTAAAATAATGAGACTCCAACTTACCAGAACCCATTTTCGCTTTTCGTAAATAAGTTCACCTAATTTCTGCACAATATCGCCACCTCTCATAATAATTGTTCCCCATTAAAGAGGCTGAAAATTCATGTTCCTGGCTTAGCCTCGTGTGAATAATTGAAATAATATTCATATTGTATTTTACAAATGTTAAATAAAAGTGATATTGTTTCATTTTTTTGTTACAATAAAAGTAAAATAATAAACAATAAGGTGATAATAGTGGATCGTGAAAAGTTAACTAAAGTTATTGAAGCAGCCAAGCTCTATTATCTGTTGGATTATAATCAAAACGAAATTGCTAAGAAACTAGGTGTTTCCCGTCCCACTGTGTCGCGTTTACTCCAACAGGCAAAAAGTGAGGGAATTGTCCAGATTAATATAATGGATCCGACGGAAGATGTTGAGAATCTTGCAGGACAACTTGAAAAAAAATTCAATCTGAAGAAGGCGGTTGTCGCTTCAATTCCACAATATGAAGACCATATTATAAAAAATTATCTAGGAGAAAAAGCCGCCATTTATCTAGATCAAATTGTTAAGGATGATGACATAATTGGTGTAACATGGGGAACCACCCTCTACCATATTGCCATTGAATTAAAACAGAAATTTGTTAAAGGGGTAAAAGTTGTCCAACTAAAGGGTGGTGTCAGCCACGCTGAAACAAATACGTATGCATCAGAGATTTTATATCTTTTTGGAAAGGCATTTCATACTACACCACACAATCTTCCTCTTCCAGCGATAGTGGACCATGTCGTTGTAAAACAGGCAATGGAGGCTGATCGTCATATCCGAAAAATCCTTGACCTAGGTAGTCAGGCGAATATTGCTCTATTTACCATCGGAACAATTAAAACAGATTCCTTACTATTTCAATTAGGCTATTTTACAGAGAGTGACCTAGAGTCCCTATATGGAAAAGCTGTGGGTGATATTTGCTCCCGTTTCTTTGATGAAAACGGGGAAGTTTGTAACGAGAGTCTAAATGAAAGAACACTTGGAGTAAATTTAGATGATCTAAAGAAAAAGGATTATTCCATTCTTGTAGCAGGAGGACCCAATAAAATTGAGGGAATATTTGGGGCATTAAAAGGCGGGTATGCAAACGTGCTTGTTACGGACCAGTTTACAGCACAATTCTTGCTAGATAAAAACTAAATATAAACAGAAGGAAAAAATTTTACGTTTGTTCATAAATGTATTTACAAATGTTCATATTGTTTGATATAGTTACATTGTGATAATTGACTTAAACATTTATATATAATTTCATGATAAGGGAGACGAAGAATATGACACAGAATGTAGTAGGAATGATTGACCATACATTATTAAAGGCTGATGCAACAAAAGAAGAAATTGTAAAGCTAGTGGAAGAGGCAAAGGAATATTTATTTGCGTCGGTGTGTGTGAATCCCACTTGGGTTCGAACAGCAGCTGATATGCTTGCTGAAACTCCTGAAGTGAAAGTATGTACCGTCATTGGTTTTCCTCTTGGAACAGCTACTCCTGAAACTAAAGCATTTGAAACAAAAAATGCGATTGAAAATGGAGCAGATGAAATCGATATGGTAATTAATATTGGTGCTTTAAAAGATAAGCAAGATGACTTGGTGGAAAGAGATATCCTTGCTGTTGTCGAGGCTGCTAAAGGGAAAGCATTGGTGAAGGTTATCATCGAAACTTGCCTGTTAACAAAAGAAGAAAAAATTAGAGCATGCGAAATTTCTGTAAAAGCTGGGGCAGACTATGTAAAAACATCTACAGGTTTTTCAACAGGCGGAGCCACTGTCGAGGATATTCGCTTGATGCGTCAAACCGTGGGTCCAGAAATTGGTGTGAAAGCTTCAGGTGGGGTTCGCAGCCGTGAAGATGCACTCGCAATGGTTGAAGCAGGAGCGACTAGAATTGGTGCAAGTTCTGGCGTATCAATTAGTAAAGGTGAGCTATCCTTAAGCAATTACTAAATAATCAATTGTGAGGTTAATTCGATGAGAGACGTAATAATGGCTTTAATTGCCGGTTTAATAGTTGGTATGTTGTTTAAATTTTTAAAGCTTCCAATACCTGCTCCCCCAGTATTCTCAGCAGTTGTCGGTGTTTTCGGGGTGTACTTTGGCGGTGTGCTTCTTGAGTGGATTACTAAATTAGTTCAGCAATAAAATTCCTTGGCGGAGTGTGAACATGATGGAAAAGAAAGACTTAATTGCAGAAGCAAATAAAGCTAGAGAGCATGCTTATGTACCCTACTCTAATTTCAAAGTGGGTGCCGCTTTATTATCAAAGGATGGCCAAGTATTTCATGGCTGCAATATTGAAAATGCTGCTTATAGTATGACTAACTGTGCAGAGCGAACTGCTTTGTTTAAGGCTTATTCTGAAGGGATTACACAATTTGCTTCACTCGTAGTTGTGGCGGATACTGAGGGTCCGGTTTCACCTTGTGGAGCTTGCCGTCAGGTTATTTCTGAACTTTGTGATGCAGAAATGGAAGTTGTGCTAACAAATTTAAAAGGTGATGTTCAAAAAATCCTTGTAAAAGATCTACTCCCTGGAGCTTTTTCCCCAAAGGATTTAAATAAATAAGTATTCGAGAAGTTTATCCAATGGAGATAAACTTCTTTTTTAGTGCGAAAATTACCTTGAATTGGAAACATTAAAATAGACCATAATATACATAGCAAAAATAAAGGATGATTCCATGATTTATATCTATAATGACTATGGCGGAACTCATACAACTTCCTTAGCAGCGGCCTACCATTTAAAACAATTACCACAATCTGAAAGAAAACTGACAAAAGAAGAGATTTTAAATGTGAAATATTTCAATAAATTAACAAAAGCAGATTTTGGTAAGATCATTTTCCATGGAATGGATGAAGATGGAAACTCTGTTTATACGATTGGACGCAAAAGAAACAAATATGTGGTCCCTGCATTAAAAGAGATGAGTTTATTGCTGCAAGAAAAATTTGAATTTGATGAAAAAATTGTCTTCTCCAATACTTCACCAACTGTTCCTTTTGCCATGACTATGGGCGGAATGTTCTCAAGGGGGTTAAAAATTGATTTTATTGGAGTACCGTTATTAGTTATAGGTGCTAAACAATGTTGTGATAATATATACAGGTTGGTGGAAAATACAAAAGAAATAGGGAAAACAACTTTTGCAGAAAACATCATTGTATTGGAGAATGAGATGTATAAATAGGTGAGGAGATTCAAGTGAAAAAGAAAATAGGTTTTATTGGGGCAGGAAAAATGGCGCAGGCCATGATCGAAGGAATGGTTAAATCTTTAACGATTCCAAAAGAGAAAATTTTGGTAAGTGCTAACACTGAAGATACAACAAAAGTAATCAAACAAAAGTTTGATATATGCACAACATTAAATAATGGAGATGTTGCAAGGTTTGCTGACATCCTTATTATTGCGGTGAAACCAGGTCTATATGCAACTATCATCGAGGAAATCAAAAACGATATAAAACAAAATGTAATCATTGTAACGATTGCTGCTGGTATTACCTTAATGGATATTGAGAAGTCATTTGGTTTTCAGATAAAGACGATTAGAACAATGCCTAATACTCCATCTTTAGTTGGGGAGGGCATGAGTGTAATCTGTGCGAATGATTACCTTACTGAAAATGAAATTATTGAGGTAGAGCACTTGTTCCAGACCTTTGGAAAGACCGAAAGGCTAGAAGAGAAGCTTATGGATGCCGTTCCAGCTATCAGCGGTTCCTCCCCGGCATATGTGTATATGCTTATTGAAGCTATGGCAGATGGTGGAGTAAGGCAAGGAATACCAAGGAATAAAGCATATCGACTAGCTGCTCAAGCTGTTCTTGGGGCTGCAAAAATGGTCCTTGAAACCGGAAAACATCCTGGTGAACTCAAAGATAATGTGTGTACACCAGGAGGGGCAACAATAGAAGCAGTTGTTACCTTAGAGGAAAAGCAATTTCGGGGATCAATCATGACAGCAATGGACAATTGTACAAATAAAGTTAAAAACCTATTATAAATAGGGAGCTTAGGATCCAATTTTTGGGTCCTTTTTTGTGTTTAGATTTCAAGGAAATTCGACAAATTTTATTGTTTTTCGACTTTTTCTGTGTTTTTCGCGTGACACATGGAATTATTAATTATAAACTTTAAATACTTAAAATCTGTTGAAAATATGGGAATAGTAATTGTATGAATCAAAAACAGGAAAGGGCTGTTTTCATACATACTTAAAGGCTCGTCAGTCAGGAAGTAGGTAGTTATGGATTTAAATAATATAGATAAAAAAGAAACCTTGTTCGTTTCGGTCATTGATGACGATGCGATTATTCGAACCATGTTAATAAGGATACTTAAGGGAATGGCTTTTTATCATTTTGAATTAGACATTGAAACATTTGAAAATGGACAACAATTCTTTGAATCAAAACGTTTAGAAGAAAAGGGCATACATTTTTTAATACTTGACGGTATTATGCCTGTTATGGATGGTATCGAAATCTTGCAGAAAGTAAAAAAAATAGATGGTGGAAGAAATATCTATGTCCTTATGTTGACTGGGAGAAAAAGGGAAACGGACATTGAAAGGGCATTAATGCTAGGAGCGGATGATTATATCACGAAACCTTTTAGTATTAAAGAACTTCAAGCTAGGATTGAAAGGTTAATCAAGAGGATGAAATTGCATGATGAAGAATGAGTTATTTTTCTTAACAATTCTAACGATAACCATTCTAGGGTTGTTATTGGTTTTATTAATATACTTAACGATAAGAAAAGCACTAGAAATTAAAAAACGGAAGGCAATTGAACAATATATAGAAAATAATAATACGAAACTTTTTACAATGCTTATAGAAGGCGGATACTCTAGGGGGCTGAATCCGAAATCAGTTCTTGAACAGAAAGCCATCGAGGAACTTTTAAGCAGGTACAGCAAAATTTTAGAGGGTGAGGAGGAAAAGTCACGATTAACAGAACTTGCATCAATGTATCTATTAGAGAGGTATCGCAAGCAACTGAATAGTAAAAGGTGGAGTAAACGTATGAATACTCTCTATCATATTGAAGATTTCAAATTAACTCTCCTGAACGATGAAATCTACATGCTAACAAAGAAAAAAAAGCTCTCCCACGCAGAACTTATTCATTCATTAAGAATCCTTGCATTATTTCAACATGAATCTTTATTTGACCTGTTAATAACCCGTTACCAGAATTTCTCTGAATTTGAATACCGTACGATATTAGTCCACCTCGAGCAGAAGCAATTTGAAAAGTTTATTCTTCATTTTCATAAGAGCAGTCAGCCGTTACAAAAAGCCATCTTAGAGGTAATTTCAATAAAAAAGGAATTAAATTATCTTCCTTTCCTTGAGAATATCTTTTCAGTCTATAAAGGTGAAATCAGGCTCCGAGCCTTAAAGGCATTATCGAATGTGGGCAATGTGAAAAATACAGACCCCTACTTAGAACTACTCTATTCTAGTAAATGGGAAGAAAGAATGATTGCTGCCAAACTTATTGGTTCATTAAAAGAAGTAAGAGGGATATCAAGATTAATCGAGCTTTTGCATGACCAAATGTGGTGGGTTCGGTCCCAGGCCGGAGAGGCTATCTGCCAATTTCCAAATGGTCACCAGATCTTACAGGAAGTGTTAGAAACTTCGAAGGATGTATTTGCTAAGGATATGGCATGGGAATGGCTTCATAAAGGGGTATAGAAAATGGCAATTTTAGAGTGGGGAAATGTTGTAACGCTTTTTGCTTGGTTTATCGCTGTATATATGGTTATTGTCATTTCATTTTACTCTGTTATCTTGATGATCTCTTTTTTTCAGTTGCGGAAGGAATATCAACTTGACAGAGTTCAGGCATATGAGGATTATGCGGATGAATTTTATACCAAACCTGTTTCAATTATTGTTCCTGCTTACAATGAAGAAGCAGGTATTATTCAAAGTGTGCGTTCTTTATTAAGTGTAGATTATCCAACATATGAAGTGATTGTAGTGAACGATGGATCAACCGACCAAACACTTGCAAAAGTAATCGAGCACTATGATATGAAGGAAATAAAAAAAGTAGTAAGAAGGCAAGTGGATACAAAACCAATAGGCAGGATTTATCAATCAGCTATTTTATCGAATTTGTTTCTTATTGATAAGGAGAATGGGGGAAAGGCGGATGCCCTTAATGTGGGTCTTAACTTTTCCCATTACCCTTATTTTTGTTCGTTAGATGGCGATTCTGTTCTTGAACAGGATGCATTTTTAAAGGTGATGAAACCAATAATTGATTCAAATGAAGAAGTGATTGCCTCGGGTGGAAGTGTTCGAATTGCGAACGGATGCCAAATCAAAAATGGTCATATCCAAAAAATCGGTTTATCGAATAAACCTTTAGTTGTTATGCAAATCATCGAATATTTACGTGCCTTTTTAATGGGAAGAATTGGCTTGAGCCGGCACAATCTTCTATTAATTATCTCAGGAGCATTTGGAGTTTTTTCAAAGCAATGGGTGATTGCAGCGGGAGGTTATAAAACAGATACCGTCGGGGAAGATATGGAATTAGTTGTTAGAATCCATCGACTCTTAAGGGAAAAAAAAATAAAGAAAAAGATTGTCTATGTTCCAGATCCTGTATGTTGGACAGAGGTTCCTGAGGATGTGACCTTCCTTCGCAGGCAGAGGAGACGGTGGCATAGGGGACTGCTGGAAAGCTTATGGACACATAGGAAGATCACATTTAACCCTAAATACGGTTCAATTGGTTTGATTTCTTTCCCTTACTTTTGGATTGTCGAATTTTTCGGGCCAGTCATTGAGTGTTTAGGATACCTGTTTATGATCCTTTGTTTATTACTTGGGGGGATCTATATAGAATTTGCCATTTTGTTATTTCTTCTCTCCTGTATATATGGTTCTATTTTTTCAATGACATCGGTTCTCTTGGAAGAATGGAGTCTAACAAGGTATCCAAAAGTATCAGATATCATGAAGTTATTTTTATATTCCTTAACAGAAACCATTTGGTACAGGCCGTTAACGGTGTTTTGGAGATGTGAGGGAATTTGGCAGATGATAATCGGTGATCGAAGTTGGGGAGAAATGAAAAGAAAAGGTGTTTCCGAATGAAAAAGCCAATTAATTTAATCATGTATACCGTTCTTTTTTTAATTATTATCACCTGCCCCTTTTGGCTATGGCAAATTCAACCTGTGAAACATTTAAATGTGTTGATTGTTGATAAAACGGTTCCGAATCCTTCATATCGGGAACATAAAGGTTTGGTTTGGATATTAAATAATGCAAAATATTTTAAGGATGGAAAAAAACCTTATTCATTTACGGAGGATTATAAAGGATTTGAACCAAAGGAAGGAAAGAAATATTCGATCACTTCATTACCCAAGGATTTAAAACAATACGATGTGATTTATTTAACGGATCAATATGGAGTATATAAAGAGGAGTTTTACGGACAAAATCCATCAGGAAGACACTCTACAAAAATTTATGGTGGACTTGAAACAGATGAAGTTAATCAAATAAAAAAAGAACTTATTCAATCGAAAGGGAAAACATTAATAGCAGAATTTAATACGTTTGCAAGTCCTACATCAGAATCGTCGAAGGCTAAGATCTCGAATTTGCTTAATGTAGAATGGTCAGGCTGGATCGGTCGCTATTTTTCCAACCTTAATAGTACAGAGGTACCAGGATGGGTAAGAGAGAATTATGAGAAGCAAAATAAAAAGTGGTCATTTACTGGAAAAGGATTTGTATTTGTCAGTAAAAACAATTATATCGTTATAATTGGAGAAAAAGATGTTAAAAACAATGGTATTCTGTTTGAATTGACTAGAAACGGAAAAAAACATTTTACACAAAGGTTAGAAGGAGAGTACAGTTATTGGTTCGATATTATTGATGCCAGAGATGATAAGGAAATATTGGCTGACTATAAGCTGCCAATCACTAAGGAAGCAAAAGAAACATTGAAGGGATATGGGATTCCAACTTCTTTCCCAGCCGTGATTTATCATCAAAATGCTAGGTATTCCTCCTATTACTTTTCAGGGGATTTTGCAGATGAAACTGATGTTCCAGGAATTTATCAAACCAAAGGTTTGGATGCTTGGAAGAAGAATGTTGGTTCGAATGGTTCTTTCTATTGGGGGACTTATGTACCAATGATGAAGGATATTTTAAAGTATGGATTACACCAGGTAACTCAACAGGAAAAAGTAGACATTGTCGAACTGAATGGTATTAAATCAAACAGCAAAACTGGGAAATCTTATCTTCAGATTCAGAAGGATGGGAAATGGGAAGACCTTTTGATAAAGGGTGTAAACATGGGGATAGGAAAACCTGGTTATTTTCCTGGGGAGACGGCGATTACCAAAGATGAATACCTTCGATGGTTTAAAGAAATTGGTGAAATGAACGCAAATGCGATAAGAATTTACACACTCCACCCACCACAATTTTATGAAGCCTTTCATGAATATAACAAAATCGCAAAAAAGCCATTATTCTTATTCCATGGGACATGGATTAATGAAGAGAATCTGATTCACACACAAGATGCCTTTGCCAAAGTAAATCTAGACGACGCGAAGCTGGAAATAAAAAATATGATAGATATAATCCATGGAAAAGCAAACATTCCAGACCGGCCTGGCCATGCGTCAGGTGAATATAAGTACGATATTTCGAAGTACATTCTGGGAATCATTGTTGGCACGGAATGGGATCCAGCCATGGTCACCAACACAAATGATAAGCATTCAAAAATTAGTCAATTTACAGGGAAATACTTTAAAACAGAAGGGGCTAATCCGTTTGAAATTTGGCTCGCTGGTTTAATGGATTATGCTGCTGATTATGAGGTGAAACACTACCAGTGGCAGCATTCAATGAGTTTTACGAACTGGGTTACAACAGATTTGTTGAAGCATCCCACTGAACCACTGGAGAATGAAGATATGGTTTCTGTGAATCCAAATCATATTAAGGCAACAAAACAGTTTTCTGCAGGAATATTTGCCTCCTATCATATCTATCCATATTATCCTGATTTTCTTAACTATGAAAAGTCATACCTTAATTATGTAGATGAAACGGGGAAGAAAAACAATTATGCTGGCTATTTAAATGAGCTGCGTGCTGTCCATCAAATGCCAGTGCTTGTTGCAGAATTTGGTGTTCCGTCTTCAAGAGGGTTAACACATAAAAATGCATATGGAATGAACCAAGGATTTCATTCAGAAGAAGAACAAGGAAATATAAATAAACATTTATATGAATCGATTGTATCAGAAGGCTATATGGGGGGGCTTGTCTTCTCTTGGCAGGATGAATGGTTTAAGCGAACATGGAATACCATGGATTTTGATAATCCCGACCGGAGGCCATTTTGGAATAACGTGCAAACAAATGAACAGCACTTTGGCTTATTAGAATTTGAACCTGGGAAAAAAGAAAAAGAAATCATTGTGGATGGAAATGCTAAGGATTGGGAATTATCGGGAGTCAAGAAGAGTTATCCTAGCAAAGATAAAAAGGACACTTTAAATGAAGTTCGGTTGACCTCTGACAATGGATATTTATATTTCCTGTTAAAATATAATCGACCAGTTGATTTTCGCAGACAAGGAACCTTCCTTCTGCTTGACTCTATTAAGCAACAGGGCCAAACCCAAATTCCATTAAACGATCATATATCAATCAAAACAGACTTTGGAGTTGATTTTTTAGTAAGTCTTACAGGACATGAGACTTCAAGTATCATGGTCGATAGTTACTATGATGCCTTTTATTATCAGTACGCCCATCTTCTGAAGATGATTGCTGAGGAACCGTATGCCAATCAAAAGAATAATGGTGTATTTCATCCCATCAGGCTTGCTCTTAATAAGGAATTAACAATTCCAACTACCAAAGAGGTAATTCCATTTGCGAGTTACGAGACAGGAAAACTAAAGTTTGGGAACGCCAATCCAAATAGTAAAGAATTCGACTCATTAACAGATGTTAGCATTAGTGATGATAGAAAAGGGATCGAAGGAAGGATTCCATGGCAGCTCTTGAATGTGAAAGACCCTAGTTTAAAGGAAGTAATGGGTGATGTCTGGGAAAGTGGTTTATCTGGCAGTGATGAAACAAGTGGAATTCGACTCGCATTAGTAACAACAGAACTAGGGAAGGTCACTCAAACATTACCTCAAACAAATAAGAATCGGATTCACGAGTCAGATGCATATATATATATAGCTGGAAGAAGTGGGAAGAACCATCATTTAATGAACGGTTGAAGAGATCCTATGGAATTATGAAAGAAACGTATCGAACAATGGACATATTGGGAAAGTAGTATTATGGGAAGGACAAGCTCTGTCCTTCCTTTTGTTTTAATAATAAGGAAAATGTTGATTATTGTTACCTCTTACTGTTAACGCCGTCATAACGCCGACGCATATGATAGTGAGTAGAGAATAAAAGAACTTCTCCAATCCGACAACCTGAATACCGCTTGTGATGACTAGACCATCTATTAAGAAGATGATGATCCCAATATTAACAGAAGTAAATTTAGTTAATAATTGGGCAAGCAAATCTGTCCCGCCTGTACTGGTTTCATAGCGAAGCATTAGACCTATTCCAATTCCGACAAGCAATCCGCCAATAATTGTACTTGGTAATATCCCTATTTCAATTTTACCATTAATAAAGGATAGAAAATCAATACAAAAGGAAGAGATGATAAGTCCATGGAGGCTGTAGTAGAAATAGCGCCTCTCAAAGAACCAGGCCAACACATATAAAGGCAGACTTAATACAATAATACTTAGTCCAGCCGGCCATCCGTAAAAATAATGAATGATTAGTCCTAACCCGATGACTCCTCCATCAAGTAAATGATAGGGAACTAAAAATCCATTTACTCCAAGGCTTAAGAGCAAACTCCCGAGCAGCATTGCTGCTAGTTTTTCTTTCATCAACCATCACCCCAAAACTTGTCCTCTATCATAAAAATATGAGCGTTCGGTACTTTTAGAAGTGATATAGCAAAAAAGAAACCAGAAAAATATTTCTGGTTTCTTTTTTAAAAGAAGATATTAAGGATGAAGTAGATAATACCTGCTAATAGCATTGTGATTGGAAGTGTAATTACCCATGTAATTAACATTCGTTGGGCAGTACCCCACTTAACTCCTTTTAGGCGATGAGAAGCACCTACCCCTAAGATTCCTGATGAGATAACATGAGTTGTACTGACAGGTAAATGAATATAAGTAGCACCGAAGATTATTGCTGCACCGGTTAAATCGGCTGCAACACCATTGATTGGTCGAATCTTCATAATTTTACCACCAACAGTTTTGATAATCTTCCATCCACCAATCGAGGTACCTAGTCCCATTGCAATCGCACAAGAGAGTTGTACCCAAAAAGGAACTTCATCTGTATGAAGATAACCGTTAGCTAACAGAGCCATGGTGATAATCCCCATTGATTTTTGTGCATCGTTTGTTCCGTGTGAATAAGATTGCAAAGCGGCAGTAGCAATTTGAATTATACGAAAAGATCGATTCGTTTTAGTTAAGTTAAAGTTCTTAAAAACAACTTTAAAAATGCTGTAAACAATGTATCCGACTGTAAAAGCTAAAATAGGTGATAGAATTAACGCCTCAAGAATTTTAAGAAATCCTTCAGCCTTTATTACATCAAAACCTTTCGCCGCAATGGCCGCACCCGCAATAGAACCGATAATTGCATGAGAGGAACTACTTGGAATACCGTAATACCATGTGAGTAAGTTCCAAAAAATCGCTGCTAACAGTGCCGCAAAAATAACAATTGAGCCGGTATGACCGCCAGTAAGCGAAAATGGATCAACAATGTCTTTAGAAATAGTTTTTGCTACACCAGTAAATGTCAATGCACCAATAAAATTCATTACCGCTGCCAACAAGATTGCTTGGCGTGGTTTAAGAGCTTTGGTGGATACAGAGGTTGCGATTGCATTTGCGGTATCATGGAATCCATTAATAAAGTCAAATGCAAGGGCACCAATTACAATTAAAATCGTTAAAATTAATACAACGCTCATATGTTTGCTCCTTAAGCATTTTTCATGATAATGGTTTCAAGTGTATTGGCAACTGTTTGACAATAGTCGGCAATATCTTCAAGGTTTTCGTAAATTTCTTTGTATTGGATAATCCGAATCGGGTCTTTTTCAACTGTAAATAAATTTTTAATTGATTGTCGTAAGATATTATCACAGTTGGATTCAAAATCTTTAATCTTAATAGCATGTTCTCTTATTTGTTGCAGCTTTTTATTTGAAAGAAGTTCAACAGCTTTGTCAATTTCATGGACACTTCCTTGAATAGCATCCACAAATTTCTTCATAAAGTCATCCGCATTTGTAATAGAGTACATTTCAAATAATGCTGCACATCCTTCAAGTCCGTCGAGTACATCATCCATACTCATCGCCAAATGAAGAATATCTTCACGTTCGATTGGAGTGATGAAGGCATCATTTAATTCTTTGATTACCTCATGAACGTATGTATCACCTTTTGTTTCGAGTTCTTTCATTTTCTCAGAGAAAATTTTCAAATCACTCACATTTTTTAATTTGTATTCAGTAAAGAAATTTGCGCTTTCCTTTAAGTTTGCAGAAATATTACTAAGTAATGCTGAGAATTTATCGACTTTTTTAAATGCCATGTGAATACCCCCATTTTCAATTAAACAATTGTTAAATACCGACCTCAGTAATTTTATATGAAAAATGTCGAAAAAAGAAACAAATTCTTTATAAATTTACAAAAACTTAACATTAGAATCTTTTGAATCGTTCATTTTATTGGAACAAATTCTATGTATGTTTACAAAATCTTTACATTATATGTTTTTAAATAGTTCTTTTAAAAATATAGACATTTTTACTTTTGCCTACATTTATGTATTTATGTACTTAGTTATCCGAGTTAAGATTTTTTCTTTTTTGAGTATAAAAAAGAAATTAGGGTACTTTATTAATACAGGTAGCAAGAAAATAAATTACTTTTCCAACTGCCTGAGACAAATAATTGGTTACTAAAAAGGAGTGTACTGAATGAGTTTCATTTGGGCATTAATTATTGGTGGGATTATTGGATGGTTAGCCGGTCTTATCGTTGGAAGAGATATTCCGGGTGGCATTATTGGTAATATCATTGCAGGTTTTGTTGGGGCATGGCTTGGAACTGCGGTTTTAGGTGATTGGGGGCCGCATGTCGCTGATTTTGCAATAATTCCTGCAATTATTGGGTCAGCTGTTTTGGTCTTGCTAGTAAGTTTCATTCTGCGAGCCTTTAGAAGAACCGATAGATAATATCTCTTTACTTGAGAAGGCCTCCGAAATGCTCGGAGGCTTTTTTGTGCTTTATAATGAAAGGATATCAATATTCTTAAAAATTACAGGTCGATCCACAAATGGAGCATGACATACAATCTTTTCCTGAGTAAATGGATGAATGAATTCAATCTTTGCGGCATGCAGTGCTTGTCTATTCACAATTGGTTTTCCGCCATACAACGTATCTCCAACTAATGGATGCCCTAAGTAACTTAAATGAACCCTGATTTGATGTGTTCTCCCAGTATCGAGCCAACATTTTATATATGAAAGTTGTTTCTCTTTGTCCACTTTTACTACCGTGTAATGGGTAAGGGCAGATTGACCCGTTGGAGAAATTCTCCTTTTAGTTGCATGATGGCGATCCCGTCCAATCGGTTCGTTAATAGAGCCTCTTTTTTGTTTAACTATCCCATGAACTAACGCAATGTAGGTTCTTTTAATATTTCTCTTAAAAAGCATCTGGTCCAGTATAGCCCCTGCTAGTGAATGTTTAGCAAGGAGAATGGCACCTGATGTATCTCGATCTAATCGGTGAACTTGACGGATGTTCCGATTTTCTCCTTTGGCTTGAAGATAAAATTGTACTGCATTAACCAGTGTATCTTGATCGGTTAGTGGGTTATTCGGATGGCTATTCATGAATGGTGGTTTGTTAATAACCAAAACATGTTCGTCCTCAAAAAGTATGTCTATATCTATAAATTTGGGCAAAATTTCTATACTTTCGTCCTCAAATAGTTTTAATTGCAATTTGGAACCCTTGATAAGAGGCGTAGTCCAGTTCGCGCGTTCTTCATTAATTTTCACCTTATCCTCCATTCTAAAGGTGTGGGTTAATTTTTTAGGGGCTTCCCAGACATTCCGAAAAATTTCCTCTATGGTTTTTCCATTCCATTCTAACGGGACCACTATTTGAAACCATTCTCCCATTCGCATTGTGTTTAGCATTTAATTCTCCTTAAGGTTATAATTACCACGGTCAATACTGACTTAGTTATGTTATTCTTATCATATACAATACGTCAGAAATAAGCGATGGCAAAGGTGGGTTTTAAGTGAAAATTGTATTTGCCTCGACGCCAAGTCAAGAAAAAGAAATTAACGGACTGGTGAGGTACATTTATTCGAATATATTTCCGCTCTACTTTACTGATGAGGAGATTTGTCGTTTTGAGCGATTAAAAGTTCTTCATACATCTGAAGAGTTTAATACATTAAAAGATGCCTTTCAGGTAATGACATGTATTCAAACATTAATCTCCATTCTAGAGTCCTCTCAACCTGATGAGCAGTATGCAACATTATTTAATAAGAATGTGGAGACATTAACGGAGTTTGGTTTACTGTTTCCATTCAAATATGAACATTTCGAAGAAGCAAAAAGTATAAGAATTCCCATGTTAAGTATCTATTCTAAAGCTGATAATGAGTTACTAATATAAGTTAAATAAAAGTCTGCACATGCAGGCTTTTATTTTTTTCTACTAAAAATTGTAGGATATGAGGTAATATAGAAAAAGAACTGAATAAATTTACTTCTGCGAAAATTGTCGTTTAATTTGATAAGATTTTTAAAGGAGTAACAGTGTTGAAATTAGAAACAATAACAGTAGACAAAATTTGGAGGGAATCGACATGAATTGGAAACAGACAGCAAAGAGTTGGATGGAATTTGACGGATTGGATAATGAATTGCAGAATCAATTAAATGAATTAATGAAGGATGAGAGGCAGTTAGAGGAAGCCTTTTATAAAAATTTAGAATTTGGTACTGGTGGTATGCGTGGAGAAATTGGGGTTGGTACCAACCGAATGAACCTTTATACTGTCCGCAAAGCATCAGCTGGCCTAGCAGCATACATAGAAAACCATGGAATGGAAGCAAAACAGCGCGGAGTAGTCATTGCTTATGATTCACGCCATAAATCTCCAGAATTTGCGCTGGAGGCTGCAAGAACTTTGGCCACAAAGGGTATTCAAACCTATGTCTTTGATGAATTAAGACCCACTCCTGAATTATCATTTGCTCTAAGATATTTAAATGCTTATTCAGGCATTGTGGTTACTGCAAGCCATAACCCACCTGAATATAACGGCTATAAAGTATATGGATCGGATGGTGGCCAACTGCCACTAGAAGCTGCAGATGAGGTAATTGCAAAGGTAAATGAGGTTGAAAATGAATTACTCATTGAGGTTGATAGCGAAGAAAAATTAAGAGCAGAAGGATTAATTAAAACGATTGGTTCGGAAATTGACCAAGCTTATACGGAGAAACTATTAACGATATCTGAGAATCCAACTCTTGCTCAGGAAACAGATATCAAAATCGTCTTTACGCCACTCCATGGAACCGCTAATAAGCCTGTCCGTGCTGCACTATCAGCATTGGGATATGAGAATGTAACGATCGTCAAAGAACAAGAACTTCCGGATCCAGAATTCTCAACGGTAAAAAGTCCTAACCCTGAAGAACATGCTGCTTTCGAATTAGCGATTCGTGATGGGAAAAGAATCGGTGCAGATCTTTTAATTGGAACAGACCCTGATGCAGATCGTTTAGGGATTGCTGTATTAAATCCTGAGGGAGAATATGTCGTTCTCACTGGTAACCAAACCGGTGCTTTGTTACTGGATTACATTATTACCCAGAAAAAGGAAAAAGGGACACTGCCAAAAAATGGGGTAGTGTTAAAAACAATCGTTACATCTGAAATTGGCCGGAAGATTGCTGAGGCTAATCAATTAGAAACAGTTGATGTGTTAACAGGTTTTAAATTTATCGCTGAAAAAATCAATCAATATGAGGCAGCTGGCGATCGTAAATTTTTATTTGGATATGAAGAGTCTTACGGATATTTAATTGGTGATTTTGCTCGCGATAAAGATGCGGTACAGGCTGCTCTCTTAGCAACGGAAGTTTGTGCTTTTTATAAGAAACAAGGCATGTCCCTCTATGAAGGATTGATGCAGGTATTTGAAAAGTATGGATATTACCAAGAAGGCTTACGCTCCCTAACCTTAAAAGGCAAGGAAGGCGCAGAGACAATTCAACAGTTATTGGCTTCTTTCCGTGCAGAGCCGATTACCAGCCTTGGAACATTAGCTGCAGCCACTGCGGAGGATTATTTAACAAGTACTCGTGTAACGAACAAAGGGAAAGAATCAATTGATTTACCTAAATCGAATGTTTTAAAGTATACATTTGAGGATGGTTCATGGGTTTGTTTACGTCCATCTGGTACAGAACCAAAGGTGAAGTTCTATTTTGGTGTCAATAGTAACAGCTTAGAAGAAAGCAAAGCAAAGCTAAAAACCATTGAAAATGATTTTATGGCGTTAGTTAACAATAAAATGAAAATGGTTCAGGAAATTTAATTAACAACAATATCCGATTGTGTAACTAAAATCTTAAGACTGTTTTAAAACACGGCTTCCCACTTGGGGAAGCCGTGTTTTTTGGTGGTGGAATTCTTTGGTCCGGTTAGTAAAAAGTTTCTCAATTTCATTTGCATTCACTTGCTAAATTAGGAAAGACTATACATCGGTATCTCATTAGGGTCCGCTTCTACGGTTTCATTCGCATGGTCAATGTAGCGCAGCAGGTTATACAGTTTAGTTTCAATGACGGTGTAATCACGTTCAAAATTGTAAGCGTGCAGGAATTGTTCAATTCGTTTTGATAAGAATTGGTCTTTTGTTCGTACCATTAAAATCAGTAAATTATCCCACTCAGAACGATGGGTATAATACAGCGCTCGATCATAATCCATTTTATTCATTTATTTTTATCTCCTCCTTATTAGGAGTTGAGATTATTGTGTGATATTTTGACGATAACTTTCACAGAAAATGTTGGACATTCAGTATTTACGCTGTTTTCAACATTTACCTGCATAATTTAACAAATGGAGGTCATATGGCTAAAATCATAATCTGTATCATCGTCTTTTTTACCATTCAACAGGAAAATGTGACAAGTGCAAAAATTGTTAATGGCAATAATCGTTATAGTTTCGGAAGATTGGAAGATGACCTTTCAAAACTAACCAAAAAATATAAAAAAAAAATAAAAGTCCAATCAATCGGTACATCCCACTTTGGCCGTGATATTTGGGCAATCAAGCTAGGTACAGGAAAGAAGAATGTGGTCTTAATTGGTTCGCATCATGGCAGAGAATGGATGACTAGCCTATTGCTTATGAAAATGCTTGAATCATATGCATCGACATATAACGAGAGAACCTTTTTTGGCTTCAAGTCCAATCAAATTTTGAATGATGTTTCCATCTGGTTTGTACCTATGTTAAATCCTGATGGTGTTACCATCCAACAGAATGATATGAAAGGTTTTTCATCTAAACATCAGGAGCTTTTGGTCAAGATGAATGATGGCTCAAGAGATTTTCAGCGATGGAAGTCAAATGGCATGGGAATTGACTTGAACAGGCAATATCCGGCAGGATGGGAAAGTCTCAAACCAGAACCAGCATCGCCGTGGTATAAATTCTATAAAGGGAAAGAACCACTGGAATCAAAAGAAGTAAAATCTCTTACAAATTTTATTAAGGAAATCAACCCTACGATTGCCATTGCATATCACACGGCAGGAAGAGAAATTTATTGGAATTATAAAAATGGCGAAAATTTAAAACGGGATGAACGGATTGCCAAAAAAATATCGAAGGTAACCGGGTATAAATTAGCAGTGCCGGATCAAAATGCAACGGGTGGCGGGTTCACAGATTGGTTTATCACTACTTATCATAGGCCGGCGATGACAATCGAAATAAGTTACCTAGTTGGTGAAACCAATCCACCCTTATCAATTTTTCAAAAGGAATGGAAACGAAATCAATATGTAGGATTAAAAATTGCAAAAGAGGCTAAAAAAATATCAAATTAAAGCCATACTTGCCCATTGTTTTTTCTATCTTGTTTCATCATTCTCCTTATTACTTCATACATTGTGGTAAGAGGAAAAGGGGGAATGGCTAATGAATGTGGAAGGACGTAATGCACTGGAATATGCGATCAGTGAAATTACTGAAATCGCAACCGGGTTTGGATTGGATTTTTATCCAATGCGCTATGAAATCTGCCCTGCTGAAATTATTTATACATTTGGGGCCTATGGTATGCCAACCCGATTTTCACATTGGAGCTTTGGAAAGCAATTTCACAAAATGAAACTTCATTATGATCTAGGCCTTAGTAAAATTTATGAATTAGTGATCAATTCCAATCCATGCTATGCTTTCTTACTTGACTCTAACACCCTTATACAAAATAAATTAATTGTTGCCCATGTTTTAGCACACTGTGACTTCTTTAAGAATAATGTTCGTTTTGAAAATACGAAGCGGGATATGGTCGAAAGTATGGCAGCTACGGCTGAAAGGATTCATCAATATGAAATTCAATACGGCAAAAAGGAGGTAGAAACTTTCCTTGACGCGGTATTGGCCATTGATGAACACATTGATCCATCATTGATGAGACCTAAATTATCCTGGTCAATTGGAGATGACGAGTCAGACGATGAACATGAAATTCAAGCGGCAACGCCCTATGATGACCTATGGGGATTAGATGAAAAGGATAAAAAGGAAACAAATCAACCAAGAAAACGGAAATTTCCTCCTAAACCAGAGAAGGATTTATTATTATTTATTGAAACCTACAGTCGAGAATTAACAGATTGGCAGCGAGATATCTTGACAATGATGCGGGAGGAAATGCTTTACTTCTGGCCACAGCTTGAAACAAAAATCATGAACGAAGGCTGGGCTTCTTTTTGGCATCAACGGATATTAAGAGAAATGGATCTAACAAGCGGCGAAGCCATCGAATTTGCTAAACTGAATGCTGGCGTGGTGCAGCCTTCCAAAACGGGAATCAATCCATATTACCTGGGAATCAAGATTTTTGAGGATATCGAAGAGCGGTACAATAATCCAACAGAAGAGATGATACGAAGGGGAGTAACGCCAGGGTCTGGAAGAGAAAAGATATTTGAAGTAAGAGAAGTGGAGTCTGATATTTCCTTCTTGCGAAATTATTTAAATAAGGACCTGGTCATGCGCGAAGATATGTATCTTTTCCAAAAACAAGGCAGGGACTACAAAATAGTTGATAAACAATGGGAACAGGTTCGCGATCAGCTTGTCAATATGCGCGTAAATGGCGGATTCCCGTATATTACGGTTAATGATGGAGACTATTTAAAGAATGGTGAACTTTATTTAAAGCATTGGTATGAAGGCGTGGAACTTGATGTTAAATATCTAGAGAAAGTACTTCCATACATCCAGCAGCTTTGGGGAAGACCTGTCCATATTGAATCGATGATCGAAGAAAGAAAAATGTTGTTCTCCTATGATGGTAAAGGGGTGCATCGCAAATATTTGTAATTTCTTGAGGCTATCTTGTACTATCAAGGTAGCCTATTTTTTATTTAGGATAATAGAAAACAGGAATAACATTTCATGAATATATCTTATTTATTTAAGTGAACACTATGTTAAAAAGGGGATAAAATTGATGAAACAAATGCTAAGCCCTAATGTGCTTTCTGTTTTAGAAGACAAAATTAAATTAATAAAATCACAAAAAGGAACGATATACTTAGTCGGTCCGATTCGGCTTCCCGTTAATTTATATGGTGAAACGGTCGTTTTTAAGTGGTACTGCTGGTTGAATTGTGATGAAGTAACGGAGGATTTTGAAAGAATTATTGAAAAACTATCTTCGGCAAATTTAGCGGAGTTCCAACAATCTAGTGTTTTAGTATACGGAGATTTTGAATACGGAGACGATGCAATCATAAGATTCCATTCGATTTGCCATACAGGTGATATTTTTGGAAGCAAACGGTGTGATTGCGGTTTTCAATTAAAAAAGTCAATGAAGATGATCTCAGAACATGGTACAGGGGCACTATTCTATTTAGCTAACCATGAAGGCAGAGGAATTGGTTTATTTAGCAAGGCAATGGCATATGTTCTTCAAGAAAATGGTTATGATACGGTTGAAGCGAATGAAGGACTTGGTTTTGTAGATGATTCAAGAAATTATGGAGATGCGATTTTAGTTCTTAAAGCATTACGCTCAAAACCTGTAACGCTAATGACCAACAACCCGAAAAAGTTAGAAGCATTAAAAAGTTCTGGTTTAGAGGTCTCAGGCCGGCAGCCTTTGTGGGGAGATGTATCTGAATATAACGAGAAGTATCTTCAGACAAAAATTAGACGTTCGGGTCATTTAAGAGATAAGGAGACTTGTCCAAATGACTAATCATGAGTTCTATATGGATTTGGCTATAAAAAATGCCAAAGCAATGAAAGGCCAAACCGACCCCAATCCACTTGTTGGAGCCGTTATAGTGAATGAAAACCGTGTAGTCGGTATCGGTGCACATTTAAAAGCAGGAGAGCCACATGCCGAGATTCACGCACTACGTATGGCTGGTGAAGCGGCCAAGGGAGGTACCATTTATGTCACATTGGAACCGTGTTCCCATTATGGCAGGACAGGCCCTTGTGCTGTAGCAATCGTTGAAGCAGGATTAAAAAGAGTTGTGATCGCGACACTTGATCCTAATCCTGTTGTTGCAGGTAATGGTGTAAAAATACTTAAAGATGCTGGAATTGAAGTGATCATTGGAGTTCTACAAGAGGAATCCCATCGGATGAATGAAGTGTTCAATAAGTTTATTGTTGAGAAAAGACCGTTTGTCACTTTGAAATCAGGGGTTACCTTAGATGGAAAAATTGCTACTTACGCATCAAACAGTAAATGGATTACTTCTGCAGAATCCAGAACCGATGTTCATCATCTTCGCAATGAAAATATGGCTATACTAGTAGGTGTAAATACGGTAATAGAAGATAACCCTGAATTAACAACGAGGATCCCAAATGGGAGAAATCCTATTCGAGTAATTCTGGATTCAACCTTAAAGATTCCTCTAGGGTCTAAAGTTGTCACTGATAACCTTGCAGAAACGTGGATTTTTACAAGCAAGAATTATGACAAGGCTAAGGAGGAAACATTAAAGTCTTTAGGGATAAAAGTTTTTGTCACTAATGGATTGCAACAAGTTGATCCTAATGAAGTGGTCCAAATTTTAGGTGAGAACTTAGTCTCCTCTGTATTAATTGAAGGAGGAGGTACCATAAATGCAGCTTTCCTAGAAAATAAATGTATTGATAAAGTAATCCTATACTTTGCACCTAAATTAATCGGTGGAAAGCAAGCACCTACTTTCCTTGAAGGAACTGGAATAGAGAAAATGGCTGACGCAATAGATTTAGTGGATACTTCCATCATTAAAATAGGAAAAGACTATAAATTTATTGGCTACCCAAGCTATTCAAAAGAGGGAATTATGTGATGAGATTTGGTTTTGATATTGACGATACATTAATCAATCTACGAGAACATGCTTTTAATATCTATAATAAAAGGTTGAATCAGAATATTCCAATTGAAATTTTTCAAAACTTAAAAAGAGTTGAAATACATGAACCTTTTGGATTGACTGATCTACAAGGGAAAGAAATGTGGAATAATTCATTAGAAGAAATTTATTATACATCATGTCCACCCTTTCCTGATGCAGTTGAAACTTTACAACAACTGGAGAAGAACGGGCACGAAATATACTATATAACAGCAAGGCCTAAAGAACATGGTGAACGAACGAAGGAATGGATGAGAGAAAACGGCTTTCCTGTTAATGATGAAAGATTTTTTTACGGAATGCAGGATCATGAAAAGGTAGAAATCATTAAAAAGTTACATCTCGATTATTATTTTGATGATAAACCTGAAATATTAGATACCTTATTAAACGAATCCATAAAACTTTTTCTTCGCGATCAATCCTATAATCGTCATTTAAACTTACCACGAATTGTAAATTGGAATGAACTTGAGGGAATCATTGGGGAAAAAGTAAAATAATTCAACTGAAAAATAATAAAGAAGGCAGCTGATTAAATAGCTGCCTTCTTTTACTTATATTAAATTGAAGCAAGTTCTTTTTCTAGGGCCTTCTCTACTGTTACATAATCATAGCCAAGATCTTTTGCCACTGCTTCATACGTAATTTCACCGTTAGCCACGTTAACCCCAAGATATAATGCAGCATTTTCAGAAATGGCTTTAAAAACACCTTTATTAGCGATCTGTAATGCATATGGTACCGTTACATTTGTAAGGGCCATTGTTGAAGTCCTAGGTACAGCCCCAGGCATATTTGCAACTGAATAGTGGACAACACCATGTTTGATAAATGTTGGATTATCATGTGTTGTTACATGATCGATTGTTTCAACGATACCACCTTGGTCAATTGCAACATCGACGATTACTGAACCAGGTTTCATTGATTTAACCATTTCTTCAGTAACAAGCTTAGGTGCTTTGGCACCAGGGATTAATACAGCACCGATAAGAAGGTCAGCTTCTGCGACTGCTTCGGCAATATTGAAAGGATTAGACATTAATGTTTTGATTTGATTTCCAAAAATATCATCTAATTGACGAAGGCGATCTGCGCTTAAGTCAATGATTGTCACGTCTGCACCTAACCCGATAGCCATTTTTGCGGCATTGGTTCCTACAATTCCTCCGCCGACAATAGTAACTTTTCCGCGGTTAACACCTGGAACGCCTGCAAGAAGAATGCCAAGGCCTCCATTATTCTTTTGTAAGAACTGCGCACCAATTTGAGCAGCCATACGACCAGCCACTTCACTCATTGGGGTAAGCAATGGAAGAGTACGGTTCATAGAAACAGTTTCATAGGCAATCGCGATGACACCTTTATCTTTAAGAGCTTGAGCCAAATCTGGCTCTGCTGCTAAGTGTAAGTAAGTAAATAATATTAAACCTTGACGGAAGTACTTATATTCACTTGAAAGAGGCTCTTTTACCTTCATAATCATATCAGATTTAGTCCATACTTGCTCAGCGCTATCAATGATTTCAGCACCAGCTTTAGCATAAGCTTCGTCGGTGAAACCGCTTCCAATTCCTGCGTCCTTTTCCACTAATACTTTATGGCCAGCATTTAAGAATGAAACAACACCCGCAGGAGTTAGTGCTACACGATTTTCATTATTTTTAATTTCTTTAGGTACCCCAATAAACATAATCTAATTTCCTCCCCTAGTTACATATAAGTGTCTTGCTATGGCTAAAGTATAGAATGTTTCCTAGAGAATTTCTTTGTTTAGAAAAGAGAAAGATAATCATTCTTTTTGGGGATTTTCACAAACCGTTCAAATCCCCTGATATTTTTCTAGCTTTAAATCTATGAAGAGAATCATCTTTTGATTAGGATCTCTTAAATTTATATCCCCAATTTCCGTGATACGTTTAAGCCGATAGTTTAATGTATTAGCATGGACATTTAGTTCCTTAGCTGCATCATTTATGTTGTTATCTTTATTTAAGAAAACCTCTAATGTTTCGACCAAGTTGCTATTGTGTTTCTGATCGTATTCATGAAGCCTTTTTAAGGCATAATTTTCATAGGCATCAGTTTGTCTTTTTTCTAAAATAAGATCTACTATTTGATAGATGCCAAGCTTTTGATAGGTAAAAATATCTTTAGTCTCTAATGGGAACTTTTCTTTAATTGTTAAAACAGCTAATGTTTCTTTATAGGCCTTGCTTGTTTGTAGAAAATCCTCATAAATACTGCTATAGCTTGGTTTGATTTCTTTGATTCCATATCTCTCACTCATTTGAAGAACAAAGGATTTTGCAAATTGTTCCAGTTCATTGAAAGGGTTCTCAATAGTCGTGGTGGATACCATTAGAATGAGTTGATTGCAGTCTATTGTGTAAAGAATAATTTTTATTCTTTGATTGGTTTTTAACAGATATGATATCGATTGCTCTACTTTGTTCGTGATATTTTCCTGAAACTGAAAAACAAGAACCGCAAAAAAGGCGGGTGGCGTTAATTGTAGTGAGTGGAAATGATCGAAAATCTCCTCTTTTACTTTAAGATGACCTGTTAAAAGTTTCCAAAAGAATTCTTGTGAACGTTCTTCTTTTTTGTTCTTTCTCGTCTGAAGCTGTAATAGTTTATTTTTTGCGGAATCCGCGGCTTTCTTTAAAAGAATAAAATCCCCTTCTGTTAAAACCTTATCAATTTCAATTGCCCAAATAAATCCAATCACTTCGTCTTGTTTCCAAATCGAAATGGCGACTCTATTGTTAAGACCGATGTCACTTATATTTTTCACACGGATCGGTTCTTGGGTCTTTAGTAAAGCAGGAATTGTTCCTTCTTTCCATAATTGATTAATAACCTTTTCCGGCACCCTTCGTCCAATGATAGTAGAAATTCTCGCAGGATCCGTTCGTTCATCGTGTGTACTATAGGCAAGTAGACGGTGATTTGCATCCTCAATTGTAATAGGGCACATTAGTACCTGACTAATAAGGTCAGCAAATTCATCTAAGCTTTCGAAGGCAGTCTTAAATGGATCAGGTAGTCTAGTATTCAGAACGATTACCCCCAGATTAAAATATAAAAAATCCCTTTGTTTAATTTTACAAAAAAAATATGATAATTTCATTTATTTTTACAAAATAAATAATGTGCTATAATGTTAAAATGATTCCGAGTAATTCAAAAAGAGAAAATATTTTCATAATTACTCTTTTTGAAAGCGGTAACAATTAGGTAATAAGGAGGATTAAGTAATAAAAGACTTAAAAGTGAAGACTAAGATTGCTATAGTAAAAAAGCAAAGAAATTATTTCTATGGGATGAGAAAGTGTTAAAGTGTATTTATAAGGGGGATTTATATGAGTAAGAACACTCAGGGTAAAGAGCTTCATCGTGGTTTGGAAGAAAGGCATATCACCTTGATGTCTTTAGGGGCAGCCATCGGGGTGGGACTATTTCTTGGATCTGCAACCGCAATAAAAATGGCGGGGCCAGGTATTTTGGTTGGATACGCGGTTGCTGGACTAATTATGTTTTTTATCATGCGTGCATTGGGCGAAATTGCGATTCAAAAACCGGTTGCTGGTTCTTTTAGTAAATATGCTAGGGATTATTTAGGTCCACTTGCTGGGTATATCACAGGCTGGAATTATTGGTTTTTATGGGTTGTAACATGCATGGCTGAAATCACGGCTGTAGGAATTTACATGGAGTATTGGTACCCAGATGTTCCACGTTGGATCTGGGCACTCTCAGCACTTGTGATCATGGCAGGGGTCAACTTTCTAGCTGTAAAAGCGTATGGTGAATTAGAATTTTGGTTTGCGCTTATTAAGATTGTTACGATTATTGCGATGATTGCCATTGGACTTGGAATGATTTTCTTTGGAATTGGCAACGGGGGAATCGCTACCGGCATTAAGAATTTATGGGAACATGGCGGTCTTTTCCCGAACGGAATTAAGGGTGTTTTGCTATCTTTACAAATGGTTATGTTTGCCTATTTAGGAATTGAAATGATTGGTGTTACAGCTGGGGAAGTTAAAAACCCTGAAAAGTCTCTTTCAAGAGCCATTGATTCGGTATTCTGGCGTATTCTTATTTTTTACGTAGGTGCATTATTCGTGATCATGTCCATCTATCCATGGGAGGAAATTGGTACAAAAGGCAGTCCGTTTGTACTTACTTTTGAACAAATTGGGATCCCGGGGGCAGCAGGTATTATAAACTTTGTCGTACTTACAGCAGCATTGTCATCGTGTAACAGTGGAATTTTTAGTACGGCAAGGATGTTATTTAATCTAGCACAGCATGATGAGGCACCTAAGAATTTCGCGAAAGTAACTAAAAGTGGTGTTCCAGGTGTTGCAGTCATAGCTTCTGCAGGTGCATTACTAATTGGTGTTGTCTTAAATTATATTGTCCCAGCAAAAGTTTTTACTTGGGTAACGAGTATCGCAACCTTTGGAGCGATTTGGACTTGGGGAGTTATTCTTTTATCGCAAATTCGCTATCGAAAAACTTTAAAGCCGGCTGAGGAAAAGGTTTTAAAATATAAGATGCCATTGTTTCCTTTTACTTCTTATCTTTCATTAGCCTTCTTAGCTTTCGTCATTGGTCTCATGGCGTATAATCCAGATACTCGGATTGCACTAATTATTGGACCTTTATTCTTAGTTTTCTTGGTCGCGGTTTACTATACAAAAGGATTCCATAAACGAAATTCAAACCAGGATAAGGTTGATGAACGAGTAAGCTAAAAATTATCATCGTTTACTATAAGCAAAAGCAGTGGGAGAGTTTGATCCCCACTGCTTTTTTTATGGCAAATATTAATTCGTTGAATTTTCTTTTACAGCTGCCATGGCCCTTTTGGACGGCCAGAAGGCCCATTTTCCCAGTAAAACGGTGATGGATGGAACAAGTAATGGTCGTACAATGAAGGTGTCCAATAAAACACCGATTGCAGTAATTGTTCCAAAGTGTACAAGGACTTGAATAGGTAAGGTTGTTAATATCGCAAATGTTCCAGCTAGAATTAAACCAGCAGAAGTGATAACTGAGCCAGATTCAGCAACACCTTCCTTAATGGCTTGTAGAAGTGGCAAAAGCCTGCTTTTTTTCCATATACTCGAAATCATAAAGATATTATAGTCTTCCCCTAATGCCACGATAAAAACAAAGGCATAAAGCGGAATAAATCCTTGGATTGCTTCAACTCCAAAAATATAATGAAGTAGTACCCAACCGAGTCCAAGTGCACTAAAGTATGATAATAGAACCGTTCCAATTAAATAAGCTGTGGCTGTAATTGAACGAAGATAAACAAGCAGCAAAACAGCGATGATACTAATAACGATCGGAATAATGATGCTGCTATCATGATTGGTTGTCTGTTTGGTATCATACTGTTCAGCCGTTAGACCCCCAATCCAAACATGATCAGATGTTTTCACAATTCCAGCATTTTTTAAGCTGTTCTCTACTGTTTTGCGAAGGTCTGGAATATGACTCATTGCTTTATTTGAGTATGGGTTAACATTCATTTCTACATTATAGCTAATTATATTGCTATTTTTTACTCCCTGTTCCTCTTCAGAAACTATTTCAACGAAAGTTAGTTTCTCTAAATCTTCTTTTACAGCGTTTGATTTCCCATCAGTTTGCACGATTACTTGAACAGGTGCTAGTTCACCTGGATTAAAGTGTTCTGAAATGATCTTGAACCCTTCTCTTGATGGCATATCTTTTGGAAAAGAAGAAAGGGTATCGTAGGTATAGACAATTTTGGATGAAAAGAATGCAAAAATACCTAGAAATAATAACGTAATTACCATTAACTCAATTGGTTTTTTCACGATAAGTTTTCCTAGTCGTGCACCAAAACCCTCTTTATTATTTTGAGGCGGTAGTGTTTTTCCTTTCTTTTTGGCGCGTTCTTCTTGCATAGACCTAGTCAGCGGCATGAACGGATAAAAGGAGGCTCTGCCAATAATACTTAAGAGTGCCGGTATTAACGTTAGACTAGCGGCCATCATGATTAGTATAGATAAGCTAAATGGAATGGCGAAGCGGTGGATCGCACCGTATTCAGATAGTAATAACACTAGCAGTGAGAAAACAACCGTTAGCCCGCTCATTGCGATAGCACCAGATGCGCCTTTTAATGAGAGTTTCATAGCGGTTAGCTTATTGTTTTCCTCAAGTAAATTACTTCTAAATCTGGAAATGAGAAATAAACAATAATCAGTTCCTGCACCAAAAAGTAGTACTGTCATGATCGAAAGGGCTTGTGAGTCCATCTCAATCCATCCAGCCTTTGCAATTCCACCTAGAATGGGACTTATGACACCATAGGCAATCCCAACCCCTAATAATGGAATCAAAGCTAAAATCGGTGAACGATAAATTAGTAGTAATAAGACGAGAACAATAGCGACTGTTCCAAATAGTAAGGAGAGGTCTCCTTGACTAAATAATGCTGTTGCATCTGTTGAAACGCCTGCAGGTCCAGTAATTCTTAATAGTAGTTGATCTTTATCCCCCATTTTTGCTTTATTTGGATTCTCCGGAAAAATAGAAGCAGCTTTTTCTTTGAATGTTAATATGCCATCAGCAATATGCTCCTTGTCTGCATCCTTTTTAAACGTAATAGGTAAAATTAAGGTAGTACCATCCTCTGAAAGCTGCTGTTTAAGTACAGGGAGTGGGAATTGATAAAAAGGTACAATAGAATCCTGTGAATCTACTGGATTTTTGTCTAATTCCTTGGAATACTTTTGAATAAGTGAAAGATCACCTTCCGAAATTCCTGTTGATTTATACCAAGTTAACAGGGCCGGAGTACCTGAACTTGTCGGGAATTCTTTCTCTGCAACAATTTTCGCTTGTTGTGAAGGTGTGGTTGATTCTAGATTTTTTGCCATCTCATTCTTTTGAGAATTTGCTTGTGGCAAAGTGGTATTTAAAACGGCTGCAAGAATCAGCCATGTAATAAGAACGACCCATCTGCCTTTCTTCCCACTAACAGCATTACCATACTTCTTAAACCATTGTTTTTCCAATTTGTTCACTCCGATCTTTTTTCCTTATCGATTGATAAGGAATGGGTAAAAAAATATAAAATTATGCTCTAATTCCATTAATAAAAATTTCAACCATTAATTTGGTTTTTTCCTCGGCCTTTTTTTGTCGTTCCTCTGTAGAGATTCTAGTAGTATTTTCTGGCTCTAGAATGGATTTAATAATATTTAATATCAAATAGGCTATTTCAGTAGTATTTGTATTCATCAATTCAGGTTTTTTAATTTCTCCCGTTGAAACCCCGTCATTTATCATTTGCTCAAAAGGTGTTAAAAATGCCTTGGCCCACGATTGAAAGAGGTGGCGTTGTTCGTTCGGATGCAGCTCATGTGAAATATCGTGAAACATTTGTCCCATATCCATTTCAAAATGCGCTGTCATATAGATTGCCATTTGAGTAAGTCTTTCTTGAAAGGTTGTAAACTTAGATAAGAGTACATTTAAGTCAAGTTCAGTTTGATGAAGGGTTTGCTGCATCACAGCAACATACAGTGACTGCTTGTTCTTAAAATGATGATAAATAGCCGGCTGTGTCACACCGCAAATCTGAGCAATTTGTCTTGTAGATACGGCGCGATAACCTAGCTCCATGAATAAGCTCCGTGCAGTATGAATAATCAATTGGTACGTTTCCTTAGGATCTATTGCTTTCGCTTGTATGTTCATCTTGCTCATTTAAATTTGGTCCCTTCATAATGATTACCTTATCAGGTGATAAGTAAAATATATCGAAACTAGAGAAAGAAGTAAAGTGGCAAAAAAGAAGAATCCCGATGGATGATTGGAATTATTGCTATGTCACATACTAATATTGAAAATTAAATGAGGGATAGGTGTTGGTATTGAATAGAATTCTAAAAATTATCACTGCAACATTTTTTATTATTTCTTTAACCAATTTTCACGCGCAAGCAGCAACAATGGCTAGTTTGTCTGAACAAAATACGATGTCCGTGCTTTGGTTTCAAAAAGCTGGGGAGGCAAAAGGTTTATATTATCAAGGCTATAACATTGGAAAAATGAGATTGGACAAAATCCTGAGTGAAAGAAGGGGCAGGAATGCCTTGAAACCAGCAATTGTCCTTGATATCGATGAGACCATACTAGATAACAGTCCGCACCAAGCATGGTATGTGTTGGCCGGACGGAAAATACCTTTTAATTGGAATGAATGGTTTAAGCGGGCTGAAGCAAAACCACTGCCGGGTGCCATTGAATTTTTGCAGTACGCAAAATCGTTAGGAGTGGAGATTTTTTACATTTCCAACCGTTATGAATCACAAAAAGATGCTTCGATTAAGAATTTGCAAAGTGTGGGTGCGCCACAAGCGGATGTTGATCATGTATTATTAATTCAACCTGGTGAAGTTGGGAAAGAAACACGCCGCCGTCAAGTGGCGAAAACACATGAAATTCTTTTATTATTTGGTGATAACCTCGGGGACTTCAGTGAATTTGATAAATTATCATTTACAAAAAGAAATGAGATGGTCGATAAGTATAGGGAAGAATTTGGGGAAAAATTAATCCTCTTTCCCAACCCGATGTATGGAGATTGGGAAGGGGCTATTTATAACTATAACTACAAGATATCGGATGAAGAAAAGAACAAACTTAGAAGAAAATTATTAGAAACTTACCGCTAGAAATGAAAAGACGCCAAAAAGATGGCGTCTTTTGTTGTACATTGTAAAATATCGAAAAGTACTAAAAGAGCAGCTAACTCCTTACATTTTTAAGAATGTTAATGGCAAAGACAATGATTCCTAATACCATCAATGTACCTCCAGTAGCCACTGCAGGCGCAGCACTTTCGGTCCCAGATACTAAAAACGAGAGTCCTATCATCATAATAGGTAAAGAAATATTATGAATCCAGAAGTGAACCTTTGCGAGTGTTGTTTCTGCAGCACTTGGAAAACCAACGTAGATGAGACCAGCAACAGCCATAGTCAGCCAACCTAATAGGTTAATATGGGCATGAACAGGGGTGAAGTCAAAACTTTCCTTCATAGACATATACATACCCATGCAAACCCCAATGACAAAATACACCACAGAAATTTTAATTAACCTTATTGCCATTTTTCAGCCTCCTTTTTACGTTAGAAGTATGACTACAGTAGTAAATATGTAGGATTTTTCTGAAAAAGAACTTTGATTTAAGAGGACAAAATAAGAATTTAATAAAAAAAAGCTGCACACTTTGCAGCTTTTTGGTAGAGAATTAAAAAATCGCTTTAATACCAACTAAGACAAGCCCTATTAAGAATCCACAGACCGCACCATTTACTCGGATCCATTGAAGGTCTTTTCCAACGTTTGTTTCAACCATTTTAATGAGTGTTTTATCATCCAGTTTTTCTAAATTTTCTTTGACAAGTATGCCAATTTTTGAGTGATTTTTATCAACAAAACTAGAAATATGGTTCTTAATCCAGGCTTCAATCGCAAGAATTTTTTCTGGATCTGATTTGATCCCATCTAAGCCATTTTTAACAATTGGCAGGAGAAAGTCATCATAAAAGTTGGGTTTATCAATAAAACCATAAGCTCTTTGTTCTATCTGAGCTAATAAGCTAGTAATTTGTTCTTGGAGATTCCATTTATCAACCAGTTGTGTTTTAAGATTATTAAGTTCATCGTAGACCTTCTGATCATTTTTTAACGATTGCAGTTTATGGTCAATATGAATCATTAATGTTTGGCGATTTTGATTTAGCGGGTCTTTGAAGCTAGCTACCCCTTTTAAAATAAGGCTTTGGATTATACTCCCTAATTTCTCTTCGTTAACCAAATTACTAAACGATTTTAAGGCGAATTGCATAAATCCATCCGCTTTAATATTTTCGACAGCATCGACCGCAAGCCCGCCGAGTTTATACTTTGTACTATCCTTTCTTGCCCATTCATCAACTTCTTTAAGTAAGTAATCAAGAGCTTTTTCATCATAATTTCTGATCTTAACTTGGTCTATTAGCAAAGGAAGAAAATTCTTACTATCGATTTCGTGGATTCTATCTTTTATTTCTTCTTCTAGCAGTGGAGCAAATCTTGATATATCAAAAATTTTTAGCAAATGTTTAGCCATCGTGATGAAATTCTTTTGGACTGCTGGAGAAGGTAATTCATTGTCAATGATGTCAAATATTTTATCAGTAAAATTAATGGTCTCAATTTTTCTACGGATGCTTTCTTTGGTGAGCCAATCATTTTCTAACATGGAAATGATTCCAGCGATAATTCTATTCCGATTTTTTGGCAGCAGGGCTGTATGTGGTATTGGAATACCTAGTGGATGCCTGAATAATGCTGTTACGGCAAACCAATCGGCAAGTCCACCTACTAGACCCGCTTCAAATCCCCCCTGCAGGATAATTCCCCAGATTGACTCTTTTATTGGAATTGTGGCTAGAAAGCCGATCCCCATCACAACAAGGAAAATGGTTGCTAAATGCTGTGTTTTTTTATTCTTACTTTTTACCATCTTTGAAACCCCTCATTTTTGAGAAATATTATTGTCTATTGCTATTATCTCAATTTTACTAAAAAAAAAGCAAAAAAAATTACTTATTATTGGATTATTTGCTAAATCTTATGACGGAAACACTTAATGCTTTTTTAATATAATAAAATATTGTAAAATGAACTAGGTTTCAAAAATAGCAAATTAGGGAGTAATGGAAATGAAAAAGTTCTTGTTATTTGTGTCAGCGATTATGATGGCTATTGGCTTATCTGCCTGCTCAAGCAATGATGAAGCAAAAACAGACAAGAAGGAAACAACGGAAAAAACAGCATCTAAAGTAGATGTAAAAAAGGAATTAGTCAGATTTTATATGGATCTTGGTAATAAAATTAACGCAAAAGATGCAGATTTAAATGCTTATGTTGCAAAGGCAACTAAAGAAGATGCAACACCTGAGGAATTACCGAATGCTGAAGATCGAGCTAAAGCAAGTGAATCGGCAGCTTCGGTTGCAGCCGAATTAAATACTTATCAAATTCCTGCATCATTAAAAGATAAAAAAGCTGATCTTGATGCGGCGATTAAGGATTTTGCGGCTTCATACCAAGCTAAAGCAGATGAATTAAAAAAGGAAACCCCTAATTTTGATGCAGCTACTGTAACCTTCACACAGGGGGAGGAAAAACTTGGTAAAGTATTTGAAAGTGAAAAATTACTCCCGCCAGGCCTCGACAAACAAGTGAATTAATATCCAATCCAAACTCATAGATAAAAAACAAGCCACATAAATAAATGCTGGCTTGTTTTTTATTGTCTTAATATCGAATTAATTTACCGCTAAGCTTGGGAGTTTGTGGTATGTGACCATAATTTCATCTAGATGGTTATCCATAGTTAAGGATGTTTTAGTATCTTCAAAGAACCAAACATCATTTTCTTCAACAAAGAAGGTAATCCCATTAATTTCTTTAGAATATCCAACATGAACAGGGGATTCCGCTGAAAAAGCAAGGGTAAAGCCTTTATGCTTTATTCCAAACCCAGCGTATTGTGGAAACATCCGAATACAAAATGGTTTGTTAAATTCGAATTCATTTGTAAACCATGTGGCAGCTCTTTCATCAATAGAAATGAACATCTAAAAGCACCAACCTTTTCCTATTAAGTATTGATCCAATAAGGAAAGAAATGGATGTCTTGGTTTAAGCTAGTATCGTCTGTTTCCATTTCCCTATAATGAAAGATTATAACTTTTATATAGTTTTGCATGTGATTTTATTCACGGACAGGTCCTTCGATATTAAGATTTTTTAAAATGTTCATTTATTTTTCTTAAAACGTTCACTTGTGTGCAAAGAATCACAACTTTTTTTTCAAAAAAGGTTTTAATAACTAATAAATAGTACTTTAATGGAGGAATATATGGATAAAAGTGTGGATGCGGGGGATATGTATTAAGGGTTTGGAAAATTTAAATCATTGTTCACTTCAATCAAGTGTTGCTGATATTGTAACATATTTATAGTGAAAATAATGATAAGATAAGGGCAAGAACGAAGGGGGGACCTCCGATGGTACAAGAAATCGATAAGCTAACAGATAATGTTAATGACATAAAAAGTTTATTCCGTACCTTAAATGAAACATTAGAAAGTATTGAAAGACGGTTATCCCGGCTTGAAAAAATGGATAGCATAGAACACCGTGTAGAAGTAAATCAAATTGACCTTTCTGATATCAAGGAATCGCTTCAACGCATTGAAGAAACACATAGTAACGAAATTCAACATATCAACCGACGGCTTGATTCTCATTTAGTTAAAATTGCTAAAATAGAAGAGGAAATGATTATATTTAAATCTAGATAATCATTGCAGGAAGCGGGTTAAAGGATCAGATTGATAAAAATCTGGTCCTCATTGTTTTTAGTTAGAAAACGTTTGCTGGGTCTAAGGTCCTGTGGAATCATATAAAAAACCAGACGGGTAAAAATCCGTCTGGTAGAATGTTTTAAGAAAGCACTTCTGAATTGGATATTGAAACTTGTTGACTAACATTCTCGTCATTACTGGCATCATTACTGGCGTTTTTCGTGACCTCAATATAACGAATATGATGCTCTTCCATATCAAGAATTTTAAAGGAATAAGTGTCATGAAGGAGGACATCGCCCTCTTTAGCTTCGTAATTTTCGGTTAGAATCCAGCCGCCAATTGTATCCACATCTTCATCGTCAATTTCTACTCCCAAAAGGTCATTAACCTCACTAACTAAAACTTTAGAGTCAATAATATAGTGGTGCTCTTTAATTTTGCGTACCTCTGGAATTTCGTCCATATCGAATTCATCACGAATTTCCCCAACAATTTCTTCGAGGATATCTTCAACGGTTACAAGTCCCGAAGTACCACCATATTCGTCCATTAATATTGCCATGTGAACGCGGTCTTTTTGCATTTTTACTAATAGGTCATGGATTGGAATCGTCTCTATTACTCTAATAATTGGTCGAGTATAGTTTTCCAGTGTCCGCTCTGATAGTTTTTCATTGCCAATTATATCTGTCATTACTTCTTTTATATTGATAAGACCGATTATATGGTCCTTATCCCCATCAATGATGGGATATCGTGTAAATTTTTCCTCGCGTAATACCTGAAGAAAGGTTTCAAGTGTATCTTCTTTAGATAAGGATACGATTTCTGTTCTTGGAACCATAACTTCTTTGGCAATACGGTTATCAAATTCAAAAATTTTATTTACATACTTAAACTCAGATTGGTTAATTTCACCACTTTTGTAGCTTTCAGAAAGGATAATTCGAAGTTCTTCCTCTGTATGTGCAATTTCATTTTCTGATACAGGCTTAAGACCGAAAAATTTAGTCGTAATTCGTGCAGAGCCATTAAGCAGCCAAATAACGGGATACATTACCTTGTAAAATAGTACAAGCGGACGTGCCACCAACAAAGTAATCCATTCTGCCTTCTGAATTGCTAATGTTTTAGGAGCAAGTTCCCCTACAACTACATGTAAAAAGGTAATTGCTGCAAATGCAAAGCCAACAGATAATACTTGGTTAAAGCTTGCTGGAATATTCAGACTTTCGAATATTGGATGGAGAATCTTTTCAAAAGTTGATTCACCTAGCCAACCTAAACCAAGGGCTGTGATGGTTATTCCCAGCTGACAGGCCGAAAGGTATTCATCCAGATTAGATATTACTCTTTTAGATGTCACTGCACTCGAATTTCCCTCTTCAATTAACTGATCAATTCTTGAGCTCCTAATTCGGATAATTGCAAATTCTGAAGCAACAAAAAAAGCAGTTAACGCAATTAAAATGGCTATAATAACCAAGTTAAATATGTCCAAATAAGTTCCCTTATCCTGTTTTTAGACAGGTAAGGAGTCACCTCCCAGTTTGATAAAAAAATTGGCTCTTATTTCCTTGAATTAATTTCTAGTTTTCTCCTAATCTCGTCTAATGGTCATCATACCACCTCGACAATTTAATAAATTAACAATAATTATAAAGAATTTGAACTATACAGTCAAACGTTCTGGTTAGTATATTAGTTGATAACTATATTTTATGGAGAAACATAGTGAATATGAACAATAAAGACGAAATATTACAAAAATTTAGATGAAAAACAAACAGATCCTACTCAAGAGCAGCATCTGTTTGTTTTTCATCTGAATCTGCTTTAAAAACCTCTATGTACAAGATATGGTGTCCTTCAATCTCCTGAATTTGAAATACAAAATCTTCATGTTCAATGGAGTCACCTTTATGTACATCAAATTTTTGTGTTAAAAACCAGCCGCCAATCGTATCGACATCTTCCTCATCCAGTGTGGTACCGAGAAGGTCGTTTACTTCACTAATTAAAACTTTACCATCTAAAATAAAATGTCCATCATTTTTTTTCTGGATAAGAGGAAGCTCATCCAAGTCAAATTCATCGCGTATTTCACCAACAATTTCTTCGAGTATGTCTTCAACCGTGACAATACCTGCTGTCCCGCCATATTCATCCGATAAAACAGCCATATGGGAACGATTTTTTTGCAGTTTGAGCAGAAGTTCCTGAATCGGTATGGTTTCAATGACATGAATAACGGGTTTTAGATAGGGAAGCAACGGTCGGTCTCCAGTGCATTTTTGCTGGATACAATCTGTTAAGACTTCTTTTATGTTAATAACCCCTAAAATATTATCCTTGTCACCATCAATAAGTGGATATCTTGTATACTTTTCTTCCTTAACGATTTCAATAATTTCTTCCATGGATGCATCTTTTGAAAGTGTTACGAGTTCAGTTCTGGGAACCATAATTTCTTTAGCAACCCGATTATCAAATTCGAATATTCGGTCCATATATCGATATTCAGATTGGTTAATTTCACCACTTTCATAACTTTGTGAGAGAATTAATCTTAATTCTTCTTCAGAAAGGACAATATCGTGCTCGGATGCGGGCTGTACCCCGAAAAGTCCAGTAACAAACCGCGCCGACCTATTTAGTATCCAAATAAACGGGTACATCAATTTATGAAACAAAATTAACGGTCGAGCAAAAAACAAGAGAATTTCTTCTGCTTTCTGAATCGCAATCGTTTTGGGTGATAATTCACCAATGACGACATGGAAAAAAGTGATGACAATGAAAGCAAGGATAAACGAAATAATGTGTTTAAGTGATAAAGGGATATGAATTAGGTCAAAAACTGGATCTAACAGTTCCCGAATAGTAGGCTCCCCGAGCCAGCCTAAAATAAGGGAGATAATTGTAATGCCCACCTGGGTGGCGGATAAATAACCATCCAAATTTGAAATTACCTTCTTAGCTGCTTCTGCTTTTGGATTACCTTCCGATAATAATTGATCAATTCTTGTGGATCGAACCTTTACCATCGCAAATTCTGAAGCAACAAAAAGGGCGGTAAAGGCTATTAGGATAACAATAATTAATACATTCATCCAAATCATCTATCACCTTACAGGTGTAAGGTATGCCACCTCACTTCCGTTGGTCTCTAAACATTATTTCAAAAAAAAAATCTATTAGCAAATCGAACAGAAAAAATGCTGCCAATTCGGCAACATCCATGAAACTGATAGTCAGTTTTTTATTTAAATAAGAACTCGTTTGTTCCAGTCCCGGGCAAGCATACTGTAAATAAAAAGGTCATGAAAGCGGCCGTATAATTGTTCGCCTTCTCTAATGATACCTTCTTTTATAAAACCGAGTCTTTCAGGTATGGCACGGCTTTTTTTGTTTTTGATACCACAGCGGATTTCAACACGATTTAAACCTAATTGGAAAAATGCATAGTTAAGCAGGAACTGAACGGATCGAGTCATTATTCCATGACCTTCTGCCTTTTTTGAAAGGTAATATCCGATACTTGTCATTCGGTTGTGCCAATCTATTTGTTGTAAGCTAATTGAGCCTACCAACTCACCTTTATAGACGATCCCCACATTAAATCCACTATTTTCTGCAAATTGATTTAGCCATATCGGAATAATGGATTCAAACTGATACGGGGATTTCATGCTATCCACCCATGGCAGCCATTCACGCAGATGTTCACGGTTTTCCTCCACCATTTGATAAAGACTTGATGCGTGATGTTGTTGAAATAGCTGGAGTTCAATATCATTATCAACCCTTAATGTAAACATTAGTCAAATCTCCCGATAAAAAATTTTTAGTTCATCATATGCAAAGCAGGTTGTTATCGGGAAGACTTAATATTAAGAAATAAAAAAATCCCTGCTTTATATAAAGTGGGATTGGTTATTCTAGCTATAAAATTACTTGTATATAAGATTAGGTTAGGGCTGCAACCGGTAAGAGAATCGAGAATGTAGTTTTATCTGGAGATGAATCACATTCTAAATTTCCCTTATGTTTTTCAATAATTTCCTTGCAAACAAACAAGCCGAGACCTGTACCTAGTTTTTTCGTCGTAAAAAATGGTTCGAAAATGGATTTTCTAAGTTCAGCAGGAATCACAGGCCCATTGTTGGAAATATTAATTTTGATGAACTGATGTTGTAGACTGCTATTGATCTCGATTGTAGGATTCGGATTCTCAGCATGATTCAAAACATCAATCGCATTAAAGATGATATTAATTAATACCTGTCTAATTTCATCTGCATACCCATTAAGAGTAATATCTTCACTGAGTTCTTTTCTTATTTTTACTTTTCCATCAAGTATGCTTGGATATAGGAAGTTTAAGACTTCCTCCACTAATGTATTTAAATTGAAGTTATCCTTTTCTTTACCAATTAACTCCTTTTTTGACAGAAGGAGAAATTGTGATATACGAAAATTAAGTTGATCCAATTCACTTGAAATGATATCTAAATATTTCATCTCCGGATGATCAGCTTTCAGTAATTGGATAAATCCTTGAACAGATGTCAAGGGGTTTCTAAACTCATGAATAAAGCTTGAGGTCATTTGCCCAAGCAATGTTAATCGATCCTGATGTGTAGAATCAATGTGCATTGTTTTTTCTTCAATAATTTTGTTTTTTGCTTCTGAGTAATGGGAAACAGCATAGTATAAAAATTTATCGAAACAAAAATTTACATTGTTTAATGCTTCCTGCATGGCTGCCCATGGAATCCCAGTAATACTTAAATGGCTGTATAGAACTGTTCTGCCAAGATTAACATTATAAACAAAATCACCAAGGTTAATATCAGCCAAAACTCTTTCTTCCGATACTTCAATAGCAAGTTTTTCAATTATGTCTAAAAGGTCTTTTTCCGTCATTTTATGCATATTAAGTAAAACATCGAGCAGAGCCTCGCCGTTTTCGTGAATTTTTAACTTAAAAGGATCCGTATTAGTGGTAACAATGGCATTTTCCCAATCTTGAATTAATTTCTGTTTATTTTGATTGAAAAAATCAATTAAATCTGTTTGGTTTTCCGTGAACATGCCGTCTTCCCCCTATGTTATTGACAAAAAACTCCTTACTGTACTTATTCGAGACATAAATAGAAATACCTCCTTTATTTTAAAATAAAAGTCTTGAATTTTATTCATATAGTCTTAATTGCTGATTCGACTAGGTAATAATAACGATAAGAAAGTATATTTTCCTTGTAAATGTGAATAAAGAAGAGTATATTTTTTTCTATGGAAACAATTGAATACTTCCACAGGGGGAGCTGCTATTCTTGCGGCTGAGAGTGAACGGTTAAGTTCTGACCCTATGAACCTGTTAGTTAACACTAGCGTAGGGATGTGGTTTGCCGATTATGAAAGCAATGCAGACAATCCTTAGCGTCGTGCATTGCTTTTTTTGTTCTTTATTTTATTGCACATCTTGTAATAGGAAGACTTCTAACGAGTCCAAAAATTGGGGGAGACGTTGTGAATCAAAAAAGAAGCAACACATTATTTATCGCTGAGGTGGCAGTTTTTTCTGCTTTAGCTTATTTATTGGATTTTCTAGCCGGAATTCTATCTTTAAAGATATGGCCACAGGGAGGTTCGGTGTCAATTGCCATGGTACCTATCTTCTTAATTGCTTATCGTTGGGGGATAAAAGGCGGCTTGTTAACAGGATTTTTACTAGGTTTATTGCAGGTTATCCTTGGATTCGCTCAAGTATACACATTCTTACAAGGATTTATTGATTATTTTCTTGCCTTTACAGTTGTAGGGTTAGCGGGTGTCTTTACTGGTCTGGTGAAGGAGGCGATATCCAAAAATGAAAAAGGTAAGTGGATGACATATGTGATTATCGGTGCATTCTTAGGAAGTGCCTTAAGATACATCTGCCATGTTATTTCTGGCATCGTGTTCTTCGGTGAATATGCGCCAAAGGGACAGCCGGTGGCCATTTACTCACTCCTATATAATGGAACATTCATGCTGCCAAGCTTTATCATCAGTGCAATCATTATCATCATTGTAATGAGTGCGGTACCAAAGAGATTATTTTCAAAATAACATTTATAAGTAATACGAATGGAAAAGGGCTTCAAGCTCTTTTCTATTTTTTTTATAAAGCGATTGTCGTTGATTCATGAAAATTCTTCAAACTTTTGACAAATTTATTAAGCTTTTTAACTCAAAAAAGTGTTAAAATACAAGAAAGATAATCATTCTCAATTAGTGGAGATAGGGTGATATACATGTTTGGTTCATTAAAAGTAGGAGATAAAGGGAAAATTATTGATATTTCTCTTGTAGGTCACCTGGTACAAAGACGATTACTTGACTTAGGGATTACTGAAGGCTCTGAAGTGTGTGTAAAGTGTGTCATGCCATTTGGCGGTCCAATTATGATTGAATCTTGCGGACAATGTGTGGGTATTCGCCGTAGAGAAGCAGTTCGAATGAAAGTGGAGAGAATATAATGGACATCGCACTTATTGGAAATCCTAATACTGGGAAAACTTCATTATTTAATAATCTAACAGGTTCCTATGAGTATGTTGGTAATTGGAGCGGTGTCACAGTTGAAAAAAAAGTTGGTGTTTTTAAAAATAATATTGGTCATTTGACTGATTTACCTGGTGTCTATACACTTAATCCCTTATCGAAGGATGAAGGGGTAGTTACATCCTTCTTTCTTAATGAATCAGTGGACCGCCTGCTAAATATATTAGATGCTTCACAATTAGAACGAAATTTACATCTAACCTTGCAATTGCTTGAGTTTGAAAAACCAGCATTTATTGGACTTAATATGGTCGATGTAGCAAATAAACGCGGAATTCAAATTGATACATCTAAACTTTCTGAGCTTCTCGGAGTACCGGTTGTTCCTGTTGTGGCGAGAAATGGAAAGGGCTGTGATAAATTAGTTGATGTCATATCGACTCAATCAATCCAGCCTGCTAAAAAGAATCTTATTTACTATGGTAAAGAGGTAGAAGCTGCAATTGTTGCTTTGACGGCTGAGATTCATGGCAAAACCAACCTTTCTGGACGATTTCTAGCTATTCAATATTTTGAAGGTAATGAATATGTTAGAAACTATGTAAATATTATTGTTGGCGAGAAAAAGCTTAATGATCTAATTGTTAACTTGGAGTCAACCTTACAAACACTTTATAATGTAAAATCATTAGCAAACTATATTTATCAAAAAAGAAGAGAAGCAATAGAAAAAATCGTTGTCGAAGTGGCCGTAAAAAGTAACTTTAACATTCCGCTTTCTGAGAAAATTGATATGATCGTTACCAATCGCTTTTTAGGAATGCCTATTTTCTTACTGCTTATGTATGTCATGTTTATGCTGACTTTTGATTGGCTCGGAACACCATTATCTGATGCTTTGGACGGATTTTTAACAGGGCCCATTACGACAGGATTTGAGTCGGTTTTAAACGCCATTCATGCTTCTAATTTTATTCATGCATTAATTATTGATGGTTTAGTTGCTGGGGTAGGCGGCGTACTCGTATTTGTGCCGCAAATTTTTATCCTATTTTTCTTTATTTCTTTATTAGAAGATTCCGGGTACATGGCCCGTGTTGCATTGGTAATGGACCGAATTATGGAGTCAGTTGGGTTAAATGGGAAGGCATTTATCCCTATGATGATTGGCTTCGGTTGTAATGTACCAGGAATAATGGCTGCCAGAACAATAGAGACACCACGGGAAAGGCTGGTTACCATATTGCTTACCCCGTTAATGTCCTGTTCAGCACGATTACCCGTGTATGCGTTATTTGTTGGAGCTTTTTTTGCAGGAAATAAGGCTTTAGTTGTGCTAAGCCTATATGTCCTTGGGATTGTAGTTGCATTGGTCTTAGCTAAAATCTTTTCGTCTACATTACTAAAATCGGAAACTTCATTATTTGTTATAGAACTGCCCCCTTACCGTCTTCCCCAGTTTCAATCACTGTGGAGGAGTACTTGGGATAAAGGAAAAGGGTTTGTTAGAAAAGCTGGAACATTTATTTTTGCGGGTTCTGTCTTTATCTGGTTATTATCTTATGCTGGCCCCAATGGTTTAAAGGTTGACATGGATGATAGTTATTTAGCCGCGATTGGGAATATGATTGCCCCAATTTTTGATCCAATTGGATTTGGAACATGGCAGGCATCCGCTTCGTTAATTACAGGGTTCTTGGCAAAAGAGGCCATTATATCTACCATGAATATTATTTATTTTGTTCCGAATGATGCAAGTTTGCAAGGGTTATTGGCGGACTATTATACTCCGCTTGCTGCCTATAGTTTCATGGTTTTCATTTTGTTATACATCCCATGCCTTGCGACAGTAGCAACGATCTATAAAGAAACAAATTCAAAAAAATGGACAGCTTTTTCTATGATTTATGCATTTGCAATTGCTTATGTGCTTTCTTTGATCATCTATCAAGGCGGCAAATTGTTAGGACTTGTTTAATTCTAGAAAGAGGTGGAGCAAATGATTGCCAATATATTAATTGGAGCAGCTATTTTTGGATATGCATCATGGGCTTTAGTTAGGTTTATTAATAAATCAAAAAAGGGAAAATGCGGGGCATGCGATTTGAAAAATTCATGTTCTAGCAATTGCGAAATACCACCTAAATCCCTATAAATAATTGAAACTGTTATCTAAAAAGATAACAGTTTTTTGATGTTAGGATTTGAAGATATAAACAAACTAGTGTAAAATTACACTAGTTGTAATTGAAGGAAGGGCTTAACTTGACCAGAGATGAAATTATAATGCAGGTTTCTGAAAAGCTTCGCCTTATACGGACGGAAGTTGGCTATACACAGGATAAAATGGCAGACATTATTGGTGTTTCTAAGAAAACACTTGTTCAAATTGAGAAAGGTAGAGTTTTAGCCAATTGGTCTACTGTCGTTTCGATTTGTGCACTTTTTCGTGAAACTGAAACAGTCCAATTTTTATTTGGGAATGAGCCGCTGGAGGTGTTAGAAACGGTTGCCCGCGAAGGGATAGATATTCGGAAGTCAAAAACGCTTGGCGGCCGGATTTGGTGGAGAGTTGTATCGAAAAAGAACGGGTATATTCTTCAACAAAATATTCTCAGTAAACATTTTCGGATTTTGGATGAAGAAAATTATCGGATCTTTAGCAGTATTGATGAAAAGGTATCAAAACACCGTTTTAAAGAATTAACGAAAAATGAATAAACGACTGAAAAAAGATGGGAATCCGCCATCTTTTTTCTTTTTTTTGGAATACTAAATATTGTCATAAAAACTTTCCCTATCTACGAAAATTAACCAATGATAGATTACTGATAAAGGATGTTTTTCAATTGGTATTAAAAGAGAAAATTAGGACTATCTTTAATAACTTGAAAAAGTGGCACTTGCTCCAAATTATGGTGCTTTCCATGTTAATCATTATCTTAAGTTTTTTTGGACTACTTTATTATTTTTCTAAGGATGCAGATATATCAGGACTTAAGAACGAACTGCCACAAGCTACCGTGTTTTATGATGTGAATGGGGATATAGCTAGTAAAGTGTCGGCGAATAAAAATGAAGGTGTCTCTATTAAGCAGGTTCCTAACTCAATGAAAGATGCGATTGTTGCGATTGAGGATCGTCGATTTTATCAACATAGCGGTGTGGATTTGATTGGGACATCAAGGGCGCTCGTCCGTGACTTAAAAGCTAGAGGAATGGTTGAAGGAGGCAGTACGATAACGCAACAATTAACTAAGAATACACTTCTCACTTCACAAAAAACCTTAAATAGGAAAATGGAGGAAGTTTTTTTAGCACTACAGATTGAGCGGGAATATTCAAAGCTAGAAATTTTGCAAATGTATTTAAATCAAATTTATTTTGGTAATGGTGCATGGGGGATTAAAAAGGCTGCGAGCAAATATTTTGCCAAAGAGGTTAAAGACCTTTCAATCAGTGAATCCGCATTACTTGCAGGACTAATTAAAGCACCATCTGCCCTGAATCCTTATGAGCATATGGAAAAGGCGACTGAAAGGCGAAATCTAGTATTAGTACAAATGAAGAAACAAGGATATATTTCCGATTCTCAGTATGAAAAAGCCATACATGAAGAAGTAATTTTGAATGATAAAGGCGGTGACCCGTTCCGAGGCAAGTTTCCATACTATGTTGATCAGGTTTTAGAAGAGGCTATAAACTTATATGGATTATCACAGGATGAATTACTAACAGGCGGCTATCAAATCTTTACAGAGCTTGAACCTGAAATGCAAACAGCCATGGAAGAGACTTATCAAAATGATTCTTTATTCCAAGAAGGAATAGATATCCTTGTTCAAAGCGGTGGTATCCTCCTAGACCCCAAGACAGGTGGGATTAAGGCAATTGTTGGCGGCAGGGGAAAACATACGTTTAGAGGTTATAATCGAGCTTCGCAGTTAAAGGCTCAGCCTGGTTCCTCCTTTAAGCCATTAGCGGTTTATACACCTGCATTGGAGGAAGGTTGGAAGATGACTGATATGTTAAAAGATGAACCAATGACATTTGGGAGTTATCAACCAAGTAATTACGATGATCAATATTCCGGTCAGGTGCCCATGTATGAAGCTGTAAAAGAATCTAAAAACGTTTCCGCGGTTTGGCTATTAAATGAACTTGGGGTTGAAAAAGGATTAGATTCCATTCAGCGGTTCGGAATTTCATTGGACAAAAATGACCGTAATTTATCCCTTGCCTTAGGTGGTTTACACAAAGGTGTCTCTCCTTTGAACATGGCTGAAGCTTTTTCTGTCTTTCCCAATAACGGAGTGAGAATGAAGGCCCATGCGATTAAAAAAATTATTGATGCTGACGGAAAGGTTGTGGCTGTCTGGAAGGCAAAAAAAGAAAGAGTCACAACCAAGGCCGTAACCGATAATATGACGACCATGCTCCTTGGTGTAGTAGAACAAGGTACTGGTAAGGCTGCACAAATACCTGGCAGAGAAACGGCAGGAAAAACTGGTTCAACTCAGGTTCCAATAGAAGGGATAAACGGCCTGAAGGATCAATGGTTTGTTGGGTATACCCCGCAGCTGGTTGGGGCGATCTGGGTTGGCTATGATAAAACAGACAAAGATCATTATATCACGCCTGTCAGTAATAAAGGTTCAGCAGTTGTTTTTCGGGAAGTTATGACGAAAGCCTTAGCGAATGCGCCTGCTGAAAGCTTTAATGTCCCGCATATCTCCACATTGATTGAAAAGAAAAAGCAGGAAGATGCTGCTAAGAATCGGTTTAATTTTCAAGAGAATTTTACTAACGAGGTTCAGAAATGGGAGGAGAAATGGAATAAACAAAAGGAAAAATGGAGAAAAAAATGGAATGATAAGGGAGGGCATTAATATTCCTCTAGATAAAGAAAACTATTTGAGACAATTCAGAAAAATGGGAATTGACAATTAAAAGAACTGGTGATAACCTACAAAGGAAGAAAAAAGGAAAGGGAGGGTTACAAAGATGACTAATTTCAATCATGTTTCTTTAACAATTAAATATTTGAATGTAACCTGTCCTGAAGAATTTTCCTGTTAATTTATCAATGTGAAGAAATTGATTAATGACAAAAACACAGGTTACGTTTTCTTTAATACGTGACGTGTGTTTTTTTGTCCCTTTTTTTAAAAAGGAGGCATACTGCACTGTTGCGGTATGTCTTTTTTTATAGTTCAAAACAAATTTGAGGGAGGAAATATGGATGAGGTATTTGGCAGGGTCTTGGAAGGGAAATACAGCAGGAGCAATAGAGGGCGGATAGTATAGTATAACATAAGGGGGAAGTTAGTTATGTTTGCGGTGTTAAAAAAATTAAGTTGGTTCTTTAAAGAAAATTGGCAGCGATATGTCATTGCAGTTACACTATTAATTTTAGTGGGTATATTGGATGTGATTCCGCCTAAATTAATCGGATTGGCAATTGATGATATTCATGTGGGCAGTATAAGTCATAAGAAAATAATACAATATCTTGGTATTCTATTGGCAATCATGGTTTCATCTTATGCAATAACCTATGTCTGGATGTACCGACTGTTTGGAGGAGCCTTCCTTGTAGAAAGGAAACTTAGGTCCCGGTTCGTTACTCACTTACTAAAAATGACTCCGATATTCTATGAAAAAAATCGGACTGGAGATTTAATGGCGCGTGCGACCAATGATTTAAAGGCCATTTCAATCACAGCAGGTTTTGGGATTCTGACACTTGTAGATTCAAGTGTATGGATGCTGACATTACTGTTAACAATGGGAATTTTAATTAGTTGGAAGTTAACACTGGCGGCAATTATTCCGTTGCCAATTATGGCGATTTTAATGCAAATGTATGGAAAAAGAATTCATACTCGCTTCATGGAAGCCCAAGATGCGTTTGGTGAACTGAATGACCGTGTACTTGAATCAGTCGCAGGAGTTAGAGTTATCCGTGCTTTTGTTCAAGAAACCGCAGATAGCAAGCGCTTTCATCAACTTACGGAGGATGTCTATCACAAGAATATTAACGTTGCAAAAATTGATGCATTATTCGACCCAACGATTAAGGTGCTTGTTGGTATTAGTTATCTAATTGGCCTCGGGTATGGTGCCTATTTAGTATTCCATCAATCAATTACATTGGGCAATCTTGTGTCGTTTAATGTGTATCTAGGGATGATGATCTGGCCCATGTTCGCAATTGGCGAGTTAATCAATGTGATGCAGAGGGGGAATGCTTCACTTGACCGCGTTAATGAAACACTTAGCTATGAGGAGGAAGTGGTCAATCCTCTAGACCCTGTTTACATAAAACGTGCTGATCGAATTGATTATCGAAAGGTAACTTTCCGTTATCCCTCTTCTAAGAATGATAACCTAAACCAAGTTGATGTTATGCTGTTACACGGGCAGACATTGGGTATTGTTGGGAAAACAGGCTCAGGAAAGACCACCTTTATTAAGCAGTTATTAAGACAATATCCACTAGGCGATGGAGAGGTAACCATATCTGAGGTATCTTTAGAGGAGCAAACCATAAATCAAGTTCGCGACTGGATTGGTTATGTGCCTCAGGATCATGTACTGTTTTCTCGCAGTGTGAAAGACAATATCCTTTTTGGCAGGAAAGATGCAAGCGAAGAGGAATTAGAAGAGGCCATTGATTTAGCGGCATTTCGAAAAGATCTTGCCCTTCTTCCAGAAGGATTAAGTACGCTCGTTGGAGAAAAGGGTGTAGCCTTATCAGGAGGGCAAAAACAACGGATCTCCATAGCGCGCGCGCTGATCAAAAATCCAGAAATCCTAATCCTCGATGATTCCTTATCGGCAGTTGATGCCAAAACAGAAAAGCGAATCATTGATAATATTAGAAAGGCAAGAAATGACAAGACCACCATCATTACCACACATCGAATGTCCGCTGTCCAACATGCCGACCATATTATTGTTTTAGATGATGGTAAAATTGTAGAAGAAGGGACACATGAGCAGCTTCTTGAACATGATGGGTGGTATAAAGAACAATTTATTCGCCAGCAGATTGCAGGGAAGATAGAGGAAGAGGTGCAAGCATGACAACAGGGAAACGATTAGCTAAATACGCATTGGCGTATAAAAAAATTATTTTCGCAGCATTGGTCATGCTGACCATTTCTGTCGTAACCGATCTCGCTGGCCCGTTTATTGCTAAAAATATCATTGATCAGCATATTTTAGGAATTGAATCTGTTTGGTATGAAACATCAAGCGGCGAAAAAGCAGTAAATTATGAGGGGAAATTTTATAAAAGAGCTAAGTATGTATCTAGTAGTGAACAAAGGGGAAAGCAAATCCAAATTTTGCAAGTCGGATCCAAGTTTGTTTTCATCGACAAAAAGATTGAATTTGATGGAAAGAGGACCTTAAAGGCCGGAACATTGGAGATAAAAAATGGGGTTAGAAAGGAAGAATATCATGCTAAAAAACTTAGTCTTTCTGAAATCCTAGCATTTTATCAGCCTGAGATTCTCCCAATCGTTCAACTTTTAACCATTTATTTTGGACTCTTGGTTGTTTCAGCTGTTTTTCAGTACGGTGAACGTTTCTTATTGCAAAAATCTGCCAACCGTATTATTCAAAAAATGCGTGAAGATGTGTATGGTCAGATTCAACGCCTGCCAATAAATTATTTTGATAACCTGCCTGCTGGGAAAGTAGTAGCAAGAATTACGAATGATACAGAGGCAATCCGTGAGTTATATGTTACGGTTCTTGCCACCTTTTTTACAAGTTCCATTTATATTACAGGCATTTATGTGGCTTTGTTTATTTTAAATGGAAAGCTTGCAGCCATTTGTTTATTGTTATTACCAATTCTTTATGTATGGATGTTGATTTACCGGAAGTATGCTTCAAAATATAACCGTGTGATTCGGTCGAGGAACAGCGAAATAAATGCGATGATTAATGAGTCAATCCAAGGGATGAGTATCATCCAAGCGTTTAGTCGTGAAAAAGAAACAAAAGCTGATTTTGAGAAACTTAACCATGAACATTTTACGTACCAAAATAAACTATTAAGTCTTAATTCATTAACCTCGCACAACTTGGTCGGTGTCTTAAGAAACCTTATTTTTGTAGCATTTATTTGGTATTTCGGCGGTCAGGCACTCAATACTTCTACGATCCTTTCACTAGGGATGCTTTACGCTTTTGTTGATTATATCAACCGGCTTTTCCAACCGGTTCAGGGGATTGTCAATCAATTGGCCAATCTAGAACTTGCTCTAGTGGCGGGAGAACGTGTATTTAAATTGATGGATGAACCAGGTGAAAATGTAAGTGGTGAGAGAATTGCCCGTTTTAAAGGAAATGTAACTTTTGATCATGTATCATTTGGTTATAAAGACGGGGAATACGTTTTAAAGAATATTGATTTTGAAGCGAATCATGGTGAAACAGTTGCTCTTGTTGGTCACACGGGATCTGGAAAAAGTTCCATTATGAATTTACTTTTCCGTTTTTATGATTGTCAAAAAGGAAAAATTACCATTGATGGAAGAGATATTGCAACGATCCCCCGTCAATCTATTCGTAACCATATGGGTATTGTTTTGCAGGATCCCTATTTATTTACAGGAACAATATTTTCAAATGTAAGTCTTAATGATCCGGCGATAACCAAAGAAAAAGTAGAGAAAGCATTAAAAGATGTAGGGGCTGACAAGGTATTCAAGAACTTAGAAAATGGTTATGATCAGCCAGTCCTAGAGAAAGGGAGTACCCTCTCAAGTGGGCAGAGACAGATTATTTCCTTTGCACGAGCGCTGGCTTTCGATCCAGCTATACTTATACTGGACGAAGCTACCTCAAGTATTGATACAGAAACGGAGACTGTGATTCAAGAGGCCATGGAAGTTCTGAAAAAAGGGAGGACCACCTTTATTATTGCCCACCGATTATCAACAATCCGGAACGCTGACCAGATTATTGTTTTAGATCGTGGGATGATTGTTGAAAAGGGCACACATGAGGAATTAATGAAGAAAAAAGGTAAATATTATCAAATGTATCAACTCCAACAGGGTGGTACAAATTTGGCTGGATAGAATTCGCCCCTTAACATGAAATGTTAAGGGGCGTTTTTAATAGGTTAGACCTACTCGTGAACCGATAAATTCATTGCTAAATAGCTGATCATAGGCAAAATCCGCTGTATCGTAAATAGAGATGGACGAAGGATCATCAGGAAGAAAGTCTTTTTCATATCTGTAATATCCTAATCTCTCTCCAATAGGCAAATAAGTGGGGCAAACAATTGTCCAATCCAGCCCTGAGTCTTTTAATAATAAAAAGGCCCGTAAATGTTCTTCCGCATCACGTGTGCTTTTCCGCTTTGATTCAGACGATTGAAATCGATATAAATGGGGGGCAGACCGAGCCTGGAGAATTCCAGCCGTTCCAATGGTAATAATTCGGTGTATTCCAAGCGCTTTCATATTTTTAATGATAAAGGGCATCGATTCAGACAGTACCGTGGTACCTGCTGTATTTAGAGAACTAATCACTACATCCGATCCTGTTAAGCTACTTGCAATATCCGTTTCATTTAGTACATTACCTTCCTTAACAAGAAGGCCATCTCTTTTAATGTTTAGTTTACTGCTGTCTCTCACCAGTACTTGAACGGAATGTTGATTAGTTAAAGCATTTTCTAAAATAATCGAACCCACTCTGCCTGTTGCTCCGAAAAGGCAAATGTTCACAAAAAGTTCACCTCTTAATTAATAAAGTGTAATATTCATCACTTGCGGCACCCTCCGCTTATGATATTTTAAAGATGTTTTAGCATTTACTTATATAGGGGTGGGAAGTATATGTCAGAGTATTCGGTAGTGCTATTGATCGGTAGTTTTTTAATCCTTTCTTATTATATCGGATATACAATTATTAAACATTAAATTAACTGCAGATAAGTGTCTGAAGTTCAGACTGGCGATAAATTCGAATTAAATCGGATTTATCGCCAGTCTTTTTTTATGATTATTAAAATAATAGATCAAAAGAGGTAAGTTTATTTGAAGGTAAGGGTGCTAGCTCCAAGAAGTATTCCTCGGTCTGAAGGAAAAGCGGTACGCATTGTGGATGAGCGAATAGTTGAAGGAATTAAATGAGAATTTAAATTTTTAAAAATTTTTCGGTTTTTTGTATAACAGTAAATCACTATGTCGTTATCGGTGTGTTATAATAGTGGAATAAAATAGACGATGTCTAATCTCACAAGGTTTCCTTGGAGCATACATACCAAAAAAACAGGAGGAGTCAATATGAAATCCAGTATGACTGAACAGGAAGTTCATCAAAAATATTACAAGCAAATTTTTGAAACACTCGAACAAGAGCCTTATGCCCAGTTTCTCGGTATGAAATTAATTGAGATGGGAGAGGGGACTGCAACGGCTGAGTTAGAAGTAAATGACCATATGTTGAATTCACACGGCACGGTTCATGGTGCTATTATCTTTTCTTTAGCTGACTATGTATTTGCAGCAGCGAGTAATTCTTATGGGAAAACTTCTGTTGGATTGTCAACAAATGTTAATTTTATGTCTCCTGGCCGGAGAGGATCCCGTCTAAGGGCTATAGCCGAAGAAGAAAAGCGAAACAACCGTACGGCATGGTATAAAATCCGTGTAGAAAGTGATGGAGAACTATTAGCTACGATGGAAGCATTGGTTTATCGTAAAAGCCACTATTTTGTTCCAGTAGAAGAGAGTGAAAGTAATTAACTCCACATTCGATTTCTTTTCTCTACACTCAGAACTGCAGACAACTGTCTGCAGTTTTTTTGATTACATCCCTACTTTCCTTAATAAAATAGATAGGAATGGGTATATATATTGAAGTACATGAATTTGTGAGGTGTGTTGATAAGTGGAGAATTATCGAATTGAAAAGGATACGCTCGGTGAGGTTCGTGTGCCCATTGAGAAATATTGGGGTGCGCAAACACAACGGAGCAAGGAGAATTTTAAAATTGGCTCAGAAAAGATGCCGTTGGAATTAATATGTGGCTTGGTTTTTATTAAAAAAGCAGCAGCCAAAGTAAATTTCCAATTAGGAAAACTAAGTGAAAATAAAATGAAGGCGATTCAAAAAGTATGTGATTCTATTCTTGCAGGAGATATGGATGAACACTTCCCATTAGTGGTCTGGCAGACGGGTAGTGGGACTCAATCCAACATGAATGTAAATGAAGTGATAGCCAACAGGGCAAATGAATATTTAAAGGACCTAGGTGCTGGGCATGAAAAAATCCATCCAAATGATGATGTCAATATGTCGCAAAGCTCTAACGATACCTTCCCAACAGCCATGCATATTGCTGCATATCAAAAAATCGTAGAAGAACTTCTTCCGGCAATATCAGAACTTAAACATACACTCCTGCAAAAGGAAAAGGATTTCTCTAAAATCATTAAAATCGGAAGAACACATTTACAGGATGCAACACCACTGACACTGGGACAAGAGATTAGCGGGTGGAGGTGGATGCTAGAGAAATGTGAAAAGATGATAAAAGAGGCAAGCCAATATCTGCTTGATTTGGCGATTGGAGGAACGGCAGTTGGAACAGGAATCAACGCACCCCCATTATTTGGTGACATGGTGGCTGAGCAAATTTCTATATTTACAGGATATCCATTTCGGTCCTCAGAAAATAAATTTCATGCTTTAACCAGTCACGATGAGATTGTGCATGTACATGGTGCACTTAAAGCTTTGGCTGCTGATTTAATGAAAATTGCTAATGATGTCCGCTGGCTTGCAAGCGGACCGCGCAGTGGGATTGGTGAACTTAGCATTCCTGCGAATGAGCCCGGAAGTTCCATTATGCCAGGAAAGGTCAACCCAACCCAAAGTGAGGCCTTGACAATGATAACGTGTCAGGTTTTTGGAAATGATGCCGCTATTGCTTTTGCAGCGAGTCAAGGGAATTTCGAGTTAAATGTCTTTAAACCAATTATTATTAATAATTTAATCCAATCGGTTAGACTTCTTTCAGATGGTATAAGATCCTTTAATAAAAATTGTGCTGTAGGTCTTCAGGCTAATGAAGAGATTCTTAAAGAACATTTGAATCGCTCATTGATGCTTGTTACAGCATTAAACCCTCATATTGGCTATGAAAAGGCAGCGGAAATTGCCAAATTAGCTTTCAAAGAAAATGGTTCCTTAAAGGAAGCAGCAATAAAATTAGGTCATCTTACGGAAGAACAGTTTTCCCAATGGGTTAAACCAGAAAATATGATATAAAATTGAAAGCCCCTTCCAAGTGGAAGGGGCTTAGCCATAATATTTATTTGTATTTACTCAGATTACTAAATATTAGCGTTGGAATCCGCCAAGTTGAGACTCAGCCATTGCTACTAGACGTTTTGTAATTTCTCCACCAACAGATCCGTTGGCACGTGAAGTAGTGTCTGCACCAAGATTTACACCAAATTCTGAAGCAATTTCATACTTCATTTGACTAAGAGCTTGCTCGACACCTGGTACTAGAAGTTGATTAGAGTTGTTGTTACTTGCCATAGTTGAATAACACTCCTCTTAATAAATTTGGGGTCAGTATGGAGTTGAACCATAATGGAGATTAAACCATCGCCGCCTAGGCCTAACCCATGTTATCAATAATACTTTGATAAACTTTCTACAAATTGGAGATACATTCATAAAACTTTTGTTTTGGCTGGATGAGTCGGACTTGCACCGGCTAATACCCTTCTTGGTTTCATCCATCGTGTTGTTGAATGGTTGCTTGCTTTGTAATACTTATTATGATTAAAACAGAAAGACTTATTCGGGAAATTAATTGGTAATTTATTCCGTTACATAGGGCATGTAAGTTAACACAAACTAAGGTTATCAAATAAACAAAAGGGTGAATGGAATGTCTGAATGCCCAGTATGTAATGGTTTTCGTGAGGCCTATTTATTATGTACAAATTGCGGTGAACCTATGATGGAAAGTGGTCGTCTAATGGATTTTTATGATGATTATAGTCCATATATGGAGATAGACCTAATGAAGATGGAAGATGGATATCCTGATACAAATTCAGGTCATAAGTGCCCCCATGTGTATCGATGTCCTGCTTGTCATCTAGAGGAAGTATTTTTTATAAAAGAGTAAGCCTCGCTACCAAGCGAGGCTTACTTGTCCATATTCTCTGAATCCAGATGAAGCGCCCAGCGGGGCTTCCACTTTATATATTACGGGCGGATTCTTGATTCTGTTTCTTCATCAAAGAAATGTGCCTTATTCATATCAAATGCTAGTTCTAATGAATCGCCAGGATGAATATCTCCACGAGAGTCAACGCGGGCTACGAAATCTTGGCCGCCAATGCTGGAATAGATCATTAATTCTGCCCCAGTTAACTCGGCAACATCTACTTGAGCTTTAATTTTTGATCCAGCCGATGCATCAATGAAAACTGGCTCATCATGAATATCTTCTGGTCGTGTACCTAGGATGATTGATTTTCCAACATATCCTTGCTCGCGCAGATATTTCATTTTTCCTTCTGGAACAGCAAGCGAAGAATTTCCAATGACGAATTTTCCATCCTCTAGTTTTCCGGTAAAGAAATTCATCGCAGGGGATCCGATAAAGCCGCCAACAAAAACATTTTCTGGCTTTTCATAAACTTCTTTAGGTGAACCAACTTGCTGAATGATTCCATCTTTCATAACGACAAGACGTGTTGCCATTGTCATCGCTTCAGTCTGGTCATGTGTTACATAGATTGTAGTAGTATCTAAGCGGCGGTGAAGTTTAGCAATTTCTGCACGCATTTGAACACGAAGCTTTGCATCAAGGTTTGATAATGGTTCATCCATTAAGAATACTTTTGCATCACGTACAATTGCACGGCCTAATGCTACACGCTGGCGTTGTCCACCTGAAAGTGCCTTAGGTTTACGAGTTAAGTAAGCTTCTAAACCAAGAATTTTTGCTGCGTCTTTTACACGGCGATCAATTTCATCTTTTGGAAATTTGCGAAGTTTTAAGCCAAACGCCATGTTATCATAAACAGTCATATGTGGATAAAGGGCATAGTTTTGGAAAACCATCGCGATATCACGATCTTTTGGAGCTACATCGTTTACTCTTTTACCATCAATGTAGAAATCACCTTTAGAAATATCTTCAAGACCAGCAATCATTCGAAGTGTAGTAGATTTCCCGCACCCTGATGGTCCAACAAACACGATAAATTCCTTATCTTCAATATGTAAATTGAAGTCTTGTACAGCTGTTACTTTATTATCATAAATTTTATAAATATGATCTAATTTTAACTCAGCCATTGTAATTCCTCCCTTTATCTTGTTAGGAATAGTTTACAAGCAGCAGAAGAAAATAGGTATGGACAGACTGCACAAAGAATGAAAACGCTTTTTTGGGCACTTTGTTACCTTTTTTGACTTTGTTCAAATAGAAGACAAGCTAAAAAGACTGTAAAGGCCCCGTAAAAATCCTTTAATTGGATTCCAGACTTGTCAATAAATTTATCAATTCGATACTGGAGTGTATTTCGGTGGATGTATAACTTTTTTGCCGTTAAACTGGCATTTAAATTATTTTCAAGAAAAACTTTAATGGTCGAATACATCTCAGGCTCATCATTAAAAACTTCGAATATTCCTTGATGGATCTTTGGTTTTAAATCCATCGGCAAGTGATAAGCCACATATGCAGGAAGAACCCGTTCATATGTAAAAATATTCATAAGGGAGACAAGATTGATCAGGCCAAAGGAAAAAAATTCTTTCTCAAGCAGGAACTTTGACCGAAGTTGGTCGTGAAAAGAATTAAACTTTCCAACAAAAAAAGCGATTTTGACATAAAAGTCACTTTCTAAAGTTTCTGACATAGAAATCAATTCTTCTTCCGTAAGTGAGACTATCGTGGCCTCTTCAATAATAATTCCTCGTCTTTTGTTCTCCCAGATGATTATAACTCCTTCAGTAAAGAATCCCTTTAATGCGGACTCGATCTCAAGTTGATTCGTATCATCTCCGTTAATCTGAAATTGAATGAACCTAAGGTTTGTTTCAGCATGATAAGAAGGGGGAGGACCATCCTCTAATAAATACGCATCCCATCCTTGGGTATCAGAACTTTGGACACTTGATGGATTCTCAACTAATTGATAAATCGTCTGAAGAAGGGTTAATTCCTTTTCAGTTACCTCAGATTTTGGAATGCCAATCCATTCTTTTTCCATCTCGCTGAAAAATACATACAACTGTTCTGAATGAGTAATTGGTTGATCGGGAAACAAAATGGAATTTTCATAAATAGACAATAATTTTCTTAGCATTTTTGATTTCCCCATTTTAAAATTTTTTAGTGACATCTAACATTATATCAGTAGTTACTTAACCTAATAAATAATAAAGGCTAGCCAAGGTTAATTCGGCTAGCCTGTTCTTTTAGTTGTTGGTATCAATCGCATTCATAGGGCGGTTGTTCTTCTTGAAGGTCACGGGCTTCTTCGATATTAGTTGACTCCTGGCGGGAATGCACTGACCCGCCGGACATTCCTTCGTTAATCATTCGGTCAACATCCATAAACACTTTATCTCTGCCCTCATATGCAGATCCTGCATCCGTACCCATGCTTTTTCCTTTGTCCATCCTTATCATTCCTTTCCCAAAACTATATTTAGTTTTGCGGAAAAGACAAGTTTTCATGCACGATGGTCATTCAAAATATCGATTATTCATATACATGGTAAAGCATTAGTTCATGGATTTGGCTTGATAATGCCTCAATCTCATCCTGTTCAGGCACATTTGTAGTCCATTCTATTTTCCCTGTTTGGTGATAAACTCCCGTCACCCGCTGTTTTTTATGATAAAAGGAAAAATTCCAGCCGGGTATATTTTTGTTTTCAAATAATGGTTTTAATTGAAAGTGCAAGATCATCGCGAAATCCTCCCTTTAATATTCTTACCTATAGCTTAACTGGTTTGGGAGAATATTTAAATATGAATTTTCTGTCAGTTTTTATAATTGGAGAGTTGGAGGAAAATGCTGCAAAGTTGTTCGATTTTCTTTTCCTCAATTTCCTCTTCATCAAATCTCATTGGTTTGGAATTTACCTCGTAAATATAGTACTGGCCAGTCATACTTACTCCCGCATCAATTGAAAACTCTCCGAAATAGCCAAATCGATCGGACAGTGCCATTCCGATTTCAGGAACAATTGCTTCAATAAACCGATCATGCTCCTTAGTTTGTAAATTTTCATAGGGCAGGAGTCTGCCTCCGGCTGGAATATGGGTTGTAATATCCTGTGTCTGTGATTGCCGAATTCCAACTCCTGTTACAGTGTACCCACTGTCTGCTCCGTGGGCGAGGATACGAAAATCGAAGCGATTCCCCTTGTACTTGGCTGATTTTATTTCCTCTTGAGCTAAGTAATTTTTTGCCAACAATGCCACACCGTGTTTTTCCCAAAAATGATCAAAGGATTTAAAAAGTTCATGCTGGTGTATCCCGTCTAATTGAAGTCCAGCAGCACTAGTTAGCTTTGAGCGGAAAATTCCTTTACCTTTGGAGGATTGGGAAGGTTTTAAATAAATGCTCTTATGCTTCTTTTGAAATATGAATAAGTCCATTTTTCCGCGGATAGGGATGGTTTCTGGCAGGAACGTTTTCAGAAATGGATGTTTTTTAAACACCTCATAGAGCTCAAATTTATCAATAAAACATGGATTGAAATATGGGATATTCTTCTCCTTTAAAATAGAAAAAAATTGTTGACATTGTTCGTTTTGTTCTGACTTTCGGAAGGGGATCCGGTTATATACAATGTCGGGGTAGCGAAATTTTTCTTTTATCCAGTGATTTTGTTCAGGTAAAAAGGTATAGCCTGTAATATGGTTTATACCTGCATCCTCTGGTATAAAAACAAAGCTTATTCCTTTGTGTGAAATAAGCTTTTTTTGTAATGCAATAAAAAGCGGGCCATTACCGGCGATAGAACCATCCGCTTTTCTTGATGTCATAATTCCAACCAGAGGGCCTGGATAATTGGTCCTCATTGGATTAACTCCACTGGATGTAGTAAGGATTGTTCGGTAAGAAAGACGGCAAATGCCATTGATAATTTTCGGGTTAGCAAATCAAATTCCTCTAATTCAGGATGAGTAAAGATGGTTCTTCCAGGCTTGGAATTTGCTTCGAAGAGCCAAACTTCTCCATTTCGATCGATACCTAAATCAAATCCAATCTCACCAATTATTCCTTCTACATGCCGATCGATTGAGCCGCTTAAAAGCATTGCGGCGTTGGAGAGTTTCTTTGTATATAGTGAACTTTCCTCGTTGGAAAAAATCTCTTCCATTGTCTTAATATCTCCACCGCTTCTTGAATGGGTGGTCACGCTGCCAGGTCCTGCTATCTTCGCTGCAATCGCAGATACATGCCAATTTCCCATATCATCTTTATTGGTGTGGACTCTAAAATCAATAGAGCGGGATTCAGTGCGGATTAAAGTAATCCCTTGTTGTACTAGCATTTTTTCAAGAGATTGATTTGCAAATACGTTTCCCATCAAGCTTTCTAAACTCGAGAATTTTCTCAGACGGTTTACATTGCTTTTATCTTGGTATCGACAATAATAATCATCAGTGTGTTTGTCGTAAATAATTTGGTGAACCCCTAAGCCAAGACTGCCATTTTTAGGTTTAATAAAAACATGACCATAGGTTGAAAGCATCGTTTCGATAGAGGAGAAGGATGTAAATGGTAATGTATCTGGAAGGAGATTAGACACGGTTTCATCTTGAATAAGTCTTTCATGAATTTCGAGTTTGTTGAAAAATCCAGGATTATACCAAGGGATAAGGTACTCTTTTTGCAATCGCTCTTTCACTTTTATTAATCTTGGGTTATTTTCACTTCTTCGATTTGGAAGTCGATCATAAATAACATTCGGAAAGGGAATATCAACCATTTCCCAACCGTTATTATGATAAAAATAACCTTCAATGCATCCAAGATCCCAATCAATATGCTGTTCTCCAAACACAAATGGTAAGGCGCCCACCATTTTATTAACCGATAGGAGTTTTGAGAAAAACTGGGTTCGATCGCCAATCGGTTCAAATGGCAGGGAAGTAAATCCTGCTGTAAAAATACCTACAAGTGGACCGATAATTAGACTTTGGTTAGATAAAAAAACATGAAGTGGAATGTTGAAACTTGGAAATTGAAGTGCTTTTTGAATTTCCCGGCTGATTGAAATCCGATCATCTTGATCAGGATGTGGGATAAAATCAACTTCTATTGATCTTGAACCAAAGGCAATTCGTGATAACTCTTTTTCTCTTAGTATTGCAGGAGGACAGAAAACTACTAATTGATCATTTTGAGCAATTTCAATGAGATAATGTTTTCTCATAATAGCTCTTCCTTTCTTTTAAATCCATTTGACTTAGCTGCTTCCCATAAAGCAAAGGGGCAAGGGTTAATGTCTCCTTTACGTTTGGTTGTGTATGAAGGATGACCTTTCTACCAGGCTTCGAATTGATATCCAGAATCCAAATTGATTCATCTTTTGCAATTCCGATATCGATGCCAATTTCAAATAATGGTAAAAAAGCATTTTCAAGTATAGGTGGAAGATTAGAAAGAATGTACTCTAATTCCTGATGGATGTATTCCTTTTTTGCAGGTAAAAAAGAGGTTGCCCAATCCAAATAAGGAACAATTGAACCACCAGCACTTAAATTGGAAAGGATTCCCCCGGTACTTCCGACTCGAACCCCTCTGCCCATTTCTCCCCATTTTCCCTCGATCCCTTTCTGTAAGAGGATCCTAATGTCAAATGGCTTCAGGTCATTATTTGATAATTCTAAATACGGCTGCATTAGGTAGGGACGCTTGTTAATTAGTGGTTGCAGCCATTTATTAAGTTTGGTTTCATTTGGGAATATTCTTGAGATAATATTCTTGTTTTTTTCTGTTTTAACATGAAAGGATTTGTTGTTTTTTTTCAAATAGTAAATACCATTTCCTTGAGAGCCATTAATTGGCTTTAAAATTATTCTTTTCTTGGAAATTAATTCATTTAACACGATGTTAGTACTAGAAACTGCCTGAGTTGGGGGCAAATAAGCTGATAAAACTGTACTTTTTAATACCTCATAGAGTTCCAGTTTATTAGGAAGTCCATATCCTAAAAAGGTTATATCGGGTCTGTTCTTGAGCCAAGATACAATCGGAATGCACTGCTTGGAGTAGTCATCATCCCCGTAAAAACAACGATCATAGATAATAGTTGGAATGGGAAACTCCTTATCTACCCAGGATTTTGTTTGTGAAATGAATTTTTTTCCTTTTACTTTTAATGTAAGTGGATTTATATTGGCGGGGGAGAAGCGATAGCATTCTATCCCACAGGGTTCTGCAAGGTTTGCAATGTCGTTGATATAGGACTGCTCACTGTCAAAACGTATGGTCATTATTCCAAAGGCAATCAAATCACGAGTCCTCCTTTATAAAAGTCGTATCGAATGCAAGCAGTGTACAAAATTGAATAAGTGCTTTCGCAGATGGTCTAATTTTTCCTAATCCATCTTCAAAGTTTTTCGAGGGTTTAGAGTTTACCTCAATAATCCACGGCTTTCCGTTTTGGTCTATGCCAATATCGATGCCAAGTTCACCTGTTATTCCTGTTTGTGAGTTACTAATAGTCGACGCTGTTTCCACTGCTAATTCTTTCATATGTGTAAGCACCTCTAAAGCGTTCTTGGGCCCAAGACAAGTTCGCAGAACATCTAACGGTCTAAGCATCTTTCCACCCCTGGCAATATTTGAAACGAACTCATCTTTTGCAGCTATCCTTGCCACAATTGAGGTAACTTGCCAATGGTTGTTCAGATTTTTGTGACATAGTACCCGAAAGTCCATGGAACATGAGTCATACGCCAATAATTCAATACCTTGTTGAATAATATAAAAACGATTATGGAGAATAGGCTTGATTAGGTTGTGTATTTCGTCTAAGGAGTATTGATGGCTAGAGTTGTCGTTAAGTGTTGCAATCGAGGTTTGTAAAGTGCAGCGGTTATTATCTTCTTTTTTTAACTTGATAATATTTCTTCCTTGGCTGCCATGAACCGGCTTTATAAAAACTGTTTCACATTCGTCGGTAAGTTCATACAGATGCTCTTTTGTGTAAATTTTTGTTTTAGGTAAGAAGTGCAGGAGGTATTTTTCTTGAAATATTTGATTATATACTTCCCATTTTGATAGGAAACGTTCATTAAACAAAGGAATCATCATGGTTTCAAGTCTTTTACGAAATTGTTTAAATGGGACAGATTGTTCAATTTTACGGGAATGGATACGATTGTAAATCACATCCGGTATTGGATGCTCAAACGATCTCCATTTTCCATTGATAAGATAATAACCTTGATTTAAAAATTCCTCATATGAAAAAACATAAAAAAAGCCGCCTATTTCAGTAATTCCATGATGTAGTTCCTCGCAAAAAGCATGAATAGTACGAAAATGTGGTTCTTCTTGTTTAGTGGAGGGGAAATCTGTTACTAGTCCAATCACAGGTCCGAGTTCGAGTGTTAGAAGTTCATCCCGATAGATGGCTTGAAATTTATAACTCTGGGTGGGCAGGCAAAAATTCTTGAGAATATTTTCAGGAATAAGGATCAAATTTTTAGGGTCCAGGTCTACTGGTTGGATTGCTGTTTGGATCGACTTTTTCCCTAACTTAATATTTAATTGAAGTTTCTTATTTAATCCCAAACTAGTAAACAAGTGGGTGGATATTTTTACTATGCTGTCATTCTTATTTTTAGGTGTTCTTGCTTTTATGGTAACCTGAGTTAATGGAAAAGGCATAGACATTCCCCGATTTCTATCTATATTGGAACCATTTTTTCCTTATGGGCATTAGTTGATATAGTAATGTATGTAACACTATTCGAGATGGTGATTTTAACATTCTCGCATTTTGGTGAATAGTTTGTTATAGTTGATTCGGATTGAAAAGCGTGAATAAAAAGGAGTGGATACCAATGGCAGTTAATCTATATGATTCCGCCTATGCGTTAGAAACAGCTATTCGTCAAAGTGATGAATACACACAACTACAGCAAGCTTATAAAGAAGTGAACGCAGACCCAGCTGCAAAACAAATGTTTGATCAGTTTCGCAAAATCCAATTAGACTTGCAACAGAAACAGATGATGGGGCAGAATATCTCTGAACAAGAAATTGCGCAAGCACAATCAACTGTAGGACTAGTACAGCAAAATGAAAAAATTGCTAGGTTAATGCAAGCAGAACAACGGATGAGCATGGTTATTGGCGAGTTAAACAAAGTAATTATGAAGCCTCTTGAAGACCTATACGGAAAAATGTAAATTGAAATACGAGCCTACGGTATTAACCGAAGGCTTTTTCTTTTTTAGCTCTGTTCTACAAATGCCTAAAAAATCATAAAAGTGTTATAAAGGCTATTTCACCAAGAACAGGGGGCAACGGAATGATTTATCGCTTGCTTGCTTTAAATATTGATGGCACACTTCTTCAAACAAACGGAAAAATCCATAAATCCACAAAAGAGGCTATTGAATATGTTCAGCAAAAGGGTATTTATGTCACGCTTGTCACATCGCGGAGCTTTCCTTCCACAAGAAAAGTAGCCAAAGCATTAAAAATAAAATCACCTCTCATTACCCATCAAGGTGCATTTATTGCAAGTTCTGAGGACAAACCAATCTATGTGAAAAGGATTGGTGAACAAATTACCTATGATACAGTCAGCTTTTTAGAGGCGCTGCCGTGTCAAATTCGTCTTGTCCACGAACAATTTTCATTAGCGAATAAATTAAAATTGAATAATAATTTGTTGGCAAAAACTGTTTTTACCTCAGGGGATCCTGTTTTTTATTCGCAGCAATTCGTGTCGTCACTAACAGAGTATCTACATGACCAGCCAGTGAGCCCTCCGAAGATAGAAGTTTATTTTGAAGAAGAAAGTGACCTTCAGGATGCGAAAAAAGCACTTCAAAAAATGTATACTGAGATTGAATTAATTCAACTAGATGCTTTACGTTTGGATATTGTCCCAACCGGTGTTTCAAAATTATCGGGTTTATCATACCTTGCAAGCCAATTAGGGATTCAAAGAAAAGAAATCGTCTATATTGGAGATGGGATTGATGATATTCCATTGCTTGAAGCTGCAGGCCTTGGTGTATCGATGTGGAATGCCGATTTTGAAGTGAAGAAAGCATCAGATTGGGTGACACGGTCACAGAACGAACAAGGTGTTGCCTATATGGTAAAAGAACACTTTAGAAAACAACAGCCAATTGAGTTTTTAAGAAGGATGAATATTATTAAAAAATAGCCCAAAAAAGATATCAACGGTGAATGGCCGTTGATGTCTTTTTTTGAATTAATGGGATAGAAAATTCACTATTTTTAAAAAACTTACCTATATTTATGTCCTCAATTCCATTTATAATGGAATTGATTGAATTGGAGGGAGGGTTTTCTCGTGTCGTTAAACTTTATAACAAATAAGGTGAATGTAAAAGTTACAGGGCGTGTGGCGACAATAGAAATGAACAGACCTGAGTCATTAAATGCCATGGATACAGAAATGATTAGGGGGTTAGTATGTAAACTGAAGGAAATTAGCGAGTCGGATGAAATTGATATTGTCGTTCTAACGGGAAAAGGAAGAGGCTTTTCAGCAGGGGGCGATATTAAAACCATGTTTTCAAACTCGAGCGAAAGTGATTTCTATCCTGTAATGGACAGTATTAGTGAACTAATTGTTACTCTTTATAGCATGCCTAAACTTACTATAAGTGCTGTTACAGGTCCAGCTGCCGGCTTGGGGTTTAGCCTTGCGCTAGCAACTGACCATATTATTTCTGATAAAAATAGTAAGCTAGCAATGAATTTTATCGGGATTGGTCTGATTCCAGATGGCGGTGCTCATTTCTTCTTAGAGAAAAAGTTAGGAGAGACGAAAGCGAAACAACTAATCTGGGACGGGAAAATGATGGATGCTGATGAAGCGTTAAAGTTAGGATTAATTGAAGAAGTAGCGGCAGTCAATCTTCAGGAGACATTAGATGCTAGAATTTCAGATTGGTTACGGAGACCCGTTCAGGCGATGATTAAAACGAAAAAGATTTTAGCTGATATGAATCGTCCTTACTTATTAAAAATCTTAGAATTAGAAAAACATTCACAGCAAAAAATGCGAGAAACCATTGATCACCAAGAAGGAATAAGGGCATTTATCGAAAAAAGACCACCCAGATTTATTGGTAAATAAACAAAGAAGCCCGCGGCTTCTTTGCTTTTTTTTGATATCCTTTTCCTATTTATAGCGCCTTCATTATTAAGAATGAAAGAGTAATAGCTTACCGCTTGGTGAGGAGCATCGATGTGTACGTTCTAATAAGTTTTTCTCTGCTAACAATTTTTGGCCTAATTCTTTTGCCGCATCATCATGTTCAGCCTGGAAGGATTCATCTAAAATTTTTTCCCCATTGCTTTCAAAAGATGTTAATTTATACGTTTTCATATCAACAACCCCTTAAAAGAATCATGTTATTTATTTATTTATTTTCACATAATTACTAAAATTGCGCAAAAATTAAATGAAACCAAAATTTGTTAAATTCGTATGAAAGAGGGAGAGGAGTGTGTGAAATGGTTCTGAAACTTGAACATGTCAGGAAACGATTCGGGAATTTTACAGCTGTGAATGACTTGTCTTTAGTGATTCCTGAAAAAGAAATGTTTGGCTTTTTAGGGGCTAATGGTGCAGGGAAAACAACGACCTTCCGAATGATTTTAGGGTTACTGGACACTAGCGGTGGTAAGATTACTTGGGACGGGAAACCGATTGACTATTCCACCAGTCATTTGGTTGGCTATCTTCCTGAAGAAAGAGGTTTGTATCCTAAATTAAAGGTTCGTGACCAAATCGTTTATTTAGCCAGATTAAGAGGAATGCAAAAATCTCAGGCACTTTCGGAATTAAAATCATGGCTTGATCGATTCAAAATTCCTGAATATGAAAATAAAAAAGTTGAGGAGCTTTCCAAAGGTAATCAACAGAAAATACAATTCATTGCTGCCGTCGTCCATAAACCTAAATTACTAATTTTGGATGAGCCATTTAGCGGTCTTGACCCAGTAAATGTGGAAATGCTAAAGGAGGCTGTGCTATCTCTGAAAGAGGATGGGGCGACTATCGTTTTCTCAAGCCATAGAATGGAACATGTCGAGGAAATGTGTGAACATCTTTGTATCTTGCACAAAGGAAGCCCAGTCGTCCATGGTTCATTAAAAGAAATCAAGCGTTCCTTTGGGAAAAAGAACCTTGTTATCCATGCCGATTTTCCATTAGATTTCTTGAAAAATTATCCTGGAGTCGTAAGGTCAAAACCAACTATGGAAGGAATTCACCTGCAAATTGAAGGAGAGTACATAGCTGAAAAAATACTTAAGGAAATTGTCAGCCAAGGGTTTATCCGGAAGTTTGCCCTGGAAGAACCATCATTAAATGATATTTTTATAGAAAAAGTAGGTGATTCATATGAATAGTTTTTGGATTATTTTGTTCCACACCTATATTAATAAATTAAAAACAAAATCCTTCATCATCACAACCCTTTTAACAATCGTTATTGTCTTGGTCTTAACCAACCTAACTAATATCATTGCTATCTTCGATAAAAATGATGGGAAAGAAAATGTGGCTGTGCTTGATGAAACAGGTCAACTTTTTGATCCATTCAATAAACAAGTTAGGGCAATTAATAAAGATATTAACTTGACAATTTTCCAGGGCAGTGAAGCAGAGGCAGAAAAAGCAGTTGAAAAAGGAACTTACCAAGGAATTGTTCTTCTTGGTTTAAATGATGAAAGACTTCCGATAGCTACTTATAAGGCCAAGAGTATTGCTGATTCATCCCTGTTTACTGATCTTCAAACGAGTCTTCAGCAAGTAAAAACCATGCTGGCGGCTTCACAAATTCAATTGACTCCTGTTCAGCTCGAAAAGCTCTATGAACCAGTGTCTTTTAAGAAAATTGCTCTTGAGAAGAATGCAAAAACGGAAGAGGAACTGAATCAGGCACGCGGTCTGGTTTATGTCTTGCTCTTTATCATCTATTTTTCAGTAATAATGTACGCTAATATGATTGCGATGGAAGTAGCAACAGAAAAGTCGTCTAGAGTGATGGAAATTTTAATTTCAAGTGTTTCTCCAATTAAACAGATGTTTGCAAAAATAATTGGAATCGGTTTATTAAGTCTGACACAGCTCGCTGTATTTCTGTCCGTAGGTTATTTCTCTCTAAAACAAAATATGGAATCCTTAAAAGAAGGATTTTTCGGTGTTTATGGTTTTGATAATATCCCTTTGGGAACGATTATTTATTCGGTTGTTTTCTTTATTCTAGGCTATTTTCTTTATGCCACACTTGCCGCATTTCTCGGCTCTCTTGTCAGCAGAATTGAAGATGTTCAACAAATGATTACACCAATGACTATGCTTGTTGTCGCTGGGTTTATGATTGCTATGTTTGGCTTAGGAAAGCCGGATGCTCCGTTCATAACGGTGACCTCTTTCATCCCGTTCTTTACACCAATGATTATGTTTCTGCGGGTAGGAATGTTGACCATTCCAGTCTGGGAAGCAATTGCAGGAATTGCTATCTTAGTCGCAACGATTGTTTTCTTAGCTATATTTGGCGCTCGAGTATATCGGGGTGGTGTTTTAATGTATGGACAATCCAATTCCTTTAAAGATATAAAAAAAGCATTACAGCTGACAAAGAACGAATAAGGCAGGAAAAGACGGTGTCCCAAAAGTATAACTTTTAGGGGCACCCCTTTTTTTATCGTTTTTATATTTGTCTGTTGATTTGCCCCCTGTTGATTGGAGTGGAGGGCACCGACTCCTGCGGGATAGAGAGGTCACGGGAGACCCCGCAGGCGCCAAAGCGCCGAGGAGGCTCCAGGACCTCCCCGCGGAAAGCGAGTGCCCGGAGCGGAAATCAACAGGTCCATTAGCAGAAACAATCAATTAACTATACCCCCTCCTCGACAATCTTAGTATTTACCAAGCGGTAAATGCTTTTTTTTTCAATAAATAACTGACAAGAACGTGCATTCGTATTTCTGCGGTGCTACAATGAAGAAAAGAAGTGGAAAGGAATGTCTTATGAAAAGAATATCATTCATTCATGCAGCGGACCTGCACTTGGACAGCCCGATGGTCGGATTAAAGTACTTGCCACAAGACATCTTTACCCGAGTTAAAGAGAGCACCTTTGCGGCTTTAAAAAAGGTTACGGAGGCTGCAATTCTTCATCAGGTCGACTTTGTGATTCTAGCAGGCGATTTATTCGACGGTGAAGATCGCAGCCTGCGGGCACAGTCTCGGTTTCGGACAGAGATGCTTAAGTTGGCAGAAAACGGGATTCAAGTTTATGTCATCCACGGCAATCACGACCATTTAAATGGATCATGGGTACATCTTAATATGCCCGCAAATGTTCATGTGTTTAATAGTGAGGTTGAATCAAAAGTTTTACAGACAAAGAATGGTGCGATCGTCCATCTGTATGGTTTCAGTTATCCAACAAGGCATGTCTATGATAGAAAAATAGATGATTATCGGAAGAAAGATGGCGCCGATTTTCATATTGGGATACTTCATGGAAATGAAAGCGGAGGGGCTGAACATGATAACTATGCGCCTTTCTCAGTTAGTGATTTACATAAGAAAGAATTTGATTACTGGGCTTTAGGTCATATTCATAAACGTGCTGTCCTATCAGAATCTCCGCCGATTATTTATCCAGGTAATATTCAAGGCAGGAATAAGAAAGAAACAGGTATGAAAGGTATTTATCTTGTAACATTGACTGATCTTGATAAGAAGATAAATTTTATAGAAACGGCCGATATTATTTGGGAAGAAACAGTAGTAGATGCTTCTGCAGCTGAAAACTTCCTTGATGTATTACAATTATGCCAAACAACCATCAATAGTTTTCGGAGGGAACAAAAAGGAACGTTATTATCACTTTCCTTGAAAAATATTGTACTAGCAGATGAGCGTGAACAAAGAAGCTTGAATGGTGAGCTGTTAGAACTCCTATTAGAGAATGAAAAAGAAGAGGACTCCTTTGTATGGATTGTTGACTTAACTGTTATAGAAGGGCAGCAAATAGATAAGGAACAGTTGAAAAGAGACGCAAACTTTTATGCTGAACTGTTTGAAACAATTGAAAACTACGCGGATATAGATCAAGCCTTAGCACCCTTATTGGAGCATCAATTAGGGAGAAAGTATATCAGTCAGTTATCAACTGCCGATCAAAAAGAGCTAATCAATAAAGCAGAGAAATTGCTGCTCGAGTTACTCTATCAATCATAGAGAAAGGAATGAGGATAGTTGAAAATTCTCGAAATGCATATCTATGGGTTTGGCCAATTAGAGAATGTAGAAATTACCGACCTTCATGATTTTCAAGTTTTCTATGGAGAAAATGAAGCTGGGAAGTCCACAATTATGGCCTTTATCCATGCAATTATTTTTGGCTTCCCTACAAAACAGCAAACAACCGAACTCCGTTACGAGCCAAAATACAGTACTAAATATGGTGGTAAAATCCGAATTTTCCATGAAAAGCATGGCGGTGCTGTAATCGAACGCGTAAAGGGAAAGGCTGCAGGTGATGTAAAGGTCTATATGGACAATGGCAGGATGGGCGGTGAAGAACTTCTTAAGGAATTAATAGCAAACTTTGATAAAAGCCTATTTCAATCTATTTTTTCATTTAATTTGCAGGGGTTACAAAATATTCATCAGATGAAAAGTGAAGAGATTGGCAAATTCTTGTTTTCCGCGGGGACATTAGGGACAGAAAGGTTATCAAAAACAGAAACTGTTCTGCAGAAGGAGCTCGATGCACGATTTAAGCCATCAGGGAAGAAACCCTTATTGAATGAAAGGTTACAGGCACTACATGAAATAAATAAAGAATTGAAAGCAGCAGAATCCAAGAATAGAAATTATACAAACTTAGTAGAAAAGAAAGAAATGCTCGAAAAGGAAATGAAGGCAGTAAACCAATCGTTGCAGGAAATTAAAGAGAAAATAGAAAAACTTAACGAATGGAAAAGAATCGAATCCATTGTCAAAGATGAAAGGCTGACAAAGAAAGAGCTGAATGAATTAGGAGATGTTGAATTCCCTGTACGTGGGATTGAGAGAATCGAAAAGATAAATGAACTCATCCACCCCTATAAGGCTGAGATTAATAGTATTTCCGAAAGAATTGAAAATTTGAGAGAGGAAGCGGAGAGGAGTCAACCCAATCAATCGTTTCTTAAACAGGAGCCTGCTATCTTAGCTTTACTAGATCAAGTTCCTCTCTACGACCAATTAAAGCAGGAAAGACTTCAATATGAAACAAAACTTATAGCCTTTGAAGAAGAGTTGTCGATTACTAGGGAAAAACTTCATTTACATATTGATGAAGAAGAGATCTTAGCTCTAAATACAAATATTTATATGAAAAACCAAGTTGAAGTGGTATCACAGAAAATCCAAAAGCTAAAAGAAGTGAAGGAAGAGTTAGAAAATCAGTATCAGGAAGAAAAAGGCAAATTAGAGGAAATCGAAAAAGAGGTCCGGTCTTTAGAGAGACAGGTTCTTACAAAACAGGAACGGCTGGCACTAGAAGAGAAGGTAAAGTCGAGAAATGATAAAGAGAGCATAGAAAAGGAAATAAGAAACTTAGGTGAAAAAATAGACTTTTATCAACAGTTTAATGAACGTGATAAAGCCGAAGCTGAAAGAGAAGGGAAGCAAAAGAATCTTCAGTATGTACTTTTTGAGGTTATTTTAATTGCCATAACAGTTTATGGGGTGGCTACAAAGCAGTGGTTTTTATTTACGATCGGGATTCTCGGTTGTACATTACTACTCATCCTGATGACAAAAAAGAAGAACCTGCCGAAAGGGGCAGAGCTAAATCAAACATTAAATGAGTTAATAGAAAAGAAAGAACAGTTAGAGCGAAAACTGCAATCAGCCCAATATATTGAAATCTCAAAGCTAGAAGAGCAATTAGCCTTGGATAATCAGAGGAGAGCAGAGCTTCAGATCGTAAAAATCAAGTTGAAACATCAACATTCTCAATATGAAAAGATCATTGCCAAATTTGAACAATGGGAGTTGGAGTCAGCCCAAACAAATGAAAAGCTTGCTTCCATTAGTCGTTCACTAAGAATACCTGAGTATATTGCGGAGGCCTTTTTACTAGAAGCTTACAAACTAATTGAACAGTTTAAGGTGATTAGTAGAGAGAAAAAACAATATCATTTAAGACTTCAACAAATAGAGCAGCAACAGGAAAAAATAGAAAAAGGTTTGAACCATTTTTCAAATCTCTATCTAAATGATAAGGGGCTGGACCTGTATAACGGAGCCTATTTGCTTCGCAATAAATTAAAGGAAGAGCATGCTAAGCAAATCATGAGTCAAGACAGAAATGTGAAACTTAGCGACTTCGAAGCCGATTTAAGGCAAAAAGTACAGGCAGTTAATCATCTCCAAACAGAATTTAATAACCTTATCTCATCAGCAAAAGTAGATACAGAGCAACAATTTTACGAACTTGGTGCAAAAGCAGAAAAACATGGTCAACTGTTAGAAAAACTCAAATCACTGCAGAGTCAACTCCAATACTCAATACTCTCAGATGTAGAGAGAGAAACTTTTCTCCAAATGCGTCAAAGCACAGAATTAGTGGCTGAATGTAATCAGCAGGTTCATAATTGGGAAGCTAAACTAAAGGAACTTCAAGAAGAGCAGGCTTCCATTAAATACGAGATACAAATATTAGAAGAAGGCGGTGTGTATTCAGATATCCTCCATCACTATAAGCAGAAAAAATTTGAATTAGAAGAGGCAGCAAAAGAGTGGTCAGTCTACTGTGTAGCGCAACAGATCCTCTCCAATACGATTGAAAAGTATAAGAACATACATTTACCAAGAATGATTTCAAAAGCGGAAGAATATCTGTTGTTTCTCACAGATGGAAACTACCAAAGAATCCATTTACAAAGTTCTGGTTCAGGCTTCTTAGTTGAGCGAAAGGATCATACCATATTTGAAGCAAATGAACTAAGTCAAGCAACAACCGAACAATTATACGTTGCCATTCGGCTTGCCTTTGCCGTCACAGTATATGAAAAATATCAGTTTCCAATTATTATCGATGATAGTTTTGTTAATTTCGATGCGAAAAGGACGGAAAAGGTGTTAGAACTTCTTAAAGGGATGAAAAGAAATCAACTATTATTTTTTACTTGCCATAAGCATTTGCTGACCTATTTTCAAAGGGAAAATGTTCTTTTTTTAGAAAAAGGTGCTGTTCAGATAATTTCATAGAGTAATATTAGGATATGTTATACTCTTACTAGTAGGAAGGACGTGAAAAAGATGGGTAAAGGAATATTAAAGCATGAAATTGGAGAGCAAGTAGAATTATTTCTACTAATAAAAAATACAACAAAAGGGATTGCCAGCAACGGCAAACCTTTTTTAACACTGATTCTTCAGGATAAAAGCGGGGAAATTGAAGCGAAGCTTTGGGACGTCAATGAAGAGGATGGAAAGAGTTATGCACCACAAAGTATTGTAAAAATAATGGGAGAACTACAAAATTATCGGGGGAAAAGCCAATTGAAGATTCGTCAAATCCGACGAACAGGGCCATCTGACGGCGTAAAGTTGGATGACTTTTTGGAGACAGCCCCAATAAGCCAAGAAGAAATGGCTGGCAAACTCACACAGTACATTTTTGATATGAAAAATCCCAATATCCAAAGAATAACACGCCATTTAATTAAAAAGCATCAGAAGGCTTTTTTAGAGTTTCCTGCCGCAACAAAAAATCATCATGAGTTTGTATCAGGACTTGCCTTTCATGTAGTTAGTATGCTTGATTTGGCTAAATCAATTGCCAGCCTTTATCCGAGTCTTGATAAAGACTTGCTCTATGCAGGGGTTATATTGCACGATATGGGGAAAGTATTAGAACTCTCAGGTCCGATTTCAACGGTATATACCATAGAAGGAAATTTACTTGGGCATATTACGATTATGGTTAACGAAATCGGTAAAGCGGCGGAAGAACTAGGTATTTCTGGTGAAGAAGTACTAATTCTTCAACACCTTGTACTGAGTCATCATGGAAAAGCAGAATGGGGAAGTCCAAAACCACCGATGATTAAAGAAGCAGAAATCCTCCATTATATTGATAATCTTGATGCGAAAATGAATATGCTCGACCGTGCCTTGGAAAGAGTGAAGCCAGGTGAATTTACAGAAAGAATTTTTGCGTTGGAGAATCGTTCCTTTTATAAACCGGTGTTTCATAAGTAAAATAACCTCAACTCGAGGTTATTTTTTTTGTAACAGCTCATAATTTCCTATTATCTGAATATGATTTAGTAAAAGTGGACAACCACTATGAAAGGAGCAAGATAAATTGACTATTCCTATTTGGGTCTATGCAGTTGTGGTTGGGATTGTAATAAGTGCACTAATGGCGATAAAAACGGGGAGAGAAGAGCGGCAATTAGAGATGGAAAACATTGAATTGGAAGGCGAAATCTATATGAAGCGCCTTGAACGAGAGAAAGAAAAACGAGAAGAAATTGGAGCAACAGGAGAATAAAAGAGCGGAAGCGCCTTTATTGGCGTTTCCGCTTTTTTCTGTTTATTGTGCAGCAGCCTCTGTTCCAGTTTGAGGATTAAGCGCATCCTTTAAGTCCTTGTCGCTAACTTTAACATCTGCAGCTTTAAGTTCACGCTGCATCGCTTTATTAATTTCTTCTGTAGTTAATTTTGAAGTTTTTACTTGAGTCTCGATTTCGCTCTTCATTTCAGCAAATGGTTTCTTCTCTTTTTTGTCAGTTACTTGGATGATATGATAGCCAAATTGTGACTTAACTGGACCGCTAATTTCATTTACTTTTAGAGCATATGCTGCTTTTTCAAAGTCAGGATCCATCTTCCCAGTACCAAACCAGCCTAAATCACCGCCGTTTGCCTTAGTACCTTCATCTGTTGAATATTTTTTTGCAACATCTTCAAATTTTTCTCCCTTATCAAGCTTGCTCTTTACTTCTTTTGCTGTTTTTTCATCAGGAACCAGAATGTGACGAGCTTTAATCTCTGGCTGGTACGTATCATAGTAATCCTTTAATTCCTTTTCAGTTACCTTAACGCCTTTTAGAGCAGCTTTTTCCTGCATCATGCCTAACTTCATTGTTTTCTTCAAATCATCTTCGCTTTTATAGCCATATTGTGCAAGGGTAGTTTCAAAATTTGCACCTAGATCTGTTTTCAATTGATCAATTTTTGCATTTAATTCCTTATCTGTTACCTTGTATTTCTTAGAAAGAACTTTTTCATATACTAGTTGCTGAAGGGCCTGATCACCATATTTATCCTTCATTGTATTATAGAGTTCTTCTTGTGTAACGTTACCCACTTTGCTCTCTGCCACTGTATCAGAACCACTTTGGTTACATGCACTTAATGCAAGTACTCCACCTGCTAATGTAAGGGCTAATATCAATTTTTTCATGATGAAATCTCTCCTAAACAGTATATTCTTGTCCACAAACTCTACTATAACATAAATGGTAACTACTGCAAAAATAATAACTATGTTTATTTTTTGAAATTTTCCACAAAAGGGTAAATGGAACTTTTCAAAAAAAATTGGGAAGTGCCTAAACGAAATGACCATTCGTTGAATAGTATATCCTAGAAAATGAAAAAGGAGGTATTACGATGAGCCATGGATATGGAGCGGGCTTTGCTCTAATTGTAGTACTTTTCATACTATTAATTATTGTTGGAGCTTCTTGGTTTTAAAAAACACAATTAGTCATTAATGAATGGAGGTAAATATATGTCTGGTGGAGCAGGTTACGGTGGAGGATTTGCTTTAGTGGTAGTTCTATTCATCTTATTAATCATCATCGGAGCTTCTTGGGTTTATTAATAAAGTTACAAACTAAAAGCGATGAGAAATACTCTCATCGCTTCTATGTGTTAATATCCTTTTTCGCTTGGCGTTCTAATTGGATTATGTATATAAAATTTCTATGTATGATGATATCAGAAGAATCGTAATGAGGATATTAATGGTACGAAATACCTTATGTTGGTTTTCTTCAGGAATTTCCTTTTGCATACAAAGTGAATTGGTCATTTTATTTACATAAAACAAGATGAAAATAGCGAAGACAATAAAAATGGAGATCATCAATGATTCCCTCCCTGATGTTCGTGTTATGTTTAATACAATATCAAAAATTACAAAAAAAAGATAGTCATAAAGAATGGAAGAGTTTGTGCTTCTAAAGGGTATCAGGAACCTAATTTATTTTGAAGGAAATCCAAAAATATTCCGTGTTTTAAGTAAAAATGGTTTACCCCATCTTTTAAAAGGTTAATAATAAATATATAAAATGTAAAAGTTCTGAAAAGAGGCCTAATGGATGACTGAAAATGAATTGATGGACAAAATAAACCTTCTTGAATATCATCAAAAGCTATTACTAAAGTTACTCAACAATCCAAAGCTCGAATTATATAAACTTATAATTGAAAACGGAATAACAGAACAGGAAACAGGACAATTTTTTTCTTTATGTGAGAAAATGAACTTAAAATTAGAAGAACAAAAAGCGGAAGGGTACGTAAACTTCCATCCGCTTTTTCATGAATTATCATTATCATTACCGTCAACCCTAAAGATAAAAGACGTTATCCATGCCTGTTTAAAACAACAGATTTGCCTGTCCCTTTTTCAAGAGTTGGAAAAATACTTATAAGACTGATTAAACCAACTCTTGCTCAGGATTTTGTAATTTTTTTAGCTTTCCATCTTCTTCAACGAAGCGGCTTTCAATATTATGAAAAGACCGCTCGAAGATTTCCATAAAATCTTCACCATAAATATTACGGACGATTGCCATCATTTCAACAATCTCTGGAAACTTTCCGTATAATTCACGAAGGGGCAAAGCACCAGAAAAAACAGCATTGCCATTTGGCTCATATGTTTCCATTAGTTGGTGTAAGATATTTTCTCCAGCTTCAGTAAGTTGGATATACGTATTGCGTTTATCATTTTCCTTTTTGGAAAACTGTAGCAAACCTCGTTCTTCTAACTTTTTCGAAAAATTAAATGCTGTTGAAACGTGCATGACCCCAAACTTAGCCACATCCGAAATGGAAGCACCGTTTAAGTGATAGGCAATCCATAAAATGTGATGTTCGTTAATATTTAAATCAAAAGGCTTAATCCATTGCTGCCAGTCTTTCTCAATCGCTTTCCACAAGGCTTTACTTAGTTGAGCAACTCTTTGAGTAAAAATCATCGCTTCCTTCATTGAATATTGTTTCTCAGTCATCCCCATTTTCACCTACTTTTATATTTCTCTATTTTCATTATGCCAATAAAATAAAAATTAATAAAGAAAAAATTCACAAATTTTTAAAAAATTAGAACAATAACCTATTGAAATTTTTTAAAAAGTGAAATTGATTCTACTAAATAATAAAAACTTTTAGAAAATTGAATTTAAAAAAACTTGTGGATCTCCCTAATTACATTTAGTCCTGCTCATACGAATGGACGGGTAAACATATAAATAGTTACAACGTTTAGTCGAACTTTTGAAACAAAATAGGGGGACAAGGAAGATGAAAATTGCTGCCATTATTTTTTTTATCTTTAGTGCTATCCTTTTATTGGGTGCTATTAAATATTTAATCGAACTAACAAGACCAGGTGTTTATCCACCTAAACAAATTTTAAGAAAAAAAGTTGCTGCTTTATGTGGAGGTGGAGGGATTTTTCTATTAATTGCTGTATTAATCTCTAAACTTATATAGAGGTATATTAAGAAAAGAACCCCGCTGGGTTCTTTTCTTAATAAGGATCCCGTCGATTATTTTTGAATGACGGAAGGTGTTGTTAATTTAGTTCGCTTCACTATGGACAGGGCTACAGGATACAAAATAATCATAATAACGGTATTTAGTGCGATAGCCGGCAGAACTCCTGCAGCAAATAGTGCAGTGAATGACGCTGGTAAACCCACTAGAAAGAATGCTGCTGTTAAAAAGATTGTCCCTGAAACAAGAGTTCCAATGGCAGTTAAAACGCCAACACTAACAATCGAATTTCGGTATTTTTTTAAAGCTAAAAATAAACCAAGGAAAACTAAAGCAGTAATTGGTTTATCAATGATATTTGGAATTTGTCCGCCAGGAAAACCTGTAGTTAAAGCTGACAATACTCCAGTTACAATAGCCAAAAGCATAACACTCTTTAACTCAGGAATAAGAATAATTCCTAAAAACATCATTGCAAGCATCATGTCAGGTTTAATTCCAAGAAAACTAGGCATTACCGTATGCAAAACAACCCCAATCCCAGCTAATAGTGCTAAAACTACAATGTTCTTCGTATTCATTTCTCTTCTCTCCTCTGCTATACTAATCTATTTTGTTTCTCCTGCAGTGCACTCATTGCCTACAGCGAAAAACCTGCTTTCATTATAACATAATAATTTATTAATAATAAAGATATAATTTTCAGATTATTTAAACCTTATATCTAAGTTTATACTTGTTTACTAATATTCCCGGCCATTTCTTGTAATAAGTCAAAAGAATAATCACTTTGATTACTTTTCCATACTGCTCCAAATCCATCTCCTTTGCCATAACGCGGAATTAAATGCATATGATAATGAAAAACAGATTGTCCTGCATGTTCACCATTATTATTTACAGTATTTAACCCAATTGGATTAAATTCTCTTTTTAAGGCATTAGCAATGGCAGGAACCACTTCAAAAATGTTTCTTGCAATTTCTGGTGTTAATTCAAATATGTTTTCCTTATGTACTTTTGGAATAACCAAAGTATGTCCCTTTGTTACTTGGGTAATATCTAGAAAAGCTAAAACATGTTCATTCTCGAAAACCTTGGCAGAAGGAATTTCTCCATTAACAATTTTACAAAAAATACAATCGCTCATATACACTGTCCCTTCAATATTGTTTGTATTATTTTACCATACAAACGAAAAAAAGAAAAAGGCAGGATCCGCATGGAATCCTGCCCTCTCGAAGGGGAATTGCTTCAAAAGGTACGTTCATTAGGAGTGTTCTTTGATAAACACCTCATTTTTTGTAGAGTGTTTTTATAAAGAAACATTATTGTTCAAGCTGACCATCCCCTATGGTGTTTTTATATGTTTTCCCAACTTATAAAAACAGGTAGCGATCTGCGGTAAACACCTCATTTAATGTTTATTTTTTTAAGATAAACAGTTACTTGGTGTTACTAGAACTCAAAATGGTTACTGTGCACGTTGTACAAAACAACCATCCCCTTATCTGAAACGAATTGGAAGCTCACTTATTTGAAATGTTAATTGTCTTTGACAGACACCTCATCTCAAGTTTTAATGAATCGCTTCATTGAAGTAAGTTGTTTTCCCCTTCGAATATTATGATAACCAATGTAAGAAGTAATATACAAAAAAAATGATAAAAATTTGAAAACTATTTTTATCAACCACAATTTGTTAAAATAAAAAAATAATCGTGCTTAGGAAGGACGTTGCAAATGTCTTTATTATTGATTGAAAATCTGGTTGGGGGATATACCAGAAACCCTGTCCTAAAAGATATTTCTTTTGAAGTAAATGAAAAAGAACTGGTAGGTCTCATTGGTTTAAATGGGGCAGGCAAGAGTACCACAATAAAACACATAATTGGCCTGATGGAGCCGCACAAGGGTGCAGTAAAAATAAAAGGACAAACCTTTACAGAAGATAAAGAAGCCTATCGTAAATTGTTTACGTTTGTTCCGGAAACCCCGGTCTTGTATGAAGAATTGACACTAGAAGAACATATAAGGCTTACAGCGATGGCATACGGCCTAGACGAATCCACCTATAAAGAGCGTGTTAATCCTTTACTGAAAGAATTCCGAATGGAAAAACGTTTAAAGTGGTTTCCTGCCCATTTTTCTAAAGGTATGAAACAAAAAGTAATGATTATGTGTGCCTTTTTAATTCAGCCATCCTTATACATTGTTGATGAACCTTTTGTTGGTCTTGATCCATTAGGGATTCAATCATTGCTTGATTTGATGAAAAAAATGAAAGATAACGGTGCAGGCATCTTAATGTCTACTCACATTCTTGCGACGGCTGAGAAATATTGTGATCGATTTGTAATCTTGCATGAAGGGCAAATTCGAGCGAAAGGGACATTAGAAGAGTTGAGGGAGCAGTTCTCAATGCCTGCTGCTTCTTTAGATGATCTGTATATTCAATTAACAAAGGAAGAAAATTATGTTTGATGATAAAAAGCTTTGGAAGGAACGAGCTAGCGGTCGTGTTAAGGATTTAGGAAGGTATTTGCGCTATATTTTTAATGGACATCTTGTTGTTGTCTTATTGTTCTTAATTGGGACAGCTTCATTTTATTACCAACAGTGGATTGAAAATCTGCCTGCTGGCTTTCCTGTTGAAATAGTGATTGCAGTTGTAATTGGATTTATACTTACCTACAGTCCTGTTTACAATTTTCTACTTGAGGCAGATCAGATATTTATCCTACCACTTGAGGATAAATTAAAAGGGTATTTCCTTCGTTCTGGAATTGCCAGCCTTGTTTTCCAGGGATACTTGCTGCTCATGGTTTTAGCTGTACTAATGCCAATGTATGCACACATAAGCAGTAATGGTTTTCGTTCATTTTTCCCCTTTTTTGTAATTCTGCTCGTTTTAAAAGCATGGAATTTAGCAGCAAGCTGGCGGATTGATTATTTTGTCCAGGCAACAGTCCATCGATGGGACATGATTGTTCGCTATTTTATAAATGCAACTTTTACTTTTTTATTATTTAAACAAGCTAGTCTGTATATGTTGTTAGTCATTGCGGTGGTTTGTGCACTTTATTATCGTACTTTTTATGTTCAGACAAAGAACATGGGGCTAAAATGGGATAGACTAATTAATCAAGAAGAAAAAAGAATGGCTTCATTTTATCGACTTGCTAATATGTTTACTGATGTGCCTAAATTAAGGGATACAGTTAAAAGGAGAAAATGGCTGGATTTATTTCTTAACCGTATGGCATTTTCCCAAAAAAATACATATCTTTATTTGTTTTCGAGAGCTTTTTTACGTTCATCTGATTATCTAGGTCTTTTTCTGCGTTTAACTATCATTGGCGCTCTTGCGATTTATTTTATTTCTTTTGGTATGGGCCAAATCTTGCTCGGAATTTTATTCTTATATTTAACAGGGTTTCAACTCCTGCCGCTTTGGAACCATCATCAAAACAAACTTTGGGTGGATTTATATCCTGTGGAAAAAAGATTTAAAACAGCAGCTTTTTCCTCTTTATTAATGACTATCTTAACGATCCAATCGGTAGTCTATACTCTGCTTATTCTGGTAAAAGGAGAGGTATTAAATTCAATGCTGAATATACTTGCAGGCCTTGTATTTACCTATATGTTTGTTCATATTTACGCAAAAAAACGATTAAATGCATAAACTCTAAAATCCCCTTTTCCATGAAAGGGGATTTTTCTTGAAACTAATGGGCGGAAATTTCGTATATATGCATAAAATTATTGTGGAGGGGTGGCATATGAACGAGTATGAGGTTAAGGTGTATGAAGAGATCGAAGAGTGGAAGCGAAAATTAACTAGACGCTCAGGGATGATGAACCGTATATCGAAAAAAGCTCAAGGAAAAATTAATGAATTAATACCTGATAAAGTTCATGAGGTAATGACAGAAAGTATCAAAGCCATGGTCAAAGCCACATTATTTGGATCACAGATGACAACGAATAAGGACCAGGCGTTAGGGTTAAATTTAGCAGAAAGAGATGAATTGGCCATCAAAAAGATTGCTGCTTTTCAAAAGACAGCGATGATTGAAGGAGCAGGGACAGGGGCAGGTGGAATTTTGCTTGGGCTGGCTGACTTTCCTCTTCTCCTTTCGATTAAGATGAAATTTCTATTTGAAGCAGCCTCCATCTATGGTTTTAATACAAAGGAGTATGCCGAGAGACTATTTATCCTTCATGTTTTTCAACTAGCGTTTTCGAGTGAAGATATTCGTAAGAATACATTAGCAGAAATTGAAAATTGGGAAAAACGCAAAGAGACCCTCGTGGAAATGGATTGGCGCAAATTCCAGCAGGAGTACCGGGACTATATCGACCTTGCAAAAATGCTTCAGCTTGTTCCAGGAATTGGTGCGTTTGTCGGTGCTTATGCCAATAACAACCTTCTCAAGCATCTAGGAGAAACAGCCATGAACGCCTATCGATTAAGGTTACTGCAAAAATCCCCTGACCCAATTTGAGGGCAGGGGATTTTCTTATTTGTTTCCATGGATGTTTATAGCTGCTGCTCCTAATGTTTTAGCAGCAATCAACATTGCTTTTTCATCAATATCAAATTTAGGATGGTGGTGCGGGTAGCCAATATCAGAACTGGTAGGTTTCGCACCGGTAAAGAAGAAAGTACCAGGCACATATTGCAAATAATAAGCAAAATCTTCTCCGCCCATTTGCGGCTCAGTTTCTTCAATGTTTATTACTTCAGATACTTGTTCTGCACATGACGCCAAAAATGCTGTTTCATTTGCATGATTGACTACTGCTGGATAACCCCGCTCATAATTAAAATGATAAGAACTTCCCGTCATAGCACATGTGCCTGAGATAATTCTGTCCATTTCATCTTCAATAAATTGGCGGACGTCATCATTAAAGGTACGAACAGTGCCGATGAGTTGAGCTTTGTCCGCAATAATGTTAAATGCATTTTGAGCTGTGAATGAGCCGACAGTGACAACAGCAGAATCAATCGGATTTACCCTGCGACTGACAATCTGCTGGAGATTTAAGACAAGCTGGGATGCTATAACGATGGCGTCCTGGGTTTTATGTGGCTGGGCACCGTGCCCGCCTTTACCTTGAATATCAATTTCAAATCGATCTGCCGCCGCCATGATGGGTCCGGTTCGATATTGTATCGTACCGGTAGGTTCACTTGCCCATAAATGAGTCCCAAAAATCACATCTACACCCTCTAAGCAGCCATCTTCAATCATTGAAATCGCACCACCTGGGGCATTCTCCTCTGCATGCTGATGGATAAAGACATACGTGCCTTCTAATTCCTCTTTAAAGTCGTTTAATGTTTTTGCGAGGACTAGGAGTGTCGCAGTATGGCCATCATGGCCACAAGCGTGCATTACTCCAGGTACTAAGGATTTATAGGGAACATTCTTCTCGTCCTGAATAGGAAGAGCATCAAAATCTGCTCGTAATGCCACCGTTTTGCCGGGCTTTTTTCCATAAACCTTCGCAACCACTCCATTTCCGCCAACATTACCTTTGACTTCAATTTGGAGTTCTTCATAAAATGATTGAATATACTTTGCGGTGTTATACTCCTGAAAAGATAATTCCGGATGCTGATGTAAATAACGGCGGATAGCAACCATTTCGTCATAGGAACCTTCAAGTGCAGTAAACAGTTTGTTTAACATATCTAATCCCCCAAACATTTCAGAAATGAAGAAAGTATTTTCTAACTATTTTAACACTTTTATATTATAAAGTAGATTTTTATATTCTTTTTAATTATACTTTTACTAGAATTTTTATTAGCTGAGAAAGAAGAAAGGGTTTGGAGGATGGAACGAAAGAACAAGAGAAGTGTTTCCTATTTATTTATTATTTTTGCATTTTTATGGGCAGTATTTACGTGCATGAAGGTTGCAATGAACAGTAATTTTTGGATTGATATAAAAGTTGCCGGGCTAGCTGCACATGTGCCTGAACTTGCCATTCCATTTTTTATTAAAATAACGGCAATGGGTGATAAAATAGGGATAGGAATTGTAGCAATACTAGCGCTTGCCTGGCTATTAATAAAAAAGAGAAATTATGTCGGTGCTGCTGCATTGGCCTTATCAACGGCGATTGGAAATGAAGTTAGTAAGTTATTTAAAGATTTTTTTGAGCGTCCCAGACCAGACCTTGAACATCTTGTCAGTGTAAAAAGTTATAGTTACCCTAGCGGTCATGCTATGGTTGGAATGATTGTATATTTTATAATTGCGTATCTATTAATGGAAGAAGCAAGATCCAAAGCAGGGAAAGTAATCATTGCAGTTATTACTGCCATCTTACTTTTATTGATTGGTGCAAGCCGAATTATTTTACAAGTTCATTATCCATCGGACGTATTGGGCGGCTATGCTTTAGGTTATCTCTGGGTAGTTATCTGGATTCTATTATACAACTACTTTAAAAAAAGGATAAAATAACAAAGAGGCTGGTCAGAGATCAGCCTCTTTACATGGATTAAATGAGGAACATCGCCGCAATTGTTGTAACAACAAGACCAATCACAACAGGCAGGAGGTTTCGTCTTGCGAGTTCAAATGGGTCCACATTACAGATGGCAGCTGCTGGGATTAACGCCCATGGTACAAGCGTACCTCCGCCAACCCAGATGGCAGCAATCTGCCCAAGGGCTGTCAATGTGGCTGCGCCTTTGCCGATGGCAACTGCAAATAGGCTTGCTACCGAGCCGGCAAGAGAAATTCCTGAAAAGCCGGAACCATCCAAACCAGTGATTGCACCCACAGTTGTTAGGGTAATCGCCCCAACTTCTTTACTTAACGGTACGATATTAGCGAGGGATACGCCTAAGTCATTTACAATACCTTGCGAAGCCTTTGGTAAAAAGTCGCCAATAATTTTTCCAAATCCGGCATCACCTAGGTAGAAAAACGCAGCGATTGGAATAACAGGTCCGAAAACCTTAAATCCAAATTGGAATCCTTCGATTAGATATTGAGTTGTTTTTTCTAAACCTTTATTTTTATGGCTGGTTAGAGTAATTAACAAAAGAATGAGAATGGAGGTACCGCCGATTAATGCGGTGGCATCCCCACCGGCTAAATCAAGGATTGACATAGCAGCAACATCCGCAGCAAACAATAATGGCACTAAAAAAGCAAAGAAACGTTTTTGGGCAAGTGATAAAAGTGAAGATTGATCAGTGGATCCTTCAGCAGGAGAATCCACGCTGACTGAGGTTGAAGTAGTGAGTATACCGCGCTTCATATCCCTTCGTAAGAAATAGAAGGCCGTAACAGTTGTAACAAGCCCCATAATAAACACTAATGGAATGCTTGCATTAATGACATCTTGAATGGGTATACCAGCTGCATCAGAGGTTAACTTAGGAGCAGCTTGAATGACAAAGTCACCGGATAAAGCGATTCCATGACCAAACAAGTTCATTGCCATGGCAACACCAAGTGCCGGAAGTCCTGCCCGAATCGCAACCGGAAGAAGAACAGCACCTAGAAGTGCAACAGCAGGGGACGGCCAGAAAAACCAGGAGATCACCATCATTAATATCCCAATCGTCCAATACGCTAGAGTTGGGTTACGGATTAACTTTCGAAAAGGTGAAATCATAACATCATTTATTCCAGTTACGGTTAATGTGTTGCTCATCGCAACAATTATTGAAATAACAAGAATGGTAGATAATAATTCTGTAATGGCATAACTGAAACTGTTAAAAATGCTGCTGATTGAATGACTTAACGAACCTGTTGCGGTAATAGCAATGAGGAAAATACCTACAATACATACAATCGACGTGTCCCTTCTCATGACCATAAATCCGATAATAAGGACAATAAACGTCACATAGATCCAATGAAGAGCAGTAAGCTCGACAATCATACTATTCCCTCCTTTCTTCATCCAGGGGGCTATAGCCCTGTTGGATGTAATACAGGATATGAAAATCGCCCTGAGTGGTGAGAGGAAAAAGTGAAAAAATATTGCGAAGCATTCTGTTGAATTTAACAAATTTTAAAACGTAAAAACGACACTTTTTTGACAGTTAATATCGTTAGCTATACACAAATAGGATTAATAGATATAGTAAATACAGTTTATTAAGAATCAGTAAGTTTTAAATTCAAGCTATATATATTAAAATGGACAACAGACATGTGTTTTGAAAGGTGGACTATAGTAATGGCAAGAACAATTAATGAAACATTTTTAAAAGCAGCAAGGGGAGAGAAGATTGATCATGTCCCTGTTTGGTATATGCGTCAGGCAGGCAGATCGCAGCCGGAGTATAGAGCGATTAAAGAAAAGTACTCCCTTTTTGAAATCACCCACCAGCCTGAGTTATGTGCGTATGTAACTCGCTTACCTGTTGAACAATATAACGTTGATGCGGCGATACTTTATAAAGATATTATGACACCCCTTCCTGCGATTGGCATGGAGGTAGAAATAAAGGGAGGGATTGGACCTGTTATTGACAATCCCATTCGTTCTTTAGAGGATGTGGAAAAACTGGGTGAAATTAATCCTGAGGAAGACGTTCCCTATGTATTGGACACCATTAAATTATTAACACAAGAGCAGTTATCCATGCCCTTAATCGGTTTTTCCGGTGCACCTTTTACACTGGCAAGTTATATGATCGAAGGAGGCCCTTCTAAAAACTATAATAAGACCAAGGCGTTTATGTACACGGAGCCGAAGGCATGGTTTGCATTAATGGACAAACTTGGCGATATGATCATTACATACGTAAAGTCGCAAATCAAAGCCGGTGCAAGGGCAATTCAGATTTTTGATTCATGGGTAGGAGCATTAAATGTGGAGGATTATCGTTACTTCATTAAACCTATCATGAACCGGATCCTTACATCATTAAAAGAGGAAAATGTTCCGTTAATTATGTTCGGTGTGGGTGCGAGTCATCTTGCATTAGAATGGAATGACCTTCCGCTTGATGTGGTAGGCTTAGATTGGCGTTTACCAATTCACCAAGCAAGAGAAATGGGAATCGATAAAACGGTTCAAGGAAACCTGGATCCAGCTATTTTGTTAGCCCCATGGGATGTTATTGAAGAAAGAGCAAAGGCGATTTTAGACCAAGGAATGGAACGCGATGGCTATATTTTTAATTTAGGTCATGGGGTATTCCCTTCTGTTAATCCAGAAACATTAAAAAAATTAACTTCATTTGTCCATGAGTATTCAGCATCAAAATTAAATCGATAATATCCCATTATAAGGCTTAAAATTGGTAAGGAGTTCAATTTTTTGGCACAATAAGATGGGCTGATCTAATGGGTCATTAGGGGCATCACAACTTTTAGTGACCCAGCCCAAACATTTGAATGGGAACTAGCGAACAGATTTATAAATGAGGTGCGAACATGACAAAAAAGAAAATGGGTCTACTTGTAATGGCTTACGGTACCCCATATACATTAGATGATTTAGAGGGATACTATACCCACATTAGGCATGGACGGAAGCCCACTCCAGAAATGATAGAAGAACTTCGAAGCCGGTATGAGGCTATTGGAGGGATTTCCCCTTTAGCAAAGATTACCCTGCTGCAAGCAGAAAAGCTCGAAGAACATTTAAATAGTGTTCAACAGGAGATAGAATTCAAAATGTATCTTGGGTTAAAACACATTACCCCCTTTATCGAAGATGCAGTGAAACAAATGCATGATGATGGAATCGAAGAAGCTATTAGTATCGTTCTTGCTCCTCACTATTCTACTTTCAGTATTAAATCCTATAATGGAAGAGCCAGAGAAGAAGCAGAAAAATTAGGCGGAAAGCTTAAAATAAGAGCCATTGACAGTTGGTATCAGGAACCGAAGTTTATTGATTATTGGGTGGACAAGGTAAAGGAAGTATTTGCAGGAATGCCTCAAGATGAGAAGGATCAATCTGTTCTGATTGTTTCCGCACATAGTCTGCCTGAAAAGATTCTACAGTTTGGGGATCCATACCCAAGCCAGCTTCAAGAAACTGCTGACCTTATTGCAAAACAGGCAGGAATAAAAAATTATGTGGTAGGATGGCAAAGTGCTGGGCAAACTCCAGAACCATGGCTTGGTCCTGATGTTCAGGATTTAACCAGGGATTTGTACCATGCCCATCATTATAAAGCATTTGTATATGCACCAGTAGGGTTTGTATGTGAACACCTTGAAGTGTTGTATGATAATGATTTTGAATGTAGAAAAGTGACGGAAGAATTAGGTGTTAATTATTATCGTCCGGAAATGCCTAATGCTAAGGAAGAATTTATTGATGCATTATCGACCGTCGTCCTAAAAATGACTGCAGAATAGGCTTAAGAATGTGTGTTGAAGGAAGGTGACCACCGTGGCGGAAGAAAAACAAAAAATTATCATTATCGGGGGAGGGATTTCTGGGCTTACCTCAGCTTTTTATCTTCAAAAAGCAATTCAGGAAGAGAATCTCCCTATTGAGTTGAAACTTATCGAAGCATCACATCGTCTCGGCGGCAAAATGCAAACTGTTATTAGGGACGGTTTTACAATTGAGAGAGGGCCGGATTCATTTTTAGCCCGGAAGTTAAGTATTAGCAGGCTTGCAAAGGAAGTAGGAATGGAAGATCAATTAGTCCATAATTCTACAGGTAAATCATACGTTTTAGTTAATGAGAAACTTCACTCTATGCCCGGTGGTTCAATTATGGGAATACCAACCGAAGTTGGACCTTTTCTCACAACTGATCTTTTTTCCATTCCTGGTAAATTAAGAGCTGCAGCGGATTTCATTCTACCAAAATCAGAAAGTGGAAAAGACCAATCCTTAGGTGAATTCTTCAGAAGAAGACTTGGAGATGAAGTGGTTGAAAACTTAATTGAACCTTTATTGTCTGGGATTTATGCGGGAGATATTGATCAATTAAGCCTCATGTCTACTTTTCCACAATTTTATGAAGTAGAACAGAAATACAGAAGCCTGATCATTGGTATGAAAAAATCCACTCCTTCCCAACCGAAAACGCCTGTTAGCAAGGAAAAAGCGAAAGGTGCATTTTTAACCTTTAAAACTGGATTACAATCGTTTGCTGAGGCCATAGAAGCCAAAATAGATCCAAAAACGATCTTAAAAGGTCATCGAGTTGATAAAATTACTAAGCACGGTAATAAATATGATGTATATCTCAATAATGGGGAAACATTAGTGGCGGATAGCATTATCGCAGCTACTCCTCATAAGATAACACAGTCAATGTTTGCGGATTATCACTTTTTTGATCCTTTTAAAACAGTCCCTTCTACATCAGTTGCCACCGTTGCTCTAGCTTTTCCTGAAGAAGCTGTGAAAAATGATATTGACGGAACAGGTTTCGTCGTTTCTAGAAACAACGATTATTCAATTACTGCTTGTACGTGGACACATAAAAAATGGGCTCATTCAGCACCAAAAGGGAAAGTACTCTTACGTTGTTATGTGGGACGAGCAGGAGAAGAAACAATCGTCGATCTCTCTGATGACCGGATTATCAAGATTGTCTTGGATGACTTGAAAAAGATCATGGATATCACGACGAATCCTGATTTTTCAATTATTTCCCGCTGGAAAAATTCTATGCCTCAATATACAGTGGGACATAAACAACGTGTAACGGACATCATAGAGCATATGAATGCCGAGCTGCCTGGGGTATTTTTAGCAGGTGCTTCTTATGGCGGTGTCGGACTTCCTGATTGTATTGATCAAGGCGAGGCAGCCGTCCAAAATGTATTAGATTATTTAAAAAAAGAAAATTTTTAAAACGAAGCTGTACATTGCTGGCAGCTTCTTTCTTCTGCTTGTAATTTACACTATGAAGGTGGAGGCGTTATTTTGAAACTTACGGTTATTGGTTATTGGGGTGGATATCCGAAGGAGAATGAAGCTAGTTCTGGTTATCTGCTTGAACATGATGGCTTTCAATTGTTAATGGATTGTGGAAGCGGGGTACTTTCTAAGATACAAAATGTTACCCAGCCTGAGGAACTAGATGCGGTAATCCTTTCGCATTACCATCCTGACCACATCGCAGATATTGGCGTCTTACAGCATGCAAGATTAATCCAAGGATTTTTAGGAAAGAAGACTCAAACATTGCCTCTATATGGTCATGATTTGGATCAATCTGAATTTAACAAATTAACCTATAAAGATATAACAAAAGGGGTTTCTTATAATCCTAGTGAGGTTCTCACCATAGGTCCATTTCATGTTTCTTTTCTTAGAACAGACCACCCGGCCCCGTGCTACGCAATGAGAATAGAAGCAAATGGAAAAGCAATTGTTTATACAGGTGATAGTTCGTATAAAGAGGAGTTTATTGAGTTCAGTCGCAATGCTGATTTACTACTTTGTGAATGTAACTTTTATGGACATCAAAATGGAAAATCAGCAGGGCACATGAACAGTATTGACGCGGGAAAGTTTGCACATAAAGCAGAAGTGAAGCAATTAGTTTTAACACATTTGCCTCACTATGGGTCCTTACCTCAGTTAATTACTGAAGCATCAAGTCAGTTTGCGGGTATAATTAGGCTTGCAGAAGAATTTCAATCTATTTCACTATAAAAAGGGGCCATCAACTATTATGTTATTTATTGATAATAAAGGAGTCACTGATCCAAGGATAAATTTGGCGATTGAGGAATACGCGCTGAAAAATCTTGATATTAATGAAACGTATTTATTATTTTATATAAATGAACCGTCTATCATAATCGGTAAGAACCAAAATACCATTGAAGAAATTAATACAGAGTATGTGGAAGGTAACGGCATTAAAGTTGTCCGGAGACTGTCCGGCGGCGGTGCGGTCTATCATGATCTTGGTAATTTAAACTTTAGTTTTATCACAAAGGATGACGGGGAGAGTTTTCATAATTTCCGTAAATTTACTGAACCGGTTGTGAAGGCATTAAAAAAATTAGGAGTAAACGCCGAATTAAGCGGCAGAAATGACATTGAGGTCGGAGGCAGAAAAATTTCTGGAAATGCCCAATTTTCAACCAAGGGTAGAATGTTTAGCCATGGGACGTTAATGCTGAATTCCGAAATAGAAAATGTTGTCTCAGCGTTAAAAGTTAAAAAGGATAAAATCGAGTCCAAAGGAATTAAATCTGTCCGCAGCCGGGTTGCCAATATTTCTGAGTTTCTTACTGAAAAGATAGAAGTTGGTGAATTCAGATCCTTACTGTTAAAGAATATATTTGAGGGGCAAGAGGAAGTGCCAGAATATCTTCTTACGGAAGAAGATTGGGAAAAAATTCACCAACTTTCAAAAGAACGTTACCAAAACTGGGATTGGAACTATGGAAGATCGCCTAAGTTCAATTTACAGCATTCGCACCGCTTCCCTGTAGGCAGTATTGATGTTCGTTTAGAGGTCAATAAGGGGGTCATTGAAAATTGTAAAATCTATGGCGACTTTTTTGGTGTGGGGGATGTAAGTGAAATTGAGGCAAAGTTAACGGGCGCGCGATATGAAAAAAATGAAATCGAAAAGGCTCTTGCAGATGTTGACACTACCCATTACTTTGGAAATATTGACAAGAAAGATTTTTTAAATTTGTTATATTAAGAAGTGAGGCACAGCATTTTCAAATGCTGTGCTATCTTTTTATCTGAATTTTCAAGTATTATACTTGTATAGGTTCTGTACTTTTAATATAATAAGTTTAGAAAATTGCTGTAATTTTGTGAATGAACATTCATTCAACAGGAGGGAGAATATGAATCTTTTATCAAAGTTTGAAGAATCAGCGAAGAACTTTGCTGCTAAACCAGCCTATTATTTTATGAACCAAATCTGTACTTATGCTGAATTAGATGGTGCGATTACTAAATTTGCATCCGGTTTAGAAAAATTAGGGGTGAAAAAAGGGGATCATATTGCCATATTGCTGGGGAACTCGCCGCACTTTGTAATCAGCTTATATGGTGCATTACGATTGGGGGCAACTGTTATCCCAGTAAATCCTATCTATACTGCCGATGAGATTGGCTATATATTAAATAATGGTGACGTTAAAGCAGTTATCGGGCTTGACCTGGCAATCCCATTAGTTGAAAAAATTCACACCTCCCTTCCCAAAGTAGAACATTATATTTTTTGTGAAACAGCTCCAAATAGCAATGTAGAATCGAAAATTGAGAATCTATCATGCTCTCCAAAAATGAAATCGTTTTCATTGGTAATTGCAGCTGGAGACTTAACCTTTAAGGGACCTGAGCTCCAGGACGATGATACAGCTGTCATTCTTTATACATCAGGTACGACAGGTCAACCTAAGGGTGCAATGTTAACGCATAGAAATTTATATAGTAATGCTAAAGATGTAAGCGAATATTTGAAAATGAATTCCGATGATAAGGTAGTAACTGTCCTTCCTATGTTCCATGTTTTCTGTTTGACTGTTGCCTTAAATGCACCATTATTAAGTGGAGCAACGCTATTAATAACTCCAAAATTCAGTCCAAAGGAAATTTTTGGATTAGTTAAAGAAAATAGAGCTACTGTTTTTGCAGGTGTCCCAACCATGTATAATTTCCTTCTTCAATATCCTGATGGAAATCCTGAAGACTTAAAATCTTTACGCCTATGTATCTCAGGAGGGGCTTCCTTACCCGTAGCCCTTTTAAAGAATTTTGAACAAAAGTTTACTGTTGTCATTTCTGAAGGCTATGGGTTGTCTGAGGCTTCTCCTGTTACTTGCTTTAATCCGCTTGACCGCCCTCGAAAGCCAGGGTCAATCGGGACATCCATCCTCCACGTTGAAAATAAAATCTTTAATGAGCTTGGTGAAGAAGTCTCCATTGGCGAGGTAGGAGAATTGGTTGTGAGAGGTCCTAATGTCATGAAAGGGTACTATAAAATGCCCGAAGAAACCATAACGACTATTCGAAATGGCTGGCTTCATACTGGGGACCTTGCCAAAATGGATGAAGATGGGTACTTTTATATTGTCGATCGAAAAAAGGATCTCATCCTAGTAGGCGGCTATAATGTCTATCCGCGTGAAGTGGAAGAGGTTATTTATAACCATCCAGATGTTGTCGAAGTGGCTGTTCTCGGCGTTCCAGACCTAGATCTCGGGGAGGCTGTAAAAGCCTTTGTTGTCAGCAGGGACCCTGAGCTAACAACAGAACAATTACTAGATTATTGCAAGGAGCACTTAGCCAAATATAAAATTCCTTCTTCAATTGAATTCATTGATGAACTTCCAAAGAATACAACTGGGAAAATCTTAAGAAGGGCACTAAAGACACAGGTAGTCGAAACCAGAAACTAGAATTTATTTCAGAGGACAGGTTGTGTTAACCTGCCCTATTAAGGGGGAGCATGGTGGAGCCAATTTTGCTGGAGTTTAATAATCATTTGGCAGTTGTCACAATTAATCGGGCCGATTCTTTAAATGCGTTTAATTATGAGACATTACTCGATTTACAGAAAACGGTTGAAGAAATTAGAATAAACCCAAAAGTTCAGGCTGTTCTTTTTATTGGTGCCGGTGAAAAGGCATTTAGCGTGGGGGCTGATTTAAAGGAACGAAAATCATTAACTGACGAACAAGTGAAGCGAAATCTATATAAAATTAATGAGGTTTTTACGGCAATTGATAGTCTGCCCCAACCGACTATTGCCGCAATAAATGGATTTGCTTTTGGTGGAGGAATGGAGTTAGCTTTGGCTTGTGATTTCCGTTTTGCAGCAAGAGAAGCACTATTGGGGTTAACGGAAACGAGTCTTGCTATCATTCCAGGTGCAGGCGGGACACAACGTTTACCACGCTTAATAGGTCAGGCGAAGGCCTTGGAACTCATTTTGACAGCACGCCGCTTGTCCGCTGATGAGGCTTATGCCTTTGGACTGCTGACAAAAGTTGTAGAGAGAAAAGATTTAATGACAGCGTGTTCAGCCTTTTGTTCGCAATTACTGGCAAATGGGCCTATTGCATTGCAACAAGCCAAGTTTGCTATTAAAAATGGGATGAATACGGATCTAAACACAGGATTACAAATAGAAAGAAAAGCATACGAAGTAACACTCCCAACAGAAGATCGAATCGAAGCATTGCAAGCTTTCGCTGAAAAAAGAAAGCCAGCCTTTAAAGGGAAATAACGAAACATGGTGCTTGGCGCCATGTTTTTTTATTTTATTTTGACTGAAAATTTGCTATTATTTATTCTTAAATGTGTAAGTGCAACAAGGGGAGGAATAGAGTTGGCGGATTTAGCTTTTAGTAAAGAATCGTCGGAATTTAAAAAAGGACTTCAAGCCGGGATAAGTATCGGAATTGGCTATTTTCCAATTGCACTGACCTTTGGTCTTCTCGCTAAGACTTCGGGACTATCTCTATCCGAAACGGTGTTAATGAGTTTAATTGTATTTGCAGGTGCATCCCAATACATATCACTTAGTCTGATCGCCTATGGTACAGGAATATTTGAAATTATTTTAACAACGTTTATTGTAAATATTCGTCATTTCCTAATGAGTACATCCTTGAATGAAAAAGTTGAAGAGGACCATCTAATTAATAAGTTAATTTATTCATTTGGGATAACGGATGAAACATTTTCAGTGGTTGCTACAAAAGAGGGACCGGCGGCAACTGGCTTTTTATTTGGTGTTATCTCGGTATCATATTCTAGTTGGGTAGTTTTTTCTGGACTGGGTCATTTGATTGGAGCTAACCTGCCTCAAACCCTGCAGGAAAGCATGGGGGTCGCGCTATATGCCATGTTTATTGGACTTCTAGTCCCATCCATGAAAAAAAGCGTAAAGGTAGTATTTCTAGCAGTACTAGGCGCGATATTTAATTCGATTTTTACCATTGGAGACCTCATGGCTCAAGGCTGGGCAATTGTTACCGCAACCATTTTATCAGCCGTCATTATCGAATCAGTTGAAGTAATTAAAAGGAATCGGAGTGTAAGAAATGAAAGCTGAAATCGTTTGGATGATTCTTGGGATGGGTTTGGTTACATATATACCGCGTATGATGCCTTTTGTTTTATTTAAAGGGAAAGAACTGCCTCCTTTTATTCAAGGAGTTCTAAAAAATGTTCCTTATGCTACACTAGGGGCTTTAATTTTCCCAGCGATTATTTTTATTCAGAAGGAAGATATCTGGTATGGGGTAATAGGGGCCGTAGCTGCTTTTATTGCGGCAATATTAGGGGCTAATGTCATCGTAGTAGTCATTGGATCTATTGCTGTTCTATCCATATATTCATATCTTATGTAAGTCGGTATTTAAAACCGGCTTTTTTATTATCTAGGCTCCTTTGCCGAGGCACTTGCATTTTAATTGTTCTAATTTGTCCTTTTTTAACTAAACTAAGTATAGAGAGTTTGTACAAAAAGGGGGATAAATCGTGGCGAGAAAAATGGGAGTCTATGCGGTCGTGGGCTACATTCTATATGGATTGATTATTTATTGGTATTTATTCTATTTTGCTGATTCGAGCCTTCCATTTGAATATGAAGGATCGAAGGCGGACCCGGCCACCTTTTTGAATGGCAGGGAACTTATGTTGAGTGAGGAGTACTCCAAAATAAGGAATTTATTATTTTTCTTATCCACTCCCTTAGAATGGCTCATTTACTTCTTCATATTATTATTTGGCTTATCTAAAGCAATTAAGAAATGGGCTGAAAACTCCACTAAGTATAAACTGCTGCAAACAGCCATTTATTTGATTTGGTTATCTGTTTTCGCTTATTTGGCGACATTTCCAATAAGCTATATTAGTTTTAATTTATCAAAAACCTATAATATTTCGACCCAGTCGTTTGCTTCCTGGATGAAAGATGAGGTAATAGATTTTTGGCTTAATTATGGGACTTGGCTGATCATTGTCCCGGTATTATACTGGTTGATGAAGAAAAGTCAAAAACGATGGTGGCTGTATGGGTGGCTTTTATCTATTCCATTTACATTATTTATGATGTTTCTCCAGCCAGTTGTGATTGACCCGTTATATAATGACTTTTATCCTTTAAAAGATAAAGCATTGGAAACAAAAATTTTGACACTGGCCGAAAAGGCTCAAATTCCAGCTACCCATGTATTTGAAGTGAATAAGTCAGAAGAAACCAATGCTTTAAATGCCTATGTCACGGGGATCGGTTCTAATGCCCGGATTGTCCTATGGGATACTACCTTAAATAAACTATCGGATAATCAAATCTTATTCATAATGGCTCATGAAATGTGCCATTATGTAGAAAAACATATTTATTTTGGAATAGCTGGGTACCTTTTGATATCACTGCTCGGTTTGTATTTGACCTATAGAATTATGAATTGGGCCACCAAACGATGGGGCAGCGAATTGAAAATCTCGGATGTAAGAGATATTTGTTCACTTCCATTATTTTTTATGATCCTTTCGATGCTTCTGTTTGCTGCCAGTCCATTTACTAATTTTACTTCTCGTTATCAGGAAACACGCGCCGATAAATATGCGATTGAAATGACTAAAAATTCAGAGGCTGCGATTACTTCTTTTCAGGAATTAACTCGTTCTGGTTTAAGTCAAGTTAATCCGCCGTTATTAGTAAAAATCTTCAGGTATACCCATCCTTCCATGCTTGATCGGATATCGATGCTTGAAGAGTATGAAGTGAACCAAAGGAATAAATAGGTGCCAACATAAAAAGGGCTGAGACATCAATATATGTCTACAGCCTTTTTTGTTACATAAAATTACTCAAAGGAAGTGGAAATATTTTTAAATAGTATGTTCCTTCATTAGACAAGCATTTGATGAAACGAAAAAAGCCGTCAGTCCTGACGGCAGTTAAAGTTTTTTACGTTCCAAACTTTTTGTAAATTTCCTTTAGTTGCATGGATAACAGGAGAAATGATTTTTTGTCTCGGGAATCAATGGCCGCGTCGATTTTTTGCAGTAATTTTTCTCTTTCGACTGTTAGCTGAATTTCGGACAACAGCATGTCGATGTATAAATCCTGGACAAAATTCTCTTTCAAGCGATTGCGTTTCATGGCACCAAGTTTCATTAATTCCGTGTATGATTTTTCATTCATGAAAATCACCTCTGATGCTTTTTAAAATTATATGGTTTTTTTTGAAGAATATCATTAATTTTAAAATTTTCAGATAAATATTTATTTCTCCTAAATTTTGTGAATAATTTAGGAACAGTTCAGAAAAGTAAGGGAATAAAAAACAAGGAGTGTTAAGATAATGATGGATAAAATGAAAAGGGAGTTGAATGAATTGAAGCAAACCGAGATCGAAGATTATGAAATCAATTTACGTACGATGTTTGTAGAACCGGTGGTTTATGGAAGTAAAATTTATTCACGTGTAGTTGAAGTAGAAGATGAATTCTTGTTACCCCTTAAGCCCTTGGATCTGATTAAAAAAAGTTGCAATTATTATGGTGTCGATTACGAAAGCAGGAAAAGAGGTACACGGCAGCTAATTGGTTATTTCCGAAAACTTTCAATTATCATTGAACCAACTTACCACATCTATTTTTTCCCTACAGTTTCGCCGTTAAAACCTGAGTGTATTTGGATAGCATTTGAACATGTGGAATGTTATCGCCGCGTAGCCGCACAAAAGACAATGATCATTTTCCGTAACAAGCAATCACATATATTTCCAGTTCCGGTAAGTACAATAGAAGGACAGATGTTAAGAACGTCATTATTAAAAACAAAGCTCATGCAAAGAATAGAAAGTAATGGGAGAAAGTTCTCTAATAAAGCAAATGGACCCCAGTTAATAAATGCTCTGGAAAGCTCCCTAGAGTACGATGCCCATTCGAAGGGTTCCGAATAAGGTTGGTTTTTTCTATACAATTAACGGGACAGATGTTTTTTTAATAAGTAGGCCTCCATTATTTCTTGGACCTTATTACGTATCCTTGGGTTAAAGTAATTATGGTTTTCTTCGTAGCCTTTATAAATAAACCTGTATAAAGTAAAAGCATCGTCCCGTTTTTTTTCAATTACTTGAAGTTTATTTTTTTTCATATATTGTTTAACTTCCGCCAATTCCTTCTGAATTTCCTTCATCGTTTCCTCAATCAAATCTAAATAGGGTTGTTTGAGTTTAAAAGGGCTCTTTTCGACAACGGATAAATCCCGGTTTAAGATAATTAGAACCATTGGCAAATACATTGCCTTCTCCATTATGTCTCGATCATCTTCGGGGATTCTGGTCATTTTCAGCCACACCTTTCACTTTTATGAGAACAAATGTTCTTTTTTATTTTACAAAAAAGGAACATTAAAAGCAATAGGACTATACATAAACAAAACTCGTCATTTGGTCGAGTTTTATTTATTGAAAATTGCAGTTGTTATATGAGAAAGTTTTTATTAATAGAAGGATATCTGATGGGGGAAAATGAATTAAATGAAGAAACCCCTAAAAAGAAAAAACAGTCTTATAAATAGGAGCATAAAAAACATGGATGAATAGGTGATAATCAAATGAGATCTGATAAACATCAAGTGAAGAGAAAGAAACGATGGCCATCAGTGTTACTGATATTCTTACTTTTAATTGGGGCAGTTGCAGGCTATGCTTATTTTCAGTACAAGCAGGGCGTTAACCAATCATTAAAAAAAATTGATAAAAACGCATCAAATGTTGTCTATACCTTCGAAGGGCAAAAAGATCAGTATGGGGGAACGAATATCCTTTTGCTTGGCAGTGATGCAAGAGGAAAAGAAAAGTCTCGCGCAGATACTATCATGATTGTTCATTATAATGAAGACAAAGGAACCTTTAAATTAACTTCAATTATGAGGGACAGTTACCTCGAAATTCCAGGGCATGGTAAACACAAAGTTAATTCAGCATTCGCACGCGGTGGACCAGAATTAATGAGGCAAACAATTAAGCACAATTTTGATATTGACCTTCAATATTATGTCATTGTCGATTTTCAAGGCTTCGTGCAACTTATTGATGAAGCATTCCCAAATGGGGTAGAAATCGATGTAGAGAAAAAAATGTCAAAAAATATTGATGTAACTTTAGAGCCAGGTCTGCAAAAATTAAATGGAGAGGAAATGCTTGGTTATGTCCGCTACCGTCATGATGCAATCGGGGATTTTGGAAGGGTAGAACGTCAACAAAAGGCGGTTAAGGCAATCGGGGATCAATTGATGGGACTGCAAACAATTCCAAAGCTCCCTAAACTGATTGGTGTAGTGACTCCTTATGTGAATACAAATATGAAAACTTCAGACATAACATTTATGGCGAAGGATTTCTTTTCAAATGATCGTGGAAATATTGATACGTTACGAATTCCTGTTGAAAATAGCTATTCAGATGCGCGTATAGCTGGAGAAGGAGCCGTATTAGATATCAATGTTGAAAAAAATAAAGAGGCACTTCATCAATTTATCACAAAGTAATTATTTACACTGCTAATTCTTAAAAAAATGAGGAGAAATAGGATGGATATTGAATCATTAAGAGCATGGTTTACGCTTGAACATATAATGAATTTAATTCGGGAATACCGAGCCCTTGGCCCCATACCTGGCATAATGCTTATTGTCATTGAGGCATTTTTGCCGTTTCTCCCATTGTTTATATTTGTAATGGCTAATGCCAGTGCTTTTGGACTTTGGTTAGGATTTTTATACTCATGGCTCGGTGCTTGTATGGGGGCTATGCTCGTATTTTTACTTATCAGAAAGTTTGGGCAGCAAAAGTTATTATCTTTCTTGTCCAAGCACCCTCAGGTTCGTAAATTAATGGATTGGCTGGATCGTCATGGATTCGGCCCCCTCTTTTTAATGCTATGTTTTCCATTTACCCCCTCAGCTGTAGTGAATATAGTTGCAGGTCTTTCTAAAATTCGTCTTTCTCAATACATGCTAGCTGTGTGTATCGGGAAGATGGTGATGATATTCACAATTAGTTTTGTAGGCTATGATATCCAGTCATTGCTGACGAAGCCGCTTCGGACTGTTGTAGTATTGCTTATTATATTCATTCTTTGGTTTGTTGGTAAAAGAATTGAGGGCAGAATGAATAAGAGCATGGAAACTGACCATAATGGTGAAATAGATAGAAACTATAAACAGGAGAGACGGAGGAGCGTTAATGAAGATTGAATGGAAAAAGGAAGGCATGGAATGGGCTAAGGCTTTTGCGATTGGAATCATTATTTTTGCTTTTATTCGTACATTTTTCTTTTCAAATTATGTAGTCGAAGGCGAATCAATGATGCCAACGCTTCAGGATGGGAACAAGCTGGTAGTTAATAAGCTGGGTTATCAAGTGGGGGAATTGAATCGATTCGATGTGATTGTTTTTCATGCCAATGAAAAAGAGGATTTTGTCAAACGAATTATTGGCCTGCCAGGTGACAAGATTGAATACAGAAAAGACCTATTGTATATTAATGGGCATAAGTATGATGAACCGTTTTTAAATGTGTATAAACAAAAATCTCCTGGAATAAGGATTACTGGTGATTTCAGCTTAAAAGAAATTACCGGTGAAAATACAGTCCCTGACGGAAAATTATTTGTTCTTGGTGATAATCGTTTAGGAAGTTGGGACAGCCGACAATTTGGTTTTATAAACGCTAGTCAAGTAGTAGGAAAAGTCGATTTACGCTACTGGCCATTAAATGAAATGGACGTCCATTTTTAAATAAAGAGATGAAGGCACTATACACGATGAACAATCGTGTTTTTTTTGTCTTGGCATGTTAAGCATTATTGATATTAGCACAAGTTGATTGGAGCGGAAGGTGCGAGACTCCTGCGGGAGTA
>NZ_NUZU01000125.1 GCF_002567005.1 Bacillus sp. AFS073361
CACTTCGCGCAGCATGTATTCCCACGGATAGAGCTTGAACAGATTGCTAATCACCTGGTCCTGCGTATCCGTAAACTGGCCGCGCTCGCCTAAACCGATATCTTCGATATACAGGAACTCAGTGGCCACTTCCGCTTCGGCTGCGCAGTCCTGCAGATATTGCACGGTCCCGCGATCTTCAACGGTATCGCGACAGCAGGCCAGATGCAGATAATTAAATCCGTGCTGCTCGCGCAGTTCAGCGAAGCGCTCGATCAATTTTTCCTGCAAGGAGTTGAACTGATCGCGCCCTTCCGGCAGGTTGC
>NZ_NUZU01000126.1 GCF_002567005.1 Bacillus sp. AFS073361
GATGTCAGCCATCAGACCGTAGCGTGAGCCCGAAACCGCTTGCGGGTTCGGCGGAGCCTGGCAGGTGCGCAGCAGCTGGCTGGCGTAGTCGGGCTGACGACCCGGCCGGAACGGACGGGGAGCCGAAGGTGGCCATGGTGTTTGCCCTTAAGGTTTTCCTCTTTACAAGACACAGCAGAAGCAGGAATACCGAGAATAACATCAGCAAAACGACCAGACAGACGATAAGCAACAGAAGACAGGCTTAGAGGAAAATGAC
>NZ_NUZU01000127.1 GCF_002567005.1 Bacillus sp. AFS073361
GCGGTGGTTGCGCCAGTGGCTGCTGCGCCGGTTCCCGCGCCAGCGCCTGAACCGGTGCCTGTGGCAGAGCCCGAGCCCGAGCCCGAGCCTGCACCCGTTGTCGAGCCGCAAGCTGTCGTCGACCTGCCGTGGAACGACCCGGTAGACGCCGAGGCCGAGGCCGAAGTCGAGCAGCAACCCGTCGTGGAGCCCGTGCTGGAAACCACCGGCGAGCAGCCCGAGCTGACGCCGATGCCTACGCCGACCCCGGACAGCGTTGTGTTGGACGCTCCGGAGTGGGTGTCCGCGCCGGTG
>NZ_NUZU01000128.1 GCF_002567005.1 Bacillus sp. AFS073361
GTGTCAGGCGCTGAGTCTGGAGAACGATCCCGTTCGTCAGGTAGAGATTTACCAGCGCGTGAAGGCGCAGCACAGCTATGCCCCTGCGCACATGCTTAAACGCGCTGTCACTGATACCGAAATCAGCGTGAACCACTCACGCTTCGTGTTTATCGGGCGTGAGATGTATGAGTCTGCAGGTGGCGTGGTACGTGAGGATTTGTTCAGCGCCCAGGAGGGTGACGGTACGGCAGACGGTGTGCTGGT
>NZ_NUZU01000129.1 GCF_002567005.1 Bacillus sp. AFS073361
CGCAGAGACTCTACGCCACCGGTTGGGCGGCGTTTCGCAGGACGTGAACCGAGCGGCAGTTTGCCCAGCTCCTGTTCAGGCGTTGCTGAGCGGAAGTACGGGACGAAATCTTTGTTTTCACGCACATAGCCACGGTACAGATCGCAGGAGATATCTGACAGCTCGTCCATGATATGACGCCATGCGTCTTTTGGCTCCGGTGGTGGCAGCAGGTTCGCTTCCAGAATCGCGCTGGTGTAGAGCGACAGGCTGCTGATGGTCACTTCCGGCAAGCCATATTTAAAGCGGATCATCTCGCCCTGCTCGGTGA
>NZ_NUZU01000130.1 GCF_002567005.1 Bacillus sp. AFS073361
GCGTTAAGTAGTCGGGTTGCAGAAACAGCATTGCCATTACTCGCGAGCGCACCAATTTCGGCAGGTGTCGGTTTGTTCGCAACATCATATTGTTTTGTCCAGGCAGTCCACACACCGCCATAAATGGTGCGGATATAGCTGCGAGAATTGTTATAAACACGGTAAATCTGAGTAAAACCAGCGTGCTTATAAACTTCCAGCGACCCGGCAACCGCTTCGGGATAATTTTTCCCTGCTGAAGCCTGCGC
>NZ_NUZU01000131.1 GCF_002567005.1 Bacillus sp. AFS073361
GGGCTCGGGCGACCGCTCCGAACGCATCCGCACCTACAACTTTGCCCAGGGCCGCGGCGAGCAATAACTCGGCGTCCAGGCGCGCGGTGGGCGAGTCGGGCAGGTCGGCAGCGCGCAGCAGGCTGGCGATAATGGTCATTTAGTCACCTATCGCTGCAAGTTGGTCGGCCTGGTATTCGGCGAGCAACGGCTCGATCACCGCATCGACGCCACCGGCGAGGATCTCGTCGAGGGAGTAGAGCGTGAGGTTGACCCGGTGGTCGGTGACCCGGCCCTGGGCAAAGTTGTAGGTGCGGATGCGTTCGGAGCGGTCGC
>NZ_NUZU01000132.1 GCF_002567005.1 Bacillus sp. AFS073361
GTCCGATATTTTTTGCATTGGGAGTCCCGGTCATGTTGAGCGCATTTCAACTGGAAAAAAACCGACTGATTCGGCTTGAAGCTGAAGAGTCACAGCCCCTCATTGATGCCGTATGGGTGGATCTGGTCGAGCCGGACGACGATGAACGCCTTCGCGTACAATCAGAGCTCGGACAAAGCCTGGCGACCCGCCCGGAACTGGAAGACATCGAGGCCTCCGCGCGTTTCTTTGAAGACGAAGACGGCCTGCATATTCACTCCTTCTTCTTTTATGAAGATGCGGAAGACCACGCCGGTA
>NZ_NUZU01000133.1 GCF_002567005.1 Bacillus sp. AFS073361
GTCGTGAATGGCCGAACGCGGTACGCAGCATTGTGGTGCCGGAGCATCACGGTCATATCGATTTGGTGGTGCTGATGATGCTGCTGGGTAAACAGCAGGTGAACAGCATCTGGGTCGAAGCCGGGCCTACGCTTGCCGGTGCGTTATTGCAGGCAGGGCTGGTGGATGAACTGATTGTCTACGTTGCGCCTAAACTGTTAGGTACCGATGCGCGTGGCCTGTTTGTGCTGCCCGGCCTTGAAAAACTGGCCGATGCGCCGCAACTCAAATTCAGCGAAATTCGGCAGGTTGGCCCCGACGTGTGCCTGCATTTAATCCCTGCGTGAGGCTTTCTGAAATAGAGAAGCAG
>NZ_NUZU01000134.1 GCF_002567005.1 Bacillus sp. AFS073361
CGGCGGGGAACACCACGGATTCCGATGATTTCGTGCTGCGCGTCGATACCAGCATTCCGACCACTACGGCGGCGATTACCGGGCAGACCACGTCGGACACCACGCCGATCCTGAGCGGCACCTTGTCCGCTGATCTGACCAACGGCGAGTATCTGGTGGTCACGGTTAACGGCAAAACCTACACCTCCGAAACCGGCGGTGCGGTGGTGGTCGACCCGAATCACAACACCTGGTATGTGCAGATACCGGACGGCGATGCGCTGGCTGCCAGCAGCTACAGCGTGACGGCGCAGGTGAAGAGCAGCGCGGGTAATGGCAACACGACAGGCACCACCACCGGCAGCCTGACCA
>NZ_NUZU01000014.1 GCF_002567005.1 Bacillus sp. AFS073361
AAACTTAATCGACAGTCTCATATCTCCGCTTAAATCTGCTTCTTAAGCCTCCTCTTTTTACAATAGGCGGAAATTCTCCGCCTATTGATTCTCATACCTGCACGAAATCAATACGGAGATTCGTAATATGATAAATAGAAAAAAGGGTCAGTCCCCCACTACGGGGGACTGACCCTTGTTAAATTAGTTTATGAGATGCTGGTAAAACTCAAACGCCTCTTTGTCAGTAAACCCTTCATGAACGACCTTAATCACCGCTTGAATCATTTCTTCGGGGTGTTCAGATTGGAAAATATTCCTTCCCATATCGACACCCGCGGCTCCGCCTTGAATAGAGTTATAGGCTAGAGTTAGAGCATCCTTTTCTGGTAATTTCTTACCGCCTGCCACTACTAATGGGACTGGGCATGCTGAGGCGACTTTTTCAAAATCATCACAATAATACGTTTTAACCATTTGTGCACCAAATTCAGCCAGCATTCTTGTCGCTAACAAGAAGAAGCTCGTGGTGCGCTCCATTTCTTTACCAACCGCACAAACACCTAATGTTGGAATGGAGTATCTTGAGCCAAGGTTAACGGCTCGGTTTAACTCTTCGATGGTTTCCTTTTGCCCATCAGAACCAATAAAGGTTTGAATCGCGATCGCACTGGCATTCATCTTAATCGCATCTTCTATATCAACGACCATGGATTCATGACTCAGGTCATCTTGGAGCACACTGGAACCAGAGGAAGCCCGTAAGGCGATCGCTTTATTAAAGGTCGGCGGGACACTGCTGCGGATGGCCCCTCTCGTACCCATCAAGCAATCGGCATAATCTGCCAATCTAGGAATCAGCAAATCTAATCTCTCTAATCCAGAAGTTGGCCCCATGAAATAGCCATGGTCAAACGCTAACATGACCGTTTTGCCTGTGTCCGGGTTAAAGATTCTCGATAACCGATCCTTCATTCCCCAATCAAGATGGTTTGCTCCTTTTACATGGTAATTCCCATTGTTCGCGAATGGTATATTCTCAGAAAAATCCTTTGCGTTTCTGTTGCCTTGTGTATCAGCCATTTCTCCAACTCCTTTATAACAAGTACTCTATTTGACTATTAAAAATCGTAGTCTTTCGTATTATCCTTCGTAAATACAATCCGTTCCGGCAACACAATAATGCCGGAATCATCTGCCGTATAATCGTAGCCTTGGATGGTGTTCGGCTCTACTTTAACGGAACCCATATCAGGAACTTCCAAAGAGTCCCCAACCTTTAAATCCTTCCCTTGAGCCAGCCAATAAGCCACATACACAGCAAGAGCACCTTGATCCTTTACATCCCACAACCCATGATTAGTAATCGTTCCATTCTCAATAAACTGTCTCATCGAATTAGGAGATGCAAATCCTGTAATAATGACATCATCTGCTTTTAACCCTTTATTTTCAGCCGCTTGTGCCATGGCCGGAAGGGCGGTGGAATCCGGGCAAATGACCGCATCAATATCAGGATAAGAACTTACAATACTTTCTCCCACTTGTAATGATTTTTGTTCATTGGCATCACCAAACTGAGTCGTAACCAATTCCCATTTTGGATATTTTTCTTTAATATATTGGTTTGCGGCTTTCACCCATGAATTTTGGTCCGGAACGGTCGGGCTGGAATAGAACCAGGCAATTTTCTTCGCCTCATCAGGTTTATCCATTTGCTGGGCAGCCATGTCAACAAGCATTTTCCCTAGGATATCCGGTGTACCTTGGTCTACATAAACAGAACGAAATTTAGGATCCACATCTGAGTCCCATGTGACCACTTTAATGCCGGCATCTAATGCTTTTTTCAAAGCTTGATTCAGGCCATCAGAAGAGACGGAAGAAATGGCAATCGCATCCGCACCGCTATTGACGGCACTATTAATAATTTGCACTTGATTCGCAACCGTACCTTCAGGGGCACCATCGTACTTCACTTTAAAACCAACCTTCTTGGCCATTTCTTGGGCCCCATCGTTTCCAGACTCAAAGAAGGCATTCCCTGTCATTTTTGGAATGAAAACCACCTGAATATCTTTCGGATCTTTCTTTTTACCCCCGTCTCCGGAAGAGTTTTCATTGGATCCGCAGGCAGCTAATAATAATGTCAGAATCACCATCAAACTTACTATTTTAATAGACTTTATTTTTCTCACTGTAGCTAACCCCCAATATGTTGTTTTTGTGTTAAGATCCTCTTCATGTTCAATCTGAAATCTGGATTTATGCCCAAGAATGCGACAGATACGATAAGAAGAACCCCAGTAGCTAATCCTATATATTGGGTGGAGACCCCGGCCATTTGCAATCCTATCTGCATAAATCCTAATATAATGCTAGCTAAGGCTGTCCCGACAACACCCCCTTTACCTCCTGTAATGAATGTTCCTCCTAACACAACAACGGTGAGAATGGGCATTAGATACTCCGCACCATAATCAGCTCTTGCACTGCCTAAATAGGAAGTTAATACAACCCCTGCAATCCCAGCACTTAACCCTGACAGAACATAGGTACTAGCAATGATTCTTTTCGTATGGATTCCTGAGTAATCAGCGGTGTTTTGGTTAATTCCTGTCAAGTATATATATCTGCCATACCTTGTGCGGTGCAGGAGAATATAAGCAATGAGAAACATGATGATAAAAAGAAGCACAGCATGAGGGATTCCCATGACCTCTCCATTGGCAATGCTGCTAAAACTCTCAGGAAAGCCCGAAATCCCTTCATAGGTACTGACTCCAGACAATCCCACCAGTACAATGGCAATCCCGCTATATAAAAGCATGCCGCCAAGGGTGATGACCATCGCTTGAACTCTTCCATACGCAATCAGAATTCCATTAAGAAGACCGCATACCCCGCCAATGCAAATCGCACAAAGGATAGAAACCCAGATATTGATCCCTGCCACTTGCGACAAAAGCCCCGTGACAACAGAGGTTAATCCAATAATGGAAACGCCTGAAATGTCGATTCCTCCTGTAATCACGACCAGTGTGACAAAAAAGCCAATCATGGCAATCACAATAAAATCGTTAAAGCTATTTAACAAGATTGTGACATTCCAGAATCTTGGATTAATCATTCCAAAAACGATGATTTCAGTAATAATTAAGACGAATAAGGTTAGGTTCCATTTCGAGATTTTATTTAACATGAAAATTTCTGCACCTCCTTTTACAGAACCCTCGCATTTAATCTTACTTTCTTTGCCTTTTTATTCGCATGAAACGCAAGCAGGGCATCAATCACGACAATGACGATTAATAGAGAACCCGATATCGTATCATTCCAAAAGGCCGGCACTTTCATATAAACTAGAGCAGAGTTGATGGACGTTAAAATAATCGCTCCCAATGCCGCACCAACAACCGTCCCAATCCCGCCGATCAATGACACCCCTCCAAGAACGCAAGCGGCGATCACCGTCAACTCGATTCCTGCTCCAGCATTGGTGGAGACAAAGCCAATTTGACTAACAAAGATTAATCCAGCTAAAGAAGCACAGACGCCAGAAATGACAAAGGAATAGGCAATATATCGATTCACAGGAATCCCTAAGGAAATGGCTCCGTCTTTGTTATCACCAATCGCATTGTAATATCTTCCTTTACTGCTTCTAGATAGATATAACTGAACGAATATAACCCCCGCAATAACGATGAAGGATAATAAATTAATTCCAAAGATGTCTATATTCGAAAGTTCTTTAAAGTTTGCAGGTATATTTTCTACCCATTTTCCGTCCGTATAAATAACTTGAATCACTCTCGTAATGGAAAGGATTGCTATCGTCATAATAAACGAAGAAATTTTTAACTTGATCACGCCAAATCCATTAATGAGTCCAACGATCGCTCCAATAAGTATGGCAGCGATCACAGCTAGAAGGATAGTTCCTCCATCGCGAAGAATCGTTCCACACACAGCCGCACTTAGTCCCAGCGTTCCGCCTACGGAAATATCCAAATTCCCGGTTAATAGAACAAAGGTCATCCCAACGGCAAGAACAATATAAAGCAAGCTGCTTTTCAAGGATCGATCGATATTTTGTAAAGATAAATAGTCAGAGTTGATAACGCCCACAACCATAAATAGAAGGACTAGAAATAGGAAAGTTCTAAATTCCCGTTGTTTGAATATGTTTCTAACCCTAGGCATGTGTCTGATCACTTCCTTTAAATGTTCCAAAAGCTGCCTTCATCACATTGACCGCATTGATTTGGTCTGCGTGTAGGCAAACATCGCAGGTCCCCTGATAGACAGCATAGATGCGGTCGCTCATTCTTTCGATTTCTTCTAAATCAGAGGAAATGAGGAGAATGGAAAATCCCTGGCTTTTTAATTCTGACAGAATGGAGTAGATGTCACCCCTCGCAGCCGCATCAATTCCCCTTGTTGGTTCATCCATAATGATTAATTTAGGGTTCATGGATAACGCCCTTGCAATCACAGCCTTCTGTTGATTTCCGCCTGAAAGAGATTTGATTTCATCCGCCCCAGAATTCACCTTAATCCTTAATCGATCAATATACTGACCAGCCACTTGTTCTTCAACCTTTTTCTTCGTAAAAAAACCGTGTCGTTTAATCAGTTGAGAGGTGATATTATTTCTCACGGAGGTGATCGAAAAAATACCGTTCAAAAATCGATCTTCCGGTATATAAGCCAACCCGCTCTCAACCGTTTCATTTACGGATAACTTGGTAATGTCCTTTCCATCCAGATAGACTTTTCCACTCTTAATTGGATGAATGCCGTAAATCGCTTCCGCAATCTCTGTTCTTCCGGCACCGACCAGCCCGGCAAGACCCACTACCTCTCCCTTATAAACTTCAAAGCTAATATTCTTAAATCCATCGCCAACGATGTTTTCCACTTTAAGGATCGGTTCTTCTCCCTCGTGAACAGCCCCTCGTCTTTTGAATGGATCTTCGTCATGATTTTTATTATTTCCAACTGGGAGCAGCCCTTGAATCAACAAGTCTTTCGTGAACTCCTCAATTTTCCCTTGAAGCGTTACTTTTCCGTCCCGTAATAGGACGGCATGGGTGGAAATCTGAAAGACTTCATCAAGACGGTGGGTAATATAGAAGATTCCAACCCCAGCATTTTTCAACTGTTTAATCACTTTGAATAATGACTCTGTTTCTGAAAACGTTAAGGTAGAGGTGGGTTCATCCAGAATCAACACTTTTGACTTTCTTAAAAGTCCCTTTATGATCTCAAGCTGTTGTTGTTCAGCGATACTTAATGTAACAGCTAACCGGTTCAAATCAAGATTCCAGCCTAACTCTTTAATAAGCTTTGCGGACTCTTCTCTCACTCTATTTTTATCATTACTAAATCCAATCGTGAGGTTTTGTTCCACCGTCATATTGGGGAATAGCAAAGGTTCCTGCGGTACTAAATAAATGCCTCTTTCATGTGCAGAAGAAGGATTGAGATGATCCGCCGTTTCACCAGCAATCTCAATAACCCCATCATCCGCCTTGTAGATCCCTGTGAGGATTTTCATTAAGGTGCTCTTCCCTGCTCCATTACCGCCGATGATCGCTATCACTTCTGACTCATTCAGTTCTAATGAAACACCCTCCAAAACGATGTTTCGGTTAAAGGCCTTTCGAATATTCTCCAATCTTACTAAGTTTCTCGGCGCTTTCATCCTAACCCCCTCCCTTAAACTATTTTTGTAACCGCTTACTAATAAATCTATTACGGATTCATACATTTTATTAACGAATAAACATATTATTGCTAGTAACCCTTCTATAGATTTTTGATGGTGCAAATGTAAAAAACAAGCCTTAACACCCAATGAATGATTCCCTCGTAGATTATATGAACTAGGCACTCTATTCATTACATGCTTATGACAATAGAGAAGGATGATCGACTCATAAGGATAGGAGATTGGGCCGCTACTTTTGTTCTACCGTCATGCAAAAGTATCACAATTGTTTTAACATAAAACTTTTGTTTCAAAAATAAACTGTAAAGAGTGAAGAACATGTTATATGAAAATAGCCTGATCATAAAAATCGCATGGAAATATTACATTGAAGGAATGACGCAGAATGAGATCGCCGAGTCTTTAAATCTATCAAGAATGAAAGTGATTAAATACCTAGAGATCGCGAAAGCCAATAACATTATCCAATTTAAAATTAACCTAGGAAAATTGGTCAATATCGATTGGCAGAATCAAATCAAGCAGAAATATCAATTACAAGATATTTATATCGTTCCTGCCTCTAACGAAAATCCGTTAGATAGTCTGACAAAAGCCGCCGCCCACTATATCCAAGACCGAATTACCAGCGACACCATGATTAATGTTGGGTATGGGCAAGCCGTTTCAGGAACCTTGGGACATTTAAATATCTCAACAAAATATAAGGTCACCTTCGTCTCGTTATCCGGGGGCGTCAAATTCTACATTCCAACAGCGATCGATTCATCATCCGATTATTACACCAATCCCAATTACACCCATTACATTATGCCGGCCCCATTATTAACATCTACAGAGCACCTCGCCCAACAGTTAATTAATGAAAAACCAATCAAGAAAATCTTTGAAATGATTCCTTATTCTACAATTACCATCATCGGCATTGGAGCAGTAAACGAACGAGCCACCCTTGTAAAGGAAGGATATTTGAGCACGCATGAAATGGAAATCTATAAATCATTGGGGGCTGCAGGAGATTTATTAAGCCAATTTTATGATCGAAATGGCCAGGTTTTAGATCTTCCCTTGCATAAGCAATTAGTTAGTACCGATATCCATTTATTAAAATCACTGAACCATGTGGTGGCCGTGGCAGGAGGAACGGAAAAAACGGAGGCGATTATCGGCGCACTAAAAGGGGGCTATATCGATGTATTAATAACAGATGAGGTGGTGGCTAAAAGTCTCATTGAATGACATGCTCCTGATCATGATAGAAAGGAAGAGTTGCTAACATGGAAAAGTACTTAATGGCGATTGATGCCGGAACCGGAAGTGTCAGAGTCATTTTATTTAACACACTCGGCCATGAACAATTCGTTGCCCAATCAGAATGGACCCATCATGAAGATAAACGGTATCCTGGCTCCATGGACTTTGCTATCGAGAAAAATATAGACTTGATTATCCAATTAATAAAGGAAATCTTGGCAAAGAGTAAAGTTAACCCCGAAAACATTGTGGCGATTTCCACCACAAGTATGCGTGAAGCCATTGTCCTATACGATGAAACCGGGAAGGAATTATGGGCATGTGCCAACGTAGATTCAAGATCAAACGAGGAAGTGGCTCACCTTTGTAAAATAAGTGACACACTTGAATCAGACATTCATCAGATTTCCGGACAGACCTTTTCATTAGGCGCAATCCCCAGAATTCTTTGGGTAAAAAATCACCTCCCTGAAACCTATCAAAAGGTTCGATACGTTACCATGCTGAACGACTGGATTACCTATCGTATGACCGGTGTGATCTCTGTTGAACCTTCAAATGGCTGCACCACTGGCCTTTTTGATATTAAGAAAAGAGTTTGGGATCCAAGCATTGCAAAGAAGGTAGGTCTTAGTGGGGATATTTTTCCGATTGTAAATGAAAGCGGATCTATCATCAGCCAGGTTACGGAGGAATTTTCCGCCCTTACTGGATTAAGCACACAGACGGTCGTGGTGGCAGGAGGCGGCGATGCCCAATTAGGCTGCATTGGCATGGGGGTCATCAATGAAGGGGATGCAGCTGTTTTAGGCGGGAGCTTTTGGCAATATGAATATACAACCACTCAGGTAGAAATCAATAATCAATGCAAAGTAAGAGTGAATTGCCATGCCATCCCAAATACCTGGCAATATGAAGCCATCGCCTTCTTTCCCGGACTGATCATGAGATGGTTCAGGGATACGTTTTGTGAGCTGGAAGCCTTTCTTCAGAAGGAAAACGGGGAAAGCATTTATGCCCAAATGGAGAAAAGAGCACAACATGTACCGGCAGGCTGCAATGGAATGATTTGTACGTTTTCCGATAAAATGAACTACTTTTCATGGAAACATGCGGCACCAAGTTTCATAGATTTTAAGTTTGATAGCTCCTATAATAAAGCATCGTTTTACCGGGCCATTATGGAAAATGCCGCTTTTGTCACAAAGGGCAATATTGACATCATTTCAGAAATAACAAACAAATCACCGGAAACGATTGTGTTTGGAGGCGGCGCATCAAAAAGTGATCTATGGTGCCAAATTGTTGCCGACGTTCTGAATATAAAGGTAAAAGTTCCAGTGGTAAAGGAATCAACAGCTTTAGGTGCGGCCATTTGTGCTGGTGTAGGAGCGGGCATTTTTGAAAGCTTTAATGAAGCCATTACTCAAGTGGTTAAGTTCGAAAAAACCTTCGAACCAAACGAATCAAATCACTTCATTTATGAAGAGGTATATAAAAAGTGGGAAGCTGTGTACAAGGTACAGCTAGAGCTGGCAGATCAAGGACACACCAACCATATGTGGATTGCCCCAGGACTATAACATCCAAAGGAGTGAAACAAAATGACTGTTATTAACGAGAATGAGCGAGACTACCGATTTGGTGACAGCGGTCCTAAGTATCTTCAAAAAGGACCCCGAATGAACTTTGGTATTGTTGTCCTGCAGCCAGGACAGGATTTTACAGCCCATTATCATAACTTCATGGAAGAAAACTTCTTTATCTTAGAAGGCGAACTGGAAATTCACATTGACGAGGAGATTTTCCAATGTAAACAAGGAGATTTTATCCATGTGGAACCAAAAAAGGTCCACTATTTAATTAATAAAGGAGATACCCTCCTTAAAGCGGCCTTTATGCTGGCACCCTACCATGAAACAGATAAAGTCGAGGTCGAATACCGTCCATATGGTAAGTAGCGAGGCTGCCAAGGGACGATTCTTATAGAGGGCAATCGCAAGTTTTGCGCCGCACAACTTTAGGAACGGTGCCTGACACCCCCAAGGGTGTCAGGCACTTATAGTTACATATTCAAAAACCCGTCCCGTCTCACTTTCATTTAAATAAGAAGTCTCTTGTCCTTAATCAGCGGAAGTAAAATAAGCGGAGATTTTCCGGTTAAATGCAGAATGGAGCTCGTTTCGGGGTAAATAAGGGAAGTTTTTCCGCTTATGCAATTCAAAATCCCCCATTTTCACGTTTTTCGAGTAAATAGGCGGAATTTCTCCGGCTATTTAAGCTACTCTTAATGATAATTTCTAAATAAGCGGAATTTTTCCGCCTAATTATCTGATCGGATGCTTAACATGATCCCCCAACTGATAAGTGCGGATCCTCTTAACCCCGGATGCGGGAATCAACATCTTTTTGTCGACTAGTTGAGAAAATACCTTCCTTACCGTCTTGTCACTTAGCTTCAAATACGCTTCGACTTCTTTAGGGGATATGGCTTCTCCTTTTCGAATCGTTAACCGGAGCACTTCCTTTTCGACAAAGGACAGAGATGTCTGATCCAGTTCATCCCCCAGCCATTGGCCAATCACTTGTTGAACAATCTGTTGGCATTGACGAGGCTTTTCTTTAACTTGGTCATAAGAAAAGCGAATCACGGTCCATCCATCAATCACCAACTGGTTTTGACGTTCCAGGCTGTCGGAAAATTGCCATCTGCTAATATTCTTTAGGTGAGGGCCATACCCGTCGACCTCAAAACAAATCCGGATGGCCGGACGAATATAAGCAAAATCCAAATACCTTTTTCCATCCTTGAAATCATCAACTTCATACTCAGGATGAAGATACCGAAAATGGTAAAATAAAGGCCACCACACTTGTTTCAAAAACAATCTTTCAGCCTGGTTATGACCTTCTTGTAAGCGTCGCAGCCTTTCACCGGTTCGTACCTGTAAATGAGCATTTAAAAAGGCCTGATATTCTTCTTCAAATCCCATTGCATCCATCTCCTCATCAACTTTTACAGCTTTCTTCTATTATCAAACTTCGCATACATACTCGATGCCTTAATTCATTGGAACTTCGGACAGATTTTTAAACGTAATGATTGTTAATGTGAGTGAAAAAAGAGGTTAATGTGGTTTCAATTGAAGAAAGTAAAGACTTGCGGAGCAGCTAATATTAAATGAATTTTTAGTGAAGAATTCGAGGATAAACAAACTACCTTTAGTTTAATAAAATTCCTCAATTTGTCAATTTATTTTCTAAATAGGGGTACTTAAATTTTATTAGAAAAATATATCCCCTCCACATGATGAAGGGGATACATTCTATTAAATGATTTCACTCTTACTTACATTCTTCGCTTTATCTATTACACTAATAAACTTTTTACTTAAAGCAATGGGTGAATGGGAATTTTCATCATATGGCAGCATTGAAAATGTAAATTCAAAGTTTTTGTTTTCCAAGCGATACTGTTCCTGCACCTCTTGACCACAGCTGGCTGAGCCCAGCCCATATTGCTGTTGATCAACATGTAAGGTGATATACGGCTGTTTAAATAGGTCACATGTATGTTTAGCGGCCTCCAACTGTTCAACCGTATAATAGCTTGCAGTGAAATCAAAAGTGGAGCCACTGATGAACAATCCTTTTCCACTCTCTTCTGTAAAACTTGCCCATTTTGTTTGATGGCGGTTCCCGTTTTCCTGCGGGAACACATACGGCGTATGCAAATGATCAACGGTTGATGACCAAATGCTCATCTTCGACGCCTGCCTGCTATCACTATAGGCTTCATTGGGCCCTAGTCCATACCACTGCACGTAATCGTAGGTATCTTCTACCACCATTTCCACGCCAATTCGCGGCAGATACTGAGGTCCCTCACCAGTTTTCACGCCCTTGATCTCCACTACAATTCTTCCATTCGCATGGATGGTATAGAGATAGGCCACATGGAATCCCCACGCAAGAACCGGTGGTGCCAGTTTGGCTTCACACTGAATGACAACAGACTGGAGATCTTCACTGATGGTGACGTCCGTTCCAATGATTCGATGCTGAATGGCATGTACGCCAAATTCCTTCCATCGTTTGGTAACCGAGCTTGCGTTAAATTCTTCAGAACCCAACAAATCATTATCTATTGGTGCTCTCCAGAAGTGTAACAATGGTCCCTTCGACATCACAAGTTGACCATCAAAACAAAAATCTTCTATTCGGCCATTTTGTTTATTAAAGGTCAATTCAAAGGCAGGCCCAGCTATTTTCGTGGTGGAAGCTTTATCTTGAACCGTTAATTGGCCTAAATATGGTGTTTCAATCTGAGCAAAACGAGAGATTGGGAGTTCATATTGTGACCACGCAACCGTATGACCTGAATCTGCCCATCGTGTCTTTTCTTTCGTCTTCCAAACGAGATTTAACCAATAATCTGTATTTACCTTCACCACTGTCGGTAGATGAATTGGTAAATCAACCACCTTAGCTGTGTTTGCAGGAATGGCTGGAACATCGACCATTCCACCTGCAAGGATTTGCCCGTCAGCTTCAATAAACCACTCACACTGTAACGTTGATAAATCGGAAAAATCAAATCGATTTTGGACAAGAATGGTGTTTTCCATATCATTAAAATCGGATGTAACAACTGGTTCAATCACCTTTTTAAATTCAGCTAAGGCTGGGGATGGCTCACGATCCGGTCGAACCAATCCATCGATCACAAAGTTTCCATCATGTGGTGTCTCCCCAAAATCACCGCCGTATGCAAGATATTCCTTACCCTCTTCTGTAAATTGGCGTAGACCGTGGTCAACCCATTCCCATACAAAACCGCCCTGTAATCGATCATAAGCATAAAAGGTCTCCCAATATTCTTTGAAACCACCTGGCCCATTGCCCATTGCATGAGCATATTCGCATAAAATATGAGGCTTGTTTAAGTAGGTTAATCCCCCAATTACCTTTAATTTTTCAATGGGTGTGTACATGGACGTATGAACATCCGTTGCTACTGGATCCTTCGTTGGGATAAAGTGATCCTCCAGCAAAATTTCTCTCGTCTCCCCTTCATAGTGGACAAGTCTTGAAGGGTCTCTTCTTTTTGCCCATTCATACATCGAAACATGATTTTGTCCAAAACCGGACTCATTCCCTAATGACCACATAATGATGGAAGGATGATTCTTATCTCTTTCTACCAATCTTTCCATTCGATCTAAATAGGCATGTTCCCATGCTGGATCATTACTTAATACATGTGGCTGCCCAATCTTGGTCAACCCATGACACTCAAGATCAGCTTCATCAATCACATAAAAGCCAAATTGATCACAAAGATCATAGAACCTCGGGTCGTTTGGATAATGCGCGGTCCGGATGGCATTAATGTTATGCTGTTTCATTAAAACTAAATCCTCCATCATGGAACGTAATGGGACAGCCCTTCCATAATCAGGATGGGCGTCATGTCGATTAACACCTTTAAACATAATGGCTACACCATTTACGAGTAATTGACCGCCTTTAATCTCAACCGTCCTAAATCCGCATTTATGTGGAATAACCTCTACCACTTCCCCCTCAGGATTTAATAGAGTAACCACCACATCATATAAGAAAGGAGTTTCAGCATTCCATGATTTCACTTGATCCAAATGGATCGAACCTGTCACTGTTTCTTCCACTGCACCTTGTTTGTGTAAAGCGACAACAGTGCCCTCCTGTTGGATTTCTATTTCCACTGAATGATCTTGATACACTCCTGATAAAGCGATCTCAAAATTAAGCCGGCCATCTTGATAGCCAGGTTCTAAAGTACCATTCAAAAACAGATCGCAGATATGCACATCCGGTTTTGAGAAAATATAAACATCCCTAAAAATTCCGCTTAACCACCACATATCTTGATCTTCAATATAAGAAGATTCGGCCCATTGATAGACTCGTACGGAGATCCGGTTCTCGCCTTCTCTTACAAAATGAGTAATATCAAACTCTGATTGAAGTCGGCTGCCTTGACTATATCCTGTGAAATATCCATTCACCCAAACATGGAAAGAGCTATCAACACCCTCAAACATAAGATGTACCTTCCCTTGTAAGGCTTCCTTGGTAACGTAAAAGGTGCGGCTGTAAGACCCCGTTGGATTCTCTGATGGAATATACGGAGGTTCTACTGGAAAAGGATACTGGACATTTGTATAATGTGGTTTTCCGTACCCATTTAATTGCCAATGAGATGGTACGGTAATATCCGCCCAATGATCTGTGGAGTAATCTGCCTGGTAAAAATCACTTGGTGATTCCATCGGTGAGTTCGCGTAATCAAATTTCCAATTACCATTGAGCAATAAAAAACCTTGAGAGTCTCCTCGGTCATACGTAAGGGCTTCTTGTTTATTTTTATAGCTAAAAAAGGTTGACCTGGCTGGCAGTCGATTCTTATGTAACACATTCAAGTTTTCCCAATCATGTTGTAAATGCATCTTTATTCTCCTCTCGATTTTATCCTTTAACAGATCCGCCATATATGCCGCTGATAAAATACTTTTGCAATAACAGGAATAAGATTAATACCGGAACAATGCTGATAACTGTTCCCGCTAATACTTGGCCATAATAGACGACCTGGCCTGGAGCCACTAACTGAGATAATAGAACAGGTAACGTTGTACTCTCACGATCCTGTAAAATAATGAGCGGCCACAAATAATTGCCCCATTGTTGGATAAAGCTCAATATACCCAAAGCAGCTAATGGCGGTAAAGATGTAGGCAAAATAATTTTATGAAAAATGGACATTTCACTAGCCCCATCAATTCTCGCCGCTTCTATCATTTCAGTCGGAATACTCATCATATTTTGCCTCATAAAAAAGACCCCAAAGGCGTTCGCGAGCGCCGGTAAAATGACTGACTGGGGTTGATCTTGCCAGCCGAACCCGATGATCATTTTGAACAAAGGAATTAATGTCACTTGGTGTGGCAGCATCATCGTAATTAATACGATAACGAATAGGATATTTTTCCCTTTAAACTCATATTTAGCGAAGGCATATCCTGCAATCGCACACAAATATAATGTAGCAATCGTAAAAATGGTGGAGATGAGTAAACTATTACCCAATGCCTGCCAAATAGGAGCAGAAGCCGAGAGTCCCGTTATGTTATTCATAAACTCCCCACTTGGTAATAACTTTGGAGGACTTTGAAATATGTCACTATCAGATAGAGTTGAACCTACAAACATCCAATAAAAAGGGTACACAGAAGCAATACTAACCAGAATTAAAAATAGATATCCTGCTGATTTTGTTAAGAAGGATGATCCTTTCATTAAATTTCTCCTCCTTTTGAAACCTTGATTTGGAAGAAGCTAATAATCCCAACGATAATGGTAATGATATACGCTGCGGCTGATGCATACCCAAATTGGAAGCTTTGAAATCCAAATTGATAAAGGTACATAATAGGTGTATTGGTAGCATTGTTTGGTCCGCCCGCAGTCAATAAGGAAGGCTCCGTAAATAATTGAATCGTCCCAATGGTAGAAAGAATTCCACAAAACAGCAGGATTGGTTTTAGCATGGGAATGGTGATCTTAAAGAATTGGGTGAACTTGTTGGCCCCATCCACTTCAGCGGATTCATACAACGAGTCATCAATCGTTGTGATTCCTGCCAACAAAATAATCGTATTATAACCGGTCCATCTCCATGTCACCGCAATAATAATTAACACTTTCGACCAGAACGGGTCACTAAACCAATGAATAGGGTCAATATGAATGAGACCTAAAACGTAATTCATCATTCCGTATTGCTCATTAAAAATAAGGGTAAATACAATGGAATAGGTGACTAAATCAATTAATACCGGCAAAAAAATACATAATCGAAAGATGGCCTTCCCCTTAATAAATTTAGAGTTTAATAGGACAGCTAATAATGTCCCTATAATGAGCATGAGCGGTACTTGAACAATTAATATGATAAAAACATTGTATAAGGACTTCCAAAATAATCCGTCCGTTAGGATGTTTTTAAAGTTTTCCAATCCAACCCATTCTGCACGGTTTCCTTGAGCAGAGGTGAAGGATAAATACAATGATTCAATTATGGGATACACCATGAAAATGGCAAACACGATAAAAAACGGCGATAGAAATAGGTAGGGAGTTAATTTTTTTAGATTCCTTTTTTTCTTACTAGCAATAGAAGGATTTGTCATTTGTCCAACAGCTGTTTCCCTCATTTTGGCACCTCCTAAAATAAGAGTAGGTGTTTAACTAGCAAACACCTACTTTATTAGTTTTTTTAATGATTTACTTTAAGCTTAGTAGATTTTGAAATAGATTCTGCAGCAGTTCCCATCATTTTCTTGACATCATTTCCTGCTAACACACCGTCAATCATATCTTTAAGCGGTTTCGTTGCATCTAACATAATCGGACCATATTCCATATCTTTAATGGATGTGGTTTGTTTTGCAAAGAAGGGATATAATTCCATTCCAAAATACTCATCTTTTGTATTAAATGCTTCACTTTTATAGAAAGGAGTATAGGAAGGGAAAAGTCCGTATTTTAGCATAATCTTTTGACCTTCATCTGTAGTTAACACATATTCAATAAATTTAAATGCTGCATCCGCATTTTTAGACTGTTTTGACACCGCTAAGACAGAGCCGCCTAAATTGGCTTGTGTATTTCCACCCTCCTCAAAAGCAGGGATCGGAACGATGCCCCATTTACCAGCTTGTTTTTCAACAGAATGGCTTAACGTGCCCGCATACCATACAGGTAAAATAACACTAGCAGCTTTATCGTTCGTTAACGCTGGAATTCGTCCATTGCCGTCATGAACATTAATGGCAATGCCCTCATCCTTCATTTTCTTTTGAAGTAAAAGTGCTTTTTCTGATTCCGGAGAATTCACATTAATTTTTCCATCTTTCACATAAGAACCACCCAATTGGTTTAAGAAGATTTCATAAAGATTAAAATCATCTGTATAGAGGGTCATCGCTGTGTCAGGGAATGTTTCTTTTAATTTCTTACCTGCTTCAATATAATCGCTCCATGTTTTGATCGATTCAACATCAATGCCTGCTTTTTCAAATAAATCAATTCGATAATATAAAGCCGTTGGACCTACATCCCATGGCATGGCATATATTTTTTGATCTTGTGTAACGCTTTTCCAAGAAGACTCAATAAAATCATCTTTATATTTTTCCGTTTCGTCTGTTAAATCCTCAAATTGATCAGGAAACTTCTGAAGAAATGCCGGAAAATCCCTTGCTTGTGTTTGAATAATATCCGGAGCTCCTGTTCCTGCTGCTAAAGCTGGGGTAACTTTAGAATATCCAGTATCTGTATGCAGCACTTCCACTCTTATATCTGGGTACTTTTTGTTAAATCCCTCAATTTGTTCGGTTAAAGCATCTGCAGCGGCATTCCAGGATGCCACAGTAATTGTAGCTTTTCCATCAGTAGAACTAGCCCTTTCATCTTTTCCACTGCTACAGGCTGTCAAGAAAACAGATAGAACCAATAATACTGACAATAATACTGAGAACCTTTTCATTTTTTTCGCTCCCTTTTTTAAAAGTCTATGGTCACGTGACCACCCTCCAGAAAAAAATATGGTCACGTAACCATATTACAGAAAAAAATAATATGGCCACGTAACCACATTATTTAAAAATTTCTGCTATGCTATTAAAATAAATTAAATTGTAATCGTTGTCAATTCAAAATTACTAAATCATTAATTTTTTCACTGATTCTCTTTCTTTTAACATGACTTCAACTTCAATACTTTTCTCAATTGTATTTTCGTTCTGAATTTGATCCATCAACTGCTGTACGAGCATTTTGCCAATTTCCCTTTTTGGAATATTCATCGTAGTCAACGTGGGTGTCACAATTTTAGCTAACTCAATATTATCCACACCAATGACTGAAATATCTTCAGGAACCTTCTTCCCGCTTTCAATAATCGCTCTTATTGCCCCAGCAGCTAACAAATCGTTCGATGCAGCAACAGCAGTAAAATATTGCCCCTTATCTAATAACATCTTAATCGCTTCATACCCTGTCGTTAATTTATCTTCATACATTTCAACGAATATTCGATAATATTCCTTAATCTCTAAGTTATGTTCCTTCATAGCCATTTCATAGCCCTTGTATCTTGGATTGCTGCTTTTTTCTTTTTGATAATAATGGCCTAAAAAAAGAATTTCCTTATGTCCATTTGTTATCAAATGGTTTACAGATTGCCTCATTACTTTCTTTAAATCAACATATACATGAGGAATTTCTGCCTTAAGCGGAATGTTTAGTTTATCAATTCGATCCCAGTAGATAGACAGAGGCATTTTTTTTATATTTTCGAGAATATCTTTAATCATAATTAATTCATGTGAGGCTAGCAGAATCAAACCATCATAAGGGCCTTCTACAACTTGCTTTAAAAAATCGGGTTTTTTCTTTGTAATATTATATAAAGATAATGAATATCCAACCTCTATTGCCATTTCCTCTATCCCCATAAACATTTCTGCAAAAAAGGAGTTATTAATAGAGGGGGAGATACAAGCAATTTGTTTATAGGATTTCATCCGTAAATTCTGTGCTGCCCGGTTCGGTATGTAGTTCAATTCGGCAATGGCTGCTTCTATTCGTTTTCTTACTTCCATAGCAACATACCCGTTATTATTGATGACACGTGACACTGTTGATGGTGAAACTCCTGCCTTCAGAGCCACATCTTTTCTTGTAACCATACACACTCCCCTTTTATCTATATAACCAATTACATTATATATTGTACCTTGTATTGTTGCCTTTATCTAGCATCTCTAACAAGAAAGGTATTGAGTTGTATTTTGTTTTTCTCTGGGCGTAACAGGCACTGGAATTTACCCTCACCAACCGACACTCTTTCGACTAAATATCGTATAGGCTATACTATTCAAACGTTTGGTTAAGACTTCTACAAGTACTGATGTATATGAATTCCAGCAGCAAGATAGACAAGAAAAATGTCGAAAAGCATTAATTAATTTCGCAGGAAATAACCCATCTTTTAACAAATTCAGATGGGTTTCTCATAAACTTACATTAAAAATGAACATCACCTATTGGTGTCAGGCACTCTTCATATTAGTATTATCATAGGAATATATATGTAAAATGTTTCAAGTCTTTTAATCTACCAACGGTTAGTAATGAGGGGGAAATGAATGTTATATACAGACGAGTCTTTGGAAAAGTTACGGATGGAAGGCGATCCAGTTCTGGACCAAATAATCGCAGAATTGTTCAAGAACAGTCAAGTTGGCTCCGTAAACAATTTGTTGAAGCAATTGATGCATAATGACCAAGAGTATCAATCATGCTGGGAGTTCGAGAAGATATTATCCCAGAAACAATGGAACAGTCAAAGCAGTTGGAGAAAATGATTAAAAAAAGACACCATGGACCATCTCCTGAAGGAGTCCAGATGACCCGTGCTCTACTTGAATTTCACGCAGGCCTCATTCCCGGTGAGATGTTTGACAACATGATCCCAGCTCTAATTCGAGAAACCGTAGGAGACGAAATAGCAGACTGGATGGAAGTACCACACTCCAATTGGCAAAAACTGATGAAATTCAAAGAGCTAATGGGCTTTTTTCTCGACTCAGATTATACGGGCTTTTTGGGAAGTATGGTTAATCGGCTTGGGTTAGCCTTAATTAAGCGTCAGTCACTAGCGATGACCGATTATGAATATACACCCTTTCTCATCCCAACTGAACTGCGGAAGGTTTGGGGGATTGAGGAAATTGGGGGAATTGCATGAAAGTATTCAATAAGGTCATTGTCGTAACAGGCGCTGGAGGCGGGATTGGAAGTGAACTCGTTCGTCAGCTTTTAGAAAAAGGAGCTAAAGTCGCAGCCATTATCCACAAATCCGGGCTAGAGGAAATAAAATCATTAGCAACAGTCTATGGAAACGACAAGATTTCAACACACATTGCTAATCTAGCTAACAGAGATGATGTGGAAAAGCTCCCAGAGGAGATCATTGCCGTGCATGGATGCATAGATGGAATTATTAATAATGCAGGAATTATTCAACAGTTTCATAGTGTGAATGATCTTGATTATGAACAAATTCATCGAGTGATGGATGTCAACTTTTACGGTACGCTCTATATGTGCAAATCATTCTTACCATACCTTTTAAAACGGCCAGAATCTCACATAACCAATGTATCAAGCATGGGGGGATTTCTTCCTGTACCGCTTCAATCGGTTTACGCAGCTTCCAAAGCGGCCGTTAAAATGTTCACTGAAGGCCTTCATTTAGAGCTTAGAGATACCCATGTAGGCGTAACGATCGTCTTTCCTGGTGGAGTCGACACGAACATCGTCAAAAATGCAAGAATTGAATTAGAAGGTGCCGACAACCATTCATATAAGATGCTCAGCCCAAATGAAGCAGCTGCCATCATTATTAAAGGGATGGAAAATAAAAAATACCGGGTATTAGCCGGAAATGATGCAAAAATAATGGACTTTTTATATCGTTTAAATCCGAAAAAAGCAACGGACATCATTGCTAAAAAGATAAAAACACATTTGAAATAAGAATAACCTTTTACAAATTTCTGGATTAAACAAATAATGATCGTAGCTGCCCTTTTGGCAGCTTTTGTTTTTAATCAGGCTTAACCCTTAAAAGAGTGACAGCACCAAATTTCGCACAAAAAAAGACAACCATCACTGAGGACACTGCAAAACAC
>NZ_NUZU01000135.1 GCF_002567005.1 Bacillus sp. AFS073361
GGCGGCAACCCCGCCAACTAGATGGCGGCAATGCACCCAACAAGATGGCGGCAACCCCGCCAACAAGTAGGGGGGAATCCCGCCAACAAGCTGGTGGGAACCCCGCCAACTTTCTTACAGGAGATTACACAGAGAGTACTCAGGAGAGTACACAGGAGATTACTCAAAAGGCCGATGAGAAAAATTCTGTGGATAACTTTTCGAAGGTTGAGCCCTGTCCTGATGACGAAAATCTGGCCCGATGGTTCTGGGCGAGAATTCTTGAGCTGCATGAACGGGCCGCTGAATACGACGGGATGCTGGCAAGACCAGAAGAACCCGACTGGCCAGCCTGGACAAACGAAATCCGTT
>NZ_NUZU01000136.1 GCF_002567005.1 Bacillus sp. AFS073361
GCCTGGAGCCAGAGATGGCCCCCCCACCAGATAACGCCCGTAAGAATGACGGCGAGCGCTATCCAGAACCAGACTGAGCGCATCAGACTCCAGCGATGTTTACCCATCCGGTGAACAACCAAAGACAGGCCAGCATCAGGCGGAGAAACACGTTCAGAAAGGGTTTTCATTACCTCATCACGTTGCGACTGGCTGACCGCTTTCAGGCTGTATAACCCCTGAAAGCCCAGCGCCT
>NZ_NUZU01000137.1 GCF_002567005.1 Bacillus sp. AFS073361
GGTCTATATCTACGGCGAGAGCCTTGAGCGCACCTATTTCGATAACGACGCCTTCCCGAACCTGACCCCAGATCTCGGCCCGCTGAAAGACGAAGGGCTGGACTTCAGCCACACGGCGCAGTTGCCGGGCACCGATTACACCATCGCCGGGATGGTCGCCTCTCAGTGCGGTATTCCACTGTTTGCGCCGTTCGAGGGTAACGCCTCCGCGTCGATGTCGAGCTTCTTCCCGCAGAATATTTGTCTCGGCGATATCCTCAAAAACTCCGGCTACGAAATCTACTTCATGCAGGGCGCCAACCTGCGCTTCGC
>NZ_NUZU01000138.1 GCF_002567005.1 Bacillus sp. AFS073361
GATGATCGACAGGATGAAACCTGTCATATAGGTTTTCACGCTACCGTGGGAAGCGCCATGATCGTTAGTATGACTCATTACATCGCCCCCATCAGATAGACAACCGAGAACACGCAGATCCACACCACGTCCAGGAAGTGCCAGAACAGACTCAGGCACATGATACGGGTGCGGTTAGTATTGGTCAGGCCGCGACGATAAACCTGGAACATCAGCACCGCCATCCAGATCAGACCAGATGTTACGTGCAGACCGTGGGTCCCTACC
>NZ_NUZU01000139.1 GCF_002567005.1 Bacillus sp. AFS073361
GTTTCACAGCATTCGATTTCTGTTCGATAGGGCTCATGAACAAAGGATGATAATGGAGACGCCATGGATAGTGGATAGTCTGACCCACTTGTGTGATCCGATTGAGGCGAAAACGACCATTTATACAGTCAACTGACCAAAGCCCGGGAGAGACTAACTTCTTCCAGCGGTATAAAGAGAAACCTGCAACACAGAGGTCATGCTCCAGGAAATGATG
>NZ_NUZU01000140.1 GCF_002567005.1 Bacillus sp. AFS073361
CACCACGTCATCACCTTCTTTACGGGAGATCAGGAACAGTTTGGCGTGAATTTTCAGCCCCGGCGCCGAGAAGATAACGTGCACACCGGCTTCCGTCAGACGACGCGCCCAGTGAATGTTTGCCTCTTCGTCGAAACGCGCCTGCAGCTCAACCACCACCGTCACTTTTTTACCGTTGTGCGCGGCGTGAATCATTGCATCGATAATGCGCGAGTCTTTTGCCACACGGTAGATGTTGATTTTAATCGCCAGCACGTTCGGATCGAACGACGCCTGACGCAGCAGTTCAAGTACGTGCTCAAAGGTGTGGTACGGATAGTAAAGCAGCAC
>NZ_NUZU01000141.1 GCF_002567005.1 Bacillus sp. AFS073361
CCCGATAACTCCCCCGATAAAACAGATGAATACTGACTCAATTAGAAACTGTCGTTTAATATCAGCAGGATTGGCACCTACAGAAAGGCGAATGCCAATTTCATGTATACGTTCTGTTACAGATACGAACATAATATTCATAACACCGACGCCACCTACCAGTAATGATATTGCAGAAATGGCTATAGTTAAGAACTTCATTGAAGTAGATACATTAGCGATCATTTCGGCTACTGATTCATTTGTTACAATAAAAAAATC
>NZ_NUZU01000142.1 GCF_002567005.1 Bacillus sp. AFS073361
GTGAACGGTCCGGCAAATCATCCGGCGATCAATCGTACTACTGAACTGGTGAAACTGGCGGCAACGGTAAGCCCCGTTCGTGATGTAACAGCCAGCCCGGAGCAACGGCCTGCAAGCAGGTTAATACTGCCGCCTGAGATTGTTAACGCCGCGGTAAATCTTCCCGGTCGGGATCGTACTGCGGAGCTGGCTGATATCGCTGCAGCTGTCATGCCAGCACCGGCCATTACGGAAATCACGGATAACAGGGCTGACCCGATGGCTCTGCGCCAGAAGATGTTCGCTTCCGTCGTCGCTGGCGTAATGGGC
>NZ_NUZU01000143.1 GCF_002567005.1 Bacillus sp. AFS073361
GGAGACCCGTTTCGCGGCAGAGATCATTGACGTTAGCCGCGGCGGTATGCGCGTGCGTCTGGTGGACAATGGCGCCGTTGCCTTTATCCCTGCCCCGTTCCTGCATGCGGTTCGCGATGAACTGACCTGCAGCCAGGAAAATGGCGCGGTGCAGATCAAAGGTGAGACAGTTTACAAAGTCACCGATGTGATTGATGTCAATATTGCAGAAGTGCGCATGGAAACCCGCAGTATTATCGCT
>NZ_NUZU01000144.1 GCF_002567005.1 Bacillus sp. AFS073361
GCTACCGATCAGGCTGTACATCACCGCTGCACTGTCGCCACCACCATCAGAGCCGAAGAACATATAGTTACGGCGTCCCAGCGCTACCACCCGGAGAGCGTTTTCACACAGGTTATTGTCAATCTCCACCCAGCCATTGCGGCAGTATTCGTTCAGAGCATCCCATTGTTTCAGCAGGTATGCGAACGCTTTCGCCGTATCTGAGTGACGAGACAGCATGCTCATCTGCTGTTGTATCCAGTCGTACAGCGACTGCATCAGCGGAACGCTTCTGGATTTTCTGGCGG
>NZ_NUZU01000015.1 GCF_002567005.1 Bacillus sp. AFS073361
GCTTTTAAATCTTGATTCTTTACATGTTTTACTAATTCAGCGATTAGATCTGGTACGAAACAACCGAAACCTACAAGTGCACCATCGATCCCTTGAACTAGAGTTGGTAGTAGATATTCGTCATGACAAGTCAGTAGTGCAACATCCGGGGCATTCTTTTTCAACGCTCTAACATCTACTTCATATTGCGCCATGTCTCTTTGACCTACTTTTACTGCCACAACATTTGGAATTTCAGCCATTTCTAACAATTGACTTGTTGTGTAAGATGATTTTGTCCAAGTTGGGTATTGGTGGACTACAACGCCAATATTAATAGCTGCAGCAACATCTTTGAAGAACTCAACTGTTGATTCAGGTTGCATGCCAAATCGTAACCATGAGTGTGGAGGCATTAGTAGGATTCCTTCTCCCCCTGCTTTTTCTACAGCTTGAGCATGTTGGATCGCTTCGATTGTTCCTTCAGCAGATACTCCAGAAATAACAGGAATCCGACCTTGTAATTCATCAGCAGCGATTCTCACAGCTTCTGCACGATCTTCAGGAAGTAGAGTCATAATTTCACCAGTGTGACCGTTTACAACAATACCATTAACACCTTCATGGCTTGCCACCCAGCGAACTAATTTACGAAAGCCCTCTTCATCAATTGAGTAATCATCTTTAAAAGGGATAAGAACTGCTGGAAATACTCCACTCCATTTTGCTTTGTTTTTCATTTTAGCATTCCTCCGATTTTTTTATTTATTATAGTAATCGTTTACGTAAATTATCATACAACGTAAGCGTTTACTATGTCAATAATAATTTAAAATTTTTAGATAATTATACAAATTAATAGTGGAAATGGGATTAGAACAAATGAAATTGCTAGAAAACTAATAGAAAATTTGAAAAACTTATAGTAAACGTTTAAGTTTAATAAAGAGTGCCGCAACGACCCTTTATTATACCTGTTAGCTTCATAAGAATACCTGCGTTTACTTTCGGGAGCATGGCGGCAGATGTTCATACGCAGAAAATTGTGTCATACCTGGCGATCATTCAATCGAAGTTCTTTACTGGTCGGAGCGAGGTGTTACTATGTCGGGGAATTTTTGCGAATCATGCTTGCAACCGTACGAACGAAAAAGCAACAGGCAGCGCTACTGTAAGAAATGCGGAGAGTTTGCCGAGAAAGAAAATCGGCGCAACAGGGACCGTGAATATAAGGAAAGAAAACGACGGTTTAAGGACTAAAATACGTGTATTAAGCGTCCAAACAGCCTGTTTTAGCGGTTTTAAAAAGAAGGTAAAGCAATAAGCCTATGATACTACTTTTTACATCCTAAATGGTGACCTGGAGGGGTTTACGATGACAGCTAAGCTTTTTTATGAGAATCGATTTATTGTAGCGAATTGTACTTATGAGGGCGAAGAATTTCAGTATAAGTTCAGTCGGAGTTGCTCCGTTTCACATATCTGGGCGACACTCCCGAAATTAATTACCGATGAGCTAGTCATGCGGCGAATTAGGGCAAGGGTAGCTGCGTAAGTGGGCCAGGTGACACAGCCGGTCCTCCGTGGGGCCGGTCTTTTTTTCGTTACATAACATTAGGGACGCGGTTGAATATTGTCGAAAATTAGGGTAGTATAAGGTTATCGACATCCACCGCTATGAGACGTCGTACAACACAATCCTATTCGCGAAAAACAACCCACATATAATAGAAGAAACGTTGATATTAGTGCGTTTAATCGACCGCAAACAGTAACGTAAATTTACTATTGACAATCCAAATGCAATCGCATCATGCGGATGTGGGTCATCGTTTAGAACGGCTACTGCTACTGGTACTCCGGAAGAATGCTAAGGTAAATAAGAAAAAGCGTCCTTACAAAGGGACGCTTTTTCTTATTTATTGAACATCGAAGAACTGTGTATTGGCTGAATTTTTGCCTTTGGATCAATGAAGGCCTTTGCATTGTTAACCGCTGTAGGTGCTTCACCAAAGCCACAGGCAATTAATTTCACTTTTCCTTCATAGGTACAAATGTCTCCAGCTGCATAAATTCCAGGGATGTTGGTTTCCATTTTTGAATTAACGACAATCGAATTCTTTTGGATGTCTAAGCCCCATTCCTTAATTGGTCCAAGTGAAGAAACAAAACCATAGTTACAAATGACAGCATCGACATCTACTGTAACCTTCTCTTTCCCATTAACGGTTTCAAGAACAACCTGTTTGATTCCACTTACATCCCCAACTAATTCTGCAGGAACATAGGGTGTTTTCACATTTACTTTTGAATTATATAAGTTTTCTACACTATGCTCGTGGGCACGGAATTTATCTCTGCGATGGACAATTGAAACTTCCTCAGCGATCGGCTCAAGCATTAAGGCCCAGTCGACTGCAGAATCACCGCCGCCAAAAACAACTACTTTTTGACCTGCAAACTGATTTAAATCCTCAATAAAGTAGTAAAGATTTTTCCGCTCATATTGAGCAGCACTTTCGAGTTCTAAACGACGTGGTTGGAAGGCGCCATTTCCGGCTGTAATAATAATCGTTTTAGAATAATGGATTTCTTTGTTCGTTGTTAATTTAAATGTACCATCTTCTTGCTTCTCGAGCTTTTCAACAGATTGCTCTAGTGCAACCGTAGGTTGGAATTTCTTCATTTGTAATTTCAGATTATTTATTAACTCTTGTGCACGGATTTTTGGAAAACCAGCTACATCATAAATATATTTTTCCGGATAAAGCGCAGACAATTGGCCGCCTAGTTGTGGCAAGCTCTCGATAATTTTCACTGAAGTTTGTCTCATGCCTCCATAAAAAGCAGTAAATAAACCGGTAGGACCTCCGCCAATAATGGTAATGTCGTAAACTTTTTGATTTTCTTCCACTCCGTATCCCCCCAACCTGTAGTCCCTCATTATAATATATCATAAAACGAAATATTCTCACATCCTTCTGTGGGAATATTCACAACTGAGACAATTTTTAAAATACTTTTCTCAACATATATCATATTCAATTTTCTTCAAAACTTAAGATAAAAATTTATAAAAATCGCTTGATAATCGGGTGAAAGTAGCATAAGATGAATTGAGGATAGATTGTTAATTTTTTGTGACATAAATAGCACGATTTTATGTCAAGTAGTAAAATATAGCATTCTTAGCAATTACCTTGCTTGACCTATACATCTTCGGGAAATTGATTTTTTTTAACTTTATTCGTGAATTATATCACATACATTTTTTTATTATACAAAATAAAAATGGTCAAAGCAGTGGAAACTAAGAAAAAAGGGATTATCTAAAAAATAAAGGGTGGAAGTGATCACTTTGAGAAAGCCTAAAATTGTTATTCTCGGTGCTGGTTACGGTGGACTAATGACAACAGTTCGCTTACAGAAGTTAATCGGCGTGAATGAAGCGGACATTGTTTTAGTAAATAAAAATGACTATCATTATGAAACCACATGGCTGCATGAGGCGTCTGCAGGCACACTGCATCATGACCGCGTACGGTATGATATCCGTAATGTAATCGACCGCAGTAAAGTGGATTTTGTTCAAGATACTGTCGTAGAAATTAACAAAGAAGACAAGAAGGTTATTTTGGAAAAAGGGGAAGTCAACTATGACTACCTTGTTATCGCCCTTGGTGGTGAACCAGAAACATTTGGGATCAAAGGATTAAAAGAATATGCTTTTGGAATCACAAATGTAAACTCTTCTCGTCAATTGCGTGAACATATTGAATACCAATTTGCCACATACAATATGGAAGAAGAGAAAAATGACAATCGTTTGACTATTGTTGTCGGTGGCGCTGGCTTTACGGGAATTGAATTCCTTGGGGAATTAACAAATAGAATCCCTGAATTATGTCGTGAGTATGATGTGGATTCACATAAAGTGAAAATTATCTGTGTCGAGGCTGCTCCAACAGTACTCCCAGGGTTTGATCCGGAACTAGTGAATTATGCCGTGTCACAATTAGAACGAAAAGGTGTTGAATTCTTAATCGGAACAGCGATTAAGGAATGTACGGAAGAAGGCATCATTGTCGCTAAGGGTGAAGAGGAACCACGTGAAATCAAGGCAGGTACTGTAGTGTGGGCCGCAGGAATTCGCGGGAATGCTATTGTTGAAAAATCAGGCTTTGAAGCAATGAGAGGCCGGGTCAAAGTTCAGCCGGATCTTCGCGTTCCTGGTTTCGATGATGTTTTCATGATCGGTGACAGTTCATTGATGATTAATGAAGAGATCAACCGTCCATATCCACCAACTGCACAAATTGCGATGCAGCAAGGGGAAGTTTGTGCACGCAATATCGCTGCATTAGTTCGTAATAAATCTGAGTTAGAAACTTTCACGTTTGATAATAAAGGGACTGTTTGTTCCCTTGGTGAAGATGATGCAATCGGGGTTGTTTTTGGTAAAAAAATAACTGGTGCAAAGGCGTCCTTCATGAAAAAAGTCGTCGATAATCGCTCTCTTTACATGATTGGCGGCGCTGGTCTTGTATTGAAAAAAGGAAAATTTAACGTATTTTAAATAGAAAAGCGGAGCGCCTTGGCGCTACAGCTAGATTGTATAAAAATTCAATCACAGAAAAAATTTAGTAAAAGGGACAGAGAAATCTGTCCCTTTTTGATATGATTAAAATAAAGAATCGTGAAAGGGGGAGTTCGGTGAGTAGTCGTGAAAAAAGAGGCAAGGTTTGGTTGGCTGTTGCAGGGGTTGTCATGTCAAATGAGGGGAAATGGCTCGTCGTAAAAAAACGATATGGCGGCTTAAAAGGCCAATGGTCACTGCCCGCAGGCTTTGTTGAAATGGGTGAAACAGCAGATGAGGCGGTTATTAGAGAAGTATTGGAGGAAACTGGAATCCAATGCCGGGTGAAGGGACTAATTGGTCTAAGAACGGGTGTGATTAAAGGAGAAATTAGCGATAATTTGCTCCATTTTCTACTTGAACCGGTGAGTGACCAGGTGGTTAGTCATCAGGATAACGAACTTTATGAAGCGAGATTCATGGCGATCGAAGAATTATTCCATGAAAAAGATGCTTCTGTCATACTCCAATATTTAATTAGAAATGATATTACCTTCTTGAAACAAGCGATTAGTGATTTAAACCCAGGAGATCAGTTTGGATATACAGCTTATAAAATATTTTTGTAATTTTTAGAAAATTTAAGTAACGATAAGTAATTGTAAGAAAACTTGACATGTATCCGCTTTCTCGATTGAATTTGCCAGATTTTCGTCCTTTCTTTTTTAGAAAATCCTTGATATATTATCAGAAAATTAAGTTAATTATTAAGGAGATGATTTAGAAATGACAGTAAAAATCGTGGATTCAAAAGCGTGTGATTATTGTGCAGGGAAGGGCTATTTTCAATTAGTTCTAGGGGGATCGGAAACCTGCAGCTGCTGCGAAGGAACTGGCAAGAAAAAAGAATAAAGTTCATCGTATCATTGAAGTGCTTCTTCGAATTATTCGAGGAGCTTTTTTTCTTGTAAATAAAAGAAATGCATTCGTTTATATTGACTCCTTTTTCGACATTCAGTACACTAAATGTTGATGTATAAGGGGGAATCTCGGATGCAAATGAGCATTGTTGTCTTAATCATATCGATTTTACTTTTCTTTGTTTTATTTTTTGGAATTGGGTTTATTCTCAATATGCTGCTTCGTATGTCATGGGTTATGGCTGTAGTTTATCCTATTGTGGCCATTTTTATTGTAGATAAAGTGAGTTTTAGTGAATATTTTACAAATAGTAAAATGGCATTTAATGAATTGGGCCACAGGTTTACTTCATTAGCCACTGCTGATATTCTCATTTTAATAAGTGGACTAGCTGGTGCGATAGCGGCAGGTTTCACGATCAAACTTTTACGAAAAAATGGATACCAAATGTTTTAAGACTCTTACCAAGGGGAGAAGACGGACTTTTCCCCCTGGAAAGAGTCTTTTTTATGATTTGCAATCACACATGCAAAATTTCACTTGTCCTTTTTTGAATATTTTCCTTTAACTTGGGAATGAATATTTTGGGAGGAGTGAAAATTTTGATGAATAAAATGATACATTGGAGTAGGCGTTTGGCCATGGTTTGTCTCTTCTTAATGGCAGTCTTTGCGACCTTCCAATCAATCTCTGGAGTAAATGCACAAATGTTTTTAAACCAATTTGCGTCTGTTCTTGCGTCGACTGAACCTGTTTCAGGAACCCAAAGGTCCTTGGAAAATGAAATTGATTGGTCAAAATATCCAAAACAAACAGTTACTGCCACTGGATATACAGCAGGAGTAGAATCAACAGGAAAAAGTGTTGGCCATCCTGAATATGGGATAACTTACTCCGGTGTAAAAGTAAAACGTGATTTGTTTTCTACGATTGCAGCAGACCTTAATGTATTTCCCATTGGAACGATCCTCTTTATCCCTGGCTATGGATATGGCGTTGTTGCCGATAAAGGCGGGGCTATCAAAGGGAATGAGCTAGACCTTTATTATGAAACGGTTGAGGATGTTTATAATAAGTGGGGCAAAAAGAAGCTCGATATTTATGTGGTCCAAAAAGGGAATGGAAAACTAACAGAGCAAACACTTAAATCATTAAATGAAGATAAATCGATGCAAGTCTTCCGCGGGCAGTATATTAGTTCTGAGAAGAGATAGAAGCAGGCTGCTGGCCTGTTTTTTACTTTTAGGCAGTGTTAAATGTTGATTGGAGCGGAAGGAAACAGGCAACTTTACCAGAGCCTATTTTTATAATAATTAGTTGCTCGAAATAAATAGGGTAATTCGCTATAATTAAACACGAATAATTTGGAGGTGAAGTAATTTGTTTAATGTTAAAAAAGAACTAGAATTAACAACAGAGCACGAAGGTTTAGTCATTGGACTCTTTGATAAACCTGAAAAATTCACAGGAGTTTTAGCATTGCTCGATGATGCATTCAATGGCCAATTAAGAGAGCTCATAAAATCAAGTGACATTTCAGCAAAGTTTAAAAGAATCAATAAAGTACATAGTTTAGGGAAAATCGGCTCAAAACGTATTTGGTTTGTTGGCCTGGGGAAGGAAAAGGAATTTACCTTTGATAAACTAAAATCTGCTTTCGGCAGTCTCTTTAAGGAAGTGAAGGCAAATAAACTTGAAGAAGCAGCCTTTTATTTAGATTCCTTTACAACTGAACAAGTTGATGGTTTGGACGCTGCCCATGCGCTGAGCGAAGCATTTGCTCTCTCAACTTATCAATTTGAAGGATACAAGCAAAAATCGAACGAACCGGAGAGAAAGCTGGATCATCTAACGATTTATTGTGAGAGCCTTGATGAGGATGAAGTGCAGGCCTCGTTAACAGTAGGACATGTGTTTGGTAAAGGAACGAATTCGGCACGAACACTCGTTAACATCCCTGGCAATATGTTAACGGCAACAGATATGGCTAATTATGCACGGGAACTTGCACGTAAATATGCTTTTGAGGTGGAAATCCTGGATAAAGCTGAAATAGAGAAGCTTGGAATGGGAGCATTCCTTGCCGTGAATCAGGGTTCAACAGAGCCTCCTAAAATGATTGTCCTTAAATATCAAGGGAAAGATGAATGGAAAGATGTGATCGGCTTAATTGGAAAAGGCATAACCTTCGATACGGGAGGGTATTCCATTAAAACGAAATCAGGGATCGTGGGGATGAAAACTGACATGGGCGGAGCAGCAGCAGTCCTTGGTGCAATGGAAATCATCGGTGAGATTCAGCCTGAGCAAAATGTGGTCGCGGTTATTCCTTCTACGGATAATATGATTAGCGGCAAAGCCTTCAAGCCTGATGACGTGATTACATCGATGAGCGGTAAGACCATCGAGGTTTTAAATACAGATGCGGAAGGACGGCTAGTTTTAGCAGATGCGGTAACCTATGCAAAACAGCATGGTGCAGACTATCTTGTAGATGTCGCAACTTTAACAGGAGGAGTAATTACCGCACTTGGTCTCCATACGACGGGGGCCATGACTAATCATGATCCATTATATGATCAAGTATTGGGAGCTTCCCTCGAAGCAGGCGAGCAAATGTGGCAGCTGCCATTGTTTGAAACGGAGATTGAACGGGTAAGAAACAGTAAAGTTGCCGATTTAAATAATTCCCCTGGCAGTGAAGGTCATGCGTTGGTTGCTGGGGCTTTTATCGGTGAATTTGCCGAAGGAACACCATGGGTGCACTTAGATATCGCGGGGACAGCTACCACCGCAAAATCCCATGATTTAGGACCTGCCGGTGCAACCGGAGTGATGACCCGGACACTTGCCTTATTTGTAGAACGGTTTGAACCCATCGAGAAATAGTGATTTGAAAAAGTCTCCGAGACATCTTGGAGGCTTTTTTGTGCTATTGGAGCGCACCAGTGCAAACGCCGCTAACCGGGCGCTTCCGCCTTTTGTTTTTGCCCACTCAAAACCCCTTCCATTCGCATATGAAATAGTGTAGGCAAGTATAGAAGAAGGAGGTTTGCTGCATGTACCCTTATTATCGAAACCCTCATCAGGTCCAAGACCACAGATTTATTGGCTTCGGTTTGCCATTACTTGGAGGCTTTTTAGGAGGCTTATTAGGGGGTGCGTTAATTAGCCGGCCATTTTACGGATATCCAGGATTTTATCCGCCGCCCCCACCCCCATTTCCACCGCCAGGAGGCTTTCCTGGGGCTTTTTATCCCGGCTTCGGTGCCCCGTATTATTACTAAAATGAAAAAACAGCTCTTGGGCTGTTTTTTTATGTAAAAAAGGAAAATTAGTTAATAAAGCGAATAGTTTATATAGATGAAAACTGTTTACATATTGGAGGAATTAATATGATTGAAAATACATTGCTGCAATCTTTAGGAATTGAGATTACCCTAGTTGAAAAAGGAAGGGTTATAGCGACAATGCCTGTAGATGAGCGAACTCGTCAGCCATTTGGATTACTGCACGGTGGTGCATCTGTTGCTTTGGCGGAAACGGTTGCCAGTATAGGAGCATATGAATTGGCAGATAAAGAAACGGAGGGTGTTGCGGGTTTAGAGATTAATGCAAATCATGTTCGTCCGAAAACGGAAGGTGTGGTTACAGCGACTGCAACTGTCCTATATCAAGGGAGATCCACTCAAGTATGGGATATTAAAATTACCGATGAAGAAGGCCGCATGATTTGTGTATCAAGATGTACGATGGCAGTCATTAAGCTCAAAAAATAATCGCGAAAATATATGTTTATAGAAGAATGGATTATTAGGATTATTATTGATTAAAAATTTAAAAAATTAACATTAGTTTCGTGTTATAATATAAGAAAAAATAGAAAAAAAGCACAATTTTTTGTACATGTTTCTTTATATAATGTAGTAAGAGTAAACGTAAAGGTGGTGAAATTGATGCGGGCAAGGCGGCAACATTTATTTATCGATTTTGAGTTTACAATGCCTGAACGGAATGTTCGCATGAAGGATTTTTATGCGGAAATTATCGAAGTTGGAATTGTTGCAGTCGTAGATGATCAAGTAACAGAACAGTTTTCATCCTTTGTTACTCCACTTAAATTTCCAAAACTAACTGAACGCTGTAAATCCTTTTTACATATTTCTCAGCAACAGGTAGACAAGGGTTTATCTATTTTTGAACTTGTTAAAAAATTGGAGGAGTTCAACAAGAATAATTATGAAACAACCATTGTTACTTGGGGAAATATGGATATGAAGGTCCTTCGTCATAATTGTTTAAAGGCAGGGATTGCATTTCCGCTAAACGCAGTGGAGTTGGATCTTTCCATGGAATATAAACGATTCTTTGGTGATCAAAATCAAACGGGACTTTGGAAGGCAGTTCAGGAATACGGGAAAGAAGGAACGGGCAAACATCATCGTGCACTGGATGATGCGCTGACTACCTTTAATATATTCAAACTCGTTGAAAAGGATAAACGTTATTTAGAAAAACCAGAGCCAACCACGATTGGGGATCGGATTGATTTTTCAAAGTTATTAAATGAATTCGCATAAAAGGCCAAATCATTCAAACTGATTTGGCCTTTAGCGTTTTTATATGCTCTGTTAATCTGCCTGTTGATTTCCGCTCCAGGCGCTTCGCTTTCCGCGGGCGGTCCGGGGAGCCTCCTCGTCGCTGCGCGCCTGTGGGGTCTCCCCTGCCCCGTCCTCCCGCAGGAGTCTNNCACTCCAATCAACAGGGTGCAAAAATTAACATTGAGCTTTAACACAGCCTATATTTTATAATCCTTTTCAAGCGATTCCAAGGCTCTCAGGCTCATTTCAGCCCATTCTGAATTAGTTTCTGTTAATTCCTGTTTCATTTTGGCTAGCGATTCTTTTAACGACTCTCTATAATCTGGAATCTCATTCTCAAAGGGCTTTACCATTTTGAGGGGGATATTCGCCTGCTCCCGAAAGCTGAGCGCTTTTCTCTCGTGAAAAATAAGTACATCTGCATCTTTAGGGTTATGTAAATCTCCTTGCATGGGATGTTTAAGCACAGCAAGAACTCTTACTAAATAATGCTGTGGACGTACCTCTGTTATTTCTCCAATATATTTTCCAGTCTTATAAATGGCTGTAACAATCTTACCAATTTGTAATTCCGACAAAAAAAACACCCCTTCCACTTTTCTCTTTTATTTTAATATGAATCATAGTAAATTTAAAACAATGTGTGAAATAATTTTATTTCGGTTAAAGTCAAAAAATTGGAGGAATGATATATGAGGAAGAATCTGCATTTCTTATTAACATTATTTACAATTGTTCTAGTTTTGGCTGCTTGTGGGACAAGCACAAAGAAAGAAGAAGCAACCACCAAAAAGACCGCGCCAAAAACGGAACAGAAGGAAGGGGACCAAACTGTGTCAAATGCCGTCTATCCTCAGCTTTCAACAGAGGTGCTTGATAATGAACAACTCGTTGAAATGGAGACGTCAATGGGAAATATAAAAATTAAATTGTTTCCTAAGTATGCTCCGAAAGCAGTTGAAAACTTTGTAAAACATGGTAAAGAAGGTTACTATGATGGACTTATTTTTCATAGGGTTATTAAAGATTTCATGATCCAAGGCGGTGATCCGAATGGAAACGGTACTGGCGGGGAGAGTATTTACGGACAGCCTTTTGAAGATGAATTCTCGAAAAATCTTTATAATCTCCGCGGTGCTTTATCCATGGCTAATTCAGGCAGCAACACAAACGGAAGTCAGTTCTTTATTGTGCAAAGCTCGTCACTGGATTCTGCCATGAAGGACCAAATGGAAAAAGCAGGCTATCCGAAAGAGATTATTGAAGCCTATGATAAAAACGGTGGTACACCGTGGCTTGATCATCGTCATACGGTTTTTGGCCAAGTAGTTGAAGGAATGGATATCGTGGATAAAATTGCTAACACGCCTGTTGGTGCTCAAGATAAACCTGAGAAAGATGTGATCATTAAGAAAATCAAGGTGTTAGCAGAGTAACGATGAACCGTAGATTATGAAGGTGGTATGAAATGTTTTTTGTTGCTATAATGAATTATTAGAGCGGTTCCTTTAGAGAAAGGGAGAAGAAAAATGTTTCATCCATCGGTACTTTCATTGTTTTTATACTTTCCGGAAGATAAATCGGAATATATACCTGCTGCAATCACTTTTGCGATTTTCTTAATTGGAGCCTTACTAACGATGCGCGTCATCATTTTAGTCTCCAAACGCGAGGCTAAAAAGGCAAAAGAATTAGAAAAACAATTGCAAAATCAAGAGCACACTCCAAGGAACAGTTAACCCAATACTGTTCCTTTTTGTTTGGATAAAGGATCGGGGGATTGCTCATACTAAATGCAAATTGTCTAGTGTGGGGGTATACATATGAAGAAAAGCTGGATGATCATTCCACTGCTCATTCTAACAGGATGTACAGAAGAGAATATCAGAAAGATTGATGTGGAGATGTATAATGCGGTAGGGGATTCCCTTGGCAAAATAAAGGTAGCTGAGCAGGCCAAAGGCGTAAAATTATCAGTAGATTTAAATGGCCTTCAAGCCGGAGATCATGCGATTCATATCCATGACAAGGGAAAATGTAAAGCTCCAGACTTTAAATCAGCAGGAAACCATTTTAATCCCGATAATAAGGAACATGGGCTTCTTCATCCCAAAGGTGCACATGCAGGCGATCTGCCTAATTTAATGGTTGGTGATGATGGGTCTGTAAAAGTAGATTTAACGGCACCCAATGTCACTTTGAAAGATGGAAAGACATCGTTGTTTACAAAAGACGGGACCACAATCGTCATTGATGAAGGGAAAGATGATGGTATGACACCGCCTTCAGGAGATTCTGGAAAACGGATTGCCTGTGGTGAAATAACAAAAGATAAAAAAGCGAACAAATAAAACGGCTAGAATGAGAATATTATTTTTTGGCAGGCTATCAGTTAAGTGTGATAGCCTTTAACATTGAATTTTTTCTTGTAAATAGGTAGAAATCTACAGCTTTTCCTAAAGGTGGACATACACTAGCATGGAGACGATTTAGGAGGCGATAAGTTTGGGAAAAAGACAATTCTTTGGCGGATTTCCAGGACAATCTGGTTACCCGCAAATGGGCTATCCGCAAATGGGTGGGTATCATCAAATGGGAGGCTTCCCGCAAATGGGAGGATATCATCAAATGGGTTATCCACAAATGGGAGGATTCCCACATATGATGGGAGGTCAGCAATCAGGATTTCCTCAAGGCATGGGCGGTTTTCCGCAAATGATGGGAGGCCATCAGTCAGGTTTTCCTCAAAGCATGGGAGGTTTTCCTCAAATGATGGGAGGCCAGCAATCAGGAACTCCTCAAAGCATGGGCGGGTTCCCTCAAATGATGGGAGGCCAACAGCAAACTGGTTTTCCTCAAATGATGGGCACTTCCCAGCAAGGTGGACAAAACCTACCAACGATGCCTACTTCTTTTGGACAGCGTAAAAATAAGAAGTAGTTAAGTCACAGATGAGTTAGAAAAAACTGTTCCTCACTTAAAGGAGGAGCAGTTTTTTGTTTGCTTGATTTATTTTCCTTTTTTTTAGACAATGAGTTCATAATTATATATTGGAGTGACCATAAATATGGAGAACAAACTGTATTATCAAGATCCATACATACGAACTTTCAATGCGAAAGTGGTAAAACAAGAACAAGACTCAACAGGCAGCTGGTATATTGTATTAAATCAAACGGCCTTTTATCCAACCGGCGGCGGGCAGCCGCACGACCTTGGAACACTTGCTAATAAAGCGGTAAAAAACGTGGAAGAAATCGATGGAGAAATTCGGCATTACATTGATGTGCCATTCGATGATATTGGAAAGGAAGTCATAGGGACCATCGATTGGGAAAGACGCTTGGATCATATGCAGCAACACGCCGGGCAGCATCTATTATCTGCGGCGTTTGATCACTTATTTGGATATAAAACAATTGGATTTCATTTAGGGGCAGAAATACTTACCATCGATTTAGAGACGGATCATCTTAGCCAGCAACAAGTACAAGAAGCTGAGGCGCTAGCAAATCAGGTTATCCTTGAAAACAGACCAATTGAGACGAAATGGGTTACAGAAGAAGAATTGTCTCAATATAATCTGCGAAAAGAGACAAAAGTGAAAGAGGATATTCGCCTGGTTATTATTCCTGATTTTGATGATAACGGGTGCGGGGGGACACATCCAAGAGCTACTGGTGAGGTTCGAGCGGTAAAAGTATTGGATTGGGAACGACAAAAGAAGAAGGTACGGGTCCAATTTGTTGGTGGGAACCGAGTAGTTACACTGCTTGGACAAAAACAAAGGGTACTCCTGGAATTAACAAAAATCCTCAATGCCCCTGAAAAGGAAATGGAACAAGCTGTCCTTCGTCTCCTTGAAACGAACAAAACATTAGAGAAAGACCTTGAACAAACTCAGGAAAGTCTCCTTCATTTTGAGGCAAAGGACTTACTTGAAAAAAGAAGTCATCGTGAGAAGCCCCTCGTCAGTGAGGTGTTTCAAAATCGCTCCATTCAAGAATTGCAGAATTTAGCACGAATCATAATTACTGAAGAAGAAACGGCTATTGTTTACTTTGTATCGGAAAATGATAAGCGATTGCAAGTAGTTTGTGCACGTGGACAAGCTGAAACGGTAAGTATGAAGCAAGTAATCGCTAGTGCCCTTCCGCATATTAACGGAAAAGGCGGAGGAAATGATTCATTTGCCCAGGGTGGCGGTGAGGCATTAGTGTCTGGAGAGCAAATGCTACAGCATCTATTGGAAATAGTTAGATAACTTGTGTGGTGCACCAATCTTTTACACTCCATTTTTTAAGAAGTATACTGGAGACCATGAGGAAATAAAATAGTGCTTTTTTAAGCCGAAATTTGGGAGTTAAAAATAATGAGAAAAGAACTGCAAACAAATTTACAATATGTAGATCTATTAAATGAGTGGAATCCCTTCAACTTAACTAATGGAGGATATGACACAGAAATCGCTGATACGATTCAGGCTATCTATGAATTAGATGATTGTGATGAGTTGGCCAAAAGAATACAAAGCATTTATGATTTTTCCTTTGAAAGAATAATTCCCTTGGAAAAGTGCTTGAAAATAGCTAAAGAATTATTAGTCATTAAAGCAAATGATGCTTGTTCCATTTAAAACTTCATGGCAAAAAAAAAGGACATCCCATGATGGATGTCCACTTCAAAAAGGGGGAATACTAGAAAGCCTTATGATATAAGGGTTTCCAGTATTTCCTTTTTTTATACAGCAGTATAGAAAAACTTTGTTATTATTCATATTATTGTTCAAGCAATTCTGTGGCAGGAAGATCTAATACAGTTGATAACTTTAATAAGGTTTGGGTGCTAGGAATTTGTTCTCCAGATTCGTATTTCTCAATTGTGTGAATTCCAACTCTTACTTTTTGTGCCAGCTCTTCCTGAGACATATGGAGCATTTCACGGGCATTTTTAATGGTTTGGCCGATGGTATTCAAACTGGTTCACCTTCCCTTTAAAATAGATTTCCTCACTATTAGTTTATCACGTTTAGTAACTATTTCTTTCCCTTTCCTTGAATATTATGTTAAGAAATTTCGACAATCCCACTAAGGTAAGCATTATTTGCAGTTTATTTTTTAATCTTTTTTGATTTAAAGCGTTCTTTGTGGTATAATATTATAATGCGTATATAAGGGATAAAATAATTAATTACTTAGGAGTGTTTTCATGTCAGAAAAGATCGAAACTGGAAGTATTTTAACAGGTAAAGTAACTGGAATTCAACCATATGGAGCGTTTGTTGCGCTTGACGATAATACTCAAGGCCTTGTCCATATTTCTGAAATTACCCATGGTTATGTGAAAGATATTAATGACCACCTTAAAGTTGGGGACGAAATTAAGGTGAAAGTATTATCAGTGGATGAAGGCGCAGGTAAAATTGGACTTTCGATTCGTGCAACGGAAGAAGCTCCTGTTCAACAGGCTGCTCCGAAGGCAAAGAAACCTCGTAAACGTCCAGTTGCTGCGATTATTCCAGAAGTTGATGGCCAACAAGGTTTTAACACATTAAAAGATAAACTACAAGAGTGGATTGACCAGTCACAACGTGAAGATTTAATAAAAAAATAAATTCATGTAAAGCCTAGACCCAATGCTATATTAGCATGGTGCTAGGCTTTTTTTTTACATAAAAAGAGCTTTTTCATGGATAAAATTATATTGGGGTGTTCATTCTTTTTTCATGCTCGGCTACAATAGTACTATATGTACATAATATTAGAATGAAACAATGAAACGGGGGGTTATTTATGAAAGCAAATGTAAATACGAATGAATTAATTGCTAAAACAGAGAAATATGGAGCCAACAACTATCATCCGCTCCCAATTGTCATTACTAGGGCAGAAGGTGTTTGGGTAGAGGACCCAGAAGGCAATAAATATATGGATATGCTTAGTGCTTATTCGGCTGTGAACCAAGGACATCGTCACCCAAAAATTATTCAAGCGTTAAAGGACCAGGCTGATAAAGTTACATTAACTTCCCGTGCATTTCACAATGACCAACTTGGTCCGTGGTATGAAAAGGTTTGTCAATTAACGAAAAAAGAGATGGTGCTGCCCATGAATACCGGGGCGGAAGCAGTGGAAACAGCTGTGAAAACGGCACGACGCTGGAGCTATGATATAAAAGGTGTGGCCGAGAACCAAGCGGAGATTATTGCTTGTATAGGGAATTTCCACGGCAGAACAATGACGGCAGTTTCCCTTTCATCCGACGACGAGTATAAACGCGGGTTTGGGCCCATGCTCCCGGGGATCAAGCTAATCCCTTACGGTGACTTAGAGGCATTAAAGGCTGCGATTACGCCTAATACAGCGGCATTTTTAATTGAACCGATTCAGGGAGAGGCTGGGATTGTCATTCCACCTGAAGGCTTTATGAAGGCCGCCTATGATCTTTGTAAAGAAAACAATATTTTGTTTATTGCGGATGAAATTCAAGCTGGTTTGGCCCGGACAGGTAAAATGTTTGCTTGTGAGTGGGAAGGAATCGAACCTGATATGTATATTCTAGGTAAAGCATTGGGCGGCGGTGTCTTTCCAATTTCATGTGTTGTCGCTGACAAAGATATTTTAGGTGTCTTTAATCCGGGATCACACGGTTCTACCTTCGGGGGAAATCCAATGGCATGTGCAGTTTCCATAGCGGCCCTTGATGTGCTGGTAGATGAAAAACTAGCAGAAAAATCGTTAGAACTTGGCGAGTATTTTATTAATAAATTAAAAGAAATTAAAAATCCAATCATAAAAGAAATTCGCGGACGTGGATTATTTATCGGAGTTGAATTATCTCAGCCGGCTCGCAAATATTGTGAGCAATTAAAAGAGCAAGGACTATTGTGTAAGGAAACCCATGACACGGTGATTCGCTTTGCGCCGCCGCTGATTATTACTAAAGATGAACTGAACTGGGCCTTGGAGAGGATTAAAAACGTACTTGGATAAAAGGGATAAAATACTAGGGGTGCAAAAATGGGGATATATGATGTAACAAATAGTGGCGGTGATAAGGATATAGAGACATTAGACCTGCTCACTTCAACACAGATTGTTATTCATGATGCATTAAAAAAGATGGGCTATAACGAAGAAATGTTCGAATTATTGAAAGAGCCATTAAGAATGTCGGATGTTAGAATTCCCGTGCGGATGGACGATGGTTCGACCAAGATATTTAACGGGTTTAGGGCCCAGCATAATGATGCACTTGGGCCGACCATGGGTGGGGTTCGATTTCACCCTAAGGTCACAGCAACCGAAGTGAAGGCATTATCGATGTGGATGAGTATGAAATGCGGCATCGCTGACTTACCATTTGGCGGAGGAAAAGGAGCGATTCTTTGTAACCCGCGGACGATGTCATTCGGTGAACTTGAACGATTAAGCCGTGGATACGTTCGTGCTATCAGCCAAATTGTCGGTCCAACGAAGGATATCCTTGCACCCGATATGTACACTAATTCTCAGATCATGGCGTGGATGATGGATGAATTCAGCCGTCTCCGCCAATTTGATTCTTCTGGTTTTATTACCGGCAAACCCCTTGTACTTGGAGGCTCTGAGGGCCGGGAAAAGGCAGGAGCAAAGGGCGTAACCATTTGTATTGAGGAGGCTGCCAAGAAACGCGGTATTCGCATTAAGGGATCCCGTGTCATTGTTCAAGGGTTTGGAAATGCAGGCAGTTATGTGGCAAAGTTTATGCATGATGCAGGAGCGATTGTAATTGGAATTTCTGATGTTTATGGAGCACTTTATAATCCTGATGGATTGAATATTAATTATCTGTTGGATCGTCGGGACAGCTTTGGAACGATTAGCACTCTTTTCGAATGGACCATCACCAATAAAGAACTGCTTGAGAAGGAATGTGATGTATTAGTTCCTGCAGCGATTTCGGATCAGATTACCGCTGAAAATGCCCACAACATCAAGGCTAAAATTGTCGTAGAAGCTGCAAACGGGCCGTCCTCGCTTGAAGCTACCAATATACTTACTGAACGTGGCATTTTGCTAGTACCAGATGTTTTGGCTGGGGCAGGTGGTGTGACCGTCTCCTATTTTGAATGGGTTCAAAACAAGCAGGGGTATTATTGGAGTGAAGAGGAAGTAGAAGAGAAATTGCGCGATAAACTGGTCAAGTCGTTCGAGGATATTTATCAACTGTCCCAAACTAACAACGTGGATATGCGCTTGGCGGCGTATATGATCGGCGTCAAAAAAATGGCAGATGCCTCCTTGTGTAGGGGATGGGCATAAAAAACTTCCTTGCATCAGATGATGCGAGGAAGTTTTTTTGCAAAAAGAACGATAATAACTAATAATAAGTAAGGAAAAGGATGGTGTATAATGATGGAAAATTTTACTTTTTTAAATCCGACCAAATTGATCTTTGGAAAAGGTGAGTTGGAACAACTAAAAACAGAAGTACCTCATTACGGGAAAAAGATATTGCTCGTCTATGGCGGGGGCAGTATTAAACGGAGCGGCTTGTATGAAAATGTAATAAATTTATTAGCAGAAATTGGAGCAGAGGTTTTTGAACTCCCTGGAGTGGAACCGAACCCACGGATTACTACCGCACGAAAAGGGGTGGAAATTTGTAAACAAGAGGGAATTGATTTCTTGTTAGCAGTCGGGGGCGGAAGTGTCATTGATTGTACCAAACTTATTGCCGCCGGTGCAAAATATGAGGGGGATGCTTGGGATCTTGTTATTAAAAAGTCTATTCCGCAAGATGCACTTCCGTTTGGTACGGTGTTAACGCTCGCAGCAACGGGCTCAGAAATGAATTCAGGTTCGGTTATTACAAATTGGGAAACAAATGAAAAGTATGGCTGGGGAAGTCCCGTTACTTATCCAAAATTCTCGATCTTAGATCCCGTTAACACGTTTACGGTGCCAAGGAACCAAACTATTTATGGTATTGTCGATATGATGTCACATGTGCTTGAACATTATTTTCATTTAGAAGAAAATACAGATTTTCAAGACCGCATGTGTGAGTCTTTATTGATTACTGTGATGGAAACAGCACCTAAGTTGCTTGCGGACTTAGAAAATTATCAGCATAGGGCGACCATTCTTTACAGTGGGACGATGGCTCTTAATGGAATTTTAAATATGGGTTATCGCGGTGATTGGGCTACACATAATCTAGAGCACGCTGTGTCGGCCGTATATGACATTCCTCATGGCGGCGGTCTGGCGATTTTGTTCCCACATTGGATGAGGCATAATCTAGCGGTGAAGCCTGAACGCTTTAAGCAACTTGCCATTCGGGTGTTTGGGGTAAATGAAGCAGACAAGAGTGCAGAACAAATAGGACTCGAAGGAATTCAAAAATTACGTGAGTTTTGGAATAGTATTGATGCACCATCAAGGTTAATTGATTATGATATTGATGATTCGAAACTAGACTTAATGGCTGACAGAGCGATGGAAAACGGTGAATTTGGGAATTTTAACCGTTTAAACCGTGAGGATGTTTTAGCTATTTATCGTGCATCACTATAAAATTACGAAAGTTAAGAAATTTGTCGAAAGTGGGTGCGCTTTCAATAGTGGACCTGCCTTGATAATCATCCCATCATTCGTTAAAGTGGTTATGTAAATAAAATTATGGAGGATCATGCATGACACATATTCATTTTGATTACTCAAAAGCCTTACCTTTTTTTGGAGAACATGAACTTACATATTTACGTGATGCCGTAAAAGTTGCTCATCACTCACTACATGAGCAGACCGGTGCGGGTAATGACTTTTTAGGGTGGATTGACCTCCCAACCAACTATGACAAAGAAGAGTTTTCACGCATTCAAAAATCAGCTGAGAAAATTAAAGCTGATTCTGATATACTTCTTGTTATTGGAATTGGAGGATCTTATCTTGGGGCAAGAGCAGCGATTGAAATGCTCCAGCACAGCTTCTATAACGTCCTTCCGAAGGATAAGCGAAATACACCTCAAGTGATTTTTGTTGGAAATAATATCAGTTCCACTTATATGAAAGATTTAATGGATCTCCTTGATGGAAAGGACTTTTCTATTAATGTCATTTCTAAATCTGGAACTACAACTGAACCAGCAATTGCTTTCCGCATTTTCCGTAAACTTCTTGAAGAAAAATACGGTCAAGATGAGGCTCGCAAACGAATCTATGCTACAACAGATAAAGCAAGAGGTGCTCTAAAGACCTTAGCAACAGAAGAAGGTTATGAAACGTTTGTCATCGCTGATGACATTGGCGGACGTTATTCTGTTCTAACAGCAGTTGGATTGCTTCCAATCGCAGTAAGCGGGGCAAACATCGAGAAAATCATGGAAGGTGCTGCAGAGGCACAAACAGCCTTTGGTCAATCCGAACTCGAAAATAATCCTGCCTACCAATATGCAGCAGTTAGAAATGTGTTGTACAATAAGGGTAAAACCATCGAAATGCTGATTAATTATGAGCCAGGTTTGCAATATTTTTCAGAGTGGTGGAAGCAGTTATTTGGCGAAAGTGAGGGCAAAGATCAAAAAGGAATTTATCCTTCCTCAGCCAATTTTTCAACCGATCTCCATTCACTTGGACAATACGTTCAAGAAGGTCGTCGTGACTTGTTTGAAACAATCATTAAAGTGGAAACACCTCGTCACGAGCTGAAAATTGAAGCAGAAGAAAATGATTTAGATGGCTTGAATTACCTTGCTGGTCAAACAGTAGACTTTGTTAATAATAAGGCATTTCAAGGGACGATGCTTGCTCATACAGATGGCGGTGTGCCGAACTTAATTGTTAACATTCCAGCCATGGATGAATATACATTAGGATACCTTGTCTATTTCTTTGAAAAAGCCTGTGCCATGAGCGGATACTTACTTGGAGTGAATCCTTTCGATCAGCCAGGTGTTGAGGCGTACAAAGTAAATATGTTTGCCCTTCTAGGTAAACCAGGATACGAAGAGAAAAAAGCAGAATTAGAAAAACGTTTATAAAATATAGAAAAGAGAACTGATGGAATACATTCGGTTCTCTTTTTTTTATTGAAATGATTGGATTTGGAGAAACTAATGGTATTGAAAATTAGGGGGTTAATGTTGATGATTGAGTTACCATCGAAAGTGGAAGGAAAACAGTTTGACCTATTTGAACTTGAACAAAAATTAAAACCAATCGGCTATTCGATTGGCGGAAACTGGGATTATGACCATGGTGCCTTTGATTATAAGCTTGATGATCAGGACGGCTATCTATTCGTACGGCTCCCATTTCAAGCCGTCGATGGGCAACTAGATGATAACAATTGTACAGTAAGGCTGGGAAGACCATTCCTCTTGTCCCATAAATATGAAGCAGGGCTAGATGACGAAGGAAGCACAGGAACCTTCTCAGGGACCCTAAATCAATTTCAAGAACCTGTCGATAAGGATGCGAGCATTCCAGAGAGGTATAGAGATTCTGGAACAGCACTGGTACAGGAATTGGAAATGCTTCTCCTCCAGGATTAACTTATTTGAAAATTAATAATTGATCATTTTCCTCTATAGGCAAGGAGTGGGATGGATTCAATAATGTTTCCTCCCCTCTTTGAATGCCAATCAGGAGAAAACCCTTTTTCAATAATAAGAGACATACCTCGCTGAAGGGCTTACCAATTTCAGGTTGCTCAGCTGGGTAGGATGACAATCTGCTTTCCTGTAATTCATGGACAACGTTTGACAACAGTCCATCTCCATTCGAGTGCAAACTGTTTACCATAAAGACACTGGTCAATTTATTTGATTGTATTACTTCATCAGCACCAGCTCGGTAGGCATTAATTACTTGCTCTCTCGTTAAAATCTCAACGATGCATTTAACTTGTGCACATATTCCTTTAATAGTGAGCAAGGTAAGAATGCTATTCATATCTGCTTGCAGTTCATCATTTCCTCGATCTGCAGTAATTAACACTTTCTCCGCATTCTTGATATCACTTTTGACGATAGTATCATCTACATGACCCTTCCCTTGAATAAAGTGCACAAATCTTGATTTTACGGGATTTGCTTCAAGCGATTCATCAATTAAAACAATCATTTGTTGATATTTTGTGGTGGTAAGCTTATTAATTAACTCCTTCGATCGTTCATTCCAGCCGATAATGATGATATGTCCCTCCCCTTTATAAGGGATTCTCCCTTCAGACAGGGCATCTTGTTTTGTGACGGCAGCTGCGGCCAATGTTCCAAAATAGGATGAAACAAAGGCAACACCGAATAGGATGAGAATCAATGCGGTGAGTCTGCCTAAGAAGGAGTGCGGGACATAATCGCCGTATCCTACCGTTGATGCAGTAATGATCGCCCACCAGATACCATCAAAAATGGTGGGAAAAGTGGTTGGTTCTAAAAAGTGAATAGATATTCCGAATGAGAGAAACACAAGTAATGCCATTAATAGAATTCGGACGAGGAGCGGCAAACGTAAGAAGCTGATATACACTCTGTTTGGCATGATTGTCACCTCTTTCTAGTGTTTTTAGCACCTTCACGTAGAGCAGGTACTGAACCAGTTATTTTTATTATTAACGAAAACGGATTAATCTATAGGACTGCTTGATAATTTTAACAATAGGGTCAGTAAGTGTAAAACCTTCCGATGACAGGAAGGTTTTATTTTTTTGTGGTACAAACCTATTTCTTTGAATAAAAATTATAGACAGGCTTCTACTTAGTTATTAAGGAGAGATATAGATGAATGTATTTTTGAGCTATATACTTTTAGGATTATCGCTGGCTGCTCCGATTGGTCCGATTAATGCAGCGCAGATTGACAGAGGCATAAGGAACGGATTTATGAATTCGTGGCTTATTGGAGTAGGGGCTGTTATTGCCGATGGCGTGTATATGCTTGTTGTTTATATAGGAGTTGTCCAGTTTCTTGAAACCGCATTTATGCAAACATTTCTTTGGTTTTTTGGCTGTTTTGTCCTTATGTATACAGGTATAGAAACCTTCATGAACGCTGGGAAAATTAATTTAGAGCAATCCAGAGGGAAGGAACCACTGATAAAATCATTCTTCTCGGGATTTCTTATGTCGATCTCTAATCCCTTAACGATTCTATTTTGGTTAGGGATTTATGGGTCCGTCCTTGCGAAAACAGCTGCATCCTCAAATCCGACTCAATTAGTCCTCTACAGCTGTGCAATTTTTATTGGGCTGCTGATTTGGGATATTGCCATGGCGAGTGTATCAAGCAGTTTTCGTAATTTCTTAACTCCCCGATTACTTGTCGGCATTTCTTGCCTGTCTGGTCTTTCATTGATTGGCTTTGGGATTTATTTTGGAATGCAAGCCTTTAATGTGTTATTTGCATAACAAAAAAACCAGCAAAAAGAATTCGCTGGTTTTTCTATGCAGTCGGCCATGGGCTAAGCACTTTTTTCTTCGACTTTTTCCATTTTAACTGCATGAATAAGGTAATCACTCCAATAATTCCCAGAAAGACTAAGCTAATAAAAAAGCCCGGTCTGCTTGTTTCATGAAAAAGAGTGCCGCTAACGGCAATTAAAATAAATAAGGCGCCAATGGAATACATAATTTTTTCCTTCAGCTGCAGCTCTAAAATTTTTCGTGAGGATGCCAGGATAAAGAGCCAATTATAAAGGAGCATTAAGGCGGCACCCGTGGTAACCCACTCATAAATTTTGTTAGGTAAAACCAAGGCTGAAACAACCGAGGCAGTAATTCCTAACATGGTAATAAGCAGGGATGCCAGCGGGACTTTTAATTTCCCTGGCTTTGAAAAACATGCAGGTGCATCACCCTCTTCACCAAGCGTAACAAGCACGCTGGTTACGCCATAAAGAGAAGCGGTCATGGTTGAAAAACCTGCAATAATTAATGTTGCATTAAAAAAATGAGGAACAAAGGAAAGATGGTATGCATTAAGGGCAACAACAAAAGTACTTTCCTTTGTGTTAAATTGATTCCAAGGAACAATAATGACTGCAAGACCAATCGATACCACATAGATGATCATGAGCGTAAACAACATGACTTTTCCTGCTTTGGGAGCTTCCTTCGGATCCTTTAAATTGGTCGCCATTAATCCAAGAATTTCAATACCACCGAAAGCATAGAAGGCAAAAATCACTGCTGACCATAAGCCTTTCAATCCATGGGGCATAATTTCTTTTTGGGTATTCGGATACTGAATAGGGCGATCACCATCGATTACCCCAAAGATGGCCAGAAAAGCAATTACTATAAACATTAATATCGCTGAGATTTTTAAGACTGCCAGAATATTTTCGAGCTTATTTAAAACCTTTACTCCGATTAAAATCACTGCTAGTCCTAAAACTGCGTAAATCGTAGCAAATATCCATAAGGGGATTTTGGGAAGCCAAAATTGGGAAAAAATCGATAGAGCCGTCATCTGGCTTCCCATGATTAACACTTCCGATGACCAGTAGACCCACCCGCTGCTGAATCCTGCCCACCTGCCATATGCTTTCTTCGCATACGACCGAAACCCGCCTTGTAAGGGTTCTTGGGACGTCATTTTGGATAAAGCATCATAGACGAAATATGTCCCTAGGGCAGCAATCATAAAGGCAACCAAAATAGATGGACCTGTCATTTTAATTGCAAGGCCTGAGCCAAGGAAGAACCCTGTTCCAATCGTACAGCCCACGCCAAATAAAGAAAGCTGCCACCATTTCATGTCGCTCTTCTCATTCCCACGGAATTGGATTTACTCATCGACATCCTCCTGTTTCTCTAAATATCTCTACCGGTCGCGCCTGGTGATTTGTCGGTATTATCTTGATTATTATATTCGGCATCATTAAGCCCTGGTTTTTGGTTTCTGTTCCCGCCTAAATAGGTTGAACGATACTCCTTTTGCTCTTGTCTGAATTTGTCAAAGTTTTCATTAACCACATAATCCCCTCATTTCTCCTAGTTTTGATATTTCTTAAGATACACGCCTATCCATTTCTTATTCAGTTAATAATCAATCCTGTAGTTAGGTTTTTGATGGAATTAAATTTTCATTACATAATCAACCACGAAAAAAATGAAAATAGAAGAGAAAGATAAAAACAATAAATATAAAAGTGAAATAGATGGAGCAAGATACTTAGCGCTTTTCATTGAAAGGGGTTTAGCACATGTTATCGACACAGCAACTTGCTGAGTTACGTTTACAGTTGTTACAAGAAAAAAGTGAGGTAGAACAACATATCGAACAAAATGATCACTTTGGCTTAGAAAGAGGTCATTTTCATGAGTCGATGGGGGAGTTATCGAGCTATGATAACCACCCTGCTGATGAGGGAACAGAATTATATGAACGTGAGAAAGATATTGCTTTAAATGAACATTATCAATTTCAAATCCGAAATATCGATCACGCTTTGGAGGCAATGGAAAATGGCACTTATGGAACCTGCGAAGTATGCGGTAAGGAGATTCCTTTAGAACGTTTACAGGCATTGCCAAATACAACCTATTGTATTGAGCACAGTCCCGATCAGGTTACTTCACACAAACGCCCCGTGGAGGAAGGCGTTTTGATGCCGCCCTTTGGTAAGTTTGATATGGACGAAAAAGATGAGAACGTTGCTTTTGATGCAGAAGATTCTTGGCAGACTGTTGCCGCGTGGGGCACATCCGAGACTCCTTCCGATTTAGCCTTTCCACAGGATAGTTATAGTGATATCTATACTGAAGCAGACGAAAACATTAGCTATGTCGAGGACTATGAAAATTTTGTTGGAAATGACATGTATGGAAATAATATCAAGGTTTATCCAAACCCGCAGCATGAAAGTTACGAAGATGCCCTTGATGAGGAAGGCACCATGACTGCATTCGGGGATTTACCGGCTTATGAACATGACCCTTATGTCGACCATGATGATAAATAATGACAACCAAAAAAGAAAACAGCTTTCGAGCGAGAGCTGTTTTCTCTGGTTTTATTATTTATCGTAGCCTTTTTGCGGTATTGGTATATCCTTACCGTTTACATCATCAATTACCGCACCAATTTCACCTTCAGTATAGGTGTCACTGGCTTGCTCATGTGTAGTTGCTATTCCGGCAGATAGATCATCTGTTTCTTGATAATAACTTGGATGATAGAAACTTCCTGCCAATTCTTTCTTTGGATTTGCTTTCTGATTCTTATTGTCCATCCTGTATTCCTCCCTTTCAATGTTTGATACAAGGGTATTTTTTTCTTTTTTTAACAGGATTACTCCTAATAAAAAATAAATCTGCAATGGAGGTACTATAATGAACAAAAAAAATGAGTTTCCAACACGTGAAGAATTAGACCAGGCGTTTCATTTTCTTCATGACCAAATTAACAAAATATCAGTTGTTGAAGAAGTGGAAATGGTGAAAGAAGAAATGGATGGCCAGGAAGGATAATTACTTACATAATTTGCTAGACTACAACATAGCTTGTAGCAGGCAAGACTTTTTCTCTAGATCCATTATGGAGGCATTTACTATGCTTTCTAGAGGTATTTTTAAAGGTGGTTTACGTATTTATGGAATTGAGAGAAACCTTGGCTAAAAAAGTGGCCTGGATTAGTGTAATCAGTAACATTATTCTTACTTTAGGAAAAATAATCATTGGGTGGGTTGGAAATAGTGACGCAGTTTTCGCTGATGGGATTCATTCCGCTGCAGATGTGTTTGCTTCAGTAATAGTCTTGTTAGTCATAAAAATTGCTAATAAGCCAGCAGATGACGAACATCCATATGGACATGGAAAGGCAGAAGTCATAGTTTCTGGGGTTATCGGGATCTTGCTTTTTCTTGTTGCCATTTATGTGGTTTATGAAGGAATTAGCGGTTTCTTTCATGAAGTGGAATCACCGAGTTTTCTGGCGATGTGGGTGGCCCTCTTTTCCTATGTGACTAAGATTATTTTGTATCGAAGTTCGTTAAAAGTAGCAAAAGAAAATAAGAGTAAAGCCATTGAGGCCATTGCATTTGATCACAAAGCCGATATTGTGGCGTCGATTGCGGCTGCAATCGGGGTGCTGCTTTCAATTGCTGGCAGCCGTTTTGATATTCACTTTTTATTATACGGGGATAAGGCGGCCAGTATTTTTGTCGCTTATTTAATCTTTAAAATCGCTAAGGAGATGTTAACCGAGGCATTTGATATTTTATTGGAGCGGAACATTGATACAGAGACACTGAAAGAATACGTTGCAGTTGTGAAGGAATTCAATGAAGTAAAACGAATTGACCGAATTAGAGCGAGAGAACTTGGTCATTATGTATTGGTGGATTTACGTATCTCAATCGATCATTATAAAACCATCAAGCAGGGACATGATTTGGCAAAAGGGATCAAACAAAAACTGATGGATAAGAACGATAACATTCAGGAAGTTTTGATCCATTTAAATCCTTTTTTTGCAGAAGATGAATAAATTCAGAAAAACTCCTTTGTACTTTCAGTGAATAGGGTTTATGATAGGATAGGAAATATAAAAAGTTAGAGGGAGTTGATATTTTTGAGTTATTCCGTAGACCCGGACCCAAGTAGTAGGTGTGGGGAAGTCAATGTGATCTTTGAATGGATTGAAATGAATAGCAAGAATATCAACTCTAGAAAAGGTTGTTGGCTTCCTCGAACAAAGTGAGTGAGGAGGTTAAGTCATGCTGGAAATTTTTAAAAGTACAGAGACAAAAGTTTTAGAAACGGTTGATGTTATATCAAAAGGGTGCTGGGTTAATATGTATTCCCCAACCCAAGAAGAAATCAATAAGGTGTCCATGGAAGCCCAAGTCGATGTAGATATCATTAAAGATGCTCTCGATGATGAGGAACGTCCGAGGATTGAACGAGACGATGGCCGAGTCTATATCATTGTCGATTTTCCCTATATCGTTCATGATGAAAATGGCTTTGCTGGATATGAAACGATCCCGATCGGCATTATTCTAACAGATGACTGTATCATTACGGTTTCCTTAAAAGATACCCCCATTTTAGAAGAATTTCGGAAAAACAGAGTAAAAGAGTTTTTTACGTTTAAAAAGACCCGTTTTGCTCTGCAAATACTGTTCGTTATTTCTTCGTACTATTTACGGTACTTAAAACAAATTAACAAGAAAACAAATGAAATTGAACATGTCGTTCACCAGTCATTAAAAAATAAAGAGCTGTTCGCTTTCCTAGCATTAGAAAAAAGTTTGGTTTATTTTACAACTTCGTTAAAATCAAATAAGGTTGTCCTCGATAAGATTCTGCGATTTAATTATCTAAAAATGTATGAAGAAGACAAGGACTTATTAGAAGACGTGATTATTGAAAAAACACAGGCGATTGAGATGGCCGAAACCTATCGATCCATTTTAACCGGAATGATGAATGCCTTCGCATCCATTATTTCCAATAACTTAAACATCGTCATGAAATTCTTAACTTCGATTACCATTATCCTATCCTTCCCAACAATGGTGGCAAGCTTTTACGGGATGAATGTTGATATCCCTTTGCAGCACGCTACCCATTCGTATGCCATACCACTAGTAATCTCGGCATTTTTAACGAGTTTAACAGCTTTTATTTTTTGGAAAAAGAAATATTTTTAGAGACCAGTCCTTTTAGGGGCTGGTTTTTTACCGTTTTAAAAAACTTTCCCAAGTTTTTTGGGGCTCTAAAAGTAATATTTTTTAATAATCTGAAAAGTGTCTATGTGAAAATCTCATATTGTTGTAAAATAGTAAAAAAGGGAAAGGCATAGTCTGGTGGCAATATGGAATTTGGAGCCCTGATTAAATTCTATCGAACACAAAAAGGAATAACACAGGCAGAGCTTTCTAAAGGAATTTGTTCTGTCCCGCATTTAAGTAAAATTGAAAACAACTCAAAAGAAGCAAATGAAGGGACGATTGCTCTATTACTAAAGCGTTTAAATATCGGACTCGAAGAGATGGAGGAGCAAGAGGAAGAAATTAAATCCTTATTAAAAGGACTTGACGAGAAGATTAATTTTTATCTTAGAGATGAAATAGAAGAATATTATCAAAAACTTAAGGAGATTGAACATCTAATTCCATTCTCTCAATATATTTATATCTACGAACTATATAAGTTCCGTTATTTAATTTTTAAAGGCCAAGTGGATGAAGCAGATGGTCAACGAGCGCTTTTATATAAGCAAAAGAAAAATTTTTCCCAACATGAAGACTATTTATTTCGCTATTATAATGCGATATTCTTAATGTGGAAGGGTCAATTTCAAACGGCGGATGAAATTCTCGATGCCTTACATACAGAAAACAATAAAGAAACAACAAGTGGTGAATTTTTGTACCATCGAGCGCTTGTAAAAAGTTCACTGGAGCTTTCAGGACATGCCATCCATTTTGGAAAAATGGCACTGCAAATATTCATGAATCAGCACAACTTCATCAGAATACTCCACACACTTATGCTGTTAGGTATTAATTATACCCATTCCAATATTTACGAAGAAGCACAAGAGTGTTTTCAACACTTAATCCGCAATGCAGAATTACTGCGAAAAGATAAATTACTTCCCCAAATCTATCATAATATGGGCCATTTGCAATTTAAAATGAATAATGCAAAGAAAGCACTATACTATTATGAAAAGAGTTTGGCCCTGCAGCCAAACAAAAACCAGCACTACCTAGTCACGTTATATGCAATTGGCGAGCTTCACCATTCTCTTAAATCATTAGAGAAGGCAAAGCTTTGTTTCCAAGAAGTGAACCTTCTCTCAAAAGAACTATCCGTAAAAAAATATCGAATCTTAGCAGACTATTATCTCCTTCTTCTAACATCTCCTGTAAAAGCATTTAAATATTTGGAAGGGAAGGTCATTCCCTACCTGGAAGAGGAAAATGAGCATAGTGAAGACTTAACCCATTTTTATAAAATACTTGCCGACTATTATACTCAAAAGGGTCTGGCGATCGATGCCGTAAAATATTTAAATAAAATAATTTAGGTTTAGGAGGCAATTTCAATGAAAAAGTTTGTTGTCCTATTGTTTTCAATCTCACTGATTGCACTTTTCGCGACCACGAAAGATGTAAAAGTTTCAACTACATATGATGTGGCCATTTCGACGGAAGATAATGTGTTAAACCATCCAATTCAACCGCCGATTGGCTGATTGTAAATCCCTGAACCTATCAGGGATTTTTTTATTGTATTAGGGCATGCTAATGACATGTGTTTTTTATTTTTGGAGTAAATGAAGGAGGAAATCATGAAATCATTTGTTGTCGGATTCCATCAAGAAGATAATGTAGATAGCATGCAAATTCAGAAACTAAGCCAGGACGATTTCACGAAAGCAACAGAAGGTGGAACAAGGCATCTATTCGAGCTCGACACAAACATTGGCCTATTTGTGTTTTTTGATGCAGAAGATGTGGACGGGGACCTCTCCTACATGATATTGCATTATGAAGAAGACAATGAAGACCCAGTCGGCTGCTATTCTTTCCAATTGAAGGACTTTTACGAGTTCATGGCACTGTTCTTAAATGATATGGAATTTAACGAAGAACCAGACGATGAAGATCAAGAAGAATACGGCCCGATTCATCACTTAGCCCATTTATTGTTCCATGTTGTTGAGGAAGGGAAAGATATTGAGGTATAAATAGTGAGTTATTGGATTGAGGACACCTAAATTAGGTGTCCTTTATTTGTTTTTTCTCTGAAATGGGAAATCTAAGAGTTGCATATTTTAGCTTTTGGGCGAATTTCGGTGTTTAATGAGCGAATTCCATCAATCATCGAGCGAATTTCCATGTTCAATGGGCGAATCTTAATACTTTATGAGCGAATCGAAAGTTTATCTTGTTAGAAAGTAATTAAAAACTCACCAAGGGAACTTCTTAGGGGCGTAATACCGTGCTCTGTACTTTCCAAGGCATTGAAGATTACAAGATAAAAGTATCCTTTTTGCCACATCACGTGATTTAATATGAGCAAATTCCCGAAACTGCTTATTGGTTATCGTCAGACCAAACAGCAGAAAATAATCCTTCAGTGCGTTAATATGTGCGTCTTTTGAAAAAGCATCGCAGGAAGGGCAATACCAATTTTGTTTTTTACGAATGAGGGAATGATTAGAGTTGGTAGGACAGTGGACACCTGTTAACAAGTCTGATTTTTGAATACCGTACTTATTTAGTACATAGCTTGTCGGAACGGTATTCATTTTCACTAGGAGGCGGCAAAGCTTCTTGAGTTCTTTGGAGGTCAGAAGCGGTTTCGAATATTTTTTTTCTAAAAGGGTAATTTTGTTTAAGAAGACATCGGCCTTACATACTCGCGGTTTTATTTTGTGGGCATTTTTTCCTGTAACTGCATAGGAAGTATAACTATTACTGATCACTACTAAATATTCAACCGGAACGGGAGGAAAATGATGTGCAGCTAGAAGTTTCTGCAAGTACTTCTGATGTCTTTCCGCCTGTGCAATCGGATAGGGGTATCCTTTTTCATTCCCATTATTGATTTGAATAAACTGTTCATTTTCCGTATCAAAGATTAACTTTCCAGCCATATTTTTGACGTCAATTGCTAGGGCGAATTCAGGTGTTAAAAGAAGGGTATCAATTTGGCAGTTATAGTCGCCATCAGGAAGGTTTAAATCGTGGAGGATCATATATTTTTGATGTGGAAGTTCACGGTAATAGTAATCGAGCGATTTCTCACCGATGTACCCGGCCTGCCTCCGTCCATGCTCTTCTAAAATTTGCTGGTACTTTGGGTGGCAGGGGGGAAGACGCCGCATTAAAGCCTCTAAAATAAGCAAAATTAATGGTTTTGTCCTTTCTTTTATTACCAAAATTATCACTCCTCTCATTTTAAGTTTAAAATTCTAATATGTGGATTGAAATTCCTGCTGAATTTTATCGATTCTTGTAAAATATTTTTCGAATATAATTCTATCAGCGAATGGTCGGAATTCAATGAGCGAATTTTAGTAGTTAATGAGCGATTCCCGGGTTTCAATGAGCGAATTTCAGTAGTTAATGGGCGAATTCCGGTAGTCAATGAGCGAATCCTCCAAATTCAATGAGCGAATCCCTATTTTATCCAATCGCCGGTAAGTTTGCAGAACAACAAAAATAAGCACTTGGGGAACGATCGGAACATCGTCCAAGTGCTTATTCATTATCCATTGCCAGTTTTTTTACTGACAACCACTCGGGCATTGCCCATGAAAAAGATCGTAACCGCCGCAATCCCAATTGGAATTAGTGTTAGTAAAAAGGTATGTGTAATCGAAGCGGACATCGCCGCAATAATTTTATCCAAGATAAAGTCAGGAATTTTCGAGCGTTCACTCGCTTGGAAGATTTGGCGTGGATCGCTCATTTTAAAATCTCCCGCCCCTTGCATACCTTTGAATGCTTCTTTTAATTTATCAGCAAACAAGTTGTTTTGCAGGGTGCCATAAACCGTTACGCCAAGTGTCATTCCAAACGACCGCAAAAATGAGTTCGTAGAGTTGGCTGTGCCGCGATTTTGCGGTTCTAAATTGTGCATAGATGCCGTCGGCAACAAGGAGAATGAAAAGCCAACCCCAAAGCCAACCAAAATCATATAGATGGTCAGCAGCCAGCGGGCTGTATCAACCGTCAACGTTCCAAGGGAATACATGCCAAGAGCATAGGAAATAATCGAAACAATCATCAAATTGCGGTAGGACGTTTTCGTTAAGAAAATCCCCCCGACAGAACTCCCCGCAACAGAGCCAAGCATCATTGGCGTCAAAATCAATCCTGCATTTTTAGCTGATCCACCGTAGACAGCTTGAACGAAGATTGGGATAAATACCGTTAAGATAATAAACGTTCCGCCATATAAAAACGATAAGATTTGCGAGGTGGCAAATAAGCGTCTTTTGAACAGCCAAAGCGGCAGAATCGGTTCAGCAGCCTTTATTTCTGCAATGAAGAAGGCTGCAAAAAAGACAAAGAAGCTTGCAAACAAACTGATGATAGGAGTAGAATCCCAAGCGTATTCTTTTCCGCCTAGTTCAAGCGCAAACATTAAGCTGACCACCGAAATAACCAGGGTAATCGCGCCAAGCCAATCAACCTTTTGCTTCGAATGCTGCAGTGATTCATGATAGTAACGAACAATTAAAAAGATCGAAACAATGCCAATAGGTACATTCACGTAAAATACCCAATGCCAACTAATATAATCGGTAATGTACGCACCTAGTAACGGACCTAATACACTGGATGCCCCAAAAACAGCCCCAAGCAAACCAGTCATTTTTCCGCGGTTTTCGGGTGGGAAGATATCGAAAACGATGGTAAAGGCGATTGGCATTAGTGCCCCGCCGCCGATTCCCTGAATCGCTCGATAAATACTAAGCTGAATAATATTCTGGGCGACACCACACAAAGCCGATCCAATCAGAAAGACAATCAGTCCAAAAATAAAAAAGCGTTTCCGTCCGTACATATCGGAAAGCTTACCGAAAATAGGCATCCCTGCCATTACAGCTACCATATAGGCAGAGGTGACCCAAATAAATTTATCAAAACCACCGAGGTCTGCTACAATGGTCGCCATCGCTGTTGCCACAATGGTATTATCCATAGCTGCCATTAAAATCCCCAACAGCAAACCCGCGACAACGGGTTTAAGATTTGTGTCTTTTTTGATCATAAAATTTCCCCTTAATATTAAAAATAAAAGGCTCCGCTTTTTTATTGATAATCAAGCTAAACCAATTTTAAAAGGAAGGTTTAAACCTGTCAATTTTTATGTGAAAAGCCTCGAACGCGTCCAATAAAAGAAAGGGACCCATCCGCACTGAGTCCCTTTCTTTAATATAATCTTATCTTTGGAAAAACTCGACCTTTTCACCATCGGGGCCTTGTACAAAGAAATTACGATACCCGTTCGGAAGTGTCACAATTTCATCACTAAGAAAGACTACATTTAAACCATGTAAACGGTTGAATTCTTCTTCAATATCATCAACCAGGAAGGCGATATGATTGACTTTCCCTTCTGCTGGAAGATTAGGATTTCCACCGTGAACTAATTCTAATTCAGTTTCATCCAAACCATTAAATCCAAGGAATGCTAGTGTAATCGAACCGTCTTCAATTGTAAACCTGTCCTTTATCTCCAAACCAACCACTTCTTGATAAAAGGTTAGGGAGGCATCTAGGTGATTAACATATACACCGACATGGTCCATTTTCTTAACAGCCATTTGACTTCCTCCTTTATGTATCCCTATTTAAGCTTTGAGAACATCATGGTCAACATAGCGTTCACCATTAATTTCACTGATAACATTGATCGCCACTTTGGCCCCATCGCCAGCAGTAATAATAGTATGCATGCTCACACCCGCAACTGTGCCAGCTGCCCAAATCCCGTCAATATTTGTTTTACCTGAAGCATCAACATCAAAAATTGCTTTGATTCGGGGCTCAGTTCCTGGCTTTGTTGTTAATCCGGCAGATTCCGCAAGATCAACAGACATTCCTGTAGCAAGGATCACATGTTTTGCTTCATATTCCCCCTGATCTGTTTCTACTTTAAATCCTGCCTCTGTTTTACTGATATTTGAGACAGTAGCTTGAACAATTTCTGCACCAAATTTGCTTGCTTGTTTTTTCCCAATTTCAACAAGATCTGGTCCAGTAATTTCTGCCACTCCATAATGGTTTTCGATCCATGCTCTTTTTGTCACGCTCTTATCATTATCAATAACCACTGTTTTCTTTCCAGCTTTCGCAGTGAAAAGAGCCGCACTTGCGCCAGTAGGTCCAGCACCAACAATTAATACATCAAACATAGTATTTACCTCCCCATATATTGAAAAATTGATTTCAAAATAAGATTAGCGTAAATAGAAAGATATGTAAAATCAACTGCCTATCTTTCGATAAAATATTTGAATTTTTCTAATAAACAAACTCTATATCACTGTCCGCAAAATAAAAAGAACCATCATTCCCTTTTTAGAAAATGAAGGTTCTTGGTTTGAAGCGGTATAGATGGTCATTTATATTACGAGTTTAGGTTATTTACCTCTCTTTGGCTATGTTCTTTAAACGAAGCATGTTTTCGGGTATGAAGGAAATAATAAAGAACAATACCCAAAAGAACATAGAAAGAACAAAAGAAATAAAGAGAGCTATAATCCATTTTTGCGGCTGCTAATCCGACCACAAACGAGCCCAAGGCAATCCCGATATCATAGATTGATAGGAAAGTAGCGGTAGCTAGTCCTCTTTTTCGTGGAGCAGCGTCTTGGATCGCGATTGTTTGGAAGGTTGGAAACAGCGTTCCCCAGCCTAAACCAATCATTCCTGCAGAAAGGAGAAAGGTAACCGCACTGCCGCTTTGACTTAAGACCAACATTCCAATCGCAAACAATACGATGGATGGAAAGACAATTACATTTGGTCCATACAGGTCTAGCCATTTTCCAGTAAAAGGTCGTGAAATTAATAAAACAATCGCATAAACCACAAAGAAAAGGGAGGAAACCTCTGCAAGGTGTATTTCCGTTGCGAAAACAGATACGAAAGATAGAAGGGCTGAATAAACGATGGCAAGAAAGCAGCCTACAATGGCGATCGGAACGGCCGAAGTCTCAAACAGGCTTTTGATTGAAAAGGCTGACTGTACAACCGGATGGACAGTTTCCTCTGTTTCTTTAACGTTTACACTTAATCCAGTGACCAAGGCCCCGACCGCAACAATGACACTAATAATGAACAGAGTTTCCGGGCCCCACTGCTGAATGGAGGTTAAGCCGATAAATGGCCCTAACACCATGGCCATATTGGTTGACATAATAAAATAACCCATTCCTTCACCGCGGCGCGAAATCGGAATAAGGTCTGCCACGATTGCCCCTGCAGCAGTTGTCGCCATGCCAAAACCAACCCCATGTAACAATCGAATGGCCAAGAATCCAAGGATTGTTTTTGGAAAGAAATATAAAAGCGAGGCACCTGAGAAAACAATCAGTGCAGTGAGCAGGACTTTTTTATGACCCGCTTTTTCAAGCCATTGTCCAGCAAGCGGACGAGAGATAATCGCCGAAATCAAAAACACAGTTGTCATCAATCCCGCTTGTGAAGCGTTACTGTCAAATTCCTGGATTGCATATATAGGAAGTGTAACGAGTAAAACATAAAAGGTTAAAAATAGAAAAAAGTTACTTAACGAAATACTTATAAAACTTTTCGTCCATAATTTGGGTTTATTCATATGATCACTCCTTTTTTATAAGGCTGTGTAAAACTTGTCTGTTGATTTCCNNCCCGCAGGAGTCTTCGTGCCTTCCGCTCCAATCAACAGAGTGCAAAAATCAACATTAACCTATAACACAGCCTTTTATAAAAGCTTTTGTAACCAGCTTTTTTGTAGATGAAGAAGCTCCTCCTGTGAGGCTTCTGGAAGATGCTTCAATAATGATTGATTATTTTCTATGACGGCTTTTTCCCACTCTGGGTACAGTGTCAATACCGCATCTGTTAATTGAACCAGTTTCTCGCGCTTGTCCTTACCTGGGACCTGACGTACGTATCCTTGTTTGACAAGCCGTTGAATGGTGCGTGTCATCGGTGGGGCTTCAACGAATAAATAATCACAAAGTTCTTTTTGGGTTAAGGAGCCTTTGGATTGTAAAACAAAAATGACGGACCATTGTGATCCGTATAAACCTAAAGGTTTCAGTGATTCATTGAGTGTATTAGTCAGGTGCCGTGAAAGCTGATGCAGTGTATGGAATAATTCGTGGCTATTCATTTATGTAGCACACCTCAAACTTCTTTTGGTTAATTAGTTACCTAGGTAACTATAGTGTATTTATTGAAAATTGTCAAGGAAGGTATACAGACTGAGGGCTTATGTTCCATAAGTAAAATTTTAATAAATCGGCTGGAAATATGGTGAAAGTTCCGGGCATTATCGTTAAAAATCTAACGCATCACAAGAGATTTTCGAGGAAAGAATAGATACCTCTAGAAACAAAAAAGAACCATCAATTCCTATTTAGGATGATAGTCAAGTTATTTTTATATATCTAGCGGCAAATATGTACATAACAAATGATTAGTTGCAATACCATCTTTTCCAAATTTCCGCGGAGTCTAGACAACCGTCATCATTGCCCCAACTGTACTTATCATTCTTACATTCATCGTCCGTCCCGCCGCTATTATGGCCACGGCTATTCCACCACATACAAAAACTGTCCCACCAATTATCCTTCTCATGGCCTCCACTATAACTACTATTATACTGAAAATCTTTAATTTTATTTTCATTCTTGAAGAATGAAAAAAGGTCAGAATATGAGATGGTAAGAAAAAATCCGCCCGTGGAGTTAGTTTGAGTTGTAGCTGATGAGGCATAGGCAGAAGTCGGGATCATTAATGTACAAACTATTAGTAGGGTACCGATCAAACTGATGATTCCTTTCAAAATTTAGACACCCCCCTTAGCCAATTTTTATTATTCTCTATAGTGTTCATAACTGTTCCTTAACAAGAATTATATTATGTTTTTACTAATTTGTAAATGAGGTTATAGTCTAAAAGTCCTTAAGTTTAGGTTATTTTTATACAGAATTCTTGAAATTAATGGAAAAACAAAAATTCCGCAAAATCACAGGGATTTTGCGGAATTTATACTACACTTATCTTAATACATTAAAATACCGTGCTTCCGGATGGGCAAATACGATGGCTGAAACAGAAGCTTCTGGCTCCATCATACAGCCATCTGTTAACTGAATGCCGATTTCCTCTGGTTGAATCAACTTAAATAGCTTTTTTTGATCCTCCAATTCTGGACAAGCAGGGTAGCCAAATGAAAAACGCTGACCCTGATATTTGGCCGTAAAACGATCCTGCATGCTGAAATCAAGTGGATCTGGGAAGCCCCAACGGTCGCGCATTTGACGGTGAATTAACTCGGCAAAACCTTCCGCCGTCTCTAATGCCAGCGCTTGGAGGGCATGGGACTCTAAAAAGCGTCCATCCTGCTTAAATTGCTCTGCTTTTTCACGGATTCCTCTGCCAGCTGTAACCGTAAAGAAGCCGACATAATCTTTCTCCCCACTGTCCACTGACTTAAGGAAATCAGCTAAACAAAGATGTGGTGCCGATTCCTGGCGTGGGAAGTCAAATGTTTCAATGACCTCGTCTGGATTTTCAGGATTAAAGATTAGCACTTTATTACCATCCGCTTGTGCTGGGAAAAATTGATAAGCAGCAGCTGGAGAAATCCAGCCGTTTACCCGCGCATCAGTCAATAACTGGTCAACGACTTCTTTCACCTTAACCGCTTTTTCATCCTTTTCGGCTAATAACCTGGCAATTTTCCCTTTCACACCAAGATGGTGACCAATCAACATTTGCATATTGATATATGGTTCAATATGAGAAAGGGAATATGATTTAAGGACATGCCGCTTTGTATCCATTGGCGTAAAGACAGGAACCTGGGTCGACACGGCTGGCTTCGGTTTTACAGCAACGGAAACAGAGGAAGGGCGCTCAAACTCTCTAGGAATAGCTAGAGATTCTAATTTTTCATTTTTCTCTTGCATTAATTTCTGAACTTCCTCTTCTGAATTCAATTGATTCGCAATCGAAAGACCGGTCATCGCATCTTTGGCATAAAGAACAAGTCCATCATACTCCTTGGCAATCTTCGAATCAGTGAACTTCCGAGAAAGGGCTGCTCCTCCAACCAGAATAGGGATGGCAATACCGGATTCCTTCATATCCTGTGCTGTTAACACCATTTGCTGTGCGGATTTTACCAGTAAGCCAGATAAGCCAACCATGTCTGGTTTTTCACGCTGAATCGCCTGGACTAAATCGGTTGGATTGACCTTAATCCCAAGGTCGATTACTTCATAACCATTATTGCTGAGGATGATATCGACGAGGTTCTTCCCAATATCATGAACGTCACCTTTGACCGTAGCTAAAATGATTTTTCCTTTAGAAGCAGACACATCGCCTTTTTCCATGTGTGGCTCTAAATGCGAAACGGCAGCTTTCATAACTTCTGCACTTTGAAGAACCTCGGCAACGATGAGCTGATTATCGTTAAAGAGACGGCCAACTTCCTTCATCCCTTCCATTAATGGCCCATTAATAATATCCAGCGGGGCAGGGTAGGTTTCAAGGGATAGGTCTAAATCTGGCAGTAATCCTTCTTTTGTTCCCTCCACCACATAATAGGCGAGCCGCTCGTCAAGAGTCATATTTGGAACAGTGGATTTCGATTCTTTCTTTTTGCCGCGATAAAATTCCGTAAAGGTAGCCAGCGACTCATCGGTTGTATCAAAAAGAAGCGCTTCTGCTAATTGAACTTCTTCTTTAGAAATGGAAGCAAATCTCTCTAGTTTTTCCGTATTAACAATTGCATAATCTAGTCCTGCTTGGGTGCAGTGGTATAGGAATACAGAATTGAGAACTTCTCTTCCGACTGGAGGAAGCCCGAAGGAAACATTACTAATGCCAAGGATGGTTTGTACCTCTGGTAAATGCTCCTTAATTAACCGGATCCCCTCAACCGTAGCCTTGGCGGAACCGATATATTGTTCATCGCCAGTCCCAACAGGAAACACGAGCGGGTCAAAAATGAGATCCTGTGGTTTTAGACGATATTTATTGACAAGAAGATCATGGGATCGTTTCGCAATCTTCAGTTTTTGCTCGGCCGTTACCCCCATGCCTTCCTCATCGATGGTGCCGACAACCACAGCTGCACCGTAGCGATGGATTAATGGAACTACCGCTTCAAAGCGTTCTTCGCCATCTTCGAGATTAATGGAATTGATAATGGCTTTACCTTGTGAATATTTAAGCGCCCGCTCAATAACCTTTTCATCAGTAGAATCGATAACAAGGGGAGCCTTTACTTTCTTTACCACTTCTTTAATAAAGTTTTCCATATCAACCATTTCTTCACGGTCAGGGTCGGCAAGGCAGAGGTCAATGACATGCGCACCGCCTTTGACTTGAGCACGGGCAATCTCTGCTGCTTCCTCGAATTTCCCCTCCGTGATTAAACGTTTGAATTTGCGTGAGCCGATTACATTTGTCCGTTCACCGACCATAATTGGTCTTAGTGTAGGGTCATCATAGATAAATGGTTCAATACCTGAGACCATATGAACGGCATTTGGCTTAAATTCTCTCGGTTGGAATTCCTTCATCGCATCTGCGATGGCTCTTATATGGGCAGGAGTCGTTCCACAACAGCCGCCAACAATATTCAGCCAGCCATGAGCAGCAAAATCAGCCAGCTTTTTCGCTAACGTCTCAGGTGTTTCGTGATAATGTCCTTCTTCATCAGGCAAACCAGCATTTGGATAGCAGCTTACAGCTGTTGATGCCAAATCTGCAAGTGAGCGGACATGGTCCTGCATGAACTCAGGACCTGTAGCACAGTTAAGTCCAACAGCAACAGGTTTCATATGCTCAACGGAGATAAAAAACGATTCAATTGATTGTCCTGCAAGTGTTGTCCCCATTGGCTCAATTGTTCCCGAAATAAACAGCGGCAGTGTTTTCCCCGTTTTTTCGAACGCCCGCTCAATCCCAACATAGCCTGCTTTTACATTCAACATATCTTGACTTGTTTCAAGCAGTAGTAAATCAACACCGCCATCAATGAGACCAATCGCTTGTTCTTCGTAGGAGGCAGCCAGGGCATCAAAAGTAGTTCCACCCGTGACACTTAATGTTTTTGTTGTCGGTCCCATCGATCCAGCCACATATCGAGGCCACTCATCTGTTGATACTTTGTATGCTTCCTTCACAGCGAGAAAGGCAGCGATTTTATTGATCTCATAAGCTTTAAAACCAAGTTCATATTCATCGAGGACCAAGCTTGTCGCCCCGAACGTATTTGTCTCGATGATGTCTGCCCCAGCTTCTAAATATTCGCGGTGAATATTAGCAATAACCGAGGGTGCAGTTAGAACAAGGTTCTCGTTACATCCCTCGTACTGCTCGCCGCCGAAGTCTTCCGCTGTCAGATTTGCTTCTTGGATCATTGTTCCCATCGCCCCGTCCATGACGAGGATTCGTTTTTTGAGTTGTTCAGTAAATGGTGTTTTCGGCATAGTTGCTCCTCCTCAATTCACTTGAACGCTGACGAGTATATAACGCCAATTCAGCGGTTAATTCATAGCGTAAAAATGGGGTAATCAAATAAATTCCGTTAAATAAATCGAGTGCAGTATCGATAAGTGATTTAGTTATTTCAATTCCTTCACGCGCTGCCTGTTCGGGATTATCGTTGAACATTGCCATTCGGTTCCGGATTGAATCAGCAATTTTGATTCCCGGCACTTCATTATGAAGGAATTCGGCATTTTTACTGCTTGTCAGCGGCATAAGGCCTATATAAATAGGTGCATCAAGATGTTTGGTCTGCTCATAGACTTCGATTAATTTTTCCTCCGAAAAAACAGGCTGGGATATAAAGTAATCAGCACCGTACTGTATCTTCTTCTCTAATCTCTTTACCGCTTTTTCAACAGAGCGAACATTTGGATTAAAGGCTGCAGCAATACTAAAAGACGTCTTTTGCCCCAAATCCTTTCCAGAAAAAGATAAGCCTTCATTTAATTGTTTAATCATCTGGATCAATTCAAAAGAAGAAACATCATAAACAGAAGAAGCACCAGGGAAATCGCCTACTCTTGCAGGGTCACCTGTAATCGCTAAAACATCATTCATGCCAAGCGTATGAAGCCCCATTAAATGGGATTGCAAGCCAATGATATTGCGGTCACGGCAAGCAATATGGATCAGCGGACGCATTCCTAATTTTTCTTTCACCAAATATCCTAAAGATTCGTTTGATATACGAACCGTTGCAAGAGAATTATCAGCTAAAGTAATCGAATCAATCCCTGCTTCTTTTAGGGCTTTGGCTCCTTCGAAGAACTTAGTTGTATCTAGTTTTCTAGGAGGATCTAATTCTACAATCACCGATGGCCTTTCTTTCACGATTTCATGAAGGGGAGTGAACTCCCTTTGTGGAGAAAGTTGATCAACGATAATTCTCTTTGGTTTTAATTTTACTATTTTTTCAGTAATCGGAACACTATTCTTTAATTCAGCTGCAAAGGCTTTAATATGTTCTGGCGTTGTACCGCAGCAGCCCCCAAGTAATCGAACGCCTTGGCTGCGGAAAGCCCGTGCTGAATTTCGAAAATAATCGGCATCTCCCTCGTAATGAAATTTACCATCTGTATAGGCAGGGAGACTAGCGTTTGGATAGGCAGATAAGTAGGCTTGTTTAGGTAGTTCGATCTGCTCCAAGGCTAACAACATATGATGGGGACCAAGCCGGCAATTAAGTCCGACTACATCTGCCCCAAGCGCTTCTAGTCGCTGTAAAGCGTCATTGACAGGCGTACGATCTTGTAAAAAACCCGGCTCTTGATGAGAAACCTGGGCAATGATTGGCAGTTTTGTTTCCTTTCTAGCAATGGTTAGGATTGTCTCAAGCTCTTCCAGATTATAATAGGTTTCGAGCAATAGGCCATCTACTCCTTCTAGAAGAAGACAATACAATTGTTCACGGAAACTTCGTTTTAATTCTTCAATCGAAACTGAATCTGGTTTAACTCCGCGGTTGCCGCCAATCGTTCCAAGAACGAACGTATTGGACTTGGAAGCAGCTTGTTTTGCCAATCGGACAGCAGCACTGTTAATTTCCTTGACGGAATCCTCTAAACCGTACCTTTGCAGCTTAAGGTAGTTTGCTGCATAGGTGTTGGTTTGAATCACATCAGCTCCGGCATCAATATAGGCTTTATGGATGGATTGAATGTGGTCTGGCTGGGAAAGATTCAATTCCTCCAAACAACTATCCTTACCGTAGGAATACAATAGAGTTCCCATGGCGCCATCGGCGATTAAGATTTGATTTTTTAATTTTTCTAAAAAGCTCATGATGATTCTCCTTGTTGTAATACCAACTGATTCTTACGAACATGTTCTAGAGCCTGTGAAAAATCCTTTATCAAATCATCAGGATTTTCTAGTCCAACCGATAAACGAACAAGACTATTGGTAATCCCGCGCTTTTCTCGATCTTCTTGAGGCATTGCAGCATGGGACATTTTTGCCGGGTAAGAAAGAATAGATTCTACTGCTCCAAGACTGACAGCAAAAACAGGTATTTCCACGTTTGCTAAAAAGGTTCGCAGTGCATCTTCATTTGCCAATTCAAAAGATAGGACAGCTCCAGGTCCTGCTGCCTGTTCCTTTTGAATTTGATATTGCGGATGACTTTCAAGTCCCGGATAATGGACCTTATCAACAAGCGGGTGTGCATTTAAAAACTCTGCTAGTTTGATAGCTGAATTTTGAGATTGTTCCAAGCGTACGTGCAGTGTCTTGATTCCTCTTAATACTAGCCATGCATCTTGAACGCCTAAGATGGCTCCAAATCCATTCTGTAAAAAGCCTAATCTTTTCGCCAGGTCTTCGTCATTGACGACGGCAAGGCCAGCAACAACATCACTATGTCCAGATAAAAATTTCGTCGCGCTGTGCAGGACAACATCGGCACCTAGCTCTAATGGTTTTTGATGTGAAGGGGTAAGGAACGTGTTATCAACGAATGTTAATGCACCCGTCTCCTTTGCAAGGTTGCTTATTGCTCGTATGTCAGTTACTTTCATTAATGGATTTGATGGTGTTTCTACATAAAACGCTTTTGTATTCGGCTGAATAGCTTCTTTTACTTCCTCTAAATTTGTCATATCAACAAAGGTATGGTCAATTCCGAGTCGGGTGAGAACTTGCGTGACCATCCGAAATGTCCCGCCATACACATCCTCTGTAATAACAATATGATCACCTGCAGAAAGCAAGAGGAACGCTGTTGAAATGGCCGCCATCCCAGATGAAAAGGCAAATCCTTTGATTCCACCTTCGAGTTCTGCAATCACATCTTCAAGTGCTTCTCTTGTCGGATTTAAACTGCGGCCATAATCATACTTGCCAAACTGATCGAAGTCCGATTGGTGGAAGGTTGATGCATGTTGGATCGGTACACTAACCGCTCCAGTTACTGGATCAATTTTGTGCTTATTATGAAGGAGTCTGGTTTCAAAAGTATATTGATCGTGTGACATTAGGCAATCACTCCTTCTTGAACATGGATAAATGCTTTTTCTAAATCTTCTATTATGTCCTGTGAATCCTCAAGTCCGACAGAAAAACGTAATAACCGATTACAAACGCCTGCTTGAATTCGAACTTCTTCTGGAATATCGGCATGTGTTTGTGTTGCCGGATAGGTAATAAAGCTTTCTGTCCCACCTAAACTTTCCGCAAAACTAATAAGCTTTAAACCTTGTAAAAATGGATTAACCCAAGTTTCGTCTTTGATCCTAAAGGAAACCATTCCACCTCGGCCAGGGTAAAGGACATCTGTTACCGCATCATGCTCCGAAAGAAATTCGACGATGTTTTTTGCATTTTTTTCATGTCGTTCCAACCGAAGGGACAATGTTTTCATTCCGCGCATTAATAACCACGAATCAAATGGACTTAGCACCGCTCCAGCACCGTTATGGTGGAAGGCCAATGCTTCACAAAGCTCTTTCCCAGTTGCAACCACTAGACCGGCAAGGACGTCATTATGTCCTCCTAAGTATTTCGTTGCACTGTGGATGACAATATCCGCACCAAGTGTAATCGGCTGCTGCAGGAGTGGAGTATAGAAAGTGTTATCCACGATTAATAAAAGTCCGTGCTGCTTTGCAATTTTTGAAACTGCCGCAATATCAGATTCCTGCATGAGCGGATTAGTTGGTGTTTCTAAGAAAATAGCTTTTGTTTGCGGGGTAATTTTCTTTTCAATCTCATCCGGACAACAGGTATTCACATATTGAGTCGTTAAGCCCCATTTTTTATATCCCTGTTCTAATAGGCGGTAGGTACCTCCATATAAATCTTCACTGACGATCCATTCGTCACCAGATTCAAATAATGCAAGGATAAGTTGAATGGCCGCCATACCAGAACTGCATGCATATCCCTGATCCGCATTCTCTAAATCAGCAATTGTTTTCTCAAGGAGCTGGCGTGTTGGATTTCCTGTTCGCGTATAGTCAAAGCCAGTTGATTGGCCAATACCCTCATGGCGGAAGGCCGTTGAAAAGTATACAGGTGGGTTAACCGTTCCAGTAGTTGTTTCACTTCGGTTACCTATTTGGGCAAGTTTCGTATCGATTTTGTACATGATGGACACTCCTTAGTAATAAAAAATGAATATAATTTTTCACATTAACGCGATTGAGTAATAAAGCTTTTTGATAAATAAAAAAAGTCTTCTTATAAGAAGAAGACTTTTGTATGCACAACGCACTGTCATTCTTCTTATCTAGCAAATTAATAAATTTGCAGGACTTAGCACCTTTTCAATGAGAATAAACATTGAAGGTTGCTGAGGTGTCACAGGGCCCTTCCCTCAACCTCTCTTGATAAGAAAACAATTATTTAGATTATTTATAAAATTTACTACAAAATTCTTGTTATGTCAAATTTGTTTTTTATTTTAATATCTATAAATAGTTCCATAAATATCATGTAAGTATTTAGGGAAAGTTGGCGAATGATGTTGATATATCAGCTATTTTCATAGTATTTGACTACATTAATTAGTTTTAGTTCAGGTGATAAATGGAATATAATTACATTGTTCTTAATTAAGAACGCGAATAAAGAGGGGGGACTAAAAGAAGAGGTCAAATAAAAAGCTTTTGTTGAGAATTAAACTAGAGAGCAGGAGGATTTTTAAATGTTGAGTAGTTTTAAAAAACGGTTATCTGTAACATTAGTTTTTGTACTGGCATTGTTATCCGCGATGCAAAGTGTGGTTTACGGGGCGGAAGAACCAAAGACGGAAACCATTAAGGAAAAACCTTTTCCTACCAAACAGGCCCGGACATTTTCAATCGCCTCACTTTATGGTGGGAACATAGGAAATGATTTTATCCAGGCTCAAGTCGGTTCTGATGGAAGATTCAATGCAGGACTTAAAGAAGAGGGTGCAGAAAGATGGTTTAATCTCATTTATAGTTGGCCATCAAGCCCAGGAACCTCTTTTACAACGTTAAAAGTCGATGGGAATACCCTAATCTATGGTAACCAGCCTGATGGTCAGTTTACCCAAGCTCCAGTTAATAATGATGGAAATACAAAAAATGAATCTGTATGGAAAACTGGCGACATAGCAGTAAAGCAAGTCTTACAGGCCGGAATAAATCCGGCAACAGGTCTGCCTGATGCATTACAGATTAGGTACATTATTACAAACACAGGAACGGAAAACCATGATGTTGGTTTAAGAATGATGTTGGATACAATGGTTGATGGAAATGACCAAGCCCCATTTAAAGTTCCGGGAAATGGAGAAGTTGAATCTATCAATTATGAAAAGGATTATTCTGGAAGTTCAGTCCCTGCATTTTGGCAAGCGTTCAACAACTTCAATAATCCAGATATAAGTGCTCAATATTCTATGAGCGGACGTGACGCTACTGCCCCAGATCGATTTGCCATAACAAACTGGGGAAGAATTTCTGGTACTGAGTGGGACTATACTGTTACACCTGGTATGAGAACAGGTGATAGTGCCGTAGGAATGTGGTGGGAACCTAAAACATTAGCACCAGGAGAACAAAAAATTATAACTACTTATTATGGTAGACCAGGTGTCGGTGGAGACAGGGCACTTGTTTTAAGTGGAAGACAAAGATTAACATATGATGAATGGTCTTCTGCTCCTTTTAACATAATTTCTTATTTTACAAATAACACTCAAACAACTCAAAATAATGTAAGGTTAGTTCTTGAAGCAGATTCAGGAATCAATCTTGTTAATAATGATTCCGATCATTCTATAGGAACTGTAAATAGCGGTTCAACGACTCAATCCGCATGGAGTCTTAGAGCAACAACACAAGGACGACATACGATTACAGTAAAAGCATATACAAATGGTTCGAATGAACCTTTTGCAACTGCAGAATATCAAGTAGAAGCATTAGAGCCAGTTGTACCAACTAATATTACCCTTGGTGGCAGCCAGGGCACCTCTAATGATGGAACACCAATTGCTGGGCGGGTTAGTCCGTTAACGGTAAATGCAGACTTTGATAATCCAAGAGCTATTGGAGTGACGTTGATTGCGACAGATGGAGATGGTACAAGATATGAGCATGAAATGGATACTACAAATGGCGTGGATTGGAAGCATACATTTACACCAAGCCAAGTAGGCTTATGGGAATCGCCAATGACTATAAAGGTAGTTCCTCGATATGCAAATGGAACGACGGGTACTCCGTTAGAATTCCCAATCCAATTAATTGATCCAAGCGGATTTATTTATAATGGAAATAAAGGGGAAGATTGGCGCTTACCTGGAGCAAAGGTTATATTACAGTACTTTGATCCTGAAGTTGATACTTGGGTAAATATGAGTGAGGAAGCATATCCAGGCAGAATGTCGCCTATTACCAATCCTCAAATTACTGGCATTGATGGAAGATATGGATGGGATGCAGCTGCTGGAAAATATCGGGTAATTGTAAGTCGTCCTGGGTTTGAGACAACAACTAGTCATGATGTGGTTATTCCGCCTCCAGTCACTGATTTAAACGTAGCTCTAACACCGACAGACAATGATAAACCTATCATCTCTGCTACAGGAGTTACTAATGGTACATCTTATACCGCGCAGGTTACAGTTAACTTCTCTTCTACTGATGACGTAGCAGGGGTACGTTACATTACGTATAAGATTGATGGAAATAATGAGGTTAAAACAAATGGAGACAGTGTAAGCTTACCAGCAGTAAGTGCTGTTGGAAATCATACCATTACTTTAACCTCAATGGATCATGCTGGTAATGAAACAGTAAAAACTTTTAATTTTGAAATTAAGAACCCGGATCAACAATCCGAAGATATGATGCCAATCGTAACTGCAGCTGTAGAAAAGAGTCTATCAACACAAAATAGTATAAAGGCTGCTTTGGATAAGATTAATACAAATCAGGCAAAAACTTTAATAAATGAAGAATTAAATAAAGCAAAAGCATCAAACGCCGAGGCGAAAGTAAAAATTACAAGATTAAAAGAACTTTTAGCTGCATATAACGGTACGAAAATACCTGCAAGCCAATTAACCGTTCTCCGAAATAATATGCTTTTAGCTGAGCAGCAAAACGTTTTAGCAGCCACAAAACTAGATGAGGGTATAAATACAAGCTCACTGTCAACATCGAAAGCTCGTACTAATGAAGCATTGAAAGCGAATGCCTATTCACTTAACTACTTAGAATATATAAAAGCCAACTTAAAAGCATATGGAATAAAATAAAAATACAAGAAAGTATATTTAGGGACCTATTACTTTTAGAAGTTTAGGTCCTTTTTACTGTTTGTAGATATAAATAAGCCTTTTTTAAACAATAATGTACTAAATCATTATGGAAATTAAATTTGAACAACTTTAGATTTTATTTTCTATTTTGTGATATATAGTTGACACTAATTAGGAGAGGTGGTATTTTATAAGTATAATCGTTCTTCATAAAGAACGAACGATTCTTTATTGTGATTATTATGCAAAAGAAGTATCAATACATATTTCACTGATATATTAGTAATCTTCAAGTTTATCAAACTACACTAGCGTGAACAGAACCAGGAGGAGCCAATGAGTGCAATTGTAGGGATTGTTCATTTTAATAAACAACCTGTAAATATTGAACATGGAAGAAACTTAATGCAGTCTTTAGAAAGCTTCCCTGCAGATGATGTTCAAGTTTGGTGTAAAGATAATGTTTTCCTAGGGTGCCATGCACAGTGGATTACTCCGGAATCTATCGGTGAAAAACTGCCGTTTTATGATTATGAAAGACAATGTGTAATAACGTCAGATGCAATTATTGATAATCGTGATGAATTATTTGAGAGATTGCAAGTAGAAAAATCTCATAGAAAAACGATATCTGATAGCCAATTAATATTAAAATCCTATTATAAATGGGGTGAAGATTCACCAAAATATTTAGTAGGTGATTTTGCATTCGTTATTTGCGATAACAATAAAAAGCAGGTTTTTGGAGCGAGAGATTTCGCAGGAGCAAGGACACTTTATTATTTCAGTGACCAACAAAAACTGGCCTTTTCAACAACCATTCAGCCGTTATTTTCGTTGCCATATATTAAGAAAGAATTGAACCAGCAGTGGCTTGCGGAGTATTTAGCAATACCTGATTTGTTTGATTCAGTGGATACAACTTCAACAGTATATAAGAATATAAAACAAATCCCTCCCTCCCATACCTTGTTAATAAAGGGGGACAAGGTAACACTACGAAATTTCGCAGCAGTAACTATGGGAAAATCGCTACAATTAAAGTCAAACGAAGAATATGAGGAAGCATTTCGTGATGTGTTTCAGTTATCTGTAAATGCTAAGTTACGTACCCACAAACAGATTGGTTCGCACTTAAGTGGTGGATTGGATTCTAGTTCGGTAGTTAGCTATGCTGTCAATACGTTACGTAAGGAAAATAAACATTTACATACGTACAGTTATATACCTCCTAATGATTTTGTTGATTTTACACCCAAATACAGAATTGCTGATGAGAGGCCGTTTATACAATCAACAGTAAGACACGTGGGGAATATTAATGATAACTATTTGGATTTTGAGGGAAAAAGTCCGCTATCTGAATTAGATGATTGGCTTGAAATTATGGAGATGCCATACAAATTTCTTGAAAATTCGTTTTGGATGAAGGGGGTTTTAGAGAAGGCCCACAGTCAAGGGGTGGGAGTGTTATTAAGTGGGGGAGGAGGAAACTTTACAATTTCCTGGGGTCCCGCTTTAGAGTATTATGCACTTCTTTTAAAAAAATTCAGATGGATGCGACTTTATCATGAAGCAAATCTTTATTGTAAAAACACAGGAGCAAGAAAATCTAAAATTATTTCAGCAATTGGAAAAACTGCATTTCCATCTGTTTACCAGATGTTATCATCGAACGAAATATTTCCGTTTCCACTAACAATTAATCATGAATTTGCAAGGGAAGCAAACGTTTTTGAAAAATTAAAAGAGCAAGGTATTGATGTAACAGGTTCTTCTATAACTAATCCTTATAATGAAAGAAAAAAGTGGTTTGAAAATGGATACTATTGGAATGCGTCAGGCACGGCGCTTTCTAAATTATCACTTCGCTATTCGTTATGGAGCCGGGATCCAACAAATGATATACGAGTGATAAATTATTGTCTATCTGTACCAGAAAATCAATTTGTCCAAGATGGTTATAATCGATCTCTTATTCGTAGATCAACAAAGGGTTACTTGCCTGATAAGGTACGGTTAAACCAGCGTTTTCGAGGTATCCAGGGGGCAGATTGGGTGTATCGTATGATACCTTCATGGTATTCATTAATGGATGAATTTCATCAACTTACTAGAGATCCAATAGTATCTGAATTTCTAAATATAGGATTAATCAAATCCCTTGTTTCAAAATTTGAATCAGAACCACGTAGTGATTACGCATTTAATCCGGAATTTCGAGTGTTGATGCGTAGTTTAATAGTTTATAGATTTCTCAAAAAGTTAACTTGAAGGGAGGTGAATATATGAAAAAAGAGTGGCAAAAACCGGAATTAGAAATTCTTAACATCAACATGACAATGCTAGGAGCCAATAATGGGGGTATCGATTTAACTGTAAGAGATCCGTTTGATGGTGAAGAAGTACATTTGCATAGCTAAATATTTGTAGTTATAAACTGCCCTTATACAGTTAGAAATAGTATAAGGGCTTTCTAAAACTCATCTTGGGCATTTGGGGTGTGATAAAGTGATTGGTATTAGAGATAAGTTTATTTTTAGAGCTTTTGGACTTAGTTTATTGAGTGATATAAATCTACCTGAATTACCAACTATTATTGAACTAAAGGAAAAAGTAGATGTTGTAATTGAAATTAATGATCTGACAAATGAATGGAACGAGTTAGTTCCAAAGAATGCAAAATATCTAGTTAAAAAGAACATCATTTTATTCATGATTCCCAATACCGCAATTTTTTATATTAAGGAAGGAAAAAAAATTATTGTGGCTCCAATGAATGGAGCAGATGAAGGCAAGATTAGGCTTTACTTACTTGGTACGTGTATGGGAGCACTTTTGATCCAAAGGGGAATAATGCCATTGCATGGGAGTGCAGTGGAAATTGAAGGGAAGGCTTACGCTATTATTGGTGATTCTGGGGCAGGTAAGTCGACTCTTGCATCTGCTTTCTTAAGCAAGGGCTATAAGATGCTAAGTGATGATGTAGTTCCAGTATTCTTTTCACAAGATGATATCCCCTATGTTACCCCTTCTTATCCCCAACAGAAACTTTGGAAGGAAAGTCTAGATGAATTTGGTATGGAAACAAATAATTATCATCCAATAATTGAAAGGGAAACAAAATTTGCTGTTCCAGTTGTCTCAAATTTCTCCGAAAATGCTGTTCCCTTAGCGGGTGTATTTGAATTAATAAAGGCAGACAATAATGAAAGTATTAATATTCAAAGTATTGTAGGAATTAAACGTATGGAAATTTTATTTACACATACTTATCGGAATTTTTTAATAGAATTACTAGACTTGATGGGTTGGCATTTTACTAGTTCAGTAAAAATTTCAAAAAAAGTAGATGTTTTCAGGCTCCGTCGTCCTGCAACAGAATTTACTGCCCGAAATTTAGTGTTATTGATTCTAAATACTATACACAAGGGGACCTCTAAATGATAAAAACGCAAAATGTTTCATTGAAATTATCCATTATTCAAAGTAAAGGTAATATAGCATCTGATATGGATGGGGAAAAAGTATTAATGAGTATAAAAAATAGTAAATATTATAATTTGGGTAAATTAGGCGGTGTTATTTGGGATATAATTGAAACAAAAATATCTGTAACTAACCTGATTGCTATACTATTATCCGAATATGATATTGAGCAATCCATGTGTGAGGAACAAGTTATAACCTTTCTTGAACTTTTGAATAGAGAGGGATTAATTATTATTGGAGATGAAACCTAATTCCTAAATTGTTATAAGTATTATACTGGAAGGAATTTAGTGATATGAATAAAGTAAGGATCTTTTTGACATTAGATATTAATACAAGGTTATTCTTCTTAGAGGCCTTTATTTTTTTAGGATGGGCAAGAATTCTCAAATGTTTTCCATTTAATAAAGTTGCACCGTCCTTAGGGGAACATATGAATGAGACCTCTTTTTCTCATGAAGACATGAATATTAAAGTTCTTAAGAAAGTATCTCAGTCCATTCAGATAATGAGCCGTTATACCTTCTGGGAAAGCCAATGTCTAGTAAGGGCGATTGCAGGTATGAAAATGTTGGAAAGACGAAGAATTGAAAGCACCCTATATTTAGGCACTGGTAAGGATGAATTTGGAAGGTTTGCTGCCCATGCATGGCTTCGAAGTGGACACTACTACATTACTGGAGCAGATGGTATGGAGAAATATAATGTAGTCAGTATGTTTGCAAGAACATTTAGTAATGAAAATATTGAAGGAGAAGGCAATGAATAAAACTTTCCAACTTGACCTAAAAAGGGTTCCCGATGAATTGATATTAATATTTGATATACTCAAGAATAGTAAAAATGAATGTGAAATTACTAAAGAACAGATTAAAAATACTGATTGGGAAAAGTTTCTTAAATTGGTGATACACCACCGAGTTTACCCATTAATATTAAATTCAACCAATCCTGAAAACAATTTAATCCCTTCGCATGTAGTTCAAACCATTTCCCAAATTAACAAAAGGAACACATTTCAAATGCTTTATTTATGTTCGGAAATGGAACAAGTGAATAACAACTGTATTGAAAATCATATCCGTGTTCTATTTTTAAAAGGTCCGGTTTTAGCTGCTGAGCTTTATGGAGATGTTTCTCTTCGAACCTCCATTGATTTAGATGTTCTAATTTCTATAGATGATTTGGAAGAAATGGAGAAACTTTTAGTTAAGTCTGGCTATGTTAAAGACGATTATATCGAAACTGTATTAAGCGATTGGAAGTGGAGGCATCATCATTTTACATTTTTTCACCCTGAGAAGGGAATTAAACTTGAAGTTCATTGGAGATTAAATCCTGGCCCAGGGAAGGAACCGAAATTTGATGAATTATGGGAAAGAAAAAGAATTAGTTCATTAACAACTAGTCCACTCTATTTTTTAGGGGCAGAAGATTTATTTCTATTTCTTGTCTCACATGGAGCACGTCATGGTTGGTCAAGGCTTCGTTGGTTAATAGATATTGACCGAATCGTAAGACAAAATCTTGATTGGTCAAAATTAATAATGTTATTAAAAAAATATCATTATTTACAAATTGGTGGGCAAGCACTGGTACTAACCTCTCAATTATTAAAAACCCCAATCAAAAAGGAGATAGAAATTTTAATAAAAGGATTTCGACCTTTTCAATTAGCTCAGGGAGCAATGTTTTATTTTGAAAAAATGGTTAATCTACATACGGAGCCAGTTCCCAAAGACATAGCAAGCTATCACAAACGGCACTTATTTTCTTTAATGTCTATTCAACAAAAGTTATTTTTTATTGTAAGCTTTCTATACCCTTACCCTGCTGATGCAGAGACATTACCTCTACCAAAATTTTTCCACTTTTTATACTTTCCATTACGCCCCTTTTTATGGGCTTGGAGGAAAACTAGGAACCATGCATTGTCATAGGAGGATAGGAAATGAAACATATCCTGTATTTTACGAAGCAAATCCATTCATTTACAGGTAAGAATCTTTATATTAATCTTATAGGCATGGTTTTAATTAGCTTATTTGAGAGTGTGGGAATCTTTTTATTAATCCCATTGTTAAGTCTAACTGGAATTATGGTTGTTAATTCGAAAGGATCTTCCTTAATTTCTTGGATTTCAGGTTTTTTTGATAAAATTCCGCAATCATTGAGTTTACTCCTCATTTTAGCAGCCTATTTATTACTAATAGTTTGTCAAAGCCTTTTCGAGCAAAAACAGATGATACTAAACGCGAAAATTCAGCAAGGTTTTCTTAGATACTTAAGAGAACAAACATATCAATCCTTACTCCAAGCTAATTGGAGGTTTTTTCTGAACAAGAGAAAATCAGACATTATCAACTTAATGACTACAGAGATAGCTCGTGTTGGTGGGGGAGTGCAATTGTTTTTACAATTCCTAACCTCTCTGGTATTTACATCCATACAGGTTGGAATTGCATTTTGGTTATCAACAAAAATGACCATTCTGGTCTTGATTTTTGGATTTGCTCTCATATATTGTTCGCGAAAATTTATAAGTAAATCAAACGCATTAGGAAAAAATACTCTCCATTTATCACAAACATATTTAGCAGTTATAACAGATCATTTTAATGGGATAAAAGAAATTAAAAGTAATACTCTTGAGGAATCACATTTATCTTGGTTTCGTAATTTAAATGAAAGAATTGAAACTAATATAATTGAGTTCTTCAAATTAAAAACAATGTCTCAATTAATCTATAAGGTCGCATCGGCATTATTAATCGTTGTATTTATCTTCTTTTCTGTAAAATTGTTTAAGGCCCAGCCTGCACAATTAATACTAATTATTATTATATTTTCAAGGTTATGGCCTAGGTTTACAGGTATTCAGTCGAATTTAGAACAATTAGGATCAATCACACCATCTTTTAAGGCCGTAGTTGATTTGCAAAACCAATGCCTTGAGGCTAGGGAAATAAATGAAGGTGATTTTCAAAATATTAAACCTGTAGTTATAAAAAATGGGTTAGGATTTCAAAATATTTTTTTTAGGTACAACAAAGATCAGAATAACTATGCATTACAAAATATTAGTTTACAAATTCCAGTAAACAGAATGACTGCTATTGTAGGACGATCAGGAGCTGGAAAAAGTACATTAATTGATATTTTAATGGGTCTTAACCAACCAGAAAAAGGTGAAGTCCTAATTGACGGAAATGTCTTAAGGAAAGAAGATTTACTTTCACTTAGACGCTCTGTTAGCTACGTTCCTCAAGATCCGTTTTTATTTAATGCAACCATTAAAGAAAATCTATTGATAATTGATCAGAATGCATGCGAAGAGCAAATGTGGGAAGCACTAGAGTTTTCAGCGGCGGCTGACTTTATTAAAAGGCTTCCTCAAGGATTAAATACACAAATAGGGGATAGAGGAATAAAGCTTTCTGGGGGGGAGAGGCAAAGGCTCGTTCTTGCCAGAGCTATTTTGCGTAAACCAGCAATTCTTGTCTTAGATGAAGCAACAAGTGCCCTTGATACGGAAAATGAGCGGAAAATTCAAACTGCCATAGAAAAATTACAAGGGAAAATGACGATAATTGTTATTGCTCACCGCTTATCTACGATAAGTAATGCTGACCAGGTAATTGTATTAGACCAAGGAGAAATTATACAGCAAGGACAATTTAGGCAACTCGCGAATGAGGAAGGGGGAACATTTAGGAGTTTACTTAAGAAGCAAATTGAGGTAAGTGTATGACTTTTTAGATTGGTAACAACCACATTTATTTTTGAAAATTTAAGTTATTCATTGACATGTTCTTTATAAAGAACTAATATTGAGAGTATAAAAACCTTCACACCAACTTTAATCAATTAATTATTTTTACCTGATAAAAACAAACTTTTCGGGGTCAATTTTTTTTGTAATGTGGTTCTATATCAAGAACAATGAAGAAAGAGAGTTTGACTAAATGTCTCAGAATAAGGTGGTTTAATGAATAATCTTGACCAATTTAATGATGTAAACAAAAAAAGAGCTAAGGAAATTAATTTAAAAGAAATATTTCAAGTTCTTAAGAGGAGATTTTGGGTAATAGTTTTAGTTACGATTCTAGCTAGTTTAGTAGGGGGAATACAAAATAACACAACCACAATTCCGCTCTATCAATCTTCCTCAAGGATCATCATAGGTGCTGATGAAGAATCAAGAAAAACTCTTCAAGTAATTGTTAGAGACTCAGTTATTTTGGATAAAGTAATAAAAGAACTAGCTCTGAATAAATCTGCTGAAGCATTGGCAGGTCAAATAAGTGTTGCAAGTGTGGAGGGCTCCCAGGTTGTAAGTATAAGTGTTATAGATTCAGACCCTATTTTTGCTGCAAAACTAGCAGATAAGACGGCCCAGGTATTTAGGGATGAAGTACCAAACATAATCGGTCAAGACTATGTACGATTATTATCCGGTGCTAAAGTTAGCTCTTCACCTATTAATCAAAGTAAAAATAATAAGTTATTTATAGCAATTATAGGTGGTTTAGTAGTTGGTATTGGTTTAGCGTTTTTATTAGAGTCCTTTGATGATAAGATTCGTTCTGTCAGTGAGATTGAATTATTGCTAGGGTTGCCTGTTTTAGGAAGGGTTTCAAAAGTAAGCAGAAGAAGTGTTAAAAAGAAAAATAATATTATGCAGATTGACTTTAATCTTAGGGGTGAGAACATTGGTAATAAATAAGCGTCAATCTTTGTTAGCTAACAAAAAAAGAACCATTGTTACTCAACTACATCCTGAATCCCGTATATCGGAGCAATTTCGGACCATACACACAAATATTAAATTTTCTATGGCTGAAGAAAAAAGTCGAATCTTCTTAATTACATCTCCTGGCGATGGTGAAGGTAAATCAACTACTGCAGCGAATCTAGCTGTGTCAATGGCACAACAGAAAGAAAAGGTTCTGTTAATTGATGCCAATATAAGAAAACCCTCCTTGCATACCTTTTTTAAGACATCAAATTCTACTGGGTTAACTGACGTTCTTACTGGCAAGGTTTCTTTTTATGAGGCGATTCATCATACTGGGATTGGAAGGTTAGACCTTTTAGTAAGTGGGATTATCAAGTATAATCCAGTCGAATTACTAGGATCACCAATGTTTCAGGAAGTACTAAAGACCGCTTTAAAATCATATGACGCCATATTAATAGATTCTAATTCACTACTTGAGGTAACAGATACCAAACTATTAGCAAATCAATGTGATGGGGTCATCTTGGTCATCCAAAACGGTAAAACGAAATTTGAAAAAGCGGCAGAGGCTAAAAAGGTGTTAGAATTTGCAAAAGCAAAATTAGTTGGAGTTGTGATGAACAAATAGTAATACATATCGGGAAAAAGGTAAGGAAATTTTTTTAACCCATTTGTTCGTTATTAAGAAAAAAACGTTTCTTTTAAGATTAATAGGGTGATTCTGGTGATGTCTCCTTGCCGTTATCTATGGAGGTACTCGGTCATGCTGTGGGTCTTTGACCTTAGACGCTAGTCGTCAATAGTGTGATGTGAGGACGGGTTAGATGCCCGGAAATTAATAAAAATGTTAATTATGTGTTCTTTACGAAGTTCATATAATTAACATTTTTTATTTTAAGGAGAAGTAAGGATGAAATGTATTATCCCAAATCAATTAAAAAAGCAGTTAGGTATATTAAACAAGATGCTAAAAGAGAACAACTTGAAGAGATTAGACAGTTAATAGAACATGCGATCAAATTAAGAAGTAAAAAAGTTGATTAGAAGATTTATTAATAAAAATTCTTTATTAAAGGGGGAACAGTATGACATACCGACAAAGATTATCCTTATTCATTTTTATCGATTCATGTATAGTCTTAACGGCTATTTTCTTTAGTCGTTTCTTGGTCAATGGTACTTTTGCAGTGGTTACCTTTCCGATAGTATTAAGTTCTGTGGTCATTTTATTAAGTCATTATTTCCTTTCATTCAAAGTCCATCTCTACAAAAAAGCCTGGGAATATGCCAGTATTGGAGAGTTATTAAGTATTTTAAAGGTCATAACAATTTCCATCCTTATTGCAGCTATTGTTCAGCAATTTATCATTCAAGAAATACAATACAGATTATTAACAGTAACTTGGTTACTCAATATGTCTTTTATTGGTGGTTCCCGTTTTTGTTGGCGAATGTTCCGGGATTCATACCTTGATAAAGCAGTAAACAAAAAGATGACCCTTATTGTTGGTGCGGGATCGGCTGGGATGATGGTTGCAAGACAACTATTAAAAAATAACGATGCAGATTTATATCCGATAGCTTTTATTGATGATGATGAAAAAAAGCATAAACTTGATATTTTAGGAATACCGGTAATTGGTGGAATTAAAGAGATTGAGGCTGCTGTTAATGAGTTAGAAATTGATAATATTGTCATTGCTATTCCGTCACTTAGTAAAAAGGAGTTAAATATGATTTTTCAGGAATGTGCAAAGACAAGTGCAAAAACGCAAATTCTTCCCATGCTTGAGGATCTGATGACAGGAAAAGTATCTGTTAAACAATTTCGAGATGTTCAAGTAGAGGATCTTTTGGGGAGAGAGCTAGTAGAATTAGATATAAATAGTATTTCTGAAAATATCACAGATAAAGTTGTTTTAGTTACTGGAGCAGGGGGATCAATTGGTTCAGAGATATGTCGACAAGTTTCAAGGTTTAATCCGGTGCAGCTTGTCTTGCTAGGGCATGGCGAAAATAGCATCTATTCGATTGAGATGGAATTAAAGGAGACATTCAAGAATACAAAAATTGAATTTATTCCAGTAATTGCTGATTTACAGGATGCAGAGAAAATGAAACTTGTAATGAGTACATATGAACCAGACACAGTTTATCATGCTGCTGCTCATAAGCATGTTCCACTTATGGAAGCTAATCCTGAAGAAGCCGTAAAAAATAATTTAATTGGAACGATGAATGCAGCAGAGGCGGCTAGTTGGAATGGAGTAAAAACTTTCGTCATGATATCAACTGATAAAGCGGTGAACCCAACGAGTGTAATGGGGGCTACCAAAAGGCTTGCCGAAATGATCATCCAGTATATGGACAGTTTAAGTGAAACGAAATTTGTTGCTGTTCGTTTTGGGAATGTTTTGGGAAGCAGAGGCAGTGTCATCCCACTGTTTAAAAGGCAAATTGAAAACGGCGGACCTGTAACGGTCACTCATCCCGAAATGGTTCGTTACTTTATGACAATCCCGGAAGCATCACGTTTAGTACTCCAAGCTGGTTCGCTAGCTAAAGGAGGAGAAATCTTTGTTTTAGATATGGGTGATCCAGTGAAAATTGTTGATTTGGCCAAAAATCTAATAAAGCTCTCGGGAAATTCCATTGATGAAATAGGGATTGAATTCACAGGAGTAAGGCCAGGAGAAAAGCTCTTTGAGGAATTATTAAAAGAAGATGAAGTCAATGAACAACAAATTTATCCGAAAATTTATATTGGTAAAGCTTCTGAACTATTAATACAAGAAATAGAAGAGATCATCTCAACATACTCAAACCTTAATAAAGAAGAAATTAGGGAAAGATTGCTAAGCCTTGCTAACTATAAAGTAAGTCTAAAACAAAAATTATCAGTTCCAGTATAGAGGAGTGTAAGAAATGAAAATAAAAAAAGCGATTATTCCAGTAGCGGGGCTAGGAACAAGATTTCTTCCCGCAACAAAGGCAATGCCGAAAGAAAGGTTGCCAATAGTAGATAAGTATACTATCCAATCTATCATCCATTCTGAATAAAGAGCTAATTAAGTAGATTTAAATAAAAGGTGGATGGTAGGAATGAATAAAAAGATGCTTTTTTGTGCAACGGTGGATTATCATTTCAAAGCTTTTCATTTACCATATTTAAAGTGGTTTAAGGAGCAGGGATGGGAAGTACATGTTGCAGCATCTGGTGAAATGAAACTTCCATATGTAGACAGAAAATATAATATCCCGATTCAAAGATCACCTTTTGACCCAAAAAATATGGTGGCTTATAAAATACTTAAATCAATAATCGATAATAATCAGTATAAAATTATCCATTGTCACACACCGATGGGTGGAGTCCTTACAAGGTTAGCCGCGAGAGAGGCAAGAAGAAATGGAACAAAGGTCTTATATACGGCCCATGGATTTCATTTTTGTAAAGGTGCCCCATTCACAAACTGGATGCTATATTATCCAATAGAAAGAATCCTCTCTAGGTTTACTGATTGCCTTATTACGATCAATACTGAGGATTATAATATTGCAAAGAATCATCGGTTTAAAGCCCAAGAAATTAAACATGTTAATGGCGTTGGGGTGAATACGGACTTTTACAAACCAGTTGATGAAACACATAAATCTGTTTTAAGAAAAGAACATGGGTATGATACACAGGATTTTTTAATGTTTTACGCTGCAGAATTTAATAGGAATAAAAATCAAAAATTATTGATTGAATCATTAGCGCTAGTAAAAGATGAAGTTCCAAATGCAAAGCTATTACTTGCTGGAGTTGGACCTCTGCTACAAGATTGCAAAGAACTTTCCCTTAGATTAGGTGTCGATGGAATGGTTGACTTCCTTGGGTTTCGTAATGATATTGATAAATTACTAATGATCAGTGATATTGCAGTTGCCTCTAGTCTAAGAGAGGGGCTCCCAGTAAATATTATGGAAGCTATGGCCTGTGGCTTACCAGTAATAGCAAATGATAATCGAGGGCATAGAGAACTAATTGAAGATAGTATGAACGGTTGGTTAATAAGGAATAATTCAGAGGATTTCTCAAAGCGAATTATGACTCTTGCTCAAGCAGCTAAATTAAGATTTCAAATGGGTGAATATGGACGAAAGATGATATTCCAACACTATAGCACAAATAAAGTATTAGATGTACAGAGCAAAATGTATAAATTATATATGGAAAGATTGGAGGAAGAAATGTGGGCAACCCCTTAAGAATACTGCATGTGGTTGTTAATATGAATCGGGGTGGTGCCGAGACACTTTTAATGAATCTATACAGGAATATTGACCGATCGATAATTCAGTTTGATTTTTTAACATGTAAAGAGGGCATTTTCGACAAGGAAATTAATCAAATGGGGGGGAAAGTCCACAGAATCCCTTATATTTCTGATGTTGGACACTTCCAATATATTAAACAATTAGATACTTTTTTTGCTAACCATCAAGAATATAAAATAGTCCATTCCCACATGGATAAGATGAGCGGTTTAGTCCTTCGTGCAGCTAAAAGGGCAGGAATACCAAATCGTATTTCTCATAGTCATAGTACAAGTAATGAAGGCAGTATTATAGCAAAATTTTATAAATGGTACGCCGGAAAACATATCTTACCGAATGCGACAAAGTTATTAGCATGTTCAAATCAAGCAGCTAAGTGGTTATTTAAAAATAAATCAGAAAAAGCTCTTATTTTGAAAAATGGAATTGAGTGTGAAAGATTTAAATTTTCCCCAAAGATAAGAGGTGAGATTAGGGCGGAATTAAAAGTGAACGATGAGAGCCTTATCATTGGACATGTGGGTAGATTCTCAACACCAAAAAATCACTTATTTCTTATAGAGATATATAAGGAGGTAATAAAGGTTCACCCAAATTCTAAACTAATTCTAGTTGGAGACGGCCCATTACTTCTTGAGATAAAAAGTAAAGTTTCTGAGTACAATTTAACTGAAAAAGTGGAATTTCTTGGGGTTCGAAGTGACGTTGATCATTTGTTACAGGCTTTTGACCTATTTATATTTCCTTCATTTTATGAGGGCTTACCGGTTACAGTAATCGAAGCACAAGGAGCTGGACTTCCGTGCTTAATTTCAGATTCAATTACACAAGAGGTTGATATGGGTTTAAATTTAGTTGAATTTTTTCCAATATCAAATAAAGATGTTTGGATTGAAAGGATAAAGAAAATTGAACCAGATAAGGTGCAGCGATTTCTGTCTGTCCCCGTTCTGTCTAAAAAGGGCTATGATATAAAAGATACATCAAAACAGTTACAAGATTTCTACAGTGTAGTATCGAGGTGATATTAATGAAGCAGCTTACAATTTTTACACCAACATTCAATAGAGCATACTGTCTTAATAATTGTTATCAAAGCTTAAAGAAACAGACGAATAAGGACTTTGTATGGTTAATTGTGGATGATGGTTCTACAGATAACACTAAGGACTTAGTTAATCTGTGGATAGAAGAAAACATAATAGAAATCATTTATCATTTTCAAGCCAATCAGGGAATGCACGGTGCACATAATACAGCATATGAAATTATAGAAACAGAATTAAATGTGTGTATAGATTCAGATGATTTTATGCCTGAACAAGCAGTTGAAAAAATCATTACGACATGGAATGAATATGGGAATGATAAAGTCAGTGGAATAATTGGTCTAGATTCCCACATTGATGGGAAAATAATTGGCTCTACACTTCCTACCGAATTAGAATGTTCAACACTGTTTGATCTTTATTATAAATATGGGGTTAAAGGCGATAAAAAACTAGTTTATCGATCAGAGTTAACAAGACTTTATCCATATCCACTGTTCCAAGGTGAAAAATATGTAGGTTTGGCTTACAAATATTATATGCTAGATAAGGATTTCAAAATGATACTTTTGAATGAAATCCTTTGCTGTGTTGAATATCTCCCTGATGGATCATCATTAAATATGTTCAATCAATATCGTAGAAATCCTAAAGGATTTTCCTTTTATAGAAAGGAATTAATGAAGTTAACGTTTACCAACAAGTCATTTAAATTTAGGCAGGCAATCCATTATGTTTCAAGTAATTTAATGTTAAAGAATTGGCGCTTCTTAACTGACAGTCCTCATAAAGGACTGACAACATTAGCCTTTCCTTTAGGATTTTTATTATTTTTATATGTTACAGCTAAAACAAGGACTGCTTAAAATCAAAAATGATCTAAGCAGTTTTTGTTTTATTTGTGATTCTAAAAGGCTCCTTTGAAAGGAAATAGAAAATGACGATTCTATGGATTAATCTTGTTTTTGTTTTTATTTTTTCTCTTTTTGCTAGGTACTTCTCTACTCCAGGCCATATATCTATATCATTGCCTTTTAATAGGCCAAATATAATATTTAGTCTTTTGGCTTTAATGTCTTTAATATTTGTTGCAGGACTTCGATCAAATATTGGAGATACTTACTTTTACAAACATGCATATGAGGTAAATGACTTTAGTTGGAATCAAATTAGCAAACAGGAAAATGTAGGTTTTTGGCTGTTACAAAAGATTTTAAAAAACTACTCTGAAGATCCACAAATATTAATTTTTACGGCTGCTGTAATTACAAATGCTCTTATTTTATTTATTTTTCTAAAATATTCCAGAATGTTTGAACTCAGTATTTATGTCTATATAACAGGTGGTTTATATCTAGTTTCAATGAATGGACTTAGGCAAGTCATGACAGCCGCGGTTATCTTTACTGCAACTAAGTTTTTGATTGAAGGGAATTGGTTTAAATATATTTTAGTTGTCCTATTTGCAGCAACTCTACATGAAAGTGCACTTGTCTTAATACCTATTTATTTTTTTGTGAGATATAAAGCCTGGTCAAAAGCTACATTTATCCTTTTGTTCTTTGCAATTTTAATAGTTCTGGGTTTTGACCAATTTTCCTCTATACTGTTTTCGACAATTGAAGATACGCAATACGGTCATTATCAAAACTTTCAAGAAGGAGGAGCAAATGTTATCAGGGTCGTAGTATATGCTGCACCACTAATCATTGCTTATTTTGGCCGGGAAAAGTTAAGGTTAATATTTCCTGAGAGTGATTATATTGTAAACATGGCGCTAATTGGATTGGTATTTATGATTATTTCTACTCAAAATTGGATATTTGCAAGATTTTCAATCTATTTTAACTTATATCAATTAATTTTAGTTTCTTGGATTGTAAAACTCTTTCGAGAGAAAGACCAAAGATTTGTCTATTATGGGTTACTAGTATCCTATTTTCTATTTTACTATTATGAAAGTGTCATTAGTTTAAATATCATTTATAAAAGTAACTATTTAAGCCTGTAAGGTTTTAAAGGGGAAGTGTAAATTTCAAATGAGGCAGCCTGGAAAAAAGAGAATCTTACATATAGTTAGTTCAATGGATCGCGGTGGAGCTGAAACACTTATTATGAATGTCTACAGGAATGTTGACAGATCTCAGATTCAGTTTGACTTTATTGTCCATGGTTCTGAAAAAGGTGACTATGAGGATGAAATCTTGGAAATGGGTGGAAAAATATACAGAATATTAAGTCTCGGTCAGCTTGGCCCTATACGTTATTTAAAAGAATTGGTAAGGGTCATGCATTTCTATCCATACCAAGCTGTTCATTCCCATACAGATTTTCAGAGTGGTTTTCCAACAATGGCAGCAAAACTAGTAGGAATTAAGCAAAGGATTTGCCATTCTCATAGTACTAACTGGCAAAAAGGGGAAAGGCTGAAGGAAAGAGTTATCTTGAGAGTGTTTAAAACCATTATAAAAATTTCAGCGACAAGTTACTGCAGCTGCAGTGAAGAAGCCGCCATATTTTTGTTTGGTAAACATGTTTTGAAAAAAGGAAAGGTTAAAGTCCTTAAAAACGGGATTGACGTTAAGAAATTTGCTAACGTAGATAGAACCTTCAGAAAAATCCTACTTGAGGAGCTTCAATTACCAGAAGAAGTGATTACCATTGGCCATGTTGGGACGTTCTCTGAATCAAAAAATCAATTATTTATCTTGAAAGTTCTCAAAAGTTTGTTGGAAAAAGATTCTCGGTTTGTAATGTTATTAGTTGGAGACGGGCCCCTAAAACAACAGATTGAGGATGAATCTAAAAGGCTTGGAATTATCGATAATATTAGGTTTTTGGGAGTTAGATCTGATATTCCAAATTTAATGAACGCATTTGATTTATTTTTATTCCCTTCGAAATTTGAGGGATTTGGAATTGTTGCCCTTGAGGCTCAAAGCTCTGGGACACCTTGTGTTCTTTCAGATGCAATTCCAAATAGAGTAGATATGGGATTAGGTTTAGTTTCATTTATCAATCTTGATCAAAGTATTGAGGTTTGGTGTGAGGCAATTAATAAAGGACTATTAATAAAAAGACCAGATAACAAAATGATTATTAATAAGGTAGTAAGTAAGGGTTATAACATTCAAAATAACATCCAAGACTGGCTGAATATATATGAAATGAATGCGGTCGAAATGGTGAGGGATTGAAAAATGACAAAAAGGAAAATATTGATTTCTTCGTTTGACTTGGCTATAGGTGGAGTAGAAAGAAGTCTTATTGGATTGCTAAATCATATTGATTATAACCAATACGAAGTGGACTTAATGTTATTTAAACATGAAGGAGATTTCCTCCCATTCTTACCATCTGGTCCTGAGTTATTACCAGAACTTCCACTGTATACAACCTTCAGAATGCCAATCGCTCAAATAGCAAAAGAAGGTCATTATCCAGTTGCTATTTCGAGAATCATGGCAAAATATATTGGTTCCTTACATGGGAAAATGAAAAATATTGATGAGCCAGGCTACCTTGTTATTCAATATGGTTGGGAAATGGCTAATCCCTACCTTCCAAAATTAAAAAAAGAATATGATGTGGCCATAGGTTTTCTATGGCCACATCATTTTGTAGCCGAAAAGGTAAAAGCAAAAAAGAGGATTGGATGGATACATACCGATTATTCAAATATTCATTTGAACCAGAAACTCGAAACAAAGATGTGGAATAAACTGGACAATATTGTTGCTGTCTCGGAAGAATGTTCAAATACATTCCTAGAACTATTTCCAGCCCAAAAGCAAAAAACAATGGTTATTGAAAATATTTTGTCCCCTATATTTATTAGGAAACAAGCAGACGAAATTCAACCAGAAGAAATGAAAAAGATTCCAGGAAAAACCATTCTTCTAACTGTTGGTCGCCTTACACATGCAAAAGGGTTGGATCATGCAATAAAAGCATGTAAAGAATTATTAAATGCTGGTTACGATATTGAATGGTATTTGGTTGGATATGGCCCTCTCGAAAATGACTTGAGGGAACTTATCAATCAATTAGACTTGTCAAATAGGTTTTTTCTGCTAGGTAAAAAGACAAATCCATATCCATACATTAAAGCATGTGATATCTATGTACAGCCGTCACGGTATGAAGGAAAGGCGGTGACAATTAGAGAAGCCCAAATACTAGGGAAGCCAGTTGTTATCACGAATTTCCCAACAGCTAAAAGCCAAGCAATTGATGGAATAGATGCATTAATTACCTCACAAGATGTTACTGGCATTGTAAAGGGAATCGAAAGTTTAATAAGTGATGACAACCTCCGAAATAAACTTATATCAAATGTTCTTTCAAAGGATTATGGAAACGAAAGCGAAATTGAAAAATTATATAACCTAATAGGTTAGAATTAAAAAAAAGGAGGTTCCAATAAAAATGGCAATACTTATTACAGGTGGAGCAGGTTATATCGGCAGCCATACTTGTGTTGAATTATTGAATGATGGCTATGAAATAATTGTTTTGGATAATTTTATTAATAGTAATCCAGAATCCCTGAACAGAATAAGTGAAATTACCGATAAAAAGTTTAAAAATTATTATATTGATTTGCTGGATAAAGAGAAAGTAAATCAAGTTTTCGAGGAAAATGAGATCGAAGCAGTCATCCACTTTGCTGGCCTAAAAGCGGTTGGTGAATCGGTCAGTATTCCACTTTATTATTATCATAATAACATTACAGGGACGGTTGTTCTCTGTGAAGCAATGAAGCGACATAATGTTAAGAAATTAGTATTCAGTTCCTCTGCTACTGTTTATGGAATGCCAGAAAGATTTCCAATTTCGGAGGATTTTCCTTTAAGTGCATTGAACCCATACGGCCGAACGAAGTTAATGATTGAAGAAATCTTACATGATCTATATATTTCTGATAGTGATTGGAGCATTGCACTATTAAGATACTTTAATCCAATCGGTGCCCATAAAAGTGGACTTATTGGGGAAGATCCCAGTGGTATTCCTAATAACCTGATGCCTTATATAACACAAGTTGCTGTAGGGAAACTAAAGGAACTAAATGTCTTTGGGAATCAATATCAAACCAAAGATGGTACGGGTGTACGGGACTATATTCACGTGGTAGACTTAGCTGTGGGGCACTTGAGAGCACTTGAGAAGATTTCAAAATCAACGGGTATTGATTCGTATAATTTAGGAACTGGTAAAGGCTATAGCGTTTTAGAAATGGTAGAATCGTTTGAAAGGGCATCTAAGAAAAAGATACCTTATAAGATTGTAGAAGCAAGGCCAGGTGATGCAGCAGTTTGTTATGCTGACTCTTTAAAAGCAAAGCAAGAGCTTGGATGGGTGGCTGTGAGGGGAATTGAAGAAATGTGTGCGGATTCATGGAAATGGCAGATGAAAAACCCCAACGGATATGAAACTAGAATTGAAGATGAAGAAGATCACCACTTAATAAATAGTGGTGATTTTTTTATTCGTGTGAGGTAGACAAATGGAAGGATCTAAATTATTAACTCAGCAGAAATTCCAGCAACTATTATTTAATACAATTACTATGGCTCAGGAAAATGAAAAGATTAGAGTCAAAGAAATAATAGAAGAAATTAAACAACAAATAATTTCAGAAAAAAATTAAATGTAAACTTAGAATTTGTAGGGGATGGCTAGTATTGAAGCGATTGTTTGATTTCACAGTTTCATTGGTTTTGTTAATAGGTTTCTCCCCCATCTTTCTCATTATTGCTTTGTTGGTAAAGTTAAAGTTAGGATCTCCAATCACATTCAGACAGCAACGTCCTGGATTATTTGGAAAACCTTTTTACCTTTATAAACTTAGATCAATGACAAATGAAAAAGATCATAAAGGACAATTGTTACCAGACTATGAAAGGCTGACTCCCTTTGGTCAGTTTCTAAGAAAATATAGTTTAGATGAATACCCTCAGTTAATTAATGTGATTAAGGGGGATATTAGTTTAGTTGGGCCCAGGCCACTCTTAATGGAGTATCTTCCGTTATATACAAAGGAGCAATCAAAAAGGCACAATGTTAGACCTGGCATAACTGGTTGGGCACAAGTAAATGGACGGAATGCAATTTCGTGGGAAGCGAAATTTGAGTTAGATGTCTGGTATGTAAATAATCGTTCATTCTTACTTGATATGAAAATCCTATTTTTAACCGTATTCAAAGTAGCAGCTACTGAAGGAATAAACCAACCAGGAAAAGCGACTATGGAAAGCTTTAAAGGGTCAGGTTCTACTATTGGAGGGGGTCATGGATGAAAATTGTAGTAGTTGGTCGTGGAGGTCATAGTAAAGTAATCGAAGATATGATTTTATCTTATCAAGAAAATCAAATTGTCGGATTTTTAGATGATAAATACAACAATGTAAGCCTAAATGAAAATATTTATTTTGGTCCTATTTCATCAGCTAAAAGATTGGTGGATAACTTTGGTGACATAAAGTTTGTCATAGCTATTGGAGATAATAAAATTCGCCAATCGATTGTTCAAAGATTAAATCTTTCTGATGAGAATTATGTAACTGTGATTCATGAGTCTGCGGTGATTAGCCCTAGTGCGATGATAGACAATGGGACAGTTGTCATGCCTCATGCTGTAATAAATGCTGATACAAGAATTGGTGTTCATTCTATTATAAACACGGGCACAGTGATTGAGCACGATTGTAATATAGGTGATTTTTCCCATGTTTGCCCAGGAACCACAGTAACAGGAACTGTCCAAATAGGTGAAGGTGGTTATATTGGAGCGGGGGCCACAATTATCCCGAACGTTAAGATTGGTGACTGGGCCATTATTGGTGCGGGTGCAACAGTGATCATGGATATTCCAGCTCATTGTACTGCTGTTGGTATACCTGCAAAAGTAAAAAAAGTTAATCAAATGGGTGTGGAGGTGAACTAATTGATAGATACAGCACAAAAAAAGAAAATTTTTCTTTCGTCACCACATATGAGTGGTAACGAGCTACAGTATATAAAGGAAGCATTTGAAACCAACTGGATTGCCCCACTTGGACCCAATGTTGATGAATTTGAAAAAGAAATATCCGAATATGTAGGATCCAATGAAGCTGTTGCTGTTAGTTCAGGAACTGCAGCGATTCATTTGGCTCTTTCTTTATTAGATGTGAAAAAGGGTGACAAAGTTTTTTGTTCCAGCCTCACCTTTATTGCTAGTGCAAATCCAATAATTTATCAGGGCGCAGTTCCAGTATTTATTGACTCCGAGCCAGAAACCTGGAATATGTCTCCGGATGCTTTAGAAAGGGCATTTAAAGATGCTTCAATTGAAGGTAAACTACCAAAAGCAATTATCGTTGTGAACTTGTATGGCCAAAGTGCAAAAATGGATGAGATATCTTCCATATGCAATTGTTATAATGTACCAATAATTGAAGATGCCGCGGAGTCCCTTGGTTCTACATATAAAGGAAAACCAAGTGGAACATTTGGACAGTTTGGTATTTATTCATTTAATGGTAACAAGATTATCACAACTTCAGGTGGCGGGATGCTTATTTCGAACAATATAGAAGCATTAAAAAAGGCTCGCTTTCTGGCCACTCAAGCCCGGGATCCAGCTCCGCATTATCAACACAGCAATATTGGATTTAATTACCGGATGAGTAATATCTTAGCAGGTGTGGGAAGGGCTCAATTAGGGGTTTTAAATGAACGAATAAAAGCAAGAAGAGATGTTTTTAAACGATATTTTCAAGAATTAGCTCATCATCCAGGTTTTAACTTTATGCCCGAACTAGAAAATACTTTATCAAATCGTTGGCTGACAGCTCTCACAATAAATGAAGAAGAAGCAGGTGTTTCTGTTAGGGAATTATTAGAAGCCTTAACCGAAGAGAATATTGAGGCTCGACCTGTTTGGAAGCCGCTTCATTTGCAACCTATTTTCCAAGGAGTTAAATATTATCCACATGGCGAAAGCGAGAATATCTCTGAGAAACTTTTTAATAATGGAATATGTTTACCCTCGGGCTCAAATATGACTGAAGATGACCAAATGAGAATAATTAATTGTATTAAAGATACGGTATTAAAAGGGAATGAAAGAAGGAGATGTATTTAATCTCAAAAAATAATAGAAGATAAAAACGGGGTATGAGAATGATAGGAAGAAATATATATGAAATTCGAATGAAGAAAGGACTTACATTATCAGAGCTTGCAGAACGTGCTGGTATTTCAAAGTCCTACCTAAGTAATATTGAGCGTAACTTAAACCAGAATCCCTCAATCCAAGTCATTAGAAAGATAGCACGTGTTTTGGATGTTGATCTAAAGTTATTAATAAATACAGATTCAATAAAAGAGGAAAATCAACTACTAGATAACGAGTGGATCGATTTAGCAAATGAATTTAAAAAATCGGGAATAGAAAAAAGTCAAATTAAAGATTTTAAACAACTAATTGAATTTATTAAGTGGCAGAATCAAAATATGGATGCAAAAAAATAAGTTTTTTTTAATTTAAGTTATCTGGATCTGGCCGACTTCACCATTTCCTTATCATTTAATATTATGAAGGTAGGCGGATGCAAATTGAATCAAAAAGTAAGTGTAGTTGTTCCGATATATATGGTTGAGCAATATCTTTCAAGATGTGTAGAAAGCATTTTGGAACAAACATATACAAATTTAGAGATTATTCTTGTGAATGATGGATCCCCTGATCATTGTGGAACAATTGCTGAAGACTATGCGATATCTGATAATCGGGTCAAAGTTTTCCATAAGGAAAATGGAGGATTATCTGATGCAAGGAATTATGGCATTCAGTATGTAACAGGAGAATATACTCTTTTTGTTGACAGTGATGATTGGCTAGATAGGAAAATGATTGAAGAGCTGGTTCGAGTAAGTGTTGATTATCAGGCGGAGGTAGTGCAATCAGCGTTTTATTATGCCTATCATGATCACCTGTTATTTGATAATGGAGTATATAACCAGCAGGCTTCTCCGGTTGTATTGGATAATAAATCATTAATGTATGAACTTGTAAGAAACAATATGGTCAAAAACTTTGCCTGGGGCAAACTTTACAAAACCAAGCTAATTAAAGACATTCCTTTTAAAAAAGGTGTTTTATTTGAAGATGTATTTTGGGCCCATCAAGTTATGCAAAGAGTGCAAACCTTCGTTTGTTTAAATAAACCCTATTATTTTTACCTCCAAAGGGATGATAGTATTGTAGCAACATATTCCACTAGGAATTTAGATATAATTAAAGGTTTAAAAGAAAGGCACATTTTTATTGAAAAGTATTATGGGAATCTAATTGATGAGTCTTTTAAGATGCTTTTAAAAACAAATTTAATTCACTATAACATTCTTCTAATAAATAGAGGGAAAGATAAACGAGGATTGTATAGAAAGGAAATACATCTTTATATAAAGGATAACTTTACTAACTTTATGAAAGCTGTGGACAATGATAAAGATTTAAAAAAACAATTGGTATTGTTTAGGATTCACCCATATGTGAATGTATTTTTTCTTGTTATCAAAAGGTTGTTAAGGAGGATAAAAGTGATTCCTCAGCCTAGTGGGTTACAAAGAATGGATATTAAGAGAATATAAGAATATAAGTAAGGCAACTCCTATAAATTGGGGGGTGCTTTTTTTATTTCCTTCAAAGAGGGGATTAGACTTTGATAAAAAAGTATTTAGCACTAATCATGATTTATTTATTCAACTGTCTACCTATTAAGAAAAATAAAATATTTCTATTTAGTTACTATGGAAGCCAATATGGATGTAGCCCTAAATATATTTCAGAATATATCCATAAAAATTATCCTAAGGAAACATTTGATGTGGTGTGGGCTTTCAATGATCTTACTGGGAAAGCACATTTAAACAGTTTTCGAAAGGTAAAGATCATGACACTTAGGTATTTTTATGAACTATGCACATCAAAAGTTGTAATTACAAATTTTAGAACGACAGATTTATATGTTAAGAGGAAAAATCAATATTATATTCAAACCTGGCATAGCTCTCTGCGTTTAAAACAAATAGAAAAAGATGCGGAAGAAGCTCTGCCACAAAACTATATTCGAATGTCTAAAAAGGATTCTGCTAAATGTGATTTATTATTATCTGGATGTGAATTTAGTTCGAAAATCTTCAAAAAGTCATTTTGGTATGATGGTGAAATCCTTGAAGTTGGTACACCTAGAAATGATTTACTGTTCAAAGATAATACATATTTAAGAATAAAAGTTCTCCATGATTTAAAGATTGAGGAAAATCGAAAGGTCGTTCTATATGCACCGACATTTAGGAAAGACAATAATCATTTAGAAATCTACAACTTGGACTACTCAAACCTTACTGAACGGTTTGAACATAAATTTGGTGGGGAGTGGACCTTTTTAGTCAAATTACATCCGCACTTAATTTCTAAGTCAAGTGAGCTAAGTTTTGGTGAAAATGTTATTGATGTATCTTCTTATGATGATATTCAAGAACTATTAAGTATTGCAGACGTTTTAATAACAGATTATTCATCACTTATGTTTGACTTTTCTATTACTCAAAGACCTTGTTTCTTGTATATACCTGATCTAGTTGAATATATAAAAAAGGATAGAAATTTATATTTTGATGTTAAGGAATTACCTTTTATTAGTGCCGAGAGCACAAAAGAGTTACTGGATAAAATAGAATACTTTGATAATGAAATGTACAGTCAAAACTTATCAGAATTTTTTATGCAAGTAGGATCATTTGAAAAGGGAGTGGCAAGTGAGCTCCTACTTAAGCATATAGAAGAGGTTTGCTTTAACGTGAATAGGAGGAATAGTTATGAAAGAAAAGCAATATAAAGTTGGCTATACAACTGGAGTATTTGATTTATTTCATGTAGGGCATCTCAATATATTAAAACGAGCAAAAGAACAATGTGAATATTTAATTGTTGGGGTTAGTACAGATGAATTGGTAATGAAATATAAAAATAAGCTGCCAGTTATTCCGCATAATGAAAGAATGGAGATTGTCGAGGGTATAAAATATGTTAACGAGGTTGTTCCTCAGACCAATAGGGATAAATTCTTAGCTTGGGAACTACTACAATTTGACGTAATGTTTGTAGGTGACGACTGGAAGGGAAACGCACTATTTAATGAGGTTGAAAAGAAATTCAATATGGTTGGGGCAGATATTATTTATTTTCCTTATACCCAGGGTGTTTCATCTACCCTTGTTAAACAAAAAATAACTTTATAAGAACTAAAGCCCTTAATAAATAATATTAGAAAAAGAGTGAGGTGATAAATACTTAATGAAAAAACAACTATTATTTGTAATAGATTCATTGGATTGTGCAGGGGCAGAAAAAAGTCTGGTAACACTTTTATCGCTTTTAGATTATACCAAACACTCCGTAGACTTAATGCTGTTTGGACACGGTGGTGAACTTGAGGAATTGCTCCCTACAGAAGTGAAGATTTTAAAGCCATTAAAGTATACAGAATTTGCAGCCTTAGACATAAAGAAGGCAATAAAAGATTCAATAAAGGGTGTTGACTTTAAAATGTTATCTTCCAGGATGAAATATTCCATAGGAATACGTAAGAAAAAATATAGCAACGCACAAAAGGCACGAGTATTTTGGCAAAGTGTTTCGAATGTGATTGAAAAAAATTCTAAAGAATATGATTTTGCCATTAGTTATGCCCAAGGTATCCCTACATTCTATGTAGCAGAAAAAGTAAGAGCTAAGAAAAAGTTCGCATGGGTGAATGTAAGTTATAGGTTAGATAAAGTAGAAAAAGATTTTCAAAAAAAATATTATGATGAATACAATAAAATAGTAGCTGTTTCCGATACTACTAAAGAGATATTTCTGGAGACTTTCCCTGCATATTCCAAAAAGGTTGAGGTTATTTATGATATTAACAACCCTGAATTTATTATCAAGATGGCTGATTTTGGGCAAGGCTATAAGGACAATTTTGATGGAATCAGGATTCTAACCATTGGTAGATTAGCTCATCAAAAAGGATATGATCTAGCACTTGAGGCTTGCAAAAAGCTTAAAGAAAAAGGTATTAAATTTAGATGGTATGCTTTAGGAAAGGGACCATTAATAAAAGAAATAGAGGAAAAAATAATAGAAAATAATTTATCAGACCATTTTGTATTGTTGGGGGTTAAGTCCAATCCATACCCATATATTAAAAATGCTGATATATATGTACAAACATCGAGATTTGAGGGTTTTGGAATTGCTATTGCAGAAGCGCGGATGCTAAATGTTCCAGTTGTAACTACAAGGTTTGACGCCGTTTACAGTCAAATGATAGAAGGGAAAAATGGTCTAGTCGTAGATATGAGTTCAAAAGCAGTTTATGATGGGATACTTAAAATGATAAATGAAATAGAATTAAGGGAAAGTATCGTTGATTACTTACGCGTCGAAAAAAAAGGAAATATTGAGGAAGTAGAAAAATTTTATAACTTAATAAGTTAAGTGAAAGCGAGTAATAATATGAAGAAAAAAATATTATTTATGCTTATTAACATGAATGTGGGTGGAACTGAAAAAGCGTTGCTCAACATGATAAATGAGATTCCAAAAGAAGAATACGATATTACAGTATTAATGCTAGAGAAATACGGTGGCTTTTTAAATTCAATACCAAGTCATGTCCATATTGAATATTTAACCGGATACAAGGATATAAAATATATTTTAAATCAGCCCCCTCACTTAACCGCTGTAAACTTTCTTAAGTCGGGTAAAGTGATAAAGTCAATGAGTATGTTATTATTCTTCCTACTTTCCAAAATATTGAAGGAAAGAAGCTTATTTTTTAAGTATCTTTTAAAAGGATATCAAGGAAATGAAATTGAATATGATCTTGCAGTAGCTTATGCCGGCCCAATGGACTTCATAAGCTTTTTTGTTATAAACAAGATAAAGGCTAAAAAGAAAGTTCAGTGGATACATTTTGACGTGAATAAAATAGGGTTTAATGAAAGGTTTGCCGCTAAAATATATAAAAAATTTGATCGAATTTTTGTTGTTTCCAACCAAGGAAAGGATAAGTTAGTATCTAAATTACCTTTTCTTAAGGAAAAAACAGATACGTTCTTTAATTTAATTTCACCAAATGCAATCGATAAAATGGCTAAGGAAGGAATTGGATTTGAGGACAAATTCAAAGGAGTTAGAATACTCACTGTAGGACGGCTAACCAAAGAGAAGGGACAGGATTTAACTATCCCAGTCCTAGCAAAATTGAAAAATAGTGGATATAACGTTCGATGGTATTGTATAGGGGATGGAGGTGCACGGAAAGAATATGAAGATTTAATTAATAAAAATAATATTGTGAATGACTTCATATTATTAGGAGCGAATACTAATCCATATCCTTTCATGCAGCAATGTAATATATATGTTCAACCCTCACGCCATGAAGGTTACTGTATTACATTATCTGAAGCAAAGTATTTAAATAAACCCATTATTAGTACTAATTTTACTGGAGCTAATGAACAAATTACGAACAATAAGACAGGTTTAATAATTAAATTTGATGAAATAGAAATGTACAATTCTGTAAAAAAACTGCTTGATGATAAAAAATTAAGGGAAAATATAATAAAAGATTCGAGGTATGAAATTATTTCTCCAACTAAGGAAATTGAGAAGTTTTTAGATATTGTTAATAGTAATAACTAAAATCCAAAATATATAATGTAATTTGGAAACTTTCATCTTACCCTAGTATTACTATGGGTCCTGCTATATTTAATTATATAAAAGGACTTCTTAACACTTTCCTAAAAAATGTTTCTATAGATGTAAGTCTAAATTATGACACGTAAAAAAACATAAATACTGATTAATCAAGAAAGGAACTTTACTTGTGAATCTAAAAATTAGTATTATTGTTCCAGTATATAAAGTGGAGTTATATATTCGAGAGTGCATTGATTCTATACTTTCACAAACATTTACAGACTTTGAACTCATACTTATAAATGATGGGTCTCCAGATAATTGCGGGGAAATTTGTGAAGAATATGGTCGGAGGGATAAAAGGGTACAGGTAATTCATAGACAAAATGGTGGTCCAAGTTCTGCCAGAAATTTAGGGATAAATGTTGCAAAAGGTGATTATCTAGCCTTTGTGGACAGTGACGATACGATAGAATCAAATATGTACGAAAAAATGTATGCATTAGGGTTAGAACAGGAAGCTGATATTATTGCATGTGGCTACTTTGAGATAAATCATTTTTCTAATGAAACACTTAAATTAATTTCACCACTAGGAAGTAAATCAATAATAAAAGGCAAGCAAATTAAAGAAGATTTAGAAGCATTATTATTAGAAAATAAGATATTGGGTTTTGCTAGTATGTGTAATAAATTATATAAAAGAAGCTTTATTATTGAAAATAATATATTAATAAATGAAGGGATTAAAATTGCAGAAGACCTTTGTTTTAATTTAATAGCACTTTCCAATGCTAATAAAATTTGCGGAATAAATGAGCCTTTCTACAGGTACAGAAGAATTAATCCTGAGAGTTTAATGAATAAAAAAACAGGTGCCTTTGAGTCTCATTTACGTGCAAGAAATGAAATACTAAATGTACTTAAAAGTATAAAGGTAAAAGAGGAAGTTTATACAAAATGTTTAAAAATTGAAAATGGCAAGACAGTCAGTGATTATTTGAATCAAATAATAAGTGTTCTAAAATCAGACATAAAAATAATCAATAAGTTTCAGAAATTTATCCAATTTACACTTGAAAGAGATTTTATAATTGCAATTAAAAACTATGATAATAATATATTGGGATTAAAAGCAAGAATACTTGTAATAATTATCAAATGTTTTCTTAGTATGAAAAAGTTAGTAAGAATAAAAAAATATAATATAAAAATATAAGACCCCTATTTTAGGTTGGAGTGAGAAGATGGATCCTAAAATTTCAATTATCGTACCGGTATACAATGTTGAAAAATATTTAGACAAGTGTATAACTTCTATATTAAATCAAACGTTTAGGAACTTTGAATTGATAATTATTAATGATGGATCTAATGATAAAAGTGGTTCTATTTGTGATAAATATGCAAACATCGATAAAAGGGTAAAAGTAATTCATCAAAATAACCAAGGTCAAGCAGTTGCAAGAAATAAAGGACTTAAAATTTCCCAGGGAGAGTATATTGGATTTGTTGATAGTGATGATTGGATAAATCCAGATATGTATAGTTCTCTATATTATTCTTGTGAAACTGAACATTCAGATTTTTCTGTAATCGGTGTTAGAGAAGTAGATGAGGATGGGAACTATTTAAATAAGTATATTCCCTACGAGATTAGTCTTGGTGAGATATTAAAGAGGGCTTACCCGTGTAATAAACTTTTTAAAAGAGAACTATTTTTGAATAATAATTTTCTCTTCCCAGAAGGTAAATATTATGAAGATTTGGAACTAATACCAAAATTATATATAAAATGCAAGAAGGCAACTATTATAAGTAAAGCATCTTATAATTACTTGAAAAGAAATGGTTCAACGACAAGCAGCAGAGATGCAAAAATTTTAGACAATTTATGGGCATACACAAGTGTAAAAGAATACCTTAATAAAGAAAATTTATATTACGAATTTAATGTTGAATTTGAAAAAGGAGTTCAATATTTTAAAGAGTATTATAAAAATATACTTTATGATTATCCAACTACTTTCTTATTAAAAAATTCAAAATTTATTATAAATGAGTTTAACAAAATAGGAGGCTTGAAAACCAAAGAAATAATAGTATTTCTGGTTAAACATTTGGAATATGTAATAAAAAAAGAAGGAGCAACACTTTTAAGAAAGTTAAAGGAAAATTTAGTATGAGAACAAAAAATTCATTAAGAAATATATTTATAGGCATTGCTTCTCAAATAATTATTGCTATATTGGGGTTTCTTTCAAGAAAAATATTTTTAGACAGTCTCGGTATAGATTATTTAGGAGTTAATGGATTATTAACGAATGTATTGTCTATGATGGCGTTAGTTGAAAGTGGTATAGGGACAAGTATTGTTTATAATTTATACAAACCACTTGCAGAAAACGATAGAAATAAAATAATTTCATTAGTTCAGTTATATAAAAAAGCATACGGAGTATTAGCAATAATTATTTTTTTATTAAGCCTGATCTTATATCCCTTTTTAGATATCTTAATGAAAGATGGTAGTACAGTATCAAATATTACATTAATTTATTTTTTATTTGTAGCAAAAAATATGCTTTCTTATTTAAATGCTCATAAATGGTCATTAATCAATGCTGATCAAAAAGGATACGTAATAGCTAAAGTAGAATTAATATTTCAAGTTTTAACTACTATAGCAAAGATAGTGGTTCTAATATTAACGAGGAATTTTATTCTATACTTATTGATTGAGTTTATATTGTATGCAATCCAAATCAAATACAATAGTAAAATTGTTGAAAAAAGATATCCATATATTAAAACAAAAGAAAAATACCCAATTGATAAAAATACAAAGGAAAATTTAATAACAAATGTAAAGGCCATGTTATTACATAATATAGGTGGCTATTTAGTTTTTGGAACTGATAACATTTTAATATCTTCCTTTATAAGTGTAGCAACAGTAGGACTTTATTCAAATTATACAATGATAATGCAACAGTTATCCGGGTTAGCTAAACCTATCTTGAGTGGTATTGGGGCAAGTGTGGGTAATTTAATTGCTACTGAAAATAGTGAAAAAAACTACTCGGTATTTAATATAACCTATTTGATTAACTTTTGGATAATTTCCGTTTGCGTTATTTTTTTATATAACTTATTGGAGCCATTTCTATATTGGTGGCTTGGTAATGGGTACCTTTTAGATAAAATTACTTTTATTATTATATTAATAAATTTCTATTTAGATGGAATGAGAACCGCAATATCAACATTTAAAAATAAAGCGGGTTTATTTGTACAAGATAAATACTTTCCCTTAATAGAAGGGGGAATAAACCTAGTTTCATCGCTTATTTTAGTGAAGATTTTTGGCCTTGCAGGAATATTTATAGGAACTACAATAAGTACCATTTTTACTGTGTTTTGGACTCAGCCAACAATTGTTTATAAGAATTTATTTAAAAAATCGGTTTCATGTTATTTTGTTAAATACGGCTTATATGCTGTTTTAACACTTATGACTTGCTATGTTACTACAATTATATCTCATTTTTTTGTGGTTGGTAACAGCTTTATGTCATTAGTTGCAAATGGCATTATTTGTTTAATAGTGCCGAACCTTATTTACTCATTAATTTTTTATGGAAGTAAAGAATTCCAATTAATAAAAAATACTATAATAAATGGTTTAGTTCCTTTAATTAAAAGAAAGTTAAAATCTGTAGGTTAATAGCTGGAAAGAGTAGGAAATGAAAATAGGCAACTTCTTGCATAAATTATACAAGAAGTTGCCTATTTTTTGAGAATAACATAAATTATAAAAATAGAATGTTTTTCAGTACCCTCGTGCAATACCGAGATCATCTGTTAGCAGCATTTGCTATTTTTTAAACTGTCCATATTAATGGGTTACAGTTCAATTTCCAAAAATTTGAGTTTTATTTCTTTCCTAAAATAAGAAAAAAAGCTCCCTAAATATTAAAGGAGTAAATCAAATGGAGTTTACAAAAAACGATATGAAAATAACAAAAGGAGTGGCCATAATATTTATGCTGCTCCTTCATCTTTTTTGCAGGAAGGAAGTTAATGGATTGTATGAGACCTTCCCAGTCGTAAATGGAGTCCCTATGATTTACTATATTGCTTTGTTTGGCGATGCATGTGTTCCTATGTTTTGCTTTGCAAGTGGATATGGCTTATATGTAAGTATTGATAGGGAAAAAGGATCAATTCTAAAGAGGAGTTTCGAAAGGATTCTTAAATTACTTATTAACTATTGGATAGTACTGGTAGTTTTTGTGATGATTGGTTTTTTATTAGGGAATGCAGAAATTTTCCCAGGAACCCTTACTAAATTTCTTCTCAACTTTTTCGTATTATCAAGTTCCTATAATGGTGCATGGTGGTTTTTACAGACATATATCATTCTAGTGCTTATAGCACCTCTGCTATTTATAGTAATTAAGAAATATAATTCTATTCTAATATTATTGGTTTCAGGATTTATCTATTTAATTTCATATATCCAGCGTATAAATCATGTTCTCGATTTTGGTGATAGCACAGAAATTAGTATGTTTGTGAATTCAATTGTACTGCTTGGTACTTCCCAGTTACCTTTTATAATTGGCTCCATTTTTGCCAAAGAGAAGATTTATACAAAGATTAATATAATGTTTAATCGAATTGCTATGAAAAATGTAATATGTTTATTAGGTATTTTCCTGTTAGTTATTATCCATGCCTTTTTTGAATCAATGATTATTGCACCTATTACAGGTATAACGTTTATTTGCTTCTTTAACCTGATTGATAAGAGTGCAATGTTTAAAAAGGTACTTGATTTTTTTGGAAATCATTCAACTAATCTTTGGTTTACTCATATGTTTTTTTATATGACAATTTTTCCTAAACTAACATTCGGTCCCAAATATCCAATCCTAATTCTTGCATGGTTAATTATCCTTTGCTTGTTTTCATCTTACATAATAAATTTTATTAATAAACCAATTATTCGACTCATGGATAAAAAGGTCTCAGTTATCAAATATAATAAAAATGTAATAGGATAATATCGTTATAAAAAAGGCATTGTCATAGTATTTCAGACTATGCACTTACACTTGTTTTCGAATATGTATATAAGGGAGTGAATAAATAAAAAAATGAGGCGATAAGTTGAGTATAAGTACAAGAGCATATATCTTGGAATTAGATGTATGGAGTGTTTCCAACACAGTTTCTGATTTTAATGATAAAACATTGTCTACGGCTAATTCCAACGGTATAAATAATGCGTTAACATGGGCATCCCAACGAGGATATTCTGAATTTATGTTTCCTAAAGGAACGTATTTAATTGACGAAAACATTCCAATACAACCTAAGAATTTTATGACTCTTAATTTAAACGGCTCCACATTAAGAATTCGAAATAATGGATTACCTAAATATTCTGTTATTTGTTATAGGCAGAATCAGATATTCTCTAGGGTTACAAATGGGATAATACAGGGTGACAGATATGACCATGATTATAGTAATCCTGGTGAATTACCAACACATGAGGGTGGAATGGGTATTTTATTTCCAAATACAACAGACCCAAGTAAAGGTGAGGGTACTAATACGCTATTTACCACAATTGATAATATAGAGTTTTTAGACTTAACAGGTGATGGTGTATCCTTATTTTCTAGCCAAGGGCTAGTATATGCCACTACAACACCAACAAAATCTTATGCTATCACATTTGAATCAGGCTCAATAAGCACTACTGATGGGAGCCTAAAAGCAGATTCCACTAAAATCCGTTCTAATATATTCCTAGACCTTACTAATACTCAAATAGTTAAATGGAAGACTTTTGGTATCTACGGAGATGTTAGTTACCAGTCTGTCGGCTCCGAAATCGATGGTACACTTCCATTTGATATTATTTTCTATAATGCAAATGGGACTTTTAATTCTTCTTTGACAAATATTGATTTCTTTGATGAAATTCCATTACCTGCTGGAGCAACCCGAGCGAAAATAGTATTACATCAACCAAATGTTCCTTCATCTTCAGGAAACGGACTGACATTAAGGTGTATGACACTACCTAAATTTACATTTGTAGAGAAGTGCCACATCCATCATACACGAAGATTAGGTATCGCAATACAAGGTGCTAAATTTGTCTGGATTAGAAACAATGATATTCACCATATAAGTGGTACAGCACCGCAAGCTGCCTTAGATGTGGAGGATAATTTTGCATTAAACCAAAACCTATGGATTGAGGATAACTTCTTACATGATAGTAGTTTACAACTAATATTCGTAAAAGGTAAAAACTTTCATGTAAGAAATAATAAAATAGAAAGAGGTATTGGAATTACTGGGTACCCAGGTGTTAAAAAGCTCTTTATAGAAGGAAACTACTTTAAGGATACAAGTGCCCAAATAAATGGTGAGTGTGTAATAAGTAATAATCAGATACACAGGTCAAAAATCGGTATAGGTAATGGTACAACCGAACCAGCAATTGTTGATAATAATATTTTTACAAATGCTTCACTAAATGTTGATCGACCAAAAGCATATTGTGTGTCTGTTTCTAATTGTAGGTTTACTGTTGATTCAGATTATAATACCGCTATTTCAGGTGCTGGATTTAGTGCTGGAACATTTCCGCAAACTATGACAAACTGTACATTTGAAGGATATCTATCATCTACTAGCTTATTATTCGATGGTAATGCTAATGCTACTCAAGGATGGACATACAGTAATGTATTGTTCCTTAATACTAAAAAACCAAACAACAATGGTGGAATTAAAATACCAAGCGGTACTTATATTGGATGTGGATTTAATAATACTGGTAACTTGGTAACCTATAAAAAAGTAGAATTTATAGGATGTACATTTACATGGGATTCATATAATCTTTTTAACTTCTCTGGTTCTAATAATGAATTAGCAAGATATATCAACTGTACCTTTAAAGGCGGGACAAGTAGTGCCTTTTATTTCTCAGCATTGACTAAAGGAAGATTTGAGTTAATAAATAACTATTTCGAGTATCCTAATGCTACCTCTACTTCTTCAGGCATTATCGATGGATTCTGGAGCAATGTAACTGGGGGAGCTCTCTTACTTGATGGAAATAGGTTCAAATCGAATTTAGCCATGAAAGCAGTTAACGCACCAAGTATTACCTCTGATGCATTCCAAATAATAGTAAAAAATAATACATTAGAGGAAAACATAACATATGTAGTTGACCAAACTCAAATGCAATACTTCACGAAAAACACTATTAATGGTGCAATAGATCCGTATGATTGGGCGACAGCAGTGCCTTCTAAGGGTTTCTTCAAATTAGGAAAACAAATCAAGAATACAAATATGTTAACTTCTGGATTTATGGGTTGGATATGTGCTAAAGAAGGTTTCTTAGATACCTATAGTAGTTGGAGCGCTTCAACCAATTATTCCTGGAATCAAAGAATAACTGTAAATGGCTATGTCTATTATTGCACAAATCGACTTGGTGGCAAATCTACTAAAATTGCACCAACATTCCCGACAGCCCCGGAGAATGCAACAGTTAGCGACATGAAAGGTTTGACTGGTTGGAAATCTAAGAGTTATGCTGCAGGGGATATTATTCTACCATCATCATCAGATGGGACATATTACTATGAATGTACTGCACCCGGAAATTCTGGGGCAACGGAACCTGTTTGGGGTGGGATGGCTAGTGTTACAGATGGGGCAGTAATTTGGACAAAGAGATTAATTATTATATGGAAATTATTAGGTCCTGCAGGTGCAGTATTTAAAAAGTATGGACAAATTTTTTAACAGTCAAGTTGATATTTCTAACAATAATCAAATGCTCCATCCGGAACCTAATAAGATTTATCTTATTCTTTAATGCATTAAATTTGAATTTATAGTAAGTATTTATAACCACCGTACACATTGCTTCTATGAGTTATAAGAAGTTAGAAGTAAGGTGATAAGTACTATAATGGAAAAGAGACCGGGTATAAACAATAAATCTTTTTTTAGCATCCTTAATGGGTGCTTTTTATTTGAATTAATAAATAAATCAAGGTTAGCATCTAATAGAAACATACTATCCGCTAACAAAATCTAACCTAACTTAATCTTTATTATTTAAAAAGGGGAAATTAGGTCTATTTTAAGTATATAGGATAAGAATTTTATTTCAGTTCCAAAAAAATAGGGATTAGAAATAGTAAAAATAAAATTCTCGATTCAATAAGGGAGGAGTTTTAATATGAGGATTGCATTTATTTCCGATATACATGGCAATGCAACCGCTCTCGATAGAGTGTTAGCAGATATTAACCAAAGAAATGTAAAAAAGATTTTTGTTCTTGGTGATCTATGTTTTAGGGGACCAGAACCGCAGCGTTCTTTGGATCTTGTTAGATCTTTAAATACTGAGGTTATAAAAGGAAATGCTGATGAGTGGGTGGTACGTGGGATTAAAGAAGGAGAGGTCCCCGACAGTGCTCTTGAAATGATGAGTAAAGAACGAGACTGGACGTTATCACAAATAGAAAAGACTAGTATTGATTACCTAAGGAATTTACCCACTGAATTAAAGCTGGAATTTGGGAAAATAAAAATTAATGCATACCACGCAACGCCCAATAGTTTATTTGAAGTGGTTAACCCAAATGAAAGTGATCAAGTAATTGCTGAGAAAATGATGGACAGCGAAGCAGATATATACATATACGCCCACATTCATAAGCCGTATATAAGGTACATTAATGGTAAATGTATAATTAATATTGGAAGTGTAGGTTTGCCATTTGATGGTTTAGCAAAATCGTCTTACGCAATACTTGAAATTCATGAAGAAAGTTTCCGAACATCCATTGTGCGAGTGAATTACGATGTAAATAAAGTAATTAACCAATTTACTGAGTCAGATTATCCTAACATAGAACAAATGAAGAAAATGTTAAGGAATGCTGGTATTTAGCTTGAGGAGGCATATACCTTCTCTTTTTATTATTGGCTAGCATAAAATTTTAATGTTATATTTATATTTTATGCTGGCTTTTTATAATAAGTAGAATTTTGTCGAATGGTTGTTCTTTAATAAGAATTTCCTTTAAGTTATAATTTTAGACAGAACTATATATATATTATTTATGTTTTAACCTTTCTGATAAGGGATTTTTTTAGCATTTTTGTTCTTTATAATGAACAATTATCGTGCATTAAGGAGGTGAAATAATGATTATAGAAAAAGTCTATTCTAGACCAACCGTCTTAAGCCATCAACCTATACGTTTTGAAACAGCTCAAAGCTGGAATCCTGGTAAAGGAAAACACGACCATCCTGGTAAAGGGAATGGTGGAATTAATTTCCCACCAGGCAACCCTAATGATATTCCTTGTGGAGCAGGAACCCCTGGCAATGGCAATAATAATGGTAATGGTAATGGTAATGGCAATATCGGGGTAGGTCAATGTAATCCAAATGTTAACCCTTAATTTCAGTGGAGAAGGGAAGAACATGGGGATATTTATTCCTTGACTTCCCTTTCCAAAAATATCAACTTTTCCTTGTAGGAGGCCAATAATGAACAAATTAATAACAAAAATTGGCGACCATTATATACATATAATCTGTGAATCTAAAGAATTAAATAATATGTTTGAAAAAAATTTTCACTCCGACATATGTGCTGAAAATGAGCTGCCTGATTTGATCATCAAAATTGAAGAAGGCTATGGTGTTCCCTTTCAAGATTACGAAGTAGAGATTATCAAGAATGAAAGCCAAATCCAGTATCGTCGAGCCGATTACTTAATTGAGGTTAATACTGAGTTTAGGTCTGCGACTATTTCTGTTTATAATGATTTCGCCTTAAAACATGCATTAACAAATTTATATAGTGCTTTCATCGTTTATCATAATTGGGGACTGTTGATCCACTCCTCCTGTGCAATAGAAAATGGTAAGGCCCATATCTTTGCTGGTCAATCGGGGGCAGGTAAATCAACAGCAGCCAAACTGTCGTATCCAAGACCTCTTCTTTCGGATGAGGCTACCCTTGTCAAAATTACCTCAAATAAAGTTACTGTGTTTAATTCACCATTCCGAAGTGAACTGCAAGCAGATCATTTTGAGGGGAATGTAGAATTAGCTAGCGTTCAATTACTTTACCAAGCACTACAAAATCAGAGAACTAGGTCTGCTAAATCTGATGCTTTACTGCATTTAATGGATAAAGTCTTCTTTTGGCCCTATAGTGATGAAGAGACGAAAACTATAATGAGGTTAATGACCGACTTAGTAAAGAACGTACCAGTTTATGAACTTCATTTTCAAAAAAATAATACATTTTGGGAGTTAATATCATGACAACTCAATATATTCAAAAAGGAAATTATGAAGCTACCGAATTAGATGGCGAATGGATTATCCTGAATACTGACCAATATACCATTACCAAATTAAATGATGAGGGTGGACATTGCTGGTCATTGCTAACTGAGGTTCAAACAGTTGATTCCCTAACGCAATCTTTGTTAGCTAAGTTCGCAACAATAGAGAATGAGCTGCAAGTAAAAAAGGACATGGAAGATTTCTTAGCCAATCTCGTTCAGTGCGGGCTGATTGAACATGTTGATTGACAATCATACCTTATCACTGCTCAAACGGACGATCAAAAAGGACGGCTGGCTGGAATTGCCTGCCCACGGAAATAGTATGTATCCATTTATACAACAAGGTAATCTCTGTAGGTTTATCCCATGTCCATCTTCTCAATTAAAGAAGGGCGATGTGATTCTGTTTTATTCGCAAACTGGTCAATTAATCGCCCACCGATTTGTGAACGTAACAAATATAGATAACCAACTGTTTTTCTTATTTAAAGGTGATACAAACCTTGGTTACGATCAACTTATAAGAGAAGAGTTTATTCTTGGTAAACTAGCAAGTGTGCAAAAAAAACAACTGACAATAATCCCGCAACATTTTCTTGCTCGCTGTTGGGGAAAAATGATTCTTACCTTTCCTTTCTTATCAGGCATGCTTAGAAAATATATAAATAGGAAATTCAAATTACAATTCTAATAAAATCTGGAGTGTCCATATGATGAAGGAACGGATAGATTCTTTAATTAAACAATATTTTACCATGAATGATATGCGCAGGGCCTTTTCCTTTGTTTTGCCCTTTATCATGAAACGTTGGAAGGCCTATCTTGTTATTCTTCTATTATTAGGGTTGGATATTTACTTAACGATCGCTTTTGCAAGGTACTATGGTCAGATTACTGATGCAGCTATTCATGGTGGGTATCAACAGATTTTATCCTTCATACCCTATGGTGGATTACTTATTATATTGAGTATTGTCTCAAGTGTTTGTTATACTTACGCTAATTTGTTTGCGACGAATGGGGTGAAAATGGATATTAAGAACCATTTTTTTCACCATGTACTAAGACTGCCTGCTTCAGAAACATCCAATATTCGCTCCGGTGAATTAATGTCCCATTTTTCTAATGATATCCATGGTGTTGATGGAGTGATTGGCAGTAATCTTATCAGTCTAGTTAGGCTGCCAATAATTTATATTGTCGTATTTGTTTATTTGGTAAATATTAATTTGACACTGTGTTTAGTAAGTCTTATCATCGCCCCAATCACGACATTATCTGGTGTTGTATTCGGCTTGTTACTTCGGAAAAATGGGAGATTGATCCACCGGTTGGTAGGAAATATTAATAGCCTCCTAAATGAGACTTTTCATGGCTTTACCGTTATTCGTTCCTTTACACTTGAGAAACTGCAGTATAAAAAGTACGTCAGACAAAATAAGGAATTATTTCAATTAGAGCTTGAAAATGGCAAACTTCAAAGCTGGTATAATTCGGGCGGTCAAATTTTAAGTTCGATTACTTTTATGATTAACCTGTCTGTCGGAGCCCTTTTTGTCTCCAAAGGAATGCTTTCCGTTGGAGCATTGTTAACGTTTCTAAACTTAGTTGGGCACTTATTTTATCCAATTACGGGAATGGCTAGTTTATGGGCTGGCTTTCAACGGTCTGTTGCCGCACTTGAAAGGGTGTTAGCTGTCCTTGAAACACCAGCTGATCTACAAGATTTACCTTCGTTTAAGCCCACCTTGAACCAAGTCCATTCGATTCGGTTTCATAACGTGACCTTTAGTTATGTGGAAAATAAAAATGTTTTGGAACATTTTCATTTAGAGATTCCTGCTGGGAAAGTGGTGGCGTTAGTTGGTCCGAGTGGAGCGGGGAAGAGTACCCTGTTTAATCTATTACAGGGATTTTATAAGCCGCAATCAGGAGAAATTAAAATTGCTGGTAAATCCATAGAAGAGTTCTCCGCTTCAGAGTTAAGAAGTTCGATTGCCCATGTCCCACAAGAAACCTTCTTATTTGCTGGAACCGTTCGAGATAACCTTTTGATTGCCCGTCCCAATGTGACGGAGAAAGAAATGGTGGAAGCGGCAATCAATGCTGAGATTCATGACTTCATTCTCTCGCTTCCTAACGGATACGAAACCCAAATTGGTGAAAATGGAGTTAAATTATCAGGAGGCCAAAAACAAAGAGTCGCCATTGCTCGAGCCATTTTAAAAGATTCGCCGATTTTACTATTAGATGAAGCTACTTCAGCTTTAGACGGGGAAACAGAATATTACGTCAAAGAAGCACTGGATGAATTGATGAAAGGCAGAACGACAATTATTATTGCCCATCGCTTGTCGACCATCCAAAACGCTGATGTAATCATGGTGATGAATGAGGGGAAAATGGTTCAACAGGGAACACATGAGGAGTTAATGGGACAAAAAGGTTTATATCAAAAGCTCAACGAAACATCGTATAGTTCAAAAAAAGAAACACCTTTGACTTTAGTTTCAAACTAATAAGATGGGAGATGAGGCCAGTGAGTCTAGAGTTAGTGAGATTTTTATATGATATTAAGAAATCACTGCCTCAGGATGAAGTGTTTTATCATCAAGTTCTTCAGGATATTGAAGATGACGGTATTGCCTCCCAGGTTTATTTTTTATTAAAACAGCAGGGGAGGCTCGAGCAAACGCCTGCGTTTTTTCAATTTCATCTTCAAGAAGAATATAATAAAGGATTGTATCAAAATCTTTTTATTAAAAATCAAACAGATCAATTATTAAGGTTGTTTGAGGAGAGAAAGATAGATGTTATTGCGCTAAAAGGGGTTTATTTTGCTGAGAAATATTTTGGCCACATCGGGGCAAGGGCTACCTCTGATATTGATTTATTAGTCAGAATTCAGGATCTTACTATCGCCATTGAATCTGTTAAATCATTAGGTTTTACGGTGGAAGAAGAGTTCATACCTGGTCATTTTCATTGTAGTTTTAGCAAGAAATTACCTGGTTCGCCCACGCCGCTAGTGGTGGAATTACATTGGGATTTGGTGAAAAGAAGTACCTCGAGGTTTAATATAAATGATCTTTGGAAGCAGTCGGTACCCGTGAGCCAATCCGGGTATATTAAAGAACTTTCCCCACTTCATACCTTTTATATGATTTGCCTTCACGGCTGGCGGCATAATTTAGACTCAATGAAATATTTTATGGATATTATTCAAGTCATTGACAAGGAGAGGAAGGAGATTGATTTTGACCATTTCATACAGCTCGCGGAATCTCACCAAACCTTAAAGCGGAACATCAGGACCTTATCCATCGTTTATCAGCAATTTCCACACTTAGACGAAATTAAGATGTTCCCATTTAAAGTGAATCATACCCTTAGGGGATCCCAAACTTTAAAGGGATTTAGGCAGTACTGGGATTTCCTCGATTATCAATTTTTTAGCTATGATACAGTCAAACATACATTGATTGAAATCGGAAACTGGCTTTGGCCATCAAAATATGAAGTATCTTCACAAATAGATGAGCAGTCACAAGGCAAGAAAATGTACCTCTTGTTGTATAAGAAGAGACTTACAAGTCTATTAAAGGCGGTATTGCCACATTAATTAAGCCATCTACCTAACTAGATGGCTTATGTTTCTTTCATATCCAATTATTTATAAAAGAATACCCTCAAATTGTTTTCCCCATCAATTGTGGCTAACAAAACATTTCGAATCCCTGTTTGATGTGTTTGCATAAGGGTATCAACAAGCCACCCTTCATCCTTGTTTTTTTCTTCTAGTGTATGATGAACAATCTTGCCTTCTCTTATAACGGTCTGTGGGAGATCAAAAGGCTTCGTTGTCATCTGGAAGGTGGATAGCGTAATCGCCTCATACTGCGGATCTAAGAAAATGGAAAGTTTCCCATCCGATTCCCATAACGCTAACGCTACTTTTTTTACATCCTCAATTTTTTCTTTTCTCAACTCTGCTAATAAATAATCAATTGAAATTCTTGCTTTCTTTAACCCTTTATAAAGAATTTCTCCTTCTTTAATAAGAGGAAATGGATCAGGGTCTAGAAACTTTCCTATGCGGGTTGAATTTAAACTGATAAATAAACCACCGGTATACAGAACCACCAATACGATGGTTGTAGTCATTGCACCCTTCATTCCAAGGTGCTCATCTGATAATGGATGGGCAATAATATTACCAACAACTAAGGCGATAACGAAATCAAGTAATCTTAATTGAGAAATCGCGCGCTGTCCTATTAGTTTAGCAACAATGAGCATAAAGAAGAATCCAATTACAGCTCTTAAAATCCACTCCATGAAATTAAGAGTTTCCTGAGCTTGCAAAAAATCCATTGAAGGCAAATAGTCACTCCCTTACCAATAATCGTCCTACTTATTATTGTCACGATTAAGCAATTTTAATATAAAAAATACCGATACAATACCGAATGAGTCAATAACTAAATCGTAAAACCGTCCATCTCTACCAAAAAACAATTGCAGGAATTCTGTAAAAAACGCAAAAATAATGGATATGCCAATAGAATATTTGTGACTTCTTATTAGATTGAGGAGAAGAAAATCCATGATCGCAAAACCAACAAAATGTCCTAATTTAATTTTAATAAATTCAGGATGAATCAAAGTTAAATCATTAAAATAAAAAAAAGACAAAAAATCAGGATTTGAAACCCACTTTAATCCAAAAGAATGTAAATATATTAGTCGCTCTATACTCTCAGTCCAGGTATTTACCAACAAAAATAGGCCCCATAAAATAATCAATAGGACTTTTATGAAAAGAAATCGTTTCTGTGTCTTTCTTTTCTTATCGATTCTACAGCTACCTTGTATCGGTTGATGGTCCAAAATACTTGCTCCTAACTAACTATTATTTCTTAATCTACATTTTACCATTGTTCCTTTTAAAGAACAAACCGGGATATTCACATTAAAATAATCCAATAATCTACCACTTTCGTATTATAGGTGAATGAAATTTATCTGGGTAAAATTAACTCCTCTCCGTTTACAAAATTCTACAATTTCTTTATAATGAACAAAGGAAGTTCTTTTTTAGGAACTAATAAATAGAAAAGAAGGGGAATCATGATATATCCACTAATAAAAGAAAGAAACAAGATTCACATTGTGAAGGATTCCTATCATTGTGCATGCGGTATAGTCTTTAACAAGGATCGGATTATTAATAGGAAGACCCTTAAAAAAATAAAATTTATTGAAATAGGTCAGGTAACATGTGAGAAATGTGTTTTAAAACTTCTAAACTACGATTAATTGGTTTATATAAATTTTGTCGAAATTCTGTCGATATTTTTGGAAATATTTTCATTTAGTTTCTATCAAGACTATAGTACTATTAGTTTATTCTATAATAATTTAATACTTTAATACTATGAATGACAAAGGCAAACCTTTCGAAAGATTGGGACGCAAAGCTACAGGTCTAAGGTTTTTAACTAGGATGGCTGAGTTACCTAAAATAGTAATCATTTTAGGAGGGTTAATTTTGTCTGCATTAACCGTTGAACAAGATATTGATACAGAATGGTTAGATCTTATTAATGAAGCTAAAAAGATAGGACTCTCTATTGATGAAATTAGGGATTTCCTAAATCGCTCCCTTGGATTAAAGACTATTAAACCGGAATATAATTAATAAGAGGGGTAATTGAGTGTTTAATTTTCGCAATATTCAATTGATTAAAAAAAACAGCTTAACAAATNNATTTGTTAAGCTGTTTTTTTAATTTTAATAATTTAAAAACTTCACACAAACCGGATACGGAACCTCGATATCAGCCTGAATCAATGCAAGTTTTCCTGTGTTTTCATCACGCGAAAACAAGACGAGGTTACTGGACTCTTGGTTCGACGCCACAATGAATTTCTCTGTTGGGTCGAACATAAAATCTCTCGGCCAATCCCCTTCAGTGGAGGTGCGATCAACAAAGCTAAGCTCTCCCGTTTCTTGGTCTACACGGAAAACAGCAATACTGTTATGGCCACGATTACCCGCGTAAACAAACTGTCCATCAGATGAAATATGAATGGCGCTTCCTTGATTATTCTCGGTGAAATCTTCAGGAAGCGTAGAAATATATTGTTTCTCTGTAAAACGACCATTTTCCGAATGATAGGATAAAACAATCACTTCCGAACTAAACTCTGTCATGATATATGCAAATTTTTGGTTTGGATGGAAAACTAAATGTCTTGGTCCGCTTCCAGCCTTTAATGGAAGAAAGTGCGCTTTTGAAAGTGTCCCATCACTGTTGACTGCATAAGTAATTAAAGCATCAATACCCAATTCAACCACTGCTAGATAATTCTCATCAGGGGTGATGCCGGCATAATGGGTATGCGGTTTCTCTTGTCTTGGGTCTGGACCAGAACCTTCGTGTTTTATAACCGATGCAGCTGGTTGAATCGTTCCATCTTCCTGGTTAATTAAATAAGATTCTACCGATCCTTTATGATAATTAGCACTGAATGCATAACGGTTGTTACTGTCAACACTCACATGACAAGGCGATGAGCCCTGAAGTAACTGACGATTGAGCTCGGTTAAACCGCCTTCCCTGTTTATGGAATAAGCAACTACGCCTCCATTTTCTCCTTCTTTAGCCACAGAATAGAGGTATCGATTGTCCTTACTGATCGTGACATAAGTTGGATTCTCTAACTGTGCAGCTGCAACTTGAATATCTTCGATTCTTTTCTTATCCGTATTTAGTTTAAACGTATAGATTCCTTCGCTGCCGCCCTTGGTGTATGTTCCAATATAACCGATAAATGTTTGGTTGTTTGTCATTTTTTTGGCTCCTCGAAAAATGTAGTCTGTTTATTTTAGCAGAAATTTTATTTATTACTCAAATATAGAACCTGAATTAACTGAAAATTAATTTGATATGGTATAGTTTGGGTGTTAGTTTTATCAAAAAGCGAATAGAAATGAGGGTACCCCACATGGTTTACCAAGCTGCAGAAAATCGTTATGAATCAATGAAGTATAATCGGAGTGGCCGTTCAGGGTTATTACTACCGGCCGTTTCACTTGGACTTTGGCACAACTTTGGCGGTGTGGATACATATGAAAATGGACAGGCAATGCTGAAAAGAGCGTTTGATTTAGGGATTACCCATTTTGATTTGGCCAACAATTATGGTCCGCCGCCAGGTTCGGCTGAAGAAATGTTTGGTAGAATCTTAAAAACAGACTTTGCTCCATACCGTGATGAAATGATCATATCTTCAAAAGCGGGCTATACGATGTGGCCGGGTCCATACGGGGATTGGGGCTCAAGAAAATACTTGATATCTAGTCTAGATCAAAGTCTAAAACGAATGGGACTTGATTATGTTGATATTTTTTATTCACACCGTCCAGATCCCAATACACCACTTGAGGAAACCATGGGGGCATTAGATTCTATTGTTCGTCAAGGCAAGGCGTTATATGTTGGAATCTCTAACTATAGTGCTGAACAAGCGTCAGAAGCTATCAAAATCTTAAATCAGTTAGGAACACCTTTGTTAATCCATCAGCCAAAGTATTCGATGTTTAACCGCTGGATAGAGGATGGCTTACAGGATGTGCTTCAGGAAAACGGGGTAGGTTCAATCGCTTTTAGTCCGTTAGCGCAAGGTTTATTAACAAATAAATACCTAAAAGGGATTCCAGCCGATTCTCGTGCAGCAAGCTCTACAGGGTTCTTACGTGAGGAGCATGTAACTTCAGAAGTATTGAATCGTGTTCAAAAATTAAACGAAATTGCAACAGAGCGTGGTCAGAGTCTTTCACAAATGGCGCTTGCTTGGGTTTTACGCGGAGAAAAAGTTACTTCTGTCTTAATAGGAGCAAGCAGAGTGAGTCAAATTGAGGAAAACGTTGCTGCATTAAATAACCTTGATTTTTCAGAGGAAGAATTAGCAAGGATAGAGGATATTCTTAATCACTAAGAGGATGGATGGGCTATTGCTCATCCTTTTTTTAGGTGATTAACTCACTTGCTTAGTTTATCGAATACACAAACTAATGTTAAGATGCTATAATAATTCCAATCGTAAACAATATTTATGAAAGCGGTATTTTTACGATTACTAGAGGCAGTTAAAACTGAAAAGAATAGTAATCTAACTAGGATTATCAATCAATCAGGAGGAAAATCTACATGAAGAATATGTTTATGATTGGAAATGCACACCTTGATCCGGTTTGGCTTTGGCGCTGGCAGGAAGGCTTTCAAGAAGTGAAAGCAACTTTTCGGTCTGCATTAGATCGTTTAAAAGAATATGAGAATTTTATATTCACGTCCAGTTCTGCGGCTTATTATGAATGGATTGAAAAAAACGATTCGAAGATGTTTGAAGAAATCAAGGAAAGAATACAAGAAGGCAGATGGGTTATTTGTGGGGGGTGGTGGATACAGCCCGATTGCAATATTCCAAGTGGCGAATCATTTGTCCGCCAAGGATTGATTGGTCAAAATTATTTTAAAGAAAAGTTCGGCGTGACAGCAAAGGTTGGCTACAATGTTGACAGCTTTGGTCATAATGGTATGCTGCCGCAAATATTAAAGAAATCCGGGATGGATTCCTATGTATTTATGAGACCCGGCCCTGAGGAAAAAGGACTTCCAAGCCGTTTGTTTTTGTGGGAATCTAAGGACGGTTCCCGAGTAAAAGCCTTTCGGATTCCTTTTGAATATTGTACCTTTGAACATCTCGAAAACCATATTATGCATTGTAAGAACGAGCTTAAACATTCGTTTAATCAATTAATGTGTTTTTATGGTGTAGGCAATCATGGGGGGGGACCAACCAAAGAAAACATAGAAATTATTGAAAAATTAAATGGAACGATGGATGATACCAATCTTATCTTTAGTTCACCCAATGACTTTTTCGAACATGTGGAAAGCCTTAAGGACACACTGCCTGTTGTTCATGATGATCTGCTCCACCATGCCGTTGGTTGTTATTCAGTTCATTCGGAAGTGAAGAAGCTAAACCGTTATTCTGAAAATCTCACATTAATGGCAGAAAAATTCTCTTCGATTGCGAATTGGACAACGGGACAAGTCTACCCTCCAGACATAAACCAGGCTTGGAAAGGGATTTTATTTAATCAGTTTCATGATATTTTAGCGGGAACAAGCATTGAATCTGCTTATCATGATGCAAGAGATTTGTATGGGGAGTCTATTAGTATCTCCTCAAGAAATATGAATTACGCTCTACAATCCTTAAGTTGGAATATTAATATTGAAGAAGAAAAAGGAATGAAGCCAATGGTTATCTTCAATCCGCATTCTTGGCCAGTAAGGGTGAATGTTGAAATTGAAGATGGGTTATTTGTTAACTATCTGCTCCCAGAAGAGTTCATTATCGAAGATGTAAACGGGAATGAAATACCATACCAAATCGTTGATCCAATCGCAAAGATTCCAAATCGAAAAAGAGTTGTATTCTTGGCAGAACTGCCTCCATTAGGATATAGCACATATAAACTTCGTGCACTTACGCCAGCTAAAGAGTTTGAAACTGTAAAAGTTAGCGAAAATGAAATGGAAAACGATCGTTTCAGGCTGGTTATTGATCAAGAATCTGGCGGGATTCGCAGCTTATTTGACAAAGTTAAGCAAATTGAGGTATTTAAGAATGACGCAGCTATTCCCGTTGTCTTAAATGACACTTTTGATACATGGGGACATGGGACGTTACGCTTTGATGAAATATCAGGGGTATTCAAGCCGGTAAGAATTAAGAAGCTTGAAGAAGGACCAGTAAGAGGGGTTATCCGGGTAACATCAAAGTTTCAATCTTCAACAATTGTTCAAGATTTTATTATGTATAAGCAATCCAATAAGATAGAAGTCAAAGTGAAAGTAAACTGGCAAGAAAGCTATCAAACTTTAAAAATCAAGTTTCCTGTAAGCTTTAATCAGCGGAATACTACCTATGAAATTCCATTTGGGCATACTAGTCGTGAGTCGGATGGGAACGAAAAACCGATGCAAAACTGGGTTGATGTAACAGGTACAATTAGTAAGCAAAGGGAAGAGATTTACGGTCTAAGTATTCTTAATGATGGAAAATATGGCGTCGATGTCAAAGGGAATACAGTTAACTTAACGGTTCTAAGAAGCACAATCTATGCGCACCATGCTCCGTTCATCCCTGACTTGGACGAGGATTACCCGATTATTGATCAAGGGATTCAAACGTTTACTTATCAATTGTTACCACATGAAAACAGCTGGGAAGAGGCTGAAACGGTAAAGCATGCACTAGAATTAAATCAAAAACCACAACTGATTGTTGAAACGTATCATAAGGGTTCACTAGCGCAAGAAGATTCATTTATTTCGATAGATCAACCAAATATTATTCTTTCTGCTTTAAAGAAAGCGGAGAATCATGATGACTTGATTATTCGTTTAGTTGAAACGAATAACGCAGAAACGGTCGCAAAAGTCGAATTGAAAAATTGGGGAAGAGCTATGGAACTGCATTTTGGACCAATGGAAATCAAAACATTATGCATTCCGAAAAATCAGAAAGAGCCTATTTATGAAACCAATCTAATTGAAAATCTCAATCAGGCACTGGTTACCGTATGAAGCGCAGCGAAATAATTCACCGTTTACATGATTGCTGCGCCACAGGAAGTGGAATAATTAATTTTTGAAAAAAATCATTTAGTAATAAGAACATGGATTTATCCATCTATAATAAATTGACTGGGGGAAGCAGTTTGATGGATGCTAGAATAGTTGAAAAGGGCAGAGAAAAGGCAGAAAAAATTTTGTTGCAAAACGGGGGAGAACTTGGTTTACTGGGATCAAGTACTGCTTACCAGCAAGTTTGGGCAAGAGACAGTATGATTTGCGGACTGGGTCTTTTAGCCTGCAGCAGTGAGGAGGGGCCAACGATTCATCGCAGGTCATTGGAGACATTAGGACAGTTTCAAAGTGAACTGGGAAAGATTCCTCATAATGTTGGTTTTCCAAATGTATTAGATCCCGCATTAATTGCACATGGTGGAAAACTTGGTGTTGAAGGTGAAAGTGGACAAGCAGTGGAAGATTCTATCCACGCGGGTTGTGTAGACGGGAATATTTGGTATATTATTGGTCATTATGCGTATTACCAGGAAATGAACGATCAAGAATTTTTACGAAAATGGTGGGGGAATTTAGAAAAGGCACTGCTTTGGCTTCGATATCAAGATTCGAATGAGTGTGGGTTATTAGAGGTTCATGAGGCAATGGACTGGGCTGATTTGTTTGCCAACCGCTATAATGTTCTTTTCGATAATGTTTTATATGCAGCGGCCTGGAAGTGTATGGGACATATGGCTGATGCGTTAAACATCCCTTCGAGCTATTATTATGAAAATGCAGCTGATGTTAAGAAAAAAATTAATATTCTTCTGTGGATTACTCCGGATAATCAGGAAAAGATGGACTGGGTAAAAGCTGAGCGAAAAGAATGGATTTATCCAATTAAGCGGGTCGAAACGGAATTGGTAGAAAGACCATTTTATTTACCGTATATGGGGTTCCGCGATTATGCGGACCGATTTGATACACTTGCCAACCTGCTGGCAATCGTCTTTGGAATTGCGGATGAAACACAAGCAAATAAAATATTGGATTATATTCATGGCTGCGGCATCAATGAGCCTTATCCAGTTCAGGCCTTGTATCCAGCTATTCGCGAGGGGGAAAAGGATTGGCGGGATTATTATCGCGTTCGGAATCTTAATTTGCCTCATCATTACCATAATGGAGGTGCATGGCCGTTTATTGGGGGATTCTATGTTACCGCGTTAATTCAGGCCAAAAGGTTTGATGAAGCAAACTATCAATTAGAGAAATTAGCAAGCATGAATAAAGCAGGTAAGAAAAATGAGTGGGAATTTAACGAATGGTTCCATGGCCAATCAGGAAGACCGATGGGATATGCAGGTCAATCATGGTCGGCAGCCATGTATCTGTTTGCAGAGAATGCTGTTAGAAATCAGAAGGTAAATATTTTTAATAGTGAACACCAATGGGTATCCTATTAAATTTTCTTATATATTAAAGGATGATTATGAATGAATACTAAGGGCATAAAAGGTTTTATCTATCGGATTACGGAACTCGTGATGCAATTTGCCTATCTGCAATTGTTGTGGATTTTGTTCACAATAGTCGGGCTAGGGATTTTTGGTATCTTTCCTTCAACAGCAGCCATGTTTTCTGTGGTTAGAAAATGGGTAATGGGAGCTGAGGATGCACCTGTTTTTAAAACATTCTGGCAGACGTATAAAACCGAATTTGTAAAGGTAAATGGACTTGGATTAATTTTCGTTGCGATGGGATGGTTATTATATGTTGACTTCCACTTCTTTACCATGGGAGACTCAGTTGGCAGCTCACTATTGAAAATAGTAACGATCTTTATCTCATATTTTTTTATCACTACTGCCATTTATTTTTTCCCTATTTTTGTTCATTTTCACTATCGTTTTTTTGACTACGTAAAATATAGCTTTTTATATAGTGTTGCTTCTCCACTAAGGACAGCGGGTATTTTTATTATTTCTTGTGTAATCTATTACTTGCTATTGAAAGTACCTTCACTTTTTCTCATCTTTAGCGGAAGTGTTATTAGTTATATTTGGATGTGGTATGTTTACTTGACGATTACTAGAACACAGGCGGCCAAAAAAGGATGAGTTTTTCGAGTTAACTTGCTTTCTATCATAATAAAAAAGAATTGTTTGACAATAATAGTGATAGGCATTAAAATTAAATTAATTAATAAATTCCTTACCCTAAAATGGGAACGTTCCCATTTTAGGGTATCAAGTTACTAGTAACAAGCCTTTTACTAGCCATGATCTAACTATCATATTTTTTTTATGCGTAATGTAAACGGTTCCTGTTTTTATATTATTAGTAATAGTCAGTTAATTTAGTTTCTCAAAGAACAACATTTGGTTTGGTCTTTTGTGGGAACGTTCCTACATAATAAAGAGACAAAACTTATAGAAAGGAGGCCAATATAGTGAATCCAACAATTATAGATGTTGCTAAACTAGCTAATACATCGAAGAGTACGGTATCCCGTTATCTAAATGGTCTGCCAATAAAAAAAGAAACAGAAGAAGCGTTAAAAAAAGCGATTAAGGAATTAAACTACCACCGCAATGAAAATGCCAGAAGATTGGTTGTCAATAAGACACAAACCATAGGAATTGTGGTTGATAGTATTGCCAATATGTTTTATTCATCCATTTTTAAGGGGATTGAAGAAGTTGCAAAGGAAAATGGTTTTAATTGTGTGTTCTACAGTATGACCTCCAATAAATACACAGAGTCATATTTTCAAAACTTAGTTTTTGAGGGGCACGTAGATGGGATCATCTTAATTAGTTTTATGAAAAGAGATGTTAAAGATCTTTTGGAAATAGCAAACGCAGGGATTCCTGTTGTTGTTTTTGGTGATACGGCCGGAGTGAAGGATTTGGTTTCGGTGGATGTTGATAATTACTATGGTATTTCAGAGCTTGTGCGTTATCTCCATCGAATTGGCCATCAAAAAATAGCTTATATTTCAGGGCCAAAAGACGCAGCTGCAACGGAGTGCCGCTTAGCCGGATACCTTGAAACGATGGAACACTTAGGATTAACTGTTAATCCTAATTGGGTGGTTCCAACAGATTGGTCTAATGAGGACGGATATAATGCTATGAATCATTTATTAACGATAGGTGATTTCACAGCTGTTTTAGCTTCAAATGATGAAACGGCCATTGGGGCCCTAAGGGCAGTACAGGAACGAGGCTATAATGTTCCGGCAGATCTATCGATTACAGGATTTGACGATATCACACTGGCAAGCTGGACTTACCCGCCATTAACAACTGTAAAACAGCCGTTCTTGGAAATGGGGAAAAAAGCAGCGTCTGAATTATTTAAGCGCATGGGAAATTCTGAGGAATACATCTCAGAACGCCATTTGTTAAAACCAGAACTGATTATCCGTGATTCATGCAGGAAAATATCAAATCCGGTTATGAGATAAAAGTTACTGAAAAGGCAATCCATCGATATAGTGTGAAACTAGATTAATGGATTGGTACATACGGACAAACATTGGAGGCACAAAAAAGTTTAAAAGGCTGTGAAAAAATGAGGAAATCATCTATAAACAAATCCAAATATGGTTTTTATTTTGTAGTTCCGTTTTTCGTTTCATTTTTTATTTTTGGCTTAGCACCAATCATTTACTCTCTTTATCTAAGTTTTACGAAGTGGGATGGTTTCTCCGATCCTGTATTCGTTGGATTGGCGAATTATTCACGCTTAATCCATGATACTTTCTTTTATAAGGCGATTGGGAATACGTTAATCATTTGGATACTATCCATTATTCCGCAATTGATTCTAGCCTTAGCCTTAGCAATGATTCTTAATGAGAAATTCATTAAAGGAAAGCATTTCTTTCGAGCGGTTTACTATTTTCCAAATATCATCACACCGGTAACACTCGGAGTGTTGTTTAGTTTAATGTTCGATTGGCAAACAGGGAGTGTAAATAAACTTTTAATGAGTATTGGACTCATCGATGACCCAGTAAACTGGTTTAATAGTCCCTGGCTATCCAGAATTATTGTCGCGGGAGTTATTATGTGGCAGTACTTTGGCTTCAACATGTTAGTTTTTATCGCAGGTCTTCAATCGATACCAGAGGAATTATATGAAGCTGCTGAGGTAGATGGAGCATCGAAATTTACAATCGCTACAAAGATTACCCTGCCATTATTAAAACCGGTCCTGTTATTTACCTTTATCACCTCCATTATCGGTGGTTTGCAATTGTTTGACGCCCCATTAATGTTAGGAAATGGTCCTGATAACTCTACGCTGACAATGGTTATGTACTTATATCAAACAGCGTTCAAAAACTTCGATTATAGTTATGGAGCCGCCATCGCATATGCTATTTTTGTTATCATCTTAATCTTCTCATTGATTTCGATTAAGTTTTCAAAAATGAACAAAGTTGAACAGTAAAATAAGACAAGTAGAAGAAAAACAGGAGCACTTCGGCGAGGAATTGGAAAGGAGATCCCTTTATGATAGCTAACAATGGCATTGCTGATAACGTTACAATTAATGAAGTTAAAACGAAAAAAGAGAGAAACATTAGTAAATATTTAGGCAAATTCGCTGTGTATTTCTTATTGCTGCTAGTCGCATTCACATGTCTGGTACCCTTTTATAGTATGATGGTCACTTCAACCCACGCGAATTCAGATATTGCTAGGAAACTGCTTCTTCTTCCTGGTTCTGAGTTTCTAGAAAACTATCATCGTTTGATTGATACGGTGCCGATTTGGAGAGGTTTTGCTAATACGCTGTTTATAACGATTACTTCAACAGCACTAAATTTATACTTCTCGGCTCTAGCTGGTTATGGATTTTCAAAATTTGATTATAAAGGAAAAAATATTCTGTTTCTTGCTGTACTAGGGACGATGATGATTCCGGGTCAATTAGGAATTATCGGCTTTTTTAAACTTATGGATTCATTCCATATGTTAAATACGTATTGGCCGCTTATCCTTCCATCCATTTCAAACGCATTTGGGATCTTCTTCATGAAACAAATGTGTGATTCAAGTATTCCGACAGAAATTCTCGAATCAGGCAGAATTGATGGGTGTGGTGAAATAAAAATATTCCACCGGTTAGTCCTTCCATTGCTAATGCCGGCTGTAGCAACACTAGGAATCTTTTCTTTTATTGGAAAGTGGAATGATTTCTTAACACCAATGATTATTCTTTTTGATAATGAGCTGCAGACCTTACCTGTAATGATAGCCAGTGTAAAGTCTCAATTTTCAACAGACTTTGGAGCGATGTATGTAGGAATTGTCATTTCAGTTATACCAATCTTAATCTTTTTCTCTATCGTTTCTAAGAAGATTATTAGTGGTGTTACTGCGGGGGCACTAAAAGGATAATGATCTTTAATCTTGTTGGAGGTGTTGTAGAAAAAAGACCTCAGTGCAAGTACATCCTTCAGTGAAAGAGTGGAACTCCTCCACTGAAGAAATGCTTACCTTATCCATCTTTCATAGGTGTAAAAGAATTGACGGTCTTAGCCACCTAATGAAGACGATAAGAAAAATATTAGACCTTCATTATATCAAAAAAAGGAGCTGTAAATCTATATGAAAAAGTGGCTTTCTATCTTATTTGCTTCTGTTCTTGTTCTAGCATTATTTGCTGGCTGTTCGAAAAGTGAGGAGACTGCGTCAGGCAGTATGAATAAAGATAATAATAAAGTGGAAGGTAAATTAACCATTTGGACATTCTTTGGTCAAGTCGAAGATATGGCCAAAGAATTTGAGAAGAAATACCCGGATGCTGATGTTGAAGTAAAAATCTTCCCTGGGGATCAATACCAAACGAAACTATTAAACGTCCTACAATCAGGCAGAGATGTCCCAGATATTTTTGACTTAGAAAGAGGCTATATTGACAAGTTTATCAATTCTAAGTTTGCTGTAAACCTTTCAGACATGGGTGCAGAAGACCTTGTAAAAGATTATGTACCATACGTACAAGCATTAGGAAGAGATTCTAAGGGAGATGTAAAAGCGATATCTGATCACTCTTCACCAGGTGCTTTCTGGTATATCAAAGAAAATGCAAAGAAATACCTCGGAACAGATGATCCAGAAAAAATCAGTCAAATGGTCGATTCCTATGACAAAATTATTGAGTTAGGGAAGAAAGTAAATCAAGACAGTAACGGAAAAGTTCACTTAATATCTCACTTTGGTGATATCTATAACATCGAAGCTTATAATACTAAGCCATGGGTGAAAGATGGAAAATTAACGATTGATTCTGCTTGGAAGAAAAATTATGAATTACAAAAAGAGATTTTTAATAATGATGTAGATGCAAAATTAGAATTCTTCTCTGCAGGCTGGGGTAATGCCATTAATGACGGAAGTGTTGTGTTAACTGCAATGCCAGCATGGGCAAGCTTCATGGTCGATAACAAAAATGATAAGGCAGTAAATAAATATGGTGTTGCAAGAACTCCAAAAGGGTTTTACATGGGTGGAACCTACCGATCTATTTATGAAAAATCACCGAACAAAGAGTTAGCTTATAAGTTTATTGAGTTTATTGCCAGCAAAGAATGGCAGCAGCATAATCTAGAAGTTACAGGAAATATGCCTGGATTATTATCAGTATATGAAGACAACTTGGATACTTATAAATCTCCAATGTTTGGCGATCAAAATGTATTAAAACCATATTACGATACTGTTAAAGATATTCCTGACTATAAGTCCGATAAATATGGTGAAGAAGTGTTAAGTAAATGGAGAAAAGTAGCTGGCCAAGGAATAAAAAATAATGAAAAAATTGATAGTGTCATTAAGAAATTCAAGAAAGAAGTTAAGAACACATTCCCAGAACTTAAGGTAGATTAATAGTTTGTTGTTAAGCAGAGGATGACTTAAAAATGAAATGGCAGCCCCCTGCCGCACTAAGTTGTTTGAAAAAACGATATGGAGCGGTTTTAAGGAGGGGGGCGTATTCTTTTGAGTCATCCTTTACTTTTGGAAGGAGCAGCACCTGTGAGCAGTATACATGAGGAAATAAATAAAATTCGCATCATCGATGGACATGAACATATTGATCCGATGGAAATTCGAAAGAAAAATAAAGTAGATTTCTTTGGTCTGCTTCATTATTTAGAATCAGACTTGATCACTGCAGGAATGAAACGAGGCTTGTTAAACGTAAATTCACCATTAACTGCAGAAGAGAAAGCGGAACAATTCTTGTTGTATTATCACAAAACGCAAAATACAACCTATGCACGGTTATTAAAAACAGCAGTCCACGATTTATTTGGTATGGATGACTGGTCTGTAAATGGAATATTAGCTTTAAATGAAAAAGTATTAGCAGCTACAAATGATGAAACCTGGTATAGGAAAGTTTTGAATGAAAAATCGGGAATTGATTTAGCTATTACTTTGCCTTTTACGACCAATGTTGATTTTTCCCTTTTTCGACCTGTCATGTTTTTAGATTTTGCCTTTAAACTCCGAACCATTAAGGATGTACAGGTTATTGAAAGACAGACTGGAAAGCACGTTCAGACATTCCAAGATTATCTTCATGCTGTGGATGCCTTATTAAATAAATTTGTGAATGAAGGAATGGTTGCTGTTAAGTTAGGTCATGCCTATTGGAGGACGCTGAAGACGCTAAAGCCAACCTTCCATGAGGCAGAACGATGCTTTAACACCCTGCTTTCTTCTATTATAGATGAACCTATGTCGCAAAAAGAATCGGTCATTTTACAAGATTACTTAATTCATCACGTTATCCAATGCTCCATCAACTATGAATTACCAATTCAAATTCATACAGGGCACCATGAAACCAGTGTTTCGGGCAATGGCAATATTATTACCAACTCGAAGGTAACGGATCTCATTCCGCTATTGGCAGCCTATCCGGAAGCAAATTTTGTGCTATTACATTGCGGGCTTCCATACCATCAGGAATATCTGAGTATTGTAAAAAATTATCCGAATGTGTATGCGGATTTTACCTGGGTGTATGCCATCTCTCCAACGATAGCCAAGCAAATCCTGCACCAAATGATTGAGATGGTTCCGCAAAATAAGATCTTTGGTTTTGGCGGAGATTACAACTTCGTTGAAGGAACATATGCACATCAAAAGCTAGCACGCAAAATTGTGGGCGATGTCTTAGTAGAAAAAGTGCAGGATCAACTTTTAACAGAAAAAGAAGCAGTTGAATTTGCCAGAAGAATTTTTAGAGAGAATTTGATTGAACTTTACAAACTAAAGGTGTGATTTCAGTGGGGACATTTATTAACATACTTGAAAACGGGAAGAAACAAACCGAAATACAGGTCTATACTTCGGAACGGAAAAGCGGAAATGCATACCTTCAATTTGACTCCCTTCTTGATATATATGATGAAGAAAAGACGATTGAAAACATTCAAATCGACCATGTTGAAGAAATTGTTGGGGGCTACCACATTTCGGGTCATGGAGAGTACATCTCTGTTGAATCGGAATGGAAGAATGCTCAATCTGGATGTGGCTTTATTCAAGTGAATCTAAAGGTAACCTATAAAAAAGAAACATCCGGTAATTACGGGTTACAGGTTAATGGCAATTTAGCAGGCAGCGGGAAGCCGACTTGGATGATTCCTGGCGCTTTTTATAAAGAAAATCGCTTCGAGCATAATACCAGGAAATATCCAAGATATGATTACCGGGATGGCAATCATGAGGAGATGGTATCGGATCATTGGTCATTTCGTTCAGACCGTGCCGCACTGCCGGCTGTTTTTGCCTGGAATGATGAAATGTGCGGTGCACTTTGTGTCGATGAAATGAGTGAAGTAGGGTTAACTAGCCTAGGATTCAGAGGAAATGACTCTACTACATCGGTTTGGGTTAATTTTCCATATAAAGAAGAACCAGTCACATTTGTTGGTGAACCGATTCCACAGCCAAAGGACATTTCCTTGTACACATTTAAGCCAGGGGAAACCGTTCATTTACAGTTTAAAATCTATACCGCCTCATCTGATTTACATTCATATGATCCATTCGTCCGTGAAATGTACAGGCAGCACCAACAAGAGTACGCTTTAAATCCTTGGATGGGTCTTGAGGAGGCATCAGAATTAACTGCCCATGGTTTATATCGTTGGCACTATATGCCAGAACATAGTATTTTAGCCGAAACGGCTGCGTTTGACCGTGAGTTTAATAATAATGTAAAAGGAATGGGAGATCGTCCCCATATGCATGTGGGATGGGTCAGCGGTGCGCCATATTCATACGCCCTGCTTACCTATGGCAGAAAGAATGGTCATCAACCATATGTTGATGCTGCCATTGATGTAATGAACAATATTGCTTCGGCGCTTGCTCCGAGTGGAACATTCTGGGCATCATGGGTACTTGGCAAGGGCTGGGGAACTGGCTGGAATCCCAAGAATACCTGGCTGCAGGCAAGAACAATCTCTGAAGCCACATTGTTTTTGGTGCGTGCCTTAGCCTTTGAAAAGGAAGCAGGGGTAAGTCATCCAGATTGGGAAAAAGCAGTCCAATCCAACTTAGACTTCGCTGTAAAGAATCAACGATCTGATGGAAATTTCGGGTCTTATTACCATTTTGAAACAGGTGATGTCGAAGAATGGGACGGGGCAGGAGGAATTTTATGGATCGCTTCACTCCTTGAAGGAAGCAACTTCTTTGAAAAAGAAGAGTATCGCCTTGCGGCAGTAAAGGCGGGGCATTATTATGAACATTTCGTACTGGACGAATACATTTACGGGGCACCAGAGGATGTTCATTTAACTCCAACTTCTGAAGATGCTTATAATGCAGTGGTTGCCTATGTACTACTCTATGAAAATGACAAAAACGATAAATGGTTAAAGCTTGCCAAACATGCGGCTGATTGGTTAATGACCTTCCGATGGACTTACAACCTTGCCTTTCCAGAGCAAACATTTCTGCATCAATATGATTTTCGTTCACGTGGTGCGGACCAGGCATCACCTTCTAATCAGCATTTACATAATTATGGGCTATTCTGTGTTCCTGAGATGCTTCGTTTATGGAGGTACACAGATGATTCCTATTACTTAGACCGGACAAGGGATCATATTGCATGTTTCCTGCAGTTTATTGCAAGGAAAGATGGCGATTTTAATGCTTACAAAGGAATGGTAACCGAGCGTTTTTATAATACGAATTGTTTTCAGCCAAAGGGAATGATGCTGACATTATCACATTCTTGGTGTGTAGGTCTTGTGTTATATGCCACCCAGGAAGCCTTACCTTTTAACCACTCATTACAACTGTCTTAATCTGAAAATTCCATTAACCATCTTGGCTTCCCATGATGGTTAATTTTGTTATTACTATTTAAATGGAGGAAACTTGGTATGAAAAAAAAACTTGCGATTATTCACACGACTCCTGTTACGATCGAGCCTTTGAAAGAGTTAGCTGCCAAGATGATTGGAGATTGCGAGATTATTAATTTGGTGGATGACTCTATCCTGCCGCAGTTAAGCAAGAATGGCGGAAAAATACAGGAAATCGCCCAACGCTGGGAAAGTTATGCAAAGATTGCGGAGCAGCAGGGGGCGGATTGTATTTTAAATGCATGCTCTTCGATTGGAGAACTTGTTTCTTTTACACAACCAAAAGTATCTACTCCTATTGTTCGGATTGATGATGCGATGGCAGAATTCGCAATTCATTCAGCTGAAAAAATCGGGGTAGCAGCTACATTGGAAACGACACTAAAGCCAACCTTAGAGTTGTTAAAACAAAAAGCCAGTGAAAAAGGGAAAGCAGTTGTAATTGAGCCAATCCTCGTGGCATCTGCCTATCAGAAATTAATGGCTAATGATAAGGAAGGACATGATTTAGATCTAGCAATTGCCTTAAGGGAGCTGGCTAAAAAAGTCGATATTGTTGTATTAGCTCAAGCATCGATGGCAAGGGTCGTGTCCAATTTTACAGAGGAAGAGCAAAGTCTCTTTGTAACAAGTCCTGAATTGGGAATGGATGCAGTTAAGCGAACACTTCAAAAATAAAAACGAATAAACCACTACAAATACATAATAGAAGGAATGACGACGAATGAATCAATTAAAACCAACAAATGTCCTCCCGTTAACGAAAGCACTTGAAATGGCAGAAAAATTTCACTATGCAACAGGATCCTTTTCACCGCGCTATACACTCATGATTGCACCAGTTCTACTAGCGGGTCAAAATTCAGCATCCCCGCTGATTGTTCAAATTTCACAAAAAGAATTAGAACGTTACGGAATTACTCCGTTTGAATTTGCAGATGAGTTTTATTTACAGCTTGAAAAGTTAGCAATTACTGTCCCAGTAGTTTTGCATCTTGACCATACAAAAGACATACAAGTAATTAAAGATGCCATTGCTGCTGGCTTCACATCAGTAATGATTGATGCTTCAGAAAAACCATTTGCGGAAAATGTAAAAATTACAAAGGAAGTCGTCGAATATGCACACGCCAAAGGAGTTTCTGTGGAGGCAGAACTTGGAATGATTGGAACCACTGATTTTATCGAAACCGATCATGATGAAGAATTATATACGGACCCGGTTGAAGCGGCTGAATTTGTTAAGCAGACAGGTGTTGATGCATTAGCTGTATCATGCGGAACTGCACATGGTGTGTATATGGTTCGTGAACCAAAGGTTGATTTCGAACGGTTAAGCGCTATTCGAGAATTAACTCCTGTACATCTCGTGCTTCACGGAGGATCAGGTGTACCTAGTGAAATGATGCAAAAGGCATTTCAATTGCCAAATGGCGGGGTAAGTAAAGTAAATATTGCCACCGATCTCGAACTTTCTTTCTTAAAAGCGATTGGACGTGAAGAAAGATTGACAAATGAAGAGTGTAATCATTTACCAGTTGAGATTTTACAAGTAGGCCAGGCAGCGGTTGGAGAAACCGTTACGGAGAAAATCACACAATTTCTATTAAGTGATAACAAAGCAAGTCAATTCAACCAATAGAACAACGAGAATAAGGGCAGGGGTTGAGGAAATGAAAGATAAGACATTTCATATGATTGGGAACGCTCATTTAGATCCGGTTTGGCTTTGGCAATGGCAAGAAGGGTTTCAAGAAACAAAAGCTACGTTTCGGTCTGCCTTGGATCGAATGAAAGAATACGAGGATTTCATTTTCACTTCTAGTTCAGCTTCGATGTACGAATGGGTAGAAGAAAATGAACCTGAAATGTTTGCTGAAATTAAGGAGCGAATCAAAGAAGGACGCTGGCAAATTGTTGGCGGCTGGTGGATTCAGCCGGATTGTAACATACCAAACGGAGAATCCTTTGTACGACAAGGACTTTATGGTCAGCGCTATTTTCAAGAAAAATTTGGTGTAACAGCCAAGGTTGGCTACAACGTTGATAGTTTTGGTCATCATGGAATGCTGCCCCAAATTTTGAAAAAAAGCGGAATGGACTCTTATGTCTTCATGCGGCCGGCCCCCAATGAAAAAGGGCTGCCAAGTAATCTATTTTGGTGGGAATCAGATGATGGCTCACGCGTGTTGGCCTTTCGAATTATGCATGAATATAATTCATGGGGTAAAGAACTAGATCGGATTGTCAAGCGTTGTAAAGGTGAGTTTAAAGGGAACGTGCAAGACCAGATGATTTTTTACGGCGTTGGAAACCATGGCGGCGGACCAACAAAGGAAAATATTGAAAGCATTTATCGTTTAAATGAGGATCCAGCACTTCCTAATCTAGTATTCTCCACTCCTGAAGAATATTTTGAAAAAGTGAAGGATACAAAGGGTTTGCCAGTTGTTCATGATGACCTGCAGCATCATGCGAGCGGCTGCTATGCAGCCCATTCAGGAGTAAAGCAATACAATCGAAAGGCAGAAAATATGCTGGTAACGGCTGAGAAATATTCAGCTCTTGCATTTTGGTTAACAGGACAAGCTTATCCTGCTGAGTTTAACAGGGCTTGGAAGAATGTATTATTTAATCAATTCCACGATATTTTGGCGGGAACAAGCATTGAGCCAGCGTATGAGGACGCGCGGAATTTATACGGAGAAGCCTTGGCTATTGCTGACCGGGCACTGAATAATGCTATCCAGTCTATTTCATGGAAGATAGACATTGAGCAGGATGAGCGAATGAGGCCCATTGTTGTCTTTAATCCACACGCCTGGAATAGCAAAGTGAATGTCGAAATCGAAATTGGCAGCATTAAACCAACATCAGTGTTAATCGATGACCAAGGCCAGGCAGTTCCGTTTCAAACGGTACAATCTCAAGCGACAGCGGGCGGACGATACCGCTTAAATTTTTTAGCTGATTTACCAGCTATGGGATACCGTGTTTATCGGATTTATTCAGAATTACCTGGTATCGAAACAGAAGTGGAACCAATAACAGCAAGTTCACATGCAATGGAAAATGATCGCTTTAAAATGGAGTTTGATCCTGAAACTGGTTGGATTTCTAGTCTATTTGACAAAAAGACGGGGCATGAAGTATTTTCAGGTCCAGCATCAAGGCCGGTAGTGATCAACGATAAAACTGATACATGGAGTCATGACACACTTCATTTTAATGAAAAGATTGGTGACTTCAAGGCTGTAAAAGTATATCTTGCTGAGCATGGGCCGGTTAAATCAGTGATCCGCGTGAAAAGTGAATACAACCGTTCTATCTTAATCCAAGACTTTACAATGTATCATGAAAAGGAACAAATCGATGTAAAAGTAACCGTTGATTGGCGCGAGAAATTTAAGATGCTTAAGCTTGTTTTTCCAATTAATTCGATCTTTAGAAAACAGACTTATGAAATTCCATATGGAACAATTGAACGAGAACATAATGGTGAAGAAGAGCCAGGGCAAAGCTGGGTTGATGTTACTGGTGTTACACCAAACCATGAGGGAGTTTATGGATTAAGTCTCATGAATGACGCAAAATCCAGCTATAGCATTCATAATAAAGAGCTTGCATTAACCGTATTACGAAGCCCGATCTACGCTCATCATGATCCACTCGTACCAGAAGAGGACGGGGAATACTCATTTATTGATCAAGGTATACAACGTTTTGAATACTCATTACTACCTCATGAGGGAAGCTGGGAAGAGGCAGAAACACCGAAAAGGGCAGCGGAGCTAATTTGTAAACCAATCTCAATTATTGAGACTTTCCATAAAGGTTCGTTACCACAAAATGATTCTTATGTGACTGTAACTGCTGATAATGTGCTCGTAAGTGCAATTAAAAAGGCAGAAGACAATGAAGATTTAATCATTCGATTATATGAAACAAATAAACTGCCAACGGAAGCAGAAATCACCTTGCCAAAATTTGATCGGAAGTTCAAGGCTGTCTTTAAGCCTTCTGAAATTAAAACCTTCCGTATTCCCAAGAATATTAATGAACCTGTCAGAGAGACAAATTTGATTGAATGGGATGAATAACAATGGTTATTTTCGATAAAAAACAAGATTTAAAAAGGCAATTAAGAGAAACAGGGAAATATATGATGCAATATGAGCTCGCCTGGGGGAATTCAGGGAATATCAGTGCCAAAACCGAGGAAAGTTCGTTTTTAATTACGGCGAGCGGAACGTATTTAGGAGATTTGGATTTAGAGGATTTTGCCGAATGTTCGATTGAAACAGGCCAAGGTATAGGCAGTGGCAGAAAACCTTCTAAGGAAATTCCGATGCATCTCGCTATCTATGAAACTCGTCCAGAGATTGGCGCTGTTTTGCATGCCTCGCCTTTATATAGCACATTGGTTGCATCTTCAAACATTGAAATTCCTTCGTCATGGTTTGTTGAAGGCATGTATTATTTGGAAAAGATTGAGAGGGTGCCTTATGCACACCCTGGTTCAAAGGAACTTGGTGAGCTTGTTCGGGAACAAGCGAAAAAGGCAAACATTCTTCTATTAGAAAATCATGGCGTTCTTGTTTACGATACTTCCTTAAAAGAAGCAAAAATGGCATTGCAAACATTAGAAATGGCATGTCGAATGCTAGTAATCTCGCAAAAAGCTGGTGTACACATTCAAGAACTTTCTGAGGAAAAGGTCCAAAGTTTTCTTGTGGATTCAGGATATAAGCCAAGAAGGAAGTGGGAACATTGATTGGAATCGTTGCGGATGATATTACCGGAGCAAATGATATTGGAATTATGTTTGCAAAGTCAGATTGGGAGACAGTAGTATTTCCTTATCCATTTCGCAATAAAATGGGAACGTTCCCACCAGATGTATTAATCATCGATACGAACTCACGTCTGGATCAAACTGAAGAGGCCTATGAGAAAGTATTTGCAAGTACCAAAAGTCTCCAGACTCTTGGTTGTGAACAATTTTTCAATAAGACCTGTTCTGTTTTTAGAGGAAATATTGGTGCGGAATTTGATGCAATGCTCGATGCGCTTGAAAGCGAATTTGCGGTGATTGTTCTTGGGTTTCCTAAAAACGGCCGAACGACGATACATGGGCAGCACTTTGTTCATGGAAAGAAATTAGCAGATTCTGAGTTTCGTCATGATCCTGTCCATCCGATGCATCGCTCGGATTTGGTTGGAATTTTACAAGCGCAGACAGAAAGAAAAGTGGAACTAGTTGATCATGAGATTGTTGAACAAGGCAGTGAAAAACTGAAACAAAAAATTAATTCAATGCGCTCCCATTGCCAGTACTTAATTATTGATGTCAAGGATCAGTCTTCGTTACAAGTCATTGCTAAAGCAATAAAGAATGAAAAAATTATTTGTGGTGCATCAGGGATTGCAGAAGAATTAGCCCTCGTCATGAACAAAGCTCAAAAAGGCACTGGTTCGATCTCCATCCCCAAATTGGAATCAGGGGTATTGTGTGCGGCCGGCAGCTTGATGCCGCAAACCTTTCATCAAGTAGAAGAAATGAAACAGCGCGGACTTCCTGTTTTTGAAATGAAATCACCGATTCTTTTTTCGGATCAAAAGGATGCCCATTTAGAGGAACTTATTACGAATCTTGTCACGCGGTTAAATGATGGCAAGGATGTTCTTGTTCACTCCTCTAATATTCAAGAGATAGTCCAAGAAACAAAACAACTAGGTACAAGTTTGGGTTATACCAATACTTCCGTTTCAAGAATGGTATCTGAAAGCTTAGCGTTTGTAGTAGATGAGACATTAAAAAGAACAAAAGTTAACCGATTGTTATTAGCGGGAGGAGAAACATCTGCTTCTGTTTGCAGCCGGCTCGGCGTCGAGGGATTGACTGTATGGAGAGAAATTGAACCAGGTCTTCCTTCATGTATTACGTTAGATCCTCCAACGCGGATGCTCGTACTGAAGTCAGGAAGCTTTGGAAGTAAGGATTTCTTTGCTAAGGCAATAAAGCACCTGAAAGAAAATTAAACTAACCATTTAATAGGGGATGTAGCAATGAATGCCAATTTAATGAATGCTAACTTAGAAAAGCTATTTAGAAAGTATCCGGAATTAGTAGAATGCCAAACAAGTATAGAGGAAGCATTCGAAGTGATTAAACAGGCTTATCAGTCAGGAAGAAAGCTGTTATTAGCAGGTAACGGCGGCAGTGCGGCTGATTGTGAGCATGTTGTTGGTGAATTAATGAAGGGCTTTATGTCAAAACGTCCATTATCACAAGAGATGAAAGATAAACTAGCTTCTTTTTCAGGTGGCGATTACTACCTGGGAGAAAATTTACAAGGGGCTCTCCCTGCAATCTCATTGGTAAGTCACTCAGCACTCATGACTGCATTCGCCAATGATGTTGCCCCAGATATGGTTTTTGCCCAACAAGTGTACGGATATGGTAAAGCAGGTGATGTATTTATCGGCTTTAGTACCTCGGGTAACTCCAAAAATATAAATCATGCGGTAAAGGTTGCCAAAGCCCTTGGGTTAGTAACCATTGGATTCACTGGAAAAGGCGGTGGAGAATTGAAAACGTTATGCGATGTAACCATTTCAGTACCCTTTGATTCCACACCTGATATACAAGAAAGACATCTCCCGATTTACCATACCCTTTGTATTTTATTAGAGGAGGCGTTTTTTGGATGATTCCCGTTTTAGCCGGTTTAGATATTGGCGGTACAAAATGTGCCGTTGTATTAGGAGTGGAAGATGAAAAAGGAATTAAGGTAGTGGCAAAGCAAAGCTTTCCTACTCCGGGGACACCTGACTCAGCCCTTTTAACAATGATGGATGAGTTAGAAAAGTTATTGCAGGAACAAAATGAAATGGAACTGAAAGCCATAGGAATCAGCTGTGGAGGCCCGCTTGATAGTAAAAAGGGTTTGATATTGTCGCCCCCAAATCTACCAAACTGGGATCGGGTTGATGTGGTTTCACTATTAAAAGAACGTTTTCAAGTTCCCGTTTCTCTCCAAAATGATGCCAATGCCTGTGCATTGGCTGAATGGAAATGGGGAGCAGGAAAAGGCACGAACAACATGATTTTTCTAACGTTCGGTACAGGAATGGGTGCAGGTTTTATTTTGGATGGTCGTTTATATACAGGAACAAATGATTTCGCTGGCGAGGTCGGGCATATTCGTTTAGAGGATGATGGTCCGATTGGATTCGGAAAGGCAGGCTCATTTGAAGGCTTCTGCAGTGGCGGCGGAATCGCCCGCTTGGCACAGATGAAGGCAAAAGAGTGGTTAAATCAGGGAAGAGTGACCTCTGTTTGTTCTAATCAAGATGAAATTGCAGCAATTACAGCAAAAACAGTTGGTGAAGCGGCTCAAGCAGGCGATCTGTTTGCCACTGAGATCTACCGCATTGTTGGACAAAAATTAGGTCGAGGTCTGGCTTTATTAGTGGATATGCTAAATCCAGAAAGAATTATCATTGGAAGCATTTATTTGCGCCAGGAAGCATTGTTGAAGCCAATTGTCATGGAAGAACTTCGAAAGGAAGCACTTTCTTATTCTCTCGATGTTTGTACTGTGGTTCCTTCTGGCTTAGGAGAAAGTGTAGGTGACCTGGCAGCGCTTTCTGTTGCCAAATATGGACTAGAAATCAACGGTTAAGTTCTTTAACAAAAAATGAACAAAAGGAGTTATACGATGTTTCAATTCCAGCAAAATCATAACGAGCTGCAATGCCGTTTGAATAATAAAACCTTTCTTTCCGAGATTCAAGTGTCTATTAATCTGGAAAATCAATCCCTTCAAAATTTAGAATTGAAAACAAGTGAAGAGAGCGCAGGAGAAGACCATCTGGGTTTTTATACTGAATATCGTTCTTCCTATAGCGATAATGATGATACAGTATTCACGAAATTACGATTCCGATGCTACGCTTCATCTATTACTGCATTTGTGGATGCAGATGTTAAAAATGAAGAATTGTTTAAAAAACAAGTATTTTTTTCACCACAGCGTGCCATCAACATAACGATTAACAACCTAATGGAAGATTATGAGATTATGGCAAACTATCAACATAAAGAGTGGTGGACGCGGCCATTCTTTACAGATAATATTCAAGAAATCCCAGAACGGACCCAATCGTTATTACTTAGAACTGAAAAAGAATACTATCATTTGCTGCCAGTTTGTGATGAAGTAGTACGGACAGATTTAAGCGGTACAAAAGATGGATTGCAAATCTCGATCTCACCATTTCATGGCGGCTATAATCATATATCCACATTTGCTTTTATTTTAGGAACGGGAAATAATCCTTACTCTTTAGTGAATGAAAATGTTAAGAAAGCCATCACGCTTTGTGGACAAAGCATCATGTCAAGAGAAGAAAAAAAGTATCCTGAGATTCTGGATTACTTAGGCTGGTGCAGTTGGGATGCCTTTTATCATGAGGTTAATGAAGAAGGAATCCTAACCAAGGCTGAGGAACTAAAACAAAAAAAACTTCCTGTTAAATGGATGATGATTGATGATGGCTGGTCCGAAGTGGAAAATAGAAAGCTTTACTCCTTTGATGCAGACCAGGAGAAATTTCCTCAGGGGTTGGCCAATACCGTTTCATCCCTTAAAAATGACTTTGGTGTCAATTGGGTAGGAGTTTGGCATACCCTTGCAGGTTATTGGGAGGGAATTTCACCGAATGGACCGTTGGCTAAGTCATTAGATAAACATTTATTTACAGCCAAAAACGGCAGTTTAATACCATCACCCAAAGCGGAAGATGGATTTGGTTTTTGGCATGCTTGGCACTCGAAATTAAAGAAAGATGGCATCGACTTTGTAAAAGTCGACAGTCAAAGTGCTATTTCAAACTTTACAGTGAATAACCAATCTGTTGGCGAAGCAGCAAGCGGGGCCCATACAGCACTCGAAGCCTCCTGTTCCTTACATTTTGATAATACAGTCATTAACTGTATGGGAATGGCTGAGGAAAATATATGGCATCGTCCATACTCAGCCGTTTCTCGCAATAGTGATGACTTTGTGCCGCAAGAAGAGCGCGGATTCAAAGAACATGCCTTGCAAAATGCCTATAATTCCCTATACCATGGTGCGTTTTATTGGGGCGATTGGGATATGTATTGGACGAAAAACCATGATGATCTGCAAAATATGATCTTACGAGTAGTCAGCGGCGGGCCTATTTATTTTAGCGATGCGGTTGATCAAACCAATCCAGACATGGTTTGGCCGTTAATTTATAAGGATGGAAAAATCATTCGTTGTGAACAACCTGGAGTACCAACCGAAGATTGCCTCTTTATTGATCCAACTCAAGCCAAAAAGCCATTAAAGATTTGGAACCAATGCAAGGGTGCAGGAGTTATAGCCGCATTTAATATTAATGAAGGAACTGGATCAATTCAAGGATCGATTGGTCCAAATGACGTACCAAATTTAGTGGGAGAATCGTTCATCATTTTTGACGTATTCACGAAGAAACATGTGGTTGTAAGCAAAGATGAACGAATGAATATTAAAATCGAGGAAAACGGGACCTCCCTTTATTTAATTATTCCAGTTGAAAAGCCATTTACACCTATCGGTCTTTTAAATAAACTCATTTGCAATGATGGGATTGTAAAGGTTTGGAACCTGGATAAAGAACTGAAAGTAACCTTAAGAGAAGGTGGAGTTTTTGCTTTCTTGTCGAAAGAAACACCAGTTAAAGCAACGGTTAATGGTGAATTGGTCTTAATACACCAAGATTCTGCAAACGAGCAGCTGTTTACCATTGATTGCCAGGACGTTGAGGGTGAAGTGTTCCTTGAAATAAAAAAAGGACACTAATGTAAAGGGGGCTGTCATTTTGACTAATCATCGATTGCCTGCACAAGAAATCCCGATTTTGGCGGAAGTCGATGTCGTCATTATCGGTGGAAGCTTTGCAGGTTTATCAAGTGCCCTGCAATTGGCCAAACAGGGTAAACGGGTTATGGTGGTTGAATCAAGGACTTATTTAGGAAGTGAATTAACCGCTGCCCTCCGTCCTTGGATAACGATGCCACATACAACCATGCCAATACCTAGAATATTGGAGGCTTGTGTAAAAGCTTGTGGAAGAACAATTAGCAATAGAGATTCTCAATCGATCGTCTTTCACGTCGATCGATTGAAATTACAGTTGGAAGAGGAATTGTTGGGTGCGGGAATCCATTTATTGTATGCCTCGCTCCCAATTGGGATCACGAATCTTGCTGACAATTACAATGGGTTGATAATAGCCAATAAATCAGGACGACAATTAATTCGATGCCAAGGAATTGTTGATGCGAGTGAAACGGCTATTACTACTTTTTTTAACGATGAAGTATGGACATCATCAGAGAAGAGCAAAACGGGTTACTTTAAGCGAGTATTAGAGTTTACCAATGTCCAAGAAATAGATGAAATAGAATTTACGGTTCCGTCCGGATTAGGGATAAAACACAACAAGATTCACCTCTACAGCGGCTATCACGGAAATGGACATTTCTATGTAGAATATGAAATGTTGTTACCTGCGGACAACAGTTTAGAAGCCAATCAACAGCGGGAATTAGCCGCTCAAAAAGCAGGAATGTCTCTAGCTGAATATCTGGTTCAGCACATACCGGCTTTCAATAAAGCCTTGTTATGTGCAAGTTCATATGAATTAAAAGGCCCGTTTCAAGAAATGGAAGAGTATCCCAAAACGCAACGACCGCTGAATCTTGATCAATTATCGGTAAATTACCCAAATACATGGTGTTTTTATCAAGATCTTTATAAGCATGGGAATACGGATTGGCTAGACCCTGCCAAAGCAGCTGCATTAGGTGAACAAGTTGCAGAATTACTGAATGATCTTACTTTCAAAAAGGAGAATTCAGGACAGACAAAAGCCCAGGTTTCTATTCAAGATGACAGTTTTGAAATGAAAATCCCTGTTGAATTATTAGATCGTCATGTTAACCAGCAGTTTGTTCCGGAACAGGAAATGTACTTATGTAAAACAGCAGGTGTGCTAGTGGCAGGAGGAGGCTCTAGCGGGGCATCAGCCGCGATTGTTTCCGCAGAAGAAGGTATCAATACCATCCTTGTTGACCTCAATCCGGGACTTGGCGGAACAGGTACTTTTGGGGGTGTGGACAGCTATTGGTTTGGTAAGCGCCATGGATATGCTGAGAGAATTACGAAACTTGTCCATGATGTCCAGCAACGAATTAAGTACAAAGGCCATAAGTGGAATATTGAGGCAAAGAAGTTTGCTCTGATCGAAATGGCTGATCGTTTAGGAATTGAATGGTTGTTTAACACCATCACGTTCGGGGCGATTACAAAAGGAACTAGGGTTTGCGGCAGCCTTGTGGCCACGAAATGGGGAGCTGGCACTGTATGGAGCGATTGTGTAATTGATGCTACTGGTGATGGCGATCTTGCCGCATTTGCGGGAGCTGAATTTGAATATGGCTCTGTCCGCGACCATGTCGTGATGTGGTATTCACTTGCTCAATACAAAGAGCCAGGTAAATTACAAAATAACTTCACGAGTATGGTGAATGTGTCGGATGTTCAAGACTATACAAGAGCAATCCTTGCTGGGAGAAGAAGATGGAGTGCTGACGTTGATGGCTGCCATGACCACGGCATTTATGTAGCTCCGCGTGAAAGTCGTCACATCATTGGTGATGTTGTCATGAACATGAGCGATCAATTGTTGCATCGAAGCTGGACGGATTGTATTAACATCCATTTTAGCAACCATGATATGAAGGGAATTAGTGAGGCTGACTGGTTAAATGCCGGCTTAATCCCGCCAAACCTTGAAATTGAAATTCCGTATCGAATGCTTCTCCCAAAAGGACTGGACGGAATATTAGTGGTTGGCAAGGCGGTCTCGGCAACGCACGATGCCCTCCCAGCAATTCGCATGCAATCAGATTTGGAAAACTTAGGAGGTATTGCTGCACTTGCCGCAGCGATGGCTGTGAAAGAAAAGCAGTATCCTAGAAAGATAGATTACCGGCTTTTACAAGAAAGAATTATAAAAGAGGGCTTAATGCCTGAAAGTATTTTAACGAGAAAATTAGAGGCTATTCAATATACAGATGAAGAACTAAAGAGATTGGTTGATTCAATTGAGATAGAGCCACTGTACGAATACTCTCATATGCGTATGAATGAAATCTATCAGCAGCAGATTCCATTTGTTGAAATTTGTACGGCGGGAGAGAGAATCATTCCGTTTCTGGAACAGGCATATGAGGACGCGGATGGAATTCGTAAGGTCCGGCTTGCACAAGCATTAGCCATGTATGGGTCAAACTCAGGCGTTCCGACTTTAATCTTTGAACTAATGACCATGCTGCAAGGAGAACAACTGCCGAAACGGACGGCGGATATTTTGTATGTAACGATGCCGCCTGACCACGGAGCGATGTCAGATGCCTGTTATTTACTTTACTCCTTAGGACTTACCAGAGATAAACGCAGTATTAAAGTTTGGCAGCGGGTTGCTGATTTACTGCAACCAACAGAAGAAGATTTTAAAGATAAGTTGTGGGGAATTTTTTATTATATCCATGCAATATGTGTTGGGGCTGAAAGATTAGGTGATGTGGATGCCATTCCAATGTTAGAGCAATTACTGCGCATCCCATCTGTCAACAATCAACAGTGCTATGCTGGCCATCAAGCCGACTTCTTCCTTGAGAGACGGGCCCTTCTGGAACTAGCCATTGGAAGAGCTTTGGCACGTTGCGGAAGTGCCAAAGGGTATGAAATATTAGTCAATTATCTCGACGATGTCCGTTCCTTGCTTAGTAAGCAGGCACATACAGAATTAAAGCGCTTAAGTGCGAGTAACCTTTCTAAGGATAAAAGGATTTGGAGCGAGTGGCTTGAGCGTGAAAAAGCTAGGTTGAAACCGCAGCCATATATAGTACATACAGATATTGGTGTCGACAACGAAAAGATTCTAAGAAAAATAACTTTTGAAAGGGGTTAACAATCGTGTCAATTATTACATTCCCTAAAGATTTCCGCTTTGGGGTTTCTACGGCTGCCTATCAAATAGAAGGGGCATATAACGAAGACGGCAGAGGAATGTCGATCTGGGATACATTTAGTCGGATTCCAGGAAAAGTCAGAAACGGAGATAATGGCGATATCGCTTGTGACAGTTACCATCGCATCGATGAAGATATCGCCTTATTAAAAGAATTAGGTGTCAATACATACCGCTTCTCAATTGCCTGGCCAAGAATTTTTCCTAATGGAAGAGGAGAAGTAAATCAAAAGGGTCTGGATCACTATCATACATTTGTTGATAAATTGTTAGAAAATGGAATTGAACCTCTGTGCACCATTTATCATTGGGACCTGCCGCAAGCACTTCAAGATGAAGGCGGATGGAAGAATCGCCAAACGATTGAGGCATTTGTGGAGTACTCAGATTTATTGTTCCATGAGTTCTCTGGAAAAATTAAATCATGGTTAACGATTAATGAGCCATGGTGTGTTTCATTCTTAGGATATTTCATTGGAGAACAAGCACCAGGAGAAAAGAATCTCCAATCAGCTCTTGATGTAGCACATCATTTATTACTAGCCCATGGAAAAACGGTTAAGCGTTTTAAAGAGCTTGGAATTCCTGGAGAGATCGGTTTTGCGCCAAACGTTACTTGGTACGAACCATTTAGTGATCGCCCAGAAGATATCGAGGCTTGCAAGCGAATCTCTGCCTGGTTTACGGAATGGTTTTTTGATCCGGTGTTTAAAGGCAGTTATCCACAAATATTAGTTGATTGGTTTGCAGCAAAAGGGGCAAAAGTAAACATCGAAGAAGGCGATATGGAACTCATTAATCAGCCTATCGATATCCTAGGAATCAATTATTATACGGGAACCGTCTCTAGATATAAAGAAGGTCAGGGAACATTTGATTGTGAACACATTGATATTGGATTTGATCACACGGATATTGATTTCACCATCTATCCTGAAGGCTTTTATAAAGTGTTAATGGATATTAAAAATAAATATGGTGATGTCCCTATCTACATTACTGAAAATGGTGCAACGTATAATCAGGACCCAATAGATGGACGCGTACGAGATGATAAACGGATTAAATACCTGAAACAGCACCTAACACAAATTAGTCGTGCCCTTAACTCAGGGGTTAATTTAAAGGGCTATTGTATTTGGTCATTGATGGATAATTATGAATGGTCATACGGCTATAGCATGCGTTTCGGTCTTGTTCATGTGGACTACCAAACATTAAACAGAACAAAGAAAGATAGCTATTATTGGTACAGTAAATTGAATCAAAATTATTGGTTTGAGGTGTAGGCCCCTATGAAACTACACTTTTACGGCGATATCCAAGGACTTGAAGAAGGATTATCAATTATTTGTCATGAGCTTAAGATTGAACAAAGTGAACAAGGATTTCCTATTCATGTGAAACAAATAGCTGGTTCGTTAAAGGTCAACTGCAATCCGGAACGCGGGGAGATTTTCTTTGAGGAGAAGATTCACTTTTTTCGTGCAGTAGGATTATGGATACAGGAGTTTAAGGAAAATAAGACGTTTCAGGTAATGGAAGAACCTCAATTTAAAACCAATGGTGTGATGGTCGATGTTTCCCGTAATGGGGTAATGACTGTAGAAGGAATTCAAAATCTTCTGCGAAAAATGGCATTAATGGGTCTAAATGTCGTGATGGTGTATACAGAGGATACATTTACAGTTGAAGAATATCCTTATTTCGGGTATATGCGTGGCCGGTATAGTGAGCAGGAATTGCGGGCATGTGATGATTATGCCCACCAGTTTGGAATAGAAATGGTCCCTTGTATCCAAACACTTGCCCATTTAACCGAGGCACTGAAATGGAATTATGCAGCAAACATAAAAGATACGGCCGATATTTTATTGGTTGGTAAGGAAGAAACCTATGAATTTATTGAAAACTTATTAAAGGCTGCATCCAAGCCATTTCGAAGCAATCGAATTCATATTGGTATGGATGAAGCCCACCAGCTGGGCCTAGGAAAATATCTGGAACAGAATGGCTACCAAAAACGTTTCTCCATCATGAATGAACACTTGCATAAGGTTGTCGCACTTGCTGAAAAGTTATCTTTAACACCAATGATATGGAGCGATATGTATTTTAGACTTGGCTCGAAAAATGGTAATTACTACGATCTAAATGCCCACATACCAGAGGATGTCATTGATTCCATGCCTAAGGATGTTCAAATGGTGTATTGGGATTATTACCATACGGACGAGGAATTTTATCGAACATTTTTACAAAAACATAAAGAATTTGGCTCTGAGCCCATCTTTGCCGGCGGAGTTTGGACGTGGAATGGAATGGCTCCGAACTATGGAAAAACAATGGCAACTACAAATGCTGCATTGGAGGCATGTAAAAAAGAGGGTATCACTGAGGTATTCGCGACCATGTGGGGAGATAATGGTGCGGAAACACATCCATTCACAGGATTGGCCGGACTACAGCTATTTGCTGAACACGGATATGGAAGAGAAGTAGATCACAAGAAATTAGCCAAACGGTTTTCATTTTGTACCGGTGGAGATTGGGACGACTTCATTGCCCTAAATGAATTTGATGAAACCCCTGGTGTTTCGAAAGATAACCTTCATGAATCACATCCATCTAAATTTTTGTTATGGCAGGATGTTCTACTCGGTTTATATGATGAAAATATCCGCAGTCTGCCGTTAGGACAGCATTATTTAAACTTAGCGTCTCGTATGGAAGAAGCGAAAGAACGGAATAAAAATTGGTCAGAGATGTTTTCTTTTTATTCCCAATTGGCCCGAGTACTAAGTGTAAAAGCAGAATTTGGCATCCATTTAAAAGCTGCTTACGACCGGCGGGATAAACAGGAGTTAACGCAATTAAAGGACCAGCTTCCATTATTAAGAAGCATGGTGGATGAGCTCCGTAAACTGCACCGCTCTTTATGGTTTTCATCTTTAAAGCCTTTCGGCTGGGAAGTAATCGATATTCGATACGGCGGGATTTTGTCCCGATTAGATACAGTCGAATATCGGCTGCATTCGTGGCTCAATGGAAGCATCAGTAGCATTGAGGAATTAGCAGAAGAGCGTTTGTTCTTTGACGCACCATGGAAAATGCCTGAAGGTGCATTAGGTAGAAATACGTACCATCGAATTGTAACAGCAGGAGGATTCTCTGTATAAACAGTCGCAATTAGAAATTGAATGGAGGGATTCATGTGATTATTGGGTTTCAAACGGCAAATTATTTTGCCCGGGCAATGAATTACCAGACTACTATGGAAAATTGGGGAGAAGCCGAACGGAAAGTAATTGAGACTTTTAGTTTAGAAGAATTTGACCGTATATGCAGGGATATTCAAAGTGCAGGATTCCGGGATATCGAACTATGGATGGGGCATGCCTTTCCTAAATTTATGACTCCATATTTTGCAGAGGAATTACAGAAAATTTGGAAGAGTTATGGATTAAGTGTCTATTCTTATTCATGTTCGCTAGGTGATCCAGTTCGATATCCTCGATGGACCCGTCTTTGTTTCGAAACCGCCAAGATGCTTGGAATAGAGTTAATTACCAGCGGGATTACCAAAGAATCAGCTCCCGTCATTTATAGCCTTTGTAATGAATATGGAATCAAGGTTGGCGTTGAAAACCATCCCGAAAAGCACCCTGATCAGATAAAGGCAGCGATTGGGGATTATGGTGACTTACTTGGTGCAACAGTTGATACAGGCTGGTATGGGACACAGGGCTTTTCCGCAGCTGAAGCAATCTGGAAATTAAAGGATTATTTACTGAATGTTCATCTTAAAGATGTCAGGGAGATCGGGGAGCATAACCCTGTTGCGCTCGGAACAGGAATTGCTGGAATTGCAGAGTGTGTAAAAGCTTTGAGAGAAATCGGATATGATCGGACAGTATCAATTGAACAAGAAGCAGTTAAGCATGATCCAACCGATGACTGCGCGAAAGCTCTTGTATGGGTGAAGAGTTTACTTAATGAAGACTAATCCTAGTTCCAATATTTTTAATATCAGTAAGGAGGAATGCAATCATGGTACGAATTGCAGTGGTCGGCACAGGCTGGCAAGGCCAAGGGCATTTAAGCACGATGAAGAATATGCCGGAAATTGAAGTGGTTGGTGTTTGTGAATTAAATAAAGAAACACTTCTAAAAGCAGTTAATAAATTTGCTGTGAAGGGCTATACCAGTTATGTGGACATGCTGGAAGAAAGCAAGCCTGAAGGAGTAGTAATCTGTACTCCGCCAGAGGTCCGGGAATTTCTTGTTCGTGAAGCCGCGGAGCGGGGAATCCACTGTTTTATTGAAAAGCCGCCTGCAAAAAGTCTTGAAATGGCACAAAAGGTGGAAGATATTTTAGCGCGAACCGGTGTCATTAATAGTGTGGGGTTTATGTACAGGTACAGCCCTGCTGTCGCCTATTTAAAAGAGCTGATTAAAGGCAGAAGGATTGCCCTGGTTCGCAGTGCCATGCTTGATGGGTTAGCGCTTCGTCCAAATTGGCCGCGCTGGTTCTTTAATAAAGAAATATCGGGAGGCCCTGTATTTGACCAGGCCATTCATATTTTTGATCTGTCGCGCTACCTGCTTGGAGAAGTGGAGCGAGTAACAGGTTATCAAGACAATCTCGTTGTGCCAAAAGGCGAAGACTTTACTGTTGAAGATAGTTTTAATCTATCAATGAAATACCAGAATGGAATCTTGCAGAATCATACACATACTTGGTCCTATCCAGATGTCTTTACACAAATTGAATTCATCTCGGACCAACTCCATTTAGTACTGGACCTTGTCAATGGAAGTGTAACCGGAAAGGTAGAAGGAGAGCCTATTTCCTTTCAATCGGATGAAAATGCACTATACCAGCGGGAGTTAGCGGCATTTGCAAAGGCGATAGAAGAAAAGAATCCTTCCTTTGTTCTCTCTACTTATAAAGATAGTATTCAATCTCTTGATGTTGCCTTAAAAGCAAGTGATGCCCTCGAGTTAAGTACAAAAAACTTAGTTAAATAGTTTAGTATAACCAGGGGTGTCACTCGCAAGATAAAGGCACCCTGGGTTTCCATGATCATTAAGTCTTTTTAAGGAGAGCGTTTTTATGCGTAGAACACTGTTATTTATAATGGAGTGGCTGTGGAGACTATTATTTCTGAACGCTATTTGGCTATTATTTTCACTCCCTATTGTTACTATTATTCCTGCCACAGCAGCAATGTTTGGAGTAATGGACAGATTGGTTAGAGAGGATCAAGATGAGCCGGACTTTAAGGTCTTTTTTCGAGAGTTCAAAAGGTTATTCCTTAAAAGCTATCCACTTGGACTTTCCATAGTGATTATTGGCGGGCTGCTATTTGTTGATCTTTTAATCCTAAGAAACGCAATTTCTGATATGACAGAAATTATTCGAGTTGCCGTATTAGCATTTACCTTGTTATTCCTAATTGCTGTTTCGTATAGTTTTCCTGTATTTCTTCGCTATGAATATCCATGGTATAAGACTCTATTTTTTTCTTTCATGCTGGGAGTACGAAAGCCTGTTATCACTTTTCTCATGTCGTGTGGTTTTTTGTTGATTCTATTACTGTTGTTGTTTGTTACTGGCATTGGAGTATTATTAATAGCAAGTTTAACGGCACTAATTAGTACTGTTTCAGCACACTATATCATAAATAGACTGCCAAAAATAACCTTAAAAGAGGCTGATGAAAACTTATAAAAAATATAAATAGAATATTCAAAAATGATTGACTTGTAAACGCATTCATATAATAATAGGGATAAGTCCACAAAACCTCACAAAAACAGTAACAAATTCCACAATAACAGTCATAATCTTTAAATAATTCTATGAAAAAACACGGAAGGAGAGAAAGTTTACAAAATCTAGTTGAACAGAAATGTGAGGTTGCGACCAATTAAAAAATTTTCAAGGGGGATTTTGAATGAAGACAGTAAGAAAAACATTAATGACGCTGTTAATTCTAGCCATGAGCTTTTCTTTAATCCTAACTGGCTGTTCAAGCAAAGAATCCGGTGCAAATGAAAGTGGAAGTAAATCTAAGAATGGCGAAAAAGTAGTAATTGATTTTTGGACTTTTTGGGGATCTGAAACCCGCCGTCCAATTATTGAAAAAATTATTGATGATTTTAATAAATCTCAGGATAAAATCGAAGTCAAACATACATATCTGCCATGGGGAGATGTTTGGACTAAGAACTTAGCATCCATTGCTGCCGGAAATCCTGCAGACCTAATCATAAATGATATCAATGCAGTAGGCCACCGTGCGAAAAACAATCAAAATACAAATCTAGCAAAATATTTAAAGAAGGACCCAGCAGTTAAAGATCGTTTCTTCCCAGAACTTTATAATGCAAGTCTATATAAAGGGGATCCATATGCATTGCCATTTAACACAGATACACGTCTACTATTCTGGAATAAAAAAATGTTTAAAGAAGCAGGTCTTGATCCAAATACACCACCAAAAACATGGGCAGAGTTAGAAGAAATGGGTAAAAAGCTTGATGTGAAAAAAGGCAATAAATATGAAAGAATCGGTTACTTGCCAAATCAGGGAATCGGAGCAGATGTCTGGATGATCAATGCAGACGGAAAAGGTTACTGGGACTTTGATGCAAATAAAGCAGTTATCAATGATGAAACTAATGTAAAAGCGTTAACTTGGATGAAAAATTACTATGATTATTACGGTGATAAAACAATTAATAACTTTAAAGCTGAATTTGGTGAGCAAACAGCAGATCCATTTGTTGCTGGTAAATTGGCTATGACTACTGATAATGCAAATTTCTTCACAAAAATAAGAGATTATGGTGAAGGTATGGAATTTGGCGTGGCGCCACTGCCTGAAATGGAACCAGGAACAGGTAATGAAAGCTGGGGCGGTGGATTTGTCGCCGAGATTCCTAAGGGAGCGAAACATCCTGATGAAGCTTGGGAATTCCTGAAGTATTTAACGGATGTTCAGGCACAAGAATACTGGGCGGTTAAAAACTTTGATATTGTTGCAAACAAAGAAGCAGCAGAAAAAGCTTCTACCAGTACAGAATTTACAGAGGATGGCAAGAAGGTATATTCATTAGCGAATGAAAATATGAAACAAACCTTGCTAACGCCAACACCAATCGAAGCACCAGATTATATCAATTTAATCCAGCCAGAGATTGAGTCCGTTCTATTAGGGAAAAAATCACCGAAAGAAGGATTGGATGATGCACAAAAAGCGGTAGAAGAGCTGGTTAAGAATAACAAATAGTTTTAAGCAGTATTTCAGGGAGTGACATCAATTCGCTCCCTGATTGCTTAAACTGGGAAGAAGGGATGATTCAAATGGAACCAAAGATTTTAGGAAAATCAGATATAAAAAGGAATAGTAAACACTCAAAGACAATGGTTTCATTACAGCGAAAGGAAGGTCTCCAAGGATACCTTTTTATTGCTCCATGGATAATTGGTTTTCTATTTTTCCTTGCAGGACCACTACTATTTTCCCTCTATGGTAGTTTTACCAATTATAATATCACCTCAAGTATGGATTTCATCGGGCTGGATAATTTTAAAAAGATGTTTACAAATGACCCGATAATTTGGCTTTCACTGCGAAATACCCTCTATTTTGTCGTCGTTTCTGTACCGTTAACAACAGCTGGTGCTGTTCTGCTCGCTGTTCTTTTAAATCAAGGTGTTCGGGGAATGAGAGTATTTCGAACGATTTTCTATTTGCCGGCGGTTTTATCTGGTGTGGGTGTCTATTTACTTTGGATGCAATTACTGAGTCCTTCCACAGGATTGGTTAATACATTGCTTGGTTTTGTTGGAATTGAAGGACCGGCATGGCTGACGGATCCATCTTGGACAAAGAACGCATTAATCTTTATGAAAATGTGGAGTGTCGGCGGCGGTATGCTATTGTACCTGGCAAGTCTACAAGGTGTTTCACCTTCTCTGTATGAAGCAGCAGAGATTGATGGGGCAAGTACATTTAGGAAGTTTTTTCATATTACCCTGCCTATGATTACACCAGTTATCTTTTTCGATCTTGTAACTAGTACAATTGGAGCGTTCCAAATTTTCCAAGAAGCTTATGTAATGAGTGAAAGTGGAGATGGCGGGCCGGCAAATTCATTAGTTTTTTATAATTTACATATGTGGAACAAAGCGTTTGAAGTTTTCGATATGGGTTACGCGATGGCGATGTCGTGGGTTTTATTTATCATCATCCTCGTGTTAACGGTATTCAACCTAAAGCTTGCCCCACGCTGGGTACATTATGAAGGGGAGGATCAAAAATGAGCGAAGTGGTCCAAAAGAGGAGCGGAACACAAATGAGTGAAGTCGTCCAAGAAAAAGATAACTATTTTAAAAGTTTACGATTCAAGAAAAAAGTAGGTCAAGGCATTATCTTAACCATCCTCATTCTTGGAAGCTTGTTAATATTATCGCCAATCTGGTGGATGTTCGCCACATCTTTAAAAGATATGAAAGAAATTATGACATACCCGCCAACCTTTATCCCAAAAGAGTGGCACTGGGAAAACTATGGTATTGCCTTAGAAAAGGGATCCTTTTTTAGATACACTTGGAACACTTTATTTATTACAAGTTTCGTTGTACTAGGGAATGTTCTCGCCAATTCGTTCATCGCTTATGGATTTGCCAAAATTCAGTTTAAAGGACGAAACTTTTTGTTTGCAGTAGTGCTGGCAACGATGATGATTCCTGGTTTCGTTACGTTAATTCCTCAATATGTGCTTTATGCCAAATTGGGTTGGCTAAATACCTATATTCCATTAATTCTCCCGGCTTTCTTTGGAAGTGCCTTCTTTATCTTCTTACTTCGTCAATTCTTTTTGACGATACCAAATGAATTAATTGAAGCAGCCAAAATAGATGGGGCTAATCATCTTTATATCTGGTGGAAAATCATCATTCCGCTTGCCAAACCAGCCATTGCTACGGTTGCAATTTTTTCCTTTAACGGCGCATGGAATGATTTTCTTGGACCATTATTATTCTTAAATGATGAATCAATGTATACTTTGCAGCTTGGCTTGCAAGTGTTTAAAGGACAAAATGACACCCAATGGAACTTTTTGATGGCTGGATCAATCATGGTTTTATTACCGGTTATCCTGCTGTTCTTCTTCTTCCAACGTTACTTTATCGAGGGAATGAATTTAACAGCTGGGTCTAAAGGATAAAGGTGTACAAGGAAAAAGTGGAAGGAATTGTTTAGACAATGGGATTGCTTGGTATTGATATTGGGACAACACATTGTAAGGCGGGTTTTTTTCAAGAAAATGGATCAATCCTAAAAATTGCTGTTCGTCCAACTATTACTCACTATAACCAACAAGGTGAACCGTTTTTCTCTCCATCAGAAATTTGGAGAAATATTGCAAGCTGTCTAAAGGAGATTTTATCCGGCTGTGAGGAAAAGGTTTCGGCTATCGGTATAACTAGTATGGCCGAAACTGGTCTACTGTTGGACAGGAGAACTGGAAGACCAAGAACGAATTTCATTCCATGGTTCAGCCGCTGTGCGGAAACCGAAGCAGAGGAAATATCAAAAGAGGATCGACCCTTTGATCGCTTTCAAAAAACAGGTCTTCATAATAGCTACAAGTACGGGCTGGCAAAAATATTACAATTGAAAAAACAGGATAAGGATATTTTGGAAGAGGCAGTCTGGCTTTCGGCATCAGATTATATTGCCTACTTGCTAACCGGGAATCTTGCGACAGATTATACCCTGGCTGCAAGGACCTATGCGTTCCGGATTGACCAACTAACATGGGACCAACCGTGGATAAAGCACTTTGGGTTACCGGAACAATTATTTCCAGAAGCAATGCCAAGTGGAAAACTAATGGGTCTGACCCAATCAAAAGTGTGTGACCATCTAGGACTTTCTCCGGGAATTCCTGTTGCTATTGCAGGTCATGACCACCTTGTTGCTGCCATTGCCGTTGGTGCTGTCAATCCAGGTAATGTATTTAATTCAATTGGAACCGCCGAGACAATGGTAGGTGCGTTTGAGAAAAGGCAGCTTACAGATATAGAATACGCTTCAGGTATGACCTTCGGCTGTCATATCGTCCGGAACCGCCTCTTTTGGATGGGAGGAATTTCAGCCTCCGGAGGTTCGATTGAATGGTTCAGGGAACAATTCGCAGATCAAAAAATGACCTACGAAGAAATTATGATCCTCTCTTCTAATGTAAAAGCAGGACCGTCACGTATCTTATATTATCCATACTTGTCCGGAAGCGGCTCACCGCAGCCAGACACATACGCAAGAGGGGCTTTCATTGGTCTCAAGACATCTCATCAACGGAGAGATCTTTTGAAAGCAATGATGGAGGGGACAGCGTATGAATTGGAATCAATTCGCAGATCTGCTGAGAGGATTTCTGGATATCGGATAAACCGAATGACTTCAGTTGGCGGAGGGACGAAAAATAAATACTGGATGCAAATAAAAGCAGACATCACCAATTGCCAGTTAACTATCCCAGAAATTAATGAAGCAACCATGCTTGGCGCTGCTATAACAGCAGGAATTGGCATCGGGGTTTATAAGAGCGAGGAAGAGGCGGTTTCGGCAGTCCGCTATACGCACAGCAAGGAAATAGTGCCAAATCAGGAATTCCATCAGGAATATAAACACTTATATGAAGAAGGGTATATGGGGCTGCAGGAACAACTACGGAATTTTTATCGCCGTTTTCCATCGTCCCTAACAAATGAATGAGTAATTAGATAAATAGAGGAGCTTATGATGATGACTAATAAAACAGATTTAATCAATGTATTGACGTTAAAAGAAGCCCTGGAGGAAGCAGAAAAAAAGGGCTATGCGATTGGCTCTTTCTCTCCACGGTATACTCCTATGATCCGCCCTGTTTTAAGGGCGGGTGAAAAAACAAAATCACCGTTAATTGTCCAAATTTCACAAAAAGAATTAGAACGGTATGGCATTACTCCGTTCGAATTCGCAGAAGAATTTTACCGAGCAGTCGAAGAAGAGAGTATTACAGTTCCGGTCGTTCTTCACCTTGACCATACAAAGCAAATCTCTGTTCTTGAAGATGCGATTGAGGCTGGGTTTACTTCCGTGATGATTGACGCTTCGGAGCACGAGTTAGCCGAAAATATCTCCATCAGCAAAAAGGTTGTGGACTATGCCCATGCGAAAGGTGTTTCCGTAGAGGCTGAGTTAGGAAAAATCGGAACAACTGATTTTGTGGAAACTGACAAGGATGAGGAGCTCTACACCGATCCAGCTGAGGCTTTGCAGTTTGTAAATGAAACTGGCTGTGATGCATTGGCGGTTTCATGCGGTACGGCCCATGGTGTCTATCTTGTTAGACAGCCAAAGGTAGACCTTGAGAGACTAAAAGCCATTCGGAAATTAACACCGGTTCATTTAGTTCTTCATGGTGGATCAGGTGTACCTGCTGAGATGATTATTGCAGCTACGAAGCTTCCAAATGGCGGTGTTAGTAAAGTGAATATTGCAACAGATTTGGAGATTTCCCTTCTAAAATCGCTAGGAAAAGAAGAACGGATGACAAACGAGGAATGCAAATCACTATCAAACGAGCAGTTAGAAATGGCGCAAAAAGCCGTTGAGGCAACAGTAATTGAAAAAATTCAGCATTTTCTGGGCAGTTCAAATCAGGCAGAAAACTTTCAGGGTTAATAAAAGGAGCAATTAAACTACTTAATAAAGGAGGACTTAAATGACAGACACATCCTATTTTCCAGTTAGAGGGGTCATTGAAGGTTTTTATGGTTTGTTTTACACGGCTCCCGAACGGAATAATTTAATCTCTTTTATTGCAGAGAATGACTTTAATCTATACATTTATGGACCTAAAAATGACCGCCAGCATCGTGCCCGCTGGCGGGAGCCATATCCCGATTTCATTATGGAACAATTTGCAGAAACGGTGAAACATTCGATGAACCATGGAGTAGAATTCTGCTACTCGCTCGGATCTGGTGTTTCAATCAATTATGCATCCGAAGAAGATTTCCACTTGATTACCACGAAGTATAAAGCATTTTATGATATTGGAGTCAGGCATTTTATGATTATGCTCGATGACATTGCTGCTGAATTTCATCATGAAGAAGAACAGCGAATGTTTAACAGTTATGCTGGGGCACATATACATATCGCGAACAGATTGCTATTTTGGTTAAAATCGCTGGATCAATCATGTAAATTATCACTTTGTCCTACTGATTATCACGGGAAGGCACCATTTAGTGACTATATTCATGAACTTGGAAAAGAACTAGACCAAGAGATTGATATCTTTTATACAGGTCCAGAGATTTGTTCTGAAACTATATCCGAACAAGCTGCTGCTGAATTTGCAGCAGCAGTACAAAGAAAACCGATTATTTGGGATAACTATCCTGTAAATGACTTAGCGATGACAAATGAGATGCATATCGGTCCAATTACCGGACGTGACGGCAGACTTCCGCATGTGTGTAAAGGGTTTATCGTCAATACAATGAGTCAGGCTGAGGCTTCAAAAATAGCTTTGCTAACCTTTGCGGATTATTTTAAAAATCCAGCTTGCTATGAACCCTGGTCATCGTGGGAAAAGGCATTGAAAACAATCGCTGGTAATGAAAACTATGAAGCTATCAAACTCTTCGCTGAGAATTCATTGTTCTCTTGTCTTGGTTATCCGGAAGCACCAATATTGGAACAGTTAGTTCAAAAAGCACTTTCTAGCCTTCACTTAGGTGAAACTGCATCCGTTAGCAAAGATGTCCAAAAGCTGTTTGACTACTTGGATTCACTTGATGAAGCCGGATACCATCTTAAATACAGAATGTCTAATTATGCCCTGCGTAATAATCTGGTTCAATGGATTGAACTGATGGAAAGCATGGCATGGGCAGGGAGAAGGGCCATTACGGTTTTAAGGGCTTTGGAAAACAACGAAGATATTACTGCTCCTCTCAATTGGCTTAAGGAGTCGGCCGGTGAAATACGGAATCATCCGAAAAGATATGCAGGAAGCATACTACTCCCATTAATTGAGTTTGTTGAGACGAAAGTAGATAAGAAAAAAAGCAATATCTTTAATTAAAGACAATAATGGGAGTTGTATAGAGAGATGAAAAAAATCTCAACAAATCTTTTCCTATATGAAGATACATGTAATGTCTACGTGATCAAGACCGGAAAAAAAGCGGTCTTAATTGACTTTGGGGATGGGAATGTTCTTCAACACCTGGGTTCAATCGGAGTTGACAACGTGTCAGATATTCTTATAACCCATCATCACCGGGACCAAGTTCAGGGATTGCATAGTGCAGTCCAGGAAGGGATACGCATTTGGGTGCCTCATACAGAACAAGACCTATTTCATCATATCGATGAACATTGGAAGGCTCGAGCGATCACAAATAACTACAATATGCGGCAGGATCGCTTTTCCCTTCTGCAATCAGTGCCTGTTTATGGCTCGTTAAAAGATTATTCCTCACATGTGATTAACGGGATAGCTTTTACGATTATTCCTACTCCAGGACATACCGTTGGTTCGATTACTGTCATAGCAGAAATAGAGGGGAAGAGAACCGCATTTACTGGTGATTTAATTTATGGACCTGGCAAAGTTTGGTCCTTGTCTGCTACCCAATGGACGTATAACGGTGGAGAGGGGATTGCATTAAGTGTTCTTTCCCTTTTGGATATAAAAGACCGAACCCCCGACCTGCTTTTGCCATCACATGGGCAATTAATGGAGCACCCTTCAGTTGCAATTGACCTCCTTATTGGGCGACTTGTGAAATTAATGAATCAAAGAAATCATAACCCAAGGTTACTCAAATTGAGGGAAAACCCCTATGAAGAAATTACACCGCATTTGTTATTTAACAAAACAAGCATGTCCAATGCATACGTCATCCTATCAAAAAGCGGCAAAGCCCTGTTTATTGATTTTGGCTACGATTTTATAGGAGGGATTGCAGCTGGAAGTGACAGAGCTTCAAGGAGGCCTTGGTTATACACACTTTCGAAGTTAAAAGAACAATATGGGGTGGAAAAGATTGATGTAGTCATCCCGACTCATTACCATGATGACCATGTGGCAGGTCTTAACTTATTGAGGGATATCGAGGGAACGGAAATTTGGTGCCCTGAAAACTTTTCCCATGTCCTCGAAAATCCTGAAAAGTTTAACTTACCATGTTTGTGGTATGATCCAATCCCAGTGAATCGACAGCTGCCGTTAAAACAAAAAATTAAGTGGGAAGAGTACGAATTCACACTTTATGAGCAGCCAGGTCATACTTTATATGCAGCTGTTATTGAATTTATCATTGATGGAAAACGAGTTCTTGCAATCGGAGACCAATATCAAGGGGAGGATGGACAATTCAATTATGTGTATCAAAACCAATTTAGAATTTGGGATTACATAGATAGTGCCAAGCTTTATAGAGAATTACAACCAGATCTTCTCATTTCAGGGCATTGGGAGCCAATAGTGGTTACTGAGGAATTTCTTCAACTAATTGAAGAAAAAGGGAAGGTGCTTGAACAACTTCATCGTGACCTTTTGCCATTAGATGAACTGGATTTAGGGGCAGATGGATTTGGAGCCATTATTCATCCATACCAGACGATGGTTCAGACAGGTGATACTTTTTCGGTAACGGTCGAAATAAAGAATCCGTTTTATGAAGAAAAAGAGGTATTAGCAAAGATGATCACACCAACCAACTGGCAGGTCGATAATAGTGATTTCAAAGCGAAATTAACAAGCATGGAAACCATACAATTTACGGCATCCATGACAGTTCCAATAGAAACCCAAGGCTATAGAGAACGAATAGCCGTTGATCTAACCATAGGGGAACATCATTTTGGGCAGCATGCTGAAGCACTGGTTACAATTAATAATCTGCCTGCTGAAGGAGGAGACCATTAATGACAGAAAAAACGATTGCTGAAAAAGAAAAACAACTGCCAAAAACAAAAGTGAAGACTTTACATATGATTGGAAATGCTCATCTGGATCCAGTTTGGCTTTGGCAATGGCAGGAAGGGTTTCAGGAGACAAAAGCAACATTCCGTTCGGCCCTTGACAGAATGAAGGAGTACCCGGAATTTGTGTTTACAAATAGTTCCGCTGCAAACTATGAATGGATTGAAAACAACGAACCGCAAATGTTTGAAGAAATCAAACAGCGCATTAAAGAAGGACGCTGGGAAATTGTTGGAGGCTGGTGGGTTCAGCCTGATTGCAATATACCAAGCGGAGAATCCTTTGTCCGCCAGGGATTGTATGGGCAGCGTTATTTCGAAGAAAAATTCGGGGTGACGGCAAAAGTTGGCTATAATGTGGACAGCTTTGGACATCATGGAATGCTTCCGCAAATTTTAAAGAAGAGCGGCATGGATTATTATATTTTCATGCGTCCAAGTCCGCAGGAAAAAGGACTGCCTGGAAGGTTATTCTGGTGGGAATCAGATGATGGATCACGTGTTTTATCCTACCGTATTCCATTTGAATATTGCACATGGGGCAAGGAACTCAAGAAACATATACGCCGAAATGCAGATGAATTAAAAGCACCATTTAATGATTTAATGACCTTTTACGGTGTAGGCAACCATGGCGGCGGGCCGACAAAAGAAAATATCGAAAGCATTAAACAATTAAATGAAGACCCATCATACCCGAATCTTGTATTCAGCACACCTAATAAATTTTTTGATGAGCTCATGAATAAGAATCTTCCGTTCCCGGTAGTTCATGATGACCTTCAGCACCATGCGAGTGGATGCTATTCCGTTCATTCTGGAATAAAAAAATGGAACCGAGAAGCAGAAAATGCACTGATCAAAGCAGAAAAATTTTCGTCTCTGGCGAACTGGCTCACAGGTCAAAATTATCCATCTTCTGAATACGGACTGGCGTGGAAAAATGTATTGTTCAATCAATTCCATGACATATTAGCAGGAACTAGTTTAGAGGCTGCATATGATGATGCACGAGATATGCATGGGGAAGCGATGTCAATCGCCAAAAGAGGAGTAAACTATGCGATTCAATCGTTATCGTGGAGAATTAATATAGAAGAAGAAAAAGGAATGAAGCCTCTTGTGATCTTTAATCCTCATTCATGGAACAGCAAGGTGAATGTTGAACAGGAAGTAGGCGGATTAAAGTCAAGCGATATTTTAGTAGATGAAGAGGGTAATCAAATTGCGATGCAGACGGTTCAATCCCAGGCTACAGCCGGAGGACGTTCACGGGTTAGTTTCATTGCCGACCTTCCTTCAATGGGATACAGGGTTTATAAAATTGTCAGCCGTCATGAAGGTAAAGAATTCCCATCGCTCCCAGCAAGTGAAGCATTCTTAGAAAATGCTCATTTCAGGGTTGAAATCGATTCACATACCGGCTTTGTAACGAGTTTATTTGATAAACAAAAGAACCTTGAGCTACTAAGCGGACCAGCAGCAAGACCAGTCGTCATCCACGATAAGAGTGACACCTGGTCCCACAATGTCCTTCGATTTAATGAAAAAGCAGGTGCATTTAAAGCAACAAGTGTAAAACTAGTGGAACAGGGGCCTGTAAAATCTGTGATTCGCGTGGTCAGTGAATATGGGAAATCTATTTTGGCCCAAGACTTTACAATGTACCAGGAGCTTGGCCAGATTGATGTTCATTGCACAATAAACTGGCAGGAACAATTTAAAGCACTAAAACTGAAGTTTCCAGTCAATCTGATTTTTAGAAAATCAACCTATGAAATTCCGTATGGACATATTGTAAGAGAGGGGAATGGGGAAGAAGAACCGGGTCAAAATTGGATTGATATCTCTGGAACCCATCCTTCAACAGGGGAAAGTTACGGCTTAAGCCTATTAAATGACGGGAAATACAGCTTTGATATACATAACAAGGAAATGAGTGTGACCGTTCTGCGCAGCCCTATCTATGCACACCATGACCCAATCGTTCCGGAGGAAAACCAATCCTATTCATTTATTGATCAGGGAATTCAAAGATTTACCTACTCACTTTTGCCTCATACAGGGAATTGGGAAACAGCGGGTACGGTAAAACGAGCGGCTGAGTTAAACCAAAAACCTATTTCGATTATTGAGAGCTATCATAAAGGATCACTGCCACAAAAAGATTCCTTTTTGTCTGTAGATGTGGAAAATGTCATTGTCAGTGTGATCAAGCAAGCGGAGGATAATGAAGACCTCATTCTGCGGGTTTATGAAACCTCCAATGAAGCTACAGTTGCCGTCATAAGTCTTCCTAAGTGGGGCCGGACAATCACTTCGGAGTTTAAGCCATCAGAAATAAAGACATTCCGTATTCCTAAAGATCCATCCAAACCAATAGTTGAAAACAATTTACTGGAATGGGAAGATTAAGAAAAAGAGTAATTATTTGAGCAAGAAGGGGTATTTCAAAATGATTGTGGCAGAGCGCAGGAAGGTTATTAAAGAACTATTGATAAAGAATAAAAGTGTAAAAGTTTCTGATCTAGTCGAATTATTGCATGTATCCGAGGAAACGATTAGACGGGACCTCACCCAGCTGGGAAAAGAAGGAATTGCAGAGAAAAACTATGGGGGAGCCATCCTGATTGAAGAAGAACAGTATCAGAATCATTCCCTGATTCCTCCAGTTAATAAACGAAAACTACAATATTCACATGAAAAAGATTCGATTGGGAAAGCAGCTGCTCAATTAATAAAGGAAGGGCAAATTGTTATTTTTGATGCAGGGTCAACCAACTGGTATGTGGGAAAAAACTTACCGGAAAATAGTCATTTAACGATTATTACTAATGCCATGGATGTAGCAGAAGAATGCAGCAAAGATGAAACTGCCTCGATTTACTTATTAGGCGGGAAACTAAGACGAAATTCAATGAGTCTGGTTGGTCCACAGGCAGAAATTGAATTACAAAATTACAATGCCGATTATGTATTCTTAGGAACATCAGGGATTTCACTGCGCCAGGGTTTTACAAGTTCTGATTTGTATGAAGCAGAAATTAAACGGGCAATGGTTTCCTCAGGACAAAAAATTGTAGTAGTAGCTGACCATAGTAAACTTCAAAGGGCAGGGTTAACCTCTTTTTGTAATTTTAATGAAATAGATATATTTATTACTAGTGAACTCGCCGATAAAGATATCCTTAAGGAAATTGAAAAAAAGGGCGTTGAAGTGATTGTTGTACCGGTATCAGAAGTGATAAATGAAATATAAAGCTTAAAAGTGAGGAGATCCCATGGTTAATGTTGCTTTGTTAAGTAAATGGCATGTCCATGCAGACGATTACGCACGTCAAGCCAATCAAAATGAACACATTCAAATTAAGGTCGTTTGGGATGAAAATGTGGAACGTGGTCAAGAATGGGCGAAACAACTTACTGTACCTTTTGAACCAGACTTAAAGGAAGTTTTGGCTGACCCAGAAATTGATGCCGTTATTGTAGATACACCGACAAACCTCCATAAAGAGATTATTATTCTGGCAGCTGAATATAAAAAGCACATTTTTACTGAAAAAATACTCGCTTTTACAGTAGAGGAATGTAATGAAATCTATGAAGCAGTGAATCAGAATCAGGTAAAGCTGATGGTTTCGCTGCCTCGGCTAACTGAGAATTATTATTTATATGCAGAACAAGTTCTAAATGAAGGGCTATTAGGGAAACTAACGTCTATTCGATGCCGGCTTGCACATAATGGTGCGGTTCCTTTAGAGGGGAATCCAAACGGCTGGCTGCCTAAGCACTTTTTTAATAAAGAGGAGTGCGGTGGAGGTGCATTTATTGACCTTGGTGCCCATCCGATTTATTTAACGAACCGCCTGGCAGGACCAGTAAAAGCTGTGATAGCTCGCTTACAGCCACAATCGGAAAATGAAGTTGATGTTAATTCAGTGGCGATTATCGAGTATGAAAACGGAGCGTTAGGAACAATTGAAACAGGGTTTCTTTCTAGTGGAAGCCCTTTCCAGCTAGAATTGTATGGAACAGAAGGAGCATTATTAATAGAAGATGATAAAATCCGCTTAAAATCTAAACAACTGGGTGAGGGGTGGCATACACCTGATACTTTGCCAACCGCACTGCCTTTGCCAATGGAACAATGGATAAGCTCCATTATTGAAGGAAAAATTCCATCCATTACAGAGAAGGATGTGCAGGGATTAACATTGATCAATCAAGCCGCAATCCTATCACAAACACAAGGTCGAAGAGTAGAAAAAGATGAAATATTGACTGTGAAAAAATAGGAATAAATTAGGGGGAAATCCAATGAAAAAATTAAGAGTGGGCATTATTGGTGCTGGTGGTATTGCAACGGGTGCCCATATTCCAAACTATTTAAAATGCGGGGAAAAGGTAGAGATTGTTGCAATTTGTGATGTTGTGAAAGAAATGGCTGACAAGGCGGCATTAGAATTTAATATTCCACATGTTTTTTCAAGCTATGAAGAAATGTTTCAAAGCGTTCAAATAGATGCGGTAAGTATTTGTACACCAAATAAATACCATTATCCTGCAACAATGGCTGCATTATCTGAAGGTTGTCACGTTTTATGCGAGAAGCCGCCGGCTATGACAGCAAAAGAAGCTGAGGAAATGGCCATCGCCGCTGAAAAGGCTGGAAAAATCTTAACTTATGGGTTCCACTTCCGCCATGCTCCACATGTAGAAGTGTTAAAGCGCTTTATTGATGGAGGAGAACTAGGGGAAATATATGCTGCACGTGTGACGGCTATGAGACGCCGGGGAATTCCAGGCTGGGGTGTGTTTACAAATAAAGAACTTCAGGGCGGGGGACCTTTAATTGATATCGGGGTTCACATGTTGGATACCGCTTTATATTTGATGGGTTATCCTGAGCCGGATACTGTTTTTGGTGTGACGTATCAGAAGCTTGGCAACAAAAAAGGAGTAGGTCTCATGGGAACATGGGATTGGGAAAACTTCTCAGTGGAAGACATGGCACGTGGCATGATCACGTTTAAAAATGGGGCGTCAATTTTATTAGAGACTGCTTTTGCTGCGAATGTGGAAAAGCATGATGTGATGAATGTTTCCTTAATGGGGGATAAAGGGGGAGCAGATGTGTTTCCACTGAAAATCTATCAAGAAAAGCATGATACTTTAATAGATATTACCCCTTCTCATTTGCCTAAGAGAGACTGGCACGAACTTGAACTTGAGAGATTTGTAGATTCGTGTTTAGAAGGAACAAAAACGATAAGTACAGGTATACAAGGTGTCTACCTTCAGAAAATCATTAATGGACTGTATGAGTCAGCAGAAAAGGGCGAAGCAATTAAATTAAGTGAAGATGTAACTGTATAAATAGTCCAATCAAAGAACAGCGGTTAAAGAAATTTAACCGCTGCTTTAAAAAAAGGGGTTGTTTGTTAAATGAGTAAAATAGGCTTACAGTTATTTTCTGTTTGGAAAGATGCAGAAAAAGACTTTTTGGGAACGTTCCAAAAAGTAGCTGATCTTGGATATGAAGGTATTCAATTTGCAGGCTTTTATAATACTCCAGCCAAAAAAGTTAAACAGCTATTAGATGAACATGAAATGGCGTCTGCCGGTGCACATGTAGGGATTCACCAACTATTACAACCAGGATTAGAAAATATTTTTGACTATCATCAAACCATTGGAAATAACTTAATTATTTGCCCGGCTATTCCAAAGGAAATGCGCGAGACCGCTGATGATTATAAGAGAACAGCAGAATCATTAAACAAAATTGGGGAAGCATGCAAAAAAGCGGGCTTCATTTTTGGTTATCATAACCATGACTTTGAATTTGAGAAATTTGGAGATAGAACGGGTCTTGAATTGCTATTTGGTAACACAGAGCCTGATTTGGTAAAAATGGAACTAGATTGCTATTGGGCTAGTTTCGCAGAATATGACCCGATAGAAATTATTCGAAAGTATAGAGATAGAGTCGTGTCACTCCATATCAAAGACATGAAAATTGTAAACGGTAAGAAGGCCGGCACAGAAGTTGGCAGGGGTATCTTTGATTATGCCTCTATTATTAAAGCAGCGAATGAATATGGTGTGGAGTGGTTCACAGTTGAGCAGGAAGAATTTGAAGGTGATCCTTATGAAAGTCTTGCGATAAATGTAGACACTCTTAAACATTTACTGGCGGAGGCTGCGATAAAATGACATCACTAACTCCCCGCTCGGAATATCCAAGACCAGATTTCACAAGAAATGAATGGCTCAATCTTAACGGACCATGGAACTTTGATTTTGATGATCATAATCGTGGTTTAAGAGAAGAATGGTATTTAAATCACCATTTTTCTAATAAAATTATCGTTCCATATGCATTTCAATCAAAATTAAGCGGTATTGAAACGAAAGAATTCCATGATGTTGTTTGGTATGAACGGTGCTTTACCATTCCTGAAGAATGGCAGGAAAAAAAGATCCATCTTCATTTTGGAGCGGTTGATTACCGGGCAACAGTCTGGATTAATGGAAGATTTGTTTGTGCCCATGAAGGCGGGCATACATCGTTTTATGCCGATATTACTGACGCTCTAATTAGCGGAGAAAATAGAGTAGTTGTAAGGGCAGAGGATAGTTCCACTGATTTGGAACAGCCGCGGGGGAAACAATATTGGGAAGTCGATTCTGGCGGAATCTTTTACACAAGAACAACAGGTATTTGGCAGACAGTTTGGCTTGAGCCGGTAAGTCCATCCTACCTTGACCGTGTGAAACTTACTCCGAATATTGATACAGGTGAAGTTTCGATAGAATATATTGTCCAAAATAGGAAGAGCAAACAAGAACTTGAAATCGAAATTACATCCCATGGCCAAATTGTTGTCAATGATAAGGTCCAAGTTCATTTGGTTCAACGGAAAAACAAGCACATAGTTTCTCTTGTGGATTTTGCAAACGGCGAAGGTAAGTTATGGAGTCCAGAAACTCCACATCTTTATCATGTAGAATTCCGTCTCAAAGAAGATGATGTACTTTTAGATAAAGTGCAAAGCTACATCGGGATGAGAAAAATATCTATACAGGATGGAAAAATTGAGCTCAATAATAAGCCATATTATATGAAACTTGTCCTTGATCAAGGGTATTATCCTGAAGGCCTGCTAACAGCCCCAACAGATGAAGATATAAAAAGAGACATCGTATTAACGAAGGAAATGGGCTTTAATGGGGTCAGAAAGCATCAAAAGGTTGAGGAACCGCGGTACTTATACTGGGCAGATCAATTAGGACTGCTGGTTTGGGGGGAAATGGCCAATAGTCATACCTTTACAGACAGGTCAGTAAAACGTTTGGCCTCGGAATGGCAAGAAGCTATTGAACGGGATTATAACCATCCGTCTATCGTTGCCTGGGTGCCGTTAAATGAGAGCTGGGGAGTACCGCGACTAAAAAGGGATCCGCGCCAAGCCCATCATTTAGTCAGCATGTATTCCTTAACAAAATCGATCGATTCCTCCCGTTTAGTGATTTCAAATGATGGCTGGGAGCATACCATTTCAGATATCCTGACCATTCATGACTATGAAGGGGAAAAGGAAGTTCTAACAGAACGTTATTCAGCATTGGAGAATGTCTTAAAGTATACTCCAGCGGATCGTTCTTTATATGTAAACGGCTTTCAATATCATAATGAGCCTATTATGATAACGGAGTTTGGCGGAATCGCCTATCAGAAAAGCGACTGGCAGGGGTGGGGTTATACCGCAGCATCAAATGCTGATGATTTTATTAGACGGTACTATCATGTGGTCTCGGCATTGTTGGAGTCTCCACTAGTCCAAGGTTTTTGTTATACCCAATTCACAGACATCGAGCAAGAAATCAATGGACTATTAACCTATGACCGACAGGCTAAAGTTGATCTCAATATCATTCGTAATATAAATGAGGGTAGGAAGCTGACCTTTGCTGAATAACGATGACAGGAGTGTTTTGTTTGTATTTTACAATTGAAAAAATCGAGAAATATTTAGGAGAATTGAAGGGTTATATTTACAAAGAAACAAAAGCAATTCCGGTTTTTCAATATAAAGAGTGGGAATTTGGTGAAGAGGATAAATATGCCTACAAAACAGATTTTGATGACAAAAACTGGGGGAATTTTCAAATTGGAGATTCCTGGGGCGGCTATGATAAATCTGCTTGGTTTCGTACTACCGTCTCTATACCTGAAGAATGGAAGAATGAACGAATAGTCATCCACTTATTAGTCGGCCCTCGTGACGGCGGCGGGTCAACAGCTGAGTCATTATTATATGTGAATGGTATTCCATTACAAGGCATTGATGTATGGCACGAAGAAGCATGGCTGCCGCCAGAGCTTCTGCAAAACAATCAAATTCAAATTGCTATTAAAGCCTGGAGCGGGGTGTTAAATCCACCTGACCGCCGAAGATTTAAAACAGCAAAGCTCGCCTGTGTCGATGCAGCAACAGAAAAATACTATTATTTAGCGCACACTCTCGTAAATACGGTGAAAGTTTTGGATGAACATGACTTAAGAAGAACAAAAATGCTTCAATTATTAAATCAATCGATGTTAAAGGTTGATTTCTTAAAGCCTGGCACCGATTTCTTCTATCAATCGATTAAGGAAGCATATGAATTTCTAAAATCAAAGGTCGATCAATTAGGGGAATTGAATGAATTAAAGCCATTAGTCACAGCACTTGGCCATTCACATATTGACATGGCATGGTTATGGCGTTTAGTTCATTCGCGTGAAAAAGCTTCGCGGACATTTTCAACGGTATTACATTTAATGCGCCAATATCCTAATTACAGATACATCCATACTTCTCCGCAATTATACAAATATTTGAAAGAAGACTACCCTGAAATTTATGCGAAAGTCAAAGAGAAAATAGCCGCCAGTGAATGGGAAATAACAGGTGGTATGTGGATCGAGCCCGACACAAATGTACCAAATGGAGAGTCCTTAATCCGTCAAATTCAGTTTGGGAAACGGTTTATGAAAGAAGAGTTTGGGGTTGATACAAGGGTCGTTTGGCTTCCGGATGTGTTTGGATACTCATGGGCATTACCGCAAATCATGAAAAAGAGTGGAATTGACAGCTTCATGACGACAAAAATTAGCTGGAGTCAATATAATCGATTCCCATTTGATACGTTTAATTGGCGCGGCATCGATGGAACAGAAATGTTTACTCACTTTATTACCACACCTGAAGAGGGGGCAAAGCAGTATACGTATAATGGCATGGTCGAACCGGCCAGCGTGAAAGGGATTTGGGATGCCTACCAGCAAAAGGAAGTAAACGATGAGCTATTACTTGCCTTTGGCTGGGGGGATGGCGGCGGCGGACCAACAAAAGAAATGATCGAAGCAGCCGAGGCTATGAAAAATCTGCCGGGTCTTCCAAGAGTTCAAATGGATACAGCTGAACCCTATTTCAAAAGGTTAAGAGACCGTGTGAAGGATCAAACAATACCAGTTTGGGATGGGGAATTATATCTAGAGTATCACCGGGGGACCTATACATCGCAAGCGTCATTAAAACGGGCTAACCGAAAAGCGGAGTTTACCTATCACAATGCGGAATGGTTAAGTGTCCTTGCTGATCAATTAACTCATCAGTCAAATTATCCACATACAGCATTAAATGAAGGCTGGGAGATGTTGCTTCTTAATCAATTCCATGACATATTGCCAGGTTCATCCATTCGTCAAGTGAATGAGGATGCGCGGAAGGATTATGCTATTGTCCAAAATATTGGGGAAAAGGTTCTTAATGAAGCCAAAAGTTCGATTGAACAAAACATTCAAATAGAGCAGGACGGCATAGTGGTTTACAATTCTCTTTCTTATCAACGTGATGGGTTCATTGAATTGCCAGTGTCACGATTCTTTACAGAAGAAACCACCATCGTTGATGAAGCAGGAAATGCACTCCCAGCACAAGTAATCCAAGAGGCGAATACACAAAAGGTGTTAATTCATGCGAATAACGTACCAGCACTAGGATATAAAACCTTTAAATTAAGCAAGGGTTCCATTTTACAGTCTGGAATTGTGGTGAAGAAGGATTATATTGAAAATGATTTTTATCAGATTCGTTTTAATGAGAAAGGCCAGATTATTTCCTTATTTGATAAACGCGCAGCCAGAGAAGTTCTTGCTGAAGGTGCAAGGGGGAACATCCTACAAACATTTGAAGATAAACCGATGAATTTTGATGCTTGGGATATTGATCTTTATTACCAAGAAAAAATGCGCGAGGTTGATAATTTAGCGGCAGTTGAGGTTCATGAAGAAGGTCCTGTTCGCGGAAGCTTAAAATTCATTTGGAAATTCTATGATTCTACTATTACACAATATATAAGTGTTTATAAAAATTCTCCTAGAATTGATTTCCGCACGGTGGTGGATTGGCAGGAAAAACAGACCTTATTAAAAGCAGCGTTCCCAGTTAATATTCGTTCAACCAAAGCAACCTATGATATTCAGTTTGGGAATATAGAACGCCCTACTCATTGGAACACCAGCTGGGACCATGCCCGGTTTGAAGTGGTCGGACATAAATGGGTGGACCTTTCCGAAGGGAATTTCGGGGTGAGTTTATTAAATGACTGTAAATATGGTCACGATGTTAAAGAAAATGTTTTACGGTTAACATTAATCAAATCTGCGATCAGCCCTGATGAGACAGCGGACCGTGGCATTCATGAATTTACATATAGCTTAGTACCGCATACAGGGGATTGGCGCGAAGGAAATATTGTGAAAGAAGCGTATAACCTAAATGTTCCGTTATTAGCAGGTGAACTTAAAGCGAATCAGACTGGGAGCTTACCAGCAACACATCAATTTGTAGAAATTTACAATGACCATGTTCTCCTGGAAACCGTCAAAAAAGCGGAGGATGATGAAGCAATCATTGTACGTTTCTATGAATATAAGCAATATAGGAATCAAACAAATGTCTCCTTTGCAAAAACAATTAAAAAAGCTGTGGAATGCAACTTAATTGAAGAAGAAGAAAAGGAAGCAGAATATCAGAATCAGACCCTTTCTTTCTCTGTCTCTCCATATGAAATTAAGACATTTAAAATCTGGTTCTAACTTAAAATGAAAGTCAAAATAGAAATGGAGACAACGATGGTAGAATTAAGATTACTAAAATCGGAATTCGAGTACGCACAAGCGATTCAATTAGCGGATAGAGTCTTCCGGGATGAGGATCATATCTCAATGGGGGAGGCCTTCCCCCTAGTATTTTCACCTGAACTAAATCAATCATATGGAGTATTCATTAATAATGAACTAGTCTCCTTTATTGGGCTAGTGCCTTCAGTGATTCATCTAGATGCTGCTGAGATTCAGGCCTATTTAATAGGTGCCGTTTGTACCCATCCAGGCTATCGTAAAAAAGGCTTTGCCAGCATGCTTTTAGATAAGGTGTTTACACATGTTCAGAGGGCGGATGCTTCCATTTTATTTGTATCAGGCAGTTTACCAATATATATAAAAGCTGGCTGTTCCTTTTACGGTAAATTAAATAAATATGAAATAAATAAGGGAGATTTACAAGTAAGGGGTGACTTCTTAATAAGAGAATTATCCCCATTTGATTGGTTTTATTTACGGAAATTAGGTCAATCTCGACCTGTTTATTTTGAACAAAGTATAAATGATTTTTCTATCCTGAATAAGGCGGCTGGCTTTGCCAGTATCCTTAAGATGGAACACAAGATTTTGGCTGCTGAATCTGAAAATGAATTAAAGGGTTTTATCGTTTTTGGTGTTCCAAATTCATCATCAAAATCTGGAGAGCAGCCAGCACGGGTGATTGAATGGGGAGGGGAGCCGGAAGCGGTTAAAGCTATTTTAGCTCAAGCCTTCGGGAAAGGAATAAGTTCATTGAAATTTTCCATTCCTGCATACGAAAAAGAGCTTAATAGACTCCTAGACACGATTGAGAAAACTGCAGCACCATTTCCAGGCACTAGTAAAATTATGGACCTAGATTTGTTATTAAAACAAATACAACCTTTCCTTCATGGAAAAATCAAAATAATAAATCATGATATGAGAAGCAAAGAACTAATATTTAACCAGAAGTCAGTAGTCTTAGATAATGTTTCGTTAGAAAAATTAATCCTTCAAGGCGATCCAAATCTTGACGCTTATTTAAACGATATTTTTCCCATACCGCTTCCATTCCCTGAAGGCTTAAACTATGTATAAGGGGCTATGAAATTATGAGTACTATATTAATCCGTAATGTTCGTTGCGTAAACGAACCTGAACTTAATCGTAAATCCCTGCTTATTCGTAATGGTAAAATTGAATCGATCCATAATGATGAAGAATCCTTAGTTCGTAAGGCTGATTCTGTCATTGATGGAAATGAGCAATTGCTGATCCCTGGCATGATTGATGTACATATACATGGGGCGGATGGTTTTGATATGATGGACGGCAACATCGGTAGTGTGGAAGCCGTTTCCAGAGCCTGCGCTCGAACAGGCTGTACGTCTTTCTTAGCAACATCCGTATCGTCTTCATTACATGACCTGCTTAAAATGATAAGAAATGTAAAAGAGGCGGCCGGGAGAGAACCCGGCGCCGGGATCGTTGGCCTCCATATAGAAGGACCCTATTTAAATGTGAAGCGTAAAGGAATGCAAAATGAGCTATATTTAAGGCATCCTGAATTGGATGAAATGAAAATCATTTTAGAGGCATCTGGTTCATTGCTGCGAATGGTGACCCTAGCTCCGGAACTGCCGGGCGGTCTTGAAATGATCCGTTTTTTAAAGAAGCAAGGAATCATTGCGTCGATTGCTCATTCTGACGCAACCTATGAAGAAGCAAAAGCTGCATTTCAAATTGGTGCCAGCCATGTAACTCATTGCTTTAATGGAATGCGGCCTATTCATCATCGTGACCCAGGGGCGGTCATCGCTGCTTTTGAGGATAGTGCTGTTAGTGTACAAGCTATTGTTGATGATGTGCACCTCCACCCAGCCATTGTAAGGTTAATGTATCGGGAAAAAGGCCCAGATCATATGGTGCTCATTACAGATGCTCTTCAGGCTATGGGGATGGGGGATGGAACCTACTTATTCGGAGGGCATGAGGTGAAGGTGAGTCACGGAGTTGCTACATTAAGTGACGGTACACTTGCATCAAGTACTGTCACAATGAATCAAGCAGTAGAGAAAGCAGTTCGATCGGGAATCCCTTTAAAAGATGCTGTTACAATGGCAACAAAGACACCTGCAGATATTTTGGGATTGTCCAATAAAGGCAGGATTGACCCAGGGGCAGATGCGGACTTAGTCCTTATGAATGACCAATTCGAAGTGTTGTGGACTGTTGTGAATGGAAAAATGGTCTATAGACGAAATTAGAGAAACTTTCACGATGAACAGGCATGAATCCACTTAGCTGGATTCATGCCTATTATTTAGGAAATAAAACCACGTAAATAGTCTATCGAACGTTGAACATCCTCACCCATCGTCCGGCGCGGCTGAATACTGTCGGGATGCCATAGTTCGAGTGCCAGCCAACCGTTATAGTGAATGGAATCTGCAGAAGTCATAAGCGAAGAGAAGTCAATATCTCCTTCAAGCAAGTCTTCGGATGGCAGGTTCCCATGTTGATTACGTAAATGAAAAGCATAAATCCTTTCTGGATAGGTGTTGACCCACTCAATCGGATTGCATCCAGAAACAAAAGCCCAGCCAGTATCAACGCAAAGTCCTACACTCATATCTGCATATTGGACGACCGATCGCAGGTCACCTGATGCATTGTGATTGTCAGCAGCATGATTATGCAAGCAAACCCTTAGCCCCAACGGGGAAACAAGTTCAGAAATACGGGATAAGTTTTCACCTTGCTGTTTAAAATGGTCCTACGACTTGGCAATAACATTTTTCCAATTGATAGGGTCAGCATTTAGTAACAAATCAGAACCTTCAGCTGCTGCTAAACGTTCGGCGATTGGCAAAACAGACCGCTCCACATCAAGAGTGTTAAATGGTACATGTAATGGGAGGCCAATATAGGAGGCTGAGACTGCCAAACCATAGGAACGTGCTAATTTAAGTTTTTCTGTATCAGCATCAATTTCAACAGCATCTAGTCCTGCTTCAGCACAAGCACGGAAAAGTTCATCCCATTCAGGTGTCTTTCCATCTCTTTTCCAACGCTCAGCCCAGCCATACATATTTGATGAAAATCCTCGAATGTTCAAATAATTACCCCCTTCTGAATTAAATTAATCGTTTGTTTTTCACTCATTCTCGCGGCATTATATAGGGAGGTAATACAGTGGAAATTATTCAGAACCTGCTGATTGACGTTTGCGTGTGAGTCAAGTCCTCTCACTTTTCGATAAAAGTGAAGAAGAGGGTTTTCAAAAATAGTGAACTCACTTCGAGGTCCGGTTTCAACTTGTTCTTCAACAATTTTTCCCTGCTTATCGTATCGTCTGAAGACAGGCTGTCGTGAATCGAATGGCGTCCAGCGAACTGAGCCTAATGTCCCTTCGATTTCCGCCCGTACGTATTCCTCACCATGAGCACATGAGGCTCGTTCATAATGAACATGGACAGGATGATTATCGGAGATGTATGTCATAGATGCTCCAACATGTGTTTCCACATCAAATGGTGTATCAGAGGGGTCAATTTCTGTTATGGGTTTGGCCGTCCAAGCGGAGTTTACCTCAATAACGTCCGGATGGAGTATGTCATTCAAGGTGGCAAAGTCATAAGGTCCCCAATCCATTAGAACACCTCCGCCGCTTTGGGTTGAATCAAGAAACCAGCGGCTTACAGGCTGGTATTCAATTCCGGAACGGCTTCGTTCCCATTTGTTTACAAATGTAACATGATAAATATCTCCGAGACAGCCGGAGCGAATGATATTTTTGACTGCTTCCATGTGAGGCATTCCCTTAAAGCGTACGCTGCAGCAGCCTAGTAACCGATCATGCTTTTCTGCAAGCTCCACCATCTCTTCGGCTTGTGATAGATTCATAGCAAGAGGTTTTTCACAAAGGACATGGCGGCCAGACTTGAGTGCCAACTTTGCTGGATCTAAATGCGCCAATGGAGGGGTGCAGATGATTACGATATCATCATTTTCGGCCGCTTCAGAGTTAAGCATTTCTTCCATGTTTGTAAAACCAATTGCATCAGGGAACTGATCACAGAAAGCAGCCAGCGCGATAGGATTTGTATCAGCCACTCTCAATTTAACCGGTTCGGAAAGTTTCTTTGCCGTTTCTGCATGTGTACGACCGATGACACCCGCGCCTATAATATATAATCTCAAAACAATCACCTCAGTTAGAATTAATGGTTCCACTCTAACATAATCAAAAAATTAGATTCTCCTCCAATTAGGATAAAAACTAATCAAATTGTACAGAGGAAAATTTGTTAAAATAGTATAGGGGTGAAAAATGTACGTTGAACATTTACAATTACAACGCTCGTTTGCATTTTGCCGAGTCTGGGGGTCAGATGAAGAGCATGATTTACATATTCATGATTGTTTAGAAATTGGGGTTGTGCTTAAAAATGAGTTGAAATATCAGTTTAATGATCATACTTACATTGGCAGGCCAGGAGACGTGTTCTTGTGCCGTCCTTTCGAGCCTCATTGGAGTTTTTCTAAACCTGATCAACCGTTCGAATGTATTCTAGTTCTGTTCACACCCTCTTCCGTCCATAAAATTCCAGATGGTAATCAGCTGATTAAGCCCTTCTACACCACGAAAGGTGTTCAGCCCTTAATACCTGCTAACACGAATTTTGCAAAAACAATAAGTAAAGCAGCGACTTTAGCTGTGGAAGCTCAGGAACAGGGGAAGGAAGCCTGGGTGACTCATCAATTCATGCATTTGATTGATATTTTGTTACAGGTGAATCAGTATGTAAAAGAATCTCAATCTACGGACGTTCACAAACTGCCGCCTTCTGGAATTGTTGAAGCCGTGGGGTACATGCTTGATCATTATCATCTGCCTCTTGATATTGAAAAACTATCATCGCAGGTAGGATTAGGGAGAACCATGTTTTTTAAAGAGTTCCGCCAGTTGACAGGCCTGACTCCCAATGAGTTTCTCAATCGGCTTCGGATACAGAGTGCAAGCGATTTACTTCGGACCACAAATAAAAGTATGATTGATCTCGCCTTTGCAAGCGGATTTCAGTCATTAAGTGCCTTTAACAAGCAATTTAAAAGATATACCGGCCAAGCTCCACGAGAGTATCGTAAGAAGTCTAATACATAAGAAAACCTTTTATTTGCATTATACAGATGGATAAGTAATAGTTATACTATCTAGGTAAAGTTTAAATTAAGAAGGAGATTAGCAATGGCAAATCAAAATAAAAATAAGAAAAAAGAAGCAAAATCATCATCTGCCTTTACTTTTTGGATGATTGGATTGGTTGCCGTTTTTATTTTAGGTTTCATTTTTTTAGGCAATCACTCTAAACAACAAGATAAATCCACATCCACAAAAATTAATTATAGCAATCAGCCATACATTGGTAAGGAATCAGCGCCTGTTTCAATTATTGAATTTGGTGATTATAAATGTCCTAATTGCAAAAACTTTGGCAAGGATGTTGTACCTATTATTCAGAAGGAACTAGTTGATACCGGTAAAGCAAAGTTTTATTTTATGAATGATTCGTTTATTAACGTTGATTCCGAACGATCAGCAAAATTTGCGGAATCCGTATTCGCGGAACTTGGCAATGATACGTTTTGGAAATTCCATGAGCTCCTTTACGAAAAACAGCCCGAAGATACCAAATATGAGAAAATGGACGTTTTTACAGAAGAATTTTTGACTAATACCTTAAAAGAAGTGGCTAGCGATAGCGATGTTGACAAGGTTGTAAAGAACTTTGATGCTAAGAAATCCAATGATGCTTGGCAAAAAGATATGGATTACGCTGAAAAATTAGGTGTTACAGGTACCCCAACCCTTTACGTTAATGGGGAAAAGTTTGAAGGACAAACCATTGATGATTTAAAAGACATGGTTGAAAAAGCTGCAAAGGGTGAATAAGCATGAATAAGTCCTTACTTCTTGCCTGGATAGCAGCCATCATTGCCACGCTAGGCAGTCTCTACTTTAGTGAGGTGATGCACTTCATACCATGTACGCTCTGTTGGTATCAAAGGATATTTATGTACCCGTTGGCGATCATCCTCGGAGTGGCAGTTTACCGGAATGACCAAGGTATCTATAAATACGCGCTTCCGTTGTCAATCATCGGTCTTCTAATCGCTGGATACCATACCTTATTACAGAAAATACCATATTTACAGCAATTTGAAATGTGTACAACCGGAGTGCCTTGTTCCAAGGATTATATTAACTGGCTTGGCTTTGTTACTATTCCGTTATTAGCTTTGATTGCATTTATGGTTATTACAATCTGCTTAATCATTATCTCTCGCAGCAAAGAGGAAAATAGGGATCAATAAAAAAGAGCGGTGAAACCAAAAGGTTTCCCGCTCTTTTCAGTTGTCAGCAAAGCATCAATTAGTACATAAAGGATGCGCCAACAATGATTAATAAAATAAACAACACAACAATTAAAGCGAAGCTGCTGTTATTTCCATGTCCCATAGTAATCACCTCCTCCATTGCTGAGTTATTACAATGTATGTCAGAAGGGAAGGAGCTGAAATGGACAAACGTTGACTACTAGAAAAGAAATTAATTTATTGAGAAAAAACGTTTGCAGAATTTTGATAAATAAATAATTTAATAGAACTTTTTATTGTAGTATAATTATATACAGTTATTTGGATTATTGGAAAAGGAAGTCATTTTTCTAAGGAGAGGTGTTAGGCTATGGCAAGAGTTTTAGTAGCAGGTGAGATCCCGCAAAATGGGTTAGAGATGTTGTTAGAACATCACGAGGTTGAAGTATTTTCAGGAGAGAAATTGATATCTGATACAGAATTAAAAGAGCGAATCAAAGATAAGGATGCTCTTCTCAGTTTATTATCTACCCCGGTAACAAAAGAGGTAATTGACCAAGCCCCTGACCTAAAAATCATAGCAAACTATGGAGCTGGATTTAATAATATTGACTTTGAATATGCGGCATCTAAAGGAGTCCCGGTTACCAATACGCCTATGGCGTCTACTGCTGCAACAGCAGACTTGACTATTGCCCTTTTACTTGCCTCAGCAAGGAGAGTAGCTGAAGGGGATGATGTCTGTCGGACAGTTGGTTTTAATGGGTGGGCCCCTCTTTATTTTCTAGGAAGAGAAGTAACTGGGAAAACTATCGGAATTATTGGATTTGGTCAAATTGGCCAAGCGGTTGCAAAAAGAGCAGCTGCCTTTGATATGAAGGTTCTATATACAGGTCCAAATCGAAAAAGCCAAGAAGTTGAACAAGCCCTAAACGCGACCTACGTATCTTTTGATGAGTTAGTAGCAGAATCAGATTTTATTACGATAAACTGTTCGTATAATCCAACATTAAAACACATGTTCAGTACAAATCAGTTTGAAATGATGAAATCAACTGCCTATTTAATTAACTGCGCCCGTGGCCCAATCGTTGACGAGGAGGCACTGGTCCAGGCCTTATCAGAGAAACAGATTGAGGGAGCAGGAATTGATGTATTTGAATTTGAACCTGAAATTAGTGACGGTTTGAAAAAGCTGAAAAACGTTGTATTAACTCCACATATCGGAAATGCTACTTATGAAGCACGCGATGCTATGGCGATTATGGCAGCCAGTAACATTGTAAAGGTGTTAAACGGAGAAGCACCTTTATACGTAATCAATGGAGTGACTAAGGAAACCATTCTCGTTTAGAAATGAATAAGATGCATGAAAAAAGACGGCAGATGCCGTCTTTTTTGGTGAGTATGGTGGATTGAACTGTGGGCTCTTAGTTAAAATTTAGATGGATCTGCCTAAGAAAGCCGTTAGCATCCATACATGTTTCTCAAGATCAGAATGTATCGCAAGCAGCATATCTCCTGTTGTTTCATCATGATTCTCATCGGCAAAGCTCATGCCTTCTTTCAATTCACCAATAATAATTGAGAAGTCTTTGATAATTGATTCAACCATTTCATCTGCAGATTCGTTACCGAACGCTTCTTTTATTGAAGAGATTTCAAGGTATTCTTTCATTGTAGCAGCGGGTTTTCCGCCGATTGCTAGCAAACGTTCGGCTAGTTCATCGACATGAATGCCAGCCTCATTATAAAACTCTTCAAATTTGACATGTAAGGTGAAAAATTGTCCACCTTTCACATACCAATGATAGTTATGTAACTTCGTATACAGTACAGACCAGTTTGCAATCTGTTTGTTAAGTACGTTTACTAATTGATTTTCCATAATAAATAGCCTCCTTTTTTAACTCTACTTATATTATTACCAAAGATGGAGGTCCAATCCTGTATGAATTTAAGGAATTTGTTGTCAATTTTGTGAAGAATCATTGGTTTTAAGTGTATTACGCTCTTTTTTATTGTTACAAGCCTGAAATAATTTGTAATAATTCGACCTATCCTTTCCATGCCGTCCATCTAATGGAATTTATATATTGATGGGGAATAATTCCTTTTAGTAGACAAATCCCTTCATGCTGGGCACTATTTAATCCCAATATTCGTTACCACTTTTTGGGTAATGAATCCGATTGTAACAACTGTTAGCCTTATTAGTATGACAAGCGCGGAACAAATATTGGAGGGAATAAAATATGAATAAATTTAAAAAATTACTAATTGCGACCGGACTTATCCTATCCATGTCAGCATTTACTTTAAATGGAACGACTGAAGCGGCAACAACGACACATAAGGTACAATCAGGTGAAACTTATTGGAAAATTGCCGCGAAATATGGTGTGACAGTTAATAATTTAAAAAAAGCAAACAACAAAACTAGTAATCTTCTTTATGCGGGATCTAATCTAGTAATCCCGAATTCTTCCATTACAGCAGCAGAAAAGGATTTAATGGCACGTCTAGTTCGTGCTGAGGCAGTGGGTGAGCCGTATGCAGGGAAAGTGGCTGTTGCAACGGTAATCCTTAACCGTGTTTCCAGCCCAGATTTCCCTAATACCGTAAAAGGTGTTATTTATGAAAAGTCGAATGGGTACTATGCCTTCACGCCTGTAAAAAATGGCACCATTAACAAAACAGCTGATGCTGCATCAAAAAGAGCTGTAAATGAAGCACTTGCCTTTAGAGGACAAGGAAACGGATCATTATTTTTCTATAATCCAAAAACAGCCGTAAGTAAGTGGGTCTATTCTCGACCAGTAACGGTAACGATTGGTAACCACAGATTCGCGAAATAAAAGCTAGTATATAGTAGTATTTCAAAAAAATTGTAAACTAAACAAAGAAGCAGTGATTTCCTAAAAATGGAATCACTGCTTTTTTTATAGACCTACGAACCTTGTTTAATTTTTAATGCAACGAGACTAGCGAATTCGTGGATGATGGTGGCAGCCAGTAAAGATGTAATCTGAGTCGGATCATATGGCGGCAAGACCTCGACTAAGTCAAAACCAATAAAGTGAAAATCAGTTAGAGATCGGATGATTTGCAACGTTTCAAAAGACGTATGAATTGGCATACGTCTTTTCTTTATTTATCAGGGTTTCTACAAAATAAAAGGGTCCGCAATTACGCCAGGGAGATCAGGTTAACGCCCGAGTGGATCAATAGACGGAAAAATTCCGCTTATTTTGTAATTATTATTAAAAAAGGCGTAAATAAGCGGAGAGATTCCGCCTATTTACTCGGAAAATTCAAAAATGTGAGATTTTGCTTTGCATAACCGGAAAACCTTCCCTTATTTACCACAAAACAAGCGCCATTCTGAAATTAACCGGAAAATCTCCGTTTATTTTATTTTTGCGGGTTAATCGACTCGATTAAGGTCAAGACATGCGTCCTTCTATTCAAACCTGAGTAGGTTATGCATTTTTTCATAAAAATTTTGATTAAAGATAACATTTAAAAGGAAAGATGATTGGCATGAAAATTGCAACTATTTTAAATAGTGAGATTAGTAGGTAGAATGGAAGGAGGAGTAGATCTACAATTATTTTAGTGATTTAAGTTTTTCATTGCTAAAACAAAATGAAAGTGCTTACAAATTCTTGCTAATAAACAAATAGCCGGATATAAAAGGAGAGATGGTAAAATTGGAGAATACTACTCTTAAGCGTTCACTTGGGCTTTGGGCAATCGTTATGCTTGGATTGGGCTATATGACACCAACGATCGTGTTTGATACATTTGGAATTGTCTCTGAAGAAACGAATGGGGTCGTCCCACTCGCATACCTCACAGCACTAGTAGTTATGGCATTTACGGCAATTAGTTATGGGAAAATGGTCCGAGTGTTTCCAAGTGCGGGATCGGCTTATACGTATACACGAGAGACCATCAGTCCTCATCTTGGATTCATAGTCGGCTGGGCAGCGTTGCTTGATTATATCTTGCTTCCTATGGTTAATGCATTAATTATTCGTATATATATGGTTTCAGTATTTCCAGAGGTGCCAGCATGGATCTGGGTTGTCGCATATGTTGCGATCGTCACGGCAATTAACGCTTGGAGCATGGGGAAAACATCGAGTTTAAATTCCCTGCTTGTCATTTTTGAAGTGGTTTTAATTGCGGCTTTTATCGTTCTTGCTTTTGTTCAGCTCTCTAAAGGAATGGGACAAGGAACCATTTTCACAACAGCACCTCTCTTCCATTCTGATATTCACCTCGGAGCCATTTTGACAGGAGCTACGGTAGTTTGTTTCTCCTTCATTGGTTTTGATGCAGTAACTATGTATGCAGAAGAGGCTATCGATCAAAAAACGATGCCGAGAGCGATTATGTTAACGGTCTTTATTGGCGGCGCCATTTTCTTCACCTGCAGCTATTTCGCCCAAGCGCTGTTTCCAGATATTTCGGGCTTCAAGGTAACCGATGACACACTACCTGAAATCGGGTTGTTTGTGGGTGGAACCCTTTTTAAACTGGTTTTCCTTTCCGGTGCTTTTGCAGCCACTGTAGCTTCTGGGCTTGCCTCCCATGCCAGTGTATCAAGACTTTTGTACGTTATGGGGAGAAATGGGGTTTTGCCCAAAAAGGTGTTTGGGTATGTTCATCCCAAATTCCGGACACCGGTTTTTAATGTCATCTTGGTTGGGGGCGTCTCATTACTTGCGATTGCTCCAAGTTTAGAGCTCATTTCTTCATTTATAAATTTTGGTGCATTAATTGCTTTTACATTTGTAAACTTATCGGTCATCGCTCATTTTATTTTTCGCCAGAAGCGATATAAAACAGCGAAAGATATTTTCTCCTATCTCATTATGCCGGTTATTGGAGCAGGATTAACAGGAATTTTGTGGGCGAACTTACAACTTGATGCGCTCATTGGCGGGATTGTATGGATCGTTATTGGTGTAGTGTATATGCTTTACCAAACAAAGTTTTTCCAAATCAAAATAGCTGATTTAAATATCGATGATGCGGAGAAAACCTCTACCTTATAAAAATTAACTTGAGCCAGGCGATAACGCTTGGCTTTTTATTGTTCAAAAGAGTTTTGTATGCAGAATTGAATACTTGACTCATTTCTTCATAGGACTTCTTCTTTTTTTACTAGATTATCTATTCAAACCGCTATTTCTAAGTTGGCACGAAACTTGCTTTTACCTTAAGTAACAATAAAAAATGAGGTGTTAGAATGGCAGTCGAATCACTAGATTTAAAGAATATGAAAGGAATAGAACAGGATAATTCCCTTGTTGAGTTTCAAGAAATTTTAAAAGAAGCAGTGAACATCCTGAATTACCCACCCCAGGTATTCGAATTTCTAAAGAAGCCAATGAGGTTTTTAGAAGTCAGCATCCCTGTTCGAATGGACAATGGTCAGACAGAAATATTCCAAGGGTACCGTGCTCAGCATAATGATGCCTCTGGTCCAACTAAAGGAGGTATCCGTTTTCATCCAGATGTCACGCCAGATGAGGTAAAGGCATTGGCCGGATGGATGAGCTTAAAGTGCGGTATAACCGACCTTCCCTATGGCGGTGCTAAAGGGGGAATTATCTGTGATCCTCGTAAAATGAGTTTAGATGAATTGGAAAGGTTGAGTCGTGGCTACGTTAGGGCGGTTAGTCAACTTGTGGGTCCCACAAAGGATATTCCTGCACCTGATATGTATACAAACTCGCAAATTATGGCATGGATGCTCGATGAATACGACCATATCCGTGAATTCGACTCCCCTGGTTTTATCACCGGAAAGCCACTTGCACTCGGGGGATCTAAGGGAAGGGAAACAGCAACATCAAAAGGTGTTTTATATACGCTGCAAATGGTTTGTGAATTAAAGAAAATGCAGTTAAAAGATACTCGTGTCATCATTCAAGGGTTTGGAAATGTCGGCAGTTATCTTGCCCAGTATTTATATGAGATTGGGGCAAAAGTAATTGGTATCGGTGATATGCTTGGCGGTGTATATGATGAGAACGGACTAGATATACCATTTCTACTTGAAAATAGAGATTCCTTTGGCATTGTTTCTAATCGCTTTACTAGCTCCATTACTAACCAAGATTTATTAGAAAAAGAATGTGATATCCTTATTCCTGCTGCAATCTCAGGAGTAATCAATAAGTATAATTCCAGTAAACTTAACTGCAGCATTATTATTGAAGCTGCCAATGGGCCTACCACAAAAGAAGCGTTAAAAATTCTCGATGATCAGCAAATCCTTGTTGTCCCTGATATCCTCGCCAATTCCGGCGGTGTCATTGTCTCTTATTTTGAATGGTGTCAGAACAATCAAGGCTATTACTGGACCGAGGAGATAGTTGATGAACGTCTCAAGGAGAAAATGACAGAAAGCTTTTTAAAGGTTTACCATACTTCTAAAAAATTTGGTGTAAATATGAAAATTGCTGCTTATATTGAAGGAATTCAAAAACTAGCGGAGGCTTCCAGGCTTCGTGGCTGGTTGAAATATTAAAACATGAACCAGAAAAAGGAGGAAGTTTTTAATGAAGCTGGATATATTGGCCGAACAAAAAGAACAGCAGCTATTACATTACTTTTGTTTAATTTCACATAACCACCGCTACGATTTGATGATTGGCTATTCAGAGCAATTCTTTGGGAAAGCAATGGTCACTTCGATTCAGTCAGGGAACATGGTTTTATTATGTCAAGAAGACACTACATCAGACGATCATTGGTCAGAAAGATTGGGAATCGAGGCGGAGGATATCCCAGAATTTCAGGAATTTTTTAGTCAAGTATTACAGACAGGACCTTTTCACGAGCAATATTAGTAAACGAAAAAGGAGAGAGATTCCATGTATTATGGCGTTGTTCTAAGCCCATGTTTTGGCAAGGTGGAAAGGATTAGGATCAAGAGTGAGTCGAGAATTTATGAGTGGGAAACCCTATTTATCCTTACTTCCGAATCAGGAAAGGAGGAAACGGTTCAGACATGTTTAAGTGGTGAAGTAAAATCGCTCGAAGTACAGGAAGGAGATTATGTTATTCCCGGGATGGTTCTTGCGTATATAAAGGAAGATTTATTTGTCACAGGTAGTGATTAATGGCTTGAAAAAGAAGATGGGTCGCTCATCTTCTTTTTTGTGTCATATTTAAATTAATATTTTGCAAAGAAAATGATAGTATTAGGTAGATTAGGTGTTAAGGGGGAAGTAAACGATGTTTTCTGTTGCCAAAGAAAAAGTGAAACCAATTATTTCAGTAGACGTGGATGAAAGTGAAGTAGTTTTTCAATCAACCTTTAATAACCTTAAAGAACCCTTTTTGTTCTTAAAAAGAAAAAATCATTTATACGCGTATGTCATGCTTGAAAACAATAATAAAGAGCATGCCTCGATTGAATCCTTACTTGAACAAGCGAAATCTCTAGAGAGCATCTGCTATCTTAGTGAACAAATCTCTTTGCCTGCGCTGTTCCAAATTATTGGCGAACCTTTTGCGATTATTAGAGATGTGGATGGTCATCCAGCTGGTTACATTAGCAGAGAAGATGTTCTTGCTGAGCTTTTTAAACAGGAAAATAAAAGTGTCGACTTACTTAAAATTATTCTGACCTCGATTCCGATGGGCATTTTTGTATTGGATAAAGAAAAGCGAATCATCAATTATAATGAAGCTGGTTTAAAAATGATTCGTTCGACCGCAGAAAAGGTTATGAATCTTCCAGCAGGAGAGATTTTTAGCCGCACCCATCTTGAACAGGTATTTTCCACCGGTAAGACGCTTCTTAACCATTTGGTTATCAAGAATGAAATGGGGATTCTCGTCGATTATAGCCCTATCTTGAACTATGAGAATGAAGTCGATGGAATCATCATTGTTGCCCAGGATTTGCCAATGGTCGAAGAAATGGCTATGGAAATTGAATATATTAAAGATTTAAATAAGGACCTGCATGCGATTTTGTCTAGTATCTATGATGAAATTCTCGTGGTGAACAACAAAGGAGAGCTAATCAGGTTTAGTGAAAACATTATCCAAGATTTCTGGAAAGTTGATTTAAAAGAGTTGATTGGAAAAAATATTCTTGAACTGGAAGACCAGGGGTTGTTTACTCCTTCGGTCACAAGACTTGTATTGGAGAAAGGAAAAAAAGTCTCTGTTGTTCAAGAAACCAAAACGGGAAGAAAAATTCTTGCCGTCGGAAATCCGGTCTTCAATGATCAAAATGAACTTGACCGGATTATCATTGCATCTCGTGATATTACCGAAACCACCCGACTAAAAAGTGAACTGCAGGAAATGAAAAAGATTTCAGAACAATATAAGAAGGAATTAGATGATTTTAAGAGTAAGGACCGTTTTTTGAAAAAGCTCATTTATTGTAGTCCGAAAATGGAGAAGGTGATTAATCAGGCCAAGAAAATTGCTGATTTTTCCTCCACCGTCCTTTTGAACGGAGAATCTGGGGTTGGAAAAGAAGTAATTGCTCAAGCGATCCACCAATTAGGCAGACGCCAGGCAAAGCCCTTTCTTAAATTAAATTGCGGGGCCATTCCGGAAAGTTTACTAGAAAGTGAACTATTTGGATATGCGAAGGGATCTTTTACCGGTGCTGATAAAAATGGAAAAGAAGGCTACTTTAAACAAGCAGATGGCGGTATTTTGTTTCTAGACGAAATCGGTGAGATGCCAATTCATTTGCAGGTGAAGCTATTACGAGTTCTTCAGGAGCAGGAAGTTATTCCAATTGGCAGTACTACCCCCATTAAGGTGAATGTGCAGATTATTGCAGCTACGAATAAAAAATTAGAAAAAATGGTTGAGGAAGGGACATTCCGTGAAGATTTATTTTATCGCTTGAATGTCATACCGATTCAGATCCCGGCCTTAAGGGAAAGGACAGAGGATATTTCGCTGCTTGCTTTTCATTTCCTCCAGCAATTGAATGAGAGATATGATCGGAATTACCATCTAACTCCTGATGCTATTAATGTACTAGAGTTTTATCCGTGGCCGGGTAATGTCAGGGAACTTCAAAATATTATTGAAAGATTAGTAGTCACGGCCGAACATCCGTCGATTGATGCGGAGTTCGTCAGCCAATTTTTATCCACGGGCTTGGAACATAAAAAAATGAAGCCAGTCTTTACAAGGGTCATTCCGTTACAGGAGGCTATCGACCATGTCGAGGAGCAGTTAATTGTGATGGCAATGAACCAATACAAAACGACAACGAAAGCAGCAAAGGCCCTAGGAATCAGTCAGTCATCTGTTAGTAGAAAGTATCAAAAAATAGTAAATGAGAAAAATATTAAAATGGAAAACCTATCACCTTTTTAATTGAGCTGCTTCAGGTCTAATGATCTGAAGCAGCTTTTTTATTTGGCTGTGTTAAACTAGTCTGTTGATTTCCGTTCCAGGCACTTCGCTTTCCGCGGGNNCCTGCGGGGTCTCCCCTGCCCCGTACTCCCGCAGGAGTCTTCGTGCCTTCCTCTCCAATCAACAGAGTTCCAAAATCAACATTAACCTTTAACACAGCCTTTTAATTAACAATAAATATAGGCGTACTATTTTTCACCTATTCAATCAATCATAGGGTTATGCAAATTTGAATAGTAATCAATCAAATTTCTTGAGAGATATTTATTTTGGCAGGTTTTAAAAGTTGGCACGCTTCTTGCAATTATAGTTAATGAGGGTGAATAAAGGAGGAATTTAAATGGTCGAGGTAAAAAAACGAGTGGTAAACCTGAAGATGTTCATTGATGGTGAATGGAAAGATGCCGAAAATCAAGAAACCCGCCCAGTATTAAATCCTGCAAGTGGTGAGGTTATATCATATGCTCCAGAAGGAACAAGAGCTGACGCCCGTGCAGCAATTTATGCAGCACGCAGGGCCTTCGAAGAAGGTGTCTGGTCTGGAATTTCTGCACAGGAACGATCCTCGTATTTATTAAAAATTGCTGACAAAATTGATGAATATGCCGATGAATTGACCTATTTGGAAACGATGGATAATGGGAAACCATTGAGAGAATCGGGCTTTGATGTCGGTGATGCAGCCGCCTGTTTTCGCTATTATGCAGGACTGATTACTAAGCCTGATGGACAGACCTATCATGTCGCCGATCCAATGCAGGCCATGGTTGTTCGCGAACCGGTAGGAGTATGCGGTTTGATTGTTCCGTGGAACTATCCACTGTTAATGAGTGTTTGGAAAATTGCCCCAGCCCTAGCTGCAGGAAATACAATCGTCTTTAAACCGTCCGAAGTGACGCCAGTTACACCGAAAAAGCTTTTCGAAATTCTTGAAGAAGTTGGTTTGCCAAAAGGGGTAGCTAATCTGGTGATGGGAGCTGGAGCAGTTGTTGGAAATGAAATCGCTTCCCATCCTGAGGTTGATATGATTTCGTTTACCGGTGGAACCAAAACTGGCAAGCATATTATGAAAACAGCTGCCGACACGATGAAGAAAGTTTCGTTAGAGCTAGGCGGTAAATCGCCGAATATCATTTTTGCTGATGCTGACTTTGAAACGGCAGTGGATTATGCGTTATTTGGAATCTACGCAGGTTCTGGTCAAGTATGTTCCGCTGGTTCCAGGATCCTTGTTGAAGAAAGCATCTATGATCAATTTGTCCAGCGTTTTGTTGAAAGGGCAAAACAAATTCAAGTAGGACCTGGTGATGATCCTGCAACGGAAATGGGTCCGCTTGTCAGTCAGGAGCACTTAGAAAAAGTCCTTTCCTACATTGAAATTGGCAAGGAAGAAGGTGCGATAGTTGCTTGCGGTGGAAAGCGGGTTGTCGCTAACGGGTTAGGAAAAGGTTATTTTATTGAACCGACGGTATTTGTCGATGTCACCCAAGAGATGAGAATTGTTCAGGAGGAAATCTTCGGTCCCGTTGTAGTCATTCAGAAGTTCACGGACGAAGCAGAAGCTATTAAACTTGCCAATGGTACCGTTTATGGGTTAGCCGGTGGTGTATTTTCTAATAATGGTGCAAAGGCACTAAGGGTTATTAAAAAGCTGCGTGCAGGGATTACTTGGGTAAATTCCTATCATCCTACCTATAACGAGGCACCGTGGGGCGGTTATAAGCAAAGCGGAATTGGCCGCAGCCTTGGAACGTTTGGACTTGAAGAGTTTCAAGAAATAAAACAGATAAATATTAATTTACAGGTTGAACCAATTGGCTGGTTTTCTAATTAATCATTTAATAGGAGGAATAAAATTATGAGTATCGATTTAAAAAATGAATTAAAAAGTGAGCAAAATCAAAAGGTTAGTGAATATATTAATAAGGTTTTAAACTTAATAGAAAAAGAGGAAATTAATAGTGAGGAAGCGGCTTGGATAACCAAAGAAACCGTTGACGGCTTCCGTGAACACGTAAATCCAGGATTCTTAGAATACCGCAAAACAGTTACTGAAGGCGGCCAATTCGCAGCAGTGGAGTGGTCTGATAATGGCTCGTGCTTTAAGGATGTCAATGGCAAAGAATATATCGATTGCCTAGGCGGATTTGGCATCTATAATGTAGGTCATCGTAATCCAAAGGTGGTTAAGGCAGTAACTGACCAATTAAAACGTCAAGCGCTCCATAGTCAGGATTTGCTAGATCCACTTCGTGCAATGCTAGCAAAAATTTTAGCAGATATTACCCCAGGGGATTTAAAATATGCCTTCTTTACAAACAGCGGAACAGAAAGCGTTGAAGCATCCCTGAAACTTGCCAAAATGTACAGCGAGCGGACAACGTTTATCTCTACGACTCGTGCGTTCCATGGGAAAAGTTTAGGTTCGTTGTCAGGTACCGCGAAAGGGATGTTCCGTAAACCCTTCTTACCATTAATCCCGGGCTTCCGTCATGTGCCTTTTGGCGATATTGATATGATGCGAAAAACCTTTGAGGTCTGTGCCTCGGTTGGTGAAGATGTCGCTGCTGTTCTTTTAGAGCCGATTCAAGGTGAAGGCGGAATTATTCTTCCACCGGAAAACTACTTAAAGCAAGTTCGTGAACTATGTGACCAATACGGATCCTTGCTTATATTTGATGAAGTACAAACAGGAATGGGCCGAACGGGGAAAATGTTCGCCGCAGAACTGTATGAAGTAGTTCCAGATATTATCTGTCTAGCAAAAGCATTTGGCGGAGGCGTGATGCCAGCTGGGGCTGTTGTAGCTAGTGAAAAAGTATTTAAGAGCTGGTTTGATAATCCATTTATGCATACAACCACCTTTGGCGGAAATCCGTTAGCATGTGCCGCAGCGATTGCCACAATTGGAGTATTAATTGAAGATAAGTTACCAGAGAGAGCAGCGGAAGTGGGGGCCTATTTCCTTGAAGAATTGAAAAAGGCAGCACAAGGCCATGAAAATAGGGTTCAGGAGATTCGTGGTCAAGGCTTAATGATTGGCATCGAATTCCATCAAGATGAAATTGGATACGAGGTCTCAAAAGGAATGTTTGACAGAGGAATCCTCGTAGCTGGGACATTAATTAATTCAAAAACCATTCGTATCGAACCAGCATTGACCATAAGCTATAAAGAGGTTAATAAAGTAGTTAGCACCTTCAAAACCGTCTTAGAACAATTAGAGGCTTAATAATTTTTTTAAAAGGGGGAGCACAGTAGTGGAAAAGAAATACGTCAAGCTCCAAACAGAAATACCCGGTCCTAAATCCAAGGAAATTTTGGAGCGAAGAAATAAATATGTCCCAAAAGGAATCAGCAATAACTGCCATTCCTTTGTTAAAAAGGCACAAGGAGCTCTGGTAGAAGATGTGGACGGTAATTGTTATATTGATTTTGCTGGTGCTATTGGAACGATAAACGTCGGTCACTCTCATCCTAGAGTAGTTAGAGCCCTTCAGGAACAAGCAAGCCAATTTATCCACACTGGCTTTAATGTAATGATGTATGAATCGTATATCGCTTTAGCCGAGCGGCTTTGTCAGCTTGCACCGGGTGACTTTGACAAACAGGCTGCTTTTTTTAACAGTGGTGCCGAAGCGGTTGAGAACGCTGTAAAGATTGCCAGGAAATATACAAAGCGCCAAGGAATTGTCTCGTTCACAAGGGGGTTCCATGGCCGGACGTTAATGACCATGACAATGACAAGTAAAGTGAAGCCGTATAAGTTCGGCTTTGGACCATTCGCTCCAGAAGTATACAAGGCGCCATACCCATATGCTTACCACCGCCCTGAAGGAATGGATGAACAGCAATATAGTGCTATGATGATCGACCAATTTGAACAATTTTTACTGGCAGAAGTTGCACCTGAAACGATTGCTGCCGTCGTGATGGAACCTGTGCAGGGAGAAGGCGGATTTATAGTGCCTGACACCGCTTTTGTTAAACGGGTCAGAGAAATCTGCACACAGTATGGTATCTTGTTTATAGCCGATGAAATACAAACTGGGTTCGCTCGGACAGGAAAGTACTTTGCAATTGACCATTTTGGAGTGGTACCTGATTTAATTACGATTTCGAAATCAATGGGTGCAGGTGTCCCTATCAGCGGCGTGATTGGCCGGGCGGAAATTATGAATACTGCCGAGGTTGGTGAAATCGGTGGAACCTATGCTGGGAGCCCGCTCGGGTGCAGGGCAGCACTGACAGTATTAGATATTATTGAAAATGAACAGCTAAATGACCGGGCAAGAAAAATTGGTAATCGCGTCGTAGAAAAAATGCATCTTCTTGCAGAGCGTTTCGAGGGGATTGGTGATGTCCGCGGTCTTGGTGCGATGTGTGCGATGGAAATAGTCAAGGACCGACAATCCAAAACACCAGATAAAGAGGCGACGGGGAAAATTGTAAAAGCTGCTGGAGAACGCGGCCTGATGTTACTAAGTGCTGGGATTTATAGCAATGTGATTCGCCTTCTCATGCCAATTACCATCACAGATGATCAACTCGAAGAAGGTTTGCAAATTATGGAAGAGGCGGTAGAAGCAGTGTATACAAATGATCCTGCCTTATCGGTTGGAGGGGAATAAAAATGGATATTGTAAATAAAAATTATCAAATCTATCCCATGTATATTAATGGGGAATGGGTTGGCAATGATTATGAGGTTTTAACTGAAATAAATAATCCAGCTACAAAAGAAGTAATTGGTGCTGTTCCAACAGGTGGTGCTTATGAAGCAGAACAAGCAGTGGATGCTGCCTATAAAGCCTTTAAACTCTGGTCGAAAAAAACAGCGGATGAGCGCTATCAACTCTTGATGAAATGGTTTTACTTAATTGAGGAAAACAAACATGAAATTGCAAGAATTATGACAATTGAACAAGGTAAACCACTTAAAGAAGCACTCGGTGAGGTTCAGTATGCAAATGGTTTTATCTCCTGGTATGCCGAAGAGGGGAAACGAGTATATGGTGAAACGATTCCAGCCGCCCATCCAAATAAAAGAATACTAGTTAGAAAAGAACCGGTTGGCGTAATTGCAGCGATTACACCGTGGAACTTCCCGGCGGCCATGATTACGAGAAAAGTAGCACCTGCATTAGCAGCAGGTTGTACGGCTGTTGTGAAGCCTGCAAACCAAACGCCTCTTACAGCATTAAAAATGGCTGAGCTAGCCCAAGAAGCAGGCATTCCTGCAGGGGTGCTGAACGTGATTACTGGAAGGTCGTCAGAAATTGGCGAAGCGTGGCTGAAGGATCCACGCGTAACAAAGATTACCTTTACAGGGTCAACCGAGGTTGGAAAGACGTTAATGCGTGGGGCCGCTGATACTGTCAAAAAGGTTTCCCTCGAGCTTGGTGGGAATGCCCCATTTATTGTAATGGGTGATGCAAATTTAGCGAAGGCCGCTGAAGGACTTGTACAATCAAAATTTCGAAATGCTGGTCAAACCTGCATTTGTACAAATCGTGTTTATGTACAGGAAGGGATTGCAGATGAATTTACTAAGCTTTTTCAAGCAGAATTAGAAAAGCTTAAAGTCGGCAACGGACTGGAAGCGGGAACGGATATTGGTCCATTAATTGATCATGCCGCTTATAAAAAAGTAGATGGGCTGGTTAAGGACGCAGTTGAGAAAGGTGGAAAGGTCATTTATAGCGGGCTTACCCCAGCTGAAAATAACGGATATTTCTATGCACCCACAATTTTGACCAATATTAATGATGAGATGGAATGTATGAAAGATGAAATATTTGGCCCACTCGCTCCGATTTCCACTTTTAGTACCGAAGAAGAAGTTATTGAACGGGCTAACAATTCTTGTTACGGATTGGCTGCCTATGTATATACAGAGAATTTAAGCCGTTCCTTTAGGATAACGGAACAACTAGAGTACGGTATTATTGGCCTAAATGATGCCCTGCCTTCAGTCGTTCAAGCCCCATTCGGTGGTTTTAAGGAGAGTGGTCTAGGACGCGAAGGTGGACACTACGGCATTGAAGAGTTTTTAGAAGTAAAATATATATCGATAGGTTTGGATATTTAGTAGACCTTTTTTCATCCAGATACGGACATGACTAAAAGCCAGTGGCACAATCAAAGTATTTCTGAATATTGATTGTTAGCGCTGGCTTTTTTTGGACTTAGGAATGCTTTTTGCTGATTTTATATTTATTTCTCTATTATGAAAATTAATAGTCTTTTTAATAGAATCACTCTACCAATTTAAAAGAAAGGAGGTAGAAAAATGCCTGGGCCGCTCCACCGATTAAAAATTGTCGATTTATCACGTGTGCTAGCCGGTCCTAATTGCACGATGATCTTAGGCGATATGGGCGCAGAAGTAATCAAAATTGAAAGTATCGAAATTGGGGATGAAACACGGGGGTGGGGACCGCCCTTTTTAGAAGGAGAGAGCGCCTATTATTTATGTGCTAATCGTAATAAACAGGGGATTACTTTAAACTTAAAAACCCCTCAGGGCCTTGAAATCTTAAAAAAGCTTGTGAGCGATGCTGATGTGGTTGTCCAAAATTTTAAGCCGGGAACCCTCTACAGATTAGGGTTCGGATATGAGGAAATGAAAAAGGTGAATGAAGGAATTATTTTAGCCTCAATCAGTGGTTTTGGCGCTACTGGCCCTTATTCCCATCTTCCAGGTTATGACTATATTATTCAAGCCATGTCAGGTTTGATGAGTATTACAGGTGAAAAGGATGGGCAGCCTGCAAAGGTCGGTGTTGCCATAGCAGATGTACTCACCGGTCTTTTCACCTGTATCGGTATTTTAGGAGCCATCCAGCATCGCAATAGGACTGGTGAGGGGCAAGAGATAGATATTTCATTATTTGATTCCCAGTTGGCTGCGTTAGTGAATGTTGCCAGTAATTTTTTATGCTCTGGGAGGATCCCTGAAAGGCTCGGTAATGCACATCCAAACATAGTTCCATACCAAGTGTTTGCTGCAAACGATGGCGAATTTATCCTTGCTGTTGGAAATGACCGGCAATATCAGAAGCTAGCAATTCTGCTGGAAGATGAAATCCTTTTAAGTGACCAATATAAAAAAAACTCAGGGCGCCTGCAAAAAAAGGATGAACTGGAAAAAGTCATCACGGCAAAATTAAAAACGAAATCAAGGGCAGAGTGGAAAGTGTTACTTGATGAAGCTGGGATCCCGAATGGACCGATTAACAATGTGATGGAGGCTTTGGATTCTGAACAAGCGATCGCAAGGGAAATGGTTGTGAAGATAAAGCATCCAACGATTTCTAACTTAAAACTTGTCGGTTCACCATTAAAGTTTTCAAAATCCCCAATAAAAATCGATAGGCATCCGCCATTGCACAGTGAGCATACAGATGAAATCCTGTTTAAACTGGGTTATTCCAAGCATGAAATCGTAAAAATGAAACAAGATCATATTATCTAGGGGAGGTACTCATTATGAATTTTTCTTTATCTGAAGAGCAAAAAAGCGTTAGAAAGGTGGTTCGATCATTTGTAGACCGAGAAATTCTGCCCTATATCAAGGAGTGGGATGAAAAAGGTCATTTTGAAATTAATATTTTAAAAAGATTAGCAGAATTACAGTTAATGGGTGTATGTATTCCTGAGGAATATGGCGGAGTGGGCATGGACTATAATACCCTCGCCATTGTTTGTGAGGAACTAGAACGAGGCGACACGGCCTTCCGAACCGCGGTATCAGTACATACTGGTTTGAACAGTATGACATTATTACAGTGGGGGACTGAGGAGCAGAAACGAAAATACCTTCTTCCACAAGCAGCCGGTAATAAAATAGGTGCTTTTGGATTAACAGAACCGAATGCTGGCTCCGATGTGGCGGCCATGGAAACGACAGCCGTCAAAGATGGAGATTACTATATTTTAAATGGTTCAAAAACTTGGATCTCTCTATGTGATGTGGCTGACCACTTTTTAATTTTTGCAAAAACAGACACGAAAGCTGGTCATCATGGGATTTCTTGTTTTATAGTAGAACGGTCATTTGCAGGGCTTTCCACTAAAGCCATAAAAGGGAAATTGGGAATTCGGGCAGGAAATACGGGGGAGATATTCTTAGATCATGTAAGGGTTCCAGCAGAGAATTTGTTGGGCTATGAAGGAGAAGGCTTTAAGATTGCCATGTCCGCCCTCGACAATGGCCGCTTTACAGTAGCTGCAGGTGCTTGTGGTACGATTATGGCTTCGCTGGAAGCTAGCGTCAAATATTGTGAGGAGCGGAAGACCTTTGGCAAAGAAATTGGCAAACATCAGCTCGTTCAGCAAATGATTGCAAAAATGTCCGCTAATCTAGAGATTTCACGTTTGCTAGTCTTTAAGGCTGGCTGGCTAAAAAATAAGGGCAAACGGAATACCCAAGAAACGTCTTTAGCCAAATGGGTTTCCTGTGACGCCGCCTTTGAGGCTGCAAACGATGCGGTCCAAATTCACGGGGCGTACGGCTTCTCCAATGAATTCCCAGTGGAGCGTTATTTACGAAATGCCAAAGCACCTGTAATTTATGAAGGAACAAGAGAAATCCATACCATCATGCAGGGAGAATATGCCCTAGGCTATCGTGAGGATAAACCACTAAGGAAGATGCTTCCAGCCTGGCCGTTTGAAGAAAGTTTAATAAAAGGGTAAATTTATTTAAAAAGAACAAGCCGTACAGTTGGAAAACTGGTACACGGCTTGTTCTTTTACTATTATTGTATTATTAAATAATTTACTTCAAATAAGTTGTCCTACTGTGTTACGATAACGTAATAAAGCAAAGAGGAAATGAGGGTGAGATTTTTTGATTAAAACCATTTTATTTGACGTTGATGGGGTACTATTAAGCGAAGAACATTATTTTGATGCTTCTGCTTTAACTGTTTGGGAAATGCTGATCAGCCCTAATTACTTAGGGCTCGAACCGATGCAGTTTAAAACAGACTATAATGATGAGGAAATTCAGGAAATAAGAGAATTAGTATTTGAAAACGATAAAGTTCTAAAGTTTATGAAATCACGCGGCCTAAACGCCAACTGGGACATGATCTACCTATCATTCAGCCACCAGCTGATCCACCTGCTCTCGCAAATTAAAGATACTGAATTGGAGAAAATTAAAAACTGGTGTCAGGCACCAATCGATCGTGAAACCCTAGTTGAGATGGGAAAGGTGTTAAGTAACTACCATGTGAAACTAGATTTCAGTTTGTTTGAGCAGGAGTTTGCACGCTCAGAGGCAACGAAGCAGGAGTTGTTTAGTTATTTGAACGAACTAGCCTCAGAGAAAATGGGGGTTGCAACTTCTATTTTTAACAAGGGTGAGCTTTGGTCCGTTTGTGAGCATGTTTCCCAAGAGTGGTATGTGGGGGATGAACATGTCCTCGCTTCGACTGGAAGGCCATCCGTTCAACATGGGAAAAAGGGCTTCTTGGCCAATGAAACAACATTAGCCCCTAGACAAGAAATTGACGAGTTATTCCAATTCCTGAACTCATCAGGATACATGATTGGTATCGGGACAGGCAGACCAGAACTGGAAACTATTCAGCCGTTTCAACATTTAGATTGGTTGAAGCAATTTGATGAAAATCGAATCGTAACCGCTGATGATGTGCTAAAGGCGGAATTAGAGCTGCCAGAACGAATGTCGCTATCGAAGCCCCATCCATTTACATATATCATGGGACTCCTTGGGAAGGAGACACCTATTCAAGCGTGTTTAAATACAAGACTACCGCTTGAAAATGCTGAGACGGTTTTAGTCGTAGGGGACTCCTTGGCCGATCTATTAGCGGCAAGAAAACTTGGCTGTCAGTTTGCAGCTGTTCTAACCGGCCTTTCAGGAAAAGATGCCAGGGGTGACTTTGAAAAACATAAAGCAGACTACATTCTTGATACGGTCCTCGATTTGAAAAGGATATTATGATAAATATAGAAAAGGGATTGCCCCGTCGCAATCCCTCAATTCTTATCTATATATTTTCGATCTTCTCTAATTCCACTCGCCCAGGTTCAAATGTATCCACATTCGATAACTCCAGTACTTGTGCTTCTTCGAGTCCATCAATTAATTTTAAGATATGAATGACGTTGGCATTTAATGTTTTGTCCACAGTTAATACCATGATTGCCTCACCGCCTACTTCTGTACGCCCCACCTGCATCGTCCCAATATTGATTTGATGCTCTCCTAAGAGTGAACCAACCTTGCCAATCATTCCTGGAACATCTCGATGTTTGATATATAATAAAAATTTTTCCGGTTTTACGTCAATTCGGTATTGGTTGATTTTTAGAATTCTCGCTCCATACCCGTTTAAGACGGTTGCCCCAATTTTGGCTGTTTCATTATCATTGGAGACACTTAGTTCCATATAATTAGCAAATCCTTTATTTGTTGCATTTTTAACGACATTATACGAAACTCCTTGCTCTTTTAGTAAGTGCAAAGCATTAATTAGATTAACAGAATCGCTTAAATGATAGGACAAGACACCCTTTAACATGGTACGTGTCAACAATTCTGTATCTTCATCAATTAAATCGCCATAATAATTGATTTCTATTTTAGCAGGAGCCTGTTTATTTAATAATTGAATGACAAGTTGCCCCATTTGGTCCCCCAGAAGGAGGTACGGCTGCAGTTTCGCTTGGGTTTCGCCTGACATTTGCGGCATATTCACAGCGTTTTGAATCGATTGAGATTCAAAAATCTCAATGATTTCCGCACTTACCTCTTGGGCCACTTTTTCCTGTGCTTCAACGGTAGAAGCTCCAAGATGTGGTGTTACAATAATATTTGGATTCTGCAATAATTCTAGGTCGGAAGCAGGCTCTTTTTCAAACACGTCAAGAGCTGCACCTGCAACATGGCCGGACTGAATGGCTCTAACCAGTGCCTTTTCGTCGATCACACCACCACGGGCACAATTGACAAACCGGACACCTTTTTTTGTTTTCCGTAAATAGGCATCATTAATCAGGCCTCTTGTGTTATTAGTAAGAGGTGTATGAATGGTAATAAAATCTGATTCTTGTGCAATTACATCGAGGCTCGCTTTCGCTATTCCCAGCTTTTTTGCTCGTTCTTCGGACAGGTAAGGATCAAATCCTAAAATGTTCATCCCAAAGCTTTTTGCCCGTTTCGCCACTTCTGTTCCAATTTTGCCCATGCCGATAACGCCAAGAGTTTTTTTGTACAATTCCACACCCTTAAAAGAGTTACGGTCCCATTGTCCCGATACTGTCTTTTGGTGGGCGTGAGGAATTTTCCGTGCCAAGGATAGCATCATTGCTAAGGTATGCTCCGTTGCTGCAATAGTATTGGCACCGGGGGCATTGATGACGATAATCCCTTTTTTCGTTGCCGCATTCACATCAATATTATCGACACCAACACCTGCTCTAGCGATTACACGGAGACGGCCCGCTGCTTTGAGCAGTTCTTCACTTACCTTTGTTTGACTCCGGACAATCAGAGCATCGTATGCTCCAATGATATTTTTTAACTCCTCTGTCGGTAGTGTTGGCTGGCGATCTACGGTAAAATTAGGGTGTTCAGTTAAGCTTTTCAATCCTGTGCTGCTAATTCCATCGGTTACAAGTACCTTATACATGACTCGTAATCCTCCTTTAATTCTTTAATTAAAAAACGCCCCTCATAACAGACGGATTTGTCTTGTTATGAGGGACGTGTATCGACGTGTGGTACCACCCTCGTATGCTGGACCATATTCTTAATGTCGTCTTTGTCATCACTTGTCATGTATAGAATAATATAATTGATTGAATATTCAAAAATAAACTAAATATAGGGATTATTCTACAACCAAACCTTAAGGATTGTAAAGGGAAAGAAGAAAAAATTAATAAAATTTATGACGAAAAATTTTGTTCAAAAAATGTTATCCTTTTATGACGCGGTGGTAAGCGTTTACACAATGGAAAGCTAGAAACAAATCTATTGTAAAAAAATTCAGAGAATAATATAATGTCTACAATACAAAAACAAATGTGCGCCACACGAGGACATTTGTAGGAGGGGAAAACACATGAAGGCAATCACGATTGGGTTATTAGGTTTAGGTACTGTTGGTTGTGGTGTAGTGAAAATTATCAAAAAAAATCAAGATAAATTGATCCACCAAGTGGGGTGCCCGGTTGTTATTAAAAAGGTCCTTGTTAAGGATATACATAAAAACAGACCCGTAGAAGTAGATACTAAGCTATTAACCTCAAATGCAGATGAAATCCTTTTTGATGATGAAATAGATGTTGTGATCGAGGTAATGGGCGGGCTTCAGGATACCAAAGATTATTTAATTACTGCACTAAGACAAGGCAAGCATGTTGTCACTGCTAATAAGGATTTAATGGCTTTACACGGCTCTGAACTGTTAACAGTTGCTTCTGAATACGGCTGTGATTTGTTTTATGAAGCAAGTGTGGCAGGGGGAATTCCAATTCTAAGAGGATTAGTTGATGGACTTGCCTCTGACCGAATTAAACAACTTATGGGAATTGTAAATGGAACAACCAATTATATACTAACTAAAATGAGTGAAGAAGGCCGTACCTATGAAGAGGTCCTTAAAGAGGCACAAGAGCTTGGTTTTGCTGAAGCTGATCCGACCTCAGATGTAGAAGGACTAGACGCTGCTCGTAAAATGACGATCCTAGCTACATTGGGCTTTTCTATGCATATTGATTTAGAAGATGTCCAAGTTTCAGGGATTTCCAAAGTTACCGATGAAGATTTGAGCTATGGGAAACAATTGGGATATACCATGAAACTAATAGGTTATGCTCATCGTGAAGGGGAGAAGGTTGAGGTTAGTGTCGCACCAACTTTCCTTTCAAATAATCATCCGCTGGCATCTGTTCAAAATGAGTATAATGCCGTTTATGTCTATGGTGAGGCGGTAGGTGAGACTATGTTTTATGGCCCTGGTGCCGGAAGTTTGCCAACAGCAACAGCCATTGTTTCAGACTTAGTTGCGGTAATAAAAAACCTGAGACTAGGGGTAAATGGAAGAAGTGCGGTGACGCCACAATATCCAAAGCAATTGAAAGATAATGATGAAAAATACTCTAAATACTTTTTAAGAATCCATGTGCAAGATGAAGTGGGTGTTTTCGCTGACATCACCACCATTTTTGCAAAATATGGCGTTAGTTTTGAAAAAATCTTACAGCTTCCTGTTAAGAAAAATGAAACATCAGAAATTGTGCTTGTCACTCACAAAGCATCATTATCCAATTATGATAAAATATTAGTAGAATTGAATGATCTCCATGCGGTTAAGGAAATTAAAAGTGCTTATCGAGTGGTGAGAAAAACGTTATAAGAGGGACAGAATTAGCATAAAAGCAGTCACACAACATAGTCGAGGAGTTGTCCATGGGTGACCCTAAATGATCGTTTTATTATTAAAGTACCAGCTAGTACAGCTAATCTAGGTCCAGGTTTCGATTCAATGGGCCTTGCAGTCGATTTGTATTTAACATTAGAAGTCGAGAAAAGTGACAAGTGGAACATTCAATCAGTTAGTGATGAATTGAAGGACTTCCCAACGGATGAGACCAATTTTATCCTGCAAATTGCCATTAAAACTGCTAGTAAATACGGAGTCGATTTACAGCCATGTCAAATCCAAGTGGCCAGTGATATTCCTTTGGCTCGTGGTTTGGGTTCAAGTGCCGCAGCCATTATTGCAGGGATTGAACTTGCTGATTCAGTAGGAAATATCGGTTTAACTCAGCAAGAAAAATTGCTTATCGCGACAGAAGTGGAAGGACATCCTGACAACGTGGGTGCATCCCTGTTCGGCGGATTATTCATTGGCTCTTATCAGGATAACGAAGTAGACATGCTCAGCATCTCTAACATTTCTTTTGAGATGGTGGCTGTCATTCCAGATGAAATTCTCTTAACGAAGGATTCCCGCGGGGTACTCCCTGCAGAATTATCTCGTGAATGTGCAATCCAAGCCTCTTCAACGGCTAATCTGTTGGTTGCAGCTCTCTTAACTCAAAACTGGGGATTAGCAGGGAAAATGATGAGCCAAGACCTTTTTCATCATCCATACCGTAAACCACTTATTCGCGCTTATCAGGAAATAGAAGAAATGGCTAAAGAACTTGGTGCGTTCGGTGTGGCGTTAAGTGGTGCAGGACCAACTGTTCTATGTTTTACAGAGAAAGGGAAAGGGAAGGTTGTCGAACGTGGCTTGAAAAGTGAGTTTTCAAGGATGTCTACAAAAATCCTGACGATTGATTTTAGTGGAAGCAGTGTTAGCTCAGTGGAGAGATTTGTGAAATAATCTCTCCACTTTTATTTTGAATTTTTTTGAAGAAAATGCTCAAATTCTTGCTTATTTAAAGGCTTACTGAATAAGTAACCCTGCATATATATGCAATCTTTCGATAATAGGAATTCTTTTTGATACTCTTTTTCTACCCCTTCAGCGATTACATGAAGATGGAGACTGCGTGCAAGATTAATAATCGCTTCAGGTATCTCTGAATTAGCGTAATCTTCATGGATATCTTGTATGAATGATTTATCAATTTTTAAGATATTAATCGGTAAATTCTTTAAATAGTTCAAGGAAGAATAACCTGTTCCAAAATCATCAATGGAAATCCTAATCCCCATTTTCTGAAGGCTTTTTAATGATTCGACAATTTCAGAGGAATTATTTAAAAGAATACTTTCCGTAATTTCTATTTCAAAATTGCTTGGATCTAATTGACTTGCAGCTAGAATTTCCTTGACCTGATTTACCATATTGCAAGGTTCTTGAAATTGCCGAGCTGAAAAATTTACTGAAACAGACAGGGGGAGCGAACGTGTTTTGTTCCACTTACTAACCTGTTGACACGCCTCCTTCATGACATATTCCCATAAGGGATGGATTAATCCAGTATCTTCAGCAATCGGTATAAACAAATCAGGAGAGACGTAACCTAATTCTTCATCTTTCCATCTTATGAGGGCTTCCGCTCCAAAAATTACCCCTAATTCAACATTAACCTTCGGTTGATAGTAAACTTCAACACTTCCACTTTCGATTGCCCTCCGTAACCGTGCTTCTAGTTTTGGTCTTTCGATATTCGATTGAATTAATTTTTCCGAATAAACGATGGCTTTGTTTCCCCCCAGCTTTTTAGCTGAGTACATCGCAAGGTCTGCATAAACGATCAGTGTGTCCATATTGTCCGTATGTTCCGGGAACAAACTAATACCGCAGCTGGCACTGAGATAAATCTCGTTTCCATCTAAAAGATATACCTTTTTTAGATTATTGACGATTTTTCCTGCTGCTGACTTTGTTTCCTTAAGACTATGACTTAATAACAAAATAATAAATTCATCGCCGCCTTGCCGGGTAATAATCGCATTATTACTGGATAAACTTGCGTTAATCCGTTCAGCAATGATTTTCAGTATTTCATCTCCTTTGTTATGTCCAAAAGAGTCATTCACATGTTTAAAACGGTCCATATCGATGAATAAAACTGATACGGTTTCACTAGTTTGATTTGCCTGTTGGAAAAATGATTGTAACTTTTCTTGCAAATATCTCCGGTTAAGCAAGCCAGTTAATGGGTCGTGATATGCCTGATATTCAATGAGCTCTTTACTTTTGTTTAAATCATTTACGTAATTCTGCAGGTCTTTCGATAAGGCATTCACATTTTCTGTGAGCAAACCTAATTCATCTTTTCTGTTTAGATGCATTATATTTCCAAAGTTACCCTGTGCAATATCATTAACCTGTTCAACAATATACCCAATTGGCTGAGTAATGGAGCGGGAGAAAATCAAACTGATAATAAAGACAATCATCATAACGATAAAGGAGAGCAGAACATGGACCATTAGTTCATGTGTGAGTTCTTTCCTAATGAGTCCATAATCATAAGCAAGTCCTATGACAAATGGTTCTGGTGTGGAATAAACAGGAACGAAGGTTTTCATCAAATTTCTGCCCTGAATATCATCCTTGTAGGATAGTACTCGTTTTGAATTTATCGCCCGTTTAATATAGGAGGCATCAACTTTTTCGTTACGGTACTTATATGAGCCATACCATACTTGTTGGGCGGATATCCGAATATAACTATTCCCGTTTAAATGGACAATTTCTTTCTTTTTACCAAAGTTTTTGGGATTGAAAACAGTGATTTCTAAAACACCGTGTTCTTTTGTAAAACCTTTAATTACCTTTCCTGGACCAAATCGTCTTTCATAATCTAATACTGCATTGTCACGAAAGTATGGATTAATAATATAGTTCGTCGTCCCATCAAAAAAATAGCCCCATTTATCGGTATGATCTGGATTGGAGGAAGCAACCTCTATCGGACCAGACCAAAAATGGGGAAGAACTAAACCTTTTCCAACAGAAACAGGAGTTAGATTAAATAGCTGCTGGAAGGCATCATACCAATATCCCCAACCCTTTGTGGACATATTAATTTCTTTTGGGTCAGAGGATTTTACTCCAATAATATCATTTTCTGTTTGTGCTAGCAGGGTTATATGTGACACTCTTACTTCTTGGGCCAGTTTTTTTAACTGTTCATTTGTAATATCCTTATAGTTTGGCGGCAGTGCGTGCTTAATCGCCAACGAAGCCGTTCGTAAGTCTTTGCCAAGAATATCTTCAACATACAATGAGCCCTCTCTAATATTTTCAACTTGGAACGACACTTCTTTAGTGATCATATCAATTTCTCTTTCGTTATTTGAAAGCAGCTGATTTTTTGAACGAAGAAAATGAATCGTATTATTCGTTACTAAAATTAAAAATACTAGCAAGCAAAAAATCAGTGGCATCTTTTTTTTGATTGACAATGACACAACACCTCAGGTTAAGCTGTGACCCATAGGATATTACAGGATGAGTCATAACTGTTTTGATAAGACTCCAAAGACCTTTAACCTTTCAGACCTTCGAGCCATTCTTGATAACATTCATCACACAATGTTTCATCTCTCTCTTTGTTTGAAGAGATAAAGGATACATGGTGCATCTGTCTTTCATCAACATCATTGGTACAATAAAAACACTTTTCAGGCATTGGAATCCCCCTCTAATTTGTTTTATTACAATCGTTTTTTCACCAATAATTCTTTTTGCATAGAAAAAATCTCCATGCATGTTTTAACTTAGTTTGGCACGTATAATATGTTTAAATACAAATAAAAGAAGAAAAGGTGGGAGACTAATGGATTTTATAAATAAAGTGGTCATTGTAACAGGTGCTGCCAATGGGATTGGAAAAGGTATTGCTAGTGCATATGCCACCGCTGGTGCTAAAGTCATCCTGGCAGATGTTGACGAAGAAATAGGTAATTTAACGACGGAAGAGATGCGAAGCTGCGGAGGGGACGTTCTATTTGTAAAGACAGATGTTAGAAGAGAAAAAGACATAATTCGGCTTGTAGAAGTAACAAAACAAAAGTATGGAAAAATTGATGTTTTAATTAATAATACAGGCAAAGGGGTATTTAAGTCTCCCCTAGAATTAACAATTGAAGAATGGGATGATGTGATTCATACAAACTTAAGAAGTGCCTTCCTCTGTTCGCGAGAAGTGGCTAAATATATGCGGGAGAATGAATCTGGAGGATCTATTGTCAATATTGCCTCAACACGGGCCATTATGTCAGAACCTAACTCGGAAGCTTACGCTGCTTCAAAAGGAGGAATTGTTGCGATTACCCATGCTTTGGCTGCGTCTTTAAGTGAATATCGAATTACCGTCAATGCTATATCGCCTGGGTGGATACATAATGGTGATAAATCACAATTAACAAAACTCGACCATGAACAGCATTTCTCAAAACGTGTTGGTGAACCAAGTGATATTGCTCGAGCATGTTTGTATCTAACCCATCGTGAAAATAATTTTGTCACAGGGATTAATTTAGTGGTGGATGGGGGAATGACGAAAAAAATGATTTACGAGGAATAGAACAAACAAACTGGGCTCCAGACCGAACATTCTCAGCCCAGTTTGTGCAAAGTGCCGTCGACTAAATGCACGGCACTATCAATAAATAATTTTGATAATAGGGATTGTGTTTTATTAATGTTATAGACTAAATAAAAGTATCTTTCTTCGTCAAACCCATTTATTGCATGCATCTTAAGCATGTTGTTGGAAGAATATACTTTTGCCGCGATTTCGGAAATTATCGAAATACCAATGTCTTGGATGACAAACTGCATCAAGCTTTGTCCGCTTTCCGTATAGGCAATGATATTTAATTGCTCCTTGTGAATGTTATTTTTTTTAAGAACCCGTTCCAAAAGGGCATTTGTTCCTGAGCCTGAATTACGCATCACAAACGGATAGTTTAAAATATCGCGAATATTTACTGGACCAACCATTTCGTTTTGGTTCGATGTAATTAGGACTAATCTTTCTTTTAAAAGTGGGATAAAGCGAAGTTTTTCATTATCATATTTTTCACCTAATATACCGATATCCACAGAGCCGTTTAACACTTTTTCAGCAACAATTTTTGATGAGGATTGGTTGATATGAAATATTACTTCAGAATATTGTTCCCTAAATTGTTTAACCATGCCTGGAATCATAAATTGCCCTGGGACAGAGCTGGCGGCAATCCGAATCTTCCCCTTCAGATCTGTCATTCCCTCTTTTAAATCGAGCAATGCTTGGTCTTTAATTAATAAGAGTTTAAGGGCCCATTGATACAAACGTTCCCCCTTCGGCGTAAGAATACTCTCTCTTCCCACTCGATCAAAAAGCTTTATATTAAGCATTTTCTCTAATGCCTGAATGTGAGAACTAACCGTTGATTGGCTTAAAAATATTTCATCTGCTGCCTTAGAAAAGCTTTTGTGTTCGACCACCTTTGTAAAAACATACAACTGATGTAAATCTATCCTAATCATCCCCTAATATATAAAATCGATAATTCACATTGGTAAAATAGATAAAATATTGAAATCATTATATCATCTCCTGTGCATGAAGTAATTTTAGCAATCAAATAAAAAGAAGGAGTGCAGATTTCATCACTCCTTCTTTTACCTTATACAATTAGAGAATGCTTTTCCTCCGCCAGGCATAAATCTAATATCCATGGCCATTTTCCGTGTCCTGACTGTGTATTTATGTGACCTGCATTAGGGATGGTGATGGAAGGAAAGCTAAGATTTGAATAGCTTTTTACATCTGCCCAGCTGCAATACGGATCATTAGTTGAATGGATAAATAATGTATTTTCAGCTGCATTCTTTAGGTTGTTTCTATCCAAAGGTACAGGGTAGAATGATTTTGCTTCAGTGAGAATGTGGTTTGGAGAAGGCGGTGCGACTAAAATCACCCGGTTGGCAATTGATTTATTTTGAGTAGAAGCATAATGAAGCCATAATAAGCAGCCTAGACTGTGTGTAATGACTGTTAAATTATTTTCCTCTGGGACCATCCGCAGATTAGTAGTCAATTCCTCCAGCCAAACGCTCTTATTAGGCGAGTCGAAGTTTGTAAAAGTTGGATATTGTACATGAAAATTCTTTCTAGTTAATTCATTTGCCAGCCAAGTTTGCCAATGATCAGTTCCACTACCGCCTAATCCATGAATGATAACAAAACTTTGTTGGTTCATTTAATCCCCACCTAATTTTTAATTTTTACTATTCCGATGAAATAAGTTGGTTTTATTGAGATTATAGTTGTTTTAAACGAAAAAGGCAATCATTGTCTCATAATTTATTAATTTTTTGGATAAACAACTGAAAAGTATATTTGCAATTGTATTGATAAACAATCAAAATAAATTGATTAGATAAATAGAAAGTAGGGGTATTTTTGTCAGATTTTTTATCATTAGGTATTTCAGAACCACTCGTGGAAACATTACGTGGTCACGGTATTGCTAAACCAACACCGATTCAACAACAAGCCATTCCATTTGTGATCAATGGTATCGATATCATAGCACAGGCGCAAACAGGAACGGGAAAAACGTTTGCATTCATCCTGCCAATATTAGAAAAAATTAAACGTGAAGCGGAGCATGTTCAGGCATTGATCGTAACGCCTACGAGAGAATTAGCCCTGCAAATAACAGAGGAAATTGAAAAACTAATTTCCAATCTAACAGGTATCGATGTTTTAGCCGTATATGGAGGCCAGGATGTTGATAAACAATTAAAAAAGTTAAAGAGGGGAATGCAGATAGTCGTAGGAACACCCGGGCGACTCTTGGATCATATTAGAAGGGAAACCATTCGTTTATCAGAAATAGATTACCTTGTTTTAGATGAAGCCGACCAAATGCTCCATATTGGGTTTCTCAATGAAGTGGAAGATATTATAAGAGAAACACCAGTAAGCAGGCAAACGATGCTTTTTTCAGCAACCATGCCGCCTGAAATTCGTAAATTAGCAAAAAAGCATATGAGAGATCCAGAATACATTCAAATTGAAAAAACCCAAGGACCTGCTGAAACGGTGAAACAAATGGCGATTCATACGACTGATCGTGGGAAACAAGGCACGCTTATTCAACTAGTAGAAACGTATCGTCCGTTTTTAGCGGTTATTTTCTGTCGGACCAAACGCCGTGTAAGTAAACTGTTTGATGTCCTGAAGGCAAATGGATTTTCTTGCGATGAATTACATGGGGATTTGTCTCAAGCAAAGAGAGAGCGGGTGATGAAACGGTTTAGGGATGCAGAGGTACAATTGCTCGTTGCGACAGATGTGGCGGCAAGAGGACTTGATGTTGAGGGGGTCACCCATGTGTTTAATTATGATATCCCTCAAGATACGGAAAGCTATGTCCATCGCATTGGCAGAACAGGAAGAGCTGGGATGACTGGTCTGGCCATTACCTTTTATACTTCGATAGATCAACCTATGCTTGAAACAATTGAAGCTGAGCTAAATATCACGATTCCAAAACAAAATATGGGAAATAACAAAGAGGGCAATGAGACCAAAAGAAACGATAATAAAGAGCACAGTACTCAAAAAGTGAAACATGGAATTAGAAAAGCAAAACCAAGTACACCACGAAATCGAAACGAATCAGGAAGAAGAGAGAATAAAACTGGTCGAAGTGGGGGCTCTAATAAGAGGTCCAATACCATTAAGTCTAGAAGTAACAGTTCTAACAGTGGATCTGGAAGAAAAGGACAAAAATAAATTTCTTAGGAAAAGTTCAATAAGGATAATGAAAATGGGACTGACGCAATTCAGTCCCATTTCTTTTTATATATGATAGGTTTTTCAAATAAGATTACTGTCTAGCTCCAGCGCACTAGCGTTTTTGTAATTTAACCACCAATGTTAATGCCAGTATTAGACTTAACCAAAACTTCTTCATACCTTTTCACATCTGCTTTTTGACTGGAGAAGATCGTTCCAAGGTAACCTGCAATAAATCCTAGTGGAATCGAAACAATTCCAGGAGTTGTATATGGGAACCATGGTTCGCCAACAAAAATGGCTTTTCCAACTTCAGGGCTGAACACATTCGGGCTGACAATCACCAAACCGATGGCTGAAATAAGGCCAACTACCATCGCCCAAATGGCACCAGTTGTATTGAAGCGTTTCCAGTAAATAGTATAGAGAATTACCGGAAGATTGGCGCTGGCTGCGACTGCGAACGCGAGTGAAACTAGGAAGGCAACATTTAGGGTTTGTGCCCCTAGAGCTAGAATAATAGAAATAACTGAAACGCCAACCGCTGCCCAGCGGGCCATACCAACTTGCTGCTTCTCTGTTGCTTTTCCTTTTTTCAGGATGACGTTATAGAAATCATGAGCAAATGCAGAGGCGGCTGTCAATACTAGGCCAGCCACAACAGCTAATATTGTCGCAAAAGCAACGGCTGAAATGAAAGCAAATAGCATATTCCCGCCAAGTGCTTGTGCTAAAAGTGGGGCTGCCATATTTCCTGCGGGATTGGCAGATACAATTGCACTGTTACCAACAAAGGCTGCGGCGCCGAAGCCAAGGAAAATGGTCATAACGTAAAAAATCCCAATGATCCATGTGGCATAAACTACCGAAGAACGAGCAGTTTTGGCATCCTTTACCGTAAAGAAACGAACAAGAATATGTGGAAGACCAGCTGTTCCAAGAACCAATCCCATATTTAACGATATAGTATCAAGGCCAATTTTGTATTTTACACCTGGATTTAAGAAGGTTTCCTTTAATGGCGTGGCAGTTTTCATTTGCGCAAACATATCGGTAATACTCCAGTTAAATTTGGCAAAAACAATAATTGAAATAACTAAGGTACCACCCATTAATAGAACAGCTTTTATAATTTGTACCCAACTTGTTGCATGCATACCTCCAAAAATAACGTATACGGTCATAAGGACTCCAACGATTAATACGGATGTGGTATATTCTAAGCCTAATAATAATTTAATAAGTGCACCTGCACCAACAAGCTGTGCAATCATATAAAAAATAGAAATCGTAACCGTGTTCATGGCAGCGAAGCCACGGACCTTTTTAGCATCAAAACGAGCAGCAATCATATCAGCAAATGTATATTTTCCTAGGTTTCTTAGTGGTTCAGCAACTAAATAAAGTACAACCAGATAGGCTACGAGAAAACCAATACTATAAAAGAAACCATCAAAGCCTGTTAAGGCAACTGCACCTGCAATTCCAAGGAACGAAGCAGCAGACATATAATCCCCAGCAATGGCAAGTCCATTTTGCCAGCCAGTTAAACCACCGCCAGCGGTATAGAACTCACTAGCATTCTTTGTTCGTTTTGAAGCGTAGTATGTAATTACTAATGTTACAAAAACGATACAAAGAAACATTGTAAAAGCAGCAGTATTCATTAGTTAGCCCCCTTTTCCTGAATGACTTCATACGCCAATTCGTCGAATCTTGCTGCTTTTTTCGAATAAATCATACATAAAGCCCAAGTCATGACAAATTGTAAGAAAGCAAAAACCCATGCCCAAGTAATACTGCCGATAAACTTGTGATTTAACACAGTAGAATAAGAAGTTAGTACAGGTAAAGCAAAGTAAAAACAAAAAAAGAATATGGTGACAGGGATGATGAACTTTTTCTTTTCGGAGAGTAATGTTTGAAATGATGAAGACTGGACAATTGAGGTGTAATCGCTTTCAGAAAAAGTCTTAGTTTTTTTGGCCTCCATGGAAGGTCCTCCTCTCAAATAAAACTTATTGTTCAAATTGAGGTAAATAAAGACAATGCTGATTGTCGGTGTCTGAGGAAACGATAGATTGAAGCATGTTGAATAACTTAATTAGAGAATTCTCCCTCCTTAAATACAGATTTTTCTAAATTTTTAAATTACATTTATGATTTTATTATAGTGATAAGGTAATATGCAATAGGAAATTAAAAAAAAGGTAAAAATACCCACTAGTGGGCATTTTTACTGTGGTGATGGGGTTATATTAGATGGGCCGTTGAAAAAAAAGAAAACCTCTGCAGCGCAAAGGTTTTCGAATAATGGAGAATAGGGGGCTCGAACCCCTGACCTCTTGCATGCCATGCAAGCGCTCTCCCAGCTGAGCTAATCCCCCGGATATTTGGTACAAGAAAAATTATATCTGTATTATTATAATCTTGCAAGAGAAAATTTAAGTAAGGATAAATTTTTTAACCTATACTTTCAATTTCTACTTTTTGAATACCTTCTAAATTAGAAACAGAGGCATACACATCAGTTGTTTTTTCACGATAGTCAACGGCAACTAATATTTGAACGAGATGGTCGCCATTATCTAAATCCTTAATCTTGAGCCTGCGAACGATATAATTTTTTTCGATTAGGAAGGAAATAGCTTTTTCAATTTGACCTTGATCCCTAATAAATAGTTGCAGCATAATTTCTTTTTCCCTTAATTGTTTCGGCCCAATGATTTTCATTAAAAATGGAACAAATTCAACACTAAGTATAAGCAGTGCTACCCCAGCAAATGCTTCTATGAAAAAACCAGCTCCGACTGCAATTCCAATTCCTGCTGCACCCCAGATCATTGCTGCCGTTGTTAAACCAGATATACTATCATTTCCACGTCTTAAGATTACACCTGCACCTAAGAAACCGATCCCTGAAACAATTTGTGCTGCTAAGCGAAGCGGATCCATAGTTATTTTGACATCATCTGAATCAGGAAACATGTACGCTGATTCAATGGATACAATCGTTAACAGACAACTTACAACAGAAATAACTAGGCTTGTTTTGAGGCCTACCGGTTTCCTTTTTAATTCACGTTCAAGACCAATAATAAGACCAAACACTGCAGAAACACCAAGTTTAATTAAAATTTGCATATCGACACTACTCATTTTAAATCACGTCCATTTATACAGTCGTTGACTGAAATTTTGATTCTTGAAAAAATACTGATTACAAAATAAATATAGAATACCTTTCCTTAATTCTACACATAAACGAGTATCTAATGGAAGAAGCATATAAATGTTGTTTGCCATACTTAGTTAGAAATCATTTTTGAAAAAAATCAAAAATTATATTGCAAACATTTATTTATCATGTTATATTAAATCTCGTCCTCATCGAGCGGGTCAACAAGTGAAAAAAGAAATAAAAAAGTTGTTGACACCACGATATAAGATGTGATAAATTAGTGAAGTCGCTTTCGAGCGGTCGATTGAAATTTTAAGTGATTTGTTCGCTTATTAGAAATTGTTCTTTGAAAACTAAACAAACAAAATCGTGCAAACAAACAATAAATTTTAGTTTCAGCAATGAAACTAAGCCAACGTA
>NZ_NUZU01000145.1 GCF_002567005.1 Bacillus sp. AFS073361
GGTTTACCAATTAAATATCCCTGCAGAAAATCTATCCCCAGCGCGCTAAGTGCGCTGCGAATCGCTTCACTTTCCACATATTCGGCCACCACCAGCATTTTCTTCATCCGCGCCAGATGGCAAATCGACGCCACAATCTGATAGTCCAGGCTGTTGTCAGCGATGTTACGAATAAAGCTGCCGTCAATTTTCAGGATATCGGCATCAACGCTTTTCAACCGGGCATAGCTGGCATAGCCCGTTCCAAAATCGTCGATGGCAATCAGACACCCTAACTTCTGCAGCTG
>NZ_NUZU01000146.1 GCF_002567005.1 Bacillus sp. AFS073361
GAAAAAGAAAGAATATAAGGAACCTGCTGTTATAAGAGGTGTTATGGAAGATGTTGAGAAGGTTGCTAGATATCAAGCACCAAAATTACTCTCTTGTTATAACGACCTATTAAGACATTTCTATATTACACAAGGCCGAGCTGATCTTTTAGAATATATTGATGATGTAGGTGTATTTTTAGAGTTGGGTGTAAGTATCAAGACGCAAATTTCTTTGATTAGTCTTGGTTTTTCGC
>NZ_NUZU01000147.1 GCF_002567005.1 Bacillus sp. AFS073361
GTACTGCTGCTGCACGTGGTGGATCAGCGCGTGGCCGATGCCTTTCCCCGCATGAGCGGTGGCGACAAAGAGCGCGCCGATAAACTGTGACTCCATCACGCTGATAAACCCACGCACGTCGCCTTCCTCTTCCCATACCCAGGTTTCTGCACCGGGGAGATAGGTGTCGCGTACCAGCGGTTCACTCTCAATCCAGTATTGCGCGTCGATAAACGGGTGCGCCTCGGTGGTGCTTTCAAGCCATAAACTGAGCAGCGGCGCAGTGTTTTCACTTTGC
>NZ_NUZU01000148.1 GCF_002567005.1 Bacillus sp. AFS073361
ACCTGGCAGTGGCGCGCTTGAGCCTGCAGCATCAGTTGGCGAGCTTGTATGTGCAGCTCAACGGGCTGGATGCACAGGCACGCATTCTCAACAGCTCGCTGGAGGACTTCAGCCAGGCATTGCAACTGACCCGCAGCCGCTATGAAGGCCAGATCGCCTCGGAACTGGACCTGACCCGCGCACAAAACCAACTGGCCGAAGCCAAGGCGCAATTGGATGACATCCACGGCCAGCGCAACCTCACTGAGCATGCGATAGGCGAATTGGTCGGTGTGGCGGCCAGCGATTTCACGCTACCG
>NZ_NUZU01000149.1 GCF_002567005.1 Bacillus sp. AFS073361
GAAATTTTGTCTAAGGTCACAGCGCCATAAGGGCGGGGAAATCCGCAGTTGATACCTCATCTGCCAATTGTTGTTCTCGCCAAGCGATACGCTGGTAACAATTCCACTAATATATCGCTGTGCCTCGGCCCCCTGGAATATCGTTAACACAGCCTTCTTTTCGAGAAAATTCACAGCCGTGAGATCAGCAAGCTTGCTGGCAATATCGACGTTCAGCACAAAAGGTTGAGAGTACTTTTGTTGCAAGCCAAATCGGACAACAGCTACCGCCTCTTCTGCCAAGCCCTCAATATTC
>NZ_NUZU01000150.1 GCF_002567005.1 Bacillus sp. AFS073361
ATCCGGTACCTTTTTAACGCTGAGGTGTGATGACGAGGCACTACGGTGCTGAAGTAACAAATGCCCTGCTTCCAGGAAAAGCCTCTAAGCATCAGGTAACATCAAATCGTACCCCAAACCGACACAGGTGGTCAGGTTGAGAATACCAAGGCGCTTGAGAGAACTCGGGTGAAGGAACTAGGCAAAATGGTGCCGTAACTTCGGGAGAAGGCACGCTGGTGTGTAGGTGAAGTCCCTGCGGACGGAGCTGAAACCAGTCGAAGATACCAGCTGGCTGCAACTGTTTATTAAAAACACAGCACTGTGCAAACACGAAAGTGGACGTATACGGTGTGACGCCTGCCCGGTGCCGGAAGGTTAATTGATGGGGTTAGCGGCAACGCGAAGCTCTTGATCGAAGCCCCGGTAAACGGCGGCCGTAACTA
>NZ_NUZU01000151.1 GCF_002567005.1 Bacillus sp. AFS073361
GATTGAACGGGTACGAACAATGGCACGTTCACTGGAAACATCCCCCCATGCCTCCAGGGTCACAAAGCAACCGGTCAGATCGAACTCTTCATCGTTAGGCATCTGAACTTTGCCGGTAAGACGCAGCTGCATCGGGGCGGTATTTTTATCGCCGGTAACGGACGCATTGGCATCCGCCCCTTCGATCACCACCGCTTCTGCAAAACTCCCCGAATGAATCCACGGGAACTTCGGCTTCACAACCAGGTCGGCTGGGTTATCGAAGGCGGTAATATCAAGCGCACCATCACGTAC
>NZ_NUZU01000152.1 GCF_002567005.1 Bacillus sp. AFS073361
CTTCTAAGCCAACATCCTGGCTGTCTGTGCCTTCCCACATCGTTTCCCACTTAACCATGACTTTGGGACCTTAGCTGGCGGTCTGGGTTGTTTCCCTCTTCACGACGGACGTTAGCACCCGCCGTGTGTCTCCCGTGATAACATTCTTCGGTATTCGTAGTTTGCATCGGGTTGGTAAGCCGGGATGGCCCCCTAGCCGAAACAGTGCTCTACCCCCGAAGATGAGTTCACGAGGCGCTACCTAAATAGCTTTCGGGGAGAACCAGCTATCTCC
>NZ_NUZU01000153.1 GCF_002567005.1 Bacillus sp. AFS073361
ATGGCATTGAAATGAAGTGACTTTACTCAGCTGGTTAAGCGCCCTTGCGCGCCAACCCCGCCGCTCATCGTTATTACAGCATCCATACAAAGCATCGTTATACGCTCGCAGCAGGGTGATACAGGAACGGTATTCCGCCACTGTTACATACTGCGTATTTGCGGTGAGTTTCATCTTCGCGTTCTTCCTGTTCTGCTGTGGTGAGGTGAACCCGGTCGGGTACTGGTAGCGTTGAAAAACATGGATTCAGGACGAACGGGATTCAGCCAATCTTTCCTGCATCCAGGCTTCCACTTCACTTTTACGCC
>NZ_NUZU01000154.1 GCF_002567005.1 Bacillus sp. AFS073361
GTGAAGATGCTGGTGGCTTAATCTCCCTCGCCCGGTGGCGCCTCGCTCACCGGGCTACAACTTTTATCCCTCGTTTCATCATTTCGTGATCCAGTCTAAAAAATCGCCCCTTACTGATTTTTCCCGGTTTACCTCTTTGCGCGTCGCGGCTTAGTATGAGAGTTAAATAAATGAACGCTGTTCTATAATGTAGAACAAACTGTATTAACGGGAGATCACATGCAGCAGACCGTGCAGTTCTCGGG
>NZ_NUZU01000016.1 GCF_002567005.1 Bacillus sp. AFS073361
TTTAGTCACCATGACTTAAAAAATTTAAGCCAATTAGAACTTAATTCTTTTGAATTACAATCTAATGGTTTTAATAATAGACCTAAGGACCAAGACCAAAAAGAAGGTCACGGTCAAAAGGTCATTCCTATAAAATCATCTGTTGATTTTTCTCAAATAGATACAGAGATTGCTAGTGAAGTATATAAAGATATAAGAACAGGAAAATATGAGCTGCCTCAAATATTAATTACTTTGTTATCCGAAGAAATAAAGAGCACCTATTCATTTAGGAGCGACTTTGATTTAAAAGAAGTGGAAGCTCTTTATCTGCAATATCAAGATTTAATAGATAATGATTATTCAGACCATCATGATTTTTTAAGTGAAGGCGAATTTGCTTCAACTGTAATGGCTTTATACAGAAATGGAAAGCGTGTAAAATCTTCCTTTAAAAAACAACTAGAGGCATGGTTTAATAACAAGTTTGATTTTAAAAAGGAAGACAAATTTGAAGAACTGAAAAAGAGAAATGAGCTCGAAGGATTGCCATACTAGGAGGAACCACCATGATTAATCAACCATTGGATGAATTAGGATTTGCTAAAGAAAAATTTGAAAAGCAAAAAGCTGAATTTGAAGGTCCGGAAATTCCCTATGAGGAATTGATTAAACAAAAATATCAAAATATGGGTTTTCAATATGTATTTGTTATTCAACCGGAAAATATGCGAACGGTTAAAGAAGAAAAAACTGATCGTGATAAATTTGTGAAATATATAGAGAAAACAAGTCCTTTTCAATTTTGGTCAGATGTTTCAAAAGCCGTGGAACCTCCTGTTAAAGAGTTGCAAACAATTGAAGATGTTATGCGTAATTATCTTGTTCCTCCTGGGGTTATAAATTGCATTATTCACTATGTGCTACAAACGACTGATATGAAATTTACAAAAGGATTTTTTGAAACAATAGTTTCCCATTTTGCTCGTTTGAATATTAAAACGGTGCCGGAAGCTATGGACAGGTTAAGGGCTGAAAAAGAGGCTAACAGAAAAAGGGCAGACCATAGACCTCCACAACCTCCATTAACAAAAGGACAGGAAACATTAATTGAAAGATTAATGAAGCGTGTAGAACATCTAGAGGCTAGAGTTGAAGAATTAGAGAAACAGCTTAAAAAGGAGAATTGATCATGGTGTAAATGAATCTGATCCGTCCAATAGAGGGGGAGGAATATGCTTTCATCTGCTGAAATAGAAAGAGAATTTAGATACGAAATTCAGGCAAAGAAAAGAACAGCATTGGGAGTTCACCACAAGACCGGGAAGAACGGTTACACGGGGGTTGTCCGTTTTCCACACCAACTATTAAGAGGAAAAGAAAAGCGAGATTACACTAAACCAGGAGAGGTGCATTCATTTAATATGTATTCCACTATGATGAAATTAGAAGAATTACAACGCTATGACCAGGATCGGCAAAAGGAAATCGTAGAAAAATGGAGAGAGATCCATAAGGTTAAAGAAATCCAGAAAACATTGGGAATTGATAGCAACGCTTATTACAATCTTCTTTATAATTTGGGAATTTTGGAAAAACCAGCTTCCTTTAAAGCTTCAAAAGGAGAATCGAACAAAAAGGTTAAGCATATTGCTACGGCTGAGGATATTATCAAATACCAGGATTTAAAATTAATGCCGAAAGAAAAACAACTTGAAATATTAGATGATTACAATAAACGTTATAATCTTCCTTCGGTGGCTGAGATATGGGGTAGAGATGTTAAAAGTATTTACAGTCTCCGATACACTTTGAGAAAAGGTTTGGAAAAATCAAAGAAAACAAATGTTGAGGAAAAAGTCGATGAGCATAAACAACAAACTTTGAATACAGAAATCGAGCCTAAACAAGAAGAAATTTTGGAAGAAAATGAGCTACTGGCATTTGAGGAGTCGAAGGAAAAAGCTCCGAATGAGAATGAATTAGAAGAATTAAGATTAATAGTGGAGCAGCAAGCTCAATTATTGCAGAGCTTAATAGAATCCCAAAAAGCTGCTGAAAGTGTAGCTGCAGCCGTGGAGCTTGTTCAGGAATCAACTCCTGCATTTACAATGAACTTTGAAAAACAGACTGAGGGCTTTATTCTCCATCAGGATCTCAAGCGATTTATTACGGTTTTAGAAAAAAATCCGGATACATTCAATGTGAAAATTGAGATTACTCGAATCGAGGAATAAGTGATACAATAACTCTATGAACACACAGAAAGGGGCATTTCTGATGGGAATAGAGCGTACACTTCAAGTTGGTAAAACGAAAATTGATGTGTTTTTGGACAGGAACCTTCATTTATTTGATAAGGATTTGCCCGGTACTATGACGATAACTAATGCTATGAGTGACCATTATTTAAAAGAAGTAATGGGCTGGATTGGTGATTATCGTTATAACCGGGTATTTCTGTATCATACCGATGGACTTGTATCTGAATGGGATAATAATCGTTTTCAATTTGTGGACCAGGATGAACCCGAACTTTATTTTTGGTTTAAAGCTGCAAGGATGCCAGAGCAAACATTAGTCCACTAATGAAAAAAGCGATGTGTCATTACTGCAATAAGTGGTATCCACAGGAGACGGTAGCTCGTATCACCTGGAAGCCAAAAGGTGATACTAACGAGTATTGTCCGAGGTGTTTGCCGGAAGTAAGAAGTAATGTTGCCAGTTTGCCGTGGGTAGTATCCGGTGGGTACATTATTGAATATCGGTATGAAAAAGAAGATTAAAAAGGGGCATTTAAAATGGGCGCAAAGGTATTAGCGTGTTCAACAAATAAGGGAGGAGTTTTGAAAACCTCCGTTACCGTGAACCTTGCAGGGGTATGGGCATCCCAAGGTAAAAAGGTTCTGATTATTGATTGTGATAACCAGGGAAACAGTATTCTTTCGTTTGGTCACAACCCGGATAAATTCGAGAATACCATTTACGATGTTTTAGTAGATGGGTTAGCTGCCGAGGTTGCTAGGGTTAATGTGTATAAGAATATTGATGTGATTCCTGCGAATGATGATATGACTTTTTTTGAAATGGATGTTTTAACGAATAAAGGGATCCGTGAGCTCGACCGTTTCTTGCTGCTTAAAAAAGCTGTGAATCATTTGAAATCGGACTATGATATCATACTCGTTGACAGCCCACCGACATTAGCATTAACCCAGGCGAATATCTTATCCTTCGTGGATTATGTAGTGATTCCATTTCAACCAGAACCTTATAGCATGAGATCATTGGTGAAAATCGTTCAAAGCATTAATACATTGAAATTGGATACCAACCCGAATATAGAAATTTTAGGAATTTTGGGCACACTAGTGGATAGCCGGGCAAACCTCCACACAAAAATACTCCAAGAGTGTAGACAGCTATGTGAACAAAAAGGTTGGAAGTTATTCGATACGGTTATCACACGATCCGTCCGATATGCTGACGAAATTAAGGAGCAGGGTCTCCCGGCTACTTTATCATTCCCGAAACATCCGACAGTGAAAAAATATTTTGAATTGGCAAAGGAGATTGAAGAAGCATGGCAAGAGAAAAAGGTAGAGGCATAACGGGATTCCAGGACGTAGCAACCGATGGTAATGTTAATGCTAACATTAATAATGACGTTAATAATGGTATTAATCCTAGTGTTGAGTTTGAAAAAATCGCAGACCCATTAGAGAAGCTCCAGGAGGAAAATCCGAGAAAAGAACTTACAACCGTTATGAAAGGTATTTATTTCGATAGTGAGGTTTGGGATATTATCGAGCAGGAATCAAAATCGATTGGCCGTGGTGGTAAGTCGCAGCTAGTGAATGAAATCGTTAAAAATTATTTCATTAAAAAAGGTCTGCTCTAGGTATAAGCGGTGTAAAAACCGTCAATACTATCTATGAAACTACAAAAATATGAGAAATCCTTTGTTACCATTCCACCGACCAGGTGACTGATATAGAATGGTAACAGTGTATGTATGCTATATGATATTTCGCAAGTTCCGACAATAGAACAGGAATACATGGAGATAAGAGACAAACTTTTTCTGTTCTGAATTGTTAAATATATTATTCGCATTCAAATAATGATTTTGTTGGCAGTAGTGACTCCAAATGTTAAAGTTAATAGTATATAATAGGTTAACCATAGTAAACATGGTTAACCTATTGGTATTGCTGATGTTTATAGTTAACTGTAAAAGGAGTGTGTAAGATGGCTGACAAGACTTTTGGAGTAAAAGTTAATGAGGAACTTTATGATAAAGTAAAAGATATGGTGGAAGCTAGTGGAATAACCTCGAAGGAATGGTTTGAAAAAGCAGTTGCTTTAACTGAATTGAATGCGATTAAGCAAGGTGCTACAGATTATTCACAAGACCTATCAGAGTTAGAAGTACATACTAACCGGATATACGAGTTAATTTCTAATATGATTCAACGCTCCATCTATATTAAAGACCATGCAGTGAAGGAATATGCAGATAAATTGGAGCAAAGGGAAACTATCATTAGTGAATATCAGGAAAAAACTACAGCAGCTATTGATAAGGCAAAAGTTTCTGATGAAGCTGCCAAAGTTTTAGAAAAAGAAAAAGATGATCTGACTAAGCAAATTGATGAACTTCGTTCGGTTAATCATAATAATCAGCTTTTGATAGATGAATATAAGGAAAAAAATGATACGTTAAATGGTTTGGTTAGTAAATATCAATCTTTCGCAGATGAAAATGAGGATTTAAAACAGCAATTTGCGAAAGAGAAGGAAAGATTGCAATCGAGTATACAGGAATTAATGACAACTAACCAAGACCAGCAAACAGAAGTTAACCGGTTAACCCAACAAATTGATATTATAAACCGTGATCATAGAGTTGAGGTTGAACGGTTAACGGAAAGAAAGGACTTTGAAAAAGAGCGTGCTTTGATAGAAGTTGAACGGAATTATCAAGAGAAATTGTTAGCAACCAATGAGGAATACAACGAGAGGGTTAAAGAATTGTACGGCGAGATTTCTGCTATTCGGAAGGAATATGAGGAGAAAATCTCTAAATTCCAGGATCAGTTGGAGAATAAGGAAAAATAGTAAACTCATAAAAAGCTGCTAAAGTAAAATGGCAGCTTTTTTTTTGGGTTTTTAACGATAAATCCCATTCGGATGAAAATGGTGCCACCAATCGTCTACCTTGTTAAATTCATCTTCTACCGTCACAAAAGATTTCACTTCAATACCGAATAGATGTTTATGATAGGCTTTGAATTGTTCGCATCCTCTCAAAAACTCAATTGCGCCTGCTTTACCTACTCCGTCTTTCATTCCAACGACAATAAAAAGGAACATCTCCCTCAATTTTAACATCTTCATAGTGGAGAAGGATTTTTCCACCGAAATAAATGTCATACATTTCGGGTAATTCCTCTTTCATAGCTACTTCCATCATTACAAGTTTACTATTCATTTTTACCCTCCTTTTCTTTCCATTATGAACTTATAGAAATTAAAAGATATAGAGTAAAATGAATTATTGTGAATAAAATTCGACATCTTTTTAATTACAATTTAGTATTAATATTAATGTTAATTATGTTACTAACATTATTGTTAACTTTATTTGTTTTAGAACTGATGGAAATATCAATATGTTAGTCCTAGCAAGTTCTAGGGTTTTCTTCTTCAACAAACGGAGCAGGTTAGTACAGGAAGAATAAACTTTGGGGAATACTAAAATGGAGTGTTTTCTATGAAAAAATACTCTATCTTGCTTATTCTACGGATAAAAATAGAGGCTACCTTAACTTATTAAGGCAGCCATCGTGGATAATTTTTTACTTTTGTATTTTAATAATGATTTCCTTTGATACAAATTCCTCTTTCCCTTTACCGAGTTTCTTATCTTCTAAGATGATATGAGACGTAATAAAAAGCTTTGATGCATTCGGATCCAATTTTCCGAATGTTTTACTTGTTTGATAAAACTCTCCAGTGCCAAAGCCTCCATTCCCCTGTCCTGAGTATATATTTCCTAAGTCATCTTTGATTTCTAATTCAACATCCACTACGTTCCACTTCTTGCTAATCATTTCGGAAATCTCTTGGTCATAAGAAACGACAAAGGACATCGGATTATAGATGATTTTTTCTATATTAACTGTTACTCCATTTTTTTCAACACTACTACCCTCAGTTAATTGTATCTTGCTATTAGTAGCGTCTAAACTGAAATCAAATTTCCAATCACCTTTAATCACAGTCTGATTTTCTGGGTTCTTAAGACTATCAATATCCCATTGGATATCAGCAACATTTAATTTTGTATCTTCCAAATTACTTGCAGTGAGAATACCAACATATTTGTTTGCACCTATTTTTGAGGTACTGCCTGTTCCACCTATCGCTGTCATTCCTTTAATTTTTGGCATAGAAACACCTACATTACCTAACTCTTGTTTACTTTCAATAGAATATGTTAATGTAACGGTCTTGCCATCAAAAATGGCATCATCAATTGTGAACTTAATTCCATTACTTTCCTTTGCCAGACCTATTGCAGTGGAGAACTTCTTATAATTAACATATAATCCTTTTTCTTTCTCCTTTGTTTGGTTTTCTTTGCTGCCATCATCAAGAACCGTCTTTTCGTTATCGAAATAGCGAAAGATATCATCAATAATAGGGATGCTTTTAGCATAAGCTGGAAAGGTTAATCCAAAGGTTGTAGCCGTAATACAAACTAAAATAGAGGCTGCAACAGCATTCTTTTTCCAAATATTGCTCTTCAATTTTTTCTTCTCATTAATAGCTTTTTTTAGAGCTTTTTTTACTCTGGCAGTTTCTATTTCATTAACTTCCATTTCCACGAATTCATTATCATCTAAGTTAATATCATTTAATAATTGATAAATATCTTTCATATCCCATTCTCTCCTAACTTAAGGTTCGATGCTTTTTTGTTAAGCTTCTGCTTTCCCCTATAAATTCGATTATCAATTGCGGCTTTGGTTAAGCCTAGTTTCTTTGATATATCTTCAGACTTTAGGCCAAGAAAGAACTTCATTATAAAAATATCTCGCTCAACAGGATCCAGTTGATTGATTAAAATTATTAATTCAGCTCTTCGTTCGTTAAGAATTAGTTCCTCTTCAATGGATTTTCCTGATTTTAAATCTAAAACGTTCGATGTGGATTCCACTTTTTTACTTTCTTTTCTGTAATAATCAATAGCTTTGAATTTTGCAATTGCACAAATCCATCTCTTAAAATCACTAGAATCTCCATTGAATGTTCTGGAATTATCCCATATTGATAGAAAAATATCATTGATACATTCTTCAACGATCCCTGTATTATTAAGGGGAGAGAGAACTTTATAAGTTACCCCCTTAATTAATGGCAAATATTGATCAACAATATAATCTAAAGCATCTTCTTTTTGTCGATGTAGTCGCTGTATAAAATTTGTTTCATTTGACTTCATATCAAAATTCCCCTTATTTTTTTGTAAAAGCTTTTACATCTTATATAACGAAACCAAAGGAATTTTTTCTCGCAATTTTAAAAAATTTACTGTTTAAAATTAGTATATCATCACCAGTCCGGTGGTTGATTGTTCTTCTGATTTGTGGGGGAGTCAAAGGGGGTAACGGTAAGAAGTAAATATGCCAGCTGGCTGATTTGACATCCATTTCTAATTGAAGTGACTGGGGAAAGATTTAAGATAAAGATCGCTACGGCGGTCTTATTTTTTCTTGTTTCACTAACGAAGCAGTTAAGTTCAAGAAGGAACAAGCAACAATAATGTAGTAATACTTATAGTATTGCAGGGAGGGGTTTTATGGATTTAAGAATACATAGTGATTTTTCTAAAGTAAATCTTGATGAAATGAAGGAAATTTATTCTTCTGTCGGGTGGACAAAGCATACAAAAGAGATTATCAAGCAAGTTTTTGAAGCAAGTAATGTCATAGCATTGGTTACAGTAAATGGTCGGATTATTGGATTTGGTAGGGCGATGACAGATGGTGTTTTTAATGCTGCAATTTATGACGTTATAGTACATCCAGAATTTCAAAAACAAGGGATAGCGAGACAAATTATGGAGTATTTACTTGATAAACTCAGTAATATATCGTGCGTTCATTTAATCTCTACCTCTGGAAATGAAGATTTTTATAAGAAACTTGGATTAAAGAGAATTAAAACAGGAATGGCTAGGTACTTAAACCCTAATCTAGCCAGTGAGTATTTAGAATAACCCTTTTTCTTGTTCCACTAACGAAGCAGGGTTTACTTCAATACGTAGGCAGGAAAATAAAGATTATATGTAGAAGTTGGTTGAAATCGGAGGTGGGCTTAATGCGACAATATGTATATCATATGGTACCCAGTGAGATGAAAGGTGACAAATTGATACCATTAAATTCTTTGGAGATTCATTATCCTCAACTGTATGAGAAATATACTAACAAGTATTTTGACCATCCTGAGAGGACCCAATTGCTTAGAAGACAAATTCCAAAACTAGATTGCTTATGGAATGATGTACTACATTTTTTACCTTTACATCCTCATTACGTTTACCGAGCTATTACAGATTTAGAAATTAAAACTAAAGAAAAACAATCATTTTTTAAGATTCCCATTGAAAAACTGAAAAATAATAAAAATGCTGTATACCTTTACTCTCAAGATAAATACAAAGGTCCAGGGGAACTTATCGAAGAAGATGAAATAAAATTAATAAATATCGACGATTACAAAGAACTTTCAGACTTGCCTTTTTCTACATTTCAATATTACAAAGATGAAAGTAGAAAAGGGAATAGATTTGGACTGTTTCCATATATCCCACATTTATTAAGTCTTGGGGAAGTCAAAATAAAAAATGTTGAAATAATAACTTGGAATGAACTTAAATAAGATTGTGAAGGAATGTACTTACGCTAAAGGGTGCGTTACTTTAAGTGTAGAGATCATCATGTGATGGTCTTTTTTTAATTACATTATTAATATTAACATTAACTATGATATTAACTTTATAGTTAACATTACCAGGAGTAACTTTCGGTGCTCTATATACATAGGTAGGTAAAATGTTAGGATATATATATACCAAATAATAAATACAAAAACCGGAAGGAATTTACATCATTGTTAACCGATTTGGTGTTTAAGAGTCAATTAATATTAACATTAATATTAATATCATATTTAACTATAAAATTAATGGGGGCATTAACATGAATTACTATCAAGATTACAACAAGTTCGTGAAAATGAATGTAGAGAAAGTCGAAACACTAGGATTTAAAAATGGATTCAAGTTTGATGATTTTAAAAAGGGTGAGACGGTTTATTACTTTGATAGCCCGGCTCCGGCAAGAGAGCCTGAATTGAAGGAAGGAAAAGTAAAAAAGATTGTTAAAGCGAAAAACGCTGAGGGGAAAGATTGCATCCGACAAATTGAAGTGGAGAATGGGCCAAACGGTATACGTAGTTTTCATAGCCATTATCAATTTGCGAATCACATTTTTAAAAAGGTAGCTGAGGAAGCTCCGGCAAAAACAACACTGGATGTCCTGGTCGAAGAAGCTTCTGCTGCTTTGTTTGATGGTGAGACACTGATCGTTGAGAGAGCGATGAGCGTAAAAAATCCGAAGGTTAAAGAATTACTGGCTGAGGGTTGGGTTTGGGTAGGAAAAGAATGGAACGCTGCTAAGAATATGTATCTGGCAACGTTGGTGAGGGGGTAATGAACATGAAACAGACATACGAAGTGTGGAGTAATAATCACTATATAGAGACAATTGGAGACGAGTACCAGGTAAGAGAGTGGTTTGAGGAGAAATTACAAGAGGAGCTAGGATTTTTCGTAATGCTCCAGGAATACACGGAAGATACGGAATTTAAGATTTATCTCCATTCTAAAAACCAGGAGGATTTGGAAGATTCCGAGTTGGAATTGTTGGATGAAATGGGATTGGATTTTTTCAATGATGATAAAACTTGGAGGGTGTTGCAGGACTTCTTTTATGTGTATGTGTATGACAATCGGCATTATCCATTTACTGAATTGAATCTGAAAGCGAAAAGAACAGCCGTGAAGGAATTTTTAGTGGACCATGAAGCATTTTTCAGAGTGGACGAAAATGATAATTGTAGTTTTGTAGAGGCGTACCATACGTTGCTCAGAGAAAATAAGCGGCACAAATATGATAGTCAGGGAATTTTGGTATCAAATGGAGGGATGTATTAATGGATGAAGCATTGGAATATGTAAGAGAGTTATGCGAGGAATTAGGTTGGGATTATGAAATTGTGAAGGATGATTTTCTTATCTATATTGAACAAACCGGAGCAGAAAATTACAAGTCTGCGGCCGTTGAATACATCGAAGAAACATTACATCAAGGAGAGGAATTTTAAAATGACATTTAAGAACTGGCTTCAACGATTGGTAAAAGAAAAAGGTTTGCAAAATGAGGTGTTCACGGTTGGATGGCAAGGTCAATTCCATGTGGTGGAAATGGATTACTTGATTGAGTTCCTAAGTGGATTGGATAGAGATAACCGTGATCGTGTGAAAGACACGCTGGTGTGGATTGATTATAAGAACGGTGACATAGGGCATTTCCTCAATCATTGTGCTGAGGGTTATATCAAATTTGTATATGCTGCAGCCTTGTAGAGCTCGGTGTTAATGTTAATGGTAGTGTTAATTTTAGTGTTAATATTACCATTAACTAATTGCGGTAAACACTGTACATAGGTAGGTAACGTGTTAGGATGATGATATACCAAATAACACATATCACTTGGAGGAATGGAAAATGAAAAAAATGTCTCAGCAAGAAATCAGAGAAGCCGTAGCAGAAATGATTCAAATGTTTTGGGCAATGAGAGCAAATGGTGAGATTATCTCAAAAGAAATGGAAATGGAGTATAAAGCGCTTCTTAACAAAGTAAAGTCGATATAACATTAACATTAATATTAACATTAATAATAGTATTAGGTTTCCCGGGCTGACTACCTGGAAGGCTCACACATCATATGGAGGATGATTATAAATGACTAACTCAACAATTTACGAAATGGTTACGAACCAAATTATTGAGCAGCTTGAAAAGGGCGTAATTCCGTGGAAAAAATCATGGGTAAGCGGTGGAGCAGTGAATTGGAAAACGCAAAAAGGATATAGAGGTATCAATGTGATGCTGCTGCCTCCAGGAGAATACGCTACGTTCAAACAGATTGCAGAGGCCGGGGGCAAAGTGAAAAAAGGAGCGAAGTCCAGTATCGTTGTTTTCTGGAAGTGGCTCGAAAAAGAGGAAAACGGAAAAATCGAGAAGGTTCCGTTACTCCGGTATTATAGAGTGTTCGATATTAATAGCCAGGTGGAAGGTCTGAATAGCAAACGTCAGGCACAGACATTCGAGCATGATCCAATCGAAAAGGCTGAGGAGATTATAAAGGGCTATGTAAATTCTCCGACTGTTGGATTTAGTTCGGGTGGTGCTTATTATCAGCCGAGCATGGACCATGTGAACATGCCACCGATGAAGGATTTCTTTTCGGCAGAGGAATTTTATACAACGTTTTTCCACGAACTCGCACATTCAACTGGCCACAAAAGCCGTTTGGATAGAGACGGAATCACTGGAACACATCGCTTTGGGTCTGAGGATTATTCCAAAGAGGAACTCGTGGCTGAGTTTACAGCCTCCATGTTAGCCGGGGTTTGCGGAATTGAGCAAAAGACATTAGAGAATGCTGCGGCTTACATTCAGTCCTGGTTGCGTGTGTTGAAAGATGATAAAACGCTATTGGTGAAAGCTGGGAGCCAAGCTCAAAAGGCTGCTGATTACATCCTGGGCGTTAAATGGGAGGCTGCTGAATAATGAGAGAGCCGAATGAAGGTTGTTATAGGTATTGTCCGAGTTGCGGAAAAAGGTATTGGTGCAGTGACGGTTATCCGTTCTGCGCTGATGCTTGTGAGGATGAATACGAGAGAGGGGAAGCTCCAGGATACGATGAAGAATATTATGATGAAACACACTATTAGAATAGCCGAATGGCTGTTCTATTTTTTTTTGAGTATTCTAACAAATGATTCGGAAAAATGTTGTCAAGGTCAACAAAATTAAGATACAATTAGAGGACGCTATTGGAGATGTAGGGGGTCTTTGGAAAATGAAATTGGTCAATATTGCCGAAAGATTTAAAGACAAAAAAGAGATAATCCATCAAATAGCCCAGATTGCTCCTGAGATACTATTGTCTAAAAATATAGGGGAAATGGTCGAGAAGCTAGGTAATATAGGGGCGGTTACACTGGAGGAAAAAACTTATTGCGAAATGAGGCTCCAGGCAAAGAAAATTTGTTTAATGGTCGAATTAATTTTTAAGAGACACGGCATTGAAGGGTTTTCCGGTTTGAATTTCGTAGATAGAGAGAATGAGTACAAACTTGGGAAATTGGTTGTGGTGTCGCATCCACATTTACCACACGAATTTGTTGATCATTTCGATGGGAAGGAAATACTACCGTTCGGTGGTTCCTGCGCTCGGTCAATGGTACTGAATAGAGTTGTAGAGGTACAAAATATAGAAAACTCTCTTTTATTCAGTGACGAGCAAGTTCGCATGATGAAGAAGTTTGGGTTTTACTCGAACATATCGTTTCCTATTCATTATGATAATGGGGAATTGATAGGGTCACTGTTTTTCATTCATGGTACGAAGAAGGAAATTTGTGAGGAATCGAAAGCGGAGATCCGGGAACTGATTGTGAACTTGGAACATATTTTGACGTTGCTGCAAGAAGGATGGTCCAATAAAGAGATTATTTGTTTCAAAGGAATTATGACAACAGACTTTATAATGGCGTATGTGGAGCCAATTTGTGAGGATATGATTGGATACGGCCCACAAGATATGTTTTATACAAAGTCATTGGAATTTTTCATACATCCGGACGATAAGGAAAGAGTATATAAAAACTTACAACCTTTACATGATGGGAAATCTGCGAGAACCTTGTTCCGATGCATAACAAGAAAGGGAACATATGTCACGTTAGAAATGCTCTGTGTACCGGTAAAAGAGCTCGGTGGAGATATCCGGTATATTGAAAATTACGTTATGCTCAATACAGATTCATGCAAGGGTTTTGATAATTTGCTCCAAGAAAAAATGGCTCACTAAAATAGTGGGCCTTTTTTTATTCATCGTTTGATGGTTTTGAATCATCTAATTTGGGTAATCTTTCACGGAGTACAATGGTAAATAAGTCTCTCAATGGTTTTAAGTCCTCATGTGTTAAGGGGATTCCATTCCAATTTAAGTCGTGAATGGTTCTAAGGTATTCTTCTATGTTGTGTGTTGGTTCTTTAGGGTCCGGGTTATCGGTTAAACCAATCAAATAATCTGTGGATGTATTGAGACATGCTGCTACTCTAGAGAGCGTTTCGATAGGAGGAAATCGTTCCTGGGTTTCATACCCGGCATAGGTAGATCGTGCGATTCCAACCTGTTCTGCTATATCTTGCATGGTGTAGTCTCGTGACAAACGGAGAGCCTTTAAACGCTTCCCGAACTGCCGAGCTCGTTCTTTGTTCTGAATTTCTTCTGTCATAGTTTTCCCCACCTGGTTACGAGTTTTGAATGCCCCAATTTGTTGAAAGCTGCAAACCAAAAGAAAATTTCACGCACCGTACCGTAATAAAAAAAATATACCCTTTGGTCCATAAAGTCAAACAAATAAACGGTATCATTAGTAATATTGTCCTATAAATGTTGAAGAACTCAAAATGATATATTCATTTTATGTTAGATACTATCATTTGTCTATATAGAGACAAATTAAAATTTGATTAAAAACTCAACATTTTTATGCGTTTTTTCGCAAAAAAAAGGCTTTATTCTCTGTACAACGTTGAGTTACTCAACTATAATAAAGGTATACTAAATGTTGATAATATCAACAAAAGAGGGGGATAACTTGAAAAGACACTGGATGGTTAGCCATCGGAAAGAAGAAGGGTTAACACAGGATGAATTAGCGAAGTTACTCGGAATATCAAGGAGTTACTACACGCAGATTGAAAATGGTACCCACAATCCAAGTGGGGCGTTGGCGTTGAAAATGTCAAACTTTTTCGATGTCGAAATGAGTAAATTTTTTTATGTCGAATGTTGCGATACTCAAACATTAAAGGAGGTGAAATGATTGCTCATTTCCAATTCAGAATGGAGAAAGTTATCGCAAATTCAGAAACTAGAAAAAATCATGGAAGCATACAAGTCAAACGGAAAGAGGTGGCAAAATCTTGAGAGAAATTGAAAACCCGATGGTCATAGATCGTTTATGGCATAACACGGTAAGCGATGATTATTTCGCTGATGTACTGGATTTAGATGAAAATGTTAACTGCTGCATTTGTGGTGAGGAGAATTACAAAGAGGAGGCAAACGAGAGTGAAATTTGGGAAGATACTTATTTATGCGACAGTGGGCATTGTCACAACATACATTATCAAGGCTGGTCGGAAAGCGTTGAACTCGGGCGGTACTACAAAATAGAAAAGAGCATTCACCGGGCAAGTGAACACTCTTTCATGGGCAAACAAATATAAGTTCAGACAAATTTTATCATATTTAGCCGTAATCTGACAATACGGCACCAGGAGGAAAAATGAATATTTCGATTGAAACGCTAGAAATGAAAAATTTCAAGGGGCATAAATCGTTAACGATTAACTTGGGCGAAGTTAATCAAATTTCCGGTAAGAATGGCCAAGGTAAATCCTCCATTGGTGAAGCAATTACCTGGAGCCTATACGGAACCGATACGATGGGGAACTCATTGGACCCAACTCCATTATATGAGCATGACGGAGAGGTTAGAACCTCTCTGGTGCTCCGAGTAGACGATAAAAAGGCTCGGCTAACGAGAGCCATTGAAAACGGAAAAAACGCATTTTATATAAATGAAGTACCCAAAAAGGCAACGGAATATAAGGAATTGATTGATAGCTTGTTTACTAGGGAATTATTCCTATCTATTTTCAATCCGAGTTTTTTCCCGAGCCAACATTGGAAAGAGCAAAGGAATCAATTGCTGAAATATATTCAGGAACCGTTGAACAAAGAAGTATTGGCGAATCTGCCGAATGTTCATAGTGATGCGATTGCTGAGGCATTGAAGAAACATAGTTTAGAAGAATTGGACAAGTTGCACCGTGACCGATTTAAGAAACGAGATAAGGAATTGGAGAGAGCCTCCGAGCGTGTTCTCACTCTGAAAGAGCAGTTTGAAAAATCCACAGTCGATGGGTTGGATTTAAAAGACATTCATACTCGATGGGTGAAAGTGGACGAGGAAATCAAAATGGCTCAGAAAAAGAACCAAGGGATTGCTACCATTGATAAAAAATTGATGGAGTTAGATATTCGTGAGCGTGTTTTGAAAGAGCAAATTATGAAGCGAAAGAACACAGTGGAAGGGCTGCAGCAGGAACCGGTCCAGGAGAATTGCTTGGAATGTGGTCAGCCGTTGGATGCTCACTCGAAGGATGAAATTGAGAATAAGAGATTGCAACGGTTAAATGCGGTGAAACAAGAAGGTCGGGAACTTGTAAACGAGTTGAACGAAATCAAAAAGGCAAAGAGTGAAATTGAATATCCTGGGGATCCGATTGATGTTGCGGAATTGATTGAGGAAGCGAATAAGTACCGAATCATCTTAATGGACAGCAAACGGATTAAGGAGCTGGGTGGAGAGATACAAGAGTCAGAGGCGCAACGAGAAAAGATACGAGCGGACATGAACCAATCGCTTGTGATAATTGAGGCTATTAAGGCATTTTCAGAGAAAAAAGCCAATATGGTCGTTGAGAAAGTGAATAGTCTGTTTGGTACGTTGAGCGTGAAACTGTTCGAGCAACAGAAAAATGGAGAGTTGAAACAGACATTTGAGTTAGAAATGGATGGAAAGCCTTATACCAAACTATCAACTGCGGAGAAGGTAAAAGCTGGAATTGAATTGATTTACGTTATCCAGGAACAGTCGGGCATCATTTCTACTACTTTCATAGATAATGCGGAGAGCGTTTTGAATCTGAAATATGCTCCTGGTCAAACGATTATCAGCACCGTAAAAAATAATAAGTTAAAAATCGAGGGGGCTAACTAACATGACAGAAGTAGCAGCAGAGAAGAAAAAAGCCGATGTAAAGGCGATTTATAACGAAAAATTTGTAGGGAATTTTACAAGAAAAGAATTGGACACACTCCGAGCGACTATTGCTCGGGGTACCACCGATGAAGAATTTGGGTTGTATGTTCAAACGTGTGTGAATACCGGATTAAATCCTTTCTTGAACCATATTCATTGTATGGTGTACGAGGGCAAGAATGGGCGGCAAATGAGCATTCAAATTTCTTCCGAAGGGGTTTTATACCTGGCGAGGAAAACGAAGGGATACAAGGGCGTGGATGCTCAGATGGTCCATGAGAATGACGAGTTTATGATTGATTTGGCGAAGAAGAAAATCATTAAGCATGAAATTGGTTTTCCGAGAGGCCGGATCATTGGAGCGTATGCAATTGCTAGACATACAGAATTTGAGGATAAGATTTTATTAATGGATGTTCAAGAGGTCGAGCATATGAAGAAAGGCAAGAACGCTCATATGTGGAATACCTGGTTTGCAGATATGTTTAAAAAGCACATTCTGAAACGTGTGGCAAAAGAGCAGTATGGCATTGATTTGACCGAGGATGAAGTCCAGGCAGCTCCGATGGACAGATTGGATGTTACTCCGGAAGCCAATGTTATCGAGATTGACGAGGGTCATGTTGTAAAAGAGGACGAGCAATTGACACTCATTTGGAATGAAATTTATAACAACGTTGACCGTGATGTAATCGAAAAATGTATGTTTACCTACTTTGAGGGCAGACAGGAGAAGGATTTGCTGCTCAAAGATGTGGTTGCCTTGAAGAAGTTTTGTCAGCTAGAAACAACACAAAAGAATAAGCAAAAAAGAAAAACTGAATTTGTGGAGGAACCGGAATTTATAAAAAAGCCGGAGCAACCAAAAGCAGAGGAAGATGAATTTAGTTTGTTCTTTGATTAATCAAATAGGGAGGCTCCGAAAAGAGCCTCCTTTTATTCTATCGAGGGGAGAGGAAAATGATGATTATCATGCTATGCCCATACTGTAAAGCCCCGACAAGTGTGCCTGATGAAATAGAAAAACAAGTCGAAGAACTGAGAAGCTACCAATGTTGGGATTGCAAAAAGAAAGTGCGAATTAATCCTGATTTTAAGTATTTCGTGAAAGCTACAAAACCGTTCTCGGATGAGAGATAGTGAGTTTATTAATTTATTATGTTTCGTGTTTTGGATGATTGTATTCAGTTTGATAATGGCTGCATTAACCAAATAATCCTTGAGGAGTGAGTGCATGAGTGACGGAAAAGTGACTACCTGGTACATGACACCGGAGGAGCTAGAGGCATACAAAAAGAAACATCCTATCAGTAAACCGATAAGCGAGTTAAATAAAGCCAAGAGGTGGAAGCGGCTTAGCAAGGAAATGTACAACAAGTACAGACGAGAAGGATTTACGGACCTACAAATTTGTACCCGGATTAACGGCATGACATTGGATATATTAGAGAAATCCAAAAAGAGATGGGGCGTGGAATAATGAGTGGAGCATCCTTTGAAGAACTTATCAAAAATTCATGCGAGTTTTATAAGTATAGTGGGGTAGCGTTGATTCATAAAATACCGACACCGTGGAGTGTGTCCTACGATAAAAAATATCATCGAGTGATTCGTGCCCATCCAGAGGAAAAGAGCTCGGTTGACTTTGAAGGAATTTGGCATGGGAGATCCGTAGCGTTTGAGGCGAAATCGACCAGGGAACGGAAGCGGTTTGACTTAAAAAATATTAAGCAGCATCAAATCGATTACTTGCAGCAGCACCAAGAACAGGGCGGCTTATCCTTTTTCCTAATCGAATTTGCGAAGATAGGAGAGGTGTATCTTGTGTGGTTTGACCAGGTAAACGAATGGTGGGAAGGAATGAAAGAGGGCGGCAGGAAGTCCATTCCGTACACCTGGATAGAGATTAATTGTGATGTGGTGGTTCCAGGCAGAACATACCTGGATTTCATTCGGGTGCTAGAGAAGGAGAAGGGAAATGGAGCCGTTTCTTAATCTATGCTTGAAACTGCCTTTCGGGATACTGTTTATGTTTCTCCATATGAGAATCATGGGGCTGAAAGAATTGTCTCAGTCCAATGCGCTGGATTTTGGATTTGCCGTTTTAGTGGCGAATATCTCCTGGGATTTGTCTGTGACTCCGGATTATCAAATATGGCATATGATTGTGGTCAATATCATCCTGGGAATTATCTATTTTTTGCTAGATTGGGTGACTGCTAATAATCGGAAATGGGAGAAAAGGATTTTAGGAGAACCACAGATCGTTGTGAAAAATGGTGTGATTAATCGAGAGTTGCTTGAAAAAGAACGATTGTCCGAGGCTGAATTAAGGGCCAGATTGCGATGCTCAGGCGTTTTTGATATTAGATTAGTGGAAATTGCTTACTTAGAGGTGAGCGGTCAAATATCCGTACTGAAAAGGGGCGAAAATAATGTGTTCGACAAAGGAGCAGAAGCGCAGAATCGAGAAAATTGAAAATCACTTACGGAAATATCACCACTATAAAATCGGCATTAATAATTTGAAAATGCAATTGGATAGTCTCATGCCTAAAATGACGGCATCTTATGAATTGCGAGAGGGAAGCTCCGGTAGTTTTATCATCAATTCGGAAACGGAACAGTTTGCCATCGACAGGATAGAGAGCAAACGAGCGTTAGATCTGCATGAACTGATTGAGCGGTATCAATTGATTATTAATTGTGTGGATGCAGCATTAGAAGGATTGGACGATGAAGAATTGGAATATGTGGAATGTCGCTATTTGAGCGGCTACTCTGTTCAGAAAACGGCACTCAGAATGGGGTATGGAGAGAGTAATGTATTTAAGATTCGGACGAGAGTAATGGAAAAGTTGCAGCATAGTTTACATGGTTTAATCCATCTGTGAAGTTTTTGGGTAGAATTAGTAGAGTATTCTGACAAATTTTCCTGTTAATATGATAGACAAGTAATCTTTTACCTGGTGTACCGTGTCAAATGCCCCTTTGATATGTATACATCGGTCGTGTAGAGATACACGGCCATCTTGCGAAAGTGTTGTAGTGGTAGCATATCCTGGTTCCACCGGGATGGCGGTGGTTTGATTCCATCCTTTCGCTCCAGAACATTGACAACTGAATATGGTACTGCCTCTTGAATAAACTGTTTAAATGGCTCAGTTTATTCATCACACTTTTTACGAACGATCGCTGATTACTTTGTGCATGGACTTAATACCCCCCATCCAGATAGGTTCCAATAGGAGCCTATTTTTTTTGCATAAAAAAAAGACCAACCCGGACATGGAGGGTCCAGGCATACAAGATGGTGACTAGCCATCCGGGGTCTGTTACCTATTTTACCATATTTTCGGGTGCTTGTATGAGGGGCTACGAGCAAATTAAATCTGTTAAGTAATACCATTACCCACCTAACTTTGAGTATGAGGTCACTAAAAATGGATGATTTTCTAACCATGCTGCTACGTTTAGTCATAGCGACCGTATTAAGCGGTCTCGTTGGTTTTGAAAGGGAAAAGAAGAAACGTGAAGCCGGACTTAGAACGCATGTCCTGGTGGGGATAGGTTCGTGTTCCATGATGCTTTTTTCTATTTATGGGATACCCGAAACCATCCAAAACGATAACTACAAAATGGACCCGGCTCGAATACCGGCTTATGTGATTTCGGGCATTGGATTTATGGGTGCGCTATTGAAAGGATTAACAACGGCTGCGAGTTTATGGGTAGTTACGGCGATTGGCTTAATTGTTGGCGTGGGAATGATTTTATTCTCGATTGCGGTAACGGTTATCACGCTTTTGAGTTTATGGCTGCTGAAAAAACTAGCAAATAAAATTGAGAGTTGATGTGATGGAAATTTATCATGTTTGTACGCACCGAACGGCAAGCCGAAATCCATTAAAGGGAAAGGCCGAGATAAGAACATCATCCGTGCGATTGAAAACATGAAGAAGGAGCTGGAGTATGTGGACAATACTGTACTTGGTCAGCATCATAGCGGCTAATGTGATTACAGCCAAATTTGCGCCAATTGTTTTAGGAGATATGATTGTTCCATGCGGATCCTTTCTCATTGGAGCGACTTTCGTATTCCGGGATTTTACTCAGAATCAAATTGGTAAATCGAACACATATAAAGTGATTGCCTTGGCATTATTCCTAAGCGGAGTTACATCCTACTTTTTGGGTGATGGCTTATATATTGCGTTCGCTTCATTGATAGCATTTTTATTAAGTGAAACATCTGATACCGAAATGTATTCCCGGCTGAAAATGAAAATGGAATACAAGGTTTTATATAGCGGCATCGTTGGCGGTGCATTGGATTCGGTGGTTTTCGTGGTTGTCGGTCTCAGTCCGATTGGTTTAAATGTCCTGTCCTGGAATCAGGTCATACTAGCGATTATTGGACAAATGGTGGTAAAGACCGTCATGCAGTTTATCGCTTTATTGGTGATTAAAGCCGTTCAAGGTAGAGCTCGGAGGACATATTAATATTAATATTAGCATTAACATTAATGGTAAAATTTATACTAAAATTAATGCTATTATTTTCGGTAAACACTGTACTTAGGTAGGTAAAATGGTATGATATATATATCAACAAGTTATCAAAATATTCAGAAAACGAACTGACTATTCGGTTTCTGTGAACTAACACATGGAGGGTGTATTAATTATGAGAACTGCAAAAGAGAAATATCCAACTGCAAGGTATGTGAAGTTTGAAAGAATCGTAAGAGAAAAATCAGAAGGTGGTTATTATCATATTCCGGAGGCTATCAGAAGCCCACAAGATGCTTATGATACGATTATTGAGTTAACCGATGCTGAAAGAGAAACACAAGAAATTTTCGGAGTTGTCTCATTGAATACCAAAAATAAAGTGCTAGGTTGCGAGGTTATTCATAAAGGATCCGTGAACGCTAGCATTGTTCATCCAAGAGACGTTTATAAATTGGCCTTGTTAAAAGGAGCAACGTCCATCATGGTCTTTCATAATCATCCATCAGGGAATCCTGCTCCATCAAGAGAGGATATAGATGTAACGAAACGATTGGTTGAGTGTGGGAAGCTCCTGGGCATTGAATTAATTGACCACATCATTGTTGGTGACGATGGCGATTATGTAAGCCTACGAGACAAAGGATATATAGGGTAAGCTGGCAGGAACCTACCATGTACATAGGTAGGTAACATGTTAGGATTAATATATAAGTTAATATTAAAGTTAATACTAAAATTAATGTAAGGGGCAAATGACAATGAAAAAAATCTACACTTCTTATTATGCAAACATAAAAAAATTACCGGCTGACATGGTTCCGATTGGAATCTCAGTCGGTAAGAACAAATTCTTTCAAGGGCAATACGATTTAAGATTGGCTCCAACGTGGGCGATGATGAAAATGGACAGAGAAGGATACGACAAAGCGTTTGCTGAGAAACTTTCAAAATTAGATGCGAAAGAAATTTACGATTCACTTCCAAATAATGCGGTGCTTTTATGCTATGAAAAATTCAATGATTGGTGCCACAGACGAGCGGTTGCCGAATGGTTGGAGGCAGAGCTTGGAATCGAGGTAACAGAGTGGGGCTTAGAGCGTGAAGAATGTTTTCCATATGCTGAATGCTGCGAAAAGAATAAAGGCGTAAAGAGAGAGTTAGTAAAGGAGGCTGAGGGCGAATATATGCCCGAGGCCGTGAGAAAGAGACTTGAAAGCTACAAAAAAGAGCGTGAAGTGACTTTATTCGACTTTGAATTTGGAGAGGAAATGTAATGAAAAAGAAAACGGAGATCGCCATTGAGAAATATGAGGCAGGACATATAAAAGAGGCTTTACGATTAGCCTCTGAGTTCCGTCTTGGCATAACTGAGGAAGAAAGAAAACAAATGAAATTAGGTTATGAGTGCATGGTACACGATGATTTTTATAAGCAGATGGGAAAACATCCGATGGCAGAAATATCAAAAGCGGTACATGTATTCCTGTTTAAAATTTATTTGCCATACAAGGAGAGGACTGCATGAGGAAATATGTTTTTCTCGCACCTGGTCAAAAGGTGTATATATCGGAAGCTCCGACCCAACTAGAGGCTTTATTGAAATTAGAGAGGCATTTGAAAAAAGACGATTTGCTTATCATCGCAACTTACTTAGTAACGGAGGAGATTACATCATGATGTACAGAGTGTTATTTGATTTTGGAGATATAGAGGTAACGGTTTTCCATAGATCCGAGGAAAAAGAGAACGAGAAGATTGTAGATGGAGCCATACAACAAGTAATTGATAGAAATTTCGGGTTTCCGGGTGAACCTTCCATTAAGTCGGTTGAAGCGTGTCCAGAATGGGATGAAGATTAATGAAAACAGTAACGGAATGGTGTCCAAATTGTACAAACGAAGTGGAATTGGTTGCGGTCTTTGCTATCCAGGAATGTCCGGAGTGCAAGGAAACGATTTTCCCGTGTTCGATGTGTGAAGATATAAATTGCAGAAATTGTCCATTAGCGAGGAGAGAAAGAAACATGAAAACATCAGTGGTGCATTCATATATTGATAATTTGATAGATAATACCGATGGAAAATTTGATAAATTGGGCAGTTGTTGGTTTATCGTTCCCACTGATTGGCTTGAAAAACTTGTGAAAAAAGAAGGTTGGAATGATTTAGAGGACTTTTACGACAATTATACTTATGACCACTCAGACGGTTATATGGAGTTGGCAATAGAGGAAGGTATTCTGCTAGGTTGCGGTGCCGGAGTAATGAACGAACAAAACTAACAACAAGACTAAACATAAAAAGGGGCATATTAAAATGGCATATGTAAAATTGAAAACTCAAACAGGCGTGGTAAAAGAATTGAAATTAGGATTTTCATGGACAACTTTTTGGTTCGGAGGTTGGGTTAGCATTTTCAGAGGCGAATGGTCAGAGGTAGCAAAATGGGTTTTCTTGAATCCGATCACTCTCGGTTTTTGGGGATTGGCTCAGTGTTGGAATGCGAATAAGAAAACCATCATTTCACACCTGGAAAAAGGCTATGAACCATCGACCGATTTAGATAGAGCGTTATTACAGAATAAAAATATCATAGGATAACAGAGGAGGAGGCACTAGCCTTCTTTTTTTGTGAGGTGTTTTAATGGCAAAAAATGGATTCGTTATAGGAAAATGTTTATTTTGCCGTGATTCGATTTATGAGAATGAGATATGGATTTTAAACAATAAAGACCAATTGGCTCATTTGTCATGCGAAAGCAAAGCATCCGAAAAGGACAAGAAAATAGCAGATTTGGAAACGGAGCTGAAAGCGGCTCATTACCGAATAAGAGTTTTAGAGAGGGGGTTGAAAAAATGTTTGTCGGAAGTATCAACCAAGACCTGAGAGCGTTGGTATCAGAAGTCACGAGGAGCTGGGAGACCGATGAAATTTATATTGGCTGCTCCGGTAATTTTACCATTGAGCGAATTTTAAAAGACCGTGGACTAGATCTATACGGAAACGATGTCAGTATTTACACATGCACCATAGGGAATTATCTAGCCGGGCTGAAAGAAGAAATGACGGTACAGGCTGAGGCTTACAAATGGTTGGAGCCATACATGGAACCTGGACCCAACCGAATTGCTACGCTGCTGCTCTGTACGAGCATGTTGGACGGATACCATCGGAACGAGCCTTTTTTCCAAAGGAGGAGAAAAGCCTACAAGGACCAATGGGAGAGATTACACGCTGAGACCGTGGAAAAGGTAAAGAAGGGCATTGATAATCTGAAAATGGCAGGATTCTGGCCCGGTGATTGTGTGGAATGGGCGCAAATGGCTCCAAACGATGCAGGATTTATAAGTTTTCCTCCAACATACACAGGGGGATATGAAAAGCTATATTCTGCTTTGATGGAAGTATTTGCTTGGCAGGAACCCGAATATGCCATGTTCGATAAAGAACGATTAGCCGTGATGGTGGATGCGGTGAAAGAGAAACGTTTTTGGATGATGGCGAGGGATGAACCCATTCCAGGTTTAGAAGGGTATGAGGTCGGTAAAATTCAAACCTCATTACGTTCTAAGCCTTTGACTGTATATGCGAATAAGGCTCCTAAGCGGATAACGATGCCCCGGCAGAATACGGAATTATTGAAAGTGCCGAGGTTTACGGAAAAAGATGTGATCCGTGAAGATAGTCGGTTGAGCGTGACGAAAATATCCCAGGCACAAATGAATACGCTGCGGAGTTTATATCTGAATCCGGGAATTGCTCCGGCATCAGCAGGGCTTAATCTAGGGGTGCTCATTGATGGAAAGCTGATAGGGGCAATAGGACTATCCAAATCAAATTACGGCACGAATGAGGCTTATCTCATGAGCGATTTCGTTATCCGTCCGGTGAAGTATAAGCGACTAAGCAAATTAATACTGGCTACCGTTATTTCCAAAGAGGTGAAACTGCTCATTGAACAGGCATTTAATCAGAGAATGAGGCATGTGAGCACCACGGCATTTACAGAGAAGCCGGTAAGCATGAAATACCGTGGAATCTTTCACCTAGAGAGCAGAAAAAAAGACCCACCACGCTTGAATTATGGCAGCGATACTGGAAGGTGGACTTTAGAGGAGGCGATGAACTGGTGGAAACAGAAGCACATGAAGGAAATCGTATAAACGAAATCAATAATGCGTTACCTGGTGGATTTAAAATAGCGATTGTCAAAGCAGAGGAGCTCGAATTTCTCGAAAAAAACGCTCGGTTTATGAGGAATGAGACCTTTCAGAACCTGGTAAACAACATTAAACGTGATGGAGCACTGTCACAATTGCCGTTCTGTTATCTCCAGGAGAATGGGAAATACAAGGTACTGAGTGGGAATCATCGTTCCAAAGCGGCTATTGCTGCCGGGTTAGAGGAAATTCCGGTCATGTACACGGATACCCCACTGACAAAGGACGAGCAAATTTCCATACAACTGTCTCACAATTCGATAAGTGGAGAAGATGATCCGTTCATTCTCCTGGAATTGTACAACGAGATTGAGGATTTGGATATGAAGTATTATGCCGGGTTGGATGATAAGCAACTCGAACAATTAGAAAGCGTGACCGTGGAAGGTTTAACAGAGGCTCAATTGGATTACCTCATGTTGACCTTTTTATTTTTGCCGGATGAAGCGGAGGAAATGGTGCGAGTTATTGAAAAGGCGAAATCCTTCATTTCCAGTGATGCCGTGGCTGTTCGGATGAAAGAGTATGACCGATTGCTCGATGCCCAAGCAAAAACGCAAAGCGCCTATAACATTCATAACGGAGCAACTTCCTTAATGCTCATTATGGATATATTTGAACGCCATCAAGAAGATTTAAAAGAGGGTTGGCTAGGTGAAAATGGAGAGCCATTGCATAAAGGATGGGCACCACTCAGTTCGATATTTGGAACCGATAACGTTCCGGTAGAGAGTGCTGCCATTATTCAATCAGCCGTTCAGAAAATGATGAATGAGGGCGATATTGATGTAAAGAACAAATGGCAATTCATTGAATACCTGGCTGCCGATTATTTGAGCACATGAAAAAAGCCCCTTATGAAAGACGAGAAGGGGAAAGTGTAAAGGCGTTTGAGGCGTTCAAAGTGTATAGAGATATGGGCATGGATAGGAGTTTAGCCAAAGTTGGGGAAAAATTGGGCAAATCCACGACTTTGATGGAGCGTTGGAGTTCTAAATATGAATGGGTAGAACGGTCACAAGCCTATGACGATGATATTGATAGGAAAGCCATTATTGAGAACGAGAAAAAGCGTAAGGAAATGGTCAAAAGACATGCCCAGGCGGCTACGATGTTCCAATCAAAAGTGGTGGAACGGCTAAATGGGTTGGACCCAAAAGAATTGTCTCCATCGGAATTAATTCGATGGTTTGATATTTCCGTGAAGATTGAGCGACTAAGCCGTGGTGAGAGCACGGATATATCGGAGGTGACACATAACGGAGAGGTGAAGGAGAAGCATGAGTACAACATCTTCCAACGTGTTGATAGATATGCAGACGTTTACGAGAAAATCGCAAACCAAAGAATATCTAGCAGCTTTGATGAAGGAGACAGTGATTGAGAATCAGTATATTCCCCATGATCCAACACCAAAGCAAGCGGAATTTTTGCTGCTGCCTAATAAGGAATCGCTATATGGAGGAGCGGCCGGAGGAGGAAAATCGGATGCCCTACTCATGGCTGCTTTGCAATATGTGGATGTTCCGGGCTATGCGGCTATTATTTTCCGTAGAACCTACAAGGATTTAGCATTACCAGGAGCCTTGATGGACCGTGCTCATGGGTGGTTGGACGAAACCGATGCTCATTGGTCGGAAAACGCTAAGACATGGACGTTCCCGAGTGGAGCGACACTGACATTTGCGTACCTGGCGACTGAAAACGATAAGTACAACTATCAAGGGGCTGAATTTCAATTCATCGGTTTTGATGAATTAACGCAATTCGAGGAATCTCAATATCGTTATCTGTTCTCACGTTTAAGGAGATTAAAAGGTTCCAGAGTTCCCCTCAGAGCTCGGGTAGCAAGCAATCCAGGTGGTAGAGGCCATGAATGGGTGAAACAAAGGTATCTAATCGAAGGACCGGACAAGGGAAGGATATTCGTTCCGGCAAAACTCGAAGATAATCCCTACCTGGATACTGAGGAATATGAATTGAGTTTACTAGAATTGGACCCGGTGACAAGGGCGCAATTACGCTCAGGGGATTGGGATGTACTGCCGGACGGAAATAAATTCAAACGGCATTGGTTTAAGATTGTTGACGAATACCCTAAAGATGCCCGGTTGGTGCGTTATTGGGATTTGGCTGCTACTGAACCGAAGCAAGGTCGTGACCCTGACTGGACTGCCGGGTGTCTCATGGCTGAGAAGGACGGTCAGTATTGGATTATTGATGTAAGGAGAGACAGGCTTTCACCGAAGGGTGTAGAGCAAATGGTTTACAATACTGCCACCATGGATGGGCGAGAGGTTCCGATTTATATGGAGCAAGAGCCTGGTTCATCGGGTGTGAATACAATAGATTACTATGCTCGTTATATCCTAGTGGGCTATGCCTTTTATGGACATAACACAACCGGTAGCAAGGAGATCCGTTTGAATCCAGTTTCAGCTGCTGCTGAGAGGGGCAATATTCACCTGGTTAGGGGAACTTGGATTAATGAATTTTTAGATGAGTTATGTAGCTTTCCTGAAGGAAGCCATGACGATATGTGTGATGCTTGTTCCGGTGCATTTACAAAACTTGTTGAGGGTAGAGAGCGTAAATTCGCGGTTAATCCTCATGTAATTGGAGTAAAACGTGAAGGACCTAGATATTAATAAGATTTCACATTAAGACCATATCCATTTTTAGTAATATAAGGTAATATATAAGTAGTTTATACTATTGATATAAAGGAGAATATTACTATGTCAGACAAAAAAATGCCAGCGGTTGGTTCTTTAACAATTCAAAAACGTGATGGTGAAACAACAGTATCAGTTGACCCAAGTCCTAAAGGAGCAGTAGCAGGTGTGGCTGCGGGAGCAACTGTTGGGGCAGTTTTAGGTCCTGTTGGAGCAGCGGCAGGTGCAGTAATAGGAGGAACAATAGGAGCAATATTCGGGAAAAAGTAATAACCTTTAATTGATTAGTCTTATTAAAGTAACGCATGTTAGCCTAATACCCATATTTGAGGACCTTAGGGGGTCCTTTTTCTTTTGGAAAATGAAATTGCAGTCATGGATGGCTAACGGAGAGGTTAACTTAAGAAGGGATTTATAAAAGTAATCAAAATAAAATAGAGATAAGAATAATGGGTCCTATAACATAGAGTGACAAAAGGATAAAGAGGCCATATTATATGGCCCTGCATACTTGTTATGTAGTTTGCTGTGGTTCTGTTTTTTTCTTTTCTCTTGCATTGTTTACAACTGACATCAAAAAATCCCACAAAAGTCTCATTAACTCTTCTTCGTTGTTTTTCCAAAATATCTTAATAAAATTAAAAATCATTTTTAGTGCTGATACCACATTTGCTAACATTATTTTTCCCACCACTTTTCGCTAAGCATTTTAGAAGCTAATTTTTTCATCATTTTAGTCTTACCATTGATTGCTATATCTTTTAGTAGTTCAATAGCAACCTCCTTGTCTGATAGCTTTTCATTTTTATCAATTACATTAGTTGCTACCTTTGATAACTTTGCTGCATCGACCTGAAAGTCTTTATGCAGTTGTGTTTTAAGCTGATTCGTATCACTAATAGTTACAATATTGCTACTCTTAGCTGTTGATAATGCTAAATCAGTTACTTTATTCTTAAAATCTTGTTCAAGTTCTTTAATAACTGTATCTGACTGTGTGTTGTAAGACATAAAAAATTCCTCCAATAATAGTTAAGTTGGAGTAGGGAAAATCCCACTCATGAATGCTTAAAACAATTTCTTAACGATTGCTGTTCGAATCTTATCATCCACTTCCAGTAAACTTCTTTTTCCGTCTTTAAATTCAACTGCTATAATATGTGTGCCTTTAGATTTAGCAGAAAGACCAGCCAACCAACCGACTGGACCTAATATAACACCACCTACAAAAGCACGACCAACGGCACTGGCGGCACTTTTCCGTTTCGTTTCATCTAATATTTCATATGTTTCTACATTGTTTTTTGTAAGTTCAATCCCCTTAACAAAACCGGTAGTGATCTGAGTAACTCCAAATGAGGTGTGAACAGGAAAACCTTCATAATCGCCTGCAATAACTTTGTTTTTTGCCATAATAATAGACCTCCAAAAATAGTAATTATAGTAAAATTATACTATATAAACATATAAAGGAGTGATATAGTTCTTACTTTCTTAAATAGTATAAGTTCTAAAATTGAATGTGAAAAATGTACTTAAACTAAATGAAGTGCGTTAGTTTAAGTACGATATTCTAGGACCTAATGGGGGTCCTTTTTCTTTTGGACAAATACCAACAAAATTTAGAAGAGCTTAATTAAGGAGGTGATGAATATTTGAAAACCTGGTATATGATGCGAAATAAAACAGGGAAGGAGATTAGAACTGATAGCAAAAGGAAAGCAAAGATGATGAGTTTTCTAGGTTGGAAGATTGTAAACATATATTCTACTGAACTTGTAAAAAAACCAAGGGAGCTGAAAATGTAATGAAAAATGAAAACCTCTTTTTGAGCATTGTTGTAGCGATTATTTCAATCGTCATTATTTGGTGGGCATTAAAGGCAGCTTTGTTTATCGGCTGGGCGATTGGTGGCGGTATCGGTGTTCTAATAGCGATTTTATTCCTATTCGGATTATTGGACTTAGGGTGGTTGTTTGGGCTACTAGCGTTTATTATCCTTTTCAACTTTATATTTGATTTATTCTAATGAACCTTACTGAGATTTTTAGAATAATAGAACGTTCGGCAGGAGGTGAAAAATTGGCTTTTTGGGATAGATTTATGAAAAAAACGAACGAGGAGATCCGAGCCGTGGTGGCTACCACTGTTCAAAAGCAATTGAGAGCATTACCGAGGGAAAAGCAAACGAAAACCAAGTGGGAATCTCAGTGGAATTGGTATGAGGGTGTTATCCATAGGCGTGATTATAAAAATTCGCATGTGATGGAAAACCTCCGTGTTATTCGAGACTTGAATCCCGATGCGAGTATGGCAATTTGGAACATGCTGCGGCTAGCGAATACCGGTCATGAGGTGGAGGCATTAACACCAAACGGAAAGCCTGAGAAGAAGTCCACTGATTTGCTAAATTCATATGCTGACCGGGTAGGTAAACTTTACGGAGGTGGACTAGATCAGTTAATAAACGTGCTCTTGTTAACAGCATTTACCCAGGGAGCGATTGCCTTAGAAGTGGAATTGGCCGAGGATTTGTCCGATATAGTTGACTTTCACGCAGTGGACCCGAGCACCCTTGATTTTAGAAGGAACAAGGAAACCAATGAAATTGAATTGGTTCAGAAACAGGAGGATGGGAATTACAAGGTACTGAATCAAGAGACGGTATTTTATTATCCTATCGACCCGGATATTTCGGACCCTCACGGAAGGAGCCCGATACTACCAATCTTGCAAATTATTTTCTTCCAGGTTCAAGTGCTGAAAGATTTGCAGAAGGTTATCCATCACCAGGGTTATGACCGATTTGATATTAAGGTGGTTGAGGAGGCAATTATCGAAAATCTACCTGACCATATCAAAAGAGGAAGCCCCGAAGATATACGGCAATACGTGACAAGTTACATTGGAGATATTCAACGGCAGATGGAGGAGTTGCAGCCGGACGATGATTTTTACCATACGAGTTCGGTTGAAATTTCTGCCGTGGGTGTGAATAAGAACGTCTCATTATCAGCATCCGGTGTAATTGACATTATTAATCAGCAAATTGTTACGGCATTGAAGCAATTACCCATTTTGCTCGGTAGGAATGAGGGTACTACGGAGACACACGGCACGGTACAATGGCAAATTTACGTTGCCGGGATACAAAGTATACAACGAGGTATCAAACGCCTCCTGGAACGAGCCTATAACGTGGCTCTGCAAATTAATGGGAGACAACGAACGGCACGGATTACTTTCAATGAACTCCGTACTACTGACCGTCAGAGTGATGCTCAGGCTGAAAAAATCGAAACAGAAACAAAAATTCTCCAAATGCAACAAGGGTGGATTGATAATAACGAAGCGGCTAATGACATAGTGGGACATGATGCAGTTGCTGAGCCTCAACAGGCACAAGCCCAAACGCAAGATCCCCTGGCAGCATTTCGCCCAGCAACCAATAGTCGTGTGATGTTCCCAAAGAAGAGAGCCGATGATCCCGAGGACGATGTGGACCCGGACGAGTTTATTGTCAGTACAGGGGATCCGTGGGCTGAGGATTTAGGGAAAATGGCCGTGCGGTCTGCCTCAGCATTTGAGAAATTCCTGAAAAGACAATGTGAGGTCTATCTCGACAGGTTAAAAGATGCCGATGAAATGCCAACACGGATGCTTTATAACTGCATGAGAGCAACCGGAGACAATCCTACACCGGAATTTAGAGAATGGGTGGAGACCAACATTCTTCATGATTCGGAGGAGCAAAAAGGCTTGTGGGATGATTTGAACCGTGATTGGTTATTGCAAGCGGCTATCCTTTCGGGGGAGGCGACTTTACAAGAATTTGAAGCTACAATTGATTTTGATGCCAGGGATGAAAGGCTGCTGCGTTGGTTAGCCGACCGAGCAAGAAGGGAAGCGGAATTAATCCAGGGCGTAACCGATGAAGAAGTCATTATGAACTTGTGGGATATTGTCTACGAAGGACAACTCACAATGGATAAAGCGGCTAAACGATTAGAAGAAGTCTATGCTTTTTCCGAATCCCGAGCGTTGACCATAGCGAGGACGGAAATCATTTCAGCCGGAAGAAGCGGACAGTATTTCGGTGACATGCAATCCGGCATGGTTATCGGAAAGAAATGGATGGCAGCACAACAAGACCGTACTCGTGATGGGCACCGACAAGCCGATGGTCAGGTGGTAAAGTTTGATGAACCTTTCCTGGTAGCGAACGGAAGCGGTGAATCTGAACAATTATTGTTCCCTGGCGACACGAGTTTAGGAGCAACTGCCTCCAACGTGATTATGTGCCGTTGTTGGTATAAGAGGATTTTGGATGGAGAGGAAATGAAATGAGACCAATAAACGACCCTGGAAAGCACCTCCGAAAACAGTACGAGCAAAAACTGAGAAAACTCTTGGAGAAAAATTCCGTGGATTTGATAAAAATCTGTGTGCGAGTGCTCCGAGAGGATTTTGGTTTTACTCCGGAACAATGCAGCCGTTTTGTTCATGTGATGGAGGAAAAATTAAAAAAGGAGTGATCTGCATGTTTTTCGGTTATGGAATCATCGGATTTATCGTGCTCCTCATGTTGTTATGGTTCCTATTTGGTGGTTTCTAATGATTAGAGAAAAACCATATTACGAAGTGATGTTTAAGAACAATGATTCTACTGCCTGGGGATTTACTTGTGGTTATTGTGGAAAAGCCATTGATAGCCGGACAGATATTTCGTATTGGAAGCTCCGAAAGTTTGAATTTGTGAATGATGCTTTCAATTTAGCCTGTTCTGAAAAATGTGCGAAGTCTTTGTTAAAGGAGCAACTATGGGATGATTTACATTAACTATAATACTAGTTTTGACATTAACATTAGAATTAATACCAACATTAATGTTAAAATTGAGAGGAGGTGAGTACATGAGTGGGATTATTGTTCCGATTCGTGTTTATGCTGAGCCGATTGTTGAGGAGGACCAATGGACTGCGGTGCTAGAAAAAATCAACAGGCACACGCTTGAACCATTGAAGAAAGAGGATGTTTTTACGTTCTCGGGTGTTTGCTCCAATGACAGGCTTGATTCGTATATGACGAAAATGGACCCTGTGACAACACTGAAAAATTATTATGAGGATTTAATCCGGGGCGTTCCTTTGATGGATGGGCACGACATTCGTAAGTCGCCGTATGGGCGTTCTTTCGATGCCGAATACCAAACATCTACCGAGACCGGAAGTGATACCAATGCGGTCCGGGGGCACTGGTACATTATCCCTGGGATAACCGTGAATGGGGTACCGACTAATGACGAGATCCGTTCCATTCGTGGAGGGATTAAAAAAGATATGTCCGTAGGATTTACGGATGAAAGGTATCGTTGTTCTAGCTGCGGAAAAGACTTGTTCGATTGGGAATGTCCTCATATGCCAGGATTGGAAGATGAAAACGGCAGAATGACATTTGCATGGGTTGTAGATGCACGACTCAGAGAAGTCAGCACCGTTTACACTGGTGCAACGCCAGGAGCCTATATTGATAAGGCGAGAGCCTATTTTTCACAAGGTCAAATATCACAACAGAATATTATTAAGCTAGAGCGACAGTACCAAATTCGATTGGATGATGGGAAACGCTCTATTTTTATGCCCAAAAAGGAGGGAAATGAATTGAATTTATTAGAGCAAATTCGAGCTGCTTTGAAAGACAACACCGTGGAAAAGGCACGGATTTATGAAGTGTTGCAATCAGAAGGTGAGACTTTTAGACAACCCGAGGATATTGCTATCCGTAATGAGCTTGGAGACTTGGCTAAACCGGAAGCTATTCGTCAATTGAAAAAAGAGGCTGAAATGGGTCGTCAATACGTGAGTGATTTGATTGATAAAGCGGTTCAAGCACGAGTTAAAGTACAAGGCACAGAATTTGATTCTGAAAAATACAAGCAAATGCTTATTCGTGTTAACGATGTGGAGTTTTTGAAAGAAGAACTAGAAAGCTACGAAAAATTAGCAGTGGAAAAATTTGTTCCAGGTCGTCAAACGAAACCGGAAGATTTAGACCCATATGCTGATAGTAATTCCGATTCTGAACGTTCTGTTACACCACAAGATGAAAATATTTTTGATTAATAAGGAGTGATTAGTATGCCAAGAGTAGGTGGCGTTGTACCTGATAGCTATGGGCTATCGTTAACTGTTACTGTTCCAACAGCAAGTGAGGCGAATCCTGTTGAGGCTGACGAGTTGTTAACATTTGCAACCACTGGACCATATCAAGCCCAAAAGGCTACGGCAGGTTCCACAATTATATTGAAGGCCAAGCATCCGGTAAGAGATGGATTAACTCCGTTGGGTGTACACGTTTACGGATTTAGCCGTGTTGACCGATTTGGATATAGCGGAGCTGCTCCGGCTATTGGTGCATCAATCGAAAGTGCAGGAGATGGTACCGTTAGAACGGCTGCAACCGGAAACGGTTCCTTTGTTCTTTATGTAGATGCTACCCGAAATTATGTTGAAGTCGCTATGCCATAACAAATAAGACAAAAGGAAGGTGACAAATAATGCCCAAAGCATTAAAGGTATTAAATCGAAAAAAGCAACAAATCGAACTCGATATGGGAGCAAAAATGCGTGGCTTCATGACGGAGAAATTTGGTCAAGAAGCCAACAATAAAAATTCCTCTACGGCTTTCAAACGCTATTTAGTAGAGAATGATGTTGGAATTCGTGAAATCGTGAAGGCTCTAGGGTTTAACCGGGTAGGAGAAATCAATGTCCGTCAATTGCTAGACAATGATGGAACGGCTCCATTATTTAATGCCATCGTAGAAGATGGCTTACGAATGGGATTTGAACGTCAATCCAACTGGCAGCAATTAGTGACTCTTACTATTTCGAGTGACCAATTCAACCAGCAATGGTATTACCTAGATGATACCGATTTAGAAGATGAAACCGAATTAAGAGATATTGGTCAAGGTGCTCCGATTCCGGTTGGAACAATTCGCTTAGGTGATAATTCCATCAAGATGCACAAAAGAGGCCGTGGTATTGAGTGGACCGATGAAGCCAAACGAGCCAATATCGACATGATTTCCTTATGGCTGCAACGCTTAGGGCGTAACCTAGGTAGAAGCTATGAGGATGTTGCTGTGACTCGATTGCTAAATGGATACTTTCCGGATGGAAGCGATGCTCCTCCAACACTTGGGGTAACAACTGCCGGAACATTATCCCTAACTGATATGTTCTATGCCTCTGCTTACATGGAGGATGAATACGGATTTACTCCGAATGTGGCCATTATGAACCTGGCAACTGCCACAGCATGGGCGGAGACTAGGGAAAATGGTTTTCTACTATTCCAAAACAATCTTTTAAATGGAACTTTCCCGAATGTTATTAATGCCACGCCATTTATTTCTCGCCAAGTACCAAATAACAGAATCATTTTGGTTGATACCAACTCGGCTCTTGTACGATATCAGGGCAAAGCTTTTGGTGTTGAATCTGAGCGTAATGTTAAGACCCAGGTTGAGGGATCGTATGGTACGGAGATTAGTGAATTTGTTCCATTCGAGACAAACGCTCGTCTTGTTATCACTACTGATGTAGCACGTTAGTATTAACATTAGTGTTAGCGTTATTATTAATATTAGAATTAATTTAGTATTAACATTATTTTTAGTCCCAGAATTAATACTAAAATTAACTTAATATTAGCACCAATATTAGTCCTATTATTAACATTAAAATTAATGGAGGAATTAACCATGTTTGATGACAAAGCAAATAAGCAAAATGAAGAGGTGCCATATCCAGTAAATCCGGATGAAGAAGGTCAGCAATTCCCACAACCGGACCCGACATTTCCGAATCCATCGGAACCCACTCAAGCCCCTGCGGAAATGAGAAGTAAAGGAATGGAACCCGATAAAGATTATCATGGTACTAATGCAACGAAGCAAAAAGGTGATGGAACTGGTGACACAGACACTACTACTCCAACAGGGGATGCCGGAACTACGAATACAGGAACTAGTCGAGCTCATCAAGGCGGTCGTAATGAAACGAAAGATGTAGATACGGCTTTTGATTCTGATAACAAGAACATTGACCAAGATGCCTCCGAGACTGTGCAAGATGCAGCCAAGGGTAACGAAGGAGATGGAAACAATGGCTAAGAAAAGCGAAAGTACAGAGCAAAAAGTCCAGACTCAAGCCAAGAAAAATCCAATTCCGGAAAACGTTGAGCTTCCGAAAGAGGAACAGACGGCTGTTGATGAAATACAAGCAGCACCGACCGGAACCGGGAAGTCGTACCGTCTCAAAAATCCGGAAACTCAGTACACGGATCCTGATAGCGGTTGGACCCTGGCTGCTGACCAATCGAAGCCGTTACCGGAGAAACTTGCTGCGGAAACGCTCGAACGCATTAAGCGGGGTTTTTTGGTTGAGGGTAGCGGTGAGGAGTAATGGCATTTGCTGACTTACAGGATGTTAGAGACCAAACTACGATTAGTTTGGTCTCTAGCCTTTCTGATACGAAAATAGATTTCTATATTGAGAGGGCAAATGCGTATTTACGGAGAGTAACAAAAAAGGATTATCGTGGTGAAACAGATGTAGATCTGCTTTCCGATTTAAAGCGAGTGACGGTTTTGCTTGTAGAATATTTGTGGTTCATTAACCAACCGGAAGTCAAAGAGGGAAATTTAGCCGGAATTGATACCGAGCGGATTGGTTCCTATTCCTACAACAAATCAGCAAATGCCACTGGAACCGGAAACCCGGAGCTTGATGCTTTGTTATCCAGTTTGGTGGGTACGATTGGACTGAATTTATTTTCTGTCTCCGGTCCATCGAGGGGAAAAATCGATAGGTTTAATGAACACGCTTATGTAACCGATATTGAGGAGTGATGAAATGAGAATTTCACATCTTCTTATTCATTGTGCGACCGTGGTTGTTCCAGGAGGGCAAAGTGGGAAGGACGCCTATGGGAGACCGATTTATTCAGAACCCACGACAAGGGAAATAAAATGCCGACTAGACCAATTACGCCAATCCACTTCAACGGACGATGAAGGGAAAGACGTTTTATGGTCTTATATTTTGTTTGCCGGACCCGAGGATAGTTTTGATATGAATATGCAGATCCGTGAAGTGGTTGATAAAGAGGGGAATGTGGTAGCGAAGGGAACCTATTCCATTGAGCAAATATTCCCGGTTTATCAATTGAGCCGTTTACATCACTACGAACTCCACCTATCGAGAGGGGATGGTGCGATTGTCTAGCGATGGAATCAATGTGAGGGCAGTCGTGAAAATTGATGCAAATGCGTTGAGGTGGTTTCAACGTGAAGCCCCACAAAAATTAGAACTAGCAAGAAAACGAGCCGTGGAAGCTGCTGGAATGGTTTGGGCAGACGAAACGAAACAAATTACACGAGACGAGGACCACATTGACACCTCGCTTTATATAAATTCGATAGGGTATTCTACTGGCTCACCTTCCAATCCTTTGTATGTGATTGATGAAGGTAGAGGAAAGACCGTTTTGAAGATTGGTGCCGATGTAGAGTATGCCGAATCACTGGAAAAACGATTTTCTATTATGGCTAGAGGACTTGATGTGGCAGAGAGCAGAATGAGAAAGGTAGCGACTACTCAGGTAAAGAAAACGCTATTTGGTGGTTCAGAATGATTGATTATAAAGACCCTGTGCCTCCTATAATCCAACTGCTTAATGCGACTTTCGAGAGCCGATTTAATATATATGGGAATCTATTCCCTTCTAGCGTGTCGCTTCCTGCCGTATTGGTGAGGCAAGCAGGAGGGAATGGATATTACCGGATTCAATTATTGGTTAGAGCTCGGGAAGATATAACGGCTATGGCTATTTTGATTGATGTAATGAATTACCTGGAACGCACCGGACAATTTATGTCGGGGATCCGAGTGAAATGGGTGGAACGTGAAAGCAATCCGATTCCTGCCATCGATGAAGATTCAGGATTACCGGAAGCCTGGTGTTATATGCGAATAGAGGCGTTAGAAAGTGGAGAGGAGACTTAAACAATGGCTAAGAAAAAAGAAGCGGAAGTCAAAACATCTTCTGAGCAAGAGCAAAAAACCCAGGTTCAAGAGGGAGAAAAAATCAAAGCACTTGGTCCATCCGATGAAAAAAATGGTGCTACGATACTCCGATATAAGCCAATGGACGGACGGAAAAACAGCTTGGATATTCAAAAGGGCATGATTTTAACGGTCGGGGATGATATTGACACACATGAAGCAGAAACATTGTTGGGCCTTACAAATTGGCAGTTTGAAAGGGTGGAAGAATAATGCCGGATATTTATTCAGTTAATGCGAGCAATATTGTGGGTGGCCCAGGACGATTAGTGTTCAAATCGTATGATGGCAGCTATCCTGATTCCATCGAGGATGTAATGGCTATTACTTCTCCCTATGCTTTAACTTCCGGGTGGAAAGACCTTGGAGCCACAAGTGACGGAATCACCATTAGCCGTGGGTTTGATACAGAGGATTTCTCTGTTGACCAGGTAAATGGTCCGGTGGATACCGATATTACCGGTTGGAGCCATACACTAGAAACAAACCTAGCGGAGAATACCGTGGAAAACCGTCAATTGGCTTTGATTGGTGGAAGCATTATTGAGACACTTCCGGTATTGGGTACTGCGACAACAACGAGCGGAGCACTTGCGACAGGAGCCACGCTTGTTAATGTAACGAGTGTAACTGGATTTGTTGCCGGAGGATATGTGAGTATTGCGAATCGGACGTATCAAATCGCAAGTATTCAAGGAAGCACTCTGACCCTTACTACTCCGTTAACTGCGGATTTAGCAAGTGGGGCAAGTGTACGCCCTGTTACAACACTAGGAACACGGAGAATTGGGTACGGCACCATGAACAACATTCCATTTATTACGGTCGGTCTCATTTCTCAGAAGAAGGACGGTACCTTGTATATGGCGGTTTTCCGTAAATGCAAAGTGTCCGGTGATGATAAAGAGCAGACTTTCGGTAATGAAAAACGATTGCTGCCATTGAACCTGGTTGCTTATCCGGATGGGAATGTAGCAGAGAGCGAAAATGTGTACTTTGAAATCGAGCAACTGTCTTAGTAGGAGGATATTATGGAGCAAATTTTAAATAAATTGGATATGGAAAAAACGATTGGGGTTGTCACGTTATCCGATGGGGTGACGAAAGTTGGCATCCCCAAACTTTCTATGAGTAAAATCATACGAATTGTAAAGTTTCTTGGCGTGGATGGAGCCAAACTTTACGGTGAGTGCAGAGAAATTCTGTTGGACCCAAAACTGGATGATATTGAGAAAGTAAGTGTAATCTTTGAAACGTTGAAAGAGGAACAATTGATTCGGGTGTTTTCCATCATGCTCGATCTGTCAGACGAAGATGTGCTGGCGTTTGACCCGAACGAAATGCTTGAAATCCTATTGGTGTATGCGGATAAAACGGATTTACGAAAAACTTTTACCTTAGTCCGGCAGTTAATGAAAAAGATGTTCAACAAGGAACTGCCGGACAATCTGAAAGAGTGGTTCCCGAGGAGGAAGGTAGCTCCGACCGAAAATGGGAGCAAATCATCAACCTGATTATTTTTCAAATCGAAACCGTGTCAAAGCATTTCGGATATACCGAGGAGTATGTAATGGACCATACCCCGGCATGGATAAGACGGAAATTCGAGCAATCTCAACGTGAAGAATTTGCCGAGCACCAACGAAATGTATTTGCCGGGTTCCAGAGTTTGCTTTTATTGTTGGATGGAGCGTTTAACAAAGGAAAAGACTTCAATAAGATTATGCCTCCAACATTAGAGGAAGCGATGAAGATAGAACGTCAGCAGAAAATCGCCCAAGAATCCTTTATTGCCGGGATTTGGTGGAAATAGTTAACATTAAGACTAATGTTAATTAGATTATTAACTCTAACTAAACATTAATTTTATTATTAACTCTAATATTAGGAATGACGTTAATTGTAATGCTAATGAATAGGTAAGGAGGTGTATGAAAATGGCTGATGTAGGTAGTGCAAATATAGAGATTTCTGCCGATGATAGTCCTGCCAGGAGGAGTTTGTCCGGGTTTCTTGGTCACTTACGAGGCTTTGGGAGTATTGCGGCAGGAGTTGTCGGTGGACTAACTATATTTGAAGGCTTATCGAGTACCCTCCAAGGTGTGGCTAATGCGACTATTGGTGCGAATGCCAATATGGAGCAATATGAAAATACCTTAACCACGGTTTTGAAATCGCACGACAAGGCAAAAGAAACGCTCCAATGGGCTGAGAAATTCGCGGCTCAAACTCCTTTCGAGATCCCGGACATTGTGGAGGCGACAACGAGACTTTCAGCGTATGGATTGAAAGCCCAGGATGTGTTGGGAGCAACCGGAGACATGGCTGCTGTTATGGGTAAACCACTCATGCAAGCCGTGGAAGCCGTTGCCGATGCCCAGACAGGTGAGCTCGAACGATTAAAAGAGTTCGGTATTACAAAGAACATGCTTATCGAAGAAGCAGCAGACACATACGGTGAGGCATTGGTCAATGAAAAAAATCAAATAGCAGACATGGATTTGCTCAATAAAACGCTCTTTTCCCTCATGAACAAACGATTTAAGGGCGGTATGGAATTACAATCTCAAACGTTCAAAGGATTGGTCTCCAATGCCACGGATGGAATCGGTACACTGGCAAGGGAAATGTCCAAACCGATATTTGAAAAGTTGAAAGCAGGATTAGCCCAGGCTATTCCGGTTCTAACTGCTTTTACTTCCTTTGTCACAGGAGACATGAAGGGAGCAAGAGAAACCTTAGTTGTGGCATTTGGAGAAGAAACAGCCGGGAAAATTGAGGGGTTCTTTGTAAAAATCCAAGGTTATTTTGAACAAGCTAAACAGTTTGTGAAAGATTTAGGACCGACACTGGACAATGTGAAAGGAATCCTGGTTAATTTATTCCCGATAATCAAGGATTTTGGTGCTCTGTTTGGATTAGCCGTAGGAGGAGCAGCCGAAGGACTTCCACCGTTATTAGAGGGCATTAGTGGAATTGGAAAAGCCGTGACCGGATGGGATGGTTTTACTCCGATCGTGGAAGGACTTGCAGCCGGGTTTGGTACTTATAAATTAGCGGTCGAAGCCGTTACCCAGGCACAAGAGATATATGGAAAAGTAACGGCTGCCGTAACTCTGATACAAAGAGCTTGGACAGCGGCTGTTGCGGCTTCTGCTCTAGCCGGAGGAGGATTCAAAGGAGTTATCGCAGGGGTTCGAGCAGGAATGGCAGCTTTAAATCTGACAATGTTAGCTAATCCATTTGTATGGATTCCGGCACTGATTGTCGGGGTCATTATAGCATTGGTGGCTTTATATAGAAATTCTGAAACATTCCGTAAATTTGTTGATAAATTATGGGCCGGAATAAAAAAGGCATTTAACGGTTTCATTAGATGGGCAACCGTATCCCTTCCAAAATGGTGGAATGATACGATTACCGGATTTAAAAATATGGGAAGTAAGGTATCAAGTTCATTCTCTAACTTGAAGGATTCAGCCGTTTCTAAAATAAAAGGTTTGTGGAACGGTGTTAAAGATTGGGTAGGAAAGATACCTGGCAAATTTACCGAAATGAAAAACAAAATCACTAGTACAGTGAAGGGGATAAACCTCTATTCTATCGGTAAAAACATTGTTCAAGGGTTGCTTAATGGATTAGGCAGCATGTTACGAAGTGTAAAAAATAAGGCTAGGGAAATATCCACTGCCGTTTCCAAGGCTATTAAGGATAAATTGAAAATGAAATCTCCGTCACGAGTAATGGTGGAGATTGGGGAATTTACTGGGCAAGGTTTCGTTCTAGGTATGGACAATATGATTGCGGATGTTTCCAGGAAAGCACGAAGAATGGGTGAGGCGGCAACGGATGTAGGAAATGTGGGAATCCCTATCCGTCAGCAAGCTGTGAATCTAGGAAAAATGGTCAATAGCAAACTACCAGATATGAGTGGAGACAACAAAGGCCCATATGTGTTCCAGGTAAATATGAACAGTCGAACCGTTGCCCAAGAAGTCTATGAAGATATTTCAGCTTTACAAAATAGAGCAGAAACGCAAAACAGCCGTGCTAGAGGGGAGGTCAAATGGTAAATGTCATTTTTATATAAAGGAATTTCAAGTGAAAATTACATGGTGGTCGAAAAAATAACCCGGTCCATTTTGCCTCCTCTGTCTCATACGGTGGTGGATGTTCCGAGTAGACCGGGCGTGTTCCATCAAAAAACAGTTGTTGGAGCTCGGACCATAACGGCACAGATTCGCATTAGACAAAATAATGTAATGGATTTAAACGCTATGATTCGAGCCATTGCTCAATGGCTATACTCGGAAAGTCCTCAAAAATTGTCTCTGACAAAAGAGCCTGGGCGATGTTATTTGGCGGTTTTGAGTGGAGACACAGATCTCGATGAAATTGTGACCGTGGGTAAAGGGGAATTAACCTTTTTATGCACGGACCCGATTGCTTACGATGAAGTAGAAACCCTTATGACTATCACGGATAGTCCTCAGACCGTGGAAATTGAAGGAACGGCTCCGACATTTCCAATTATCAAAGCAACGTTTAACCAGGACACGACTTATTTCGCCTATTTTACGGCATATGAAAATGAGCAAGTTATTTTAGGGGAAGCCGTGGACGAAGAAACTCAGACTTCAAAAAATACAATGGTGAGAGTGTTCCATGACCCGATGCAAACCACTACTGGATGGGCAGCCGGGGGAAATGTAATTGATAATGGAACGGTTACTGGCACGATGGCGGTAGGTGGAAGCGAATATTTCACATATAGCAGCTTGGGGAGTGGCTCAAATTGGCATGGGCCAGCACTCAAAAAATCCTTAACTACGCCTATTGATAATTTCCGTGTGGAAGCATGGATGAAATTAAAAACCTCTAAGAACGTAAAGGAACAAGCACGAGTGGAGGTAATTTTGCTCGATGTGAACTCCAACGTTATCGGAAAACTTTCCATGCGTGATAGTTATACAACCAAAAGAGGCGTGAAAGCCGTTCTCCGAATTGGTCCGGATGATAATGCCTATTACCTGATTAATGGTGAAGGTAAAAAAAGCGGTTATTGGAATGATTTTTATGGGAAATTGCGTTTAGAAAAGAAGGGAAAATGGTGGTATGCCTATGTGGGCGTACTTGAACCGAATGGAAAATACACCAAAACATGGAATGCGAAATATTACGACAAAAGCAATAAGTGGACTGCTGATTTGGCACAAGTGGTTGTAACCGTGAATGGGTATGGAACAAGTCCGGTGCCTACTCCTGACAATCTTTTTGTTTCGTCTATTCAAATATTTTCTACGAGTACATTGGCGACGCAAGAGGTTCCAGTGATTGCCTCAGCCGGGGATGTTATTGAAATCAATCATTTGACCAAAGAAGTGTTGCTCAATGGAGAGGATTATCGGGAAGTGTTAGATCCGTCTAGTAATTTGTTTGCGCTTAGCAACGGAGCAACAGATTTAGGATTTGAGCCATTTGATGCTGCGGCTATTGAACTCAGCTATCAAGGGCGGTGGAAATAATGATTTATATTTTGAATGACCAGGAAAAAATCGTAGCCCAATTGGTGAGCGATGGTTCCCAGGGGTGTTCCTATTGGGATGATGAATTTACCGAAAAAATAGGGGATGCCTATATCACTTTGAAGTTTTCAATGGATGCAAACCATGTGGATGCTGCCGAAGTGTATGCTTATCGGAAATGCTTAATCCAGGACATGGACGGAAACTTTCAGATGTTTCGTATGATGGAAGTTATAGACATTGAAAATGACGATGGAAGCTCCGTGAAAGAAGTCTATGCCGAGCATATGGCTCTTGATTTATTAGCGAATATTATCAGGCCTCAGAACGTAAGTGGGTACACTGCCGAGCAATATATGGATTTTATTCTTCAAAATACAAGATGGCAAGCCGGGAGAGTGGAATGGCTAGGAACGGCTGCTATTAATTTCACGGAATATACGACTACCATTGATGCCTTGATTCAAGGGGCTGCAGCATATGGAGGAGAATTTCGTTTTCGAGTAGAACTAAATGGACCAAGGGTATCCGGTTGCTATATTGATTTAGTCCTGGAAAGAGGCAATAAAACCGGGTTAATCATAGAGTACGATTTTAATATGAAACAAATACAACGCACCGAAGATGTGAAAGAAGTGTATACGGCACTTATTGGAGTGGCTCAGAGCACCTCTGGAAGTGGGTATATGACATTTGCGAATTTAGATGTAACCGATAAGCCTGTTGGTCAGGACTGGATTGGAGACGATGATGCCCTTCAACGGTTTGGTATTTTACTGCCGAACGGAGAAAAACAACACCGGATGGGTGTTTTTATTTTTAGTGGGGAAAATCCTACTCCGACCTTATTGCTGAGTGAGACTAGAAAAGCACTGGCCACTCGTAAAAAGCCTCAGTATCTTTACTCCACTACTCCGGTAGATTTGGAGAGGATGCTCGGTTATAGCCATTTGAAAATGCGAATAGGGGATACCATCGCTATTCAGAATTATGACTTCAATCCTCCTTTATTAATAGAGGCTAGGATTTTGGAGTTAACACGTTCGCAAACCGATCCGTCCAGAGATAAGGTGGTTTTGGGTGAATATCGGGATATATTGAGGGAATCTCAGTATGCGATCGTAAACAGTTTGAGAATGGAAGTTATGAGAAACCGTGCGACTTGGGATGTAACAGGGACACAGGTTTTTCGCCAAACAACGCCCCCGGAAGATACTACGGCTATATGGGTAGATACCTCCGGTGATATAGATATAATCAAAACGTTTAATCCGGCAACTGGAATATGGGAAAAAGCAACACCGACAACAGCCTCCGAAGTGGGAGCTGCGACCGTATCCCAGGCTCAGGATTTAGCGAATACGGCTCAGTCTAATGCCGAGGCTACGGCAGCATCGTTGGCGAATAGTGCAGAGCAAAATGCGAAGGATTATGCGGAACCGGAAATGCAAGTAGGTAACACGGCACCAACGGATACAACGAAAAAATGGCTCGATACCTCAACAAACCCGGCAAGGCTGAAATATTGGAATGGAACAACCTGGGTGCTTGCAACTCCGACATTACCCTATCATGTAGGGGCAGATGAAGCTATCTATAAGCAGACCACAGCCCCGGCTCATTCGGACGGTAGGCTATGGATGAATACAAGTGTTACCCCTAATATTTTATATAGAAGTAATGGAACGGCATGGATAAAGGTCACTCCGACAGCGGCTAGTGAAGTCGGGGCAGAATCCTCTATCTATAAACAAGCAACGGCCCCGGCTCATTCAACTGGAAGGTTATGGCTAGATACAAGTAAGACCCCGAATGTGTTAAATCGTTCAACAGGAACAGCATGGGTAAAGGTCACTCCGACAACGCCTGGTGAAGTAGGGGCTGAGGTTGCCGGAGCGGCTGCAATTGCCGAATCGAACGCTAAGGCTGCGGCTCAAACTTATGCAAATACAGCCGAACAAAATGCAAAAACGGCAGCTCAAACGGCAGCAGATAAAGCAGAGGAAAACGCTAAATTGTTTGCCGGAAACGCCTCGAATATTAAATCAGGTATTTTGGATGTAGCTTCCGTACCAATACAAACTGCTGAGAGTGGAGCTCGTATCGTTTGGGATGGCACAAATGGATTGGTCCAATATGATGCGAATGGAAATGTGGTTACGCAGTTAGGACTAAACGGTTCTGCGAAATTTGCAGGGGAGTTGTTGGCTGCGACTGGAACATTTACCGGAACTCTATTTGGGGTAGATGGTACATTCTCAGGGGATATTGCCACCAACGATTTATTTCTAAATCCAACAGACTTTGAATATCAAGGTCATTCATCCATTCGGTTTCAGACCGGACATTTGGGTGCAACAGGAGATACCTACACCAAATCAGGATATATAATAGTCGATTCCTTTAATCAGCAATTGTCTATTTACGGACAAGAAGATGGATTGATTAATGGAGTGGCTATTGCATCGGATTTAGATATTGATGGGCATGTCACTATTAGTAGTGGTTTGTATGTTAGTGGTGTTCATGAAGTGAACGGAAACAGTAATGTATTCAAAATGGTTGGTACAGACCATGTATATATGGAATTTTTTGCAGATGGCCCTTCCACTAGAAGTGGATGGATTGGGTATAGCTATGGTGGAGACACCACCATGCAAGTTAGAAATGACTATGGCGACCTGATGCTTCAAGCAAAATACTCTACGAATCAGATATTGCTTGGCAGCGATTTAAACGCTAGGGATAAAAACGTAGTTGGCGTTAAGAAAATGACTGCGACAAACGGAGTCGCCTTTGAATCTAAAGATGCTTGGCTTCGTATTAATGACGCGTCTGGTGGTTCTGCTAATCATACAAGTGGAGTGTATTTTGGAAGTTCTATTGTACGAACAGATGGCACGTTACAAGTAGGAAATGCGGGTCTGTATTTTAGCGCGAGCTCGACAGGAACAGTAATAAATACAACTTTAGATATGAAGAATCACAACGTAGAAAACGTGAATCATTTGACCATCAATGATTTTGGGGCAAACGAAGGGATCGAGTGGAAAAGTGGAGGAGCATATAGCAACTGGCTCATTCATGTTACAGATGATGTTGGTACCGGAAACGTAGCAACCACAAACTACCCTCTGCAATTTTTCATTAATGGCGCAAGAGCCGTGACATTTGGTACCACTGGAAATCTATATATCACAGGAAGTTTATTTAAAGCACAAGGCTCAGGGGTAACACTTACAAGCGAAGGTGACACGGTTCTTAAAAGTGATAAGAGTGGGTCAGGGTCTGGGCTCAGTGTTGGCACCGATGGATCGCCTCGTATTTGGTCTATGGATATTTACAATCGAAAATATTCTAGTGGAACGGTTGCGGTTCAAATCACAACCTCTGGAACGCTCGGGGTTCCATCTTCTTCTGAAAAATACAAGTTAGATATTCAAGATGTTAGCGATGAAATGCCTGATAAGATATTAGAAATCAATCCGAGAATGTGGTACGACAAAACATCCGTTGAACAATATGCTGAGTATTTAACGAAGATTAGCAACAAGAATATGGATGGAACTGATAGCGAGGTAGAAGATGCTGAGTTACCTGATTTTCCCGAAATTAAAAGGGCGTTCGGCTTAATCGCTGAGGAAGTGGAACAAGCAGGATTAAGCGATTTTGTATTTTATAGCCAGGATGAAGATGGCTATAAGCAAATCGAAACGCTTATGTATGACAGGATGTGGGTGCTATTAATCCCTATCATTAGAAAGCAAAAGGAACAAATAGCAGCCCTGGAAGAAAAGATAAATAAAATTGGAGGCATAGCATGACACAACAACCGAAACCACTGGATTTAACCAATCACATGAAGATGATATTAGGAGAAATGCAGTATCAAAATATTTTATTGAAGGCTGAGAACACGGAGCTCCGAAAGGCATTGGCAGAATTTAATAATCAAAAGGAAAAATCAGCCGAGCAAGAGGGTTGATTTTTTTTATTCCAAAAAGGAGGGTCGCTTTATATGCAGCAGAACGAAATGTTTGAAAAAAATCTAGGGTTAGTTGGATTTTTTGCCAATATGTTATCTCAAAAAGCCACTCCGAAAGGATATTTTGATTTTAAGGATTTTTTCCAAGAAGGAAGCATTGGTTTATGGAAAGCGTGTCATACTTACAAACCAGAAAAGGGAAATACGTTTTCCACCTATGCCGGACGATGTATCCAAAACGAAATTTTAATGTATTTGAGAAGAGAAGGACGAAAAATTGCTAGTGCTACGTTGGATGCGGAGATTCCGAGTAAAGATAATGGTCTTGATACGGAAACTTTCAAAGATTTGATTGAGGACAAATTTGATACAGAAGATGAAGTAATGGCCAATGATTTAAAGGACTTTTTTTACAACGAGGCGAATCTCCAATTTTCTAAAAAACGGAGAGAGCATGTAGAGGAACGAGAGAGAGAGATTTACGATCTGTTAATGCAAGGGTACAAGCAAACGGAGATTAAAGTGATGTTGGGCGTTAGTCAAAGAGTAGTTGCTCATCATTTTGCGAGCATCCGACAAAGAATTACTAACGGTTGGATTTATAATTAATATTAGTATTAACACTAATATTAATTATAATACTATTTTTAAGGAGTGGATTTTTTGAGAATTGTTTTATCGGCAGGACATGGACCCTATACCCCCGGAAAAAGAGCACCCGATGGATTCCGAGAATTTTGGTTCACCTTTCCAACGGCTGAATTGGTAGCTAAATATCTTTCGGAATATCAAAACGTGAGTACCATGAAAGTTTATGAAAAAGAACGTGACGTTCCATTAGGCGAGAGGACGAGAAAAGCAAACTCCTGGGGAGCCGATTTATATGTATCGATTCACGGAAATGCTTATGGCTCCACCTGGTCCGATGCTCATGGTATCGAAACGCTTGTATTCAGTAAAACTTCAAAAGGGTACAAGGCAGCTCAAAAGGTCCAGGATTCATTAATTAAAGCAACGAAATTGACCAACCGGGGAATTAAAATTCGACCCGATCTGTGGGAAATGCGAAAAACGAACATGGCAGCCTTTTTGTGTGAGTGTGGTTTTTACACCAATTCATTTGAAAAGAAATTGATGGAATCAGAATCCTATCAATCACTAGTTGCACGAGCGATTGTGAATGGAATTGCAGAGCATTATGGATTGAAAAAAAAAGCAACAGAGGCGAAACCTCCGACTACTCCGAAATCCCCGGCTTCCACTCCTTCCGGTGGTGGAATGTACAGGGTTCAAATTGGAGCGTTCTCTGTTTTTAGAAATGCTGAGGATTTAGAAAAGGCAGCCAAAGACAGGGGATTCAGTCCATTCATTAAAAAAGAGGGAAATCTTTATAAGGTTCAAGTGGGTGCATTTAGTAGTAAAGCCAATGCGGAAAAGTTTTTGAAAGTCTGCAAGGACAAAGGGTTTAAAACGGCTTTTATCGACAAATAAGGGAGTGGAGATTATGAAAGTTGTAACCTATGACAAGCGTTCCAATGTGGTTTTTGGTGTGTTCCCGGAGGTATTCAGTCCAGAAATTGACCGAGAAAACGGCATTATCTTTCACGAAAATGGTACCTTTCACCGAATTAATAGTGATAAATATGGTTTTTTGATACTGGACGATTATGTTCCAGTAAGACCGGGAGACACCATTACGGATAAGCACCGTGAAATGGACCTCACACATAAATATGAGGGTTTCAAATTGAATGACATTGGCGATGCGATTAAGGCGATGGGCAAGGAAGTCGCTGAGGAAATTAAAGATTTGTTTGGTAAAAAGGGTGACGAAAACGATGGCTAAGGAGGAGTTGGACTTGGAGGATTTAGAAAATGGTACATCCACCAATGACGTAGTGCGTTTAATACTGGCGTTGTTATCCGGAATTAAATTGTTGACTGCTGCGCTGGGATTTCACTTTTTCTCAGACGATTTGTATGTGGCTATTGCGAACATCATACCGGTAATTATCATCATGTGGACGATGTGGGATGCAAAGCGTGAAAAGGACAAGGTAAAAGAGGCAGCCATTAAAATAGCACAAGCGAAAGTGAAGGAGATTCAATATGAAGAAGAAGTTTAGGCTTGTTCCTTATAGCTTGGACACGGTGGAGAAAACAGTGGATGAAATACCGGATGGCGTGAAAATGATTGAGGCTCCTCACTTATGGGATGAAGGATTTAAGGGTGAGGATATTGTGGTGGCGATTATTGATACAGGATGCCAAACGGACCACCCGGATCTCCAGGACAGGATTATTGGTGGATGCAATTTCACCACTGATTGGGATGATGATGCGACTTGTTATGAAGATAATAACGGTCACGGTACCCATGTAGCCGGAACGATCGCAGCATTGGACAATGGGAGTGGAGTGGTTGGAGTTGCACCCAGGGTGAAACTCTTAATCTTGAAAGTATTGAGCAAAGATGGAAGTGGTTCCTATGCCTGGATAACGGATGGCATAAAATACGCTACCAACTGGAAGGGGCCAAATGGCGAGTGTGTCCGTGTAATCAGCATGTCATTAGGTGGGCCGGACGATAATCCAGAATTAAGACAAGCCGTGCAAGAAGCCGTGGTCAAGCAAATTTGTGTCGTGGTCGCAGCTGGGAACGATGGTGATAATGAGGAAACTACCTTCGAGTACAATTACCCGGCATCCTACAATGAGGTGATTGAGGTAGCTGCAGCCGATATAACAGGGAAGCTCGCCTCATTCTCCAACAACAACACGGAGGTTGACGTTATTGCCCCTGGGGTCAATATCCTATCAACCTGGTTAAAAGGAAAGTACGCCCGGCTCTCGGGTACATCGATGGCTACTCCACATGTTGCCGGGGCATTGGCTCTTTTAATCCAAAAGGGAGAATACGAATTTAATAGAACACTAACGGAATCGGAAATTTATGCTCTGTTGGTAAAGCGTACCGTTCCACTCGGATATAAGACGAGCTCGGAGGGGCATGGGCTTGTTAAATTGTCATATATGGAAAAGGTCCGAAGTCTCTTAAACTTCATTGAGGAGAATTTTGAATGAGGAACGATGATTTAGTTTTGATTCTGCTCCTTGTCCTGATTTTTTCCGTGGGCTTAATGCTTGGATATTTTGCGTGGATTTTTCAAATTTTCATTTCGGTAGGTTTTTAGAATGGCAGCATAGTATTTGAAGGGAGGTGATAATCGTGACAAACCAAACGAACGACACTCAAAAGCAAGGCAATACAAAAGATGGCTCCACTCAAACTCAGTCTGGTGGAGGCAACAAGCAAAACGGCAACAAATAATTTCAAATCAGAGACGATTAAAGAAGGGTATCCCACTTTCGGGATACCCTTTTTTGTTTATTAAATTAACCAACCGATGATGCTAACTATAATGTCAATAATTGCTATGATAATTCCGATGATGTTCCACATACTGTTTTTCACCCCTCTACTTCTTTTAAAAGAAATAGGCGCAATCCTTTAAAATATTTGGCCTTATTTAAAAAAAGTTTTGGTAAGTGAAATTTACTCCTATAACTATGCACGAAAGTTAAATTAATTTTACGTATGACCTCGTTAGCAACAGTACATATTATTCCAATTAGAAAAAATGGTTTATCAACAAATGAAAGGATTCCTACAAAAAGAATGCAACCAGAATAACAGCAGTAGGAAGTAACAAAATACATTCAGAAAATTAGAGTTGATTGAAGGTAGAGTGGACCACTTTTTTATCCATTCTAATTTTCATTAATCAAAAGGTGATTGACAAACAATTTTGAATAGTGTATAATAATTATACTTAAATTTTATGCCACAGTTACTGGTTCGAGCCCAGTGCTCCTCGCCGAACATTTAAACCTTGCCCTAAGCAGTAAATATTGGATTATTGGTATTATCATTGCCAATACCTTATCGATTGCTATGACAAATTTTTGGAATTCCCTTTCAGGAAAATCTAAGGAGATGGTAAAGATGACAATGTTTATGATTACCGTGTTACTGACCTTCGTGGCTTCTGAGGAGCTAGTTTAATTGGTAAAACGGTTGATATAAGAAACCCGGTCAGTAGCACAACCCAAAAATTATAGTTTTTACATATTAAAAGGGTGGACCAATTTTGGTTCACCCTTTTTTGTTATTTGACAAATAATAAGACGATTTCAATAAGGAAATTTAAGTCTTACTTAAATGATCTTTTCATATAAGAACTGAATAATTGGACGAACCATTTTTTCAGCTAATAAGACTGGCACTGCATTGCCAACTTGTTTGTATTGTTCATTAAGTTTATGGTTATTCGTAACGTTTTCTTTATTACCATTTGAAAAATCGAACCAGTCAGGAAAAGATTGAATTCGAGCAACTTCACGAACTGATAGACGACGATTAAAATCACCTTGAAATTCCCAAGAGTCTTTTCCGATTTTCTTCATAGGTTCACCGTGAGGGTGCATTGGAGCTTGTCTACCACTCGCTTGAATAGTAAAACTTTGCTCGTTCCAGTTCTTTTTACGATTACGGCTCATATACATACTTGAAAACGAGCCCTCATAAACGTCTTTAGCATCTAGAGGTAAATCACTAATTGTATCTTTCAAAGTGACATATGGTAGCTTCCCTTCTCCATGTGTCGGTTCGGGAACTTCATATTCAAAACCATATTTTTTACTAATATCATTGCGAATTCCAACAATAAATACTCGTTCACGAAGTTGTGGGACACCATAATCGCGAGAATTTACTAAATGAGCAGTAACGTGATAACCTGCAGCTTTAAAGTCCTCTATCATTTGGCTAAGAACCTGTCCTCTCGCCATTGTCATAAGACCTTTTACATTTTCAGCAACAAAAAACTCAGGTGTGCTTTGCACTAAAGCACGAATATAATGGACATATAGAAAGTTCCGTGGATCATCGAGTAATCGAGGACCAGAACTACTAAAACCGGGACATGGAAATCCTCCGAGCATGAGGTTACATTTCGGGAATTCTGCTATTTTACGAATATCCTTTTCGACTTTAGTAACAGTCGGAGCAAAGTTATTAACATAACTTATGTTTGCAGAGGTAAACATATCATTTGAATAAACAAAATTGCAGTTTACTATACTACGTAATTTCAAGTAGTCTTCTTTGTTTTCAAAAGCTCTGTATGCTTTTTCTTCTCCAAATTGAACAACCATACTAGAAAGTTCTACTCCCAAATCTAAGCCACCTGCACCCGAAAATAACGAAACAATATTCGTTGCTCCTTCGGTATAATGAAGATTTTTTAGCATTTCTTTTTCTTCTAATCTATCTTGTTCAGTGATATTAGTTTGAACAAGTTCGTTTTCTTCACAAATTTTCTCGAACAAAACATTTTGTACTTCTTCGGGCGTGAAAGTAAGCGAAGAAACAAAAGTTCTTTTTTCTCTTTCAGCAACGACCATAAGAAATCACTCCTTTTCAATATATAGCATCTTACCATAAAAAATTGGGTTTGGCCAGTCTTTGTTACTATGAGAAAATAAGGGAAAAACAGAAGGAGAAATGGAATGGCACAATCGCCTACAACAAATGTTTTAGTGGCTTTAAAGAACATTCTCGACAGGAATTCAAGTATTCTCACGCCTATTTTTCGGTCAAACGGTTCAGCAAACGCTGCGGGAGATAGCCTTGAATTTTTCGTAAAAGATATGTTTTGCACAGGGGCTAGTCAATACCAGTACGAACATGAAAAAATGAGGAAGTACAATGAATATCTAAGTTGGACAGGTAATTCGTCTAACTTCCCTGATTTCATTATTAAGGGTGGAGCTGGTGTTGAGCCGAAAAAACTAAATAATCAGAGCTATTCTTCTCTAGCGTTAAACAGTTCGTATCCAAAAGATTATATCTATCCAGATAGTCAGAACTTACCTAGAGATATTAACGAGGAAGAGTGGGTGAGAAAAGAGGTCATTTACGTTACAGGGAATTTAAACACTCAAAATAACAAACTTCTTTCACTTTGGTTTGCTTACGGGAATACAATGGTAGCCGACCGTTCAACCTATTTAAATCTGATTGATGAGATTAGGGATGCAGTAGCCAGCACAAATGCCACATTAATTGCTTCTAAGGAATTGGCTCGTGCCAAGGGAATTGATCCATTAAAACTATCAAACCTACGAGTTCGAGGAATGTATGAATTAGAGCATCCACATAAAGTATTTAGTGACTATATTACACGAGATGATATTCCTTCCGATGCATCAAAGATATTTGTAGTTATGCTAATTAGCGATTATATTGCACTTGAAGAACAACCTGATTTTTCAACACATTTGGCTAGTGGAAAACTGAAGATAACTGAAATATATATCCCAAATCCAAATAACCCGAGTGAAAACCTCGAAGCAATTTTATTCGAAGGTTGGACTGATTAATAAATAAATCTGTTAGGGTGAGTTTAATGAAATGCAAATGTGGTGAATCTTATCTGTGATTCGAATAGAGGAGTATCCGGAACACGTAAAGGATAAAATCAATTACGACCGGTTATGTGATGGGAATGTCTTTCATGTGGCAAAGTTTATTATAGCCAGCCATATGATTTTGGCAAAACAATAAATAAAGTAAAAAAATTAGATTAACAAGGATGGAACTCGAACATTGAAGCTGTCATTATGGCAGCTTTTTTCTTTGGAAACTTCAACTAATGTAAATTATTTAAAGAAGGAATTTACCGATTTAAAAAGGAAATATTTTAAGGGGGATAAATTGCTTAGAAAAGGTAAAACAAAAGAGGACAAAAAAAGAAAAATGGTAAATTAGAATTATTTGAATTTATTTTTTAAAAAGGAGTCTTGGAGAATGGATGGCTTAATAAATAAGTATTACGAGGAATTCAAAGGTCTACCAAATTATCGTCCTATTATTAGAAACAATATTAAAGAGGATGCTTTTACTATTGCTGTTCTTGAAGTTATGTATAGCAAAAGACTCAATTTAGAAATCAATGCTAAAAATGTAGAAGGTATTGCAAAGTATATTGTAGCCCCACCTGACGCCGGTATTGATATTTTCATCGAATATGAAGATGGTGATGAATATTATTACGACATCATTCAAGTGAAATATACTACTTTAGGTCAACAAGATATCAAACAATGTCTTGCAATGATGCAACGTACTATTAAGGATTTCTTGAAAGACCCTCAATCAATTCATAAGAATCTAAGAGAAGTAATTAGCAATACAAATTTTGATGATACATACAAAAATAACTGTACTTATTATGTGATTCATAATGGGGACATTAACTACGCATCGGGTTTAAAAAAATACGAAAAAATTGTTACTTCAAATGAATTAAAAATTTTACAACAGAGTCTTGGAACGGAATCTGTCCCCCAAGAGATTCTAAAATCCGATGGTTTCAATAATTTTATTTCCTATAATCACAACAGTGATGAAAATACTGAACAAGCATATCTATGTAATTTAAATGGCTACGATTTAGCTAAGTTAAACAATAAATATTCAAGCACGGAAATAGGTAAAAATATATTATTTGGTCAAAATCTTCGTGATTCATTAGAAAATAAATCTAAGACATATTTTTCTATGAAACAAACCATTGATAACGAACCCGAAAAATTTTGGTTTTATAATAATGGTATAACAATAATAGCAGAGGGATTTAATGCAGACGCTGTGCCTTTTCCGGATACAGGAGATGTTGATCAACCATCTAAAAAAATTGATTCTGTTACCCTTGAAAATTTCTCTATTATTAATGGAGCACAAACTACAAGTTCGTTGGGAACTTATTTGAAAGAGGCAGAAATAAATCGTGATGACGAGAAAATAACTAAATTGAAAAATGTTTACGTTTTAACACGTATTCTTGTCATAAACAAACGTGAGTTAAAAGACAATATTTCTATCTATAATAATATGCAAAACCCCATCACAAGCCGAGACATGGTATCGAATCGTATAGAACAAAGGAAACTATATGAGTGGTTAATAAGTGGTGACAAACCTAATATTTTTGTAGAAATTCGACGTGGTTCGCGCCCACCTTCACATTTAAATTTACAAAAACATCAAATGACAACTAATGAAACATTGGCACAATTAGCATTTGCATCATTTTTTAGAGAACCATATACTGCTAAAGATAAGAAGCGAACGTTGTTTAATAATGATTATTCAAAAGAAGATTTTACTATAAATGAAGATTACCATAAAATTTTTAATTTCAATGAAGATAACGAAAAATGTGGAATTCTTTTTAAAAAGACAAAATCTGAAATTAACGAGTTATTGTTTGTTGCTTATCTTTATAAAGAAAGTAAAAAATATCTGAAAAAAGAATATGAACAACGGTTGAACAAGCAATATGTAATGTTAAAAAATGCTGATGAAGATGAACAACAAAACATTAATGAATTTATTAATAACTATAAAACGCAAATGGCAATAAATAATATATGTTTCTTTTACTGTATTGCTCTGTACTATGAATATAAAGCACAATTTGATGAAGATAATAATAAAACATTTAACTATTCAGCTTTTTATGATAAAGACACTCAATTTAAGCAGCATTTAATTGAAAGTTTTTCCCAACTTTTCTTGTCAAAAACTATTGAAATCATAAAAAGTGAATCTGCTGGAACAGCCAATGTTGGAAACTGGATTCGCATTAAAAAAAGTGAAGAAATATTTATGAAGAAATTACGTAATGAGCTTTCTGTAAACTTATCTTTTTCTAACCAATATAAAAATTTTATTAATGAGTTTAAGTACTAAAACTAAAGACGTTGAGCAGGGCAACCGTAGACTGTAAACTGCAAACGTTCGTAAAAGTTAATTTTAACAACAAAGAAAAGCAGGCTCCAAGAGTCTGTCTTTTTTTATAAACAAAGAACCCCACTCATAATTAAGTAGGGGACATGTAAAAACTCGTTACTGGATCAGTTCAATTTTTTATTTATATCTTTCAGCATATTGTTCCAAATCTCATCATCTTCTTTTCTAATTGCTTCCGTTTCTTTTATGATTTCTTCATTATCCTTTTCAATAATTGCAACAAGTTCCTTATCTTCCTGCCAATGTTCCATAAAATTTTTCACTAAATCCATATTAGAAATATCTTTTAACATCTGTCTATCAGGCGAAAAGTTTCGCATTAACTCTCCAATTTCATTAAGATATAAAGCAAATACTTTTCCTTCAATAGAAAAATCACCATTATCCCTCGCAAAATCAGTTCCGTTTGTATTCCCAATAAGATTTTTTACTGCTTTGACATGTAAATCTAAGCCTCCGAAATGAGCCAATTCATTATCATCTACACCTTTAATTGTAATAGAAAGGTCGTTTCCTTTACGATCCACGTCTGTAATTTCAAATTGGCTATATCCTCCATCGCTATCTTCTTCCTCAATATCATCTTCGTCCTCGTCAATATACATATCATCTAACGCTGCCATTCTCTTTAAATTATTGAAAATTAATTCCTTTCCTTCATCTACTAACGCTAGGACAATTGGTTTATCTTTATATTTATCTACTTCTTCGTCGTTCCATTTAACAACCAATTCAATTTTATCATTCAAATATCCAGTAATGGTCACAATCGTTTTTATATCACATTGGTCACCGGTCCAAGTGACTTCATCTACTTCAATTTCTTCAAAATTAGACTCAATTCCTCTAGGGGATATTCCGACACCTCCACCATAATCACTTAGTTCTAAAACTACTTCCTTTTCTGCCATTATCATTTCTCCTCTTTATCTTTTTCTAAAGAATTTTGATTATAATTAATCTCATCCTCACTACCAGCAGCTACAATCTTAATTTTTTCTCCACTAGAAGTTTCCCGATAATATCCACTTTCATCATGAATAAAAGCTCCACCACAGCTCTCTATTAACGCTTTTCCATAATCACTTTCAAAATCAAAAGGTTTTAATCCAAGTGTCTTTTCAGCTTCGATAATAGCCATCTGGATAAAATCAGCTGCTAAGGTGGCTCTGCTAGTCTCTAACATTTTTGCGATATACTGTAACCGAAAGTTTGTATCATTATCAATTGAAACAGAAAACTTAATGGGTTTTGGAATTTTTTGCATGTCTAACTCAGCAATCCGTTCTTTAACATATTTTTCTACAAAACTCATATAATCCTCCTTAAATAGAATCATCTAATGATTATTCAAAAGATTATTCAAGATATTATTTAAAAGATTATTTAATGTAATCTTTTCACAGATATAAAGTATAGTCAAGAGAGAGAATCATATTTCTGCTTAATCACCTGATAAAAAATCCCAAAAATGTAAATGATATTCCAATGAACCACCCTGAATTGTGGCGTACAATTAAATTGAGGTGGTCTGAGTGTTTTTTTCACCAATGCTATTACAAAAAACAAATGAACCGTTTAATGATGATTCATATATTACGGAGCTAAAGCTAGATGGAATAAGACTGATACTTTCGAAGTTTGATAATAAGGTAAAGCTTTATACTCGTCACAACAATGATGTTACAGCTAAGTTTCCGGAATTATTAACAATAGATATTCCAAATGGTACGGTATTAGATGGGGAAATTATTGTATCTGATTCATCTGGAAAACCGGACTTTGAAACTATGATGTCCAGGTTCCAATCAAAACGAAACAACCTAGAAAATTGCACTTTGAGCTATGTGGTTTTTGATGTTATTCAATATAAGGGTAAATCAGTTTCTCGACTCCTATTAATGGATAGGAAACAGCTATTAGATGAAATTATCACTCAAGATACGAGTTTAGTAGCAAAAGTTAAATATATAGAAGGTAATGGATCTGCCTACTTTGATTTGGTCCGTCAGCAAGGCTTAGAAGGAATTGTGCTGAAGCGAAAGGACTCACGCTATGAGGTGGGGAAACGTAGTCAGTCATGGTTGAAGGTGATTAATTACCAATATGATGATGTGATGATTACAGGACTGAGAAAAGGTGAATTTGGCCTGCTGCTAAGTTTTGTAGATGGCAAACCAGCCGGACTAATGGAATTTATGCCACCTTCTGAACGCAAAATCCTATACAATAAGAAGAAAGTCGTTACAGAGGATGATAAATTCACCTTTATCGAACCAATAAATTGCCGTGTGAAGTATAGGAACCTGACTAAAGCTGGATTTCTCCGGATTCCTTCATTTGTACAGTGGAAATAAAAACGGCAGCCTAATTGATTAGACTGCCTTTATATTATTTCGTAACTTTTTCTTTTTCAAGGAAATTATATTCTGCAGAAAATGAATCCATTGATGCTGCTTCATCTGCAAATGTGAAGGCTTTCTTATAAGCCTTTATACATTCAGGGCAATAAGTATTGATGGCACTTGAATCCTTATGCGTAGGGATTGTTACTTCAACCAACTTTCCAACATAATTAACATGATTAAGGCAAGTATCTCCATCTTCCTGTTCCACTATTCTTATTTTTACTTTGTCTGCCACTGCCAATCGCCTCCTAAAAATCATTCATTAATTAATTCGATTTTTTATTTTACTTTTCCTTTATTAGTTATAATGCGTGAAAAAAAAAGTAGCACTCACTTTAACCAATGGGAAAAGGGGGAGCTACATTTTTATCAATATTAATACTTTGAGCTACCATAAGGTAATTTTCTGACTTTTTTTTATGTGCGAAGGGTTGGACTCAAACTGAAGTTGCAGGATTGTGAGTAAAGAAAATAGAAAAAGTATTAGTGAGCTTTAAGTAGGAAGGGTGGAAAATATGAAAAAAGAAATACCATTTCAAGAAGGTAAAGTGGTTTTTTTTAAAGAATCCAATTTTTGGGATGAATTGTTGCAAAGATGTAATGAAGAGACAACAGCTATCTATATAGCGACATATAATTTTAATTTTAACCAATACGAAAAAAGTTTCTATCAGAAGTTAGCACATCTTGCGAATTTAGGGGTTAGGATTGACTTACTGTATGCAAAAATGGTCCATGCTGACGAAGATAAATTGGAAGTCGAGGAAATATTTAAAAACTTTGTGCTATGTGCCAAACTTACAACCAATCACTCAAAGCTCTTTATTACGGATGATTTTGCGTTTATTGGCTCTGCTAATTTTAGTTTCGGGAGTAATAACAATTATGAGTGTGGTGTTATTTTTGACAATAAAGAGATCATTTCAGATATAAAGAAGTGTTACTTGAGTATGCTTGAAGAAAGTGAATTTACAAATGTTCCGGAATGTTTTGATCCATTTGAATTTTTACCAGGACTATTAAGTGTGGTTAAAGAATTAAGCGAAATAGAAAGTATGGATGAATTATATGAAAAAAAAGAAGCAATACCACAATTGCGATATTTGGATGACATAGAAAAATATTTAGGGAAAACGGGTTATCCAGTACAAATCCATTTTGATTGGTTTACTTTTTATATGCACCTGTATGAAGAAAAATATGTACCTGATATTGCTTTTAGGGAATTTAAGAATTATCTTCATGAACTATTTCCATATTTAATTGATGTAATAGGTTTTATTAGCGAACAATATAAAACCATCGGCAGAATTGAATTGTTGAAGCAGATTAAAGTAATAAAGTAAATTGTGGTCTTTTTTAATTTCAATATTAATACTAATGCTAATAATGATTTTAATTTTGGAATTAATAATAAAAAGAGGGGGCATTGATATGCTCGATAAAGAAAAAGAGTACAAGAATGCTTTTTATTTTTTAAAAAGATGGTCAAAATCCCCACTTACTCCAAGCTATACAAGGGGATATAGTGCAGGTCTAGCCGACAAAGAACCGGCCCAAAAAACATATGATTACATTATGTCCTTAGATAGGGATACTTCTATTTCACATCAGGAAAAGTTGAATTTATTGTATAAATTTTTAGAAAAAACGGATGCTGAAGAAAGCAAAAAAGCAGCAGTAATGACCACAAGTTTTTATAGAAATATTCAGTCTCACATAAAAAGGGAAATAAGCAATGTTGAAAAAGGAGTACCTGCTCAAACTAGGAGAAAATAAACTATTTGCAAATAGAAAAAGCGTATCCTGGTATTAGGATACGCTCAAGGGTTGCTCACCATTTGAAGGAAATAAAACAGCTGTAGCACATAAAAATTACAAGATTATAGATTGTGTATGAAGGGTGGAATCTAAATGATTTCATCCATTTTATTATGATATCTATTGGGGCTTTTAGGATTTTAAAAACGAGCCTAATCTCCATTGATTCCACATATTCTTTTTTTCTGCTCTTCCAGGTGCAACACAATAGTCATTTATTACCGTTAAATCTCCCTGATAATCACAAGGAAGTAAGTCCTTATTTTGATTTACATATTGAGCAATAAACCTTCTTGCTGCAGTAATTCCTGGTAAATCATCTTTTATTAACTCTTTATTGCCATCGAAGACCTTTTCTACTTTGTAAGGCTTATGTGTTTTGCTTCCAGTTATGACAAAATAAAGTTCACTACTCTTATTTATACTACTAATAACTTCTTTCGGCATTCCAGATGAACGCCTTTTAGATTCAAATTTATTTTTTAGTTTAATAAAATTTTGCAATAGGTAAATAAGAATGACATCATCAGTTTCAATTCCTACTAAGCTATCCATTACATTGTCCCAAGTAAGGCGAATAACTTGAACATTTTCCTTATTTATCAGTCTTTTATGAGCAGATATTTGCCCTTCATCTAACACTCCTCTAATTTTAAATTCAAAGAGTAGATTAAAATTGTTCCCACAAATCCATGCATCTGGAATAGAACCAGAATTGTCCTCTAATTCCGAATGCGTAATTCCACTTTTGTAGGGAGCTATGCCAATGATATATTCATATTGTTTTTGTGGCTGTGGGCAGAATTTTGTTCTTACGTGTATTGATAAGGAAGAAAATTGGAAATTGGTAGCTTGTTGAGATATTAACCCCTTAATAAACTGAGGAAGAATTAATTGGTCTTTGTAATCCAAGATACACATTAGGATGTTTGTATAGTGATCCTCCTCTTGACCCTGATACTGAAAGATTTTCATTTTTTGTCCTCCCCGTAAATGGCAACTTATATTATTCTTCCATGAGAAAATTCCAATTTCAGGATTTTTTTTGCATAGTGCACCTTGTTGGTACACAATTCTTGGTTTGCTTAAAGATCAATTACATGAAATGATGGTACCAAGGTTGGGACTTAACATAAACTTTTGTAAACAAGTAAGCATCTAATATAAATTTAAAGGATGAAACCATTTCGGTTCCATCCTTAATAATCTAAACGGTCCGCACCACCTAAGACCAACTCTACATACATTTCATTATTACCTTTTGTCATTGCCGTGCTTAAGGGACTTACGCCAGAATTACTTTTTATATTTACATCTGCACCTAGTTTAATAAGCTCCTTGACAGATTCTAGATCATTTTCCATTACATAACAATGAAGTAGTGTCTCACCAGCAATACCGATCTTAGAATTTATATCCAAACCATTATTTATTGCTAATTCTATAGTTTCATAATCCTTCTTCTTAAATGCATCTTCGAATTCAAAAATATCAAATTTCTTAGACTGTTTTGCAGCATCATATATCGATTGTCCATATGTTGAGATAAATTTTTGAATATCATTTTCGTTGGTAATTGAATGAGCATCTCGGTAATTAATTTTTTCAAGTATTAGAATAACACGAAAATCGCGGTTATCTTTTAGATTAAAAATCTGTAAGGGATTATTTGGTCCTGACCGTTTAGAAGAATTTTCGCTTGCTAACATGTAAAAACCTTTTTCATCTCTCCAATATTTATATTGTTTCTCGAATTTTTTATTCATTCCACTTTGTTCAAAGAAATCCCAGCAAACAATTCTCTCACTATCGTAAATGGGGAAGCGTTGGATTTGTCTCAGACGGTATAGATGTTCTTCCATTTGAATCTCCCTTTTCATACAATTTAAACTATAGGAAAATTATATCATAATCCATAAAGGGTTTATCGAAGGATTGTAAATACATATCTATTTATATTATAAAAATAAATTACGAAGAGATGTTCATTTTTTTGAGCATCTCTTTTTTGTTACCTGATAATATTTCGAATCTGACAATATTTACTTTTGTAAGATTCAAAATGCCGTTAAATCAATGTTTTCAGCGATTCTAAAAAACTATTTATTTTCAATCTGAAAAAACTACCATATAATAGGTTCAACGGAAGATTCAGATTGAAAGGGGCAACATCATGAGCACGGTCCAACCGATTAGGGATGTAAAGAAGATTGAAGTAATGAAAAAGATATTATTATCACAGAACATCCGAGATTTTACCATGTTCACATTAGGAATAAATTCAGGTTTGCGAATTTCCGATTTATTGAATTTAAAATTTGGGGATGTTTTAAAGGATGGGAAGCTCGTTCACGAAATTAGAATCTTGGAACAAAAGACCAGGAATAAAACAAACAGAAAGTATAAAGACTTTCCAATGGGGAAAAAAACTCAAAAAGCATTGAAAGAATACATAGATCAGATTGGAGAATTTGATTTGGAGGATCCTTTATTTTTCAGCAGAAAAAAGAAGGTAGGGAAAAGGCAACCAATTACCAGACAACATGCTCATGATGTGATTAGTAGTGCTGCTAAAGATGTGGGAATTTTAGATGCGATTGGTACGCATACGCTGAGGAAAACTTTCGGTTACCATGCTTACAAAAATGGAACGGACTTGTCGTTGCTCCAGGATATGATGAACCATGAGAGCTCGCAGACTACGTTGAGATATATCGGAATTACCAAAGAGGAAAAAGATAAAGTTTATATTTCGTTAGATTTGTAGATTATGTCGCACCATATGATAAAGTATTGACAATGTTCAACAAAAAATTATCAATATGTTGATGTTGTCAATACTCTGTTTTTAATTTGTTCGATAATTTCAAAATTATTCATTTACCAATAAGTCTATATCCTTTATAATAAGGATACAAACTTAAAAAAGTAAAAAACCCGATGCGGGAACATCGAGTTTTTGAAAGGTTTGCCGGAGTTGGCGCTCCGTCAAAACAAACTGCAATTAAATTAATGTACTTGTATTATACCCTTTTTGGGTCAATTTACGCAATATGATATTACTGTAAAATTAATATTATATTTTGGTAATTTGATATGTACATAATTTTATGAGTTTTGACGAGTTGCCTTCCGGAAATATTTCGGGAGGTTTTTTTATGAGTAAAAAAGAGAAACTGCAGCAAGGAACACGAATTAGTGGAAAGAGGGTAAATGAGGACAAGTTTCTGAAGCTGTTTGAGTTTACAATGTTTGACCCTCTTTACAAAGATATGTCGGATAAGGCAAAAATATTATACTCGTTTCTGAGAAGCAAGGTTCCGTATTTTGAACAACAGACCGAAGCACATGCAAACGGAGTCGAGGGCACCAGGAGTTACCAGGATGAAAATGGAGATATATTCATCCTGGCAGACAATAGTGAACTTATTTATTTATTAAATTGTTCTGAGCCGACTGTTATCAAAGCGAAAAAAGAATTGGCCAATTATGGTTTGTTATACGAGGATCCGGTAAAAGATGCTGCTAATAGAATTTACGTTTTATTGCCATCTAAGCTATCAGACCAATGGAGTTATATTGGTGAAATTATTGAGCTCCGTGAAAAAAGAGAGAAAAAGCGTAAAGAAAAACACTTGAAATCAAAGGTTCAAAAAACATCCGGAGCGAAGAAAATTGGTGACTTAAAAAATTTAAGTCACGAGGAAAATCCGGGAGAAACCGTTGGAAAATCTGGTGACTTAAAAAACTTTAGTCACCATGACTTAAATAAT
>NZ_NUZU01000155.1 GCF_002567005.1 Bacillus sp. AFS073361
ATAACACTGTTTACATTGCTTTTCGCTCTTCCCCTCCATGCCGAAGACCATGATTATGGTCCTCCCATCTCTAGATGCTTGAACAAACATACTATTCCCTATATCAACGCGACGATTCCTGCTGAGAATATTGTTAATGATGCTTATAAGGAGTGCGAGGATATCGTTAATGAATGGAATAATGAGCGTGCATCCTTGCCCAAGGAAATGGT
>NZ_NUZU01000156.1 GCF_002567005.1 Bacillus sp. AFS073361
GAATACCCGGGCAATCTGGATCTGGAACGTCGTATCCGTTCTGCAATTCGCTGGAACGCGATCATGACCGTTCTGCGCGCATCCAAGAAAGACCTGGAGCTGGGCGGCCACATGGCTTCCTTCCAGTCTTCTGCGACCGTTTATGAAGTGTGCTTTAACCACTTCTTCCGCGCACGCACCGAGAAAGACGGCGGCGACCTGGTTTACTTCCAGGGCCACATCTCTCCGGGCGTTTACGCACGTGCGTTCCTGGAAGGTCGTCTGACTGAAGAGCAGATGAACAACTTCCGTCAGGAAG
>NZ_NUZU01000157.1 GCF_002567005.1 Bacillus sp. AFS073361
GCGTACAAACAATGTCCACATCCCCAATTAATAGACCGCTGGTAAGTAATGCGTGATGTACTGCTACCACATTTACATCGCTGTACTGCCAAGCAATGTTGGTTGTTATAACAGCATCAGGGCTGATCGGGTCAAATGAGTAATGCTCACCGTTCAACAAATAGTTAAATGCCTTCTTATCTCCGAAGGCAACGGCCCACTCTCTCTTAAAGCTGTTCGGGCTAATGTGACGTTTAACTTTCCCTTCGTC
>NZ_NUZU01000158.1 GCF_002567005.1 Bacillus sp. AFS073361
CCAGTGGCACGCAGTTGCGCACTGATGATGGCGCTTCGTTTGTGGAAGTGGCCGCAGGCCATAACATCACGGTTAAAACCCCCGGCGCGCTGACGGCGACAGCAGAAGGAGGAACCACGATCACATCACCCACCATCACGCTTAACGGCAACGTGACAATAAACGGGAATCTATCTCAGGGTATGGGCGAAAGTGGCGGTACCGCGACGATGCTCGGCCCTGTCACGGTGACTAACGATGTGAAAGCTGGTGGTAAGAGCCTGATGACGCATACGCACGGCGGAGTACAGACCGGCGGCGGTAACACAGGAGCGCCTAAC
>NZ_NUZU01000159.1 GCF_002567005.1 Bacillus sp. AFS073361
GCATCAAAATAAGCGTTCACATACGCTTCCGGCCCTTTATCCCAGTTATCATATTTTTTGCATTTGATGCCGGCAGCATCAAGCGCCTTACGCTTAATGGTCAGTGCGTCGAGAGAATCACAGGTGAACTCTTTACCGGCAATTTTCACAGCACCATCATTTGCCGTCATAACGGCGACCAGGCGCTTTGAAATGGCGTCTTCGGATGTCTGTTTTTTCATCTCCTCCAGTTCTTCATCCTTCGCATCAGCTTTGGCTTCTGCTGCTTCCTTTGCCGCTTCCGCGTCTTTTACACC
>NZ_NUZU01000160.1 GCF_002567005.1 Bacillus sp. AFS073361
GTGATAGCCCTGGTCGAGAAGATATTTCATCACCCGATAGCTCGGGCGATCGGGTTTATCACTGGCGCCCACCAGCGCAATGGTATGGGTCGAGGTCAGAATGCCGACAATATCGTTCTCTTTCATAATGTTTCTCCTGGCTTTTTTTTAAGTGTACGTCAAAGCACATCAGGCAACCATTCATCCCATACATCTGTATGAGGGCAAAACCCGGGAATATG
>NZ_NUZU01000161.1 GCF_002567005.1 Bacillus sp. AFS073361
AGGCATTGTTCTTTTGGGATTTTTATGAAGCTTACAAAAAAGCTGATGATGGTATAACAGAGAATGCATCACATAATGTGACGAATATAGTAAATCCGGGCACTAATACAAAAAATGCTCGATACAAAAATCTGATTAGGTTTTTCGACGAAAAAATATTCAGTGGCATTTAGTGATTTGATGTAAGGGCTTACCTAATAGTAAGCCCATTTTTTATTTGTTGCGTGAGCGATTAAAATCAAAGAGGGACTCAAAGTTATCTTGTATGG
>NZ_NUZU01000162.1 GCF_002567005.1 Bacillus sp. AFS073361
TGGTAATCCTCACCTATGTAAACGTTTCCCCGGTTTTACTGATGGAAACCATGGGCTTTGATCGCGGGGAATACTCCTCGGTAATGGCCTTAACGGCGATGGTCAGCATGGCGGTCTCATTCTCGACACCGTTCGCCCTTAACGTCTTCAGCCAGCGCAGCCTGATGCTGACCTCGCAGATCCTGTTCCTGATGGCCGGTGTGGTGCTGGCGACCGCAAGTTCCCACGCCATTATGTTGGCGGGGATTACCCTGATCTGCGCCGGTTTCTCGGTAGGGTTTGGCGTCGCGATG
>NZ_NUZU01000163.1 GCF_002567005.1 Bacillus sp. AFS073361
CCTTTTCTCAGCAAACCGGTCTTGACGTTTTCCCCAGCAGCCTTGACGGGAAGGGGGATGCCGAATTCCCCGATGTTCTGCCAGCAACGCCGGATGTGATGGTGGAATATTTCCAGAGTGGCCTGCCGGTGGCCACGCCAACCACCTTTCTGACCAACGTCAACACAGTGGAAACCAGCTGAATATTCTTGTTGCCGGTGCGCGCGTAGAACGAGCCTCCGGAGACATAACGTGCGGCCTGCCCCTGCCAGGCCTTTGC
>NZ_NUZU01000017.1 GCF_002567005.1 Bacillus sp. AFS073361
GTGTTTTGCAGTGTCCTCAGATAATGGTCCTTTTTTTCATGGTACTAAAGCAGCATTAAAAATTGGTGATTTATTAGAACCTCAACACTTATCAAATTACCAAGAAAAAAAATCTAACCATATATACTTTACTGCAACATTAAATGCTGCCAAATGGGGTGCTGAATTAGCAACATCTAATTCAAAAGAAAGAATCTACATTGTAGAACCATTAGGGGATTTTGAAAATGATCCTAACTTGACTGATAAAAGATTTCCTGGAAACCCAACACGCTCATATAGATCTAAATCACCTCTAAAAATAATAGCTGAATTAGCTTCATGGGAAAGACACTCTGATGAAGAGATAAATCATATGCTTACATCTTTAAAGAAATTAAGTGAAGAAGGAAAAAATGTGATATACGATTAATTTTCAAATTTAATCTTTTCCCTTACTTCATAAATATCTAAGAATACTCTTATCCTAATTAAATAGGGTCTATTTCTACCCCAATTACCTTCGCATTCCAATTAACACCAATTAATAAATTTATCTAACGGGATGGATGTCCGTTTATAATGCAACCTTTCTTCAACTGCACATTCTTGTGCAGTTGCTTCATTACTAAGTAATTTTTAAAAGTAAGTAGTGAATTAAAACTTTTCAATTGATTTCTGAATTAACGAAGTCAATATTTTCAAAGTGTCTTTATCAGTTAATCTTTCGGATTAATGATGGCCAAAACCTGATGGTCTTCCCACTTTCCGTTTATCTTAGCGTTTTTTTTAGCAATGCCTTCTAGGGCTATCTCAGGTGACAATATGGATGGAATTATTGTGACCGTGTACGAATGAAAGATGTCCAAGCTAAAAGAACCATTCAAAAGGTTTTATGCACTAAAAAACTGGCTAGAAAATATCTAACCAGTTTTGTAAGATTACAGTTGACGTGAATGCTTTATCTTCCTTGAAGAGACTGGAATGCTGCTCACGCATGATAATAGCAATGCTATAAGTAATAGACTAACGAAAAATCCAAAGCTCAGGCTGAAACTTGATGTCACGTTTAGGATTCGGCTCGCTATTGAAGGGCCAAATGACATTCCTAAAAAGTTGATTAAGTTATAGATTCCCAGCCCCATTGCACTTTTTTCCTTCTTTATCGTGTGGGGAATATCAATATTGATGACAATGGTAAGGATTGTAAAGCTTATATTAATAAGGGCAACGCCAACACTAGCCACTGCAAATTGGTTTACTCCAAAGATGGCTAATAGCAGAAATCCAATGAATTGAAGGACGACAGCAACGACCAATCGACCATTCCCTTGGATGCGGGTTATTGCTGGTCTTATTACGAAGCTCAGCAAAAAGGAAAAGATTGATATCCCCGCCAAAATAAAGCCAGTTTTCAAGGCAGAGACATGAAACTGCTGTCCTGCTAATAACGGAAAAAGAAAAATAATTCCCACCATGGCAGCACTATTAATAAAACTAAGCAAAAGGAACCGATTAAAGGCATAGAATCGAAAAACTGACAGATCCATAAATATCCCGACATCTTGACGTTTGCCATGGATTCCTATAAATAATATAGATATCACGGTAATGATTAGCAAATAACCATTTAATTTGACTCCTAAAATAAACGTCACGACAAAAGTCAATAAATAAAGGAAGCCTAAAAAATCAAACGGTTGGGTAAGCTTCTTATGATTGGCATATCCGGAAGGCACAAACAAAATAATTCCTAGTAACGTAAAAATAGCCATACTCATTAATAAAAATAGGGAGTGCCAGCCAAAAAAATGAGTAAAGAAGCCTCCAAGCAAAAATCCTATTCCTGAACCAAGTGATAGACAGGCACCTATTAATGTTAAAGCCAGATTGCGTTTAGGGAAGGTGAGATACTGATTCGTCAGGATCATGGATAATGCAATAAACGAGCTGCCACCCGCTGCTTGAATAATACGGGCCAAGACCACAACGCTAAAATCATTCGTCGTGTACCCTATAAGGGAACCTGTAACGAATAAACTAATCCCAAAAATCAACAAACTTTTAATTTGAAAATAAGAGGCTAGCTTACTATAAGTAATCGAACCAAAGGCAATCAATAAAGTATAGGAAATAACCACCCAGCTAATTTTGGAAGCTGTCACCTCAAGCCCATTCATCATTTCAAATAAGGCAACATTAAACAGAAGTGAATTGGCTACACCGGATAAAACGATTAAACATAATGTGATAATCAACCTATTCTCTTTTTGATTCATCTATTTCTCCCCCGTTATTTCAAAGTCATAAAACTTTAGAACTAACAACCAAAAAAGGAGGCTACATTAAAGTGTAGCCAAAAACCCAGGTAAATAGCGGGTGAATGTCTCCTCATTTAATGAGACATATTTTATGACACCCTCACGATCAATCTTCACCAGCTCTGCTTCGGATAAAATTTTTAAATGATAGGAACCATTGGACTTACTTACACCTAAACTCCTTCCTATATCCGTACACATCGGGCGATTGTTTCCGTAATACAATAAGCGGATGATTGCGATCCTTTTTTCATCTGCTAAGGCATTAAATATTTTTATTCGTTGCGTATCGTTTTGTTCTAAAGTCATATGACTATTATATTATTAGAATTCACATTGTCAACTTATTTGCCGAATACTTTCTTGGATTTGGCCGGGATGCACAGATGATCAAACCAGTTCAACTAATAGAGCAGCACCTTAAAAATGATTCGGGTAAAAGAAATATGGAAACAGTTGTTTCTAATCCCATTGTTCTCTGTATATTATTAAAAACTCGTAGAAAAGACTGTGTCCATGCCCTTGTAATCAAAAAATCGTATTTTCGTCAAATACTAGAAAAAATTTGAAATAAAATATTGATTATTTTTACAAATCTGGATTTCAAATTTTCTCTAATATGACTTTGCTTTTTATCCTTTAAAAATATAAAAATATGAACTATGCATTGATTGGTAAATTAATTAACATTTGCACACCATTAAATGGTTTCCATAAGGGTCTTTGAAATTAAACCAGTGATTATGCTCAATTTCTGTTGTTAATTCAACATTCTTATCCTTCATAAAGCTATAGGCTGCTTCAATATCGTGGGCATTAAAATGAAAAGCTGGAGTTTTAAAAATATTTTCTTTTGAATAAATCTTGCTATCTAATACAATTCCAGTTCCATTCGATGTTGGTATAATAAATAAATGTCCAAATAAAATCTCACCTTCTTCATCTAACCCCAAAATCTCACAATACCATTTTCGTGCTTCTTCAACATTACTTACAGGAATAAAGACTGTTCCGATTTGATTTAAAACAGGATTCATTGGAACCTCCTAAAATTGAATTTATTAAAATAATACGCTTTTTTATGTTACTCCTTTACTAAAGCAAAAGTTGTATTAGCCCCTCCTAGATAAACGTGCCTCAATTGTTGAGTCAAGAAGTCGCAGGATGTATTCTTTAAAGCAAATTTCTATATTAGCCAGTACAAACCATAATAATATTTCTATCAGGATCACTAATTGTAAAATAAGAAAAATCATCAAAATTTACAATTTCGGATTCAATTTTATATCCCAAACTATTTACGTAATTATAGGCTGCATTGATTTGATCTGTGTGAAAATTAAATAACGGATATTCGTAATTGTTCGCTTCTTTTATTATTTCTTCTGGTCCTGCATCTAGAGTTAAACCAGTATGATCGTTAATTTCAATATTATATACAGGCCTTCTGATTTCTGCCGTATCGTATGCTTGACCAAGTAATTGTGAATACCAAATTACCGACTTCTCTAAATCGCTGACGTGGACAAAAATAGTATTGATCTGGTTCTTTATCGGACTGTTCATTCTTTCCACTCCTTTAATTATTTGAATCGTCTAGGGATTCATCTATATAAACGGTGAATGAAGTCATTACTTAATTGGTTTAGGTTCTCAATTGTCATATAGATCTCCATTTTTTTATTAAATTCACACTATAATGTTTTATTCAACATTAAAGGATGTTAACCCTTCTAATGTATGTACTATAACGTCATAAATTGCAGCATTAAAAACACCCTCTGTCATCGCCCTACCAAATCCAATAATCCGACCATTTATTGTAACCAATGCTATGACATTACTTGCTTCGAATACTTGTTTGATAATCTCGTTTGTATGCTTTGTCCAACCGACGGAAGAATAGATTTCCTTCATTTCATCAAGATTCACTTTAGAAAAATCACTATGTATTCTTAAATCCATAAAACCCCTCCTTACAATACTTTAAGTATTTCTCCATTATTATTGATTGCACCTTCTTTAAGTAACCTGCTTCGTTAGCACAATAAAAAAAGCTGCCTCAATGACAGCAGTGATCTTCAACTCTTGCACCCCGTTACTATAAGTACAATCCTTCACAAGTCTTTAAAAAGTTGTAATTGAATCATTTTAAGGTCAAAAATTATTGGGTCCGAAAGGATTTTCTGGTGGATATTCCTCTAACTTATCAGCTGTTCTTTCATCTGGTGAAGTTGCCCCAGATTTTTTGTCAAAATAAATGGCTATTCCAGCCAATATAATAATAGGTGTAAAAATATAAATCCAAATCATCATGACACCTCCAAACTAACAGACGAATTACTAATATTATATTACAAATTTAACTTTTTTTTACAATATTATTAAACTAGTTTTTGTGCTTCGAATAATTTAAAAGTGTGTGACTAAATCACAAAAGAACAACATATTTTCATTATCCCTTTACATTCAATTTGACAAAAACGATTCATTACAGATGTTTCCAAATAGTGTAAAATATAGATTGATAGAAAACAAAGGAGTTGTTTAAATTGTTATCATTTTATTATCAACGCTATAAGTCGTGGGTTTGGCTTATTTTGTTCTCAGCTTTTGCAATAGGGGCAATATCTAAATCCTTTTACTCATCATTGTGGGAAGTTATACTCAACGCAGTTATAGGCTTAATTTGTTTAGGGGTATATTTTCGCTTAAGGTTACTCAAACAAAATCAAAATTGAACCTAAATTAAACTGTACTATATAAGAAACATTCTTCAATTAACCTGCTCCGTTACTTGAATAAGAAAAATGCCTTGCACCTTATTGAAGCAAAGCACCCGTTAATTGAAGAAGACTATTTCAAAAACTTCAAATTCTTATCCTTTAACATAAATTAACCCAGAAATTACTAAAGAAATTATACCGACAAAACCAGATATTAACGCTATTTTCGTTCTGGAATTTCTGTCTTCTGGGGTTTCTGAATAAAAATTTCCTCTTTGACGGTCTCCATCAACCCAAGCCCCGATAAAAACACCTGAAATAATAATACCTACTATCCCCACAATTAGAAAAAACTGAAACAATAAAATGCCCCCTTTTTAACCGCCTACCAATACATACGCATTAAGGGTATCTTTGTTTCATATTAGTTTTCCTTTTTCCGCTATACTGCTCCTTTAGCTTATTCAGGAATTTCAATTGAATGTTGCTTAATATAAAAAAGAACTGTACCAATTGGGATGGTCTTGAAAAGCTTAATATTTCCCCTTTCTGGTAAAATAGCTTCAAATAATCCCTTCTATCCTTTCCTCATCCTAGTATGAAAAATTACTTTCCCTTCTTCAACACTCCTAGACCGTAAGTCCAATAAGAAAAATGCCGCTTATCCTTAATAGACATTTAAGTTAATTTTAATCAGTTATTAATAAATAGACCTCCAATTTATCATATAGTAGAGAAGTAGAGCTCAAATGAAAAAATGAAATCGAAAGAATGACTACTTCCAAAAAGGAGATGAGAACATTTTTCGAAAAACTCGGCATTGTCTGAACATATTGAAACTTCAGATAGGTGAATATTAAGCAAAGAATCACATTCCACCCTTTTTTTGAAATCGTCAAGATTATGGCAACCATTATGGGAGGATAGCGCTGACTTCCTAAATGTATACTTGGATTTGGATATGTATCCTTCTATAGAGAGAAATAAAACTAAGTTGTGGGAAACCACTTTAAAGAAAGGAAATTATAAATGCAAGAAAACCAAAATAAAATGAAAGTTTTACTTAACAAAGTGCCACAAGTGACGATTTTCTTTTGGGTCATCAAAATTTTGTGTACAACTGTTGGTGAAACGTTTGCTGATTTCATCAATTTCAACATTGGACTTGGTTTAACTCTTACTACCATTATTATGGGAGTTGCATTTTTTATTGCATTGTTTCTTCAATTTAAAGCAAGCAAATATGTTCCAGCGATTTACTGGGTAACAGTTGTTCTTATAAGCGTATTTGGCACATTGGTAACGGATAACTTGACAGATAATATGGGCGCACCACTTGAGGTTAGTACAGCTGCTTTCTCGGTGCTACTAGGACTGACTTTTCTATTATGGTATCTTAGTGAAAAAACACTATCGATCCACTCTATTTTCAATAGAAAAAGAGAGGTTTTCTACTGGCTTACGATCCTTTTCACCTTTGCACTTGGAACTGCAGTCGGCGATTTATATTCCGAACAACTTGGTTTTGGTTATCTTAACACAGGAATAGGCGTTGTTATTATTATAGCTCTTGTGTTCTTTGCTTATAAATTTTTGAAACTTGACGGAGTATTAGCTTTCTGGATTGCGTATATTTTAACTCGTCCACTTGGAGCGTCAATTGGAGATTACCTATCTCAATCAAAAGTAAATGGTGGATTAGGACTCGGGACAACCGTTACGAGTGTGATTTTTCTTATCACTATTTTAGCGATTATCGTTTTCCTTGCCGTTTCAAAAATTGATACAAATGCTAAAAGTGATATAGCGGAAACCAACCAAAGAAATGGAAATAAGAAACATGTGCTAAAACAAACGATTGTTGTACTCTTAATTTTCTTAGTTGTTGGTATAGGTGGTTATAACTGGCGTAGTAATAATATTGCATCACAAGGTGCTACAGAGCAAGCTACATTAGCAGGTCAATTAAACGATTTTGTTAAAATTGAAAATGATATGCTAAACGCCGTAAATATTAACGACTTTGCTTCAGCAAAAAAAGACGCTGATAATTTGGAACATCAGTGGGATACACAAGAACCTAAGCTTCGAAAAATTGATAGCACTACATGGACAAAAATTGATGGAACAATTGACTCTGTACTTGCGGCAGTTCGTTCTTCAAAACCTAATGTTAATCAAAGCAATACAGCACTTACTCATTCACATAGTGTCTTAAAAGCTGCAAATAAATCAACATCAAAACCGGGTGCGTCACAAACTAAATTATCTGGACATTTAAACAATTTTGCAAAAATCGAAAATGATATACTAAACGCTGTAAACAAAAATGACTTTGCTTCAGCAAAAAAAGGGGCAGATGAATTAGAACATCAATGGGACACACAGGAACCTACGCTTCGAAAAATCGATGGAGCTACATGGACGAAAATTGATGGAACAATTGATGTTGTATTAGCAGCGGTTCGTTCATCGAATCCTGATGGAAACAAGTGTAAAACAGCTCTTAACAATTCATTTAGTAACATAAACAGAGCAGATAAATAATAATCTTAGGAATCGCAAATCGCGGTTCCTTTTTAAATAGAACTCTGATTAATCTGCCCATTAGCCATCCATGAATCGCTAAAAATCAGCTCTTCACCACAAAGAATGAAAATGTATTGAA
>NZ_NUZU01000164.1 GCF_002567005.1 Bacillus sp. AFS073361
GCATGAGTATGCAAGGTCTGCAGAAGGGGCTCGCCGCCTGCGCCGGGCGTCAGGATATTATTCTGGCGGTGGTGCTGCTGATTGCTATCGTGATGATGATCCTGCCTTTACCGACGTTCATGGTGGATATCCTGATCGCTGTTAACATCGCGTTTTCGGTCATTTTGCTGCTGATTGCCATCTACATCAATGACCCGCTGGATCTGTCGGTTTTCCCTTCTTTGCTGCTGATTACCACACTGTACCGGCTGTCATTGACCATCAGCACCTCGCGGTTGGTTTTGCTGCAGCACGATGCGGGCAACATCGTGGATGCCTTCGGCCATTTTGTGGTGGGGGGCAACCTGACGGTGGGGCTGGTTATTTTTACGATAATCACCAT
>NZ_NUZU01000165.1 GCF_002567005.1 Bacillus sp. AFS073361
CCACAATCTCATCCAGATTTTCTGGCATCGGCTCGTATGGCGTCTCTTTCGCGGTCGGCTTGTCTTCTTTCAGTGCCGCCAGCGCGGTCTTCAGAGAGTACAACGCCAGCACCACAACCACCACCATAAAGAAGATTGTCAGCCCAGCATCCAGACGGTTGTTAAACACCAGCTGTGACAGTTGCGACTCCGTATACTGCGCCGGGATCTTGCCGCTGTCGATCATCGCCTGGAATTTATTGGCGATCGCGAGGAAGCCGACTTTGTTGTCCGGGCTAAACGCTTTCTGCCAGCCTGCGGTGAGCGTACAGATC
>NZ_NUZU01000166.1 GCF_002567005.1 Bacillus sp. AFS073361
GCACAACGGTCGTGCCGGGTTCCTTCACCTCTGTTGCCAATTTTACTCTGGCCTATCAGTAAGGGGTCAGTTTGGATATCGAAAATTATTGTACGTTACGGCTGATTTTTAATCGCAAAAGTTAACCTTAACTTCCAGTTCAGTAGTGAAGTTCAGATAGTGCCAGCTCTGCTATTTTCGTAGTAACAGTGACCGGGTCGTTACTTTCCAAAGACCAAGACGCGGATAATCCACACCATGCGCAGATC
>NZ_NUZU01000167.1 GCF_002567005.1 Bacillus sp. AFS073361
GTAGAAGTATTTGGAAAACACCAGCAGCGCCAGCACCACCAGGGCGAAGGTCACCCGCTGTTTCGACAGGCCGTGGGTGGCCTTGCTGCCTTGCTTGAGCTTGAACAGGTTCAGGTGATTGCGATACCAGCGGCTCAAGCCGTATTGCACGAGGATGGCGAACACCGCGAACAGGCCGAACCACGCGACGTTGCCCTGGCCATAGGGAATGATGATCGCGGCGGCCAACAGCGGACCGAAGGCGCTGCCGGCGTTGCCACCGACCTGAAAGGTCGACTGCGCCAGGCCGTA
>NZ_NUZU01000168.1 GCF_002567005.1 Bacillus sp. AFS073361
CTGTTATGCCCTGGTCCTGTACCCCAATATCCAGGCGAAACGTGCCCGGTGCCTCGCCGGTCTGCCACCATTCAATGATGCGGATCAGAAAGCCGAACGGCTCCACCACACGCGGCACAGCGCTGGTTGTGCCCTTGTGCTGATGGATATAGAAAGCATCCTGCACCACACGGCGCTTCACGCTCTCCGCCCATCCTTCGTCCCAGCGATCAACCGAAAAGG
>NZ_NUZU01000169.1 GCF_002567005.1 Bacillus sp. AFS073361
CTCAGCTCCACGCCCTGGCGGCCGTATATTTCAGACTGGCGATACAGAGGGGTGTGCTCTGCATACTTAGAGGTTAGTACGCGGGCCAGCAACCCTGGTCCTGCTATACCCCGTTCGATGGGCCGCGAAGGCGCAGGGGCCTGCACGATGGCATCGCACTGAGTACAGGCGTGTTTTTCGCGTACAGTCCGCATAACCCGGAAGACCCTGCGCATCAGCTCCAGCTGTTCGGCGGCATCCTCCCCCAGATAACTCAGC
>NZ_NUZU01000170.1 GCF_002567005.1 Bacillus sp. AFS073361
GAATAATATGAGCGAAAACAGAAAATATGCACGCTACCGCCCCTGGCTTAACAGCTACCAGTGCACTGAGTACATTCGCAAGATGTGTTGACTTATGGTCATTTTTCGGACGTTAGGCGTAACTGGACAACCATAGAAGTCTGTTAATTGTCGTCCTTATCGACGACAGAAACAAGTAGAAATCCTTATCAAGTCGCCAAAAAAAACATCAGCTAAC
>NZ_NUZU01000171.1 GCF_002567005.1 Bacillus sp. AFS073361
TACTCATTATTCGCCACCATCTGGCGCTGACCGTCCACGAATTGCCATGATGCGCCGCATTGTCCGGCCACGTTATCCATAAGATGCCGTGTCATGCCAAACAGCACCCTGCCCCTGGGGAATACGGTAACGGGCATTTCAGGCGTCAGACCCTCGGTCGCGCCTTTGGCCTCGAAGTCTTTCATCAGCGCGCGGTTCACGTCAGCGACCGTGTAACCGGCTGCCAGCGTCTGCGAGGTTATGCTGGTGGCAAAA
>NZ_NUZU01000172.1 GCF_002567005.1 Bacillus sp. AFS073361
ATTATAAAGGGGACCGCTCATATCTCCACTTTGCCTGGCTCGGATTTGATGTAGATCGTGAATGGGCGAGCACATCAGGAGTTTTTATCCACGCATTACCTGATGATATACCGTCCGAAGATGATGATTTATTCGGTGAACATTCATACTCATGGCTGACTTCGGAAGAAATTTTGTCAGCCATACCACCCGATAACGCCGGAGAGGTGATCCAGGAA
>NZ_NUZU01000173.1 GCF_002567005.1 Bacillus sp. AFS073361
AGCAGGGCCTTCTGCTCTGAGGCGCTCATGGGCGCCGGAGGTACGGTCTGAGTCACAACAGGCGGCAGGTCATCGTCATCCTCGATTTCTGCCGGGTCTTTGTACCAGTGCCAGCCCTCTTCCTGCGCATGGCGTGGCGTAATGGCCACATCTGGTGAGGCAATGGCGCCCGTGGCCATCGCAACGCCGGCAGCAATCAGCAGGAGGTGAGTTCGCATCATTTGCCCGCCTCCGCCACTTTATCGGCAATCATCTGCTTTGCTTTTTCCAGCAGTTCATTGTCTTCAGGAA
>NZ_NUZU01000018.1 GCF_002567005.1 Bacillus sp. AFS073361
TTTGTTTAGTTTTCAAAGAACAATTTCTCCGTCACTCAAAAGCGACTTTATTATCTTACCAAGTTATCAACCAGAAGTCAACAACTTTTTTCTTTCGTTTTGCATCGCCTCAGTGACGACTTTTCATATATTACAGCAAATAAATGCATTGGTCAACACTTTTTTGAAATTGATTTTTATATTTTTTCAAAAAGAAAAACCGCTTTTTTTCAGCGGTTTTCGATCTAGAGTACCCAATGTTGAATAGCAGCTAATGCAATCAGACCCGGTATTCCTAAAAAGCCTGAAATGGCGGAGGTGGCCACATTAATCGGTACATGTATACCATAACGGTTTCCTGCTGCATTTAGGAAGAATAAAAATAGCGCTCCAATGACCAACTTGATTGCGGCTTGACCTACAAATCGAGCAGGCTTAAAGGGAGCTCCCGTAAATAACAGGATAATCACTAAACCGCCTAGGATAGATATTACGATAATTGGTTCCAAAAAAGCTATCCCCCTTCTTAAGTCATTTTATTTACAACTTATGTACAAGCTGCCAAGAATAGACCTAAAAAAGGAAATAGCTTATTTATGATTTTATTAAATTAACGTTCCGCTGCTTTGCCTCTCTTAAGAGAAAGATATATTTTGCCTCAGCTATTTTCGTTTGACAAATTACTTCGTCAGAAGGATCGAAACTTTTCTCTAACAGCAGTTTTTCTTGCTGCCAATGCTCTTTAAATCGATTCAACTGCACTAAAAGCTTTTCATTATACTCTTTACGAAGCCGCCCTTTACGCTGAAAAAACATCATTGATTCCTCCGCGTCTTCTTAAAATTCTCTTCGGCCCTCAATCGCTTTGGATAAAGTAACCTCATCTGCATATTCAAGATCCCCGCCGACTGGTAGTCCATGAGCAATCCTTGTGGTTTTAATTCCCGATGGTTTTAACAAACGGGAAATGTACATGGCTGTTGCTTCTCCTTCGATATTAGGATTTGTCGCTAAGATTACTTCTATTATATTTTCATCTTGAAGACGCTTTAGGAGGCTTGGAATATTAATATCCTCTGGTCCGATCCCATCCATAGGGGAAATGGCCCCATGAAGGACATGGTACAATCCATTGAATTCCTTCATTTTTTCCATCGCAATCACATCTTTTGGATCTTGGACGACACAGATGATACTCTTATCGCGGCGCACGTCTTCACAAATGTAGCAAGGGTCTTGATCTGTGATATGACCGCAGACAGAACAATACGTTAAATTCCGTTTGGCATTAACAAGTGCTTTAGCAAAATCAAGCACCGTATCTTCTTTCATACTTAAGACAAAAAAAGCCAGACGACCGGCCGTTTTAGGACCGATACCTGGCAGCTTCATAAAGCTGTCAATCAGCTTTGAAATTGGTTCTGGATAATGCATCTTTGGCTATTCCTCTCCTAAAAAGGAAGGTTCATTCCTTTTGTAAATTGCCCCATCGTACTGTTTGTTAACTCTTCTGCCTTTTTAAGAGCATCATTTGTAGCAGCTAAAACAAGGTCTTGAAGCATTTCTACATCATCTGGATCAACAGCCTCAGGTTTAATAATTACATCGACTACTTCCTTATGTCCTGTAACAATCACAGTAACCATGCCACCGCCAGCAGTTCCTTCAATCTTTTTTTCACCTAATTCCTCTTGTGCCTCTGCCATTTTCTTTTGCATCTTTTGCATTTGTTTCATCATATTTTGCATATTTCCCATTCCGCCACCACGCATCATTGTTCATCTACCTCCAATTAGTTAGTTATTAATCAATAATCTCCACAAATTCTTCGCCAAATATTTTTTTCGCCTCGGCAATATGTGGTTCTTCTTCCTTTGGTACTTCACTGGTTTCTCCTTCAGCACCTTCATGACTATTCAAAAAGCTTTCGCGAATTGGCAGCCACTGGTCTTCCGGAACACCTAAGATTGTAAATCGTTTGCCTGTTAATTTATATAAAGCGGCGATCACTGCATCCAGAAAATCTGTTCGACTCATCGCCATCTGGCAAATCATTTCATGCTTAAATTTTATGATAAAAGCAGCTGCTGATGCGGCGATAGGCTCGGCATCGTTCAATAGGGCAGCTTGTGATTTTAACAGACTTGCACGCAATTCTGCCCAATTCGATTTAATCAGATTCAAATCGCTTTTTGTTGCCTGCTTTAATACTTCATTTATTTTTCCGACCGCCGGCTGGAATGCCTTTTTCGCTGATCTTTGGGCTGGCTTTTGTGTTTGCTGCACCGCCTCTTGCGGAGAAGCTGTTACACCATTCGCCTTTAAATGCTCGAGCTCCATCTCCAATTGGCCGATTCTTGTTAACAGCTGGTCAATTTGAGCAGGCTGTGCCTGTGATGTCTGCTTTACTTCCATTTGACATAGCTTCACAATCGCCACCTCAAGAAAAATTCTTGGGTGATTGGTCCAACGCATTTCTTGTTGTGTTTTATTCAAGAGATCAATCAGTTGGTAAATCTGATCTGTTGATATCGTTTCAGCAATGTTTCGAAAATCATCATCCAGCATCACTCGTTCCAGCGATTCTTCAAGGTTTGGTGCCGTTTTATAAAGAAGCATATCACGATAGAACAAGATTAGATCCTCAATAAATCGCATCGGGTCTTTTCCATGAAATAAAAGCTCATCCAACGCTGCTAAGCCGTTTGCGACATCCTTTTCCCGGAATGCCAAAGCAAGTTTATTTAAAAATCCCTGCGAAACCGATCCTGTAACCGTTAATGCATCTTCAATGGCAACATGGTCCTGGCTATACGATATCGCTTGATCCAATAGACTAAGTGCATCGCGCATCCCGCCATCTGCTGCCCGTGCAATCAATTGAAGGGCACGTTCATCACAATCAATTCCAGATTCCTCGACAATTAACTTCATCCGATTGACAATTGCCCCAGCTGTAATGCGTCTAAAATCAAAGCGTTGACATCTTGAAATAATTGTTAAGGGGATTTTATGAGGTTCTGTTGTAGCTAATATAAAAATAACATGCTTCGGCGGTTCTTCCAGCGTTTTTAGCAAGGCATTAAAGGCGCTAATGGATAGCATATGCACTTCATCGATGATATAGACTTTGTAATTCACAGCTGTCGGTGCAAATCTTACCTTATCTAGGACGTCCCGCATTTCCTCCACACGTGAGTTCGAAGCCGCATCAAATTCTAATACATCTGAAATCGTTCCATCGGTGATTCCACGGCAGGCTGCACACTCGTTACAAGGTTCAGAAACAGGTGATCGCTCACAGTTAATTGCTTTTGCTAATATTTTAGCTGCACTTGTTTTCCCTGTTCCTCTCGGGCCGGAAAAAAGATACGCATGTGATATCTTTTGCTGAAGCAGGGCGTTTTGCAATGTCTTGGTTACATGTTCTTGTCCTACTACATCGAGAAATGTTTGAGGACGCCAAACACGATATAAAGCTTGATACGCCAATTGACACACGCCCCCTTCAAAATTTTCATTCTCTTTTATTATACCTTAATCATTTTGCTTTTTACAAAATGAATCTATTTAATGTGCAAAAAAACTCATCCCAAGTCTGAGATGAGTTTTTTTATGTAATATAACTGCCGTGCACCTTCCGTCGACTAACGCCCATAAGCGTTACTTAAGCAGTTAGCTCGGCCCAGGCCACCCTGCGGCACATGGGAGCGTCCACTTAATGCTGCTTCCTTCCGGACCTGACATGGTTCATGGATTCCCATTGCGCAGGACCCAGGCGTCAACACCACTTACTTAAGGCAGACCCTACAGGTCGTTAGCCTCGGGAAGGGATTCAGTCCCGCTAGAGCGGATTGCGGGTACAGGGCACCGCTACCTCCCCACCTAGCACGGCAAAGTTGATACCAAAGTTTAATGCGTCACTATGACGCTTTCTTAGTATACAAATATTTTCGTAAAAAAGCAATCTTTATTCATTGTCATTTTTTGTAAGGTTGTCTTCCTTCATTCTCTTTGCTAACTTTTTTCGCTCTCTTATTTTTCGAAAAAAGTCGGAGAGCAGCTGCCCGCACTCTCTTTCCAAAACACCACTAGTAACGTCACTTTGATGATTAAAGCGGTTATCTTCTAATAGGTTCATCAGTGTCCCCGCACAACCGGCCTTAGGGTCAGCCGCACCATATACCACCCTTTTGACTCGAGATAAAATAATTGCTCCTGCACACATTGGACATGGCTCCAATGTGACATATAATGTAGATTCTTCAAGACGCCATGTACCTGTCTCTCTACAGGCTTGATCAATCGCGATTAGCTCAGCGTGTGCAATAGCAGTTTGGTCGGTCTCCCGTAAATTGTGGGCCCGAGCGACTATTTTTCCGTCCATGACGAGCACTGCACCAATCGGTACCTCATCTATCGCTTCAGCCTTTTTGGCTTCCTTCATCGCTTCCTTCATAAAATATTCATCAATTGACTGATCTCCTGTCATGCTAATTCCCCTTTACTGTTCCCTTGGTCCCATTATTACCAAATTGGAGTTTTAATTGCTTCAGATGAAATTTATAAGCATTATATCATTTATCAGTTTCCTCGCTCATAAAATAGTTGCAACGCATATTTGCTTAGGAGGGGTTAGGATGCAAATCCATGTGGTAAGAGGTAATGAAACCTTAACAACGATTGCAAGGACTTATCAAACAACCGTCCAGGACATAGTAGAGGCTAACGATTTACCCAATCCAAATAATCTTGTGATTGGACAGTCGCTTGTCATTCCAATCATTGGGCAATTTTATTTCGTGCAGCCAGGCGATACTTTATTCACCATCTCAAGAAAGTTCGGCGTCCCTTACCAAGAGCTTGCCTCTATCAACCGAATCAACCCGAATCAGCCGCTTAATATAGGTTTTCGTCTCTACATTCCCCAAGGCAAAAAAAGAGATGCTGAATTTAACGCATATGTTGAACCACGCGGCACTACCGTAGCCCCAGTCTTAGAATCCAGCGCCCGCGAGGCAGCACCCTATCTCACCTATTTGGCTCCCTTTAGCTTCCAAGCCCGCCGCGATGGGACATTAAAAGAACCGCTGCTGAACAACTTTCCTGCTATCGCCAGGGCCAACCGTAATGTGTTAATGATGGTTATAACCAACCAAGAGAATGATCAGTTCAGTGATGAACTCGGACGAATTTTATTAAATGATATGGCCATTCAAGATAAATTTCTAAATAACATTGTGTCTACTGCAAATAAATATGGATTCCGTGATATTCATTTTGACTTTGAGTTTTTACGTCCGGCCGACCGCGAGGCCTATAATCGCTTTTTACGTAAGGCAAAACATCTATTCGGCAGTAAAGGCTGGCTCATGTCAACCGCACTGGCGCCAAAGACCAGTGCCTCTCAGAAAGGGAAGTGGTATGAAGCCCATGACTATAAGGCACACGGAGAAATCGTTGACTTTGTCGTGATTATGACTTATGAATGGGGATATAGCGGTGGCCCCGCGATGGCTGTGTCGCCCATCGATCAAGTAAGAAGAGTGTTGGAATACGCTGTTACAGATATCCCGGCAAGAAAGATTATGATGGGGCAAAACTTGTACGGCTATGATTGGACACTTCCCTTCGTGCAAGGAACGGTTGCCAAGGCAGTGAGTCCACAGCAGGCCATACAGCTCGCCGCAAAGCACAATGTCCCGATTCAGTATGACATCAAGGCGCAGGCACCACATTTTCGATATACAGAAGCGGGCAAACAGCATGAGGTTTGGTTTGAGGACGCCCGCTCGATTCAAGCTAAGTTTGATTTAATTAAGGAGTTAAATATTAGGGGAATGAGTTACTGGAAGCTCGGTCTTGCCTTCCCGCAAAATTGGCTGTTAATCGTCGACAACTTCAATGTTACTAAACGTGCGACCTAAATAATTTTATTTCTACAAAAACTGCCGGGATTCGGCAGTTTTTTCATATATTTGACATAAAACAACTTTCTACTAAATTTTCCTTATCCCTTCCTGAGTAAGATTATGATAAAATAAATCTTGCGTGTTTTTTGTGACTAAATAACCAGAAGATCTGGTGAAACATAGAGTGAAGGTAGCTTTCGAAGGAGGACTTGCAATGGGGGATACACCCTTTATTACCGTTGAAGGGCCGATTGGGGTTGGAAAAACATCGCTTGCAAAAGCCATTTCAGCGCAATTTAAATTTGCATTACTTAAAGAGATTGTTGATGAAAATCCATTTTTAGGGAAATTCTATGAAAATATTGAAGAATGGAGTTTTCAAACGGAAATGTTTTTCCTCTGCAATCGTTTTAAGCAATTAGGGGATATCAATACCCATTACTTAACTCAAAATCAATCCGTCGTAGCGGATTATCATATCTTTAAAAATTTAATATTTGCAAAGCGTTCCTTAAATGCAGACGAGTATCAAAAATATGATAAAATTTATCAAATTCTAACCGAAGATATGCCGAAGCCTAATGTCATTATTTATTTGAATGCCAGCCTCGATACACTTCTAAAACGAATTAAAATAAGAGGGCGTGAAGTGGAAAAGAATATCAGCCCCTTATATTTAGAACAGTTATCGCTCGATTATGAAGAATCAATGACGCTCTTTGAAAAGGAACATCCAGAAATACCCGTTCTTCGCTTTAGCGGAGACGAATTGGATTTTGTCAAAAATGAACAAGATTTAAACCATATTTTTGAACAATTATCATTAGCATTAAAAAAAAGCAGCTGGATAAGGTGAAACTTCAATCAATGGGAGTCCCATCCCCATTGATTGTTAGTTGAACCAATCGGGCATTTACGGGCAGTTGCTCCTACTGTTATCCTTTTCGGTTCACTCAGGAGCCTTGGACTGGCCGAGCTTACTGCCCGTTAATGCGGGACTAAAACATTATAGATCAGGGGGATGTTAGTGAGTATCGTTATTGGTGGTATGATTGGTCTCGGTAAAACAAGTGTGGCAGACACATTGAATGCACACTTTCAAAATAAAGGAATTGAGAGTAAGGTGTTTTATGAAACGGTGGATGATAACCCGATTCTCCCGCTCTATTATGAACTGACACCTGAAGAATTAGATGCCAAAAGGATCCCTTTCCTGCTTCAATTATTCTTTTTGAATAAACGTTTTAAAACCGTTAAGGAATGCGTTAGCTGGAGAGAGCCTATTTATACAATTCAAGACCGTTCCATTTATGAAGATTGGTATTTTGCCTATGTGAATAAATCGTTAGGCAGGATTTCTGATTTGGAATTTAAAATATATGAAGAATTAGTGGAAAACATGCTGGAAGAACTGAATGAACTTCCCAAAAAGGCACCAGATTTAATGGTGTACTTAAAAGGGTCATTTGATACAGTGATTGACCGGATTATGGCCCGCGGCCGAAGCTTTGAAATAAATCCTGAACTGAAGGAATATTACTTCGAAGTGTGGAAGGGTTATGATGAGTGGGTGATGAACCAATACTCAGCAAGTGAAGTATTAGTGATTGATATGGATACAACAGACGTTGTAAAAAGTGCAGAAGATGCCACTAGAGTTTGCCTTGAAGTGGAAGAAAAGTTGAAAGAAATTCTAAATATAAGAACAGCGCATATTGGATAATCCAATATGTGCTTTTTAATTTATAGGATTGATGCGATGGAGAAACTTCTGAATTTTGCTAGACTGGACCCTCTTCATTTACCGGTTAGCTTCTTTTTCCCTTCGCCCGGGAAATGGGGGGCCTCTTCATTTACCGCTTAGCCTCTTTTTTCCTTCGCCCGGGAAATGGGGGGCCTCTTCATTTACCGCTCAACCCCTTTTTCCCTTCACTCGGGAAATGGAGACCCTCTTCATTTACCGCTTAGCCCCTTTTTTCCTTCGCCCGGGAAATGGAGACACTCTTCATTTCCCGTTTAGCCTCTTTTTCCCTTCGCCCAGGAAATGGGGACACTCTTCATTTACCGCTTAGCCTCTTTTTCCCTTCGCCCAGGAAATGGAGACACTCTTCATTTCCCGTTTAGCCTCTTTTTCCCTTCGCCCAGGAAATGGGGACACTCTTCATTTACCGTTTAGCACCTTTTTTCCTTCAGCAGTCTTATAACCATAGGCTAATTCTAAAAATGAGCATAAAAAAAGTTCGTTACATATGATGTAACGAACCTTTATCTCCAGTTTTTATGCGCGATTAGTAAATATTATGGAGGAGGAAGAGGGATTCGAACCCCCGCGCGGTATGACCCGCCTGTCGGTTTTCAAGACCGATCCCTTCAGCCAAACTTGGGTATTCCTCCGTATCAACAGAATCTAATTTACCATACTCATTTTGCTATGTCAACATACTAAATTAAAAAACTGGACAAATTTTTATCTGTCCAGTTTTTTTCTATGTTACACATGCCTCTTGATTTCCACTCCAGGCACTTCGCTGTCCGCGGGCGGTCCGGGGAGCCTCCTCGTCGCTGCGCTCCTGCGGGGTCTCCCCAGCCCCGTCCTCCCGCAGGAGTCTTCGTGCCTTCCGCTCCAATCAACAGCGTGCCAACTATATGCTTTAACTTAGACTAAAATTACATTGGTGCTATGACTTCACGGTTGCCCATATATGGACGCAGTACGGTTGGAATCACGACACTGCCATCGGCTTGTTGGTAATTCTCTAAGATGGCGGCGACCGTACGGCCAATCGCAAGGCCTGAACCATTGAGGGTGTGAACGTGCTCCGGTTTTGCCTTTGGTTCGCGGCGGAAACGAATGTTTGCCCGTCTTGCCTGGAAGGCTTCGAAGTTACTGCAAGAAGAAATTTCGCGATACGTTCCATAGCTTGGAATCCAAACTTCAATATCATACTTCTTCGCAGCGGTAAAGCCGAGGTCACCCGTGCACATGCTTAGCACACGGTATGGCAGCTCAAGTAATTGTAATACCTTTTCTGCATCTCGTGTCAGCTTTTCAAGCTCATCGTAAGAATCCTCAGGCTTAACAAACTTCACAAGTTCCACCTTATTAAATTGATGCTGACGAATCAAACCGCGTGTATCACGACCCGCAGAGCCAGCCTCAGAACGGAAACATGCACTGTAAGCAGCAAAGCGGATCGGCAGGGCTTCAGCACTTAATATTTCATCGCGATGAAGATTAGTTACAGGAACTTCAGCTGTCGGAATCAAGAAGTAATCTTCGTTTTCAATCAAAAACGCATCTTCTTCAAACTTAGGAAGCTGGCCTGTTCCAGTCATACTCGCCCGGTTGACTAAATACGGCGGCAATATTTCTGTATAGCCATGCTCATCGACATGAAGATCTAACATAAAGCTCATTAACGCACGCTCTAAACGAGCACCTAGCCCTTTATAAAAGACAAAGCGGCTTCCTGTTACCTTCCCGGCTCTCTCGAAATCAAGAATTCCTAGTTGATCGGCAACATCCCAATGCGGTTTGGCTTCAAATTCAAACTCGCGCACCTTGCCCCATTGTCTGATTTCAATATTATCATCCTCAGTTTCGCCCACTGGAACACTTTCATGCGGGATATTCGGGATGCTCAACATTAAAAGTTCTAATGACTCTTCTACTACACGTAATTCATCATCAAACGTTTTAATCTTATCACCCACCTCGCGCATTTCCTTGATCAAATGGTCGGCATCCTGCTTTTCTCGCTTTAAAGATGCAACCTGCTGTGATACCTCATTGCGGCGGCTTTTTAATTTTTCTGTTTCGACAATCAATTCGCGTCTTCTTTGGTCCAATTCTTCAAATTGATCGAGAGCAGATAAATCTTCCCCCCGCTTTTGAAGTTTTTCTTTTACTTCTGCAAAATCAGCTCGTAACACTTTAATATCTAACATAAAAATGGCACTCCTTTTTACTCATTTTATTATTTTAGACGATGCCGTGCGGTTCGCATTACCGCTTAAAAAACAAAAAACTCCCGCCCCTAAAACAGGGACGAGAGTTACTCGCGATACCACCCTGGTTGACAGAATAAACTGTCCACCTCAAAAAACGTTAACGGTTTCTACCGAAAGTACTTACTGATCTCAGGATGAGATGTTCCGCACCTTGCTCGAGGAGGGATTCACAAGTTTCATCCACCGGTTCACACCAGCCACCGGCTCTCTTGTAGAATGAGTCTCTTGTTACTAGTTCCTCTCATTGCTTTGATCATTATTTATGATTTTGTATTTATTAATTTACTATATATATTATCCAAAAGCAACCAATTTAAACAAATTGTTTTTGCTTAGCTTTCGTTAAAATAAATTAAAACCATCCCTTAACAGTAGAGGAAATCCCATGAAAAACATCCCCAAAAAAGTTACCAATGCCTTTCATCATTAACACAAACCAGTTTGATTTTTCTACATCTTGTGCAGCGATCACATCAACCTTAATCGATTGTTGACCCTCTGAAGTTAAGAAACTAACCTTTTCACCATTTTTTGGTGCGATGGTTACATAACCAACTTTTTCACCCTTCTTAATTGGTGCTGTTAGCTTACCATCTTTCGTCAATTTCTTTTTATCAAGGACTAAGACTGGTTTGTAGTCTTGCTTGCTGCCATTTGGAATCATCATGCTAATGGCTGATTTTGTATAGATTTTAACCCGGTCTTCTTTTCCTTTTGTAACAGGAACCGTTTTTTGACCTTTTACTTGGTAATGCTTAGGAGTAATTTCTTCCTTTGCATAATTTGTAAAAGCATAATCTAGCATTTTTTTCGTTTCACCGAAACGCGCTTTATAACCATCATTTTTTCCGCTATCATCCTTTGCATTTTGGACAACGGTAATAAATCGTTTTCCATCTCTGCTCGCTGTCCCTGTGAAGCAGTATCCTGCAAAATCAGTTGTACCGGTTTTGAGCCCGTCCATACCTTCATATCCATATACTAATGTTGGCAGCATCCAGTTCCAGTTTTGCATTACAATTCTATCATCTGTACCTTCACGGAATACCTTTTTAGGCGTGCTCGCTGTTTTTAGAACATCTGGATAATCATTAATGAGATGATAGGCTAATGTAGCCACGTCGCGAGGAGACATCACATTTTCTTCTTCAGCACCAGTTCCTTCTGGTTGCTCACCATTATAATCCTTATTATTTAAGCCAGTAGAATTCACAAATTTACTATTTTTTAATCCAAGTTTCTTTGCTTTTTCATTCATCAACTTGACAAAATTCGTTTCCGAACCGGCAATGACTTCAGCTAGTGCAATGGTTGTCCCATTTGCAGAGTAAATAGCCATCGCTTCATATAATTCTCGAACATTATATTTTTCACCAAGGCGTAAAGGGACATTCGATAAACCCGTTGGCTGTGAAATCTTATAAACTAGTTCACTTACCGTATATTCCTGATCCCATTTGACCTTACCGTGCTTCACGGCATCTAGTAAAAGATACTCCGTCATCATCTTTGTCATACTGGCAATCCCTAATGGACTGTCAGCATTCTTTGCATATAAAACCTTACCTGTTTGTCCATCAACTAAAATAGCTCCGTCTGCATTCACATTTAATGCTGCATCTGCCTTCGCTATATCAACACCAGCAAATAGTCCAAAAAATAAAATAAGTGCCAGCGCACTGGCCATACATTTCTGATAAAAATGTTTGTTCACTTTAACGCCCTCCATGAATTTATACACCTTGGTTATTTTAACATAAGTCAATAGCAAATCATAGACGGAGCTATGAACCATCTTATGGCTATTTTTTTCAGTTTCTAGGTATTTTTACATAAAAAACAGAGAAGTCATCGCTTCTCTGTCTTGTTGTTATAGTGAGTAATTCGGAGCCTCTTTTGTGATTTGAACATCATGTGGATGACTCTCTCTTAATCCCGCACCTGTCATTTTAATAAATTGTGCTTTTGTTCTTAATTCCTCTAGATCTTTGGTTCCGCAATAACCCATTCCGGATCTGAGTCCGCCGATAAGTTGATATACAGTCTCTGCTAAAGGCCCTTTATAAGGAATCCGTCCTTCAATTCCTTCTGGTACGAACTTTTTATTATCTTCTTGGAAATAACGGTCTTTTGATCCTTTTTCCATCGCAGCCACTGAACCCATTCCGCGATACACTTTAAAGCGGCGTCCTTGGAAAATTTCTGTCTCTCCTGGACTCTCGGTTACCCCCGCCAATAAGCTGCCCAGCATAACGGCATATCCGCCTGCTGCAAGAGCTTTGACGATATCCCCAGAGTATTTGATGCCGCCATCGGCAATGATTGTCTTGCCATGCTTCATCGCTTCTCCTGCACAATCATAAACGGCTGTAATCTGTGGAACACCTACACCGGCAACAACCCTTGTTGTACAAATCGAACCAGGTCCAATTCCTACTTTGACCACATCGGCACCAGCTTCTATTAAGGCTTTGGTTCCTTCCGCTGTTGCCACGTTCCCAGCAATAATCGTGAGATTTGGATGAGCAGCTCTAATTTCCTTTACCATATCGAGGACACCTTTGGAATGTCCATGGGCTGTATCAAGCACAATTACATCGACATTGGCTTTTACAAGAGCTTCTACTCTTTTCATCGTATCGCTCGTTACTCCAACCGCAGCTCCAGCCAATAAACGTCCTTGACTGTCTTTCGCAGAGTTTGGAAATTCAATCACCTTTTCGATATCCTTAATTGTGATTAATCCTTTTAACTCACCCTGCTCATTAACAAGCGGTAGTTTTTCTATCTTGTAACGCTGCAGAATTTTCTCTGCCTCTTTTAATGTCGTTCCAACTGGGGCCGTCACAAGATTCTCCTTAGTCATAACGTCGGAAATTTTAAATGAATAATCTTGGATAAAGCGAAGATCCCTATTGGTGATAATCCCGATAAGCTTTTGTTCGTCTAAGTTATTAACAATTGGTACGCCGGAAATACGATATTTTCCCATTAAATGCTCCGCATCATACACTTGATGCTCAGGAGTTAGGAAAAATGGATCAGTAATAACCCCGCTTTCTGATCTCTTTACCTTCTCCACTTGCTCTGCTTGCTGCTCAATCGTCATATTCTTATGAATAATCCCTAAGCCGCCTTGCCGAGCCATTGATATGGCCATTTCAGATTCTGTTACTGTGTCCATCCCAGCACTTATGATAGGAATATTTAGCTTTACACTTGGCGATAGTTCTACTTGCAGATTTACATCTCTAGGCAATACTTCTGATTTACCAGGAATTAATAAAACATCATCAAACGTTAAACCTTCTTTTACAAACTTACTTTCCCACATTTTTCAGGCCCCCAGGAAAAAAAATATTATTTGTAGGTTATCAATTGGATAAAATACTGTCAAGGAATAAATATTAGTCTGATTCTTCTGAAAAAGGTGATATAGTCTTGAGTATTCAATATAAAGATTGGAAAAGCTTCTCTTGTTTCTTTTCGGCAGAATATTGCCAGCAATTTTTAAAAAGTTGTTATCAAAAACGGAATATCGAGAATCCAGAGCAAAAAAGCTATGAAAACTGTTATCCATTTTTATATTATCTGGAACATGGGCAAATTTATTATCAACAAGCCAGCAGTTCTCCACTTATTATTAAACCAATTTTACTTTTTTATGGTCTTGTCCATCTAATTAAGGCATGTATATTAACAATAGATCCTGCTTATCCCGAAACAACTGCTGTATTGGCTCATGGTGTCTCAACAAGGAAAAGAAAGAAACAAAATTATCAATTCTTCCAGGATGAAGTGAAACTTCAAAAAAATGGACTTTTCCCCTTCATCTCTGAAAAATTGTTTCACATGAAACAATTGGAAGGAGAAAAAGTCATAATGGAGGAATTACTTAAGCTTATACCAGAGCTTGATGAATTATTCTTTTTACTTGAGGGGAAAAGGACATTCATTAAGGTAGAGTCCGACCATCAACAGTTTCATGTGCCCGAAACCATCTTAGATCAATTCCATATGACTGAAAATCGGTTTAAGGTGTTCTTGGCCTCCAAGTTTGAAAAGGGTGTGGAGTTTTCTGAGGAAGGCTTGTCTTTTCGGGTGAACCCGGCATCCTCTGTTGGATGCTCGCCTTTGAAGTTTCACTTCGAGGAAAATTATTATGCGCTGCCCCTGAACAAGGACAATTATTTTAATTTTCCTGAGCTGCTCATTCATTATTTATTACTTTACAATTTAAGTATGATTGCCCGATATGAAACAGAGTGGTGGAGTGAGTTGACAAAAATGATGCCAAACCAGGATTATCCCTTCATTTGCTCATTTCTGGATGTCACGTTACAAAAGGGGCCATACTTGGTTTATCAGTATTTAATGGAAAAATCAAATTGACAATTTTTAGTTACCGTGGAAGGATTCTTCATCCTCTTCGGTAACTTATTTATTTTCACACGCAAAAAAACAACCTTTTCAG
>NZ_NUZU01000174.1 GCF_002567005.1 Bacillus sp. AFS073361
ATGCCGGACGAAACGCCCGTACCGCCGAGAATGGCTTTGGCCGACGGGATCCACACGTAGGCGGCATAGCTGTCTGCCTGCTCAATATCGATTTTCTCGCCGTCCACCATAAAGGTGGTTGAGGCAATTACCTGCGGGACAATCAGTTCCGACGGCGCGCCGTCCTTCATCTGCGGCCCCCAGAAGGCCAGTTTGGCATCTTTGGTAGCCTTGATGTGATCCACCACCGCCTGGGTCGCCACCACTTTAGCATTTGGGAAGGCTTTCACCAGCGGCTGCAGACCAAAGTAGAAGTCCGGATCGCCGGAGGTGATCACAATCTTGCTGAGGGTTTTACCACTGCGGCGCACTTTCTCGACCAGCTGCTCGCCACCTTTGTCGCTGAACTGCGCATCGAACAGCACGGCCTCTTTCGGCCCGGAAACCAGCGTCGAAGAGACGGCGAAGATACCTTTCTCCTGTGGGTTATAGG
>NZ_NUZU01000175.1 GCF_002567005.1 Bacillus sp. AFS073361
GGTATGGAGGCTGCTGTCTGTTTTATCCCACTCAACAATAGATCCTTTTGGGATCGTACCCTTGCGATAGCTTTCACTGATACTTTTATTGTTGGTACTGGCGGTCATGACCCATTCTGGATCGTAGGCAGTAAGCGTATCCTGGACTGTCCACTTTGTTTCCGCCGGATTGACACTATAGGCTGAATAGGGAGCCAGGTGCATATACAGGGTATAGAAATGCAGCCCGCTGGATTCCTTCTCCCCCGGTTGAATAAAGTGTTTAACCAGAACAAACGAACCGGAAAAGCTAAGCGGACCTGATTCCCATGCAATCGTCAGATAATC
>NZ_NUZU01000176.1 GCF_002567005.1 Bacillus sp. AFS073361
CCCGCAATGAGGTAGCCCACGCCTTGCACAAACGCAGTCAGGCCACCGGCGCGGCGCGGGTTGTGCAGATGGTCTAGCGACAGGATCAGGCTCATCGGGAACAGCCCGCCGATGCCCAGGCCGAGCAGGCACGGCCACAGCAGGCTCAGGTGTTGCGGGCTGAGGATCAGGCCGCAGAAACCCAGGATGATCAGCACCAGCAACACGGCGACCACACCGCGTTTATCCTGGCGACGGTTGGCGATAGCCGGGGTGACCAAGCCGGAAACCACTTCCATCGCC
>NZ_NUZU01000177.1 GCF_002567005.1 Bacillus sp. AFS073361
TCCCGCGCCAGCGCAGCTCATAGAGGGTTCCGCGTGAGATCACAAACACCGCCCCGATGAATAGCGCGGCGCAAAGCCACGTCAGCCAGGGCTTGCGCGTATCCAGCATTCCGATTGCCCGCCCGAGCATTCCATAAATCACGTAGTAAAACGTGTCGCCGTTAATATAGAGATTGATCGGCAGCCATTCGAAGCCGCCTATTTTCTGCGAGACGGTATTAGGGTTGGCGAGCAGTCCAATCACCACCATCAGCGCCAGTAGCATCTTCCCGCCGACGTTTTTGACCTGAATCAGCGGGGAGACCAGATAAATTACGAT
>NZ_NUZU01000178.1 GCF_002567005.1 Bacillus sp. AFS073361
TTATCGATCAGCGCGCGATTTTACGCCGTCTGGCGGAGCTGCAGTATGCCCGTAACGACCAGGCGTTCCAGCGCGGTACTTTCCGCGTGCGCGGCGAAGTGATCGACATCTTCCCGGCAGAATCCGACGATCTGGCCCTGCGCGTTGAGCTGTTTGACGAGGAGGTCGAGCGTCTGTCGCTGTTTGATCCCCTGACTGGCCACGTTGAGTCGGTGATTCAGCGTTTTACCATCTACCCGAAAACCCACTACGTCACCCCGCGCGAGCGTATCGTGCAGGCGATGGAAGAGATCAAAGTGGAGCTGGCGGACCGCCGTAAGGTGCTTCTGGCTAATAA
>NZ_NUZU01000179.1 GCF_002567005.1 Bacillus sp. AFS073361
ATGGGGACTCCACTCTTGGTGTGTCACTGGTTACGTCGGCTGTACGGGATGCTTTATCCGTAGCAAAAACCAAAGGCAGTAGCTACCTTGCTGACGACATCATTATCCACCGAAATGATTTGGACTATGTTCTCAAGCGGGTTAATGACGAAAGTAAGACAGACCTGGTTCGCAACATGATGGATGAAGCTATTCATAAGCTGCAGGGTAGGGTACTTAAAGCGATAGATGAGTTCGCAGGTTACTCGCATGTTATGGTCATAGGT
>NZ_NUZU01000180.1 GCF_002567005.1 Bacillus sp. AFS073361
CGATATAGACGAAGTTGTTACCGTCTTTCGCCCACAGGCCTTGTTGAGTTGAGAGCAAAGAGCCGCCGTACATGGCCTGCGCACGATAGTTACGCGCCATCTGCTCGCCCTGCGGAGCGACCCATTCACCGATTGCCATCGTCAGCAGGACCAGTGGAATAGCCGTTTTCATCACCGACAGCGCCACCTGCATACGGGTGAAGCCCGAAGCCTGCATTACCACCAGCTCACTGCGCTGGGCCAGCATCCCCAGCCCCAGCAA
>NZ_NUZU01000181.1 GCF_002567005.1 Bacillus sp. AFS073361
GGCTTAACGTGTTGTGCATGACGGTCCTGCTGTTCAGCGGGCTGCAGATCTTCAATGCCCATCCGGCCCTTTACTGGGGCCAATATGGTGCTGACAGCGATCCATCCTTCTTCTCCCTGGAGGCGGTGGAGCAGGGGGATATCACCCGCGGTGTCACTCGCGTCGGCGGGCTGTCCTTCGACACGACCGGAATTCTCGGGGTATCGAATGTTGATG
>NZ_NUZU01000182.1 GCF_002567005.1 Bacillus sp. AFS073361
CGGCAGCGGCGTGTCGTGGGTCACAGAATCCGCGTAGCGCGACAGGGAACTGATGGAACGGTTGATCCACCACGCCACAATCAGCCCTATCAGCAGGGCAATCCCCAGCAGCGCGCCGCCCGCCCAGAGAATGCGCCGCTCGCTGCGGTGGATCACCGGTGCCATAGCGCTGTTCGGTTTCCCCACCGACAGCACGCCGATGACTTTTCCCCGATCAACAATGGGTGCCGCCACGTACATCACGGTGCTCTCAGGGT
>NZ_NUZU01000183.1 GCF_002567005.1 Bacillus sp. AFS073361
CAGATTACGCAGACTACGGGACAGACGAATGGCTTTTAATCCCAGACGGGAAGCCTGATGATTGAGCGCACAAAACCCTGTCGTACCATCAAAAGGTGTATTTTCATAGAAGGCTGCATCAATAGAACTGGCAGTCTCTTGTCTGAGAACAGGCAGTTCGCTGAGCCGGTACATCAAGTCCGAAGGAAGAGCCCGCCAGTCCCCGGTGTAGTGGAT
>NZ_NUZU01000019.1 GCF_002567005.1 Bacillus sp. AFS073361
GTGAATGAATTTCATATTTCCAATCCCTTGTCTCTCAAGCGTTTCAAGGCATGAAAAAAGGAGTACCTCCCCAAATTCTTGTATAATGTAAGTGACCAAACAAACATTACATGAATAGAAAAGAGGTTGTCTCCCATGTCTATTATACGACAAGGAAGCCTGTTTGACATGCAGGATTTTTATGAATTAGAACCTTCTAAACGTTTTGAAGCAGTTTTTTCTACTCTTCACCTTGAACCATTATTATTTGCAGTTAATAAAAAGTCTGTTTACGGTGCACCAACAGAACTCAATTATCCTGCTATGATTTATGCACTTGTAGCTCGTATTCTGGAAAGAATACCAACAATTAAAGATTTGATTAAACGTCTGACTCAGGATTTTATGTTTCGTTTGGATTGTGGTTTTCTATTTTCGGATCGAATTCCGTCTGAAGCCTCCTTTTCTCGTCTTACTTCTAAATTAAGTGATTCAACTGCCTTTGAATTGGTTCAGGATTCATTACTCCTTCAAGCTATTCAAGAAGGGTTTGTTTGTGATGAGTCTGTGGCCATCGATGCGACTCATTTTGAGTCTAGAGACCGTTCCACTCCACAAGAAAAGAAGCCAAAGCAAGAACCAAAAAAGCGTGGACGCAAACCAAAGGCTGAACAAGAAGCCTTTAAATTAGAAGTACAAGAAAGAGAAAATCAAAAATCAATTTACGAAAAGACAATAGAAGCTCAATTGCCCATTAGCTTAGAGACTTTACGAACCGAGGCTCCGTTGGAGCCCAATTGGGGCATTAAGAAAAATAGTGAAGGTAAAAATACCTTTTGGTTCGGTTTCAAGGCACATCTAGCAGTGGGAACAAGCAGCCAGTATATCTTACAATCCATGATGACTTCTGCTAGTTTGAACGATGGAAAAGCAGCCATTCCTCTCCTTAAAGGGATCCAGGAAAGGCTTCCTGCGCTACACATTCGTTTCGGTCTTATGGACGCTGGTTATGACTATTTGCCAATCTATCAACAGCTTCTAAATATGAAAGCTTACGGAATCATCGCCTATAATAAGCGCAATGAAGGAGAAATGATTGGCTTTGATGAGCATTTTGCCCCGACATGCGTGAGAGAACATTCTTATCGATACGATAGTTATGATGAAAAAAATCGCTCATTGAAGTACGTAAGACCAAAAGATGTGAAACCTGCCCGCTATCCAATGACTCTCTATGCCAGAAGGTCTATAAGGTGAAGATTGATACCGATATTCGAAGATATTCAGCTCCAGGACGAGGTTCTGAAGCTTGGAAAAAACTTTATAAACAAAGAACTGCGGTTGAACGAGTGAATGCTTATTTAAAAGAGTTCTTCCAATTAAAAAATGTTCGATACCGAACTGGCAAAAAGGCAAAAGTTCATTTTGATTTAATTACTCTTGTGTACAACGCAACAAAACTGGCTGTAGATCGAATCAACAAGCAAATGAGAGAAATGAAATTGGCTGCCTAATTTTATAAAAAATTGCATTTGATAATTCGGTCAGCCTAATAATTCAAAAAAACAATTATGAAATTAACTCAAGTATAAAACTATTCTTAATATATATATAAGATTATTTTGAAATAGTTTTTTCGATAAACAATCCATTGTCCCTCAGATAAATCCAACGATGTAATGAGGAATAGTTACTAGAGATTGAGAACATCATCCAGGAGGGATTCGGTGAGTTTACAAATATTCGATATTTTACAATTAGAAATTATGAAAGACGCTAAAGTGTTATCTGGAGCAAAACTTATTAACAAAACCGATGTTAAATGGGTATCTGCTATCGAAATGCCGGTTGAGAACTTTGTCCGAAAGAATGAATTTGTTTTAACTACAGCGATAGGTTGTGGCCATAATCTTGAGGAATTTGAAAAATTTGTTAAAGATATCATGGATTCCGAAGCATCCGCACTAGCTGTTGCATTAGGACGGCATATTTATGAAATCCCGAGAGAAGTCATTGAAATGGCCGAAAAGAATAATTTTATAATTATTGAAATACCATGGGAAGTCCGTTTTTCGAGTCTAATTGAAGCGGTCATGTTGAGGTTAAATCATGTCTCTAACGAAGAAAATCGGAAATCAGAAAAAGTTCAGCAGGATCTTTTAAATTTAATTTTAAAAGAGGCAGACCTTGCATGTATATCAACCTATTTACATGAGCACCTAGGATTTCCTGTCATTATCACAGATCAAACTGGTACCATTCATGCCCAAAGTAAAGAGATACCGAATTTATTGGAAAACTGGAAGAGGTATGTTGTTAAAGGAATCATCCCTGCTCTGAAGACGGTGTCCTTATCTTCACATGACCCTATGATTCAGAAAATTCAATTGATTAATATAGAAGAGCATTGCATTGTACAACTGCCTGTTATTCAAGTTTCAGAAAATACACAAAATTATCTGTTTGTCATATTGTCGTCTGATATAAATTTGGATTGTTTTTTAACACAAAATACGGTCAATGTCCTCGAGCATGCTGCGACAACAATAGCTCTATGGTTCTCAAGGAAAAATGCAGTAGAAGAAACAAAAATAAAACTCCATGCTTCTTTTATTAACGAGCTAATTAATGGAGAATTTAATTCCTGGGAGCAAGCAAATTCAAGGGCTGAAATTATTGGCTATAATTTGAAACTCCCATATCTATGCATAATTGGAGCTCCAGAAAATTTAAAAGAAATTTTTAAAAAAAGGAAATTAGCCAAAGCTGCTTATCAACAATGGGCTGATAGCATGATCCATTACATAAAAGAAGAAATATTCTATGCGGCACAAGCATTAAATAAAGAAGTAATGATTACCTATTATGAGGAGAAACTGTTGGTTTTTCTTGAAATTTCACTAGATAATAAGAATGAAAGTATTACGAACTTTTTAGATCTTGTAGATCGTCGAATGAAGAATTTGCTGCCCAACGTCGTTATTTCTTGGGGGATTGGTAATTATAATGAGGACATTTCCGGTTTTAAAGAAAGTTATCAAAATGCGAAAATTGCCTTAAATATCGGCAGGAATAAAAAAGGGATTGGTCATCGGGTTATGTATGAAAATACCCGTGTCGACCGTCTCCTGTTAAATCTTTTTCAAAATCCTGATATGAAAGAAATCATTATGTCCACCATCGAGCCTCTAGTAGAATATAATATACAGCGGAATCTTGACTTAATAGAAACGATTAGCACCTATAACCAATATCAAGGGAATGTAAGCCAAACCGCTAGAGCATTATTTTTACATAGACAATCTTTACTCTACCGTTTACGGAAGATTGAAGAATTAACGGGTCTTTCACTTGTCGATCCTGATGATTTGTTTTTATTAGATTTAAGCATAAAAACATGGAAAATGGGATGTTAATACATCAAAAAAGCCAACTATCATAGTTGGCTTTTTTGATGTCCATAGATTCGTTATTGTTTAAACTGGATAAATTTATTAAATAAATTCATACAAAATTGTCATTGTTCAATAGATAGTGTTTATCTAAAATATAACTAACACTCTAATGTTTTAAAAATTCAAATAATTTAGTAATATTGAAAGGAAGTGACCGCTATTAATACGTATGTTGAACTATTACCATCTTTATTAAATGGAGCAAAGGTTACCGTGCAAGTCCTTCTATTGTCTATGATTTTTACTTACTTAATTGCATTTCTTGCGGGACTTGGAAAGTTATCTAAATTTAAAATGATAAGAGGAATTAGTACGTTTTACATTGAAATATTCCGGGGAACATCACTGCTTGTCCAATTGTTCTGGATATACTTTGTGCTCCCTTTCTTCGGAATAGAATTATCCGCACTAGCGGCAGGTGTGATTGCTATGTCCTTATGCTACGGGGCGTATGCATCAGAGATTGTTCGCGGGGCCATTCTTTCTATTCCAAAAGGTCAGACGGAAGCTGCGATCGCTTTGAATATGACACCTTTTCAAAGAATGAGGAATATTATACTTCCTCAAAGTTTAAAAATCATGCTTCCTGGTTTTGGGAATATCTCGATTGAATTAGTGAAGGGAACTTCACTTGTCTCATTAATAACTCTCGGTGATCTAACCTATCAAGCCTTAACAATAAGGAATACTAATATTGGACAAACAACAGAAATCTTCACATCGTTACTCATTATTTACTTTGTCATTGCCCTGCCTCTTATTATAATAGCCCGTTGGTTAGAACATAGAACTTCTGTAGGAGGTGTTTAAAATGAATATTTGGGATTGGAATTATGCAATGGAGGTATTTCCAGTTATATTTAAAGCCATGTGGACAACATTGTCAGCCACTATTGTTGCGTTTGGATTGGCTATGATCCTTGGATTAGGATTAGCTGTCCTCCGCCGTTCGTCATTTAAACCGCTCACATGGCTAGTGATTGGGGTAAGTGAATTTATTCGGGCAACCCCGCCACTAGTACAATTATTCTTTGTATTCTATGTGTTACCGTTTTTTGGCATATCTTTATCCCCTTTTGTTGCTGGAACACTTGCCTTAGGTGTTCATTACAGCACGTATTGTGCGGAGATTTATCGTTCTGGAATTAATTCTGTTCCGCGTGGACAATGGGAGGCAGCAACGGCCCTTAATTTCACTAGCAGCCAGAAATGGACGAGGGTTATCCTTCCGCAAGCCATTCCACCGATCATACCAATGTTAGGTAATTATCTAATATCTATGTTTAAAGATACTCCAATATTATCAGCAATCACAGTGGTTGAAATGCTGCAAACGGCAAAAATTGCAGGTTCTGGGTCATTTCGATATTTGGAACCATTCACGATTGTAGGTTTACTGTTCTTACTACTAAGCTATCCATCTGCATTACTCATTAATAGATTAGAAGTGAAATTGAATCGAAGAATGGTAGTGAAAAAAGAAAAAAATTCTAAACATAAGGGAGTGGCGGCATAATGCTGGCAGCTAAAAAACTAGAATTTGTAGAGGAATTAGCAATTAACACAGGAGTTCCACTAGTTTCATATAAGCAGGTAAGTAAATCATTTGGTGATATTAAAGTAATTCGGGAGTTAGATTTTGAAGTATCTCCAGGTGAAAAAGTGGCGATTATTGGGCCAAGTGGATCAGGCAAAACAACCTTAATCAGGCTATTAATGACTTTAGAGGAACCAACCTCAGGAGTTATTGAAATTAACGGTGAGCCTCTCTGGCATAAAGAGGCAAAGGGGAAGCTCGTAAAAGCAGATGAGAAGCACTTACATAAAATGCGGGGACAAATTGGAATGGTCTTTCAGCAATTTAATCTTTTTCCACATATGACAGTTTTGCGAAACTGTATTGAGGCACCGGTAAAAGTGCTCGGAATGAGCCGTAAAGACGCTGAGGAACGTGCTAAGGCCATGTTAGAAAAGGTAGGGTTAGGGAACAAATTAGATAGCTATCCTGCACAATTATCGGGTGGACAACAGCAGCGTGTGGCCATTGCGCGTGCACTCGTGATGCGTCCAAAGGTCATGCTGTTTGATGAACCAACGTCAGCTCTTGACCCAGAACTAGTAGGTGAGGTACTTGATGTTATTCGAGAAATTGCTGCTGAGGGTGAAATGGCGATGATATTAGTAACCCATGAAATGGATTTTGCAAAAGATGTCGCTGATCGAATCGTCTTTACAGATGGAGGGAAAATCGTCGAACAAGGGCCGCCAAAAGAGGTATTTGAGAATCCGAAAAGTGAGCGTCTTCAGGCCTTCTTGAAAAGAATGAGATAGCAGTCAAAAAGATCCCCTTAGTTCCGATCATTCATCGGCCTAAGGGGATCTTTTTATTTGGCTAATTCTATTATTATGATTTACAAATTTGCTCTGTTTTCATATCACCAGGTAGTTCATTTTCAGAGAATCCAAACGGACTAATAATTTTTAGTAATTCTCCAGAATCCTTTAACTTTTGCAACTCAGCATTAAAGGCATCTCGGAATTCAGTATCATCTAAACGGAAAGCAGATGCTCCAAAACCTTGAGTTGGTTTCCCATCAATAATTGGTTGTTTAAAATCTTTTACTCTATCAATTTCATTACTTCCAGCACTTTCTAACATTGCTTCCAATGAAGGACCGGTCATCGTAATGGCATCTACTCGTTTCGCAAGAAGAGCTTGTACAGCTGAAGGAATATCTGGAATAATAGTGATTTGTTTGTCTGGAATTCCTGAACTCTTTAAATAATCATGTTCAATCGCTCCAGCCATGACTCCAACTTTTGCATCAGGATTTGCTTTAATATCTTCGTAGCTTGTTAGCCCAAGTGGATTTTTTGCTTTAACTCCTAAGGCAGCCCCAATTGTGTATTCTGGCTCTGCGAAGCTCACTTGTTCACAACGATCGGGTTTAATAAACATTCCGGCTGTAATCATATCAAATCGCTTGGCTTTGAGGCCAGGAATTAATGATCCAAATTCTGTAAGGACACCATTAACCTCTTTAACTCCTAAATTTATTAACACTGCACGGGCCACTTCAACTGCCTCCCCAGTTATTTTTCCATTGCTGTCTTGATAAGCATAAGGTTTCTCATTCGCAAATCCGATCGTAACAACTCCTTTACTTTTTACCTTTTCTAAAGTTGACTCTGATGATCCATTTGTTTCTTTTGAAACTGAATCGCTTCCTTGACATGCAGTCAAACCTAGCAACATGAGCAGGCCTAGAATAGATAGTAATTTTTTCATTTTTTTCCTCCTTCTACTTTTCTGATTTTTCCGAAACTTAATCTAAGTTTAGCTTTTACACTAGCTATTGACTATTACCAAAATGTCGAAATAGTTAGACGTTTTTTCTACAATTTGAAGGAGTAAACTATTAATTGTATTGATGTTAAATTCTTAATAATGTAAAATTTTAAAATATCGATGTACTTTTGATACCTTCATAATTTGCATTTACTAATGTTGAAAAATAATTTTTCTGGAGGTTTTAAGTCAAGTGCTGACAATACAGGATGTTCTAGAACTAGATATATTAAGTGGAGCCAAAGTAAGAACAGCAAAAAACAAGTTGTCAAAACAGCCAGTCGAATGGGTTTCGATTATGGATATTCCCGTAGAAAATTATATTCGTAAAAATGAGTTTGTCCTGAATACAGGTGCAGGATCAGGAAATAACATGGAAGTTTTTCATCAATTTGTAGAAAGTGTGTATGAATCAGGTGCATCGGCCCTTGCAATTGCCAAGGGTAAGTATATTAAGGATATCCCCAAAAGCGTGATTAAGTTTGCAGAAGACAAGGAGTTTCCTATTATTGAAATCCCTTGGGAAATTCGCTTTGCTGAAATTTCTCATTGCATTATGAATAAGATTAATAGAGAGCAAAACCAAGAGATGCAGCTGGTTGAAAACATCCAACAAACGCTTCTAAATATGATCCTGAATAATCAAAATCTATCAAAGATCGCCGATTTTGTGGCAGAAAAAATAGGTAAGTCCATCATTGTTGTTGATAAAGCCAATGACATCAAAGGGAAAAGTATGAATGCTAATGATTTGATCGAAAAATGGAATCATCATACGGCTACCAAAGAAGTTGTCTCGCGAATATCATTAAAGAATAGTCAACATCCACTGCTTACTAGAATCGAAAGAATTAATCTTCTGAATAGCGTTATTTTACAAATCCCGATCCAGTCGACGAATCGGTTTCAAGGGTATCTAAATATTGAAATTAAAGATGAAACAAAAGTAGAGTCCTTTCTTTCCATTCAAAATGTTAGTGTTCTAGAACATGCCTCTACAGTCCTTGCGATGTGGTTTCTTCGTGAAAACGCAATTGAAGAAACAAAAATGAAACTAAGAGGGGACTTTGTCTGGAGTCTAGCAAAGGGAGATCTTTCTAGCTGGGATCAAAAGATTTCACAAGCCAAATCTCTTGGTTATGTTTTGGAACTGCCCTATATTTGTCTAATCGGGACTCCTGAAAACTTACAGGAACTTTACTATCGAAATTATTCAGATTCACCCTTCGAACGATGGAAAGAAAGCATGCTTCACTATATTCAGGACGAAATTTTTCTAGTAGCTAATATGGCAAAGCAAAAAGTAATGACGACAGATCATCGAAATGACATTATCTTATTTGTAGAGACGTCGTTAACAAGTAAATCTGATAAAGTACATAACTTTCTTGATTTATTAAATCGCCGCTTAAATAAATTATTACCCGGGGTCATTTTATCTTGGGGAATGGGCAGATGTCATGAGGGCGAGAGAAGGTTTTCAGAGAGCTTTTTGGATGCTCAAAAAGCTTTACATATTGGTAGAAAGAAAGACGGAGCAGGTTGTTGTACCAACTATGAGGATACAAGAGTGGAACGCGCGTTATTAAGAATTGCGAATGATAAAGAAATGAGTGAAATTGTCAATCATACGATCCAATCCCTTATAAGCTACGACGAACAAAAAAACGCAAACTTAATGGAAACAGCAATGGTTTATAATGCAAATCAAGGGAAAACAAGTCAGACGGCAAGGGATTTACATCTACACCGGCATACTTTACTCTATCGATTGAAAAAAATTGAATCGCTCACAAATCTTTCGTTATTCGACCCAGAAGATCGATTCCTATTAGAATTGAGCATTAAATTATGGAAGCTTGGCGAGGCTTCCGCAGAATAGGTTAGGAAGATAAATTAAAGGACAGGCTTTTTTGCCTGTCCTTTTTGCATGGGCAAAAATATACCAATCTTCAAAATGTCGTAATTTCATAAAAATAGTTCCAACAAAATGTCTAATGACGTGTCCCAGAACGGAGAGTTAAGATGAATTCAGTAGATTTAGGATATTCCTAAAAAATCTGAACAATATGTATGAGAGGTGTGGATACAGAATGAACAATCTGCCAAAGACAGCTGATGTTGTCATAATCGGCGCGGGGTTAATGGGATGCAGCACGGCCTATGAGCTTGCGAAGAGAAATGTAAAAAACATTGTGGTGTTAGATAAAAATGCAATCGGATCAGGCGCCACCGGCCAATCAAGCGGTGTGCTTCGCGGCCATTACAGCTATCCCATATTAACGCGAATGGCTGTGCAAAGTTTGGAAACCTTTAAATACGCAAACGAGATTTTAGGAAATGAAGTCGGCTACCAGCCTGTAGGGTATATGTTTGGTGTCGATCATGAAAATATTGAAACATTGAATAAGAATGTAGAAATGCAAAAGAAAAATGGCGTGAATACAAGTATCGTATCAAAGGAAGCAGTCAAAAAGGAAATATGGCCCGAATTGGATACGGAGCAATTCGGTGCATTTGCCTATGAACCTGAAGGTGGTTATGGTGATCCGGTTCTAACCAACCAAGCCTTTGCGGATGCTGCGAGGGCATTGGGAGTTACAATTAAGCAGCATTGCGGTGTGAAGAGGGTGTTGACAAGTGATGATGGCAGCAAGGTTGTAGGGGTAGAGACCATTGATGGTCAGGTAATCTTTACTCCATATGTCATTGTAGCGGCTGGAGTAGGAGCACACCACATTATGAAAAATGTGGGTGTGAATGTACCAGTTAAAGGGCAGCGGGCACAACTCATTTATATTTCTCCAGGTGCTTCATTGGGCAAGGTTCCTTCTTTTGGAGATTTCAAGCATGACCAGTATATTAAACCAGAAGTAAGCAGTGGTCACCTGCTGCTGGGGAATGCCGATCATGCGGATCCACAATATATTGATCCAGCCGATTATGATGCAGACCAATACCCTAAGCATGCGACGGAAGCAGCGATAGAGAAGGCAATTATGAAATTTTTAAGCTGTTTTCCATCGCTCGAACAAGCCAAGTTGTTAGCTAGTTATTCTGCGGCCTATGAAGTGACACCAGATGGAATTCCGTTTATAAGTCGAACGCCAATTGTTGGTGCCTACCTTTGTACAGGGTTTAGCGGTCACGGATTCAAAATAGCACCAAGCGTGGGGAAATTGACGGCGGACCTAGTATTGGTAGGGAAAAGTAAGCAAGAAGGCATTGATCTTGCTCCGTTCCGATTAACCCGTTTCGAAGAAAATGATTTACTTTTACCTGATCATCCATATACCACAACAGTTAATAGCCACGTCTAAAATGAAAATTTCTTAGGAAAAAGGAGGTAAACGAGGATGAATATTGTTGTCATTTTGAAACAAACATTTGATACAGAAGAAAAAATCATCATTGAAAATGGGGAAGTGGTTAACGACAATGCCCAGTTAATTATTAACCCATATGATGAATATGCGGTGGAGGAGGCTGTTAAGTTAAAAGATTTGCATGGCGGTGAGGTAACAGTTATTACTTTGGGACGATCTGAGGCTGAAAGTGCCTTACGGACAGCACTTGCGATGGGCGCCGACAATGCCGTCCTGATAGAAAATGAGGACGATTTGTCACTGGACGAGCAGGGGGTTGCAAAAATATTAGCGGCTGCCATCAAAGAAAGAGATTTTGATATTATTCTAGGCGGGAATATGTCGGTAGACAATGGTGCGAGTCAAGTAGGACCTCGAATAGCGGAGGAACTGGGAATTGCCCATGTAGCCACGATTACGAAATTGGAGATTAAAGACAGCTTCGTTAAGGTTGAAAGGGACGTGGAAGGAGATTTGGAAATCATTGAATCCGCTTTGCCAATATTAGTTACGGCTCAGCAAGGCTTGAATGAACCGCGTTATCCATCATTGCCGGGAATTATGAAGGCGAAAAAGAAAACGTTGGAAAGACTGGACATTGAGGATTTAGATATTAGTGAGGATGATCTTCAGCCGAAATCGAGAATCATCGACCACTATTTACCGAAGAAAAAAGAGGCGGGACAAATTCTAAAAGGTGACATCCAAGCTCAAGTAAAAGAGTTAGTTCTGTTGCTACATGGTGATATTAAGGCTGTTTAAAGGGGGAAAAATGATGACGAAAGTACTTGTACTCGCAGAAGCTAAAAATGGAAAAATGAGAAACGTTTCTTTTGAAGTATTAACTGTGGCTGCTCGAATCGCGAAGGGTGATGAAGTTACCGCTTGTGTATTTGGAAGCGATGCAGAAAGATATTGTCAAGAACTTGCAAAATATGGAGCACAGAAAGTGTTCATTGTTGACCATGAAGAATTAAACAATTATTCCCCTGATGGTTACAAACAGGCTTTGTTAAATGTTATTGATGAAGTAAAGCCGAAAGTGGTCTTAACAGGACATACGTCGATCGGTAAAGACATTTTTCCTCGCGTAGCAGCACGATTAAATGCAGCAGTTATTTCAGACTGTATTGAAGTAGAAGCTGGCGAGGAAATTGTTTTTACTAGACCGATTTATTCAGGAAAAGCGTTTCAAAAGAAAGTAGTTACTGACGGTCTCATTATGGCTACGATTCGGCCAAACAATATCCAAGCAATTGAAAACCAAGCTATTAGTGAAACAATCAATTTGCTAGTAGAGATCAAAGATTTACGGACAGTGGTTAAAGAAGTGGTGAAGAAAGCTTCTGGTAAAGTCGATCTTTCAGAAGCTAAGGTGATTGTATCCGGTGGACGGGGCGTGAAAAGTTCCGAAGGATTTAAACCATTACAAGAGTTAGCGGGGGTTCTCGGTGGGGCAGTTGGGGCATCTCGTGCCGCTTGCGATGCAGAATATTGTGATTATTCCTTGCAAATTGGCCAAACAGGGAAAGTGGTTACCCCCGATTTATATATTGCTTGCGGTATATCTGGTGCGATTCAGCATCTAGCAGGAATGTCCAGCTCTCAGGTCATTGTTGCGATTAACAAAGATCCAGAAGCGAATATTTTTCAGATAGCTGATTATGGGATTGTCGGAGATTTGTTTGAAGTGTTGCCATTATTAACAGAAGAATTTAAGAAGATTATTGCTGAAAAGCAAGCGATTACAAATTAAATTTTGAGAGATTGATAAGCATTGGGGCTGCCATTTTTACTTATGGTCAGCCCCCTCATTATTATTAGATGGGGTGAATTCGTGCGGATAAATGAATTACATGAAAGTGTTGCGGAGGAAATCATCAAGTATAGGCGGGAATTCCATAAGCATCCTGAACTTTCGTTTCATGAACAAAGAACTTCCAAAATAGTCGCTGACTATTTGAGAAGCTGCGGTTTACACGTCAAGGAACATGTGAATGGGTTTGGGGTTATTGCAGATTTAATAGGAGTTGAACAAGGGCCAACGATTGTCTTCCGGGCTGATATGGATGCCTTGCCGATTCAAGAGGAAACGGACTTGCCTTTTGCTTCATTGGTTCCAGGAGTGATGCATGCTTGCGGCCATGACGGCCATACCGCCATATTAATGGGAGCGGCTAAATTATTATCTTTTGAAAAAGAGAAATTAAAGGGGATTGTGAGATTAATATTTCAGCCGGCAGAAGAAGTGAATCCTGGTGGGGCGTTTGGGATGATTCAGTCAGGTGTTTTAAATGGTGTGGAAGCCATCTTTGGCATACACATTTGGTCGGAATTGCCTTCTGGAACCTTTCGAACGTGCCACGGTCCAATGATGGCGGCAACGGACCGGTTTACGATTGAAATTGAAGGTAAGGGGGGTCATGGCGGGATGCCTCATAAGACGATTGATTCGATTGTTGTAGCATCCCACCTGGTTATGGCGTCCCAGCAAATAATCAGTCGGTGCATTGATCCTTTAGAGTCTGGGGTCATTACATTTGGGGAATTAAAATCAGGAACTGCTTTTAATATTATTGCAAATAAAGCTGTATTAGAAGGAACAACGCGCAGTTTTACTCCTGAAGTGCGGAATACACTTCAACAGAAACTAGTAGAATTAACAGAAGGTCTGGCAAAAATCTATGGAGCATCTATTAAACTAGATTATCAGTGTGGATACCCATCTGTAGTCAACCACGAAAAAGAAGTGGAGATTAGTTTAGAGGTTGCAAAGGATCTGTTTGGAATGGAATTTACAGGAATCATGAAACCAAAAATGGTAGGGGAAGATTTTGCCTATTATCTCAAGGAGGTTCCAGGTGCTTTTTGTTTTGTGGGTGCAGGAGATCCCAATAAACCAATGTATCCCCATCATCATCCTCGATTTCAGATTGATGAAAGTGTGTTACCTAAAGCAGCGCAATGGTTTTATCAACTTGCAATGAAGTATTTGGGTTAGCTAGTCAGTAATCTGGTCTTTCTATCGTTAAAACTGTATGAAAAGTATCTTTAGATTATTGTCAGTTTTGGCAATAGATATCCCAAATAGATGGATTTAGTATCAATAATATAAAAACATAATTTCAGGTTCTAGGAGGGAGATTGTATGACTTTTACTAAACTAATAAAAACATCCAAAGATATCGACATTCGTGATGTTTGGGAAGCAAGAAAACGAATAAGCCCGATTATTAACAGAACGCCAATCATCCATTCTTCGATTCTATCAGAAAAAATCGGTCGTAATGTTTATTTAAAGTTGGAAAATGTTCATGAGGTAGGAGCCTTTAAAGTGAGAGGGGCGGCTAATAAAATACTAAGTTTGAGTGAAGAAGAAAAAAAACGCGGGGTTGCCACGTTTTCAACAGGAAATCATGGGATGGCTGTAGCGTATATAGCTAAGAAACTTGGAATTGATGCGGTTGTCTGTATTTCCAATCGGGTGCCCAAGGCAAAAGTAGACTCACTAAAAAGGCTGGGTGCTCAAATTGAAATCGTTGGCGACAGCCAAGACGACGCAGGAGTTCGCTGCTATCAATTGGAAAAGGAGAAGGGATTAACAGTGATAGAGCCCTTTGATGATCCCCATGTTATCGCAGGACAAGGAACGATAGGATTGGAATTGTTGGAGGATCTTCCTCATTTAACAGATGTGATTGTGCCGCTTTCCGGCGGCGGGCTGCTCTCTGGAATTGGCTTGGCCTTAAAGTCCAATGATAAGAATCTTCGGGTAACAGGTGTTTCTATGGAAAAATCTGCAGTAATGTATGAAAGCTTAAAGGCCGGCAAGCCAGTCGTTCTAGAGGAAAGCGAGACACTTGCTGATAGTTTACTAGGTGGAATTGGACTTGATAATCAATACACATTCAACATGGTCCAGCAATATATGGATGATGTCTTACTGATTCCTGAAGAAGAAATTGCCTTCAGTATGGCTTATATGATGGATAAGCACCGAATCATTATGGAAGGGGCAGCAGCGACAGGAATTGCGGCTGTTTTAGGAAAAAGAATTCCTCAACAAGAAGGGGATCTGGCTGTTATAATAAGTGGTCATAATGTAGATCTTTCAGTATTACATTCGGTCATTCAAAAATATACATCTGAAAACTAAGTAACAAATAAAAACAGATACCCCTAAACATAGGTTAGGAAGTATCTGTTTTTTGTTGGATCAAAATGAATCTACCTAACAAACAACTCTCTTGGGAATCTTGTAATGGTTTCGCAGCCACTTTCATTAACCCTTATCGTTTCGGTGATTGCTACACCATAACCATCCAACCACATCCCAGGCATCATGTGGAACGTCATATTCGGCTTTAGGACAGTCTTATCACCTGGTTTAAAAAATGCTGAATTTTCCATCCACACTGGTGGATAACCTATGCCAACCGTATAGCCCATTCTAGATTCTTTTTCTAAACCGTATTTGTTAATGGTAGCTTGCCAAGCTTTTTCTACCTCTTCACATGTTACACCCGGCTTTACTGCAGAAAGGGCTACATTTAATCCCTCAACGACAATTTTAGCCGTTTCTCTCACTCTCGCAGAAGGCTCCCCAATAAAGATGGTCCTTGTTAACGGTGCATGATATCGTTTGTAACTTCCTGATAGTTCCATATATACTAACTGACTATCTTGATATTTTCCTTCTGTGGTCCATGAGAAGTGGGCTCCTGCTGTTCTTTCTCCTGCAGGCATAACAGGTGCCAGTGCTGGATATTCCCCACCATACACTCCCGTTCCTTTCACTAAGTCACTATATACGCCAGCTGCAACCTCGGATTCTCTTACTCCCACGCCAATTTTCTCGATTGCATTATACATAGTCTTTTCTACTATTCTAGCTGCTATCTGCATGTATTCCAATTCTTTTACCGATTTTTGTCCTCTTACCCAGTTTACAAGTGCTGTCGCATCAACCAAGGTCGCATCTGGCAAAACTTTCTCTAATCGGTTATACCAATGTGCATTAAAATAATAGGCATCAAATTCGAGTCCTATTTTTTTATTATGAAGCCCTTTTTCTTTTAAAAATCCTCCAATAAAATCCATTACATGCAAGACCTTTGGTTCCCACAAATATTTATCTGGATAGGAAATCACATTTTCATCACACATCCAAGTGGTTTCGGATGCGCAATATAAATCTTGCAATCTGATGAAACATACTGGCTCCTCTAGGCCTGTTGCAATGATTACTCCCTGTGGTACGTAATAGGACATCGCATCATATCCCGATACATAGTTCATGTTTGAGGGATCAGTTAATAATAATACTTCGATTCCTTGTTCTTCCATACTTGTCTTTACTTTTCTTACTCGTTCCTGGTATTCCGTTTTTTCAAATGGCAACATGTTCGTCTACCTCCATTTCATCTTCTTTAATCATCATACAGAAAAGAAAGTGGAATAATCATCCTACAGATTGTTGGAATAAAATCGCGATAAAAGTGCATTTTGACAAATTTGACTAGAAACGAACAAGAACGTTCATACAATCTGTCAGATGAAAAACATAATTGGTATTTCGTATAATGAACCCAGATAAATGAAATATTCAAAAGATTTAGTTAAAGTTAGACAGGAGTGTATGAGGATATGTCATTCTTAACAACTGAGTATAAAGAAAGACTCCGTAAAACAAAAGAAAGGATGATGCAAAAAGGAATTGATGTCCTCCTAATTACTGATCCAGCCAATTTAAATTACCTTTCTGGCTATGATGGATGGTCATTTTATGTACACCAGATGCTTGTCCTCATTATTGATGAAGAAGAACCGAAATGGATTGGACGGGGTCAGGATGCCAATGGCGCAAAAGTGACAACATGGCTCTCGCACGACAATATTATCCCTTACCCAGATGAATATGTTCAGTCGGACATCTTGCATCCTATGGATTTCGTGGCCGATCGATTAAAAGAGTTAGGCCAGGAAATGCGCTCGATTGGCGTAGAAATGGAAAACTATTATTTCACAGCCAAATGTTATCAACAGCTCACAAAGGGATTACCGAATGCAACCTTTTTAGATGCTTCTTTATTAGTCAACTGGGTTCGGCTAATCAAGTCGGATACAGAAATTGAATACATGAAGCGGGCAGCAAAAATTGTAGAAAAAGCGATGCAGGCAGGGATCGATTTGATTGAAGAAGGCGTAAGAGAATGTGATGTGGCAGCCAAGATATTTTATACACAAATCACTGGAACAGAAGAGTTTGGCGGGGATTATCCTTCCATCGTACCACTCCTGCCATCCGGAGAAAAAACATCGACACCCCATTTAACTTGGACAGATGAACGATATAAAAATGGCGATGCAGTGATTTTGGAAATTGCGGGCTGTTACAAAAGATATCATTCACCGCTCGCAAGGACCGTTCAGATCGGTACACCAAAGGAAGAAATGAAAACCCTTTCAAGTGTCGCCGTGGAAGGCATAAATGCTTGCTTGGAGATGATTCGCCCGGGCATTGCATGTGAAGAAATTGAAGAAACATGGAGAAAAACCATTGAAAAAAGTGGATTTGTGAAAGATTCACGACTTGGATATTCAATGGGACTGAATTATCCACCTGATTGGGGCGAACACACCATGAGTATTCGAAAAGGTGATAAAACAATCCTGCAGCCAAATATGACTTTTCACCTTATACCAGGATTATGGTTGGACCATTACGGTTTTGAAGTAAGTGAGTCGGTCCGGGTTACCGAAACCGTGTGCGAAACATTTGCCAATGTCAACAGGGATTTGACTCTAAAGGGGCATCAAATGACGAAATAATGTGGGGGAGGTGAACAACCCGATGCTTATTTTTACCGAAAAGGAATTAAAACAATATGTCCAAATCAATCAAGATGCAATAAAAGTAGTGGAGGATGCCTTTACTAAACTGTCCAGTAATGAAGTGATCATGCCACCAATCATGAGAGTGGACATTGAGGAACAGAATGGCGAAGTTGATGTGAAATCAGCTTATATCAAGGACAAAGAAATGTTTGCGATTAAAATTTCTTCCGGCTTTTTTAATAATTATCAGCTAGGCTTACCAAGCGGGAACGGCATGATGATTTTAATCAGCACACAGACTGGTGTACCTGAAGCTATTCTTTTAGATAATGGGTACTTAACCGAAGTTCGTACTGCCGCTGCAGGTGCAGTAGCCGCTAAATATCTGTCTAAAGAATCTATTGAAACCGTAGGTGTTATTGGTGCCGGCAGCCAGGCAAGATTTCAACTCAGGTCGTTAAGTCTTGTAAGGAATGTTAGCAAAGTATTGGTTTATGCTCGCTCCGCGGAACGCGCTCAAGCATTTGCAGCTGAAATGGCCGCAGAATTGGGAGTTGAAATCACAGCGGTGCCTGATGCGGAAACTGTCGTAAAAAACAGTGATACCGTGATTACTACAACCCCGACAAAAGAACCGCTAATTAAAGCAGACTGGCTCCATCCTGGACTACATATTACAGCAATGGGTTCGGATGCGGAACATAAACAAGAATTAGAAGCTGAGGTATTGGCGAAAGCGGATCTGCTGGTTTGTGATACAAAAGCTCAATGCGCCCGTTTAGGGGAATTACATCATGCACTAGCGAGAGGCGTACTTACAGAGAACTCGCAAATTATTGAATTGGGTGAGCTTACTTCCTTGCAGGTGGAAGGAAGAACAAGCGATGAACAAATTACAGTTTGTGATTTAACAGGTACAGGTGTACAGGATACAGCGATTGCCTTGTTTGCCTATCAAGAAATGAAGAAGAGAAATTTAGGATTAAACATTGAGGGCAGCAATTTACTAATAAAAAACTAATTGAGGAGTGGTTAATATGACAAACAAACAACCAAAAATGGGAACACAATCAGTATGGGCAGGAGAGAAAGATTATTTAGTACATGGCGCAACACAAGTTCCAGTTGTATTAAGTGTCGCTTATGGCTATGACGATATGGATGAATGGTATGATGTGGCAATTGGCAAGAAAAAAGGTCATATCTATGGACGTAATACAAATCCAACTGTTCAAGCATTTGAAGATAAAGTCAAAATCCTTGAAGGTGCAGAAGCTGCAACAAGTTTCTCAACAGGGATGGCAGCGATCAGCAATACACTTTCTACCTTTTTAGTACCTGGTGACCGCATTGTTTCAATTAAAGATACATATGGCGGAACAAATAAAATCTTTACTGAGTTCCTGCCGCGCCAAGAAATTGAAGTGGCTCTATGTGAAACAGGAAACCATGACCAAATTGAACGTGAAGTTGCCAAAGGCTGTAAAATTTTATATTTGGAAACACCAACAAATCCAACCGTGAAAATTACCGATATTGAACGTATGGCAAATGCAGGCCGAGCGGCAGGGGCGCTTGTTGTCGTGGATAATACCTTTGGAACTCCAATTAACCAAAATCCAATCGCATTAGGTGCGGATTTAGTCATTCATAGTGCGACAAAGTTTTTGGGTGGACATGCAGACGCGTTAGGCGGTGTCGTTTGTGGTTCTCACGAACTGGTTGAAAAAATCTACCATTTCCGTGAAATTAATGGAGCAACAATGGATCCAATGGCAGCCTATCTTATCCTGCGCGGAATGAAAACACTTCATTTACGTGTCCGCCAGCAATGTGAAAATGCGATGACCCTAGCAAAATACTTGGAGACAAAAGAAATGGTCGAGGCAGTTTATTATCCAGGTCTTGAAACACATCCAAACCATGATATTGCAAAGAAACAAATGAAAAACTTTGGCGGAATGCTTAGCTTTGCCGTAAAGGGTGGAGTAGATACCGTTCGCGACCTTCTTCCTAAATTACAATATGCCAACCGAGCAGCAAATTTAGGTGCGGTAGAAACAACAGTTGGACCGGCTCGTACAACAAGCCACGTAGAATGTACACCAGAAGAACGTGCAGCCATGGGAATTCCGGAAGGACTCATTCGAATCTCTTGTGGAATTGAAGACATCGAAGACATCCTTGCAGATTTCGAGCAGGCCTTCAACCATGTTGAAAGTATTTTAAAGGTTTAATAGCTTTCAATCCAGTTTTAGGAGGAAAACAACAGATGCCGGAACGTTACGATCACCCTACAGTAGTTCAAGCAAACGAGTTATCAGATAGGATTATTGAATGGCGGCGCCTGTTTCATCAACATCCCGAACTCAGTTTTCAAGAGTTCGGGACCTCAAAATTTGTTGCTGAAACGCTAAAGAAAATTGATGGATTAGAGGTTGAAACGGGTATTGGTGTAGAAACGAGTGTCGTAGCCACATTAACGCAAGGCGTGGGCCCTGTGATTGCCATCCGTGCGGATATGGACGCACTGCCAATTAAGGAAGAAAACACCCATCATTTTAAATCAGAAAATGAAGGAATCATGCATGCATGTGGTCATGATGCCCACACATCTATATTACTTGGTACAGCCCATCTTCTTGCAAATAAATTTAAAAAAGAAGAGTTGAAAGGAACTATTAAATTTATTTTCCAACCGGCTGAGGAAAGTACGGATGACAAAGGCCTATCAGGTTCGCCGTACATGGTTCAAGCCGGTGCTTATGACCAAGTAGATGCTGCGATTGCCCTTCATATGTGCCCATGGCTTCCTGTTGGGGCAGCACAAGTGAACGATGGATACAGCATGGCTAATGTCGATGTGTTTTCGGCGAAAATTTTTGGAACAGGTGGTCATGGCGCCTATCCAGAACTTGGAACGGATCCCATCTGGATGCTCGGGGTTGTCATGCAAGCATTGCATGGAATCGTTGCTCGTAAAATACCAGCATTGGAAGCTGGAGTCATCAGTATTGGTCAGATCCATGCGGGGACGGCAAGCAATATTATCCCAAATGAAGTGAATATCTCAGGAACGATTCGCAGCTATACACCAGAGGTCAGGGATTTATTGAGTGCCGAATTAAATAAGGCTCTCTCTGTGGTTGAATCGTTGGGTGGAAGTTTTACGCTCGATGTCGAAAGAGGAGAGCCGGCTTTATTCAATGATACTCGTGTGAACAGTTACTTATTAAAATCGATAGAAGAAATGTATCCAGAGTGCCAAATTGTAAGGCGTCCCTTTGGGATGGGCGGTGAAGATTTCGGCTATGTGACACAAAAGTTACCGGGAGCATTATTTTTCCTTGGAAGCGGCACAGCGGATGGAATCAAAAGAGATTTACATACTCCCATCTTTGATATTGATGAAAACAGCCTAGCGATGGGTGCAGCTATTCTAGCACAAACTGCTGTCCATTTTTTAAAAGATGAATCTAATTCACCAGTTAATAAGGAGGGAAAGGCACATGTCTCATAAACTAGCTTTTATCGGATTTGGTGTAGTTGGTCAAGGGTTAGCAGAAATTCTGCTTGATAAAAAAGAAGAATTGAAACAAAAAGAAGGCTTTGAAGCAACTGTAGTTGCTATTTCCGATTTTCTGAAAGGTTCCATCTATCATCCCAATGGTCTGGATTTAGAGGTCGTATTGAAAACCTTAAAAGAAACCGGGAATTTGGAAAACTATCCGCAGTCACCAGGATTAATCACTGGATGGAACAGCCTGCAAACGATTGTTGGTACAAATGCAGATACGATAATTGAAGTGTCATATACCGATGTAAAAACTGGCCAGCCGGCGATAGATCATTGCAAAGCCGCATTTGAAAGTGGAAAAAATGTTGTCATGACAAATAAAGGTCCGGTAGCTCTTGCTTATAAGGAACTATCAGAAATTGCTGAGAAGAATGGTGTTTATTGGGGATTTGAAGGCACCGTTATGAGTGGGACCCCATCTTTAAGAATGCCTATTGTTACTTTGGCTGGAAATGAAATTAAAGAAATTCGCGGTATTCTAAATGGTACGACCAATTATATCTTAACGAAAATGGAACAAGAAGGTGTCACCTATGAAGCTGCCTTAAAAGAGGCACAGGCGCTTGGCTATGCGGAGGCGGATCCAACTAGTGATGTGGAAGGTTATGATGCAAGATATAAAATTGTCATTCTAGCGAACTATGTCATGGGTATCCCGTTAAGCGTTGAAGATGTTTCTTGCAAGGGAATTACTGAGATTACATTAACCGACATTGAAGAAGCAAAGGCAGAAGGAAAACGATGGAAGCTGCTGGCTAAAGTCAAAAAGGAAAACGGAACGATTATTGCTTCCATCGCACCAGAAAAGGTGGATATCACGGATTCCTTAGCATCCATTGGCGGCGCAGTCAATGCGATTACATATGAGTGTGATTTACTAGGACCTGTCACACTAAGCGGGGCGGGAGCCGGAAAAACAGAAACAGGATTTTCACTTTTAATAGACTTGATTAATATCAACCGTGAACGTAAACCCGTAACTGTGTAAGGAATGGAACTTCCCTATGCTCAAGACGGAACCTGACAATTCTCAGGAGTCACTAATTAACGTTAATAAGAGAAGGGCGGGAATGATTATGTCAGTTCAAATGGCAGGAAAGAAGATGCTGCTTGGTGGAGAATGGGTGGGGCGTGACCAGATTATTGAAGTGCGTGATCCACAAGATAACAGCTTAATAGATACCGTTCCAGCTGCATCAGCTGAAGATATGATTCGCTGTATTGAGGAAGCTAAGGAGGGTGCAAAGCTTGCCGCAGCCATGCCCGTCCACGAGAGAATGAGAATCCTCAATGCAGCAGCGGATTATATTGAAATGCATCGAGAAAGATTCGCTGTTACCATCTCAAAAGAAGGCAGTAAAACAATCAGGGAAGCAACCAAAGAAACAACTAGATGTATACAAACCTTAAGAATCAGTGCAGAAGAGGCAAGAAGAATTAATGGTGAAACGATCTCCTTTGATCAAATGCCAGGAAGTGAAAACCGAATCGGGTATTACTATCGCTTCCCAATTGGTATTATTGGCGCAATCACTCCGTTTAATGATCCATTAAACCTTGTTGCACACAAAGTAGGACCAGCGATCGCATCTGGTAACGCCATTATCGTGAAACCAGCTACGGTGACTCCACTAAGTGCCCTATTGCTTGCCGAAGCCTTTGCACATGCAGGACTTCCTCCGAAAGTTTTATCCGTCATAACAGGTTATGGGCATGAGATAGGGGATGTTCTAGTAACCCATCCCGCCATACGAATGATTTCCTTCACCGGAGGACTGGAAGCGGGGGAAAACATCGTTCGAAAAGCAGGGTTAAAGAAAATTAGTATGGAGCTTGGATCCAATTCCCCAGTGATCGTATTGGAGGATGCTGATCTAGAAGAAGCAGTCGAATCAAACGTGTCCGGTGCGTTTTGGGCAGCGGGTCAGAATTGCCTTGGTGTGCAGCGTCTCTATATTCAAGAGAGCGTCATGTCTAGTTTTCAAAAAAAGTTCGTCACTCGTACGGAGCAATACATTACAGGTGATAAACAAGTACAAGAAACGGATATGGGTCCGCTAATTAATGAAAAAGAAGCGAAGCGCGTGGAAGCTTTAGTGAATGAAGCCATCGAAAAAGGGGCCAATCTTTTAACGGGCGGTCATCGCAAGGGTGCTTTTTATACTCCTACTGTCCTAACCAATATTCCTGAAAATTGTAGAATCGCTAACGAAGAAATTTTTGGACCGGTAGTTCTTCTTTATCCGGTACAGGACTTAGACCACGCCATTCAAGAATCTAACCGAGTTGATTTTGGTCTGCAGGCGGGGATTTTTACTAAAAATATTGAAAAAGCCCATCAGGCGATTGCGCAAATGGACGTTGGCGGCATTATGATTAATGACAGCAGCGACTATCGGATTGATGCCATGCCGTTTGGCGGAGTGAAAAAATCTGGATTAGGCAGAGAAGGAATAAAGTTTGCCATCCAGGAAATGACCGAACCAAAGGTTGTGTGCTTTAAGTTGTCTACCGAACATTTTAGATAATCCATCTTGAGAATATGGGGGTTTTTTGATGTCATTTTCAACAATTGAGTATAAGGAAAGAATCAGAAAAACAAAAGAGAGAATGATCCAAAAGGGAATTGATGTCCTTCTTATCACGGATCCAGCCAATATTAATTACCTATCTGGCTATGATGGATGGTCATTTTATGTCCATCAGATGCTCGTTCTAATCGTTGATGAAGATCAACCAATGTGGATTGGGCGAGAAATGGATGCTAATGCAGCAAAGGTAACCACATGGCTCTATCGTGATAATATCATTCCTTATCCAGATGAATATGTGCAATCGGAAAGTAAACATCCGATGGATTTTGTCGCAAGTATTTTAAGGGAAATTGGTCATGATAATCGCTCCATTGGTGTTGAAATGGAAAACTATTACTTTTCAGCTAAGTGCTATGAACAGCTGAAAAAAGGTTTAGTGAATGCCACTTTTACAGATGCCACCTTACTAGTAAATTGGGTGCGCCTCATAAAGTCGGATGCTGAAATCGCATATATGAAAAAAGCTGCAATCATCGTTGAAAAAGCAATGCAGGCTGGCATCGAGTTGATTCAGGAGGGTATCAGAGAGTGTGACGTGGCTGCAAAAATTTTCTATACGCAAATCACAGGTACCGAGGAATTTGGCGGTGATTATCCTTCCATTGTTCCTTTGCTGCCTTCAGGTGAAAAAACTTCTACTCCGCATTTAACTTGGACCGATGACCGTTATAAAGATGGGGACGCTGTTATTTTAGAATTAGCGGGTTGCTATAAAAGATACCATTCGCCATTGGCACGGACCGTTCAAATTGGAAAACCGAAGCCTGAAATGGAAACCCTTTCAAAGGTTGCCGTCGAAGGGATCAATGCTTGTTTGGAGATGATCCGTCCAGGTATTGCTTGTGAAGAAATTGAAGAAACTTGGAGAAAAACGATTGAAAAAAGCGGCTTTGTAAAAGAATCGCGTCTAGGATATGCGATGGGTCTGAATTATCCACCGGATTGGGGCGAGCATACAGTGAGCATACGAAAAGGGGACAAAACGATTTTGCAGCCAAACATGACTTTCCACCTCATTCCAGGATTGTGGCTTGATCATTATGGCTTTGAAGTAAGTGAGTCGATTCGAATCACAGAAAACGGCTGTGAAACCTTTGCCAATCTTCCAAGGAACCTGACATTAAAGGAATTTGTTTAGCGAGTGGAATTTAATAAAGGGGATGGTGCATGTATGAAGAAGGCTACAATGGCGACTGCAATTGGCAATCTTGTTGAATGGTATGAATACGGTATTTATAGTTATACTGCAGCAATTATCGGATCCCAGTTTTTTCCGGAAGGGAGCGGTACAACTGCTTTACTTTACGCTTTTGCGGTGTTTGCCATTTCGTTCTTCTTTAGACCATTGGGAGGCTTGATTTTTGGATCAATTGGTGATCGCTTGGGTAGAAAGAAGATATTGGTCATAACAATTATGCTTATGTCACTGTCAACAGCTGCCATTGGTCTGGTTCCACATTATGGAACCATTGGTGTAACGGCAACAGTGTTGCTTATCAGTCTACGGATTGCCCAAGGGTTGGCTGCAGGCGGGGAATATACAGGTGCTTCTGTTTTTATGAATGAGTCTTCTCCTTCAAATCGCCGGGGACTATTCACTAGTTTACTTGAATCAGGTTCATTGTTGGGTTATATCATCGGATCTGTTTTTGTCGCTATTCTTACTTCTATTCTAAGTACTGAAGATATGGCAAGTTGGGGCTGGCGGATCCCATTTATTTGTTCACTGCCATTAGCGTTAGTAGGTATGTACGTCAGAACGAAAATTGATGATACGCCAACATTTATAAAAATGAAGGAAGAAAACACCTTGTCAAAGAATCCTCTCAAAGAGATGTTCTTAACAGCACGAAAACCTTTAGTTATCTCATTTTTAGTAGTGGCGTTCGCAAATGGAGCTTATTATACATTATTGACCTATCTTCCATCTTACTTTGAGACGCAAGTCGGTTTATCGAGTATGGAATCAATGATTGTTACTACGCTAGGAATGGTATTAATGCTCATTCTTATTCCAATATTTGGTGTAATGAGCGACCGGTATGGAAAAAAGCCTTTTCTATTATTGTCATCTGGATTAACGATTCTAACAGCCATTCCAATCATTGCTTACGTTTCTAGTGGTGCACCATCAGGCCCATTGGTTGGTTATTTTGCTTTAGATGTAATCGTTGCTATTTTTATAGGTGTTTTCCCATCCACACTGCCAATGTTGTTTCCAAATCGAGTACGAAACACGGCATATGGAGCTTCCTACAATGTTTCAACAGCCATCTTTGGAGGGGGAGCGCCTCTTATCATTACTTCATTACAAACATCGACAGGGAATAAATTAATGCCTGCATTCTTCTTAATGGGTACGGCATTAATGGCGATAATCGCTATCATGAATTTGCCGAAAGCTATTAATAACTCAACTAAAATTGATAGTGATACTTCAATTGAAAAAACTAAAATCATTTAATAGGAATTTCATTTCCTATCTAGTAAAATCTTTTCAGTTTGCGTAAATTAAATAATCGACCTCCGCTGGAATCTGATTAAGGAGTAGGCGGAGGTCTTTTTATTGCAAGTGTCTGGCTGCTCCATTGGATATACAACCCGAATAATGGACTTTTTTAAGTGTAAATTATTCGGGTGATCTTTATTGTTTGGGGGATAAACACAAATTTCTCAATATGTAGTGAGGTTATATGGAGGGTGATTTGGTGGCAAAAAATAAATTTTGCCACCAACTTATCAGCAGTTTCGCAATTAGTTATTTTTCTTCTTTCCCTTTGGGCCTTTCTTTTTGTTTTGATTATTTTGAGCTTGAGAGTTGGCTCCATCGGCTTGAGCTTGAGAGTTGGCTCCATCGGCTTGAGCTTGAGAGTTTTCCCCATCAGCCTGAGCTTGAGAGGTTTCCCCATCAGCCTGAGCTTGAGAGTTTTCCTCATCAGCTTGAGCTTGAGAGTTTTCCCCATCAGCTTGAGCTTGAGAGTTTTCCTCATCAGCTTGAGGTTGAGAGTTTTCTGCATCAGCTTGAGGTTGAGAGTCTTCACTAACAACTTGAGATTGTGTGTTTTCTGCTTCAGTTTGAGCTTGAGCGTTTTCTTCAGCTTGAGCTTGAGATCCTTCTCCTTCAGTCTGAGATTGATTTTTCTGGGCTTGTTCCTTATTATTTTTATTGTGTTTTGGCAAAATAAACACCTCCTTTTTTGTTTCTAGGTGCAAGAGTAATATCGATCACTCCTGTACCTGATCATAAATTCATAAACTTGCTATGATTAGTAGCTTACTATTTTATATGCATCTTCTAATATAATATTGCGGGCGAGTCTCACTGATTAATCTGCCAATTTTTCCAATTCTGGTATCAAGATAGTAAGCGTCAATAATCCTCCCCTTATAATAGATAGGAGCCTGAAATATAATGTAAGCATTTATTTTTGATTTCTTCTTTCCTATTGTTACTATAGTAATATTCTCTCTAGGGAAAGGAATGATAAAATGACAACTATTCAAATACCTTTATCTGTCTTAAATTTAGCACCAATTCGAAAGGGGCAGAACCCAAGTCAAGCGATTGAATCAATGGTGGAACTTGCACAAGCGGTTGAAACAATGGGCTATCAACGTTATTGGATTGCAGAACATCATAATACTGCTACACTTGTGAGTTCAGCTACATCTATTTTGATTAAACATGTGTTAGAGCATACCAAAAGCATTCATGTAGGTTCTGGCGGGATAATGCTGCCAAATCACTCTCCGCTTGTGGTAGCTGAACAATTTGGCACTCTAGCAACTATCTATCCCGATCGCGTTGACCTTGGACTCGGGCGGGCACCTGGTACAGATATGATGACGGCAAACGCCTTAAGACGCTCGAAAAATGATTCAGTTTACACCTTCCCGGATGATGTAAAGGCCTTGCTTACATATTTTGGCCCAGCAGAACAGCAAAGTTATGTCAAAGCCTATCCTGGTCTTGAAACGAATATACCTATATATATCCTAGGATCTTCAATAGATTCCGCATATTTAGCAGCAAGCTTGGGTCTTCCGTATGTATTTGCCTCCCACTTTGCACCGAGATACATGGAAGAAGCGATCTCTATCTATCGGAGTCGATTCCAGCCATCTGAATATTTGGATAAACCATATATGATGGTTTGTTTAAATGTTATTGCTGCCGAAACAGATGAAGAAGCCCAATTTTTATCGACAACAATGCAGCAATTTTTCCTCAATGTCGTTCGTGGGACGCAAAATCCATTACAGCCGCCAGTTGAAAGTCTGGATGAGATTTGGACCCCGATGGAGAAAGAAATGGCGGCAACGAAGCAAAGTGTGACATTAATCGGAAGTAAGGAAACTGTCCGCCAACAGTTGACAGCATTCCAAGAGAATTATCACGTCGATGAAATCATGGCGGTATCGTATATTTATGACACAGAAAAACAAAAACGTTCGTATGAAATATTGAAAGAAGTAGTTGACGGTAGATAATGAAAATAAAAAAGACCAGAAGAGACATTTTATCTCCTCTGGTCTTTTTGTTGTACAGAAATCTTAATTATTTTCTGATTGGAATTTAATCATAAACTCTTTGAATGCCTGGCAGGCTTCCACTGGTACCGCATTATAGGCTGATACTCGGCATCCGCCAATGGAGCGGTGTCCGTTTACGCCGACAAAGCCTTCCTGTTTCGCTTCCTCAAGGAATTTCTTTTCTAAGTCTTTTGATGCTAAGTTGAATGTAATATTCATGAGAGAACGGCTTTCTGGTGTGGCATGACCAATATAAAAACCATTACTAGCGTCGATTGTATCGTAAATTAAGTTCGCTTTTTTCTCATTCAGCCTCGCAATGGCATCCAAACCGCCCAATTCACACGCCCAGTTTAATACCTCTCCAAGCATATAAATACCAAAAGTCGGCGGTGTGTTATACAAAGAATTATTTTTAGAGTGGGTGCTGTACTTTAACATCGTTGGGATATTTGTGTTTGCTTGTTCAAGGAAATCCTTGCGAATAATCACAACGGTTACGCCTGAAGGGCCAAGGTTTTTCTGGGCACCAGCATAAATGAGCGCAAACTTACTGACATCAATTGGCTTAGACAGAATATCACTTGACATGTCAGCGATTAATGGAACATCACCAGTATCTGGGAAGTTCTTCCATTGTGTACCATAAATCGTATTATTTGAAGTTACATGGACATATGCGTCAGATGAATGGTACTGCAATTGATCGATGGCAGGAATGCTGCGGTAGCTGCCTTCTTTCGTAGAAGCCGCATGGTAAACTTCACCAAATAGTTTTGCCTCGGTGAAAGCTTTCTCTGACCAAGAGCCAGTCATGACATATGCCGCTTTTTTACCTGTTTGTAAAAAATTCATCGGTACCATTGAAAACTGAAGACTAGCGCCCCCCTGCAAGAAGAGTACTTCATGCGTATCAGGAATAGACAGAAGCTCCTTTAAGCTGACAATCGCCTGATTATGTACCTCTTCATAAGCTTTGCTGCGGTGACTAAGTTCCATGACGGACATGCCCGTACCTCGAAAATCTATTAGTTCTGCCTGAGCTTTTTCTAGAACAGAAATGGGTAATGCAGAAGGGCCTGCATTGAAATTATAAGCACGTTGGACTTGCAGTTTCATTTTTATCACTCCATTTTTTCTTTTCTATGACTATACCACACATATAAATTTCCGAAAATAATTTTAATTGTGAAATAGTGAATTTTTAAATATTTTTTTCAAAATAACAAAAAGAAATAGGATGTCATTTCCAAAAATCCTATTTCTTCTCATCAGCTTATTTCCTTTATTTTTTGATTACTATGAGACCAGATAACGACAGGAATAAGCAAAAGGGAAAGAATTGCTCCAGCGAATGAAAGCCCTGCGTAACTTGTTTGTGCGACCACCATTCCGGATAGGGCTCCCCCAGAAGCCCCTGCTAAAGCAATTAAGACATCTACCGCTCCTTGGGTTTTGGCACGTGTTGAGGGATGAGTGGAATCGACGATTAATGCAGTCCCACTTATTAATCCAAAATTCCAGCCAAGTCCAAGCAAGGAAAGCGCGACGATTAAGAGAAGCATGGAATCTGAAGGAGCGCTGCCTGCTAGTAAGCCCGCCGAAAGAAGTGTAGCACCAGAAGCGATGGCCATTGCGGTTCGACCGACTTTATCCACGAGAATACCTGTGATGAGAGAAGGAAGATACATCGCGCCAATATGGAAGCCGATGACCATTCCAACCTCTCTTAGACCATGACCATGATGTTTCATATAAACAGGTGTCATCGTCATGATTGCGGTCATGACAATTTGCGTTAACACCATAATGGTTGCTCCGACAACGATTCCTCGTTTATTCATTGCAAGATTACTAGATTGCTTCTCAACAGGATCACTCTTGTCGATGACCTCCCGATCTGCAAGGGCGTTGGCAACAATCAAAGGATCTGGCCGTAGAAAAAATAGAAGGACTAATCCTGCCAGTAGAAAGGCTGCAGCCCCTAAAATGAAAGGACCAGCAAGAGCAGGGACACCAATAGAGATTGCAAATCGGCCCATGACGTCCACCAAGTTTGGTCCTGCCACTGCCCCAAAGGTCGTTGAAACCATGGCGATACTGACAGCGGTCGCTCGCTGTGTGGGCTTGGCTAAGTCTACCCCTGCATAGCGTGCTTGTAAATTTGAAGCAGATCCCGCACCGTATACAAGGAGTGATGCAAAAAGAAGAAAGATATTACTAGTAATGGCCGAAACAATGACTCCAACTGCACCAATCCCGCCAGTCAAAAATCCTCCTGCAAGACCAATGCGACGGCCAAATCGTTGGGAGGCACGACCGATTAGCAGCGCTGCTCCTGCCGAGCCAAACGTTAACAATGCTGCCGGAATCCCTGCATAACTGTCCGTCCCTAACATTTCTTGGGCAAGGAGTGCACCAACAGTAATACCAGCAGCTAGTCCAGCCCCACCAAAAATTTGTGACATGACGACAATGAGCAATGTCCGGCGATATAACTTTTGCTGCTTTTCTGGTGAATCGACGTAGTTTTGCAACCAAGCTGGTTTTGAATTTTTTGGATTATTTGACACACTTAAACCTCTTTCTTTTTAAAGGTTGATATTTGTTTTTTATTTTAACAAGAAAGAAAAGCAGTTTATATAGAATAGTGTCGAAAAATTCAAAACTTGTTCACGCTTATAATTCATATAATTCCAGTTCTAATCATTTATTTCTGTTTATACTCAGCATCATATGAATTTTCACCGGCATGAACTGAAAGCAGTGTGTCCGCATAACCAACGAGCCGATTGACCAGTTCATCTGCAATCGCGTAGACGAGCAGGTGAGCATCAGGTTTATGTAGCACTGGATCGTCAATAATCACTGTAGTATTAATAAAAATTTCTCGATTTCCGTATAGATTATAATGAATCATGGTTTTTCCAGCTGCCCCGCCTGATCGTGGATCTGAGTAGCAGGGCAAGAAAAGATACCACTCTTCAGCAGTTGCAGAACGGAAATTTTTTGTGAAAGTCATGCCATGGATTACTCGTTCAATTTCTTGTTGTTTCTCGGGTGAAACTGCTTCAATAATTTTGTCTGTCATAATGGTCTCCTCTCGCATTTTTATTTTGCCCAATTTACTACGGATAGTAAAAACTATAAATTTCCATCTAGCACATTCTTTGTTAAGGGAACAATACTTGTTGAGGTGAGATAGGATGAAACGTGATGAACCACGTGATTATATAACGATTCAGGATACCCAAGGGAATCTTAAAGATTATGCTGTTGAAGCATTGTTTGATATGGAGGATGAATCCTATGCGTTATTAAAGGCTGAGGATGAAACCATCGTTATGAAAATAGAAGGAGAGGAAGGGAATCAAGATTTAGTGGGTATTAATGATCCTTCCGAAAGTGAAGCGATATTGGATGCATACCAAATCGCCGTGGAACATGCTCCAGCAGAATAAAACAAAAGCAGCGAAAGGTACCTCCAGAAAACCGAGGGCCTTTCGCTTGATTTTTTTTCAATAGTAATTAAAACCAAGATAGATGATATAAATGATGATAGCAGTCATTGCGATTATCCAGACAAGAAAAACTGGATTTAATAAATAAGGATGTCTTTGTGTGCCTTCATTAATTGGAGTATCAAATTCTCCTGATTTAGTACTTACCATTCTTCCAGTACCCAACGTAACAACTAAACCGATGATTAAGACTAACAAGACAATTCCGGCCAAAATCAGATGCCAATTATTCATGAGAACCCCACCTTTTTTATCATATAATTTGAGAAAATGTGGCGAAATATACATAACTAGGTTTAAATTTCTTCAACTAAAAAAAAGCTGAAAAAGGGTACATTCCCTTTTTCAGCTTTTTTTAGTTTAGGTCCGTTAATTCTGATGAATGAACCAATTGTATATTATGTATACTATCGACTTCCTTAATTTCACAGAATCCTGAAGTGTACTTATAAAGGATTAAATATTTCTTGCCATTGTAAAGAACATACTCCATTTTATCTCCATCCCTTGACAATATTTATATTATTTTATATAAGTCGTACAGAGTAATCTATGAAGGTTATTTAAAGATTATGTAAATTTTTTTTGAAGTTCAAATAGCAGCTCATTCAAGAATATAATCTATTAGAATGATTATGGTAAGATATTGTTGTTAGCATGTTAAGGGGGAAAAATTATGAACAAAAAACCAGTTATCGGCATTACGGGTGCCTATGTAAAACATAACGAATATATGGAAGGTGTCTATGTGCACCATGATTATCATAAATGTGTTGCTGCCAATGGAGGAATACCTGTCATTCTTCCTTACATTAACCCTAAGATGGCAATAGAAACGCTCGCCTTATGCGATGGACTCATTCTCAGTGGAGGAGAGGATGTCGATCCGAAACTTTTTGGACAGGATCCGCATCCACACTTGGGTCCAACTACACCGGAGCGGGACGTGGCAGAGATTGCGATGGTGAAATACGCGCTTGAAAACAATATTCCGATCCTTGCCATTTGCAGAGGCGTTCAGATTTTGAATGTTGCTCTTGGCGGTACGTTAATCCAGGACATCCCGAGTCAAGTCAAGGAACCCATTCAACACAACCAGAAAATTGATAGAAGTCGAGATACTCACTGGGTGACCATCGCCACCGATAGTAAATTATTCGAAATGGTCGGTTCTGAACGAGTACGTGTGAATAGTCTCCATCATCAAGCCATTGATAAGGTGGCCAATGACCTTCGAGTTGTTGCCCAGTCATCCGATGGGATTGTTGAAGCAGTGGAGTATATCCATCCAACCACCTTTACGGTCGGTGTTCAGTGGCATCCTGAATCAATGGCGAGTACAAACCATGAAATGAACAATTTATTCAAAGATTTTATTAACAGTATAGTTAAGGTCCCAGCTTCTGTCTAAGGGGAAAGGAATTGAATAACTAGATGGAAAAAATTTATCTTGATTACAATGCCAGTACACCGATTGCTCCTGAAGTAGCCGCGGCCATGAAGCCATTGTTAGATCAATTTTATGGAAACCCGTCGGCCTTACACTGGGCAGGGTTACCAGTAAAGGAATTATTACATCAAACCCGAGCACAGGTTGCGGAATTAATTGGCTGTTCCCCCAGAGAGGTTATTTTTACAAGCGGAGGCAGTGAAGCCAATAATCTTGCATTAAAAGGTTATTTTTTAAAAAATCGGCATAAAGGCAACCATATCATTACTTCCAAAATTGAACATCCTGCGATTATGAATCCGTGCAAATTCTTAGAACAAATTGGGGCAAAAGTCACATATGTAGACGTTGATCGGAATGGGAAGGTTACACTAGAAGCAATAAAAAACGCAATCATAAAAGAAACCATTCTGATTTCGATAATGCACTCCAATAATGAAACAGGTACATTGCAGCCCATTATGGAGATTGGGGAAATAGCTAAGGAACATGGGGTTGCTTTTCATACGGATGCTTCCCAATCGGTTGGAAAAGTTCCGGTGAATGTGAATGATTTGAAAGTGGATATGCTAACGATTGCCGGCCATAAGCTTTATGCACCTAAAGGAATTGGCGCGTTGTATATACGAGAGGGAATCCATCTGGAACCGCTTATCCATGGAGCGGGCCATGAGTTTGGCCTTAGGGCAGGTACCGAAAATACTTTATTAGCGGTGGGCTTAGGAAAGGCCTGTGAGATGGCTAAACAACACGTAGAAGATTGTGGAATAAAAGAGTTAACCGATTATTTTTGGATGCAATTAAAGGAGAAGTTCGGCAATCAGGTAGTATTGAATGGCCATTTGGAGGACCGTCTGCCGAATACTTTGAATGTCAGTTTTGTAAGAAGAGTGGGTCAAGAGATATTGGATGCGATCCCTCAGTTAGCTGCGTCCACAGGGTCTGCCTGTCACGCGGGAAGTATAGAATTATCCCCAGTTTTAAAGGAAATGGGTGTTTCTGAAGAAGTTGGAATGGGTGCCATCCGTTTTAGTTTAGGAAGGTATACGACGAAAGATGAGATTGACCAAGTTGTGGATTCGATTAAGGGGATTCTTTGAAAGTCTTACGAATGTAGCTGCTGGTGAACGCTAACATCAAGCAGGCATGAAAGGCGTGAATTTGTAATAGTTGATTGACGACTGACTGTCCTCGTATCGGCTAATATGGGTCGCCATAGGAGTGATTGACGACCGCCGGGCCTCGTATCGGCTAATATAGTCGCCAATAGGAGTGATTGATGACCGACCGTCGCTTTTTTGTCTCATGCGGGTCGTCAATAGACGTGATTGACGACTGACCGACGACATTTCGGCTAAAATAGGTCGCCAATAGCTCCGATTAACGACCGACCTGGCTAGTTTCGTCTCATGCCGGTCGTCAATAGACGTGACTAATGACCGACCGGCGTCGTTTTGGCTAATATGGATCGCCAATAGTCCCGATTGACGACCGACCTGGCTCCTTCAAGCAAACTGTGGTCATCTATACCTCCTCCACACCTTAGAAGAGTCACAAAATTGAAATTGATTACGAGGAACAGGCACGATGAAAATGGTAAAATAAGAAAATACAGAGGAAGGAGCCAGAATGAAATGAACCAAGTAGAAATTATTGCTCGTAGAATACTAGGCTGGAAGTTAAATAGATGGGACAGATGGTTTGATTTTGAAAAGGGGACATTTATACCAGTTTCAGATTTTCAACCTGAGCAAAATCTCGAGCACGCGATGCTCATCGTAGAAAAATTAAAAGACTTCGGTTTTACCTATACAACCAATGGGAGCACTGAAGTTTGCTTTAACAACATATGTGAAACGGGCGACACATTAGCTCAAGCCATCAGCAATGCAGCCTTCACCATTGCTGATAATAGTTCGATCGCTGAGGAATGGCTGTAATAAGTACATATAAAAAGCTTGTAGATTATATCCATATGGATCAAATCCTACAAGCTTTTATTGCTTCTACTTGCTTCGTAACACTGTTATAAAACCGTCCAAGATCTCATGACTGACCGAAAATCCCTTACGTTTGTAAAATTCCAGCGCGTCATTATTGCCGTTAGAGACAAAGATAAAATAATCCTCGACGTCATCAAATTGTTTTAACCACTCCATCGACATCTTGAAAAGTGTAGACCCAACTCCATACTTCCGATACTCGCCCTTAATATAAAATTGCGATAAACAACCAACATTTGGTCTACGAACTGTAGACATGTCAAAAAAAGTAGCAAAATCATTAGAATAGGTCTCTTTTGGCGAGATATTAGAATAGACGTACCCAACGACTTGTTCGCCATCCTTCACGATCACGATATAATTATGAATGGCGCTATTAATCGAAGGGACCAGGCGGGTGTCAAAGTTCATGCTGTCAAACAGTTCGGGTGTTATGTAAGCTTTCGACTTTTGAAAGGCCATTAGTTCATTGCATACATCCCGGCAATATTCTATTTCTTCGTCCGAGATTACATCATATGATAAATTCATGATTGCTCACTCCTTATCTCCCATTTCAAAACTGAAAAGAGCTCTCGGTTTAAATTAAACCAAGACGCTCTAATCCATAACGGACACCGTCTTCTTCGGCGGAGAGTGTGACCATATTGGCCATTGCTTTCAATTCATCACGGGCATTTCCCATGGCGACTCCCATTCCGACTAGTGACAGCATTTCCATATCATTTAAACCATCGCCAAAGGCAACGGCCTCATCAGGTGCAATCCCAAGTTTTTCTAATAATTTACTAAGTCCCACTGCTTTGTTTGAGTTAGACAAATTCACATCACAGGTTCGTGCCCCTGAACTCCATCTGCGGAAATCCAGTTCTGGAACCTTTGACTGATAGGATAATTCCTCTTCCAGATCGCAATGAAGGAAGATTTGATAAATATCCTGGTCTTTCCAAAATTGCGGCGGGGCCAGCTCCGGTTTCCATGGATCATGCTGGTACGCTTCTACGACGAAGGGATGTTCTAAATGCGTGACTTTAAAACTCGTATCGCCTAAATAAGTCAGCGGATGTTGTAAGTCATTGGATAATTGATGGACTCTTTCTAATACTTGCTTATCAATCGAACTCTTGTATATTTCTTTTCCTTCATGGAAGGCAAAGGAACCGTTAAAAAAGACCATCGAGTCGACCCCAGTTTCTTGAATAATCGACTCAGTAAAGTAAGGTGCTCTCCCGGTAGCAATCACCACTTTCGTCTGTTTCTCTTTTAACCTCTGGATGGCATCCTTTGTGGCATGACTAAGTGTTTTTCCATGCGGGAGGATGGTTCCGTCTATATCTAAGATGACAACCTTATAATTCATAAAACACGCTCCCATAAATTCTTTCACAGATATTTCTATAGCAAAGTATAACATGTTCCAAGAAAAACCCTATGCAAAACACACCTAAACAGGAACATTTATGATCGATGGGGATCTATTATATAGGTTCAGGATATTCCCAGTCAAATTTAACAGAAAATCCGACTAGGTATGTTCCATTTTTTTATTAACGATAATTACATTATGTAAACTTAGAGGCGGAATTTGAAAAGGATTCATAGAACATGAAGGTCTCGGGCAAAATGTGAAAATGATAATGGTTTCTTTTATTATGGAAAAAACACAACACGCATTAGGGGAGGTATTTCTGTGGATCAAATAGAGAAAAAGCGAAAACTACTTCGTGATTACGGCTATCCTGAAAAAGCCATTCCGAGATTAATGGAGGAAATAAGTTCGATGGACTACAATAGGCTGGAAAAACTGATTTTGCCATATAACGACATAACGTCAGAAAAATCCTAATAACTGAAGCAAAAAAAGACTCCAACCCAGGAGTCTTTTTTTAACTTCTTAATCTTCATTATTTTGCATTCCAGTAAACATGAGTACAAAACGGAGTAATTCTGCTACTGCTACTACAGTTGCTGCTACGTACGTAAGCGCAGCCGCGTTTAGCACTTTTTTCGCTCGATACTCTTCTTCATTTCTAATCAGACCAGAACCAACCATTACATCCAGAGCTCTGGAACTCGCATTGAATTCGACAGGTAACGTAACTACCTGAAACAGAACGGCAGCGCCCATAGCGATAATTCCAAGTAATAAAAAGTTGGCAGAGGATAAGAGAATACCGATTAAAATCAAGATAAATGAAAAATTTGAGCCAATATTTGCGACTGGTACCAATGCATGTCTTACACGTAAAGGTACATAACCATCCTTTTGTTGTAAACAATGGCCAACCTCGTGAATGGCAACGGATATCGAAGCAATCGAGGTCCCATGGTAGTTCGTTGAGGAAAGCCTAACACTTCTACTTCTTGGATCGTAGTGGTCCGATAAGTGACCTCTCACTTCTTCTACAGATACGTCGTATAAGCCATTTTGATCCAAGATTCTTCTAGCAGCCTGGGCACCCGTAAATCCAGAAGATGAGCCTACTTTCAAAAATTTAGAGTAGGTACTCCTTAAATACATCTGCACAAATATTGGAATTATCATGATTAGAATAAAATAAACGATAAAACCCATAATGCATACTCCTTCTCAAGATGCTATTTTATATACATTATTATACTTTAAGGGACACTTTTTTAGTAATAATGTGCTTGTTAAAAAAAGGACTAACCAATTTGGTCAGTCCTTTTACTCGAGTATTTTAATTAAATAGCACGGTTGACCGTACTTATTTTTTTCTTAAATATCTTCGGATTTGTTCCAATATAAACACCAGATAGGACAAAGGCTGCTCCAATTCCATGAGACAAAGTGAAGGTTTCATTTAAAAAGATGGTTGCCATCAAGACGGCCGATACTGGCATGACATTAATAAAAATCGAAGCTTTTGCCGCACCAATTTCCTTGATCCCGTAATAATACATAATAAATGCCACCACTGTTACGAAAATACTCATATGGGTGATGGCTATCCAGGTTGAAATGTCAGCATGCTGTACATCTTTCCAAGTGGTTTCCACTAATGCAAATGGTAATAAAAATAATGTACCAAAAGCTACGGCATAAGTAGTAGATTCGACTGAACTAAATTTTTTTAAAACCACTTTGCCAACGACGCTGTACAAGGCCCAACAAATCACCGCACCAAGTAAAACAAAATCGATCGTTTCAAAGCCTATCTCCACCAGTGAAAGCACATGACCATCTGTAATGATAAAAGTTACCCCAATAAGAGCAGTCACCATACCAATTATATGGTTCTTGGTAATCGTCTCTTTTAAAAAGATGCCTGACAAAAGAACAATTAAAACTGGATTTGACGCAATAAATAAGGAACTCTTAATTACCGGTGCATGTTTGGTAGCAATAAAAAAGCATATATTATAAAGTGCTATTCCAGTTAAACCTAAAACCGCAAACAAGCTATAGTCTTTAAGAGTAGGCCTGATCCGATTTTTTTCAGTTAACCACATCAGCGGGAACAATAGGACAGAAGCTCCTAAAAAACGTAAAAAAGCAACTGTAGCCGGTTCAAAGTCTTGAACAGCAATTTTTCCAGCAATAAATGCACTTCCCCATGTCGCCGTAGCGAAAATCAACATTCCATATATAAGCCATTGCTTTTTTTTCATGTATGTCCCTTCAATCTATTAAAAGTAATAATTAGAATTGTAACATTTTTTTCGGATTTCGAAATAATTATTTTTAATAGATTTTGAATTATGCGATAAATAGGGGAAATTAAAATTATTTCTTTTGTTTATTTCTAAACGAAATTTTTTAAACTTATTATGTGTGTTCTGCTAAAGTTTTATGATTTAGCTTATACTGATATACCAAGCCAAGCCCCCAATTGCAGCTAAGATGACAATGGCATAAATAGCGGTCAACCGTATCGTGTTTTGTTTTGTGGAACTTTTATAGTCCTCATCCGGTTTCCCAGTAAGTGCTAAGGTACCAATAAGGGCACCAATTAAAACAACAATGATAAGAATCATGCCAAACGTCATAGTATTTCATCCTCACTATATGATAAAATTATTGATTTTTCATTAGACATAGTATGATTCCTATATTAAGGTTAAAGTTATAAAAAATGACCAGCCAATTACTAAAAAAATGGACCATCCACTTTTACTGTCACAAGTAATTGGAAAGGAGTGAGTTGGGTGGATTGGAGACCCGATCGAACAACTAAAAGACCAATTTATAAACAAATTGCTGATTACATTGAACAAGGTATTGCCACAGGCCATTTTTCACCGGAAACCATGTTACCTTCAGAAAGGGCCTTAGCTGAAGAGCTGCAAGTGAATCGTAGTACAGTGGTAGCCGCATATGAAGAACTGCAGTCAATGGGGATTGTTGAGAGAAAAAAAGGTAGTGGGACCATTGTGAGTACGGATATTTGGGGGCTCGAACATAGACGGATTCCAAACTGGGGTAGATATTTGGAGCGTGGCTCATTTCTTCCCAACCTTCCTGTTGTTCAAAGAATTCGTAAGGAAACCCAAGATAATGACCTTATTAATATGGCAAGTGGTGAATTGTCATCTAGTTTATTTCCAAATGAGCAATTCCAACATATTCTATCCGCGCATCCTTTTACAGGCTATCTTGGCTATGACGATCCGCAAGGAAATGAAGAATTAAGGTGTACGATTGCCGATCATGTGAATGAATATAAGAAAATTAATACAACTTCTTCTTCGATTCTTATCACATCGGGTGCACAGCAAGCACTGCATCTGATTGTCCAATGCCTGCTTAAACCTGGTGACGCTGTGGCAATTGAAGATCCATCCTATTGTTATTCTCTGCCCATTTTCCAGACGGCAGGTTTAAAAATCTTCCGATTGCCTGTGGATTCAAATGGGGTAAATCCGGAAGACCTTGTTCAACTACATAAGAAACATAGAATAAGAATGGTATTCCTAAATCCCGATTATCAAAACCCAACGGGAAAGGTTCTTTCCCTGCAACGGCGTCAACGAATTTTAAACATTTCAGCAGAATTTGGAATTCCAATTATTGAAGATGACCCCTATAGTTTGACCTCCTTTGATGGAGTGGTAAATCCATCGTTAAAATCAATGGATGATAATGGGAATGTTCTATATATTAGTTCGTTGTCGAAAATTATTGCTTCAGGATTACGAATCGGTTGGGTTATTGGCCCCTCAAAGGTCATTCAACGGCTTGCTGACGCCAAACAACAAGTTGATTTTGGACACAGTGTATTTCCTCAATGGGTGGCGAACGAATTTCTCAAGTCACAGTCCTATGATACACATATACAATTTTTAAGAAAACAGCTTGAACAACGGAGAGATCAACTTGTTCAAAGTCTTAATCAACTATTGGGTGAAAAAGTTTCCTTCTCTATTCCAGATGGGGGGATTCATCTGTGGTGTAAAGTGAACAGACCTATCGACGTGCAGAAATTACTGGAGGAATCAATCAAGAAGGGAATTGCCTTTGTCCCAGGAAATGTTTTAGGCACTGAAAAAGGGTGTCTCCGTTTTACCTATGGCAGGGCGGAAACAAATTTGATTCATGAGGGTATTAATAGATTTTCACAGGCATTAAAGAATCTATAAAGTAAATAATTAGTAGAAAGGATAATGACGATGAAAAAGATACTTATTACTGGCTTTGACCCATTTGGAGGAGAGCCCGTTAATCCTGCGCATGAAGCGGTAAAGTTATTACAAGGAAAAGAAATTGCAGGCTGCGAAGTGATCACAAGAGAAATCCCCACGGTTTTTGGCAAAGCGATTACTAGTCTTAAAGAAGCGATCGCTGAACTAAATCCAGATATAGTCATTTGTGTCGGCCAAGCAGGGGGGCGTGCCACAATCACGCCTGAACGTGTGGCAATTAATGTAGACGACGCCAGAATCCCAGATAACGAGAATAAACAGCCAATTGATAAAGAGATTGTCCCGGGGGGACCAACAGCTTATTTCTCTAAATTGCCAGTCAAGGCTATGGTGAAAAAGATGACGGAGAACGGAATTCCTGCTTCCGTTTCAAACACAGCTGGAACATTCGTCTGCAATCATATTTTTTATGGGTTGATGAATCTTATTGAAACTAGCCGCAAAGACATCCGAGGCGGCTTTATCCATATTCCCTTTATCCCTGAACAAATTGTCCGTAACCCCGGTCAACCAAGCATGAGTCTAGAATTAATTGTAAAGGGTCTGGAATTATCCATTGAAGCTGTAATTTTAAATGAGCAAGATATTGCAGCAGTTGGCGGGGAGATTAGCTAATTATAAGGCTGTGTTAAAGGTTAATATTGATTTTGGCACTCTGTTGTGGAAAGCGAAGTGCCTGGAACGAAAATCAACAGAACCAGTTTAACACAGCCAATAATAAAGAAATAATGTAAGGATTTCATACGCAATGGAGGACAGATTCTGTTCTCCTGATTATAATCCTCTATATGGTATGGAATCTATTCAGGAAGAAATATCTAATCCTTGATTCACACTTTACATAACATAAAAAAATTAACCTAAATCATACTACTATTTGTCCAATGACAGGAAGAATTAGAGAGATATAATATAAGGTAGAGAAGTAGGTTTTTAACCTTTTGCTTTGCCTCAACCATAGGGACGGCAAATAGGACCCTGCTGGCAGGAGTTGAAGGATAGAGGGGGGATGTTATGGGGAGATAGTAAAATCCGCTGTGAATTTTTTAAATATTCGTTCAATTGAATTTACACATCATTGTTTCACTAGAAAAGCATGTTAAATAACCAATAAGGGGGAAATTTGTTGAAAACGCAAATTGAACAAAATGGTATTGTTACCCTGACGCCTGAAGCAGCTAATGGTTTAAGTAACAGTGAAATGTGGAATGATGACCTGCGCCCCACGACTATGAAGGAACATTCATGGAAAGGGCTGAACTTTGCTACTTTATGGATTGGTATGTGCTTGTGTATTCCTGCTTATACGATGGCTAGTGGCTTGATTTCGTTAGGAATGAATTGGTGGCAGGCAATTGGAACGATTTTTCTTGGAAATGTCATTGTTCTTATCCCTATTTTATTAAATTCCCACGCTGGTACAAAGTTTGGCATTCCCTATCCGGTATTTGCTCGTTTATGGTTTGGCTCAAAAGGTGCCCATATCCCGGCTTTAGCTAGAGCGATTGTTGCTGCTGGGTGGTTTGGGATTAACACCTGGATTGGTACAGGTGCGATTGACACACTTTTATCGGCATCATTTGCCGCTTGGAGAAACATCCCAGGACATACGGCGATTGTATTTGCTTTGTTTTGGGGATTAAATGTAGTTGTTGCTTATAAAGGACCTCAAGCGATGAAAGTCCTTGGCTTAATTGCCACACCGATTGTAGGTATCTCTGCTATAATTCTTTTTATCTGGGCATTTACGAATGCAGGAGGCTGGGGGCCAATCCTGGACACGCCATCAAAGTTCACGACCACAGGGGCATTTTTAAAAGTATTTTTTCCTGCATTAACCGGTGTCATTGCCTTTTGGGCAACACTTGCCTTGAATATTCCTGACTTTTGCCGCTATGCGAAAAGTCAAAAATCACAAATGTTGGCTCAAAGTTTCTCTCTTCCACTTACCATGAGTATCTTCTCCTTTATTGGAATTGCAGTCACATCTGCGACCGTAGTTATTTTCGGGACTGCACTCTGGGATCCCGTTCAATTGCTTGCAAAATTCCCGCCATTCGTTATCTTTTTGGGAACATTAATCATTGTCATTGCGTCCTTAACGATTAATGTCGGGGCAAACATTGTTGCACCGGCCCGTGCCATTGAAAATCTAAATCCAAGACGAATTACCTTTGGCATAGGGGCAATAATCACTGGAATCTTTGCAATCTTAATGCAGCCTTGGTATATCATGGAGAACTTTGGAAACTATATTTTTGGCTGGTTGGGAACGTACGGTGCTTTACTTGGTCCGATTGATGGAATTGCCATTGCGGATTACTGGCTTGTTCGCAAGCGGCAAATGGCCCTTAACGAACTATATGATGTAAACGGCCGCTATAGTTATACATCCGGTTTTAATAAAAACGGTGTTTACGCCCTGATAATTGGTGTCGCTGTTCCTGTACTTGGACTTCTCATCCCAGGTCTTCGCTTTTTGTGGGAAAATGCCTGGACATTCGGATTATTTATCTCGATTATCGCTTACACCTACTTAATGAGAGGGGATCAAAGTGTCCTAAAACCAGGGGAATATGAAAAGATTACAGCATTCAAATCGTCAACTCCTGGTAATAAAGCAGATTCAGTTGCACATAATGAAACAGAATTCTTTTATTAAAAAAATGAGTGTCAGGCACCTTTATGCCTGACACTCATTTTTGTTTTACTTCTTAATAGTAAAAATCCGATTATTTTGAAATATATCGGGAAATGTAGGATAATTACGCTTGGTATTTCTTAAATTACATTTAAATATACTCAGGCCATAAGCGGCCTTAGCTTAATAGGAGGAGATTCTTTATGGAAATAGGTGTGAGCACGTTTGTCGAGACCACGCCAGATGTGAAAACCTGGAAGGTAATTAGTCATGCGCAACGAATCCGTGAAGTGGTAGAGGAAATTGTCCTTGCAGATCAGGTTGGACTCGATGTTTTTGGTGTCGGTGAGCATCATCGCGAGGATTTTGCTGCCTCTTCTCCTGCCGTTGTGTTGGCTGCTGCCGCTTCACAAACCAATCGAATCCGATTAACCAGTGCAGTAACGGTTCTTTCTTCCGCCGATCCGGTCCGAGTTTTTCAGGATTTTGCAACACTTGATGCAATTTCAAATGGCCGGGCCGAGATTATGGCAGGCAGAGGCTCTTTTATTGAGTCGTTTCCGCTGTTTGGCTATGATTTAAAAGACTATGATGAATTATTCGATCAGAAGCTAGAGCTATTATTAAAAATACGAGAGTCGGAGAAAGTGACCTGGGATGGCGGCCATCGACCAGCTATCCAAAATCTCGGTGTGTACCCTAGGCCGGTTCAAGATCCTTTGCCTGTTTGGATTGGAAGTGGAGGCAACCGTGATTCTGTGATTCGAGCAGGTCTGCTGGGGTTGCCACTCGTTCTAGCCATTATCGGCGGGCGCCCGTTGCAATTTGAGCCACTTGTAAGACTTTATAAGAAAGCAGCCGTTCACGCTGGTCATGATGTGTCTAAACTAACGGTTGCCTCGCACTCGCACGGTTTCATTGCGGAAACGAGCGAAATAGCAGCTGAGAAGTTTTTCCCTTCCACCCAGCAGGTTATGAATAAATTAGGACGCGAGCGCGGATGGGGGATGTATGACCGTTCGAGCTTTGATGCGGCTCGCAGTTTGGAAGGAGCATTGTACGTAGGGGATTCGAAAACAGTAGCCGAGAAAATCATCCACCTAGGGAAGAATGTTGGAATCACACGGTTTATGCTTCACTGTCCTGTTGGTTCCATGCCCCATAATGATGTAATGAAAGCCATCGAACTATTAGGAAAAGAAGTTGCTCCTATCGTTAGAAATGAAATAGGGAGATGGGAAGCTGAAAACGATCATGTGAATCCAATGAATCTGAAAGGTGATTAAAGTGGATGAACTTCAAAGTAAATGCTGGCTAATTAAGAATGCTTTTCAAATAGATGTACAAGTCATTGATCATCAATTTCAAACCATTTTACATATATCTGATGATAGTGACCCCCTCATATTTGTGGAGGCACGCAAGAAAATCTATTTGGATCTTAAAAATGCATTAGAAGCAGCCAATAAAAATAGTTTTTGTTTTCATACAGATTCTTTCCAACTTTCGTATTTGGCAGCGGCCCTGCACATGGATGAACAATTTCATGGAATGGTTATCGTCGGACCTTTCATGTTAGAAAAGATCACTGACCATTTTATCTGGAGTGTTATCAGAGAAAATCGGCTTGAAAATAATTGGGGTAAACCCTTTGAGAAGTTTTATAAATCATTGCCATATTTGGGACAATCCTACTTAGCAATTGGTGATCTATTAGTGAATCTATTAATGAATCCGCGAGTTGACTCCCAATTTGTTACGGCTCCAAATCATAATGAGCATAATCAACCGGAGGTACAGCCTCTGGATTATGATCAAGATGGTATGGAGGTGAAGCTCAGATATGCCGCTGAAAAGAAATTTTTACATTTTATCGAAATTGGGGATAAAGATTCTGCACTGAAAGCATTGATTGATTTTACGGGTGACTTTTCCTATAGAGTTCCAGGGAATCCTTTACGGGCGAAAAAAAATCTTAGCTTTTCAAGTAATACAATGAATCGGCTGGCTGCAGCTAAAGGAGGGGTCGAACCTCAATATTTACATGCTATATCGGAAAAATTCGCATTTAAAATTGAGGCAGCTGTGACGATGTCCGATTTAGATGCAATAAATTTCAGTATGGTGGAAGAATATTGTGATGCGGTTAAAAATTTTGCAGTTAAAGGATATAGTACTGTTGTCAAAAAAGCGTTAATGTATATAAATGTCTACTTTAAAGAATCGATCAATGTACAATCTATTGCAGATGAAATCGGTTTTAATCGATCCTATCTTGCCAGGAGATTTAAAGAAGAATTGAAGATTAGTGTGATTGATTATATTCATAATAAGCGGATAAAAGAGGCAATATTTCTTATTGAACAAGGTCGGTTATCTATTACAGATATTGGTATTCAAGTCGGCTTTAGCAGCTATAATTACTTTTGTAAAGTATTTAAAGAAGTAAAAGGTATGACGGCTACAGAGTATAGAGATTGCAAATAGAAAGAAAAGGTGGGGCATGATAAATTCATGTCCTTTTTTTATTTTGGCTGTGTTAAAGAATAATGTTGATTTTGGAACTCTGTTGATTGGAGTGGAAGGCACGAAGACTCCTGCGGGAGTACGGGGCAGGGGAGACCCCGCAGGCGCTAAAAGCGCTGAGGAGGCTCCCCGGCACGCCCGCGGAAAGCGAAGTGCCTGGAACGGAAATCAACAGACTAGTTTAACACAGCCTTTATTTTAGGCGAAATGGCGAATTAAAAAATATCATTAAAAGCACAATATTATATAAAAAATATCAATAGTGTGTGTGAATATGGCCTGAAATTGCTAAGATGAAGTTGTACTTACTATTACTAGTGCTTACAAGTTTAGGAGGCATTAAAATGAAAGAAAACCATAAACAGCCGATTTTAGAAGTAAGAGTCAAGAACATCATTGAAGTGGATGGATTAAAATTTAAAGATTTAAATAATAGTGGGAAACTAGAACCATATAAGGACTGGCGCTTAAGCCCGAAGGAACGTGCGGAGAATCTAGTTTCATTAATGAATATCGACGAAAAGGTCGGAATGATGCTTATAAATACGCGTCAAATGGGACTTACTCAAAAAGATAAGAGTAAAACAAGTCATGATGGCGTGTTAGATGAAGGTATTGTTGAAAAGGGCGAAACTATTTTTGCTTTGGCAAAAGTATATGGTACAACGCATACGATTGAGAACATGCATCTGCGCCACTTCATTCTCAGAGATAACTGGAGCCCGGCTCAAATGGCCGAGTGGGTCAATACCATGAATGAAGTATGTGAGGGAACACGTCTGGGTATTCCTTGCTTAATCGCATCGAATTCCAGAAACGAAAACACAGAATTCATTTTTGGGATGAATGATGCAGCTGGGATTTTTTCTACTTGGCCAGGAACGTTAGGACTTGCAGCAGCAGCTAAAGGCGATATAAAAAATGGCGGCGATGCCTCCCTTTTTAGCCATTTTGCCGAAATCGCCCATGATGAGTGGGATGCTGTTGGGTTAAGAAAAGGATATATGTACATGGCGGATACTGTTACGGACCCGAGATGGCAGCGGATCTATGGTACCTTCGGGGAAGACCCGGAATTTATCTCGGATGCCATCGGCCGCATAATTGACGGCTTTCAGGGGAAGGGCATTGGAAACCATAGTATCGCAATGACTACTAAGCATTTTCCCGGTGGTGGACCAAGGGAAAATGGATTTGACCCACATTATGAAGAGGGGAAATGGAACCTATACCCAACACCTGGAAGCTTAGAAAAGTATCATATGCCTCCGTTTAGAGCAGCAGTAGAGCATGGGACTTCATCGATGATGCCATATTATTCGATCCCTAGCATCAAGAAAAGTGCAGTACAAGAATTCGAAGGTGAAAGCATTCCATTCGAAGAGGTTGGTTTTACCTTTAATGATTATTTCTTAAATTCAATCCTTAGAGAAAAATTAGGCTTCAAAGGCTATATCAATAGTGACAGCGGAGTCACAAGTAAAATGAGCTGGGGCGTTGAAACCTTAAGCGAGGCGGAACGTTTTGCAAAAGCAATTAATGCGGGTACAGATCTTATTTCTGATACGAACGATATTGAAAACCTTAAAAAAGCGATTGAAAATGGCTGGATTAGTGAAGAGCGGATTAATGAAGCAAATGTAAGACTGCTTACTGAAATGTTTGCGTTAGGATTATTTGATGATCGTACCTATGTTTCACCAGAGAATGCTGCTACAGTAGTTAGTAATCCTGCTAGCTGGGAAGCCGCATATGAGGCTCATAAAAAATCAGTAACCGTTCTAAAAAATACAAACCGGACCTTACCTTTAACAGCTGATATGCTTGGTACTAAGAAAGTTTATGTGGAAGTTTTCCACAAAGAACCAGAGCGGGCTGCAGCTTATACGGAAAATGCAAGAAAGGAATGTCAGGAGCTTGGTCAATTTATCTTGACGGATAACTATGAAGAAGCTGACATTGCTATTCTCTTCTTAAGTCCCAAATCTGGAGCATATTTCAATGCAACCCCAGGATTGTTAGAACTTGAAATCTGCGAAGATAAGACAGAAACGGCATTAGATGGTACTACCTATCAGGAAACCACCTTAAGTGGAATGGCCCATCTTAAAGAAGTGGCAGACAGTATCCATATCCGCGGCGGAAAAGTGATTATGAGTGTGAATGTCATTTTGCCATGGATCCTTGGAAACGTTGAGCCTTTAGCAGATGTTCTAATCGCGGGTTACGATACCTACTTTAAGGCACAGTATGAGGTTATGGCAGGTAATAGCCGACCAGTAGGTGTTTTACCGTTAACATTGCCAGCGAGTGAAGCCGTCATTGCGGTTGATGAAGAAGGTAATTGTGTGTCAAGAAATGATGTACCGGGCTATGACAAGGATAAGTATATGCCGGAAGGTCTCCGGTACGCTTATAAAGATAGTGATGGTAATATTTATAAGCTTGGTCATGGATTAACATTTTAAGATAGTAAAACAATTATAAATCAGAAACTCGCCCAAAAAGATTTGCGGCGAGTTTTTGTATTTTGATTGCTCCATTAAGGTTTTCTTTTGGTGATGCTGCTAAAATCAATTATAATACTAAGGAGAATAAAGATGGTTAAAGGACGGATACGATGACTTTTTTAGAAAAAATAGAACCACATGTAATTAGCCAGGATATCTTAATTCAAGAAATAGTGCTTCATGCCTTACACGATTATCCAAACGTTCCTGAAGAATGGACGTTAAGATTATTGAAGGAAGCGTTTACGAACGAGGACAAGCAATCGTCGATACTAATTTACATTGATAACATGAAGATCAATGAAGAGGGTGTCAAGCTTCTGTTAGAGAATATCCCAAAGATGGATAAGACCCAAATCCACTTGGCAGTGAAGTTATTAGAACGGATCGAACCCATGCTAAGCCTCAAATATAAAGAACCGCTCCAGAAATATCTTAATGAAGAGCATTGGTCTTTAGCTGAACTGATTGTAAATGGGGATGAGGAAGAAGTTTGGGAAGAATTTGCACAAAGAATCAATGCTCTCGACAAAGCCAAAACGTATGAACATTCACAATTTATTGAAGCGAAAAAACTTGCTGCCTGTATCGTTCAAAATGGCTGGATCACAGAAGAGGATATCGAGGAAATTTTGCAAGAGGAATTAAACGAAAAATGGTTTTCGTTTCATGGTATCTTGGCTGTATATATGATTGGAATACTGAAACTAGAAAAGCATATCCCCCTCTTAGCTAGATTGTTGGACCGTGATGATGATATCTTGTTAGAAGAGGTTTCAGCCGCATTAATTGGTTTTCAATCGGATGATGTTGTGCAGGCGGTAGAACCATATTTAAAAAATTCCGATTCGATTATTTATGCGAGTTCCGTTGTTGAAAATATTAAATCTGACCGGGCAGTACAAGCTTTAATAAAAGCTTATCGGGGGACAGATGAACTAGATGAACTAGATGAACAAGATATGCTGATTGAAGCCCTCTGTCATCAGCTATCTCGAAAAGCATTACCTGTAATAAGTAATCATATGAAAAATGAATACTTCTCTAGCCTAGTTGATATTGAACAGACTGTTTATGGGTATTATTCCATTTTAGGCGAGTCACACCCGGAACTATTGGATTGGAAACTTGCCGCACTTGCAAGAGAAATTGATTTCAGAAATGCTAGCAATCGGGGGGGCAATCCCCAAAGCAGTCCAATTCAAAAGGAAAATAAAGTTGGCCGAAATGATCCATGCCTATGTGGGAGCGGTAAAAAATATAAAAAGTGCTGTGGCAAATAAGGAGAGATGCAGGATGAAGTTGGATAAGGTTCGTTGGGGAATTATTGGATGCGGTGACGTAACGGAAGTGAAAAGCGGCCCAGCTTTCAAAAAAATCAATCATTCAGAATTGGTAGCGGTTATGAGGAGATCAGGGGAGCTTGCCGAGGATTATGCAAAACGGCATGGTGTCCCCAAATGGTACGATAATGCCGATGAACTCATTAACGATCCTGAGGTCAATGCAATTTATATTGCCACACCGCCAGGACCACATAAAGAATATACCATCAAGGCAGCAAAGGCAGGGAAACTTGTTTATGTAGAAAAGCCAATGGCTCGCAATTATGCTGAATGCCAAGAAATGATTGCGGCTTGTGAGGAAGCTGGCGTGCCCTTATATGTGGCGTATTATCGCAGGGCACAAGAGCGATTTTTAAAAATTAAAGAGTTATTGGAAGACGGTGCGATTGGAGAGGTCCGTTTTGTATCGTCTACCCAATATCAAAAGGCTTCTGAAGACGTGTGGGATCCGCAACATCTTCCTTGGAGGGTACAACCCGAATTGGCCGGTGGGGGACTTTTTTTTGATTTAGCCAGCCATACGCTTGATCTTTTAGATTTTCTGCTTGGACCGATTACTTCCGTTCAAGGTTTAGCTTCCAATCAAGCTGGGTATTATTCGGCGGAGGATATTGTAACGGGTACATATAAGTTTGAATCTGGGATCCATGGCGTAGGAAATTGGTGTTTCACGGCTTTTGAAGATGTCGATTTGAATGAAATCGTGGGGAGCGAAGGGAAAATCAGCTTTTCCACCTTCGGAAACGAGCCCATCGTTTTGACGACAGCTGGCGGAACAGAACAGTGGAGTTTCGAACGGCCACAGCACGTTCATCAACCACTTGTTGAAACAATTGTTGCAGACTTAACAACTGGTGGCTCCCAGTGCCCAAGTACAGGGGTTTCAGGTGCGAGAACGAACTGGGTCATGGGAGAAATGGTGAGGAATTATTACTAAACTAGTAATGAACTATTGTTGAAAAGGATATAGACTCATTGAATGCAGCATGGTTTTAACCATGCTGTATTTTTGTACATATGAAAAATGACACAGGTACTTTTATTTATTTTTCCAGTGTTTTTCATGTATGTAAGCGCATACATTGGTAGTGAGCACTGGAGGTGATGTTGATGATCTATCCTTATGGGAATGATTATATCAAGTACTTAAACGATAAAGATTCACATGGCATTACGTATGAACAATGGAAATGTAAAAATGGGAAAAAATACTCAGACAATTGCAGACAATGCGGACATGGTAAAGACCGCTTTCAACCTTGTCCAAAGTGCAATTATTAAGCGCCTTTAGGCGTTTTTTTATTGATTTTTAACCTGAAGACGGGACGGCAGCAGTGGATTTTGAAGACGCAATTGCAGAACTAATCGATTGGATGAGAAATAATCAATAACAATAATATTGGATTGTGAAACCAGGGGCTAACTAATGAGGTTGGTCCTTTTTTTGGGGATTTCACTAAATATCGACTTCGCTGATTTGACGTGGAAATTCGCTGATAGAACTAGGATTCTTTGAGAGAGATTTCGCTATTCGCTCATTGAAGGGGAGAATTCGCTCAATAGATGCTAGAATTTGCTCATAAAATGCAAATATTCGCCCAGTAAATCTAAAACCATCCAATCCTATAACTATAGAATTGGAAAATCATATAAATTTAAACTCAATTTCCCGTGTTTTTAAATAATTTTCTTTTATTGTCAAAAATGAGGTAACTTTTTCATCCAAATACATGATATTTTAAGAAAATCAGGATTTAGGAAATACTATTCAAGCAACAAATCGGAACAAGGAGAACATAAAATGAAAGATAAAATCCCTTCGTTATCGTCCAACTCATTTTATTTAGGCATGTTGTTAGCGGTGGTTGGAGGTTTTTTAGATGCCTACACGTTTATTAGCAGAGATGGAGTATTTGCCAATGCCCAAACAGGAAATTTGGTCCTCCTCGCTGTTAAAGCAGCAAACAGGGAATGGCACGGAGCCTTGCTTTATATCCCCCCAATTCTGGCTTTTATTTTAGGTGTTTTGGTCTCAGAAATTGCTAAAATTCCCCGGATAAGACATGTCCTGCATAGCTATAGAAGGTCTATTCTTATCTTGGAGTGCTTAGTTTTAATTATTGTCGGTCTATTACCAAGCAGTATACCGAATATCGTGGTAACTGTATGTATAGCGTTTGTCTCGTCTTTACAAATTTCCACTTTCAATAAACTCGACAAGTGGGTTTACAATTCAACAATGACAACAGGAAATCTTCGGACGGCTACACAAGCAGCCTATTTGGCTTTAAAAGAACATAATGAAGAAGCAAAAAAACAATTCAAAGAATTCTTTGCAATTATTATCTCATTTTTATTTGGTGCATTAACCGGGACATTTTCCACCACCTTCATAGGGAACACATCAATCTGGATTGCTTCGGGCATCTTAGTAGTCGCGCTTATTTTGTATCATCGGGACCGGGGATATGTAAGCAAGTCCTTAACGTTTAAATAGTTTTTTGGAGGAGGCTGGAACCCAAATTGGATCCAGCCTCTGCTTTTCTATTCAGATCTTTCTACTCTAGCATTTCCAATGTATGAATAACCTCTCTCAGTGCTTCAATTTCATCGTCCCCTGAAACTTCTAAGATAATTTCTGCTTGTTTAGGAATCGCTAAAGATAACACGCCGAGGACCGATTTTACATTCACCTTTCGTCCCTTGTATGTTAGAAAGATATCCGCATTAAATCGAGAAGCATTTTGAACTAATTGATTGACCGGCTGAGCATATAAACCTGCATTTCTGTTGATAGTCACTGTTTGTTGTATCATGATTTCCCTCCCTAGTGCGCTTTTGTAAAAATTCTAAATTATGCACTTTTCTTTATGTATGAAACTAGCTCATAAAAAATGCTCTGATTAATTCATTATGGGCCATTCTTTGTGGTAGTCCTCCTGACAACAGGTTTAATCCTCCTTTTGAATACCCCTAATCCGTTAGTTTAATCAACATTTTAGGCAAAGTATTAGGAATGTCCCAATAATATGGGCTTCTGAATCAGTAGCAATACCCAGCCATAGGTCATATTTTGATGAAGAGAGTACTTGAAGTTTTATGTACTAACACAAATTATTGATATTAAATAGATGGAGGTATGAAAATGAATCCCTTACAAAATGAACTCCAAATGTTAAATGTTGGCGACTTCCAAGCGAGTCAGGCAGTTCCTTTTGACCCAAACCAATACTATCTTGATCAGTCTCGAATTGGTGGTTTTGGCGGTATAGGCGGTATTGGTGGTGTTGGTGGTATAGGCGGTATTGGTGGTATTGGCCGTTGTTTTAGTTGTTTTAGTTGCTTTAGCTGTTTTAACTGCTTTAATTGCTTTAGTTGTTTCCGCTGCTCTAGTTGCTTTAATTGTTCGCATTGCTCTAATTGTGGCGGCGGGCATCGTTGCGGCGGCCATAATTGCGGTGGAGGCCATCGCTGCGGAGGTTAATCGCTCTCTTTTTCCAATGTAAAACTGGTCGGTTAATGAGAAGAGCTTTGTAAAGGCTCTTCTCTATTAGTTTAGACATATGGGACAAATTGCGTTACATAGAATTATAGTGAAGTCATCATACAGTTTGGAGAAAAGTTAAGGCTAAGGAGGAACGAAATGACAAGTTTGAACCCTTCTATGCGACTGAAAGTGAAAAGGGATACGTTTTTTCTCCCCGATTCAAACAGAGGTGTGTATTTCCGGAACAATATAAGCTCCTTTCGTATGGAAGGCAGTACAATCGAGCAATGGGTTGAGAAGCTAATTCCAATGTTCAACGGGGAGTATACGTTGGGAAATTTAACTGAAGGATTACCTGGACCATATCGGGATCGGGTGTATGAAATTGCAGAAGTGCTGTATCGAAATGGGTTTGTCAGAGATGTAAGTCAAGACCATCCGCATCAATTGGAGGATTATGTTCTTAAAAAGCATGCTGCACAAATTGAATTTGTGGACAGTTTTGTTAATTCGGGGGCGTATCGTTTTCAAACCTATCGTCAGGCCAAAGTGTTGGCAGTTGGCTCTGGTCCCTTTTTGGTTTCGTTGGTTTCTTCTTTGATTGAATCCGGATTGCCCAAGTTCAAACTGATAATCACCGACACCGTACCGACTAATAGACGGCGGTTGTTGGAATTAGTGGCACATGCCCGTAAATCAGACCCTGAGGTGGAGGTAGAAGAGGTCAAATTAAAGGAAGATAGAGTAAGCTCTTGGCGGGAGAGTGTGCAGCCGTTTGATTCGATTTTGTTTGTGTCACAGGAGGGAAATCTAGAGGAACTGCGACTTCTTCATACGGTTTGCAGGGAAGAAAAGAAGCTTTTACTCCCTGCTATTTGCATACAACAAGTGGGTATTGCAGGTCCGTTAGTAAAACCAGACTCTGAGGCATGTTGGGAGTCTGCTTGGCGCCGCTTGCACCAATCTGTGCTTTTCAAAGATCAACAATTATCGGCATATTCTTCGACAGCAGGAGCAATGTTAGCCAATGTGATTGTATTTGAATTATTTAAGGAGGTTACAGGAGTAACTGAACAGGAACAACAGAATCAATTCTTCTTGCTTGATCTTGATACGTTGGAAGGAAACTGGCATTCGTTTATGCCTCATCCTTTGGTGATTGGACGAATATCGGCGAAATGGGTTGAAGATTTTAATAGCCGGCTTGAACAGGGATTAAACACTGTTCAGCAAAGTGAATTGCTTCTATACTTCTACCAGTTGACATCAAAAGAGACTGGGATTTTCCATCGATGGGGGGAGGAGGAATTAAAGCAGCTGCCGCTAGCTCAGTGTCGTGTTCAGGCAGTGGACCCGTTATCGGAGGGACCTGCTGAGCTGTTAAGTGAGATTGTCTGTTCAGGTCTGACACATGAAGAGGCACGCAGGGAAGCTGGTCTGGCGGGGATTGAAGCATATGTTTCACGAATGATCGATTTGAGCGGTACAAATCTACTTCCAAATCAGAAAGTTGAGGGTAGATTACTAGAATGGGAGGAATTTGTAGGAGTTGGTGCGGGAGAAACATTTGCGGAAGGTGTTTGCCGTGGGCTGCAAAAGTGTTTGGACAAAGAATTGAACATTCAACAGCGTAATCAGAGAATAAAAGTCTCCCTGGTCCAGTTGAGTGCTGTGGAGGATGAACGCTGCCGGTTTTATTTGCAGGCGCTAACTACGATACAGGGAGCACCGCATATCGGGTTAGGAGATGAAGTGTCCGGTTTCCCTGTGGTTTGGGTCAGTACGAGTGACGGATGGTATCGCAGTGTAGATTTGAATATAACAATGGCGTTACGTAAGGCGTTACAACAAGCTCTTAGCAAAGTACAAAACCCGGAAGGCGGCTCCCTAGCTAGAGCATTTGATGTATCGTCCTTTCATCTGGAAAAAAAGGTGTCGCAAAGCCTTGTCATCCCTGCTTATGAAGAGTGGATACAATCCGAGAACTTGCGGTCCGCTATGGATGTCTTGAAACAAAATCATAAGCGGCTTTCGGTATTTGAACAAGAAATTGAACCATTTTTAAAAGAAGGTTTGGCTGGTGTGTTCGGCGTGTTGCTTCGAGAGGAGGAATTTAGTTGAGCGCTGCTGTCGTTTTGGTTATAGGAGAAGGGGTGGCGGCAGACATTGTATGCGAAGAACTTTTCGCCCATTACCATGTAGTTCGCCAGACCGAATTCGAGGCGGTTGTACCGAAAAAAACTGATTTGGCTCTGGTAGTGCAGGATGCCTGGAATCCTTCTGTTCATCAAAAGGCAGAAGAGATGTTTCGACGAACAGGGACGCCTTGGCTGAGGGGCTTCGTATCATTTGGAGAGGGTGTGGTGGGGCCGCTAGTTCGACCAGGGACACCGGGATGTTCTCAGTGCGCGGATTTGAGACGTCTCATGGCTGGACGCGACCGAAAAGAGATGTGGGGGATTCAACAAAGGCTGAAGGAGTACAGAGGTATTCAGCCTGAAGGATTTGTATCGAACACAGGACTCTTGCAACTGGCATACCAACTCAGGGCGGAGGTTAAACGAATTCTACAGGGTGATTATGCTCTTTCGGACGGCCAGGTATGTATAATCAATTTGAAAACATTATCGAGTTCTTGGCATTCTTTTCTGCCTGACCCGGTGTGTCCGATTTGCAGCCAATTACCCGACGATTCGGAGGAGGCTGCCCGGATTTCATTGCAGCCAAGTCCGAAAATCAGCCCTGACAGTTACCGCTGCCGTTCGTTGGAAGAGCTGAATAAAGTTTTAACTAAAGACTATTTAGATCATCGAACTGGCCTTTTGAATGGTAAAATGGTTAATTTAGTGCCACCCTTTGCCGATGTTAGTGTAAATCTTCCTTTGTTCGACGGGGATGAGGGAACGGCAGGCAGGACAAATTCATATGAGGTAAGTGAGTTGACTGCCATTTTAGAAGGACTGGAGCGGTACTGCGGTCTAGAGCCACGCGGGAAACGTACAGTCGTTTTTAATAGTTTCCGTAATTTGCAAAATAAAGCACTCAATCCTATGAAAGTAGGTGTACATGCAGAGGGACAGTATAAGCGGCATGGTTTTCCCTATCAACCGTTTAATCCTGAACGGCCAATGAATTGGGTATGGGGCCATTCGTTTTTGGAAGAGCGTCCAATACTTGTGCCTGAGCTGCTTGCCTATTATAGCCTGGGATGCGGGCAGCGTGGATTTGTCTATGAAACTTCCAATGGATGCGCGTTAGGGGGGAGTTTGGAAGAGGCTATTTTCTATGGAATTATGGAAGTGGTGGAGCGGGATTCATTTCTAATGACCTGGTACGCGCAGCTGAAACTGCCGAGACTTGACCCATCTTCTGCTGACGACCAAGAATTGCAGTTGATGATCGAACGTATGCGGGCAGTCGCGGGATATGATTTGTATTTGTATAATTCGACGATGGAGCACGGAATTCCGAGTATTTGTGCGATTGCTAAAAACAGGAAAGAAAAGGGATTGAATCTTATCTGTGCAGCTGGCGCACATCTTGACCCGGTAAGGGCTGTTAAAAGTGCGGTTCATGAGTTGGCTGGAATGATGTTAACGCTAGATGAGAAATTGGAATCGAACCGGGTAGAGTATAGCCGAATGCTGCATGATTCATCTCTGGTGCAGCAGATGGATGATCATGGCATGTTGTACGGTTTGCCGCAAGCGGAAAAGCGGCTGGATTTTTTACTTGAAGATAATCGTCCATTAAGAACATTTGCAGAGGAATTTAAATGGAAGTCAAGGCATTCAGACCTTACAGATGATTTACAAGACATTCTTCATGTTTTTCGTCAATTAAATCTTGATGTGATTGTGGTAGACCAGACGGCACCAGAATTGAAACGGAATGGGCTATTTTGCGTGAAGGTGCTGATTCCGGGAATGCTTCCGATGACATTTGGACAACATCTTACCCGCGTAACTGGGCTAGAGCGGGTGCTCCAGGTACCGATGGAACTTGGATATTCAAAACAACCGTTGACACTTGAACAACTAAACCCACATCCGCATCCGTTTCCATAAGCGGAGACTAGGAGGCAAGGAGGATGAGTCTAAAGGAGTTTTTGCTTAATCTACATTTTGACATTGATAAGGCAAGCGTACCCAATTGGAAAGTGGATTGGGAAGATGCGCCACTCCCTTATAAGCTTTACCGCGGCCTGCCAGAGGTACCATTTTCTCTTGAAGTACCGCTGACACTTGAGGAGCAAGAACGGCCCACTAATCCTAATCTTCGCAAAATTGGTCATTTTCTCTGGTTTGTTTATGGCCTTACTCAAGTTAGCCAAACAGTCTTTCCCTCGGATCCCACAGCTAAGACAGCGAACCTAGTACAGTCGTTTCGGCGGTTCGCTCCTTCCGGAGGGGCACTATATCCAAACGAATTATATGTTTATCTTAAGATAAAGGATTTGCCTGTTGGGATGTACCATTATGATGCGGCTCATCACCGCTTGGTTTTGTTGCGAGAAGGAAATTTTGATTCATATATAGCCCGCGCTCTTGGTAATCGTAATGATGTATCTGCCTGCTTTGGTACAGTATTTGTGTCGACTATGTTTTGGAAAAATTTCTTTAAATACAATAACTTTTCTTACCGTCTGCAAGGGTTGGATGCCGGCGTGGTGATAGGACAGCTACTGGAGGTATCAAAACGCTTTGGCTTTGCAACGGGTGTTTACTTCCAGTTTCTTGATCGAGCCATAAACCATCTAATTGGGCTTTCCGAACAGGAGGAAAGTGTTTATGCGGTTATTCCGCTTTCAGTTGAACCGACTATCTGGTCTACTAATGGGGGTAAAATAGAAGTCACTGCCTCAGAATTGTGCCGAGAGTTGACAGCGATTCAGCCCCGTCATTACGTCCGGTCACAAAGGGTCAAAGAGTATCCGATGTTAACTAAGATGAATGAAGCGTCCTTGCTGGATTCAACGCAAATGTTTCAGCTCATGGAGGCGAAGGAGAGTTTGAATTTTGACGGTCAAGCGGAAAGTCTGCCTCACGTGAACCAGCTATCTTATGATCTGGTGTCAGTCTGTCAAAAGAGATTTTCACCAGATATGGATTTTGTTTTGGGAAAGGTGAGTCAAACTCAACTAGCTGCACTAATGCAGGAAGCGACCGCTTCGTTCTCGTATCGAAATGATTTGGATGGAGCATATTGGAAGAACGAGCCTCGTGTTTCCTTGTATGGATGTTTATATAACGTTGAAGGTATTCCAAATGGAGCCTATTATTATGACAGCACTGCTCATGAGTTGCGAAAGGTACAGCTTGGAGATTATCGGCTCCAGTTGCAATCCGGAATGTCTTTAGACAATGTTAATTTGCTCCAAGTACCGCTCTGCCTGCATGTGGCAGGAGACAGGGAATCTTTCGGAACAGCACTGGGATACAGAGGATACCGCATTCAACAAATGGAAGCTGGTATGCTCGTGCAACGATTACTGTTAACGGCGTCAGCCCTCGGAATGGGAGGGCATCCACTCCTCGGGTTTGATGCAAACTTAAGTGATAAAATTTACAAAATGGAACCACATGGAATAACCAGTCTCATCCAAATTCCAATTGGCCCCTATCGACAACGTCCATGGTTAAAAGGAAGCTTGCAAAGTTAGGATTAATAGGTTAAATTTGTCCCATACAAAAATACCTGATCACAGAGAACAGAAAAGAGTCTCCCCATTCAAAAGGAGACTCTTATTTTTCGAAATAGAATCATATAAGGGGGTAAAGTAATCAGAATTATTCCTTTGCAAACTGTAATACCTTTGACTCGGATTCCGGTCTGGCACAGGTGCTTTCCATGATATAATGTGTTCCCTTTTCCGATGATTCAAGCAGTCCGTGCATCGCTTCTAAAACATGGTACGCTAATTCGCCGTTTGCTCGATAATTACCGCCTTCAAGGATAGCTTTTGCCATATCAGAGACACCAAGCCCTCTGCTGTTTTGGGCAAATCCATAAGACAGCGGGACCTCCGAAAATTCTTTTTCGTCACTTTTTCTTATACGAACAGGGCCCCCAAACGTATTTGGATCAGGAACAAGAATCGTACCTTGACTTCCATAGATTTCGATAGGCGGCAGGGATGTTCCTCCAAAGGCATCAAAGCTTGTTGTTATCGTTCCGATGACACCTGAGGCAAAATCCATTACACCTGATAGATGTGTAGGGGTAGAGACGACAATCTTCGTTCCTTCTTTAGGTTTACTCCTAACCGTTCGTTCTGGATAACTAATACGAGCAGAACCGGAAATTCGTTTGATTGGACCTAATAGAGCGACTAAAGCTGTTAAATAATAGGGTCCCATATCAAACATTGGTCCACCGCCGATATCGTAGTAGAAGGCAGGATCAGGATGCCAATGTTCATGTCCGCGGCAAATCATGAAGGCCGAAGCACCAACAGGGACACCAATTTCACCTTGTTCAATTAAATGAATCGCTGTTTGAATACCAGCACCTAAGAAAGTGTCTGGTGCACTTCCGACGAGTAGGTTTTTCCTTTTAGCTGCTTCTAACATTTGTTTACCTTCTTCGCGAGTGATCGCAAGTGGTTTTTCTGAATAGACATGCTTTCCTGCTTCAAGGGCTTGGAGGGAAACAGACGCATGCGCTTTTGGTATTGTTAAATTAATGACGAGTTCAATCCCTGGATCAGAAAGCAGCTCTTCGACGGAACATGCTTTTGGAATACCAAATTTTCCAGCTTGAGCTTGGGCACGTTTTTCATCTAGGTCTGCACAGGCAACAAGTTCAAGGTGCGGGAACTTCGGACAATTTTCCATATAAATAGAACTAATATTTCCGCATCCAATGATACCGATTTTAAGCTTTTTCACGATTAGGTCCTCCATTTTAATCATTTTGGTCTCCGAAAGTTCAAGTGGCTGCTTATTACTGGCTGTCGCCCATTCCTGTGTACATCCCTGCATTACCATAAATTGAGGTTGGACCTAATTCTTCCGACCGTTTCTTTCCTTTAGCAGCCCACAGAAATCCTCGCCGCATAATAAGGGAAACCTCTGGCATGGCGATAATGTTCGCTTGGTGGCCTAATGAACTATAGAATACATTTCCCTGGCCCCAGCGTTTTGTCCAAACCACAGGCATTTCAACTGGTTTATTGGCAGCATGAGGACCATTAACAATAGGGAAGCGAGTAGTAGCTAACACTTCCACAGCAGGATCATAATGAAGGTAATATTGCTCGCTGACAACTTTAAAATCAGCCATCCCCTCAAAGAGCGGACTGGTCGAATGTTTGATATTTACCATGTATTCCACACCGTCATTTCCAGGATGAGCGACCCAATTTCCGCCGGTCATAAATTGCCAGTCTACATTATTACGGAAAGAGTCACACATCCCTCCGTGGCATCCCGCTAACCCCACACCTTGAATAACAGCTTCGGATATATTTTGAACATACTTTTGTTCAATAGTACCCATCGTCCAGTGGGGGATGATTAAATCCAGGTTTTTTAGCTTTTCAGAATCTCCATAAGTCTCAAGTGTATTGGAAACCTCTACCTCAAAGTTTTCTTCCTCAAGGATGCCTTTAAAAATTTCTGCCACTTGCTCTGGTTGATGGCCATCCCATCCGCCCCATACAATCAATGCCTTTTTCTTCATGATGGAAGCACTCCCTTTCGATTTTTAGAAGTCAGAAATACGGATCCATTGGCGTTTTTCGATTGACAAATCAACCGCTTCCAAAACTTCTTGACATTTGACGCCATCTCGGAAATTTGGAACCGGCTGCCGATCTTCACGGATAGCCTCCATTAACTCAACCATTTCGTGAATAAACGTATGTTCATAACCAATCGTATGACCTGGAGGCCACCAGTTCTGCGCATAAGCGTGGGAAGGGTCTGTCGCTAATACCCGGCGGAAGCCTTGAACATCATCTCTATCATCCGTGAAATAGACCTGAAGCTCATTCATGCGTTCAAAGTCGAAGATGACACTGCCTTTACTGCCGTTAATTTCAAAGGAATTCTTGCAGCGATGTCCAGTGGCAAATCGTGTAGCTTCAAAGCTTCCTAAAGCACCGTTTGCGAACCGTGCTAGGAATAGAGTTGCATCATCAACTGTGACCTCGCCTTTTTCAGCACTCTCGCTTCCCTTCGCAGATAAGCCAGTCATCTGAGCAGGAAGTGGTCTTTCCTTGATAAACGTATTATTCATTCCAATGACCTCGTTCATATCACCAATGAGGTAGTGTGCCAGGTCGATCAGATGGGCTCCAAGATCTCCATGAGAACCTGAACCGGCGATATCTTTCTGAAGTCTCCAGGCGAGCGGGAAGTTGGGGTCAACCAGCCAATCTTGCAAAAACCAAGCGCGGAAATGATAGATTTCTCCTAACTTCCCTTTGTCAAGAAGCTTTTTAGCCAGCATGACAGCAGGGGCAAAGCGGTAATTAAAGCCAACCATATGTTTAACCCCAGCGGCCTCAACGACTTCAAGCATTTCTCTAGAATCCTTAAGTGTAAGCGCTAACGGTTTTTCACAAAAAACATGTTTGCCAGCTTGGGCAGCAGCAATCGTTATTTCTTTATGTACATCACTTGGTGCATTGATATCGATTAAATTGATATCATCTCTTTGTAAAAGACTTTTCCAATCAGTTGTATATTCCTCCCAGCCGAATTGCTTTGCTGCTACAGCAACAGCCTATTGGTCACGACCACAAATCACTTTCATTTCAGGATGAGTCGTATTTGGAAAGAAAAGGGGAAGATCCCGGTATGCATGACTGTGGGCCTTACCCATAAATTTGTAACCGACCATTCCGATTTTAATTGTTTCCATAGTTAATCTCCCTTCTTATGTAAGCAGTTGTGAAGAGGCCCGTTCAATATAGGTAACCGCGTTCATTCTCTCTATTTTTCAAACAATTGTCAATATTAAAATTATTAAATTTTCTACTTTGAGTTTATTTTTCATGGTCAATTTTTTAGTCACTTACTATTCAATAGGAACTCTGAATAATATGAATGGGTTGTAAATATAATTGATTGGATAGATTGACGAAAAATTAAGTGATCCTTCGAATGGATAAATTCATTTATGAATCCTTCACATGACTCTTTTTCATATTCACCAGAGTGTTTCAAAAATGAATGAATTGGATGGGGGATGTTTATGGCGACCATTGATATAGAGCCGTATTTGCATGTTCGTTTTGCCAACAATCCAATATATGCACCAACTGGACACAAGCTTAGTTTCATTGCGGATTATACTGGTTTGCCGCAAGTGTGGGAATTGAATCTAGGGGAAGGGAGTGATGGATGGCCTGTCCAAACTTCCTTTACAAAAGAAAGAATCACTTTTATCAGCTATCTAAATGGAAAATCAAATTTGATTATTGGAATGGATGTTGGCGGAAATGAAAATCAGCAATTGTACTTACTTAAGGAAGAAGGAAAACTAATTGAACTGACAAACTCACCAGACCATATCCACCGTTTTGGCGGAAGCTCTCCCGATGGAAAATGGATTGCCTGGTCGAGTAACCGCCGGAATCCAGCTTTTTTTGATATCTATCTTCAAAATTTGGAATCGAAGGATATTCGTCTTTTGAATGCTGGAAATGGGGTATTTTCAGCAGTGAAATGGTCTCCGGACGGTCATTCCATTTTGATTCAGAAGCTAAATTCCCCTTTAGATAATGATTTAGGTATCATCGACCTTTCAACGGGGGATATCAATTGGTTAACAGAACATACAGGGGAAGCTAGTTTTAGAGACGCCCATTTTAATAAGGATGGGGACCATCTGTATGTATTATCGAATAAAGACAAAGAATTCTATGGGCTGGCTCTTATCAATTTAAAAACCAAACAACTCGAATGGCTAGAGCAGGGAATGTGGGATTTTGAGGATTTGACTATGAATAAGGATAAAAATTTGTTAGCTTATTCGATAAATGAGGGAGGAACTTCCAGAGGGGTACTTTTAGACATAAACCGTAGTTACCTGTATACGTGGAAAACTCCAATCGGAGTCATTACAAATCTGAAATTTTCCCCTGATAGCCAAAAACTTGCCTATGTGTTTAAGGGAGCGGCAAATCCCTCAGATATATGGGAACTTGACTTAAAGACTATTCAGGCGGAGAGGCTTACATATGTTTCCCGTTCACCTATACTGGAACATAAATTAGTGGAGCCGGAACTTATCTCTTTTCGCTCTTTTGATAACCTCGAAGTTCCTGCCTTTTTTTCTAGGCCGAAAGATTCCACAGAAAAGCCCCCAGTTGTTATTTATATCCATGGCGGGCCGGAGAGTCAAGCTCGTGCAGTATACAATCCTATTCAGCAGTATTTACTAAACCAGGGTTATGCCGTGTGTACACCAAACATTCGGGGAAGTACAGGTTATGGAAAAAGGTATACACATTTGGATGATGTTCGAAAAAGAATGGACGCTGTTAAGGATCTCCTTTTTTTAGTGGAATGGCTAAAGGTGCATGGGAATATAGATTCTAAAAAAATCGCAATCATGGGTGGAAGCTATGGCGGGTTTATGGTGCTTGCTGCCATCAGTCACTATCCACATCTTTGGGCAGCTGCTATTGATATTGTGGGGATGTCCAGCCTAAGAACGTTCCTTCAAACAACCAGTCCATGGCGAAAGAAGCATAGGGAGAGTGAATATGGAACAATAGAAAGAGACGGAGAATTTTTTGATCAGATTGATCCATTGAATTTTTCAGATCGAATTACCACCCCATTATTAGTTATTCACGGGAAAGGCGATCCGCGAGTCCATATAAAAGAATCTGAGCAAATAGTTGATAAACTTAAGAAACGAAATCACGCTGTTGACTTTATTCGCTTCGAAGACGAAGGGCATACCATCATAAAACAAAAAAATAAGATTACTGCCTATAAGGAAATGGTAAGGTTTCTTGATCGTTATATTGGTAATGGATCCTAACTATAAGAAATAAATGGCCAAACTGCGTTAGATCAGTACTGAAAATTCGGCAAACAACTAGTTAAAATGGAAGTGAAATAGGTGAGAGACAAAACGGCTCCCGTAATTCGGGGGCCGTTTTGTATTTACAGGGCTGTTTAGTAAACAATTTCCAAAAAGTATCTGATTTTAATCTTCGATATTGTGGGTATAACAAAGTTAATTGGCTTTTTAAAGGAGGCAAAAAAATGAAATGGAAAGGAAGACGGCAAAGTTCAAACGTTGAGGATCGAAGAGGAATGGGAATGGGTGGCAAGACTGTGATAGGAGGCGGGATCGGCAGTATAATAATCGTTCTTCTCTTTACACTGCTTGGAGGGAATCCAGGAGATCTTTTAGGCAGCAATCAAGCTTCTGATACGGGTTCACAAGCTCCTGCACCTTATCAAGAGTCTGCTGGGGAGAAGGAATTAGCGGACTTTGTTTCTGTCGTTCTTGCTGATACAGAGGATGTGTGGTCAGATGAATTCAAGAAGAAAGGGCTGCAATACGAGAATCCTAAGCTTGTTTTGTATACCGGCAGTGTCCAGTCTGCCTGTGGATCAGCTAGTTCAGCGGTAGGACCATTTTATTGTCCTGGCGACCACAAACTGTACATTGACTTAAGTTTTTATCAGGAACTGAAACAAAAATTCCAGGCGCCTGGGGACTTTGCGATGGCGTACGTCATTGCCCATGAAGTAGGCCACCATGTCCAGACCCTCTTGCATTCAGGAGATCAAGCTTCACAGGCACGGAAGCGTTCTAATGAGTACTCGGTTCGATTTGAATTGCAAGCTGATTACTTGGCGGGGGTATGGGCACACTACGCGCAAGGGAAAGGCTACTTAGAAAAAGGCGACCTTGAAGAGGCAGTGAATGCAGCAAGTGCTGTGGGTGATGATAATATCCAGAAAAAATCGCAGGGCTATGTGGTGCCGGAAAGCTTTACACACGGAACTTCTGAGCAAAGAAAACGCTGGTTCACTAAAGGCTTCAAAAATGGAACCATCGAGGGTGGAGATACCTTTAATGCAGCAAACCTTTAAATAGCGTCAACCGTGTGTTCCATTTTTTATAAGCAAAAAAGCCGTCATTCAACGGCTTTTTAAACTTTATTTTGCAAAAACATGATCACCGATCGTCTTTACAACTGTACGCGTACGAATCCATTGATCTTCTGCAATTTCTGGGTTATAGAAATAGACGGAATTATTTAATCGGTTTTTTCTGGTTAGTGCTTTTTCTACGGCTCGTTTCGATTCATCTGAGGCTGGCTTATTAATTTCACCATTTTGAACTGGTGAAAAGGCATAGGTACCCCCGACGACTTGATTAATGACACCTGTAACTGTATCTGGGAAATCAGGAGAATCAACTCGGTTTAAAACGACAGTCGCAACGGCTACTTTTCCTTCAAAGGATTCACCTTTTGCTTCAGCATTTACTAATCGGGCAAATAAGTCTTTCTCTTTATTAGAAAGGGTAACGGCTGGCTTCTCTTTTTCTTTTTTTGGCGTTTTTTTATCAGGTTTGGATGCCTTTTTTCCTGCTGCTTTTGGGTGAATAGGATTTTCCAATTTTTTCTCTAGATCCACCCAATTTTCGGGACGATTATTCTCTTGTTCTATATTAATTGTATTTAATCCATTTTCTTTACCAAGTTCATAGGGGTTAACCTCTTTTACAAGTGGAGATTGTGTAATTGCCTCTGCCGTATTATGTTGTAGCGTTATAATTGCAAATGTAGCTACACAAGCTACAATTAACTTCTTCATGGAATTGTTTTTCATGTTGCTACCTCCTGTAAATTCGTATGTACATACTTTAGCATGTGCTAGTACACGAATTACAGAACACCACTGTTACATTTCATTATAGTTTGTTGAACAACATTACAGGTAAAATTGATTTATGACAAATTTCCTGTATTAATGACATATTCAAGCCAATTTTACGAAATAGAGGAATATTTTACTGAGGATTTGTTGAAATAATAACGGAAGAGAAATAATAATTTGATTTATATGAATATTCTTTCATGTGGAAAGGGTAATCCAACTTAGTTATTCTAAAAGAATAATTAAGAAGGGTGGATACATAGTGTGGGCAAAAATCACGAAGGTGAAAAATTACAAAGAGGTCTAGACAATCGGCATATTCAGTTAATCGCACTTGGAGGGGCCATTGGTGTTGGCTTGTTTTATGGTTCAAGTGCAACGATTCAGATGGCTGGTCCGTCCATTTTAATCTCCTACTTAATTGGAGGCTTAGTTATTTTTACTATAATGAGAGCATTGGGCGAAATGGCTGTTGATGAGCCAGTGTCCGGTTCATTTAGTTCTTATGCGAATCGTTATTTAGGCCCGTTTGCGGGTTACTTAACAGGTTGGACCTATTGGTTTATGTGGGTTGTCGTCGGAATGGCAGAAATTACAGTGGTCGGCGTGTATGTAAATTACTGGTTTCCGGATATTCCACAATGGGTGACTGCATTGACTACACTAGTGGTTATTACGATGATAAACCTAACTAGTGTAAAAGCATTTGGAGAGTTTGAATTCTGGTTCGCGCTGATCAAAGTGGTGGCTATTATTGGAATGATTGTGGTTGGATTAGGAATGATCCTCCTAGGTATCGGTAACGGAGGCCAGCCAATCGGTTTTAATAATCTATGGGCACATGGTGGATTTATGCCAAATGGAATGAATGGTATTTTAATGTCATTGGTTCTAGTTATGTTTTCATTTGGCGGGGTGGAACTGGTCGGTATAACGGCAGGGGAAGCGAAAAATCCTCGAAAATCAATTCCATCTGCCATCAACAATGTAGTTTGGAGGATTTTAATTTTTTATATTGCTGCATTAGGAATCATGATGAGTTTATATCCTTGGAATGAAGTGGGAACCAATGGCAGCCCATTTGTATTGATTTTTGATAAAGTTGGAATTCCTGGAGCAGCTCATATCATCAATTTTGTTGTGTTAACTGCAGCATTGTCTGCTTTTAATAGTGGTCTGTTCAGTACAGGCAGAATGCTTTACAATTTATCCCTTCAAAATAACGGTCCGAAATATTTTGGAAAGCTAAATAAGCATTCTACTCCAAGACGCGGAATCCTGTTTTCGTCTTCATTTTTACTAGTGGCGGTATTTTTAAATTATATTGTTCCGGAAAAAGTATTTATGTATATTTCTTCTGTAGCAACCGTTGCAGTTATTACGAGCTGGACCATTATATTGGTCACACAAATCAAGTTCAGACAATCAAAAACAAAAGAAGAAGTAAAAAAGCTAGTATTTAAAATGCCGCTATATCCAGCTTCATCCTATCTAGCCCTTGCTTTCTTAGCAGTAGTCGTCGTTTTAATGGCCTTTATAGAAGAAATGCGAGTCGCATTAATAGTTGCACCAGTTTGGTTTATAGTCCTATATGTCGGTTACCGTTTTAAAAAGTAGTAGTGTCCAGGAAAGGTGTCAGGCACCATGTTTTCACATGGTGCCTGACACCTTTTTTACTTTATCCACCTTTTTTACTATCTCTAAAACAAGACTATGGTCGCGGTTTGAAGTGGACAAGGTTTGAATAACATGTAAGTAATCCTGAAAATTGCCATATTTATTTCGTTTTAGTTGAGGAGGTCAAGAATGATCGAATTTAAGCAGGTAAATAAGTTTTATGGGGATTTTCATGTTTTAAAAGATATTAACCTCACAATCTATCAAGGTGAGGTTGTCGTCGTAATCGGGCCTTCCGGTTCAGGAAAAAGCACCTTGCTCCGGTGCATTAATCAACTCGAGACAATTTCGGGAGGAACACTCACAGTTAATGGTATATCCGTTGGAGAGAAAAAATCAGATATCAATCAATTAAGACGGAATATTGGCATGGTCTTTCAGCACTTTTATTTATATCCGCACAAAACGGTTCTGAAAAATATCACACTTGCTCCAATGAAAGTGCTGAGCAAATCCGAAGAAGAAGCGACAAATACCGCCAGACATTACCTTAATAAGGTAGGGATATTGGAAAAGGCGAATGCGTATCCTTCTCAACTTTCCGGAGGTCAGCAGCAGCGAGTAGCTATCGCTCGCGGCCTCGCCATGAACCCGGAAATTATGCTTTTCGATGAACCCACCTCTGCACTGGACCCCGAAATGATTGGAGAAGTCCTCGATGTAATGAAAGCCCTCGCCAAGGAAGGGATGACGATGGTTGTGGTAACCCATGAAATGGGCTTTGCCAGGGAGGTGGCCGACCGAATCGTCTTTATGGATGAGGGGCGGATATTGGAAGAAGCAGTTCCGGCTGAATTTTATGTAAACCCGCGTGAAGAACGGGCGCGTCTATTTCTCAGCCGTATCTTAAATCATTAATTGGAGGTAAGAGGAAAAATGTTTAAAACAAAAAATTTCATGAAAATGGCGTTAGTAACCACAATGGCGGCCTTGTTTCTCGCTGGCTGCGGTGGGGACAAGGACTCTAAAGGGAGCAGCAAGGATGTCCTTGCTCAGATTAAAGAAGAGAAAAAGATTGTCTTTGGCGTTAAACATGACACTCGTTTGTTTGGCTTAAAAAATCCATCAACTGGTGAGGTCGAAGGGTTTGATATTGATCTATCTAAAGCCCTCGCCGAAGAAATGTTTGGCAAAGATGTGAAGCCTGAGTACGTCGAGGTAACATCGAAAACTAGGGTCGGACTTCTGAATAATGGAAAGGTGGATGCGGTTGTTGCTACGATGACCATTACAGAGGAACGGAAGAAAGAAGTGGATTTCACCGATGTCTATTTTGATGCCGGACAATCCTTGCTGGTGAAAAAAGGAAGTAAGATCCATAGCATCAAAGACTTAAAAAAAGGAACCAAGGTGCTTGCGGTGAAAGGGTCGACCTCGACGATCAATATTCGTGAAAAAGCTCCTGAAACAACGGTCCTTGAATTCGAAAACTATGCGGAAGCTTTTACCGCCCTAAAGGCTGGTAAAGGGGATGCCCTGACAACGGATGATGCCATCCTTTATGGTATGGCCGAAGAAGATCCGTCATATGGGCTAGTTGGAGGAACGTTTACAGAGGAGCCATACGGAATCGCTGTGAAAAAAGGTAATAAAGCACTTGTCGATGAATTGAATAAAGCCTTGAAAAGTCTGAAAGATTCAGGCAAGTACGATGAAATTAAGAATAAATGGATTAAAAATTAAACCATAAACACACAGTTTCTCTTCAGGATGGGTAGAGCCTGCTTTCAAGAGTTTGGTCCTCCTCATCCTGTTTTATGAGGAGGTGAACATTTGCTGGATTTCTCGATACTAACCGATAATCTTGATGCATTTTTACAAGGATTAAAAATAACGATTATCTCGAGCCTAATCGCCCTACTATCCAGTTTCATTTGGGGTACATTGATCGCTGTCCTGCGCATGGCTCCAGTCAAACCCCTTAACTGGCTGGGCACAGCCTATGTTGAATTTATCCGTAATATCCCTGTGCTGGTGATTATCTTTTTCACTTATTTGGCTGGAAACTTTGGAGGGATGGCTGCTGGAACGATCGGTCTGACGATTTATACAGCTGCTTTCATTGCAGAAGCGATTCGTGCTGGAATTATGTCAGTCCCAAAAGGACAAATGGAAGCCGCCCGCTCGACAGGATTGAGTTATGGCCAGGCAATGAGACTGGTGGTTCTTCCTCAAGCTATTAAAATCGTCATCCCTTCACTTGGCAATCAATTTATCAATCTAGTGAAAAATTCATCCTTATTAGCTGTTGTCGCAGGAGGAGATTTAATGTATCAAGGGGATCTAATTTCGGCAAAGACATACGTCACCTTTGATACCTATATTCTAGTTGCTTTATTTTATTTAATTTTAACAATCCCCTTAAGTCTTGGTGTAGGATTTTTAGAAAAACGCATGGCTCGAAGTCATTAAGGAGGTGCAGAGTTGGAATTTCTAGCACCGTTCATTGAAGTATATACCCTGGACCATTTTAAATTTCTACTCGAGGGATTTGCGGTCACTCTAAAGGTTGCAGCCATTTCCATAGTGCTCAGCTTTGTGATTGGCGGTCTCATTGGGACGGTAAGATATGCGCGGATTCCCGTGGTTTCTAAACTATTGGCTCTAGTTGTCGAGACCATTCGTAACCTGCCGTTGCTGCTCATTATTTTCTTTACCTATTTCGCTTTGCCGGAAATTGGACTTGAAATGGAGATATCGACGGCGGCAATTGCGGCTTTGACTGTTTTTGAATCTGCGATGATATCAGAAATTATCCGAGGCGGCTTAAATTCGATTGAAAAAGGCCAGATTGAAGCAGGACGGGCATCTGGATTGACGTACATCCAGACTTTACGGTACATCATCCTGCCGCAGGCGCTTAGAAGGATGGTTCCACCCATCGTAAGTCAATTTATTTCACTGCTCAAAGATACATCGTTAGCTGTCGTCATTGCCTTGCCGGATTTATTACACAACGGACAAATCATATACGCGCAAAAGGGCTCGTATGTGATACCTGTTTTTATCATCATGGCGCTCATGTACTTTATTGTGAATTACGCCTTGTCACTAGTCGCTAGAAAGTTAGAATTAAAGCAATCGTAAGCGATTCGGCTCAGTAATGGGGCCGGATTTTTATTATTTAAAAATAATACTATAGTACTATTTTCGACATATTAGCAAGAAATTTGTCGTATGAAATATATACTATATATTGATAGGAAAATATTGTATAATTCTTCTAGTATAGATAATATTTTCTATAAATCTAGTAAGAAGAGGTGCATGAATGAAGAAAAAAACACTTTTATCTTTACCGGTATCTACCTTTTTGTTAGCATCAACCATCTTCACAGGAACAGGGCATGTGGCAGCGCAAACAGGACCAACAAAGGTCATAACGGGTGAAAATCAGAATAACTCTAGTAAAATCCTTAGAAAGAGCCAAGTGAAGAAAGTAGAGACAAAGATCAACAAAGTTTCTATTAGCCAGAAGACACAAAGTAAACTAGTAACAGAGATTAAGAGGAAATTGCAAAAGGAAGATTCACAGAGTAAAAATAAATACGAATCTGGCGAGTTAATTATTAAATATAAGAAAAAAGTGACTAGTGGGGAAATCAGTACACTTCAAAAGAAGTTTTCACTAAAATCAACGAAAAAATTTAAATCTCTAAATGCAGAGGTTGTAAAAATCCCTGCTGGTCAGAGTACGAGTGAATACATAAATACTCTTAAAAAAGATTCAACGGTTGAATCCGTACAACCAAACTACAAATATTATTCTTCTGACATCAATAACGCTCCTAACTATTATGATCAATTATGGGGCCTGGACAATTCTGGACAGCCTATAAAAGAGATAAATGGATTAAAAGATATAGATGTAGATGCACCTGAAGGATGGAACAAATTTGGTTCATCCCTGCCAGAAGTGGTTGTCGGTGTCATTGATACGGGCGTGGATATCAATCACCCTGACTTAGCAGGGGAAATTTGGACAAACACAAAAGAGTTAAATGGTGCACCAAATGTAGACGATGATCACAATGGTTATATTGACGATATCCATGGGTGGGATTTTTATAATGATGATAACACGGTCTATGATCCACTTGATGGGGATGAACACGGCACACATGTCTCCGGGACGATTGCTGCTGCTCTAGAGGGAACAGACCCTAAAACTACTAATAAAGGAGTTGTGGGTGTCGCTCCAAACGTGAGAATCTTACCGATAAAATTTTTAGGTCCTGATGGGGGAACAACAGCGGATGCCATCGAGGCCATTGCCTATGCGAAAACGATGGGCGTAAAAATAACCAATAACAGCTGGGGCGGGGAAGAATACGACCCATTACTCGAAGAAGCCATCGCAAATAGCGGTACTTTATTTGTCGCCGCTGCAGGGAATGATGGATTGGATAATGATGAGGGCGGAGCATATCCTGCAAGCTTTGAAAGTGCAAATATATTATCGGTTGCTGCAGTCGATAACAAGGGAATCCTAGCTCCCTTCTCCAATTATGGCTACGAATCTGTGGACGTGGCTGCACCTGGCGTGGACATTTTAAGTACAGTCCCTAAATTCCCATTGGATGAACTGACAAAAGCATTGAATATTACTCAGCCAGGCGCATCAGCACAAGTCGCCGGGGACAACTATAAGGCGATCTTTGATGGAATCGGGTACGAAAAAATTTCCGATGCACAAAGGCAGGAAGCTTTTGACAAAGCCTTAAGTTATTTAGAATTGGGGGATACGTCTAGTAAGATTCTTCTTGTCCAGGATGATGAAAGTGATCTGGCAGACATATTTAAGGACGAGCCTGAACTTCGCGCCTTATTTAAAAACTATTTGCCTATTTATCAAAAACTAGCAGCTAATCATACTTCAGTCCAAACGGTTAAGGTTAGTTCTAATTCTTCTCTATCTGATAACCTGAACAGTAGTGACTTATCTGCCTATGATGGGGTCATTTGGTTTACAGGAAACGGTCTAGGTTTCTTCTCTGAGGATGGAACCACTTTAACACCCAAAGATACCGATCTGTTAAAAACATACCTATCTGGTGGCGGAAAATTGCTATTAACTGGACAGAATGCACTTTCTGGTCAAGAGAAATCCCCATTCGTTAAGGATTATTTGCATTTAAATGTTTTTGCGGATATAGGACCAGGTTTGGATGTGGAAGGTTTATCTGGGGGTATCTATGAAAATAGTAAATATGATGTAGATAGATTTGATACGCCTTACTACTTTGCTGATTTTGTAACTTCCAATGATCTAAATAAAACAATCATCAACACGAAATATGTTTCTGATTATACACAGGCATATGATTACTATAGCGGAACGTCTATGGCCGCGCCTCATACAACTGGCACCGCGGCTATGCTGCTTGGATTACGTCCAAGCATGTCACCAGAAATGTTAAAGCTGTATACTAGTACAAAAGGAAAGAACCAAAATGCACTAAAAGGATTTGTGAAAAGTGGGAAACTTGTGAGTACTGTGAATCTTGATCACTTTGATGATAGTGAAACTCCAGGAATTCCGTTGGAAAAAAGCGTTACAAACGACACCCTGAATGCGGTAACAGATAAAAACGATGTGTTCGCATTGTCCTTAAAAGAAGGGGAGGCACTTTCGCTCTCTCTAAATAGCAAAACAGGTACCGATTTTGATTTATATGTGTACGATGAATCAGCCATGAGTATAAATAATACGAATGGAATGGTTGCCTTCTCAGAGAATGTAAATACATCCAATGAATCAATTAAATTTACTGCACCTAAAACAGGAATTTATTTTGTTAATGTTTACGCCTACAAAGGTGCAGGAGACTATAAGTTATACACTGGTAATTTTGGAGGATCATATGAAGATGATTCAAACTCCATGACTTTCTTGGGGGAATGGATGCCTGTATTTAACCCAGAATATTCAGGGGAATCGGCAATGGCTCTAAATACAAAAGGGGAAGTTAACTTCTCTTTTGTGGGATACAGCTTTGAGTGGCAAGGATTTAAAGATCCAACACAAGGGATTGCCGATATTTATATAGACGGTACAAAAATTGCCTCTCCATCGCTTTATGCAAGTGCGTTTAAAGCAAAACAATCAATCTATAAAAAAGACTTTTTATCCTATGGCAGACACACGGTAAAAATTGTCTGGACCGGAAAAAGCGATCCTGCTTCAAGAAAAAGTGCTTCCGGGATTAATCTAGATAAGTTAATCGTGAGTAGTAATCCTGTTACCTTACAAGCGTCGTATGATAGGAACAAGAAAGCTCCTGTTATTTCATGGGGTGCTGTAAAATGGGCACAATCCTACAGCATTTATCGCAAGGAGACCTCCCAAGCAGACTACGTACAAATTGCAAAGTCTGTAGCTGGAGCAAGTTTTACGGATACCACTGCAATGCCAAGAAAATCCTATAACTACAAGGTAGTCATTAATACAAATGATAAAATGGAAACTCCTTTTTCACCGGCTATCTCTTACGTTTACGATGATGATATCAAAGGAAGTTTACCAATGGCAGGTTCCATAAAAGGAAGTTTAAATACGGTAACTAAAGATGTTAATGATGTTTGGTCCAAACGATTAGATCAGGGAAAAACCTATGAAATTACTTTAACGGGACCTTCAGGGACCAATTTTGACCTTTCGTTATTCAATATAGGCACATCTACTATTTATGGTACGTCTGCCATGAAAAAATCAAATGGTACTGCATCCGTTGAAAAAATCGTATTTAAACCAACGAAATCAGGACTGTATTATATCGTCCCCGCTGCTATAAAAGGGTCCGGTCAATATAGCATAACTGTTTCGGTCCAAACAACGAAATCAATTGAAAATACAGTTTCTACTATTAAATATTCAGGTTCTTGGATTAAACCAAAGTATACGAAAGCTTCCGGAGGCACGATTCATCAAACAAAGGGAAATTCTGGATCACTTGAATACTCATTTACTGGAACTGGAATTGCACTTTATGCGTTAAAATATAAGAATATGGGAAAAGCTGATATTTACATTGACGGTGTGAAAGTAAAGCGAATCGACCTGTACTCTGCAAGCCACAAGTACAAAGCGAAAGTTTTTGAGAAGCAAAATCTTGCCAATAAAGCACATAAAATAAAAATTGTAGCAACGGGCAAAAAGGCTAAAGCTGCAAAAAGTGCATATATTAATGTTGATGTATTTAAAGTCACACAGTTTACACCCGTTAAATAATTGAAACAATCCGGCTCAGAATTGAGCCGGATTGTTTTAGTTTGAAAATGTCTTTTAATAAAGAGCGAAAAAAAAAGAAGGTGAATTTCACCTTCTTCATTGATTAGTATATTTAATTTTAGCTTCGCTGAATCGTAGAGGTTGAGAAGTTTTTAACCATTTTTTGTAAGTTTCGATGTCCTTCTCTTAATTTTATTGTTTCTTCGATAATTTTTTGGAAGCCTTCCAAATCCCGATCCGTTGCATTTAATAAAGACTTTGGTAGACCTTCGACGATCTGTTGTAGGGTTAATTCCATATTCAAGCAAAATGACCACCTTTCAACTTATTCGTTAGACATCCGTTTCGTCTTCTTTACTATTTTTGTAATGAGAGGTATTTTTCCTGCTATTACGTTAAAAAACTTATCTACATTAATCCTCAAATTTCATGAAGAAATGGAAAATTCCTTCTTTAAAGGACAAATTAAGACGGTAAATCAAATAGTACAATTCCTATTTGTAGAAAAATATTTGTGTTAAAAGTTTAATTTTGGGTACTATACATAAAACTTTTTAGGTTTGCGATCACATTACATTTGATTAAAAGTTAATTTCAATCGTAACAAAAAAGGCAACTTTTTTTCTTTTATTAAAGGTGACTGACAATTTCTTTAAAAGTCATTAAATACACGCTCAATCGACAAATTATTAAAAATTGTCATTTATAATTGCATTTGTGGAAAGGAGTTGTTAGCCTTCTTTATGAAAAAAATCAAACGAATTTCTGCTCATCAAAAAAGGCAATATTTAATAAATGAACTCATTAGGTTCGGAATTTACAAAAAAAATAATAAACATCTCTATGAATGGACTTTGAGTGAATTAGAAACTGAGTATCAAAATATTGATGCCAGTGAGCTGGAACTTAGCAGCAATCTACAACTGAAGTGATAATAAATACATTATTTGATTTCCGCAAGCAAGAATGTTGTAGAAAGATTTACGATTAACTATAGTGAAAAATATGATAATTAATAATACTTTGGAGGTTTATCATGAAAATCGTGGCAATTGTAGGTAGCTTAAGAAAAGAATCGTATAACATGCATCTAGCAAAAACAATCCAAAGCCGTTACGAGGATAAAATGGAGATTGAAATCGCTGATATCCGTTCTCTCCCATATTTTGACCAGGACGAGGAGAACAACCCACCACAATCTGTAAAGGAATTTAAGGAGGCAATCGCAAGTGCTGATGGGGTTCTGATCATTACTCCAGAATTCAATTGGTCCATTCCTGGTGTGTTAAAGAACGCGTTAGATTGGGCTTCAAGAGTAGACAAGGTTTTCATTGGTAAACCTGTGATGGCATTAGGAGTGACCATGGGCCAGCTCGGAACGGTTCGTGCTCAAATGCACTTACGTGAGATTCTAGCAGCACCTGGTATTCAGGCTAAGATCCTGCCGCCGGGTGGAAATGAAATATTGATTGGCCAAGCGAGTCAGAAGTTTGATGATCAAACAGGTCAGTTGGTGGATGAAGGGACACTTAGTTTCTTAGATAGTAAAGTTGATACGTTTATTGATTTTGTAAAATCGGTCTGAAATGACTGGAGATCACATAAAGCAAAAACCGACCACTCTTTAATCGTGAATGGTCGGTTTTTTAATTAGTTTCAAATAACCTGTTTAAGAGATACTCTTAACGATCTGAGTTAAGCCCACACTAATTGGTGTAGCAGGACGTCCAAGAAGTTTCTCAAAATCGTTGCTCTCCACTGCTAGTGTACCTTCTCGAATGCCTTTTTGGATATCGACAAGAAAAGGAAGCAGGAATTCTGGTACGCCAGCCCCTTTCATAATGTCAGCGTAAGTGGAATCATCGACTTGGTGCACAGGGACTTCTTTACCCAATACAGATCCAACTGCTGATGCCATTTCTTCCTGAGTCAATAACTTGCCAGAAAGTTCGTAAATAGTGTTTTCGTGCCCTTTACCTGATAAGACCACTGCTGCTGCTTCTGCATAATCTTGCTGCAATGCCCAGCCAACTTTTCCTGATCCTGCTGAAGTAACCCAAGGGGCTCCTGCAAGTACGCCCTGAATACTTGAACTTTCATTCTCTAAGTACCAATTGTTCCGTAAGAAAGAATAAGGTATGCCTGTTTTTAATATAGCTTCTTCTGTTGCTTTATGCGTTGGAGCAAGGAAGTTTTTACTTTCTACTGCTTTGGCTAGGCTAGTATAAGCAATAAATTTAACTCCAGCACGCTCTGCTGCAGCAACTGCATTCGTATGCTGTCTAATTCTGGTTTCATTGTCCCCGTCTGCAGAAATAATTAATAGCCGATCAATTCCTGAAAAAGCGGCATCCAATGTGTCTGGGCGGTCAAAATCTCCCTGACGAACCTCTATTCCACGAGCCCGTAATTCTTCTGCTTTCTCTGGGTTACGAACACTTACAGCTAGTTGATTTGCTGGTACATTTTTCAATAATGCCTCGACCACTTTTGTCCCCAATTTACCTGTTGCTCCAGTAACTAATATTTTCATTGATCGTTACCTCCAATTATTTTTAATAGCTTACCTAAAATCAATGTTTACTTGTATCTAATTCAAATACCTGTATTCATAATAGATACATCTAAGATTTTTGTCAACGATTTTATCTACCTTTTTTATTTTTTATGAATTTTAAGGTATAATAAGCTGTAATCAAATTAAATACATGTATTGTGCAATAATTGTGATCAAATAGTAAGAAGGTGAATGAAATGTCAATCAGTACCCGATTTTCCGTGGGTATTCATATATTGGCTCTTATTGAATTAAATAAAGAGGGGACCAGCTCATCGGAGTTTTTAGCAGACAGCGTAAACACGAACCCAACCTTGATAAGAAAAATTATGGGGATGTTAAAAAAAGCTGGGTTAATTGTCGTACAACCGGGTATTGCAGGAGCAAAACTAGCAAAGGAACCATCATATATAACATTGCTTGACGTTTATAAGGCGGTAGACGTAGTCCAGGAAAAAGAATTGTTTAGTGTCCATGAAAACTCACACCCCAATTGCCCTGTGGGAAGGAACATTCAAGATTCTATTACTCCTATATTGACAGCAGCTCAATTAGCAATGGAAAAGGTACTCGGAAATGTAACTATTGAAGACATTGTTAAGGATATTGTTGAAAAAGAAAAATTTAATGTCTAATAAATATAAAATGAACATATCTTCATTTTATAATCTTAAAAACGCCAGCTCATTGAATTATTTCAATGGGCTGGCGTTTTTTCTATCTTGAGAGGATGGTTTGATGGTTGTTATGATTAGGGGGCACCATTGGATAGACGTTTTCTTCTTCCATAATATTAAATTCGATGAGAACGGGTCCGGTCTTCTGAAATGCCTCCAAAATGACTTGCTTGGCTTCTTCTTCAGTCTGGGCGCTAAACCCTGCTACACCATAGGCCTGAGCCAATTGAGCGAAATTCGGTGAACACACTTTAACCTGTGAATAGCGGCGCTGATAAAACAGTTCTTGCCATTGACGCACCATGCCAAGATAGCCATTATTTAGAATGGCGATTTTTAACGGCAGCTGATACTTTACAGCTGTAATCAATTCCTGAAGATTCATCTGAAAGCTGCCATCGCCTGAGACACAAATGACAGGCCTTCCCGGTATAGCAGCCGCAGCACCAATCGCCGCAGGCAGACCGTAGCCCATGGTCCCTAAACCGCCAGATGTAATCAGAGTCCGCGGCCGGGTAAATGCATAATGATGGGCAGTCCATATTTGATGCTGGCCCACATCGGTTACGACTACAGTATCCTTAGTGGAATGGTCACTTAACAGCCGAATAACTGACTGAGGGCTAAGGATACTATTGGATCGATCAAAACGAGGGACCGTCCGTTTCCATTCCATCGCTTCACTGATCCAACTTCCTGCATTTTCATTAATTTTTCGATCATCTAATTGATTCTTCAATTTATTAAGAAACTCTTTGGCATCGCTGACAATCGGTAAATCAACAGAGATGATTTTATTGATTTCAGCAGGGTCGATATCGACATGAATCTTTTTCGACGAGGGTGAAAAGCCACTAATTCTTCCTGTTACCCGGTCACTGAAACGTACCCCGATACTAATTAACAGGTCGCAATGATGGACCGCTTTATTCGCTGCAAATGTCCCATGCATTCCGAGCATCCCTAGGTAAAACGGGTTACTTGCTTCGATGGAACCAATCCCCATAAGCGAGCTGACGACTGGGATACGAGTCAGTTTTACCACCTCTCTTAAGGAATCTGCCCCTCCTGAAGCAATAACCCCGCCCCCAACGAAAATCACTGGCTTTCTAGCCGTTTCAATTAAACGCTTGGCCATTTCGATTGAATTTTCTAAGGATTGCAGTCTAGCTTTTGTTTGAACAAAACGGTGATTCTTTGTTTCATTCAACGAGGTATCTGTAGTGAGTTCAAGTAAAACAGGCCCAGGTCTTCCATCAACAGCAATATTTACGGCATACTTAAGAGCTTTTTGAATACATTCGTTAGGGTTTACTTTTAACGTGTGCTTCAATATTGCCATAGTAAGTCCTGAAATGTTTAATTCCTGAAACGCTTCGCCATTGGTATGAAGGGTTTGATCCTCTATTTGCCCGGCAATGATGACCAACGGAACCGAGTCGCAATAGGCCGTTGCAATTGATATCCAAGTCATTCCTTCACCTGATTTCTATTTTTAAAGAATATTCTAAAATATCAGGACTTATTTGTATGTGAAATAAATCATATTTTCGAATGTTTTAATTAACTCCCAAAAATCTCTTCAACAGCGCAGCGCTTGTACGGAAATCAACAGACAAGTCTAACACAACCTATAAATAAAAGATTATCTAGACGATAATAATGACATAAAGTAAAATTAAAAAATATGTAAGTTTAATAGGAAGATTTAGCGATTGAAATATTCTATTTTTTCCAATAAATATAATTCGATAAAAAATTAAACAGTTAAAAGTCGGTAGGAATTAAGGAGGTCTTATGAAATTTAAAACAAAGCTATATACAAGCATCGGGTCATTACTAGTGCTATTTTTTATCATCGCGGTTATTTTAATGAACATGCTCAAACAAACGACAGTTAATATGAACATTGTTGTAAATGATTTAAATGAAAGAATCGAAATGGCTTCCGAGATTAAATACGAGACTTCGAGAATAGGTCTAGAACTAACCTCGATGTTAACTGTTCGAGGTAATGATACACAATTAGATGCAGCGAATTCTTGGGAAGATTCCCATACCAAATTGCAATCTGCGATAGAATCACTAGAAAAAATGGACAAGCAGGAGAAATCGAAGGAACTGATTGCAAAATTTAAAACCTTGCATGACCAGTATTTATATATGGGTCAACAGGCTTTGACAGCCAAAAAACTAAATCGGGAAATGGAAATTCCGGCTGATTTTTGGAAGGATTCTGAACTGATTAGTCAAAGAATGATTCAAATTGCCGATCTTCTCTATGGATTGCAAGAACAAAAGATGAAAGATGAACTATTAAGATCTAAAGACACATACAACTGGGCTGTCACAATCATATACATTTATCTAGCCATTGCCTTATGTATTGGGATTGTGTTCACGATTTGGATTATTAGAGGTATCACAAATAATCTTAACAAAATAACAGAAGTGATGAAAAGTGCGATCACAAGTGATTTTAGCTCCTTACCCCGAATCAAGATTTCCTCTAAAGGGGAGTTGGCTGAAATCGCCATTTCATTTAATAGAATGGCACATGCACTAGAGGAACAAAGTAAGTTAGAGAAACAATTAAAAGAAGAAGCAGAAGATCAAAGTTGGCTCAATGCGAAAATTGCTGAAATAGCCACCATCTATCCTGAAGTAGAAACTGTTTCTATGTTAGCGGAATTATTAATTACTAAGCTTGTTCCAATGGTGGGAGCAAGTTGCGGAGTTTTCTATGTTAAGGAAGTGGAAGAGAGAGAGCAGTATTTAAAGAAGATATCAGCCTATGCTTCTCTAGATGATAATAAAGATTATATGCGGTTTCGTATTGGAGAGGGACTTATCGGACAATGCGCCCTTGAAAAACGTTCTATTTTACTCACCAATGTTCCAGACCATTACGTAAAAATAGGATCAGGCACAGGAGCAGGATCACCCAAAAATATTATGATTTTACCGATTCAATTTGAAAATGAAGTACAAGCTGTCATGGAAATTGCTTCATTTGAGTCGTTTAGTCCCCTGCAGGTAAAGTTATTGGAAGCAGTTATTCATAATATTGGTATCAAAATAAACAGTATTGTGAGCCATATGAAAGCAGAAAGATTATTGCAAGAATCACAAGCATTGACAGAAGAACTCCAAGCTCAATCAGAAGAACTGCAGTTACAACAAGAGGAATTAAGGACGACGAATGAAAAACTTGAGGAGCAGTATATAGCCTCTGAACAAAAGAACAGGGAAATTGAAAAGGTGAGAGAGGATCTTGAAGAAAAAGCGCAACAATTAGAGCTCAGCTCACAATATAAATCCGAGTTTCTAGCCAATATGTCACACGAGTTAAGAACGCCACTTAATAGTTTACTAATTTTAGCGCAAATACTTGCTGAAAATGGGGATGGAAATCTTACCGTTGAACAGGTGGAGTATATCCGGACGATCTACTCATCTGGTAATGATTTACTTCTATTAATCAATGATGTATTAGATTTGGCGAAAGTGGAGTCAGGAAAATTAGATGTAAATCCAAAAGAGGTAAATCTTCATGATGTTCAAGATTTTATCGAAAGACAATTTGCCCCTCTTGCGATTCAAAAAAATGTACAGTTTTCAATTCAGATGCAACCGAGTTTAGCAGGGACAGTCTATACAGATGAACAACGGTTACAGCAAATTTTAAAAAACCTCCTTTCTAATGCGTTTAAGTTTACTGAACGTGGCAGTGTATCATTAGATATACGGAGGGAAAGAAAAGACGTCAGTGGGGAGCTTATCGAGGGAGGTTCCCGAGAGCAAGCGATGCTTGCTTTCTCCGTTATTGATACAGGCATCGGCATTGATAAAGACAAACAAAAAACGATATTTGATGCCTTTAAACAAGCAGATGGAACGACAAGTCGTCAATATGGCGGGACTGGATTAGGACTTTCCATTAGTCGCGAAATGGCCCAGCTATTAGGTGGATATATAGAGGTAAGTAGTACGAAGGGATATGGAAGCACCTTCACTTTATATTTGCCATTCATTCAAACAAACAGCCATATAGTAGAAAATACTGCTTTTGAAGAAGCCGCCATAAGTCTTTATGAGGATGATTCTCTGAAAGATATAGAAGGCCCAATAAAACAAGAGGGGATTTCTTCTTTGAAAAACAAGAAAATTCTCATTGTAGATGATGATATACGAAATGTGTATGCCTTAACCATCGCGCTTGAGAAGTTTGAAATGGATATCATTGTAGCAGAAAATGGCCGTGAGGGAATTGAAGTATTAAAGGAAAACACAGAAACAGACCTCGTTTTAATGGACATTATGATGCCTGAGATGGATGGGTTTGAAGCAATGCGGCGCATTCGTCAAATGACTGAATTTCAAACCATACCAATCATCGCTCTTACGGCTAAGGCAATGAAACGCAGCCGAGAAGAATGTTTAGAGGCGGGAGCAACGGATTATATCAGTAAGCCGATCAACTTAGACCAGTTATTTTCCTTAATGCAAGTATGGTTGTATAGTAAGGAGGGGTAGAGATTTTGATAAAGAAACCTAATACTCTACAGATGGATACAGATGAGATAGAAAGAATTGAAATCGATTTACTACTTGAAGCCGTATTTCGATTTTATGGTTATGATTTTCGAAACTATGCCTTTCCTTTCATCCAAAGGAGAATTAACCATCGTGTTCGTAAGGAAAATCTGCCTAGTATATCTGCGCTTCAGGAAAAGGTACTTCGTGATCCAGTTGTTATGGGGGAATTGCTTTCAGATTTCTCGATTAATGTAACAGAGATGTTTCGGGATCCTTCATTTTTTAAGACATTCCGAACAAAGATCATCCCGTTAGTAAGGGATTATCCTGAAATTCGAATTTGGCATGTTGGCTGTTCTACAGGAGAAGAGGTCTATTCTATGGCTATTCTTTTGCATGAAGAAGAGATTTACGAAAAAACGAGAATATTTGCTACTGATATTAACAAATGTGTTTTAGAAAAGGCGAAGCAAGGGACCTTTCCATTAGACAGGATGCAGCTCTACACTAAAAATTATATCGAGGCAGACGGGAAAAGGGCCTTTTCGGAATATTATAAGGCAGTAGATGATAAAGTATTTTTCCATCCCTTTTTGCAAAAAAATGTAGTCTTTGCCCAGCATAATTTAGTAACAGACCAATCATTTAACGAGTTTGATATTATTATTTGCCGTAATGTCTTAATCTATTTTAATAAGGATCTTCAAAATCATGTCCACACGTTACTATATAAAAGCCTAAGCCCAGCAGGGTTTCTTGGGTTGGGTATAAGAGAGGGGATAAAATTTACAAGTTATGAACACTGTTACGGAGAATTTGACGGATCAGAAAAACTCTATCGAAAAGTTAACTAGTCCCCATTCTAATAAGGTAAATATATTAATGGTGGATGATCATCCTGAAAATCTATTAGCATTGAAAGCTGTACTTACATCTCCCAATTATCACTTGGTTAGCGCGAATTCAGGTAAAGAAGCGTTAAAGTGTATGCTAAAACAAGATTTTGCTGTTATTTTACTGGATGTACAAATGCCTGGGCTAAATGGTTTTGAAACAGCGAAGCTTATTAAGGCCAGAGAAAAAACCAGACATATTCCCATCATTTTTATAACAGCCATTAGTTTTGATATGGAACATGTGCATGAAGGGTATTCAGTCGGGGCCATCGATTATATTATGAAACCCTTTAATCCCAAAACATTGAAATATAAAATTGAACAATTTGTAAAAATTCATCAAAATCATCAAGAAAATATCGTTCAAACCGATCGAGAACGTATAGTTGAACTGAATGAAATGAATAAAAGGCTAGATAGAACCACCTTAAATTTACGTCGGACAGAGGCATTATCTAAAGCAATTGGTGAAACCATTGTTGATACGATCCTCACGTTTGACGATCAAGGGTTTATATTATCAGTAAATCCTGCTGTAAAAAGCATGTTTGGATACAGTTCTGAGGAATTAATCGGCAGCCATGTAGTGGGGCTTTTTAAAGAGTGGATGGGAACGGGTGTCCAGGCTTCTTCGTTTTCATTCTTCACTTCAATAAAAGAATCTGTAGGAAGAGTGATAGAATCGGTAGCTGTTCGGAAAGATGAAAGCCACTTTTATGCCGATATTCTAATTGGTGAAACCACCATTGAAAAGCAACACCTCTTTGTTTGCAGCATTCGAAATGTCACAGAAAGAAAGCAGATTGAAGAGATTAAGAAACTTCAATTTAATAATATGGAACAAATGGTAGAAAAACGAACGGAAGAACTGTTAAGGGCTAATGAGAGGCTGCAAAATGAGATAGAGGAACGAGAAAGGATTGCCAGCCATCTATACCGTTCCCAAGAAAGATTTCGTAAAATCTTTGAATCTAGTCCCTGTTTAATGGCGATTTTTTCTCAGAAGAATTTAACCTTTATTGAAGTAAATACTAGTTGGTTAAACTTTACAGGTTATAGCATGGAAGAGTTGGAAAATCACAAAATAAATGTTAAGAATTTTATCGATGAATCCACAGGTAAACCTATCAATCTAGATTTGAAAATTCGTAATAAGAAAATTAGCTATAAGACGAAAAACGGCGATATTCGCGACGGACTATTATCGACTGAAATGATTGATATCCATCCTGAACCATGTACACTCATTGTTTTAACAGATATTACAGAAACCGTTCACCTAGAGAAAGAGATGTCTCGCTTAGACCGTTTGAATTTAATCGGTGAGATGGCAGCAGGAATCGCCCATGAAATTAGAAATCCTATGACTACTGTTCAAGGGTTTTTACAATTATCAAGGAATGACAGCGCAAATTTATCAACAGAAATCATTGATTTGATGTTAGAAGAATTAACAAGGGCGAACTCCATTATCACAGAATTTCTTAATCTAGCCAAAAACAAGGTCAGTGTGAAGAAAAAGCAAAACTTAAATACGATCCTTGAAGCATTATCTCCATTAATTCAAGCAGAAGCCTTTCGGGCTAGCAAACATGTTAAGCTGGAGTTAAATCAGTGTCCGGATATATTCATCGATCAGAAAGAAATTCGTCAACTGGTTCTAAATATTGCTCTAAATGGGCTGGATGCCATGTCGTCTAACGGAAAACTTACGATCAAAACATATACAGAAAAACAGACCGTCATTTTAGAAATAAAAGATCAAGGACATGGCATTAGCCCGGAAGTCCTACAAAAATTAGGAACACCTTTCTTTACAACAAAGGAGACAGGAACTGGATTAGGTTTGGCGATCTGCTACAGTGTTGCCAAACGACATCATGCCGAAATAGATATAAAAACCGGGGATGAGGGGACTGTTTTCTCAATCCGCTTTCAACTAAGTGCCAGTCCTAATCAGTGATTGTTTCTTTTCTTATATGAAAAGAGAGGGGAGGATATAGTGTTCAAAAATGGAAGACTAGTATTTCTTGTTGGTATAGTTATTGCTGTCATTATTTTCATGTTTATTTCTAATTCATTTGCAGATAAGAGACCGAGAGTTGTTGTTGTTTTTAAAAATTTAAACTCACAATATTGGGAAATTATGAAAGCAGGAGCAGAAAAAGCGTTCAGTGACTTTGGAATGGATGGGAAAGTCATTGCCCCTGTTAATGAATCTGCTATAGAACAAAGTAGATTATTAGAAAAGACCTATCAAGAAAATCCAGATGTATTGATTGTCTCACCTACTGATTCCACAGTTATACCTATACTGGAAAAGTTTACTGAAAACAAAAAAATACCTGTATTACTAGTAGATAACGATTTTCCATGGGAAAATAAAACATCCTATATCGGAACCAATAACGAAGAATTAGGAAAAAAAGCAGGCGCCCTTTTAGCCTCACAGCTTCAGCCTGGAAATAAAGTGGCCATTATCGGTGGAGATTTGTCCGTCTCCGTATTTAAAGAACGGATCAGTGGAGCAAAAAAAGCTTTAAAAGATGCAGGGATTATTGTAGCGTCTGAAACAGCAGGGATATCCTCTGATTCAAAGAACTTAAAAAAAGAAATGACAAAGATTTTGCGTGAACATCCTGATATTAAGGGGGTCTTTGCAACTAATGACCTCTCTGCATTGCTTGTAATAAAGGAATTGAAGGAACAAGGTGCTATTATTCCAGTCATTGGAGCAGACGGCATACCCGATATGCTGAAGTTAATCAAGGATGGAACAATATCTAGTACAGTGGCCCAAAACCCTTATGATATGGGATATCTGGCCGTTGAAACAGCATTGAAAGTAACAAAAGGTAAAAATGTTAAAAAAGTCGTTGATACCGGTGTAGATATCATCATTAAAGAGAATGCAACACAGAGATTAGACTTCTATAAATTTTTAAAATAAGTAAATGGGTGTCAGGCACCATCCATTTTATGGATGGTGCTTATTTTTTCAAACGAAGTGAAAGCAACTTTCAATTATCACCTAGGGATTTATTACCATTTTAAAGTTGGGACAAAGAATGATTTCGGACGTAAGGACCTATTTCACCTTTGGAACAAAACATATGTTCCTATTTTTAGGATTACATGATAAAATAAAAGAGCAATAGAGTAGGATTTCTCAAGGGTGATTGGCACATTCCCATCAGAAAGGGGGTGATGCTGATTGACAGTATTTGAAACTTTTATGATTATGTTTGGATTTGGTAGCCTTATCCTTGCAGTTCTATCATTTAATCAAAAAAAATAATCCACCCTAAAGTTAGCTGCCCAAGGTGGATTACTTACACTTAATGCTGATTCCCTTGCATCGGAACCTGCTATTGCTTGACCGTTCGGTGTTACCAGCACCCACGGTCATTTTAATTTATGCGATTATATAGATATATTATAACTAAAATACCAGTAAAAGAAAATAGAGTATGAGTTTAGGTTTTTAATGAATTTATTGATGACCAGAGGAACCAATTCTATTCTTTCCATGGAATTATCAACTAGTCGGTACATTCAGTGCCGTTTTAAGTAGCAATTTTATTGATCTTTATAAGCTGGTCGATCAAAAGCTGCTGATTCTCGCATCTAGGATCAAGAGGGTTCGCACTTATTGGTTGGGGGATCAAGTGAAGCGACCGGGTTGATAAATAGACGGAAAAATTCCGCTTAATTATGAAATATTATTAAAAAAGGCTTTAATAGACGTAGAAATTCCGCCTATTAACTCGAAAAATTCGAAAATAGGGGATTTTGCTTTGCATAAGCGGAAAACCTTCCCTTATTTTCCCCGAAACGAGCTCCATTCTGCATATAACCGGAAAATCTCCGTTTATTATACTATTGCTGGTTACTCGATTAAGGACAAACTGCCAACCGGCAGCCAATAACAATGTAAGGGTTGTAGATATCGAACTTACTTCTGAAGATTTGGCTCGTATTGATGCTGTATGTCCAAAGTCATTTGGTAGACGTTATCGGGGATGATGTAACCGGTCAGTTTGGTACAAAAATCTCAGGTTGGATGAGTATAGCATACGCTTATGTAAGAAGGTATTTTCCCTAGCTTACATTTCCCATATAAAGACATCAAACCCCTAATTTTCTTTCTGCTTAGCCTAAGAAAATTAGGGGTTTATTTTCTAAAAAAACTGTGCCAACTATTCCTTTTTTAATCTTCCGGCCTTTTTAGCGGCTTCTTTTAGGATGACTTCGATTTGGGCATTAACACTTCTTATTTCATCTTCGGCCCATTTTTCCAGCACTTCATATAACTTCGGATCAATCCGAAGTGGAAATGATTTTCGTTTGCTCATTTATTACACGACCTTAATAGATGCTTCCTGTATTAATAATGGGCTGCGTTCCCTTTTCAGAGACAATGGCGACCATCAGGTTATTGACCATCTGCGCTTTTTTCTCTTCATCCAGTTCAACGATTTCTTGCTCTGCGAGTTGGTCGATCGCAGCTTTGACCAGTCCTACGGCACCGTCGACAATCACTTTTCGAGCAGATAATACAGCTTGAGCTTGTTGTCTTTGCAGCATGGCAGAAGCAATTTCAGAAGAATAGGCAAGATGCATGATTCTTGCTTCGATGACATCCACACCAGCTACATCCAATCTTTTTTGTAAATCATACATAAGCACATCCGCGACTTCATCGCTATTTTGACGAAGGGTTAATGGATTTTCAGCATGGTCGAAAGAATCATAGGCATATCTGCTTGCAATATGACGCAGACCAGTTTCACTTTGAATTTGGATAAATTTATTATAGTTTTCAACGTCATACAATGCTTTTGCTGCATCTCTTACTTTATATACAACAACCGCAGCAATCTCAATGGGATTTCCTTCAAGATCATTTACTTTTAATCTCTCACTGTTAAAGTTTGTTACTCGTAAGGAGACACTTCTTTTGAATGTAAATGGAATGGTGGCCCATAATCCTTGGTCTCGGATGACACCCAGATAGGTACCGAAGAAAGTTAATACTTTTGCTTCGTTAGGCTGAACAATGGTCAAACTTGTTGCAAGGATTAACCCTAAAATTATGACGATGACGCCAGTAATTTTCTCTGTGATCGTTCCAGTTACGATTAAAAAGATGCCAAAACCAATACAAAAAAGAGCAATGACCAGTGCAGCAAACCCGTTCATTTTAAAAATTGATTTTTCCTTCATTACGTTCCCTCCATCGTGAATAAGTGATATAAAAGTGATATCACAATTATATCATATTCGGTTGTGAAAAGTGGAAATTCTTTTCAATTTAAGAAAATATGGCGGAGAGTATCGAAAGGAATATTTCAAGCTCTTGTAAAATATTTATATAAAAAACTAACTGTCCCTGTAGAGCTTTAAGAAGGGAGTAAATTCCTTGAATCGAAATCGAAATAAAAATGTACAATTAACCATTGTAATACTGGTTTGCTTATTGGCCATTCTGATTGTCCATGCGCTTCTGAATATTAGAATTTACTTTGTATACAGTACCGGTCTTGGTCCTATTTTTTTAATAGGATTGATTCTTTTCCTCATTGCTTTACTTTATTTCAAAGGGTAAACAAGAATATTGTATTATCACTTGCCAAATGGTAAAATATAACTCCATTGTGAAAGAAAGCATCTGCAAAAAAAATTGTAGATGTTTCTTTTTGTGCGTGTTCCATCCTTATAAACTCTATTGAGAGGTGACGGATTAAGAGAATGAGTTCAAACAAACAAAAATCAGTTCGGGAACATAAAGATTATCAAGAAGAAGTGGAACGCTTAGAGTTTACGAAGGAATTTATTAAAAGCGTGTTGGAAATGTCAAAGGGGAATAAAGAACAGTTCGTGGAGAATTTGAAAGAAGCCTTTGCGGATTTGGATACGTCAGATAGTAGTTTAAGCTACATGACCCTCCTGACGAATGCTCAATTTTTAGAATTAGCCGAGAGTGAATTGGAAAGGTTAGAGAGCATCATCGGCAAACCGTACTTCTCTCGAATCAATTTTACGAGCAGTGGTGACACCAACGAAGAGATTTTATATATTGGAAAAGCCTCATTGTTTGACCGTGTCAATCAGATCCCTATTATTGTCGATTGGCGGTCACCGATTGCCAATGTTTACTATGATGGCCGTCTTGGGAATGTAACATATGATGCTTACGGAGAAACGCAAAGTGGGTATTTATCGCTAAAGAGGCAGTACGAAATTGAGAATGGATTTTTAAAAGATATTAGAGATATCGATTTAACCACGCATGATGAATTATTACAAAAATCCTTATCAGGAAAAGCAGATAATCGCTTAACCGAGATTGTGGCGACCATCCAAAATGAACAAAATGAAGTCATTAGAGCCTCACTTAAACATCCCATTATCGTTCAAGGAGCTGCTGGAAGTGGAAAAACAACCATTGCTCTCCATCGAATTTCCTACTTTCTATACTCTTCTGGATATCGATTTCCTCCAGAAAAATTGATGATTCTTGCACCTAATAAATTATTTATTGATTATATTTCCGCGGTCCTTCCTGATCTCGGGGTAAACAAGATTAAACAAACGACTTATATTGAATTTATGAGTAAGTGCTTAGGGAAGAAAATGAAATTAATCTCTCCTAATTCAAAATTAATGGCACTCATTAACGGAAACGAAAAATCAAACATGATTCAATGGGTTTCCAGTTATAAAGGATCTCTGGAATTTAAGGAGGTAATCGACCATTATTTAAAAGAAATTGAGTTTAATTTGGCCCCTTCCGAGGATTTTATGATTGAAAAATCCCGCCTGATAAGAGGGGGGAGACTCAAAAAACTATTTATCCAAGAATTTCAATACTTACCTATCTATAAGAGACTGGATAAAATTAAAAATATCTTAGCAAATGATCTAAGATTAAAAAAATCACTGATTCTTTCTAAAATTAATAACAAATATGACGAGGCTTTAGAAAAACTCCTTTTTAGCGGCCGGCCGGAATCAGAAAAAAGGAAGGAAAAAGTAATCAGTTTCATGGATTCAAAAGAAAAAAGAATCAGTTCTGTGGAGAAGGAGTCGAAGGTCGCGATAAAAAATTATATGGCTCCTTTTGTTAAGAAAGATATTTTTACTTTATACAAGGAACTGATGACTTCGCCTGAACTTTTACAAAAGTATTCACGTACACTTTCAGAGAAAGAATGCAGAGCGTTAAGTAAATATTGTCAAAGAAATTTTGATAAAAAAGCACTAGAACTGGAGGATTATGCCCCGTTATTCTATATGAAGGCAAAATTAGAAGGAATCGAAGAACCATATAAAATGAAGAGCATTTTCATTGATGAAGCCCAAGACTATAGTTATTTTCAATTTGCAGCACTTAGAGCGGGTTTTGAAACAGAATTATTTACGATTGTGGGAGATTTAGCGCAAGGGATTCACTCTTATCGAGGGTTAAAAAGCTGGGAACCGTTAGTCAAGGAAATATTTCCAACTGCGAATTATCAAACATTACAAAAGAGTTATCGAACCACGGTCGAGATCATGCAGTTAGCCAACGACATACTATCCATTATGAATCAAGACTTGCCAAAAGTGGAACCAGTCATCCGCCATGGGGACAAACCCCGCTTTACGAAAATCGATCCTGCAAATTTAGAACAAGTAAAACAAATCCTTGAAGATGATATTCAGTTGATCAAAAAGGAAGAGTTGAACTCGATTGCGATTATTGGAAGAACCGACAAAGAGTGCCTACGAATACATAACATGCTGGAAAATAGCAATCTTCCAATACAGCTATTAGAAGAAAAAGAAGATATGAAAAAGGGCAGCGTGGTCATCTTACCTTCATACCTTTCAAAAGGATTGGAGTTTGATGCGGTACTGATTGTTGCTCTAGATGAAAAGTACAGTGATGAAGAGTTAGATATTAAATTGTTATATGTAGCCATGACGAGACCAATGCATCGATTGTATCTATACGCAAGTTCACCTTCGGACTTGTTATTGGATCGAGTAGCACCGGGGCGTTTCTAGTGGTCAGTTAAAGAGCTGTGGAGTGCAAAAAAAGTACTGGGGGGAGAAGGGTATGCAAAACCTTACAACCTTATTTCATAAAAGAATAGGTATGCCGAATATCGAAAAAATTACCTTTGAAAAGTTACCGGAGGTTCTTGAAAAAACAGCACGTAACATCCCATTTGAAAATTTATCAATTATTGAAAACAAAACAGGTAAGATTACAAAGGAAAACGTAATCAATAAAATTGTGGCAAGAAACGAAGGCGGGCTTTGTTACGAGTTAAATCCGCTTTTTTATTTTTATCTCATTGAAAATGGCTTTAACGCAGTCCTAACAGACGGTGTTGTTTATAATCATGCTGCTGAAGAGTATATTCAACTTGGAAGGACGCATGTAACGGTACTTTTAAATCACGAGGGACAGACGTATTTAATTGACACAGGCTTTGGGGGGAATTTACCTTTAAAACCTGTGCCTTTATCGGGTGAGACTGTTACTTCTGATAATGGAGAGTTTAGGGTTAGAAAAGTAAATCATGAACTAGGGGATTATTGTTTAGAGATGAAACTAAAGCATAAGGATACTGAGTGGAAAATAGGCTATACTTTTGATTCGCAGAGATCTATTGAAGATGCGAATCTGAATGAAATCCAATCGATTATTGCCGAACACCCGAAATCCTCATTTAACAAACACCCATTAATCACCCGACTAACCAAAAACGGAAATATTACCTTAACCGATACTACCTTTACCCAATGGGAAGATGGAATTCTATCCAAAGAGACCATTGATAACAAGAAATTTTTAGAGCTGGCAAATCAACATTTTGGGCTATAAATTAAAATACGAATACAAAAAACACTGATGACAGTAACAATCGCTGTTCATACAGTGTTTTTTCTTTCGTACTTTTTATATTACTAATATTTCAGCCAATTTCGTTTGATCAAATCCTAGGATTACTTCTTCTTTATCCCCATCTTTGATAACGGTTGCAGGGGTAGCAACAGCCCCAAGTCCAATCAGTTCATGCAAATATTGATCGTTTTTCCGAATGTCTCTTTCTTCAAACTCAATCCCATTTTCTTTAAACCATAATTTTTCCGCATGGCAAGGCGGGCAAGTTTCTTGTGAATAAATAATTACTTTTTTCATTTTTATTACCTCCATTTCATTATAGCCATTGTACAATGAATTCTGTTTCTATGTGTACCATTTTATACTGAAGTAGTAAAAAGGATTAAGGTTTAGTTGGGGCGCATTAGAATTAGATTCATGTTTGTTCATTTCGAAAAATGTTACTAATATTAATTATGAATTAAGCAGTTCTTTTTCCATCATTCTCAATTTTTCCCATTGTATCCTTTTCAATATATCTAGCAATCACAGTACCTATTAATAAGGACCAAATAGGAGAGCTTATATTTAATATTGTAATATTGGATAATGCAATAATTAAGGCGAATGTTGTGCTTATTTTCATTGATGGACTAGAGAAACTTTGATGGATATTTTTGCTGAACACTCCAAGAAGTGAAAATCCAACAATGATGGAGATAAATTCTTTTGGTAAGGCTTGAATAAAAGGAACGAGTTTCCATGAAAATAAACCATAGATTAATAAGAGAGCACCTGAAACAACTGCTCCCATGAATCTTTTTTCCTTCGGACCTGCCTCTTCATCCGAACAAATGACGGTTGCCATACCGGCGATATTTGCCGATTGCCCCCCAAAGAAGCCCGAGATCACAGAAAATACTCCACTCAAGGAAACAATTCGATTTATGGGAGTATGATAATGATTTTGTTCTAATGCACCTATCCCAACTGCCACATCGTTACTTAAAATTAGTAATGCAAGTGGTATTGATACAGAAAGAAAGCTAGCTGTATTAAAATTTGGTAGTTGAATTTGTGGAAAAAACTCTCCTGGAACCAAATTGCCTATATTTATGGGATAGGTTAGGGATAATACAATCGTCCCGATGACAATTGCTGCAATCACAGGAGGAATTTTTGTCTTCCATCTACTAAAAACAAAAAAAGTGATCAGAGAAATACCCCCAACTAGAAAAAGTTGGGTTGAGGAAATAATAAAATTCACCATATATTTCATAATCATTCCTGACAGCATTGCCGAAATAATTTCCCTAGGTACCAAATTCACTAATCTTGAAAAAAAACTTAGTAATCCAACGAGTAACAACAACAGCCCTGAAACTATGTATGCCCCTATTAATTCATTGAAAGTAAACTGGTTTGTCATAGTGGCAAGAAATGCAACTCCTGTTAAGGAGTGACCCCCGACAATAGGAATTCGATAGTATAATGGTAAGAAAATTCCTAATAAGCCTCCAAATACATAAACGGCAAATATCCATAGGATGGTATGTGCTGTACTAAAATTTCCATTTGATGAGGCTTCTAGTATTAGAGCTGATGGTCCTGTTATCACGAATATTCCTGCAACTGTCCCCGCAGCTATATTTTTGGTATTTAGATCTAATAAAATATTCCTTCTCCATTTGCTTTTTTCTTGGGTACGATCCATAAATTTTGCCCCTTTTTAGTTAATCGTTCTTCTATTAGTTCCTTTCGCATGTATTTATTCCTTAATATATAATGGTTGCAATAGAAGCTGTTCTTTAATCATAGATGATTTCGAAGTTTTTAAAAGGTCCAATTTGAATCTTTTATTCTCATCCACTTTTTTCAATATGAAAGATTCTTTCCAAACCATTGATCCACTAAAACAAGGGTCGCTATAACTTTCAGTGAACTAGTCAAGGGAAAAAAGAAAAGAATAAAGAAAAATTGTATAAAAGAAGTTACACCCAACAAAGACTATCAACATAATCTTTTGAAGGGGTTTTTAAACATGAATAGATGGGAAAAATTGAACGAAATAATTGAAAGAATACCAACAATGTCTGATGAAGAATTAATTTCATGGAGTGAAGATTGTTCCAAAGAGTTAGAAAGAAGGAAAATGCTCAAAAAGCAAAAACTCATGAAAGCCAAAAAGGAAAAAAGAATGAAACGAATAAAATAAGAAGGTGCTGTTTTATGAAATCTGTTGATCAAACTGGATGACATCCGCATTTACTAAAGATGCAAAAGCGGATATTTCTCCATTTGGTCCCATGAATGGGCAAAGCGAATGTCAAAAATATCAATTAGAGATTCAATTCATTTTCGGCATTGCTAATTGCATATTTTCAACAAAAAAAGTTTTATTAAAAACTGTATTCAGGTTTAACAGGAATTTAAATATTTTCTATTGTCCTGATTTCACTACCATGCTATGATTAAAAAGATAAATGTGAACAATTTGTGAAATTTACGATGTATTAAATATGAGTCTCTTTTAATACGAAACAGCGAACCTGTTGATCGGTTAAAAGGTTTAACTCATATGACAAGGGAAAAATATTATAACAGTTGGTGCGTAACAGCGAACCTGTTTGAGGCGAACCGTTGTAATGATTCAAATGGGATTCCGCCTTTTTTAAGGAATCTTCAAAGAATCTATTACAATGGTTTTTATTTTTATTCCGTTATATAGTATACTTATAGAATAAACATCATTAACATAGTGATAATATTGAGTAAAAACAAGTGAGTTGAGTCATGTGAATAAATATGAAGCAGAATTCAGTAATATTGTTCGTGCCTACAGAAAACGTCATATGGGGAAAGGCCCTAGTCAAGTTCGAACAAAGTTTTGCAAAAACTGGGCAATTTGTGAATTGGAAGGTAATTTATCTCCGATTGAAAAATTTATTGCTTCCGCTGAAGATGGGAAACAAATGTTACGATCTGCTCGTACTGAAATGGTCAAGGAGATTTATAAAAAAAACTATCCCCAGGAAATGGAAGAATTACTGGGTGTAAAATTCATTCGTGTCTTTGTGGATATTGATATTGAAGACGACATGGGGATGTCAATCTTCGTGTTTGATCAAGATATTGAGGAAAAGTTTAACGTAAAAAGTTAAACCTAATGAAAATATCATTTCAACTATATTATTGTTGGCACTTGACAGCGATCCTGTTAAAGACTAACCACCTAGAGCTATTTGTCCGTTTTAACGGATGAATATTTTCTTAGGTGGTTTTTTATTCGAAAAATAGCAATTGACATAATTAAGGAGGAAATGAAAATGGGGAAAACGCAACATCCAGGACCACAAAAAAAGGCAAAGTTACCTGCTCCTAAATACTGGGTAAGCCCAATTCCTTTTGGATTAGGAAAGATTAAACCGCAGCATATCCGTGATACGATGAAGATCGCTTGGGATAATAAAGATAATATCGGCTATGCTACACGGATTATTACAAAAGGGGTTTGTGACGGTTGTGCACTTGGTGTGTCTGGGTTATATGACCAAACATTGGATGGACCACACGTTTGCACCACACGTTTGAATGTGCTTCGATTAAATACAATGCCTGCGATTCAACCTGAAATCCTGCATGCAGACATTGATGAACTAAAGAAATATGATAGCACGGAACTTCGTAAGCTGGGCCGGATTCCTTATCCGATGATTCGTCGCAAAGGGGAACGTAAATTTTCACGGATTACTTGGGATGACGCCATGGATCTCATTGCAGAAAAAATGAAAAAGTTGGATCCAAAACAATATGCTTTTTATTTAACCGCTCGAGGGATTACAAACGAAAGCTATTATGTGGCAGCGAAAGTCGCGCGTTTTCTTGGGACGAATCATATTGATAACGCTTCCCGTATTTGTCACGCTCCCAGTAAAACAGCTTTAAAACGATCGATTGGTGTGGGAGCATCTACAGCCAATTATCTAGATTGGATTGGAACTGATGTCTTATTGTTTTGGGGAAGTGTTGCTTCAAACTCATCACCTGTATCTTCAAAATATATGCTTGAAGCAAAGAAAAAAGGGACCAAAATCATTGTGGTTAACCCATACCGCGAACCAGCCATGGATCAGTATTGGATTCCTTCAAACCCTGAGTCCGCCTTATTCGGAACAAAAATTGCCGATGATTTCTATCAAGTCAATATCGGCGGGGATATTGCCTTTATGCATGGAATTATGAAGCATTGGTTTGATATGGAAGTAAAAGCATATGGTTCGGCGATTAATCATGAGTTCGTAGAGGATCATGTAAACGGTTACGAAGAATTGAAGAAGAAGGTCCAAGATCAATCTTGGGAAGATATCATCGAGTCATCAGGCGTTTCAAAAGAAAGAATCATAGAATTAGCTGAACTTCTAGCAAACAGCAAAAATGCAGTATATGCGTGGGCGCTTGGACTGACGATGCACTCCTTTGCAACGGACAATATCTCTCAAGTCGCAAACCTGGCCCTCCTTCGTGGCCACTTAGGACGAAAGCACGCGGGTCTTATGCCGTTCCGTGGACACTCCAGTGTGCAAGGCAGCGGAGAAATGGGGGCAGATCCATTTGTTCTACCTGGCGGAGGCTGGGACGAAAAAAATGTAGAACGAATCGAACAGCTTTGGGGATTTGACCTGCCAAATTGGCAGGGGGATATCGTTGGCGTTACCCTAGAAAACATTGTCCTTCCAGAAGATCATGAGCGGAAAGTGAAATTATATTACCTTTCTGGTGGTAATTTCTTAGAAACGATGCCAGACCCTGACTTTATTGAGAAGGCCTTATCCGAACTGGAGATTCGTGTTCATCAAGATATTATTTTAAACACTTCGACGTTAGTTGATGCGAAAGAAGTGGTCATCGTGTTACCGGCGAAAACCCGTTATGAGCAAGAAGGAGGCGGCACGAGTACATCAACAGAACGGATGGTGTACTTCTCTCCTGAAATTACGGGTAACAAAAACATGATTGAAGAGGCACGTGCAGAATGGAAGATATATCTTGACCTTGCGAAGCGTGTGAAACCAGAAACAGCCCAATTGGTTGATTTTGCAGACGGTCAGGCCATTCGTGAGGAAATTGCCAAAGCAAACCCTGATTACGATGGAATCCAGCATTTGAAAAAGCAAGGAGACGTGTTCCAGTGGGGCGGTGCTTGGTTATGTGAAGATGGAGTTTGTCCAACTCCAGATAGCAGAGGTATGTTAATTCCGGTTGATATCCCGGATTTAAATAAAAAACCGGAACAATTTATTATTACCTCCCGCCGTGGCAAGCAGTTTAACTCGATGGTGTACAAAGAAGTAGACCCGTTAAACGGTGCCGGTCGTTACGATATTTTAATGAGTCCTGTGGATGGGCAAAAATTAAGCATTGCCGAAGGTGAAGGCATTGTTGTTTATAACGGCTTTGGCGTCTTCCAAGGTACGGCTAAATTTGTTGATATTGCACAGGGAAATTTAGAAGTTCATTTTCCAGAAGGGAACTATTTGCTGCCGCGCGGTCGTTATGAGAAATTTGCCGGCATTCCGGATTACAACATCACTGTTAATGTAGAAAAAGCAGAACGATATCATGCACGGAAAGATACTCAATATTTAGAAAAGCCAATTGCTGATCTCGAAACAGAGGTTGGTTAAGGGTAAGAAAATCCATGGAAAGGGGTACTTCATTTGTTAAAGGAAATTACTACTTCTCAAAATATTGTCAAGTACAATGGACAAAACTTCATCGAGGAAGAGGATGACATTGCCGTTGAATCTGCCCTAACGATTATATTAGATGGAACGGAGTTTGCCACCATGGTGTGCACCCCTTCAGAATTGAAAGAATTGGTGGTCGGGTTCCTAGCCTCTGAAGGTGTGATACGAGTCTACCAAGATATTCAATCGATCCACATCGATGAAGAAAAAGGTTTTGCTTATGTTGATCTTGTAAATAAACATTCTATCCAAAAAGATTTCCATTCGAAGAGATTTATTGGTTCTTGTTGTGGAAAAGGGCGACAATTTTACTTTCATAACGATGTAAAGACCGCTAAAACGGTTATGACCAAAATGACGGTTACACCAGAACAATGCCGTGAGTTAATGAAGGAAATGCAGGAAAGTTCTTCACATTTTCAACAGACCGGCGGGGTCCATAATGCAGCTCTATGTACGAGGGATGGAATTGTGGCAGCACGAACGGATATCGGTCGACATAATGCACTCGATAAACTTTTTGGCTATTGCTTGATTAATCGTATCCCACTTAAGGATAAAATCATTGCTTTCAGTGGCCGAATTTCATCCGAAGTGTTACTAAAAGCAGCCAAAATTGGTGTGGGAATTATTCTATCAAAATCTGCACCTACCAATCTTGCTCTAGATTTAGCAGAAGAACTAGGAATTACAGCAGTTGGCTTTATCCGAGCGAACGGATTTAATGTGTATACCCATCAGGAGCGTATACAAGGGATTGAAAATAACCGTTCATCAATATCTGTTTTATAGGGATTTTGAAAAATTCATTTAGTGGACAGATAATAGTGTCAGGCACCTCCATTTTAGAAGGTGCCTGACACTATTTTAATAACGTGAAAAAACCCAAGTGATTTAATCCTCACTTGGGTTTGATTTTTTTCGCGGATTTCGATTGTCTTCTTACGTAATTGTTTTCACCGTTTGCAGTATTTTATTTACCAAGCTTTCAGCATCATCAGCCTCGATGGTTGTTAATTGAATACGGCAGAATGGTCTTACCCTGCATTCTAAACACCTTCTAAAACAGTCTACAATGCTAACATCTACATCATTTTGATAATGCAGTCGAAGAAGGTCAATGACTTTGTCCGCATCAGTTACCTTAATATTACGCTCACAAAACTTAGCCACTCTCATTCTACTTTTTCTTCTTTTTTTAGAATACTCCTATTCCTCATCATAATGAGTAAATTGGATATCCAAAGTACGAAGGTAGGTTTGTAGACCCGCATCTTGGATTGGGATGATGAATGCTGGTTCCCCTGATTCATTATGATGAGAGTGCCAAAGCCCTGGCGGGGTAACGAAGGCTTTTCCTGTTACCCAGTCAATCCGCATCGGATCAATAATTTGTTTTGTAAGAGGATCTACCTTATCCCCGACTAATGTATAGGTCCCAGGTGCAGCATAAGCAACAAAGTCTAGGGCAACTGATTTATGACTGTGAGGCGCTTGGTTTGAGCCTACAGGAACAATACCGAACATAGCCCATAAAACATGTGTAATGGTTAAAGTTTGTTCGAAATTTTGATTATTTAATAGAATGGAGATACGATTTTTTAAATGGGCATCGGGTGCATTAGCTACCTCATCTAATTTTGCCTTCGCCTGTTCCGCAGTATAAAGTGTCGGCTTAAAACGTGCTTCTGTCGCTTTAGCTCCCAAGTAATCAAGAAGTGGAGTATCCAAAATATAGTAAATGGTGGAATCCTCAGACGCAAAATGACGACTACTTGATCCGGCTGGAAGTGTTAAAAAGTCACCTTTTTTCCAACTGATGGTTTGTCCATTGACCTCGGTTGTACCAGCCCCGGAAATAATATAGTATAATTCACTGGTTGCGTTTGGTTGCGTCTGAATCGAATCTCCCGCATTAATTCGGATAAAATGAGCGAGCAGGGATGGGCTCGTTGCTGGATATTTGGTTTTCAGCTCATTTGATAAATCCAATGATATAATACGAGTTTCTCCTGAATTATATAGTTCAGGTGCAAATTCTTTAGGAGGAATAGGACTAATAATCCCACTGCCAATTGGATCAGCAGCCGTACTATACTCGTAAAAAAGGGCATCCTCGGTCCAGTTTTCGCTTACAGTTCCAATATAAAATTCCCCAGGTTGAACATTTTTTGACATATGTAATCCTCCTTTGGTATGAAAAGTTTTTTTGTTCTTATCATTTATATTATAATACCAATTTAGCTATAATGGTAAATTTTTCTTTGGTATTTAATATAGGAAGAAAAAAGTAAACAATTTAAAGAATATTCATTTGACAAATCTCTCTTATAAGTGTAATTTACATATATGGTTATAAATTAATTGGAGGTTTTATATAATGGAATTTAACAATGAGTTCGTAACAAATTTTGGTGAATCTCTTTACAACATTTGGACTAACAGCTTGGACAAGGTGACTGATTCTCAAAAAGAAATAGAAAATCTTTTGCTTCAAGCATTCGCAACACAAAAAGAATCATTGGAGAAAATTACTGGTGACATGAATTCAATCCAGGAACAACAGAAAAACCTAATTGCTGAAGTTCGCGATTACATAAAGGAAAATATTGAAACAGTTTACGGTGAAGAAACAAGCCAAACTTTCGAAAAGTGGAATGATGAACTGGATGAATTAAACAACCGTGTTCAACAGTTGACCTCATCTCCATATAAAGAAAGTTTAAATTTATTAAATCAGGCACAAGAGCAGTTCCAACAATCAATTAATAATAGTATCGAACTGCAAAAAAAGGCTAGTGAAGAAGCTTTAAATCAATTTAAAATTGCACAAAAAGGCTTTATGGATTTATTTGAATCCAACACAAAAATGGCATTTAATTTATTTAAGTAGAAGATTACTTCTCCACTTTTAATTTAAAGATTGCCTACAAAAAAGACTACTTCCATATGAATAGGAAGTAGTCTTTTTATGTTGTAGTAGGTTTAGCCGACTTTTCTATGTTAGTGGTATAGATGTGAATGGATTGTTTTGGTTATGCTTTAAAGCTATCTTGCCATTTAAGTAACCGATGTTCTAAAAAGCGGACAATCGAGTCGGATATTTTACCCGCAAGAGCAAAGATGATAATGCCAACAAAGACAGTGTCTGTCTGCATAAATGAACGAGCATCTTGGATCATGAAGCCCACACCTCTATCTGCACCCAATAACTCGGCGACCACTAAGCACATCCAGGCAGCGCTTAGAGCTAAGCGTATACCAAGTAAAATATTCGGTAAAGAAGCTGGAATCATGAGCTTAGTGATTTGCTCTATTCGGCTGTACTCTAAGATTTGAGCAACATCGTATAGTTTTTTATCTACATTACGAATGCCTAAAAAGGTTTGTAAATATAAAGGGAAAAAGGCCCCTAAAGCAATGAGTAATATTTTAGATAATTCACCAAACCCCAACCACATGATAAATAGTGGTGTAATCACAAGCAGTGGGACAGTGCGGAGCATTTGGATACTTGGGTTTAAATATTCCTCCGCCCTTTTGTTCATGCCAACAATGACACCTATTAATAATCCAAGAAAACCGCCAATAGCAAAACCGAGAAATGCTCGAAATAAGCTAATTTGCAAATGTTTAGCCATCTCCCCTGACTGGACTAGTTCTATGAAGCGGTTGACAATTAGCAGTGGTGAAGAAAATAATTGTTCGGACAAGATTCCGAGTGAACTTAACAATTGCCATAAAAACAATACGACAACAGGCAGCGTTAATCCTCGCCATATAGAGTAACTTTTTGTTTTTGCTGCTTTCTTTTTCTTAATGGAAATGGCTTTGTTCTGTGCAATTGTTTGTGTAGACATTGATATCATCCTTCCTTTTTAAGTTAAATGCTCCAATCTTCTATTTCGTTAACTTGGTGATCAAGTAGTTTCAAGATAACGGTTCGGTATTCTTGGAATGCTTTACTAATCCTTGTTCTTGGATAAGGTAAATCAATAGGGACAATCCCTTTGATTCGCCCTGGCTTTGCATCCATGACGACGACTTTGGAGGACAGAAAGATCGCCTCATCAATATCATGGGTGACAAGCATCATTGTTGTCTGATTTTCCTCCCATATTTCAAGTAAAGCCTCTTGGAGATGGTTGCGGGTGAAGGCATCCAATGCACCAAACGGTTCGTCTAACAATAACACTTCAGGATTCCGCAGCAAGGCCCTTGCGATGGCTACCCGTTGCGACATTCCCCCGGATAATTGCCGCGGATAGGCTTTTTCAAATCCGTTAAGTTTTACAAGTGAAATTAACTGGTCCACTTTTGAACGTATATCCGGATCTTTTAATGACAGGTTACCTGCAATATTTTTTTCTACGTTTAACCATGGAAATAAACGATGCTCTTGAAAAATAAAGCCGCGATCCTTAGAAGGTCCATTCACAGACCTTTCAGCAATCATAATCTCGCCTTCAAAATCTAAATCAAGTCCAGCAATCAATTTTAATAATGTACTTTTTCCGCACCCGCTGGGACCAATAATCGTTAGAAACTCACCATATTTTACGGAAAGATTAAAATCCTCTAAAACTCTAATACTTTCATTGTCACTGTTAAACGTTTTTCTTACATGATTAATTGTTACTGTGGCTACCATAATGTTCATCATCCTTTCTTAAAATAAAAAAAGAGATTCAGCGAGAAGACATATGTGTCTTTTCGCCGAATCTCCAGTAGACTAGTCGATTCATTCGAATGAATTAATTTATAACAATTTAACATGGTTAATAGTAATAATCAAGACATTAAAACCAACTAAATTTATAGGAATAATCAAAAAAGTAATTGACAGACTATTTGGAACCCTGATAAGATGCATTCATACACAAACCACTTGCCAATTTAGTCCAATTAAATAAATAGTGATAGAATCCACTAGTCGACTAGAGATTTAACAAAGAGAGCAAAAGGCTCGCTTTGTTGGATCTCTTTTTGTTTTTTTGAAATTAAACCGACTATATCACTAGGTTAAGTGGGGAATAAAGAGTCAGGAGGCGAATGAAAAGAGGTTTACGATGGATTTCAAAAAAATATAAAACATGATAACTAGGAGGAATTTAAAAATGACAGCTTCTCAAACAAAACAATTAAAAGTGGTACCACAAGCAGGAAGAATTGGTGCAGAAATTCAAGGTGTTCAATTAAGCGGGAATTTAGAAACAAGTATCCTGAATGAAATTAAACAAGCACTAAACGAGTACAAGGTCGTATTTTTTAAGGGACAAAATCATTTAACGGATGCAACCCAAGAAGCGTTTGCAACATTATTAGGTGAACCATATGCACATCCGACCGTACCAGTAAAAGATCATACGAACTATATTTTTGAGTTGGACTCTGCGGTAGGTGCAAAAGCGAATCATTGGCATACGGATGTTACTTTTGTTCCTGAAGTTCCGAAATACTCCATATTAAGAGGGGTAACCATTCCAGAGGTTGGCGGTGATACGATTTGGGCAAATACGAATGCAGCGTATGAAGACCTTCCGGATGGCTTGAAAAAATTAGCTGATAAGTTATGGGGAATTCATTCCAATGAATTTGATTATGCACAGTATAAACGAAGTGATATTGATGTTAATGAAGTGACAAAAAAATATCGTGATGTTTTTGAATCAACGGTTTTTAAAACAAGACATCCAGTTGTACATGTTCACGCCGAAACCGGCAAAAAGCATTTGTTATTAGGAGGATTTGCTGGAAGATTAGAAGGCTATACAACCAGTGAATCTGAACGATTGTTAAGTATCTTTGATTCTTATGTGACTCGTTTAGAAAATACCGTCCGCTGGAAATGGTCGGAAGGGGATGTAGTCATTTGGGATAATTTGGCCACCCAACATTATGCAGTAGCAGACTACGGGGATCGTCATCGTGTGGTACGACGTGTAACAGTCGGAAAAGACGTCCCTGTTAATCAAGAAAACGAGGTAAGCCAATTAATAGTTAAAAAATAGGCTGTGTTAGAGGTTAATGTTGATTTTAAAACACTCTGTTGATTGTAGTGGAAGGCACGAAGACTCCNNCAAGTTTAACACAGCCAAAAAATAAAATCTAACCCATTGATAAATAGAGGTTCCGATACGGGGATTACACTCATGGACGAACCTCTTTTTTTCATAGTAAGGATACATATGAGGAGGTTTAATGATGGAGAAATATCGTAAGCACTTATTAGGATTATTATTGGTCACTTCCATGATCTTTTTATTAGCAGGATGTGGTTCATCCGCAGAAAAAACAGCTGCAAAAAATGCTCCAGTTAAAGTGAATATTGCATTAAATGGAAAAATGGGCCCTCTAGTCATTGCTCGGGAAAAGGGCTGGTTCGAAGAAGAGTTTAAGGCACTGAATGCCGACGTTAAATGGAGTGAATTCACAAGCGGCCCCCCGCTTTTAGAATCACTTGCTTCCAATCGTGTTGATTTATCGTTTTTAGGAGATGGTGCGTTAATCGCAGGTTTAGATAAAAAACTTCCATTTGAAGTGATTGCCCAAACCGGTACAGGAGAATCGAATGTTCGGATTTTAGTGCAAAAAAATGGAGATATTAAGAACATTAAGGAATTAAAGGGAAAGACCGTGGGTGTTCCTCTTGGGACAACGGCTCATGTATATCTAATTAAAGCATTGAAAGCGAATGGTTTAACGACGGATGATGTGAAACTCATCAATCTTCAACCCGATGATGCCCAAGCGGCCTTCGAATCCAAAAAATTAGACGCATGGTCCGTGTGGAATCCGTATTACCTAAATAATGTTGAAAAAGGGAATGCAGTAACTTTAGATGTTAATAAAAAAATATTTGCCCCGGGCGCTATTATAGCAAGACAAGGCTTTGCGAAAGAACATGCTGAGATTGTTCAAGCCTATTTAAGAGTGTACAAAAAAGCTGCCGATTGGCAAATTGAAAATCCAGACGAAGCATCGGAAATCTACTCACGTGCAACCAAACTTCCAGCAGAACTAATTAAGAAAATCATCACAGCCGAAAAACCTAATATCCTTTTTACAGAGGAGTCTATTAATGCACAGCAAGATTCCATTGACACATTAACCGATGCAGGGTACATCAAGAAAGCATTTAACTATAAAGAACAAATCCATAATGAGTACCTTGATGCAGCTTTTAAAAAATAGCAATAAAAATAAAAGAGTGCCTGACACCGTCCAATAATATGGCTGGTGTCAGGCACTTTTTTGATTGAGACGTATATGTTCCCATCCATATTGAACAGCTTTGAAACCCCTCGACAAATATCTACATAAACCTGCTATAATAAAAGCAATCAAATAAGGAGGTGAGAATGATGGAAAAAACACTCCAGTTGATTTTGGACAAACTTGATTCCTTGGACCAAAAGGTAAACACGATGGACCAAAGAATCACTGGCATGGACCAAAAGATAACTGACATGGATCTAAGATTTACTACTGAACTAAAAAGACAAGGGGATTTAATACATCAATTAATTAATACAGTAGCAGAAACGAATATAAGGATTTCCGAAACAAACGAAAGAATGGATGCAATGGAAACGAAAGTAGACATTGTTATAAATGATGTGAAAGAAATAAAAAATTCTATGGCCACAAAATATGACCTTGAATATTATGACCGGATGATTTCCGAACACTCCAGGGAAATTCACAAGTTGAAAAATAGCTAAAACTCTCCAAATAGAATCCTCCATAATAACCTATTTCAATATATTTAAAACCTTGATCTTTCTTATATTAAATGACTTTGTGACTTTGGGATCAGTCCTCGGGTGCGTTAATGCTTTAACGTGCCGGGGGACTGACCCGAATTTTCTGAATAGAGGCCTTCCCTTGTTCAGCAGATGAAAGATGAAGTGAAGAAAATGAAAGATTTATATTCGTAGGGGTGTGCCATTTTTGGTACACCCTTTTTAGTATAATTCAATTTGTAAGATAAAGACGATTTACTCAGCTTTAATTTGAAAAGAAACTATACCAGATAAAGAAAAAGGGGAGAAAGTTATGAAGAATTTTAAACGAATTACAATCATTTTGTTAACGGTTATGGCAGCTGTTCTTTTTACAGCTTGTTCAAGCATTGATAAAACAAGTGAGAACGAAACAAAAGCAAAGACTGGCGAGGAGCAAACACCAAATAAGGAAACGATGAAGGAAGAAGCCAAAAAGGCGGTTGAAGATATATGGGTGAAATACAAAGGAATAAATGCGGTTGATACGGGATTAAAAGGTATTAAGATAACCTTAGCGGATGTAGCGGTTACTGATAAGGCAGAGGTTGAAGAAGAGGGGAAAAAGGTTAGTAAATCTGTTGTAGCTGTCCATATGCTTGTCGAAAATACCACTGCAGGTCAGGTGTTTAATGTTTATCCAGACCAAGCTACTTTAACAACAAGCACGGGCGAACAAGTGGAGATTGATATGTGGAATAGTGATGATATTGGCGGAGAAATTAACGAAGGCGTCATAAAAGAAGGAGATATCTTCTTCTATTTGGAACGAGGACACGCCGAAGAAATTAATTGGATTAAGTTAACATTTTCTGGTGATTATACCGATCCATCAGGAGATTACGAAAAAGACATTTATCATGATTATTCCATGAAAGTAAACTTAAAATCTAAAACTGAGGAGAATTAACATGAAAAAAACCTTAATTTTTATTACCACAATAATTGTTGCATTTTCACTATCGGCATGCAATTTGTTTGGGCCATCACCAGATGAAGTGACAACTGAATTCCTAACAAGTGTTCAAAAAGGGGAATGGGAAAAAGCATCTAAATATGTTAACAATACAGATACAAAGAAAACGTTAAAAGAATTAACCTCATCAAAAGATGAAGAAGCTAAGTTTATGCTGGGCTTATTCAAAAAAATGAGTTTTACGGATGGCAAAGTAAAAGAGGCGGATAAGAAAGCGACAGTGGAATCCACAATCAAAACGGTTGATATGAAAATCATCCTTGGGACAATCATTGAAGAAGTGATGCAGGAAGCTTTAGCACAAGCTTTTTCAGGTGAAGAGGCAGATGATGAAGCGATAGAAAAAGAAATGACGAATAAATTAGTAGCAGGCGTGAATGAACCTTCAGCTAAAAAAGTAACTAATAAGGTTAAAATCAATTTAGTAAAAGTAGATGGCGATTGGAAAGTCGATGTCGATCAAGAATTATTGAATGCACTAACAGGTGGGCTTACTTCTGTTGGAGATGAGATGGAAGGAGGCAAGTTAAATCCATTTGGTAAATAGAAAATTTGTTAATAATGTCAGTAAAGTTAGGAGAATGCCAGTTATGGCTTATTCATTTGAATCAATTGCACAACTTGATCACTCGAAAGAATTTGCACGCTTGCATCAAAAGTTTAATCAATTTAATCCGTTCAAGGTGTTAAGGGTAGACCAGTTTGAAATTAGGCATTCCAATGTTCTTGCTTGGTTATTGGATCCAAATGAAAATCATCAGTTGGGTAGTTTTTTCATAAAAAAACTACTATCACGGTTAGTTACACGGGTTGAAAATGAAGAGAAGATAGAAGGAAGTGATTGGTTTACTTACCTGTATGCTTCTTTTTCTGATGTTGAAGTCTTTCGTGAGGTAAAAACAGACACCAATCGTTTCATTGATTTATTGGTAGTCGTGCCATCACTTAAGCTAGTGATAGTGATTGAAAACAAATTTCATTCGAATGAATCTAGTGGGCAGCTAGAGGATTATTTGACTTATACACGTAATCGGTTCGGAGCTGATGGATATTCAATTGTTCCTATTTTTTTGACACTGACAAGTGATACGCCTTCCTATCCAGATTACTGGATAGTGGACTATCATGATGTGTTAGAAATTATTAAGCTACATATCGAATTACATAAAGAGGCAATTTCCGACAGCGTCTATGAATTTTTGGTTTATTATACAGCGATATTGAAGGAACAGCTTGTCCAGGATGAAGAGTCAATACAACTAGCCCTGGATATTTACCAAGCGAATAAGGCAGCGATTGATGTCGTTTTCCTTAGTCAGCACAGCGAGCTGCTCAGACAGCCGCGTTATCAAAAGGTGCTTGAGCAAATCGGTACAAGCACCGAAAAGCAGCAACTAGTATTAAAACAAATATATGAAAAAAAGAAACAAACGATTGATTTTATTTTTAAAATGGGTAGTAATGTCCTTCGCGAGGCTTTTTTAACATTTGTAAAAATAGAGGACATTCCTGAAGGCACATATAAGGTACATATTCAAGTACCTAATTTCATTTTACCCGAATGGCAAGATTTTGCAGAAGTAATCGGAGAACCTGAGCAAGGGTATTGGTTAGGACATGGATTAATTATTTGGTTCGAACGGACATGGGATGAGCGGTTAAAGGTTAATGTAGAAGTAGGTCCCACCCCTTTTGAAAAAAGGATAAAGCTTTTAACTGCACTTGAAAATCAAGGTATACAAATACGGCCTTCTGCAAAACTGGAGGGGAAGAAATACACGAAAATCTTTACAAAAACAACAGTTATTTCCGATTGGGCCAATAAGCAGGAAATTGTCGAGGGGATGGAAAGTTTATATCATGATACCGATATCAAATCGCTGTTTAAAAGGATTGCCCTTGCCATAGAAAACATGGATGTAGAGATGGAACAAAAAGACCAGTTGGAAAGGATTATCTATCAGGCAAATCAAGTTATAGATAAAATTCCCGAAGATGCGTTTATAAAATTTGCTCAAGTATATGATATCCCTGAGGATAATTTCCACATACAAAATCGTTTCGCATCATTCCTTATCCCAGCTTTTCGAGAACTTGAAAAAAACTATGGGAATACACGAGAAAAATGGTGGTGGCACAACAGTACATTCACTTTTTGGTTTGAACGGTTAAAGGATGATCGCTTAAAGTTAACATTAGAGCTGGGGCCATTATATGCCGATCAACGGCAAGCAGTCATTATTGCCCTTGAATCAATGGGACTTCCGTTTGCATCGAAATCAAAGCAGCAAACTGCAAGATTTACCCGTATATTTTCAAAATCCAAAGTCATAAAAGATTGGGATGATGAGGAAGCAATTTTTAATGAAATGGAAGAGTTGTTCAAAGATCAAAAAAATCAATCAATCATCGAAATGATTAATAAACTAATAGATAATTGTTGACATGAACTCTGTAATGGAATGTCAATCAATACAGAAGGCACACCCAAAAAGGTGTGCCCTTTGTATTATCCTTGGTAATTTGTATACCAACCCGGCCTGCGGTTTGTATAAATACTTCCGTTTGGTGCATAGGAGAAGTGAATATTTTGTTCTTTAAGCTTTGTGATAAGCTCGTTTAGTTCCATATCACCTACGAGCCAAAAGGCGCCATAATGATCTCGTTGGTCTATAACTTCATATCCCAGGTTCTCTAAATATGCCTTTAAACCTGCTTCAGCGATGGTTAGGTGTTTCTGGTTAACCACTTCTTTTGTATCAGTTATTAGGGTTTCTACTTTAGTATGAACGGTAGATTGAATCAAATGGTCCTCTCCGGTAGCTTGAGTTATAGGTTGGTTTATTTCCTTTGATTTTTGGCCCAACTCAGCTTTATCTCCAGGAACATCCTGAACCTCATTTTTTCTTGTAAGCGAAATCGTCATTGTTTTTGGAGGTCTGTTTAAATCAATTTTTCCAGACGGTTCAATCTGATATTGCTTAAGAGTGTCCCATAGAGAATCGAGTGCTTTTTCAGGATTGTAATAATATTCACTTCCCCGAACTCTCCAAAATCTCCATCCACATCTTTCTAATATTCTCTGGCGATTCATATCATAGTCATATCGTTCAGGACCGTGCCAATAATCACCATCACATTCCACGGCAATTCGACCTTTAACTCCTTCAACGACTAAATCTATTCGATAACCAGCTACTTCAAATTGAGGGATTACACGATATCCCTTTGCTGTAATTTGATCATAAACAACGCGCTCAAAGTCACTTTCACATTTTTCTCGATTGGTAGTGTGAATTTCTCTCTCAGGATTCTCGCAATAGGAGATTAACTGATAGCGCATATCATCTTTATTTCTTAGGTCATTAACGGTCGGGGTATGGAAGAGCCATAACTGGTCTTTAGCCCGGCTAACAGCTACATTGAAACGACGTTTGTCTTTCTCGGTAGTGAGAGCTTTCATCGCTGTTTCACCAGGAGCAGCAACCATACTTAAAAACATAATATCCCTTTCGTCCCCTTGAAATGCATAAGCGTCTCCACAAATGAGGTTTCGTTTTTCCATTTCTTCAGGTCCAATTTCTTGTAGAAGCTTTTTTTCGATGAGCTGGGCCTGACCTTCATTTTGTAGACTAATCACACCCATCGATTTTCCCTTATAAAGAGGGTTCTCAATACAATCTTTAATTTCAGCTACGACTGCCTCTGCTTCTGGTCTGTTAACTACCTTTTGACCAGAGCCCTCTCGGTGTCCATTAGGGATGTGCCTAGTCTTAATTGGCTCCAATCGATTTGGCGGGTATTCCCTTAAAGGAATTAATGGTGTATGGGTATAACTAATTCGGTTAGAAAATTGTATAATCTCTGGCATGCAGCGGAAATGTTCACGAAGTGTAATTCGTCCGCCAAATAACACATTCGCCAAATCGAAAAATGAGTTTTCAATATCTAATAAATCGGCAAGCTTAAAGTCATATAAATATTGTTTTCGTAAAAATTGAATTTCTTCACGCTTGATTCCGACATATTCAGGACTGATTTGTTTATCATCCCCAACAACAATTAGTTTTTTGGCTATATATTGAAGAATGACAGCTTCAGGTCCTGATTGGCTTGCCTCATCAATAATTACTACATCAAAAAGGTTAGGTTTGATTTCGAATGTCTCAAAGATGCGATACAATGGCATAATCCAAGCCGGAATCGCGTCACGACAATACGACATATGATACTGGGCATCACGTAAATGAATGGGGGCGTTTTTCCCGGTTCCTTTACCAACTTTTCTCATGGAAGTTGTCCAGGCAAGCAAATGTTGCCGCTGCCCTTCTGTTAAAGTAGATAAAGTGGAATACCAGGCTTTAAATGCACCAAGTTCAGCCGTTATTTGCTTCATGAATCGATTATTTTCTTCCAGTTCCTTTTTCAGCGTGCTTTCACTCGTCTGTGAAAAATCGTGAAACCATTTGTCTACTTTGGCCCACTGCACCGCTTCCTCAAAGTGTTTAAACTTTTTTAGATATTCCTGAAAATCAAATTTGTGAGTAAGTTGAGAGTATAGCTTTGGCATTACTTTTTTTAGCTTGTGCATGTATATTTCACAACGTTCCAATTTTCGACTGTATTCATCTAGATTAGAGATGACAACACCAGCTGAAACATAACCAGCAATGTCTCTGGATTTAATAGCTTGAATCAGTGCTGGTGTAATGGGATGTTGCGAATTCAAATCAATTGAACTTTCGATATTATGGATTAACTTCATAAAAGAATGTTCTATTCCAGTTAATTCTTCCTTTATTTCAAGGAAATCCAGTTGGCTAAGAAGTAAAGTTACTTGATCAGTACTTAAATTATGTACTGAAACGATTCCTTTTTCATTTGTCTCTGTTATTTTTTCAATTAAATCCTGCATTGTAAAAAGAAGAGTGAATGGTTCTAGAATGTTTTGTAACTGTGCAATTTTCATGGTTCGAGACGTAGATACCTTGTCAATGGACGGGATATGAAGCTGCTCAGCAATCATTTGTTCAGCCTTTTTAATCGTTACATCCACTTTTACTGTTTCTTCTAAAAGTGTGATGGATTCTAGTTGATCACATTTACGACCATCAATTCGCACATCTTTGATGATATACCAAGCATCCTTGACCACCTTTGGACGCATTAATGGGACGCCAAACCCGTTGCCACTTACTAAATGTTGTTTTAACAAGGTGACATCCGAATTCAATTGGATTAATGGAACATTTCCTTGCCCGCTAATTTCAACAAGATTATGGATTTGTGCAAGGTCCTTGATTGAATCAACATACATCATGACTTGCTTATAAAATTCTTCCCAAGGAGGAAATTTCCCACCAAGCAGATCAAGTTTTGCTATGTTCACCCATTCTTCATTAAGTTCATCAATGGATACGAAGGATTGACGAAGATTCAGTAACAGCTTCTTTAGATTCGACCTTTGTCCCGCAGAGATATCCAAGAACAAATCTAAACCCTCCTGAATAGGTGGGTCGAACAGCTGTATTTGATTTTGTAAATCCATTTCTTTTTCTACTAGATTTTTAAATTCACTGACTTCAAGTAATAGGTCAGAAGCAGGTATAGATAATTGAATTTGTTCTTGGATATCCTTGTCTAGCTCGTTCAATAAAGCTACGAGTTCCAATGCTTCAGAATTGGTTAAGGGAAGGGGAGTGGTCATCTCCATTCGGTCCATTAACCAATGATATTTGGACTTTTCGCTGTTTAGCTTATTTGCAATGGTTTGAGCGGTCCCTTTATAACGTCCATCGAGAAAATTGTGTTCATAGGTTTCTTGTTCACGAATGGACCTTAGTTTTTGCTTGTAAAGGGCATCTTTTTCTTTTCTTATTTTTAGATCAGTGGAGAGATCATTGATTTTTTTTGATGTGATATCAGGGTTCCAGGAATCTCTTCTATTCGAAATGACTTGGACCACACTTTCTAAATCTTTAAAGGACTTTGAATCAGCACCAAGTAAACTGACACACAAAGCTTGTAATTCAACAGGAATTTTATCCTTTAAAACCTTTAAAGCACGGGGTGTTTGACTTGTGATTAAAACCCGCTTCCCAGTAGCTAATAAATGGGAAGTCAAGTTGGCAATGGTATGACTCTTACCTGTTCCTGGTGGTCCTTGAACAAGCACACCATTCCGTGTTTCTAAGTTTGTGACGATCCTTTGTTGTTCATCGTTTGCTTCTAAAGGAAAATAGATTTCAGAATCACTTAAGTCTGCTGTTTGAGATGAAGAACGAGATTCTCCATCCTGGTAATCATCTATTTCGTTGAAGATTCGCGCAATTCCAAGTGGAATATCCATTGTCCCGTTGCTAGTATTTTCTATGATCGTGCTGCAAGCCTGTTGGAACCCTTTTTCATTTCTCTTTCGTAAAATGAGGGCTGGACTAAAAGAAACAGCAGGGTCTTTTGAAGCATTGCGAACACTATGTAAAACATCTTCATCATAATGACCACTTGCAGACACCGATTGGACAAAAGAACGCAAAATGGTGTCTAATAATTCTTTGTTCCATAAATCTTCATGCAAAGTATTCATTTTTTCATTTATTGGTTCTAGCGCTTTATTATCTAGTCTATCTTCCAGTTCCAGCATATCCTGCTCGATTTCAGGTTTAATTCCTTCGGCAGGAGGTATAACACGAATCACTCCATTATTGGAGTCAAATTGGAAGGTACAAGGTACTGTTACTAGATGGCGGTGAACTTTATTAGCGTTAGTTGTCTGCCAATTCAACAATCCAACCCCAATGACTAGCTCGAATTGCTCGCCTAGTTTTTTTTGCTTTTGGTATATGGTAAATAGTTTTTCGTAAACTTCTTGGATTCTTTCAAAACGAATTGCTTCACTTTGCCATGGCTGCCATTTGTCCTTTATGTAAAGGTCAAAGTTACTTGTAATTTCAGGGTAATCTTTAAGGTGAAGATACTGTGGCTCTTCTGATTCCGCGTTCTCAGAATCAGGATTTGGTATCATTTCTCTTAGTTTCGGTTCGTTTTTTGGATTGTCAATTTTAATAGTGGTTTCAATCCAAGCTGATATTGATGCCGGTGGACAAGGAAAAATAGGTGTGGTTGGTTTTTTAACTTCCACCCATTTGTCTTTCACTCCAGTATGATTGATGGGGGATAAACACTCCGGTTCATCAGGAATATCCCCAATCCACAAGGTATTTTCATATTGCTGTAAATCGAGTATTAATGGTGCCTTTAATAATGAAAGCTCTTTTAAATAATGAAAGAGCCTTACTGTCCGTTCTTTATTTAACGAAGAAGAGTCCAAAGAAATTCATCCCTCCACTAAAATATCAATAAAATTACAATTTATTTTATGTTACGACATTAAATTATATCACTTAGGATTAGGTTTAGAAATGGCCAAAGTCACCTCTACTGTACATGGTTAGATGATTCTTCTATCTTTGACAACCGAAAGAGCTGATTCTAAAAGCGATGAATATTTCCTGTGCTAATAACAAGGGGAGGTTGAGCTTTGTGGTGATCCAACCTGAATAACTGGAAAGTACGTTGCATAAAGAATAAATGCGAAGAATGGTGGAGTTAAACCGTGTAGGTAAGAATGTTGATTTGATTTGATTTGATCACCTTGCCCACCTTCCAGACCTCGATTTGTATGATTCTCATCACACAATGATCGATACTTTTGTCGTATTCTTTATAGGTAGAGTGGCCATCATGGTTGATTGGTGTTGGCAAGAAGAGGGGGGTTTTCCGATGGAGGCTTCAAACATTCTATTGAGTGCTCCACTGCAAAAATTATTGGACGAGCATATGTTGCTCCGAGCAGATATGGATCTTATCTATGAGATCACAGAAGATATAGAATATGATTCGGGACCTGCTGTGGTTCAACTGTTTGAGGAATTGTACAATCGTGTTTCAGCTTTCAATTTTAAGTTGAAGACACATTCCAAACGTGAGGAAGAAGGGTTATTCCCAATGATTGCCCGCCATCTAGGAGAGAATGATAGAACAATCGAAGAGATGGAATCTGAACATGAGAAGGCAGATCAGCATTTAGAGGATTTTCTTACTGAAACTAAACAGGCAGGGTTGACCATTGATGTTAACGCTGCGGAATGGATTAACGTATACGCTGTCCAAGCACTTGCTACCTTAACACAACACTTCGCGAAGGAAGAGAAAGTGCTGTTTCCGTTGGCTGAAAACATACTGTCGGTTAACGAGAAGCAGGATCTTGAACGGCTGTTTCAGGTATGAAAGAATATCGGCCCAAGAACTTTCCATAAAATATAAAACACTCACAAATGCGTTTAATCAACGTTTGTGGGTGTTTTTTTATTACAAATTCATTTTTCCGAACATGCTCAAAAAATGTAGTTTTTAATAAAAAAATCTTTCTAAATATTCAAGAAATGAAGTATAATAAAAAACAATAAAGAAGTTCCTGCAACATTTATTAATAATGAAGTATTAACTGCACAATATGGAGGGCTTATGAAAAGTTTTGAAACGATTATTAAAGAAAAGTATGATACCTTATCACCTGGGCAAAAGAAAGTTGCCAAATATCTGATAGAGAAACTGGATGAATCTGCTTTTAGCACAGCGATGATGATTGGACGAAAGGTAGAAGTTAGTGAAACTACCGTCATTCGTCTCTCCTACGCATTGGGATTTAATGGTTTCAGTGAAATGCAGAATTACATTCAACAGCAGATCGTAAACAAAAGTTTGCATCCATTTAGTTCAGATCCGCAAGTAGAAAGGAAAGAGGAAGAGCACCCGTCTCTCTTTACAGAGATCCTGGAAAAGGAAATTCTTTCCCAACGGCAAACCAATCACCAACTGAATGAAACAGAATTATGGAAGGTTGTTAATGAATTAATCAATGCCGATCGAATCTTCATTTTGGGAATGGGTGCTTCCTATGCACCAGCACACTGGTTTTCATTTCAGCTCCATTCTCTTCGGGATCAAGTCACACTCTGCCCATCAACTGGAGAAATCTACGAGCGGTTGGGGGATTTAAGTGAGCGTTCTGTTTTATTTATTATCTCGTTTCCGCGCTATTCGAAGGAAACCCTGCATATTGCAGAGTGTGCCAAAAAACAGGGGATTCCATTAATTTGCGTGACCGATCGTTTTTTGTCTCCTATTGGTCGAATCGCTGACCTTACATTAACCACGGAGGAAGATTCAGAATCGGCTGCCCATTCTATTACACCAGCCATCCTATTGTTAGATTTTATCATTGCCGGGATGAAGGTGAAAGATTCTCATCGGATTCAAGCTCGGCAGCAGAAATTAGAGGAGCTTTACAGTAATTACCATGTATTTATTGAATGAAAACTTGTGAGGAGAGGAGAAATTTTATGAACCAGCTTATTCATTTTATTAATGAGCAGGAGCAAGCCATTTTTAAGACTTATGCTGACCTGCACCAATTGGCTGAACCTAGCTGGCAAGAACAAAAGACGTCCCAATATATTCAGGAAGAGTTATCAAAAGCGGGGATATCCTTTAAGACCTTCACTAGGCATTATGGAATTATTGCCGATATACCAGGTGAAGGTGACGAAATCGTTGCTTTACGCGCGGATTTGGATGCCTTATTACAAGAAGTAAAAGGAAAGGTCCAACCCAATCATTCCTGTGGGCACGATGCTCACAGCACCATGGTACTACATACTGCCTTGGCTTTTGCGGCTTGTAAACCAGAACGATCAAAGCCGGTTCGTTTCATTTTCCAACCAGCAGAGGAGAAAGGCGAAGGTGCACTACAAATGATCCGAGATGGAGCATTGGAAGGTGTCCATTACTTATTTGGTGTCCATCTTCGGCCCTGGATGGAAGTTCCGATGGGGAAAGCCGCTCCTGCCATTGTCCATAGTTCCTGTGCCACCATATACGGTGTTATTAAGGGAAAACAAGCCCATGCATCGCGGCCCCAGGATGGTATTAATTCGATCGAAGCCGCATCTTCCGTAATCCAAGCCTTGCAAAATATTCGACTAAGAAGCCCTGATTCTTATTCGATAAAAATGACGGGCTTACATGCTGGAGGAAATTCCTCCAATGTCATTCCTGAAACGGCAAATTTTATATTAGATTTACGGGCAGCGACAAATGAAGCGATGGAAGAGCTGCAGTCCAGAGCATTCGATTTGCTAGAGAAAGTAGGTGCTCTTACTGGGACAAGAATAAACGCCACTGTGGAAGAATTTGTTCCAGCCGCAAGATTAAACAAAGATGCGATTAAGATGGCAAAGGAGGCTGCGGCCTTTGTCATGGGAGAAGAAAATGTGGTGGACAACTGTATTTCACAAGGGGGTGAAGATTTTCATTTCTATACCCTTCAAAATCCGGAAATAAAGGCGACCATGATTGGACTTGGCTGTGACTTGCGTCCTGGTCTTCATCACCCGGAGATGGAGTTTAATCAAGAAGCGCTCCTCTATGGAACCAAAATATTATCAAGTCTAGTTTATAAGGCTTCTTTAAATAATCATAAAAATAAACAGTAATGGGGGATAATGATGAAAAAGTTTATGGTTGGTTTGGGTATAGCGTGTCTAGTCCTGATCATGGCTGCGTGCGGTGGGAGCAAGGATGCTAGCAGTTCAGCCCAAGGAGATACACTAAAGTCGATTAAGGATAAGGGAGAAATAAAGATTGCCCTTGAAGGAGCGTACCCTCCATATAACTACATTAATAAAAGCAATGAGTTAGAAGGATTTGACGTGGATATTGCTCAAGAAGTGGCAAGAAGACTTGGTGTGAAAGCGATTTTAGTTTCAAACCCATGGGATAGTATGATCCCTGCATTAACGGGGAAAAAGTTTGATATTATCATTTCAGATATGGCGATTACCGAGGAAAGAAAGAAGAAAGTATCGTTTAGCGACCCTTATTTTACCACTGGTAATCAGTTATTTGTTCCAAAAGATTCTTCGATAAAAGACCCAAAAGGCATGAAAGGGAAAAAGATTGGGGTAACGATCTCAACTACAGCAGCAGAAGAGGTAACCAAGCTTGGGGCCGATGTGAAACTGTATAAGAATGATTTTCTTGCTTTTGAAGACTTAGTAAATGGTCGTCTTGATGGTGTTTCAACAGACCAAGGCGTCGGTGCCAAAATTATCCTCGATCAAAATTATAGTTTAGTAGCCATTGACGGACTATTAAATACTGAATTAGCGGGCATGACGATCCGTAAAGAAGATAATGATTTCCGTAAAGAAATCAATAAGGTGATCGCTGAAATGCAAAAAGACGGTAAATATGAAGAAATTAGTAAAAAATGGTTTGGAAAAGACATCCGATAAGGAGCGAAAGATATGTTAGATTTTTCTCTTGTAACTGAATACATTCCATTTTTACTTAAGGCATCAATCATGACCCTTGAAATCTCGATTCTTTCCTTAATACTTGGGTTAGTGATGGGAATTATTATTGTAATCCTGAAGATTTCAAAGTTTAAGATTTTGTCATTGTTCGCCGACTTTTATATTTGGGTCCTTAGGGGAACCCCGCTGTTGGTGCAACTATTTCTTGTATACTTCGGCCTTCCGCAAATCGGGATTGAACTAAATCCCTTTACCGCGTCAGTGCTGGCGTTAGGAATAAATGCCGGTGCCTATATTGCTGAAATTCTAAGAGGAGGAATCTTGTCCATCCCAAAAGGGCAGATGGAAGCGGCTCAGTCACTTGGACTGAGTTATCCCACAATTATGAGAAGAATTATTCTCCCGCAGGCATTAAGAGTAAGCATCCCTGCGATTGGAAATGAATCTATCACACTATTAAAAGATTCTTCGCTTGCGTCGCTTGTTACCGTATCAGAATTGATGATGACTTCACAAAGATTTGCATCAACGAATTATGCATTTATTGAATTCTATATTACAGCGGCCGTTCTATACTTAGTCATGACCACGATATTCTCGTTTTTCTTAAGAAAAGTAGAATTTAAGTTGTCAATCAGCGAACGATAGTGAAAGGAGGACCTAATGTGTCAAATCATGTGAAAGATCATCTTCATCCTATTATTGAAATTGAAAAAGTCCATAAAAGTTTCCATCAGCTGGAAGTCTTAAAAGGGATTAATTTACAGGTGTATCCTGGCGAGGTTGTTGCTCTGATTGGGTCAAGCGGTTCGGGTAAAAGTACGCTCCTCCGCTGTCTGAACGGGCTTGAGACCCTGTCTTCTGGTCGAATTACGATTGATGGAATGGAATTAAACTATTCGCCGCGAAGTATTCAACAAATTAGACGGGAAGTGGGCATGGTATTTCAACAATTTAACCTATTCCCGCACCTTACCGTCTTACAAAATATTATAGAGGCACCTATTCAGGCGTTAAAGAAGTCTAAAGCAGAAGCCGTCGAACAGGCTTTAGTCCTCCTCGAAAGAGTCGGTCTTAAAGATAAAAAGGATGTATACCCAAGGAAGCTTTCCGGAGGTCAGCAGCAGCGGGTCGCGATTGCACGGGCGATGGCGATGAATCCGAAAATTATGCTCTTTGATGAACCGACTTCTGCGTTAGACCCAGAACTAGTTAGTGAGGTACTTAATGTTATGAAGGGGTTAGCTGAAGAAGGAATGACGATGCTGATCGTGACTCACGAGATGAAGTTTGCTAGAGAGGTAGCTGATCGAGTGATTTATATGTGTGACGGTGTCATCGAGGAACAAGGACCGCCACTTCAACTATTCAGCAATCCAAATAGTGATCGTTTAAAAAGTTTTCTTAAAAGTGTCATCTAAACAATTTTCAGGAGGAGCGTTACTCAAGATGGATTTATTAGAACCGATTACGATACGTATGTTACATACGGCAGAGGAATTGACAGCCGTGAGAGATTTAGAAAGTCTTATTTGGGCGGATGAAGATCCGGTCCCAGTGAATCATAGCATTGCCGTTGTAAAAAATGGCGGGCTGGTGATTGGCGCTTTTTCTGGCGTACGATTAATTGGATTTCAATATAGCTTTCCTGGATTTGATGGGACAACCATCTATCTTTGCTCACACAGTATGGGCATTCACCCAGATTTTCAAAAAATGGGCATCGGTGAAAAGTTAAAATTAAGGCAGCGAGAAGAAGCTCGAAATAAGGGCTACCGATTAATTGTTTGGACATATGATCCATTAGAAACGGTTAATGGATATCTTAATTTAAGCAAATTAGGTGGAGTTTGTACGGAGTATATTGAAAATTGTTACGGTGAAATGCCTGACGTTCTGAATGCAGGTTTACCATCTGATCGTTTTTTAGTGGAATGGGACATTGCTGGGGAAACGTCGAAGCCAAGGGAAGATTCTGCTAAAGGCGAAGAAGTGCCCCTTTTGATTCAAGTGGAAGTGGATGCTCAGGGCTTCCCGGTTCCAAAAGCTGTGTTGCTTGATCACGAATGGAATGTGAATGTCCTTTATGTACCTGTTCCGAATCAATTTCAAACCATTAAAGCGAATGATTTAGAAACTGGATTGGATTGGCGACTGAAAACGCGCGAGGTTTTTACCTATTATTTAAGTAAAGGGTGGACGGTAACGGCATTACGAAAGAGTAATCTTCCTTACCTTCATCACTATGTATTAACGAAGAAACATACTTAAAACGAAGTGAGGGATAGCTAGAATGGAAATACAACGAATCGTATTACGACATATGAAAATGGATCTTTTACACCCTTTTACAACAGCGGTTGGAACGGAATATGATAAAGATTTTATTTTAGTGGAAGTCCTAACGAAGGATGGCATTTCGGGATGGGCGGAATCCGTTGCTGCGATAGATGCCACATATAAGGAAGAGACAGTCAAAACCAATTGGCATATGATGGAGGATTTTTTGATTCCCCTTCTTCTGAAAGAGCCAATTTCACATCCGGATGAGGTTTCCGAACGGTTCCATCATATTCGAGGAAATTACATGGCGAAGGCTGCTCTGGAAGGGGCGATCTGGGATGCCTATGCTAAACAGCAGGGAGTAAGTCTTGCTTCCGCTCTTGGAGGAAAGTTAGAAAAGATTGAAGTTGGTGTCAGTATTGGGATTCAGGATACGGTCGAAGAACTATTGAGTTTAATAGAAGCTAGTCTGCAAGAGGGATATAAGCGCATCAAGGTAAAAATTCAACCAGGATGGGATGTAAATATTTTAAAAGAGATACGTAAACGGTACCCAGATATTCCATTGATGGCTGACGCAAACACCGCTTATACACTAGATGATCTCGATACTCTTAAGGCAATGGACCAATTCAACTTAACCATGATTGAGCAGCCATTAGGATTTGATGATATCATCGACCACGCTCAGTTGCAAGCGCAAATAGAGACTCCAATTTGTCTCGATGAAAGTATCCATAGTGTCGAAGATGTAAGAAAGGCGATTCAACTGGGAAGTTGTAAAATAATAAACATAAAGATCGGCCGTGTCGGAGGCCTAACCGAGTCCAAACGGATCCATGATTTATGCGAGGCAAATGGAATTCCCGTCTGGTGTGGAGGAATGCTAGAGTCTGGGGTCGGCAGGGCGCATAATATTGCGATCACAAGCTTGTCTAATTTTACACTTCCAGGTGATACAGCAGCCTCAGCCCATTACTGGAAGGAAGATATTATCGATCCTGAGGTAATCGTTGAAGATGGGATGATTACCATTCCCAAACTTCCGGGTATCGGATATGAACCAAATCGCGACAGGATTGAAAAGTACACCCTGTATAGCCGTACTTTCCGTTCATAACTTAGGATATCGAAATAATTCCTATATAAAAAATGAAAAATAACAAAAATGCCAGTCCCCCTCATTTGGTAACCAAGCGAGGGGAACTGGCATTTACTTTTTAATAAACTTTATCACCGTTAAAGATGGAATTCTTTACGATAACATAGTCGACTGTCCGGATGTCTTTTAACTTGTTGCCTCCGGCATAGGAAATAGCGGACTGAAGATCCTGTTCCATTTCGATCAATGTATCGATTAAACGGCCCTTGTGTTCGACGTACATTTTTTTACCTTCAACATTTTTACGTTCGCCTTTTTGGAATTCCGAAGCGGAACCGAAGTATTCTTTCACACACTTTCCGTCCTTCTCAATTGTTTCCCCAGGAGATTCTTCATGACCAGCAAATAAAGAACCGATCATGACCATGGATGCTCCAAATCGAACAGATTTCGCGATATCACCGTGTGTACGAATGCCGCCGTCAGCGATTATTGGTTTGCTTGCCGCTTTAGCACACCATCTTAGAGCAGCTAATTGCCAGCCGCCTGTTCCAAAACCAGTCTTTATTTTCGTGATACAAACCTTACCAGGTCCAATTCCAACTTTCGTCGCATCTGCACCGGCATGCTCTAATTCTCTAACAGCTTCAGGAGTTCCGACATTTCCGGCAATGACAAAGCTAGTAGGTAAGTGTTTCTTAATATGCTTTATCATTTTAATCACGGAGTTGGAATGGCCATGGGCGATATCAATGGTAATAAATTCAGGGGTTAGCTTTTCATCGGCCAGCTGGTTGATGAAATCGTATTCTCCCTCTTTTACACCGACACTAATGGATGCGATCAGTCCACGTCCTTGCATGTCTTTGATGAAGGAAATCCGCTTTTCAGGCTGGAAACGGTGCATAATATAGAAGTAACCATTCTCCGCAAAGAAAATCGCAAGCTTTTCATCTATAATCGTCTGCATATTTGCAGGTACAACTGGCAATTTAAATGTATGTCCACCAAATGTGACACTCGTATCACACTCAGATCGACTGTTAACGATAGATTTAGCAGGAATCAGTTGAATATCTTCATAATCAAATACATTATCCATTAATTACACTCCCAAACACGAATATTCTATTAAAATTAAATCCCATTGTTCGTACATATGTTAATTTACAGTATATTTGTTATTTTGTCAAAACAAATAAGAATTATGTGGAAAAAAATAAAGTGCCTAGTTTCCACTANNTAGTGGAAACTAGGCACTTTGTTATTAAATAAATGCACCAGAATTCACAAAAAAGATATCACTAAGATGATCACCAACGGTACCAAGACAATAAGATAACCAATCGGGTTGCCAAAATTGAGTGTCCAGCCAACACCAAATCGTTTTTCAACAAAGATCGAAGGATCTTTTCGGTTGAAATAAAATAGGCCGCCTTTCCAATGGGCATCTTCGTCAAAATCGGTTATTCCCTCTTCAGCTTCATCCATGCCGAGTTTATCTGATCGTCCTACTTTTACAGCAAAGGCAATGGTTCCCGCTAACGCAATGACAAGGAAAAGGATGGGTGCTGCTGCCATGGTAATTCCAGCAAATAAATCAGGATGAATCGTTTTTAATTGAAAGAAACTAAACATAACCGTCAGTAAGAAACTAATGATAAACATAAACCAGCTTGAATTTTTCCGTAAAGTGAATTGACGCATGCGCGAAGCGCTGGTATTAGTGGCGCTTAATTTAATGCCGGATTTCTTCGTCCCAATATGAATGCCTAAAAACATGAACTGCATAATTAAAAATGTTAGCGGCATTAAGATTGCGGACATAGGCGTTTTTTCTGTAAAGGCATCAGCTTCACCGTTTATTCCCCAGTGAGTTGGAATCTGCTTCGGCAGCAAGTCGTATTGGAGAATAGTGTATCCGATGACCCCGACTGTAATTACGATTGGCAGTAAATAAACATACCAAGGAAGCATTTCATCCTGGGAACGAACGGATAAATCAGTGATTTTTACTTGTTTTAGACCCTCACCCCAGTTGTTGTTCCTTTTTAATTGAAGAGTTTTTCCATGATAGAAAAAATAGAGGGTAAGACTGTAAAGAATGATGCCAAATTGGATGACCGTTCCGACCAGCACAGTTTGTTCTTCAGAAGGGTTATTTAATAGTGCCCACAGAAGATAGCCGGCTAAAACCACAAATGAAAGAAGGGAAACCAATAGTGCATATCCCTTTTTATAAGTGGTAAGCGCTTCGTTCTTTAGGTATTTTTCTGGGACGGTGACCCCGAATATAACGGTCCGTTTGACTAAAAACGGAACGGCTGTTTGGATACCCACTAAAATAATCGCAATGATAAGAAAAATGGCCAAAGTCATAGATTTTCTCCTCCTTGTTAGATGAGATTTTTATTGCTATTTCTTAAATCTTCAATAATAGAAGTGACAAGTTCCTGAATTTGCGCATGGGACATTCCCACAACAAGAGATTCTGCGATAAGAGGTTTAAAAGCCTCTTTCAATTTATCTCTTGAGGATGCGTTGAAATCTTTTGGAGACGAGATCACCGCTCCAGATTTAGGAGCGATGCGGATAATTCCTTTTTTCTCTAATAAGTGATAGCTTTTATTAACGGTATGCATGTTGACGCCAAGGTCAGCTGCAAATGCCCTCACAGACGGCAGGGAGTCACCTGGCTGTATGGATCCTCTAGCGATTCCTTCAATTATTTGATTGGTGATTTGTTGGTAAATGGGAATATCGGAATCAGGTTCAATTCGAATAATCATGTTCTTTCCCTCCAATCTGTTCTATATATATTATAACAAATCTGTTCTATTATATCTATAACAATGTGCATTATCGTCTAAAAAGGAGCTCTGTCTTCCTGTCACCATACGCTTAATAGTGAGATATCCTAGATTTAGCTATATAAAAAATGCACAGGGCTCAATTATGCTCTGTGCTTCTTTAACATTCTTTCCTGTTAAACTATTAAAAAAAGTTCACCAGGCGAACAATAACAGTCACTGTTCGCAAAAGGAATTTGCAAAGGAGGTATTACAAAATCTCGGACTATAACCATCATTGACTTTTGCTTGATGAAGATGGATTTTCATTTTGACCTTGATCACTTATATCGGAATCTTGAATCACCGTAATAATCAGGGAATGACTAGGTGAAAAATCGCCCATTGAAAAATTAGCACCAAATAATTTTAAGTTTGCAGTATGGCTATTGTGTAAGGTTCTTCCTATATTAATGCTTGCATTTTGTGCCATCCCGTTTACGTGCAGATTGAAAATATTAATTTGATTAGACATAAGAGCCTCCAATTAAATGTAGGTTTAGAGTGTTATATAAAGTATGTTAAAAAAGCATTAAAGAAATGGACAAACATGGAATTTAAAATATAAAGTGTTTATCTTATCTCTTCAAATCAATTCTGTTGGGCGAATATACAGGACCTATCTATGGAAAACAATTTTCACTAAAGTTATTAGAGTATAAAACTTTTAAAAACTTCTTTTATGTTTAAACTTTTTTGCAAAAAGAAGTTGACTTACATGCCGGTTATTTGTTATATTATTATTCGTCGCTGAGGCGGCCGAGTTTATTTTAAAAAGAATTTGACTTCTGCGAGGCGAAGTGTTAAAATTAATTTCGCTGTCGCTAATTAAAGTGATATATTGTTCTTTGAAAACTAAACAAACAAAATCGTGCAAACAAACAATATTAATCGTGTTTCTTCTATTAATATAGTAAGAACATGAGCCAACGTAAC
>NZ_NUZU01000004.1 GCF_002567005.1 Bacillus sp. AFS073361
TTAGTTTTCAAAGAACAATGCATCACTTTAATTAGCGACAACGAAATTAATCTTAACACTTCGCCTCGCAGAAGTCAACTTCTTTTTAAAAATCAACTTCGCCGCCTCAGCGACAAATAATAATATAACAAATAACGTGCATGTACGTCAACATCTTTTTGCAAAAAACTTTAAACATAAAAGAGGTTTTTAAAAGCATCATACTCTAACTAAAAAGCACCATAATTATATACTCTAAGGAAGCTCGTTTTTTTCTTATTTCAAATAACCTCAGTTACTTTAAGTAAAAATTAGTTAAGTGGAGTTCTAGTTCTAACCTTAATTTACAGACACAAAAAAGCTGTCCCCTAATTATTTTTGGACAGCTTTTCTAAGATTTCACTTACTTTTTATTCACCTTCATAACTACATCAAAATCATAATCAGCACTTCCACCCTTACCTGGGGCAGGTGCATAGGTGACCATCATTACGACCTTAGAGTATTGAGCACTTCGCAGCATATCACGGAGGTCTACCTTATCACTTTCACTCATATTTAGCAGATTCGGGAATTTAATCACTTTGACGTGATTGTCGTTCCCCTTTGCAACGCCTTTCTTATAGCCGATAAATTGTACTTGATAATCAACATAATCCTTAGTTGCTTGTTCTAGGCTCATGAAGCCCTCGGTAGTTGTCATTGCATCAACCACCCCGCCGTCCAACTTAAGATTTGATACATACCAGCCTGCTTCATTAGAAGCCCAGTCTGTCATATAGCGGAAGGCTACAAGTACCTTCTGACCTGCATATTGCGAAAGGTCAAAACTTTCTGTTGTCCAGCCATTTGAACTTCCAGTAAAGCCTGGAACATTTGCTTTAATTTTTGGATATCCATTAGGGTCAACGACAGTAGATGTATGGTCATTTGCCAACGAAGTCCATGTATTTCCATTATCCGTTGATACTTGAACCGCACCATAATCCCAACCTTCTTCAATATCATATTTTGTATCAAAAGATAGGGTCGGATTGGTTTTACCTGTTAAATCAAGCTCCTTAATTAAGAAATTGTCCTGTTCATCCCCTTGATTCCCCCAAAGTACGTCACCTTTTACTGGATCTTTAACTGTTGTCCAGTTCGTACCAAGGAAATCAACCCCTTTAAAATAGAGATGGTCGATTTTCTTATCAGGAGTAATCAGTTTGAAATCCGTTCCCCATGCGGGTGCAGACTTCCCTAACTTTGCTGCTGCATCGACATTAGGGGTAAGATCAATCGAATTAAAATTATAAGTCTTACTATCTCCTTGATACTTCCCATCGAGCATAACTGCCGTCAAGAAATCTTGGTATAGAGCATTAAAGTCTCTCTTACTGCCCATTTCTTTTAGAACCGCATTAATACTATTGATTCCTTGTAATTGATTTTTAAATTCTTTCTGAATAAATTCTTTACCGAATTGCTCATATAAATAAAGTTGGAATAGATAAGCAGTTCCATAGTCTCCTAGGATTTGAAGATCAGATTGGTCTCCCCATTGTGTTAAGGAATTCTTCAGGTTATTCATAAAGAAGTCGACGTGTGATGCTGAATGACCATAGCCAACCTCAAATTGTGCAAAATCAGCTAATCCCTCATTGATAAAATTCTCTTCGGCATCATCACTGTCCCGATGAAGCAAATGCTGAAACTCATGGGCAAAAGTTCCTTCATACAGATAAGGTCTTGCCGCATTTGGGCCTGTCCTATTTTTCCAATCAAAACTATCAATGGTCATGACATTGCGGTCCGCTAAATCACTAATCGTGTTTGAAAAATAACCTGCAATATAACTTGGATAATTCGGATTATCATAATTTGCATCTTTAATGTTATCGACTAGAATCACGACACGTCCCGATTCATCCTTATATTCCGGTCTAGCACCATGTTCTCCCTTTCTTTCTGCTGGTGCCCCAAAAAAAGCAATCTCTTGTTCATAGATTTTTGTATCAAATTCATTTAGTAGATATTTTACCTGATCATCGGTTACAACAGAAACACCGGCTGCATTTCTTGGATCTCCTGCATTATACGACAAATCATTTGCTACCCATACCTCTCCATATTTACCTACACCTTTAAGGGTAAAGTTTCTCAGTTTATATCTTCCATCTCTATCATCGTGAGTAACCCACGGCACAACTTTCCCGATATCACCTGCCGTTACCGATGCCACCCCTGCTTGTCCGCTCGCTGATGAATCTCCGTTAACATCAAACTTAAAATTAACCTTGTTATTTCTAATAGCCTCTTCTACCGTTTCCGATCGAAAATCTGACCCGATTTCCTGCACGGCTGGATTTGAGTTATACCCATTTACCTTTGCACTTACACCAACAGGGAGTAACATACCAGCTACTAGAACCGTATTAGATAAAACAGATAAAACCTTTTTAGATTCTTTCATTTTTTTCCCCCTAATTAAAGTTATGTATTACCTAAAATTGTAACAATAATATAGCGAGTATTTTGTCGCATCTCGAATTCTAGTTTCTTTTTTTAAAAGCTAAATTCTCGTATTTTTCGAGTAAATACCAAGTAGGCTATCTAATCAAACGTTTGATTAGATTCACTACAAGTACTGAATTATTAGGAATTCTCCTTTGAAGAAGAACATAAAGATCGTCGAAATACGTAAAAAAATTCCGCAGGAAATATCCTACCTTTCTACATAAAAAGCTATATTTCTAACGAACTTCTATTATTCTATCCCTCTCTTCTATACCTCTATCACCCAAATAAATTCACATAGTAATGTTCAGTCAGAAAGAACGAATGAATAAATTCGAATGAGCATAATGATAAAAAAAGCTGATCGGAGTTGATGGCTTGGCCACTTTCATTCCAGAAAAACTATCTGTTGAATACAATGATGGTGTTACGGCTACGGAACCTGTTATTCCAAGACGTTACACACTAACACACTCTGATGTAACTGGTGAACTATTTTTAGCCATTGGAAAGCAGTATGCCTGGGATAAAATCAATCCTTTGCGGGATGAGGTATTAGGGGAATGGAAAACCAACGGAATTTCCTTGTACTATTGTGTTTATTTAAATATAGATCAAGGGCAGTATAACCAAAATGTATCAGCTAAACGCGCGGAAATATTCAGACGTGAATTACCGCTTGCTCTATCAGTGATTCGATACGGCGATCGTTTCTTATTCGACGCAGCCCCACATCTAGATCATGCTTCCATAATCGTGAATTTCATGTCGGTCTATCCTCAATTTGCTAGACAAGAGAATTGGGGAAATTTCTGCAGTTATTCCAAATAACCCCCCTCTGATATTTCATTAAATCAAAGGGGGTGTAATCTATTCATTGTGTCTTTATGGAAAACAGCGGAGAGCTGCTCCCATTATTGACTTAAATCGACCAAACACACCTTTATTCATGTCCTCACGTAGCTGGACGCCAGTGACAATGGAGGTTGAAATCACCGGTTGAACAAGGATACCAGGATGAAGGATAAATAGTTCTGTACGTTCCCAGAGATAGCACCGCCGAAAATATACGTAAACATCAATGTGAAAATGCTGGGCTGGAGCGTAACATCAAACTATTGTTCAGGTTTGCGGCGAATTTTCAACACCACACGATAGGCCAAGGTAAACGAGTTACGGACTGTTTGTTAGTTCCTTTTTTTCTGCGCTTTAATCTTGACGGAGAATTTTCCTTTGGAATCAGCAGTTGCTGAACCAAGGGATTTATTTCCTACTTTCACGGTAACTCTTGAGTTCGCTTCCGCTTTCCCTATTACCTTTTTGTCGTTATCATCTACTTTAATTAATGGTTGGGTTTTTCGGTGCAATAACATCCACAACAATTACTGTCACACTTGAACTTACATTTCCAGCGCTATCTTTTGCCGAGATGGCTAACTTTGTGCCGGTTTTTTGAACCGCTATTGAGATAGTAATCAGATAGAAAGTCCCCTCCACACACGGTGAAGGGGATTGATCTTTTTATTTTCGGTTGATCTTGTCTGGATGAATATCGCAAGATTTTCGAGTGTCCGCTTTAGGTCAATTTAAGTTAAAGCATCATACCATTGAATTTGTAAGGGGAGACATATATCGATTTGTAAACCCAAATCAGATGTATGAAACATGATCTGTCCATCTAGGCTTCGGACCCTTTCTTGAATTCCATACAAACCAATTTGTTTAGATGTCCCGTAAAATACTTTTTCCTCTACCCCGATCCCATTGTCTTGATAGATTAACTTTATCTGGTCATTCTCATTAAACAATCCAATTTGGACACCTGTTGCCTGCGAATGTTTCGTTGCGTTTGCCAAAAGTTCTTGGACGATTCGATAGATACCTAAGAGTTGGTCTTCATTTAACTGGTCAAACATACCTTGTTTATTAAATTCAATCACGTATTCACCGGATCGAATGTGTGTTTCTTGAATCAAAAACTCAAGCCCTTTTACAATTCCTAATTTTTTTATAAAAGGAGGAGTGAGTTCGTTACAAGTAATTCTAATTTGATGAATCACTTCTTCAAATCCTTCATGAATTCGTTTCAACCGCTGCAGCATCGGTTCCGGTAATGGGGCCTCCTCGATAAATTCTGATAATTGCCTATACCATAATATTTGTTCCTGTAACGCTGAATCATGAAGATCAATCGAAAGCTTAATCCGCTGCTGTTCCGCTACCTTAAAAAGGAGTCTTGATAACCAAGCAGGTCCTTGCTTTTCCTTGACTACATATTTTAGTTCTGATAATAAGTCCTCGATGTGGTGGATGTTTTCTGAAAAAATTTCTGAAAAGCGAGAAATTGTTAGTAACCATTGAATCAAAGGTTTTTGACAGGATGAATCCTTACCATTCTCAACGTATACAAAGTATTTGCTATCGCTACAGGTTGCAACTTTCGTGAAAATAAAACCTTTACCTTGGATCAGAACTTTGTCGGTTGTATAGAAATTTTCCTCAGGAAACGCAATGGGTTTAGAGGACTCAATCCGGCCATCAGGGGTTACACAAATCACCCCTACATTTTTCGTTTCAAAAATATTACCGATAATCTCCACAAGAATATTAAACAGATCCTCTTTTTTTATTACTCTTTGTGTTTCTTTGGAGATGAAATTAAGACCTTCATAGAGACTTCGATAAAGTTTCTCACTTTGAATCAGGATTTCATCTGCTCTCTTTTTTTCACTGATATCTCTCGATACATACACGATATTTCCGAGCTGCCCATTTTCATCGTATATTGGTACAATCTGTGTCTCAATGTGAATAATCTGACCATTTTCTTGAACCAACCTCAACCCGAATCTTCGCATACTTTTGGTTCTTTTCAATTCCTCTATCTCTTTATGAAACAGGGATAAATCATCAGGATGGAAAAAACGACGTGGATCTTCACCCTCATATTTAGTGTAGCCTAACACTTTTTGATGAGAGGGAGAAACATAGGCAACATGTAAATCACTATCCAAGATACCAATCATATCGGTCGTGTTTTCTGCAATCAATCGATATTTAGTCTGGCTAGCTAATAAATCCTCCTTTAATTTTCTCTTTTCCGTGATGTCTTGAATATGCGAAACAAAATACAAAGGATGTTCATCTTCATCTCGTACGAGCGATACATTAAGTTGGACCCATACTGGGTGTCCAGAGCGGTGAATTAACCGTTTTTCGACCTCATAAGCTGTGATTTCGTTGTTTAAGAGTTTATGTGCATGCTTAAGGCCCCGTTCCATATCGTCTGGATGGGTAATATCCATCATCGTCAGCTGTAAGAATTGATTTTGGCTGTAACCCATAAATTGGCACAGGGCAGGATTCACTTGCATCCATTTACCCTCCAAGGAAACTAATCCCACCCCAATAGGAGCATGTTCAAAAGCATGAGAAAATAATTTATTCATTAGTTATCACCATTAAAAGATAATTGAAGAATTTTTGCCCTGATCATATTAAATAAGGCCCATTTCTTTCACTTTTACGACAGCCTCAAGTCTAGTTTGCACCCCTAATTTTTGAAAGAGATTCGTCAAACTGTATTCCAATGATCGTTGACCAATATACAGGACTTGGGCAATTTCCTTGTTCGTCTTACCTTTTACTAATTCTTTTAAAATTTCCTTTTCTTTTTCATTGAGAGTGATCATTTCCGTATGTGACTCTTTCTGGATCAAAGGTCCAGTTCCTTGATAAATTTCTCTCAACATGGAGAATGGAATCACAACTTCTTGATTTAAAGCACATCGAATAGCCCTAATTAAGTGATCCTTTGTTGCTGTTTTGGGAACAAACCCCACCGCTCCTGACTCCATTAACAATCCTAAATGCGGGAGGATATCATAACCGGTATATATCAAAATATTAGCTTTATGGTCTATGGCCAACACCTTTTTCGTGAGTTCGAAGCCATCCATTTCAGGCATTTGAAGATCAAAAAGCATCACATCAAACTTTTGCTTTTTTACCCTTTCCAAAGCCTGTAAACTAGACGTCTCAATATGGACCTTCATATCCTTTTCATTCTCAATAATTAACTTGGTGCCTTCAACAACCAATGGATGGTCATCAACAAGCAAAATTTGAATCATTTTAACACCTCAAATACCATGCTATGTTGGAGTTTCTTTTCCACCCAAAGATTGACTCCTTTTCTAGTGCGAGTATAACTCTATTTTCTCCATTAGTATAGTACCACCACTTTTTAAATCCAGACAAGCTACAAATGATTAATATTGTTATTATGTCCATAGAAAAAAACATTAAATACCTCCCATAGGATTTCTTTTAGAAATCTTCCAGGAGGTATTATCTTAGGCACGTTCATATCTTATAGGCAATTGAATGATTAAAATTGGATCAAAGGAAGGAATCCAATGAAAAACCCTTAGCTTCAAAACTTTTTCGCAAGCGCAGAATAGCCCCGGAATGGATCTGGGAAATCCGCCCTTTTGTGAGATTCATGACTTCGGCGATCTCTACTTGAGAAAGTCCCTCGTAATAAAATAATGAGATGACTATTCTTTCTTTTTCTGACATCTTATCAATGCTTGCCGCCATCATTTTCCGGAATTCCACCATTTGCGCTTGTCGTTCTTGGGATAGTAATGTATTATCCCTAATTTGATCCAATCGGCTCTGCTGTTTTCCTTCCTCTTCATGAGCATTGACGGATTCATTAAGGGAGAGCAGTGTTGACAAGGATAAAGTAGCCATACCCAGTCTCACTTCATCTATTGACATATTCAAATAGTTGCATAGTTCTTCTTCGGAAGGCGATCTCATCAACGTTTGCTCCAGATAGCGAAACGCCTGATTTATTTTTTGGGCTTTATCTCTTGATCCGCGCGGTACCCAGTCCATCTGGCGAATCCCATCAAGCATCGCTCCTTTTATCCGCCAAAGACCGTAGGTTTCGAATTGATACCCCTTTTTGTAGTCGAATTTTCTGATCGCTTCGATTAAACCGATATAACCTAACCCAATCAAGTCCTCCCTGGGAATAATATGTTGGGGGATACTCATGCTTAAACGATTAGCCATTTTCTCTACCAAATGCCCATACTGTTTTACTAGGTTTTCTTGCAATATTGCATCATGGTTCTCCTGATACGTCCTCCATAAAGAAGAATGTGGAATCGATTCTTTGATAGCAGGTGTCAAGTATTACCCCTCCTTGTTGTTCGTGATCATGTACGGATGGTGTGAGCGACTCTTTCAGGATCTTTTCCTTCCTCCCGAGTATGTAAAGAGTCCAGAGGAATAGATTGGAACACTGGTTCTGCCATCGGCACTTCTTCTACATGGTTTGTCCTTTCCGTTTCTGGGCTGCTCTCCTCGACCGTATTTTGTTTCTGGGAAAGTTCTGGGTTTTTCTTTGATATAATTTGATGCAAAATAAATCGCAAAATAATACCCAAAATGAAGAAGAGAAGAAATCCTATACCCGCTCTGAACAATGCTGTTTGCCATGTATTATTTTGCAAAGAAAAGTAATAGGTAAAAAGGAATGCTGTTAATCCTAGGCTTGCATTAACTATCCAATTTGCTACCATCTGGTCCTCCCTTTTACGACGATTTACCTAAAGATATAATTTTTTCGAAAAACCCTCGAATCCCTGTAGTGGCAACAGAAGAATGCTCTTCCAAATCTGGCAAATAAGAATAGACTATTTGTTTGATGCTTTTTGATGCTGAACAATTAGGATACGATATAAAAAATGGTGTTTGTGATCGAACCGACTGCCTTACGTGGTTATCTTCCATGAGACAGCCCAATGTTTTTAAGTGTAGCTTCAGAAAATGACTGCAAGCATTTTGCAGTGATCTTGATGTTTCAGCGGCTTCTCGGTACGTTTGTGCGCGATTCACCACCAAACGAAATTTCGGAGCTTGTTGGCTGAAATGAAGAACAGTTTTCAACACGGCATAGGAATCGGCCATAGCTGTGGGCTCAGGTGTGGTGACCAAGATTGTTTCGTCCGAAGCTAAAATGAAATCCACGAGCTCTTTTGATACTCCAGCACCAGTATCGAGTAAAATAAAATCGGCATAGGTTTGAAGCTCTTGAATCTGGCTCCAAAAAAACGAGAGCTTAATTTGATCTAATTCCAAAAGATCTTGTATTTCGAGGCCGCCGGATATATACTCGATTCCTTCCGTTCCTTGTTCGATTACATCCCTTATATATTTCCTCTGATGCAAGACCTCTACTAAACTGTACCGCGGTGTAATTCCCATCAGAATATTGATATTCGCAGTTGATAAATCCAAATCTAAGATAATGACTCTTTTACCGACTGCTTTTAACCCTAAGGCAAAATTAAGCGTAAAATTTGATTTGCCAACCCCGCCTTTTCCACTGGTAATCGTAATCACACGAGAGGTATGTGGTTTTTGCTGCTGATCATTAAATCGATGCATATATTCTCGCAGGCTTTGTGCTTGATCCATTTTCTTTTTCCTCTCCTAACAAGTATCTCGCAAGTTGTTTTGCATCGATTGCCGTAATATCTTCTGGGACACTTTGTCCATTGGTGATATATGCTAATTGATAGTCGTATTTGTATGCAATATTGAGGATAGAACCATAACTTGTCGTTTCGTCAAACTTAGTCAGGATCAATTTTTTGATCGGACTATCCAAAAACTCATCCAGTAATATTTCTAAATCTTCATACTTCGTAGTTAAACTTAAAACTAAATAGTTTTCACTCTCAATCGGATGAATTAAAAAATCGTTAATCGATTCTCGATAGTTTACATCCTTGTAATTCCTACCGGTGGTATCCATATAGATAAGATCATAGTGTTCAAGTACGTTTAGTACTTTCTCTAGTTCCTTTGCTGAGCGAACCACTTCCATCGGGACATTTAAGATTCCAGCATAGGTTTTTAGCTGTTCTACTGCTGCAATTCGATAGACGTCGGTTGTGATCATAGCGACTCTCCGCTTTTGTTTTAAAACTTGTTCAGTAGCTAGTTTGGCGATGGAGGTTGTTTTTCCGACACCTGTAGGTCCAATAATATTGATCATACGTGTATAATCGGGGACCCTGTTTGACACCGGGATTCTCTTTTCGATGATGGCATGGATCATATTCATGATCTCTTGTTTGACAACATCATCATCCAAGTCGATGATGGACTCATATTTCTTTAGGATGGAACTCACAATATGTTCAACAATTTCCTCATCTACACCTTGTTTTTTTAAACGGTTCACCCACTTGGCAAGTCCAGAAGGCAGGGAGTTTTCCTGCTTATTACTCATCATGAAGGTCATCATCATTTTTCGCATATGCTGCAACTCATCGAGCAAAGGTTTTTCCGTTTCCAAAGTTTCCGGCTTAGAAGGTGCGGGTTCTTCCTTTTTGACTGATGCATTTTCTTTCTTACCATCGGAAATGGATTTTTCCGTTACCGCCGAGGGTTGAGAATAGTAATGGTATAGACTTTGAGGGTTCCTGTGGAAAACAGAGTTATGGTTCTCCTCCACCTCGGTTTTTCCCTCATCAATGTGTTGCTCCAGAGAGTTGATCTCCATCTTCTCTTTTCGTTCTAATACAAATTTTGGTACCGCACCAGTACCATCTTTATCTATGGAATAAGCAGTCACTTCAAATTTTTGTTTAGTAAAAAGCCCAAACACCCCGCCTGATTTTATCGCCTTAGTGTTGACAATAATGGCGTTATCCCCTAATTGTTGCCTCACCATTTTTAAAGCCTGAGGCATGGAATCTGCAATGATTTTTTTCGTTTTCATATGTTGACCACTCCTATATTTTGGATCTCAATATCGGGCTCAAGCTCTGTATAAGCAAGGACTGGTACAGTTGGGATAATTTTATCGACTAACTGTTTCAAATACATCCGAATCGATGGAGAGGTCAGGAAAATAGGCTGACTGCCAGCTTTAACGACCCGATTAATTTGTTCGTGTAATTCTTGTGTAATCTTTCTAGATGTTTGGGGATCCATTGAAAGGTAATGCGCTCCAGCTTCCGTTTGTTGAATACAATCGGAGATTCCTTTCTCTAAAGTGGCCCCGGCTGTTAACACATGAATGACACCCTCGTCTGCATACTGCTCCGTAATTTGACGGGTCAAGGACTGACGGACATACTCTGTTAAAACTCTCGGTTCCTTTGTATAGGCCGCGAAATCTGCTAATGTTTCAAAGATGGCTGCTAAATCTCGAATCGAAACCTGTTCACGTAGAAGGTTCTGTAACACCTTCTGAATTTCTCCGACTGATAGTAAGTTCGGAACGAGCTCATCGACCAGATTTGGATGGGTTTCCTTTAGATTATCGATTAATTCCTTTGTTTCCTCTCTACGCAACAGCTGGTAAGCATATCGTTTTAATACCTCTGTTAAATGCGTGGCAATGACGGAAGGAGGATCGACAATCATATAACCTAAAAGCTCGGCTTTTTGTTTCGCTTCTAAACTCACCCAAATGGCCGGCAGTCCAAAAGCAGGCTCAATCACCGGAATACCCTCCATCCCCTCTTCATTAGCTTCTTTATTCATCGCAAGAAAATGATCAAGGTATACTTCTCCTGAAGCGATCCGGTTACCGCGGAATTTAAGAACATATTCATTTGGTGGTAATTGTAAATTGTCCCTTATCCGTATAGTGGGAATAACTAACCCTAATTCCATTGCAAATTGTCTGCGAACCATGACAATCCGATCGAGAATGTCTCCGCCTTGTTTTTGATCGGCTAATGGAATCAATCCATACCCAATCTCCAATTCCAGCGTATCGAGCTGCAAAAGGTTAATGACTTTCTCTGGACTGCTAATATCTTCATCACTAGCTTCGATTTCCGCTTGTTCCTTATCGAGGTCTTCTTTTTTCCTGTTCCGCTGCATGGTATAAGCGCTATACGCCAGCACTCCCGACACAGGGAGAGTCAGTAAAATTCCTATTGGTGTTAATAAACCAAACATAAAGATGGTTCCAGCGACGATATAAAGCAACTTAGGATATTGAAAGATTTGGTTCATGATGTCTGAACCCAAATTGCCGTCGGAAGCCGCACGGGTAACCGTTATCCCTGTCGCAGTGGAAATGAGTAAGGCAGGGATTTGGCTAACCAATCCATCCCCTACCGATAACAGCGTGAAGGTGCTGGCTGATTCGGCAAACGCCATCCCATGAATCACCATTCCAATTATGAATCCGCCAATAACGTTGATCAGCAGGATAATAATTCCTGCAATGGCATCCCCCTTGACAAATTTACTCGCACCATCCATCGCTCCGTAAAAGTCAGCTTCCATTTCTACTTTCTTACGGCGGGTGCGGGCGTCCTGCTCACTGATTAATCCTGCATTCATGTCAGCATCAATACTCATTTGCTTTCCTGGCATGGCATCTAATGTAAATCGAGCAGCTACTTCCGCAACCCTTTCCGATCCTTTGGTAATAACAATGAATTGAATAACAACTAGGATTAGGAATACGACAAAACCGACGACTGGGCTTCCGCCAATAACGAAGGAACCAAACGTCTCGATGACATGTCCCCCATCAGCTTTGGATAATATCGAACGAGTAGTCGATACATTAAGAGCTAAGCGGAATAAGGTAGTGAGTAAGATTGCTGTTGGAAAAATGGAAAATTCCAGTGGTTCCTTGGCATTCATCGCTACCAGCAAGATCATCAATGACAGGCTGATGTTGACCATTAAGAGAAAATCCAATAGTAAAATTGGCATGGGAATGATCATCATCGCAACAATCAATATGACTAAGACTAAAACCGATAGATCTTTTATTTTCATGCCTTCATCCCCTTATACCGACCTTCCTGATAGTATACATAAGCCAAAATTTCGCCGACTGCATTGAACAATTCTTCCGGAATGGTCTCCCCGATGTCTACCGCAGCAAACAATGCACGAGCTAGCGGCTTATTTTCAACGGTCATAATTTTATTTTGCTTGGCGATCTCTTTGATTTTTAAAGCAATATGATCTTTTCCTTTGGCAATCACTTCAGGAGCATCCATCAATTCAATATCGTAGCGAATCGCAACAGCAAAGTGCGTAGGATTTGTGATGATTACATCCGCCTTTGGCACATCTTGCATCATTCGATTCATGGATAACTCTCGTTGTTTTGCTCTCCTCTTTCCTTTGATTACCGGGTCGCCTTCCATCTTCTTATATTCATCTTTGATATCCTGTTTAGACATCCGAAGCTTTTTTTCGTGTTCAAACCATTGATAAAGATAATCGGCAGCCGCTAGTATCACCAAACTGCCTGCTACAGCCATTCCGAGTTTAATAGTTAAAGAACCAATCATTCTCACAGCGTCCCAAAGGTTCTTTTCACCTATGACAAACAACTCGTTTTTCTGTTGCCAAATCATTCCAAAAGCAATACTGGAAGTCAGGACAATTTTTAAAATCGACTTTATTAATTCCACGATGGATCTGATAGATAAGATTTGTTTCGCTCCCTGAATCGGATTGAGTTTTCCAAAATTCATTTTTAGTGATTCGATATTTAACATAAATCCAACTTGGATATAATTAGCAAAAAGGCCTGCTACCAGTACAACAGCAAAGATAGGGGCGACAATTTTTGCACCCTCGATCAGCAACTGTTTATATAAAACCTGTGCACTTGAAATCGATAGATCCCAAAGCATATATTCCTGAAAACTGCCGCGATAGATTTGGAAACAACCTTCTAGTAAACTCTTTCCTCCTATCAAGAAAAAGGAGAAACAGAGCAGCAATGTTAAGGCTGATGATACTTCCGGACTCTTCAAAACTTGCCCTTTTTTTCTTGCATCTCGGCGTTTATTCGACGTTGCTTTTTCCGTTTTTTCTCCGGAAAAGAGTTGCAGATCCAGTCGAAGGAGCATGATTACCCTCCCATTATCTTCAAAATAGAATACATCGATTCAAACATGTTATCAAAAAGCACTTTCAACAAGTAAAAAAAACTAGGTAAAATAAATATATATATCAAAAAAAACAATAATATTTTGATCGGAGGCATAACGGCAAATATATTCATCTGGGGAACTATCCTTGCGATAATTCCTAAGGCAACATCCACAACGAACAATGTGCCGATGATTGGCGCAGCCATCATAAAGCCAAGCATAAACATTTGCGTAAGACACTCCAACAAGAAAGTGGACAGTCGTCCATCACTCCATGCAGGCACTAATTCTTTTAGTGTAATCCAGTCAAAACTAGCTAAAATCCCTTGGATTAACAGATGATGACAATTCGTAGAAAGTAAAACCAAGATAGCCAAAATATTTTTTAAACGTCCCGTTAACTGCGTGTTCGTTCCAAAAGTTGGATCAAAAAGATTAGCCATGGAAAAGCCTATTTGTAAGTCAATTAACGATCCTGCCAGCTGGACAGCATAAAACAAGATATTCGCCGCCATACCTAAGACAATACCAACCAAAAACTCTTTGAGTATCAATAAGACGATTGTCGCCTCGGACACGGAGCCAACAGGTTCTTTCATTACCCCAACACATAGTACACTAAGTGCCGCACTAAAACCGATCTTGTAGTGTGCTGGTATTTGACGCCCGGAAAACAAAGGGGCGGTAACCATAAATGTAGTTATTCGGACGAATACAAGTAAAAAGTTCACCCAGGAAGATGCATCCATCGCCATCTTTTAACCCACAAACTGGGAAAGGTTTCCCAACAAATTTTGAGTGAATTCAACTACGTGCCGCAGCATCCACGCACCAAAGAAGAGGATCGTTAAGAATACCGCAACTATTTTGGGCACAAATGCCAGTGTTTGTTCTTGAATTTGTGTCGTAGCTTGAAAAATACTAACCAACAGGCCAACCACTAACGCCACCCCGGCAACTGGTGCGATAACAATGAGTATTGTATAAACAGAATTTTGAGCAAGTCGTAAAATCATTTCAGTGGTCATGGCTCACACTCCCTTCTTAGAAACTCATGAGTAATGATTTGACTATTAAATTCCAACCATCCACCAAAATAAATAATAGGATCTTAAACGGCAGCGAAATCATCACCGGCGGCAGCATCATCATCCCCATTGACATCAAAATACTTGAGACAATCATGTCTATGACTAGGAAGGGGATAAATATCATAAATCCCATCTGAAAGGCTGTTTTTAATTCACTAATGGCATAGGCCGGAACTAAAGCTCTAAGTGGGATATCTGTCACTTGATCAGGTCTTTTCATACCTGCATAATCCATAAACAATGCTAAGTCTTTCTCTCTTGTCTGTTTGGTCATAAATTCCTTTATTGGTGTACTTGCTGTTTGAAATGCTTCTTGCTGACTCATTTTTCCGGCCATAAACGGCTGCAGTGCCTGGTCATTCATTTCCGAAAATGTTGGCCCCATGATAAAGAAAGTCATAAAGAGTGCTAAACCGATTAATACTTGATTCGGCGGCATCTGCTGGGTACCCAGGGCATTACGAACAAACCCTAGCACGACAATGATACGAGTAAAGCACGTCATTAAAATTAGAATAGCTGGTGCAATCGACAGCACCGTTATCAACATGATAATGCGCAATGAGTTTGCGACTTTATCAGGTTCCCCGGAGCCCAAATCAATTCCTGGAAGAATGTTTGGGGATAGGTCAGCAGCATGTGCGATTGAAAAGACACCAAGTGTAAGAATCGGAACGAGAACGGCCAATTTACGGATCATAACTCCTCGCCCTTTCCATTTTCTTGCTGCATATTTTGAACGTGTTTTTGAAAAACAGAGTTCCATCTTTTTTTTGAATTCATCGCCATCCATTTAGGAGATAGACCTTCCGTTTGATTTTCATAGCCTTCCAGTAGACTTTGATATTCCTCTCCTTGGGAAATCGACCGAATCAAAGAAATCGTCTCACCCACTCCGATGATATAAATCGTCTGACCAATAAGTAAGACCTGTAAGGAACGGTTATTCCCCAGTACGTGACCTCCTAATCGGAGGATGGGCCCATTGGATTGCAATAAGCGGCTTCGTTTGGATAGAAAGCGAAATAGCACAAAGATTAAAGCAATAATGAAAATAAATGAAATAATAAATTTGGTGAATAAAGGAAATAATGTAGGTGACTCGCTATCCACGGCTTTTGCCTGAGGTGGTTCCGATTTTTCCTCACCTTTATGAATAGAGTCATAGACGGTAGGCTCGCCAACAGTTTTAGAACCTGCGGCATAACTAGTAGATTGAAAAGAAAATAGGTAAAAGAACAGTATAAAAAAGAACATAGAGCGTTTCATGATTTTCTCCTTCCTTGGAGTTATTTCTAATTGTTTAAACTGGCGGTAATTTGAGCCGCTAACTTAGCATTTTTTTTGGCGATTTCTGTTAAAATTTGTGAACGATTATTCGTGTTTATATTTTTCATGAGATTGATCGCAACTTGAGAGTTCGTTCCCATCATAGATACAACCATTCCTGCTGATTGTACGGCCGGCATCCCTGAAATCGTTTCAGATAAGGTTTCCGTTGGATTTTCTTGGCTTTGTACGATTTCATGTATTTTCTTTTTTAGAGCATTTTGATCTGTTGCCTTTAGGATCGAAATTTCTTTAATGATTATCATCATTTGACCTGCTTTCCCGGCATCCTTCATGCTCCCGAGAATACTACTTTGCAGGTCTCGGTCCAGCAGTGAAATAGTTAAAGAGGCATCCTCTAGCGGCATGGATTCCAACATAGCAGCAGCTTTTGACGGGGGTAAATTTTCATAGATTCCTGCTACAGTTTTCATCTGATCCTTAAAATCTTGTGTTTGATTCGTTTCCAGCTGTCTCTGCAATTGTTCGAAGCTTAATTCTAAATCCTTTAATCCTTTTTGAGTGGAACTTAGTTGATGATGTAACTCCTTGATTTTTTGATTCTTCTCTTTCAATTCCGTGCGGCTTTTTAAATATTTCTCTTCCCATTCATCTGAATAATCTGTCTCTTTCACGAGCGCAGGACCAGGAATGACATGGTTTAGAACGGGAAGTTTATTTCCCCAATCTTGACCTGTCTTCCATACTGGAATACCTAAAAAATTTAATACAACCGCAGCGAATATAACTGTAAAAAGTAAAGGAAAAAAAACTAAGTAAAAAAAGTTTTCTAGTTTTCCTTGGTGTTTCTCTTCCATCTGTTTCTCTCTCCTCATATCCTTCGGGAATAGCGTAACACGGCGATTTCATCCAGCATGACTTGTTCTGTTCGTTCCAGCTGCTTTTGAAAAGCATCCTTTGAATTTGCCTTCCATTGGTTCCACATCTTTGTTTCCTGTGATTTTTCGATTAGCATCTGGTGTTTTTGCTCTACTTCCTTATGAATTTGCTGTGATTGAACCTCCAAATTTTTCTTCTGCAGGTTTACATGATCGATTCCTTGTTGAACCTCTAAAATCTCCCATACCCTTTTTCGATGGACATCATTGTATTGGTTAAAAACCTTCTCTTTTTCCAATTCTAGCCCTTCGATTTGTTCCTGTAGTTCCAGTTGCTTGTGTTTGATCGTGCTATACTCTTGCTGAGCTATTTCCTTCTCTTTTTCTTTAAAATCCAGCACTTTTTGAAAAGAAAACTTAAATTTCATCGCATGTCTCCAAATTGTGAAGTTAAGAAGGATTCAACATCCTCTAGATTAGAAGTTTCATAGATTCCTTGTCGTAAAAATTGGTCCATTTGCGGCTTTAGGCGGATCGCCAAATCGATGTCTCGATTCGAGCCTTTTTTATATGCTCCTATATTGATTAAGTCTTCTGCCTCTTTAAAGGCAGCCTGCAGCTTTTTAAAGTTTCGTGCTGCGTTTGCATGTTGATCCGAAGTAATATCATTCATTACCCGACTTGCACTGTTCAGCACATCAATGGATGGAAATATTCCCTTGCCCCCAATGGAACGGTTTAGGACAATATGACCATCTAAAATTCCTCTTACGGCGTCTGCAATTGGTTCATTCATATCGTCTCCATCCACCAGAACCGTATAAATAGCTGAAATCGACCCCTTAGGTCCAGTTCCGGCCCGTTCTAATAGCTGTGGGAGCATAGCAAACACTGAAGGAGTATATCCTTTGGTGGTGGGAGGTTCTCCAATTGCCAGTCCAATTTCTCTTTGCGCCATTGCAAATCGAGTGACTGAATCCATCACGAGTAAAACGTCCTTTCCTTGATTTCGGAAATATTCAGCAATGGAAGTCGCTGTCAATGCACCCTTAATTCGAATCAGGGCCGGTTGATCGGATGTTGCGACAATGACAACAGATTTTTTCAACCCTTCTTCTCCTAAATTTTGTTCTATAAAATCGAGAACTTCACGTCCTCTTTCTCCGATTAAAGCGATGACGTTTACATCCGCTGTCGTATTTCGAGAGATCATCCCAAGAAGCGTACTTTTTCCAACCCCACTGCCGGCAAAGATCCCCATTCTTTGCCCCTTACCCATCGTTAACAATCCATCAATGGTTCGTACACCTACTCCTAAGGGAGAGTGAATCCGTGGCCGGCTGAGCGGATTAGGGGGGTTCGCGTGTGTAGGCACTTCCTCTAGGCCTAGTGGCATGGGCTTTCCGTCGAGGGGCTGGCCTAAACCATCTAGAATCCTTCCGAGCAAATGGGTTCCCGCTTTTACCATCATCGGTTTGCCGCTCGCGACAACATCACAGCCAGGTCCTATTGCTCGAACTTCACCCAATGGCATGAGGAGCACCTTATTTTCTTTTATACCTACAACCTCTGCTTGAATAGGGCTATTGGACTGCGCTGGATAAATCGAACACAAATCACCAATTCGCACATCTGGTCCTTGAGATTCAATGGTCAGCCCAATGATCTGTGTAATTTTCCCGTTGACTCTTACCGGGTCAATACTACGAACAAGCTTAATATAGTTTTCAGATGATAAAATCATTATCCGGCTCCCTTCCCGCCTCAAGAATGACCTTTTTTATCTCTTCGATCTGGGTATCGATCCGCGCATCGACGCTGCCGTATGCCGTTCGAATAATACAGCCTTGGGATGAAACGGAATGGTCTGGTATGATTTTAATTTCTGTTTCACCATTAACAACAGCAACCAGGTGTGCTCGCTGCGCTTGGACAAATTCAAAATCATCAGGATGAACACAAACCGTAATAAACTCTTTTTCTTTAAAGCGCAGGATGTGCTGCTTGATTAACTCCACCAAAATGTCAGGGTTACTCTGCAACTCCTGTTTCACAATTTGGGAAGCAATAACAGTACTTAACTCAAGTAAAAACGGTTCTGCTTCTGAGATAATTGCTTCCTTTTGGTCATAGCCTTGTTGCAGCAAGTCTTGAACCTGCTCTAATTTTCCTTGATACTCTTGCTGAACAAGGTCTTCTGCCTCTTGTTTTCCCAGTAAAAATCCTTCGTCAAAACCTTGCTTTTTCGCTTCCGAAGACAAGTCTTCCAGCTTCTTCTTGTTTTCTTCCCACCATTGATTGATTTTTTCCTCTGCTGCCTTTTCAGATGAACGGGCGTTTTGCTCGGCCATTTCGATGATCGCTTGCGCCTGTACTTTTGCCTCAAGAACCAATGGGTGGTCTTGATCAATCCCTTCACCTTCGAGTGTTTCTTCCTGGTCTTCTGCATCCGTTTGGTTATCTTTCCGGTTAATAAACGGCTGGGTAATGACCTTCACTTCTTCCAATAAGGAAAGGTTTGAAGCCTTAAACACTTTAGAATAGGATGTCATCATCAGTTCCACCTCGTGAAATAACTACCTCTCCAGAATCCTCTAAGCGGCGAATGACAGAAACAATTCTTCCTTGTGCTTCCTCAACATCTTTGACTCTGACCGGTCCAAGAAATTCCATTTCTTCTTTGAACGTTTCGGCCATCCGTTGGGACATGTTTTCCAAAATGACTTTTTTAACTTCAGGACTAGCAGCTTTCAATGATAAGAGGAGATCCTGATTGTCCACTTCCTGTATCACACGCTGGATGGCTCTTCGGTCAAGATTAATGATATCCTCAAAGATAAACATCAATTTTTTGATTTCATCCACCAATTCTTGGTCATGAACCCCAAGATGATCTAAGATCCCCTTCTCCGTACTGCGGTCTACACCGTTTAGGATGTTGACGATTGATTCAATTCCTCCAACCACACTGTAGTCCTGACGAATAGTGGCGGATAGCTTTTGTTCTAATATATTTTCTACTTCTTTAATCACATCCGGTGAAGTTTGTTCTAATAACGCGATTCGTCTCGCTACGTCCGATTGAAGTTCACTAGGGAGCGATGATAGAATCATTGAAGCCTGTTGCGGCTCTAAATGGGCTAATACTAGAGCAATCGTTTGCGGATGTTCATTTTGCAGGAAGTGATAAATTTGCATAGCATCAATACGGCGGGCAAAATCGAAGGGTTTTACCTGAAGCTGAGCCGTTAATCGCTGAATAATATCTTTAGCTTTGTCTTTGCCCAGCGCAGATTCCAATATATCCTGCGCATAGCTGATTCCTCCCGATGCTAAATAATCTTGGGCGATGCACATTTCATGAAATTCCTTTAATACTTCTTCTTTTTCTTTGCCATCAACCTTATGAATATTAGCGATGGCAAGGGTAAGCTGCTCAATCTCTTCTTCTGGCAAATGGTTGAAGACCTTAGAGGAGGCCTCCCTTCCCATCGAAATGAGTAAAATCGCCGCTTTTTGTTTTCCGGTTAACTTTAATGCTGTTGCCATAGGAATTACGCCTCCTCTTCATTTAGCCATGTTCTTATTACTTTAGAGAAATCATCCGGCCTTTGATCAAGTAATTTCTTTAATTGACTTTCTACACCCATATCCTGCTCGGCAAAATAGTCCGGTTCTTCCATTTCGGATGCAGACGCCATATCTTCCTCTGACTCTAATTGATTTTGTTTTCTTCGACGTGCCAGCCACCATAGCAGGCCGCCCACCAAAAGCAGGACTAAAGCTGCTCCACCAACGATATACATCCATTTAGATGATCCGTTGCTGACCGTAGTAGTGTTCTTCGCAAATTTATGCGGGAATACGGTAATCCGTTGATCAATCTCTGTTTGGTTTAAATTCGGGTGCCCGAGTGCCGTACGAACGGTATTAGATACGATATTACGAATATTAGCTTGTGCCGCATTCGATAATTTATTGGAGGCTGTGTCGGATTCGACACCTACATTTATCGTGATATCATCTATTTGATATGGGCTTTTGATGATCTCGCTGTTGATTCGGTTGACCTCATAATTCACCTTATTTTGGGCTTCTTCGTAATTACTATCTCCACTAGAGCTAGAACCAGGATAACCAGGAACATCGTTGGGGCCGGTTCCGACAACACCGCCGGGACTTGAACCTTTTCCGGTGAATGTTTTGGAGGATTTTTCAGAACTAATAGCAATTCCGTTATTACTTTTATCCATCGGTTTTACTAATTTTTCTTCTGTTTTGACTTTATCAAAATTCAGTTTGACAAATGTATGAACATACACTTTATTGGTTCCTAGGATGGTCCCTAGCAAACTTTGAAGATTCTGTTGAATATCTCGTTCTATATTTTGTTGAATTTTTCGCTGTTCGTCATATTTATCCAGTGACTGATCCCCATTGTCAGCATTTTGCCGTGCCAATGTCTCGCTATATTGGTTCATGATGGTGATATTTTCTTCTGGAAGTTTCGGTACACTGTGCGAAACTAACGTATAAAGTGCCTTTATTTGCTGGGGATTAAGTTGCACCCCAGGCTCCACTTCTACCATTACGGATGCGCTAGCTGGCTGCTCTTCATTTTGGCGGATAAACACAGTATCCTCAGGCAAAGTCAAAATGACTTCTGCATTTTTGATTCCATCTACCCGGCTAATGATTGCAGCCACTTGATTTTGCATGGCTTCCCGTTCAAGTATGTTGTACTGACGATCCGTTGCTCCAAATGAGAGATTTTGGCCAAAAATATCGTAATTTATTTTGTTGTCTTTTGGATACCCTTTTGAAGCAAGAGTAACGATTAAATCAGGTGCATCTTTTCGTGGAACTAACAACATCGTTCCAGCTTCGGAAAGCTTATAATCGGTAAAACCTTGTTTGTCCAACTCTGCTTTTATATCCCCTACTTCCCGCTGGGTCAATTGACCCGTATACAAGGGGACAAATTGAGGGCGAGACGCAACAAAAATAAAGATAGACAAAGCAACAAAAAAGAGTAAGAATATCCCTATGATAAGTCCTTTTTGTTTCATGCTTCTTGCCTTCCAGTAGTTACTGAAGAGTTCTATTGTTTTTTTGATTTGATCTGTCCATGATCGTTTCATTTCTCACCCTGCCCAGCATTCCATTTTCTTTAAATTTGCATCCTCATCATTTCCTGATAACATTCAACGGCCTTGTCTCTAATAGCGACCGTGAGTTCCAATGCTAACTTTGCTTTCTGGGAAGCAATTGTGACATCATGTATGTTATCAATCTCCCCAGCTGCGGCTTTGGTAGTTAAATCAGAGGCTTGCTTAACCGTTGTATTTACATTTTCCATATAACCTTGGAGCAAGCCTGCAAATGAAGTTTTGGTTTTATCAGCATCTACTTTTTGAAAAGGACTTTGATAAATTTTGATTGGTCCGCTATCTATACGTGAAATGGGCATCTATATTCCTCCTATCGGCCGATTTCTAAAGCTTTTAACATCATTGATTTTCCTGTGTTAAACGATGTGACATTGGCTTCATAAGCTCTTGATGCAGCGAGTAAATCGACCATTTCCTTCGATAAATCGACGTTTGGCATCATCACATACCCGTCAGCATTCGCATCAGGGTGAGCAGGATCATGGACCATCTTGAACGGTGTTTGATCCTCCACAATTCCAGATACCCTTACACCTTGAAGTCCTGTTTGGGACTGCGTTTGTTTTTGCATTTCTCCCTGTAAAACCTGATTAAAGGCTTTTTCTCTCGGTTCCATCACGACCATCTTCCGGCGGTATGGTTCCCATTTCCCATTTACTAAGGCTCCACGAGTGGTCGAGGCGTTAGCAATATTAGAGGAGTTTACATCCATCCGTAAGCGTTGAGCGGTTAAGGCTGATGCACTTATATTTAACGAATCAAACATCTTCCTTAGCTCCTTCCTTTAATCGCAATCGACAATTGCTGAAATTCACTATTCATTTGTTCCGTTAGCGTATAATACCACAATGCATTTTTTCCCATGTTTGTCATTTCTCCGTCGGCATCTACGTTATTGCCGTTGTTTTGCATGACCGTTTCCGTATTTTCTACCGTTCTTGCAGTAGGAATTTGTTCGGGTTGACCAATCATCAAATGACGGGAGTCTGTGCGCGATCCCACAAATTTTGATTGATTGGATATGTGTTGTTTTAATATATCCTCGAACAAGACTTGTTTTGCTTTAAAACCAGGAGTCTCCGCATTCGCTAAATTATTAGAAATAGCCTGCTGGCGTAAGCTGGAAGCATCTAATGCCGATTGTAGGAGGCCAATATTGTTCAATATATTCCCTTCCTTTCCACTTTAATCATTTTGATAGTTTCTGATTATCAATCAAAATAATTCAATATAAATCAATATACTAAAAAAAGGAATACAAATCCACAACTTTTTTGTATTAACAGAAGATGGTAATTTTTTTAACATATCCACGATAGCATTACGTTTTTCCGTTTTTTCAGTAGACCTTCACTCTGTTCCTTCCCTCTTTTTTAGCGGAGTACAGAGCTTTATCGGCATCAGCGATCAGTTTATGTGCTCTGGACACACCTGGAAAGCATGTTGCTACTCCCACACTGATTGTCACCCAATCACTTACAGTGGATTCAGGATGAGGAATCCTTAAATCCTCAATACTTTGGCGTATCCTCTCAGCAATGTATAAGGCACCCTTTCTATCCGTATTGGGAAGAATAATGACGAATTCTTCGCCTCCGTAACGGGCAACAAAATCTTCTGGGCGCTGCACACTTTCGGCCAAGGCAGCAGCGACAACCTTTAAGCAGTAATCGCCACCTTGATGCCCATAATGGTCGTTATATTTTTTAAAATAATCGATATCAAATAACACCATCGACAACTGGGTAGAGGCAAGATTCCCCCTTTTCCACTCTTTTAAGAACGTTTCATCAAAAGAACGTCGATTAGCTATTTGCGTAAGACCATCCAGCGAAGAAAGCCGCTTTAGTCTTTCATTCATCTCCTTAAGCTTACACTCAGAATCACGAAGCTTATTTTGATTTCTGACTAATTGGATATATAACCGATTCATTTCGAAAACAAACGCGCTTAACACGACGGTTGCTGAGAGCAATGAATTAACTCGGGCCGCATACCAGCCTAAACTATAGCGTGCTCCCGCAAATAAAGTTAGGGTCACATCTAAGAAAAATGCGAACATAGAAACGGTTAACCATAAATTAAGTACGTCTCTACCCTTAAATGAAAAAGCCAGGATGAAAAAGGCAGATAAATTGATCAACCATACAAAAGGACCTATTCCTGAAGTGATAAGGAATCTATAATCACCCTGTTTAATGATTTCAGGCAAAGCGGCCTGATATTTTGTTGCCAATAAAAAGATTAAATATAGTAGTCCTGACAGAATCAGAACGCTCAATAAGATAGACAACCTAATTTTTTTTGGACCCATCGATTCCATCTTTTTTCTAGCTGTGAGCCCATATAACAATAGACCAAAAGGAAATCCCCCGTGCCAAAACACCCATAACCAAATAGCTGTTTGTTTCCCTGCACCCAGCAAACCAAACTCCGAAAAAACTCCCGGAAAAGTCAAAATAAGAGGAACCGTAATCAAACAGGAATATAGAAAGGAGGATGCTAGCAATAGTAATGGAAGTTTTCCAGTAGTCAGGAATTGACTATAGAGTAAAAAGGACGTAATCAATTCGGCAAAAAATATCCAAGCAATAAAAATTGGCAGAAATGGTTTGATCTCAGTCATTTGAAACGTACCAAAAGGAATCACTATGATAAATAAAAGGAATAACATGATCCCTATTACAATCACATTTTTTTGTTGATTCAGCGTAGTTGGTATGTTTATTAGGCTATAGGTATTTTTGTGTTCCATTTCTTTTTCCTTTTTAGAAGTATTGTCAACCATTTTGCGAATGAATTTCTCTTCAAACCTTATCACCTTCTAAGCCTTCAAAATACTTGGTCACTCCAGCTACCCAGTGGTTATTTAAACCAGTGGGATCATTTTTCGCGTGGATAGGGGCATACTTTGCGCCGATCTTAGCTATATTGGATAATCCTAATCCCAGGTAGTTCTTACTTAAATTGCGTGCCATATCCATAATGCTGTCTTCAACCTTCGAGTAAGATTTCAAACCTGTTGCACCCATCATTCCAGCGATATTATTTTTTTCATTCGCTGCACGGGATTTGCCATTGCCTGATTCATGTTGTGCGATAGCTGCCAGTAATGCAGGATTAATATTAAATCGCTTCCCGGCGCCAATAAAAGCATCCCCCATCCCATTTAATTTCCCTTCCAACACTTGGTTTAATTTTTCTGCATTTATAGATTGAAATCGCAATGGTTCATTATTGTTCAAGGGTATACTGGAATTATATATAGAGGGGGGTAAAACATTATCAAAATTTGGTACAAAAGAATGAATCTGCTGCGGTACTGTCATTTGTATTTCCTTTTGCTTCATTAATTGACTTAGGACTGTAGCAAAAAGATGATCGTTCTTTGAACTGGCTGGCACCAACTGAGAACGTAATGTCTCATTTCGGGACAGTGTATTAATAAGCATGGTTTGTGTAAACCAATTATCACCTAGAATCAATCGAAAACATCCTTTCTTCCTTATGCAAAAAATTATTCATGGGTTGTAACAAAAATTTATCAAAAACAATCAGTAAAAAATAATTTTCAAAACTAAATCGACAAAAAATGCGGGATCACGCAATTTATTTGGTGATCCCCCATTAAATATTGGTTTATATAGTTTTTGATGGTACGTTGAATCGGCTTCTAAATAATATTAAATGATTCCTACTAACATCCTGCTAACGTCTTCCATACATTCATCTGATAGCATAGATAAATTTATAAGGTGGCCGTCTTCAATTATTGCTTCTACTAAAACGACTGTGTTGGGATCCTGTTCTGTTTTCAGTGCAAGAATCTGTTTCCCCTGAAAAACTACATTTTTCACCATATGATAAGTTTCATTTAATGTCGTTATTTTAATAGGCTTCAAATAGAATGGCTTCTTCTTTTTATACTCCATAAAATCATAAACCTTACTATCCAATCCTTCGTCTGTCATCACTTGTTGATGCATCATATATATATCTGTCTTCCTCTCCGTACCTAAATGTAAAAAATATTTATGTTCTACCCTTGATAAAAATAAGAAACCAGAGAGAACAGAATAAAATCATCCATCCGTAATTATAAATAACTATCAACCTTGGAATTCATATGGTTATTTTATACGATAATTTAACTTTTTTAACCGAAAAATCCGTACGGACTCACGCAAAAAATAAACTAGACGGACATAAAAAAAATGCGTGGCCACGCACTATCCGAAGTGTGTATTCACGCAATTCCCTATTCGTAGTTATTTTCTCGCATCTAAAAATGCACCATTTGTTTGTTTCATATAAGGGTGGTACTTTTTAGAGACCATTTTTTTGTTTTTTATTTGATTTAATAAGGTTCGCGTCTTATCTAGGTTCCCTTTTAATATAGAAATGAACTGCTCATCAAGGCGAAGTATATCTTCCAACAATTGTTTTTCTTTTGGGGTATATTGGTAAAGCGGTTGTTCTGCCCTCCAGATATCCACCTTATTCATTAAGAAGTCTCGATCATTCAACTGTTTCTCAAACTCCTGATAATTTTCTTCATTGAGTATACGTATCAAATCTACAGTTATTTTATAAATCGATTTAATTAATTCTTCCATTCGTATCCCAGTCTTAGTTATTTGTTTTATTTACTTTCATTGCTGCAGACCAAGTTTCAGATAATTCCACAGCATAACCTTCCACTTCTTCTAATAGGTCTAGCTTTTTATGAAGATTGGCTTCAATTAGCCGATATTTCATATAATCATATATCGGTAGCAAATGATCAGCGATGGTGTTTCCTTGTTTTAAGGTTACCATTAACTCACTCAAAATATCTTGGACTCTTAAGTTATAGCTGTGAGCTTCTTCGATATTTTTATTTTGAAGTGACATTTTAGACAATCGGATGAATTTGACCATTCCTTGGTATAACATGAAGGTTAATTCCTCCGGTTTTGCAGTAGTAACAGCTTGTTTTTGATAGGTTCGATAAGGATTGTTTATAGCCATAAATATTTTATTTACCCCTTTCCATGATACTAGGACTAGTCAGAAGAAATTTTATACACAGTACCGGTTTATATACTTTTGTCAAAAATTATTCCTAAAAATTTTTTCATATCTGAAAAATAATCTAACATCTTCTTGGAGGGAATTTCTCGAATGACTTCGTTCGTTTTTGAATCAATCACCTTGACAAAATATTCTCCTGATTTGTCATGTAATGTGAATTTCAAAAAAAACTGTGATTGGTCGGCCAGTACATTCAGTTGTTTCACTGTATCTTCTAACTGTTTATCCGTTTGTTGTTCAGATCGGTTCACTACTGGAGTTTGCTCTTTGGGTGTTTGATTTTCGCGTTGATCTGAAGCAGCGTGATTTTGAATAGAAGGAATTTTTGGTACCTCCATACACATCCTCCTTTTCCTGCTTTTATTGATTATCGGATAAACAGAAAAAAAGTTAAGGAAATGAGGGAAAATAAATTTGATTTTATTTGTGTTTGATATATAGTCATAAAAATGGATTTACTATATATTTATATCAAAGAGAATGTCAAAAAGAGACAAAGTAGGGAAATGCAGGTGGTCAAAATGAAGCGATATAATAGGCATTTACTTGAGCTAGAGATAGAAGTTATTAGGAGTCAACTAATAAAAACGGCATCCGAGAAAGGGATCAGTCATCCAGACGTACTCAGCTTAAGTCAGCTCCTAGATAGTAGAATAATTGCACTCCAAAAATCCGATAGTCCCACTGTCTGATTCAAAATAAAGAAATAGCAGAAATAGATCATTGAATGATTAATTTTTGTCTCTATATTGTTTCCAAAATAAAAAAGCTATTCCGTGTGGAATAACTTTTTTATTTTGATGCTACTTGAACGACTACCCCAAAACCATCAATGATGTAGTTAAGCCTTTGATTATAAGATTTCAGATTTTGTACTTTTGCAGCATCTCCTAACTGGTTAAACGCTCTAATTTCCTGTGCCAACTTAGTTACCTCTAATTGTAATGCATCGTTCCGGATTTTTTCCTGCTTTAATTGATGTTCTTTCTTCAATAAGTTCTCTCTCAACGTTTCCTTTTCGAGATTAACTTCCGATCTCATACTCTCGACCTGTTGAACTGCGTCCTGATTCTGGATAGCCATGGTTGTTAACTGGTATAAGCTACCAAGAAGTTCATTTAAATTAATACCGGGAAGTCGTTGTACATTTGTGATTAACCCTGACAAAATATCAAGCAAATTATCATCTTGTGAAGGGTTCATCTCCTTCACTTGTGGGGCGGCCGGCGGCGTATCCTTGATGACTTCAGTCGACACAACAGGGATTTCATTTTGAGATATCGTGGTAAACTGAAAGTCATTTTGCTTTACCTGGTTGGTTTTATCTTTTTCCTTTACCAGGGAATAATATTTATAGTTAACAGACTGATACCCGCGATTTAAAAGTTGTGCTACTTCCTCTAAAATCTCTGTGATATTTAGGGCACCTTCTTCTTGACGTTCCTTAATATATTGAAACATAAACTCTATTTCAATTTTGGTCCATTTACGATTAACTTTTTTGGAATCATCTAAAGACTGATTTGCATACTCTTTGTTATTGATGTTTAAAAGCATCAAACTATTGAAGTAAAAAATTAATGTTCCATCACTTAAATTGTGTTTAGATTCCAAAGCATGAATGAAATCATCCTCAGATACTATTTCCTGATTCATTATTGTTTCTTTAATTTCAAATAGTGCAGATTTTAAACTCATGAGAATACCCTCCTAAAATGGACACGAGAAATGAAAATAATTTTGTTTTTTGTTTAATGTAAATGCGTTTTTGATTATTTTCCAAATTTCTTTATATAATCAATATTAATTTTTATCATATAATACGATTTTTATCATATTTTTTTGTGGGTATCTATCGAAAAAACTAAAAATTTTTCTGTTTTTATAAAAAGAATTCGACTTTTTCTTCATATTACATTGTTTTCAAATAATTGACAACATTTTTTATTTATCAAACATATACAAAATCATTATTTATACGAAAAGCCCTCTTTCTTCAAAGAGGGCTCACCAGGTTTTTACTTTATTTTTTTCATGTTGTCTTATCGCATTTGTCTTTGTTTTTGAAAACAATATTGAATAATTTTCATTTGATCTCGCTCTTCGACCTCAACAAACTCCATCCCAATATTCTTTCTCTCTTGGTCTTCTACTGTTTTGATTCGTTTGATTTGGCCTTTAAACGGAATGAAGTCTACTTCCTTTTTTGCTGCACTCGGGACATGCAATATCCCCTTAACGAATTCTCCCTCCTGTATAAGGAAATCCGACCGACAGCTGAACAACACACCGCCTGCGCTAATATTGATCGTGTTTAGCTCGACTTCGTTAATAGTAAGCCGTAAATTGCTATTCACACGAAAATTATTTCTTCGTTGAATCTTTATAATCTCTTTTTCATGTGGTTTGCTTATTCGATATAATGGGATAATATCTTTTTTTCTACCCTTAATTTCCGATTGGAACTTAAATTGATTTTCTTTAGCAATAAAGGTGACTTCTATTTTCGTTCCCTCGGGCAGCATCCCTATTTTATTTCCATCTATAGGGAAGCCAATTAGAATTTCCTTCTCCCCAATTTCCGCAACAATCGATCGGCACGTCCGACTTTCGCTTTTTATATCAATCACAATATTTTGATTAACAGTAGGATACATAAACTTCTCCTGATATATTTTTTATTATGAATATCTGTTAAAGGTTAATTAACTCACTAGTTCTTTATACAATAATTTCTCTAAATTGTTCTTGCCCATTGGCTTTCCAATTAGGTAGCCCTGGATATGATGGCAACCTCTAGACCGTAAGAATTGCATCTGTTTTTCTGTTTCTACTCCCTCTGCTATTACTTCCATTTTTAAACTTTTTGCCATCGCAATAATCGCATTGGTAATGGCCCGATCTTCCTCATTTACTATGATATCGCGTATAAAGGAGCGATCAATTTTAAGTACATTCACCGGCAGTCGTTTGAGATAACTCAAGGATGAATATCCTGTCCCAAAATCATCAATGGACAGGGTAATTCCCATCGATTTAAATCCATCCAATATCGAAATCACTATTTCCGCGTTCTCCATAATGGTTGACTCTGTGATTTCCAATTCAAACCACTTAGGTTCTAGTCCAGTTGCGTGAAGAATTTGTTGAACGGTATTTAACAAACCCTCATGTTGAAATTGTTTGGTGGAAAGATTCACGGCCATGCGAACATAACAGTTAGTTGCTTGTTGCCATTCTTTAGTTTGCTTGCACGCTTCATGGATGACCCATTCCCCAATGGGAACAATAAGTCCAGTTTCCTCTGCTATCGGGATGAATTTGTCTGGGGGAACCGAACCAAGCTTGGGATTGTCCCAACGCAATAAAGCTTCAACGCCTGTAATTTTTCCTAATTTAAGATCCAGTTTAGGTTGATATACTAAGTGTAATTCATTTTTTTCTAAGGCCTTCCGTAACAGGCTTTCCATTTCTACCCGTTCAAGCAGATTAATACTCATTTCAGGACTGAATATTTGATAGGTATTTTTCCCCTTATTTTTGGCCCCGTACATCGCATTATCTGCATGGCTTAGCAGTGTTTCTCCGCTTTCGCCGTGCTGTGAAAAAAAACTGATGCCGATACTGGCGGTGACATGAAGCTCATGCTTTTCAACTGATAGAGGTTTACCCAGCTTACAGATGATTTTTCGTGCGGTCTCTTCCGCTTGGTAAGGGGAAGCATGTGGGATCCATAAAGTGAATTCATCGCCGCCCATTCTGGACAGTAAGGCCGACTCTGGAATGCATTGCTGCAAGAGATCCGCTATCTTTATAATAAGTTCGTCCCCTACCGCATGCCCCAAACTATCATTGACTTTCTTAAAACCATCCAGATCTAAAAACATAACAGTACCTGTCTTGAGAGTAGGATTCTGAAGGTCTTGATTGATGTGTTTCTCAAAATACAGTCGATTAGGCAGCTTCGTCAAGGAATCATGGTATGCTTGAAACTCAATGACCTGTTCCTTCTGTTTTCTCTCCGTAATATCCGTGGCCACACACAGCACTTCGTTGCTTGTTCCTTCTGATGAAATAATGGGAATTTTCGTTAATTGAAACCACCGTTTTTTCCCCTCTTTATCCATCAGCACCCACTCTGGGACAAACTGCTCTTGCAGGTTATCCATCAGGCTTAGATCATTAGCAAAATCTTCATTTGCCACTTCCGGGTCAATTAAATCAAAAATTGTTTTAGTTAGTACATCCTTAATCGATTCTTGATAAAGATCAGCAAATGCTTTATTAACGAGTGTATATTTCCCTGAACGATTACGGGCAAAAATAAGGTTAGGATTCATATCCATCATTTGTCGTAAAAATAATTGTTGTTGTCGCAAAAGCATCTCTTTCTTCAACAAACTGTTTTTACTTCCCCGTATATTATCGATCATTTTATTAAACTGAATACCCAGACTGCCTAACTCACCTTGCTGTTTTGTCTCAATATGGTGTTCATAATTCCCGGCTGTTACCTGGTCAACAGCCTCAAACAGTTCTTTGATGGGACGAATCATCCGGTAGGTATAAAACCAGACAATCAGGAACAAGAAAGGCATCATCATAGCAACTAATTCCCAGAGCTTTTTGTCAAAGGATTTCAAGCTTTTAATTGTTGTGCTAACAGGAACTTGAACGATAACTCCCCAGTGTAGATTGGGTATATACCGATAACTGGCGTACATCCTGACCCCTTCGGTATTTTGGATTTCTCGGTAACCTGATTGTTGCTTTAACAGCGATTGGACAACAAAATTGTTCTTTACGGATTGACCTATTCGATCGGGGTTGGGGTGCGAAATAATATTCCCCTGTGAATCAACGATATAAGCATACCCGGATCCACCCAATTTGATTTCGCCAAAAAATGAACGCAGCATTGGATTTTCTGAGAGGCGAACATTTAATCCGATTACTTTTTCCACTTTTTGATACCTGTTCAAAATGGGTACAGCTAGGACAATTAGTTGTCTCCCTGTACTGGGTGCGGTAATTACTTCACTCATGTAAGCTTTCTTTGTGGTTAAAACTTTTTGAAAATAGACTCGATCGCTAAAGTCTGACCCCTTCAAGTTTTGCACACCCTCTGGAAAAACGGCTTCTACGGTTCCATTGTTACTCAAAACCATCGCACTATCAATTAGCACGTTATTGGCAACAACTTCCTTTAAAAGGTCATCAAAACTCCCCTCGTCGATTGATAGAAATTGAGGATTCGTTTGAATATTTTTTACTGTTTTGTCCCATTCAGTGTGAATCAACATCAATTGCTCTTTAATTCGATTGGCTTGTTCATCAGTGATCGACTTGTAATTTTCCTGGGCCATTTTTGGAAAAATCGTATGTGCTGTAAAAAACGCGACAGCCAAAATCAATAGTATAAGGATTAAATTCAAAAGGTATGTCTTCCAAAAGATACTTCCTTTTCGAAAAACAAACCGTGATCGTAGGGGATGTTTTTTATTTATCATGTTTAACCACTCATTGATTTTGATTTTTTTTGATTAAGAAAGAAAGCATAAAAAATTGGATTAGCGTAAGAAATCTACTAAAGAAGGCTGAATAATACGGGCTCCAGCGGATAATGCAGCACGCTGAACATTCTCCTGTGCCTTCAAGTCCATAATCACCTTAGCAATGTCCACATCCTCTTCGTTGGATAATAACCGAGTCGTGGAAACCTCAAGGCTATCAATCCGTGACATGCTTAATTCCATACGGTTCATTCTTGCCCCTAATTCAGAGCGTTCCTTTAAAAGGTTATCCAACTGTATATCCAATTTGCTTAAATGGTCAGTTGCGCCCGCAGTTTGATTATTAAAGTCGGAAACGATATCTGTCAGGACTTTGAAGATGCCTCCAGCGCCATCATTATTAAATACATTGGTTCCGGGAACATTGATTTGGACATTGTTTGTCGATCCTACCTGCAGCTCCAGCTTTTCTTGGTTGGTATTTCGAAATTCTTTCGATGAATTCGCCACCGCCGGGTCAGTTCTATAGGGAGGTGTTTTCGTATCGGTTCCGGCAAAAATGTAATTCCCTGCTATCTGAGAATTGGAAACCTCTCCAAGATGTTCTTTTAATTGATTGATTTCTTGCGCAACCGCATAACGGGCACTTGGATCATTGGTTCCATTCAGACCTTGTACTGTTAGCTCTCGTACCCGCTGCAGCACGGTGGTTACCTCATCCAACGCTTCATCTGTAGTGGTCATCCACGAGAGTCCATCATCGCTATTTCTTTTGTATTGGTCAATTTCATTTAGTGATGAACGGTAAAACATGCCTCTTACCGCTGTAACTGGATCATCCGATGCTTGATTTATTTTTTTACCAGACGATAGTTGTTCTTGATATTTATCCATGGCCTTATTACTTCGATTCAAATTAAACAACATATTCGAATTTAATATATTTTGAGTAACACGCATGCTCATATTAACCCTCCTACAATCCTACCCGGCCCATGCCATTGATCACTTTGTCCAAGCATTGATCCATCGTCGTGATGACTCGTGCAGCAGCATTGTACGCCTGCTGGAATTTAATCATGTTGGCCATTTCCTCATCCAAAGAAACGCCTGACACGGATTGACGGCGATTTTCCACCTGCCTAATGATCACCTCAGAATTATCCTGCATGCGCTGCGCTTCTTGTGAATCAATCCCTAATTGACCGATTATGTTCCGATAAAAATCATCTGCTGTCGTTTTATTAGATTGACCAATATTTCCAAAATCCAATTGATGATCAAATTTTATCCCAGCAATCAGCTGAGCGTTCTGTCCATTTCCAGTTGAGGATGTATTTGTACCCTCCACTTGTGCTGCTGCAATTCTATCTAATGATTCAAACAAGAGGGGATTAACCTCTAAATTGCCCGCTGCAAGGTCTGGTGCAGTAGTATCTTTTTTTACAAAGAAATCTAGATTTCTATAAATTGTGCTTCCGGCTTGTGGTGGTCTAATTTCATCTAGGTTCATCCCACTGCGATGGATTTCATTCACTTTTTCTGCAAACGTTTTGGCCAGTTTATTGAGCTTCTCCTGCATTTCTGGAATCGTTCCTGTTAATGAACCATTTTTATCTAATCCAAAGGATTCAATCCTGCCAAGCAGTTCACCAGAACCTAGCAAAAATGGGGTCGCAGCACCACTATTGGCATCTACTATGGCAATCTGCCCCTCCACTATGGATGTACTAGATTTAGTAAAACTGCCAAGAGTAAGCGTATTTGCCGTCCGATCATCCACCAATGCTTTTGTACTATTACCGATAAACACTTGTACCATTCCATTTTTATTAGGAGAGGTTTGTACGTTTACACTTACTAGTTTCGATAATTGATCAATAAGGACATCCCTTTGATCATATAAATCGTTGGGCTGGTAATTATTTGGGACCAAGCGGGAGATTTGATCATTTAGACTGCCAATTTGTTTAGCAAGACTATTAATATCGTTTAATTTAGTACCTATAACGTTATTCAAATCTTGCCGCATTTGAGTCAAGGAGTCCGAAAAGTGATCAAAGGTTTCTGTCACCGCCACCCCTCTTTGTCGTACAACGGCACGGGCAGCCGCACTATCTGGGTTTTTGGATAACTCCTGCCAGCCTTTCCAGAATTCATCCATCGTATAGGCTAACCCATCGTCAGAGGGTTCGTTCAGCAGTTCTTCCACTTTGGTTAACGAATCACTTTTGGCTTCCCAATAACCGGCATTTTTGGTTTCTCCGCGCAATTGGACATCCAAGTATTCTTCTCTTAAGCGAACTAGTTTATTAACCTCGACACCGGTTCCCAATTGGGATGGAGACTGATCGCTGTGCATCCCTGGGTTTGAAATCGCCGGGGTAGCTTGCATTTCTGCCCGTTGACGCGTATATCCGGTCGTGTTTGCATTGGCAATGTTGTGTCCTGTAGTAGAAAGAGCCGACTGCTGCGCAAAAAGTGCTCGTTTCCCCACTTCAAGTCCATGAAAGGTTGAAGCCATACTTATTCCCTCCGTCTTTCAAAAATAATAACTCTTTATATTTTTGCATCCAACAGGTTTGCAAACCGGTTTCCTGCTTTCGGACCGTACCCGATAGCCGGTTCTTTTCGAACATGCATCCCAATCGAATATTGAAGGTATGAAAGGGAAGTTTCAATTAATTGTTGGTTGTTTTCGTTTAAATTGGTAATTTCCTGAATCAAAACGCGAAGTTGTTTGGCAATGAATAATATAGAGGTCTTTGAAGTGGGATCGTCCTGTATTTTCATTAATTCTTCAAGCGTGAAAGAATGACCCGAAAAACCTTTGTGGAGCAAATATTCTTGGACGTATCGCTTTCTTTCCTGTTCCAATTTTTGAATTTCATCCGCGCATGAACTTTCGCGATAAATCAGGCTTTGAAGTTCTTTATTATTCCCCTCGACAAGGATGGTCCTTTTCTTTTTGGCTAAATCGAGTAATCGAGTATGGGCATCGACCATGGTTTCCATCGTTTGTTTAAGTTTTTTCAGGGCTTCCATTTTCTTGCCTCCTACTTCGAATTGCTGTCCCAAAAATCGATCATTTTCTCAGCAATTTTGCTGCTGTCCACTTTGTAGCTTCCATCGGCAATTTGCTGCTTCAATTCTTGAACTCGCTGCTGACGTTGTGCTTGTTCTGACATGATCGCCTGCGAAATTTCCCGGCCGCGCGTCGATATTTTCACATCTGCTGAAGAAGATGTATTTTTTGTGATATTCGTTATATTTGAACGGTTCTGTTGACTTTGGTAGGAAAAAAAACTAGATTTCATATCATTGATTCGCATTACAAAGTTCCCTCCTATTCCTATATATTTATGATCGGTTATTTTAAAAATAAGTTTAGTTAAATAATAATAGAAAACAGTAGTTAGTTCAAATGGACTAACTACTGTTGGGATGATTTATTTGTGAGTGTAAGTACTGTATTTTTCCGGTGGTATTCGGTTTTTTTCGGTATCACGAATCATTTTTTTCGTTTCCTAACCAATAGTTGTCAAGTTATTGTAATAGATAGTTGGAATTAGGTCGAAGGGGCTATATTTTAAACTCATAAACTGACAAAAGAAAGGACAAATTATCTTGTTAACTAGTAATGATGAAACGAACAGTTATTTAAAATTAAAACGTACCATCTATCTGACAATCATACCTATTTTAAATGTATCAACACTGCTTCAATTGAAATTTTCTCCATACCTCGACCAATATATTAAAGTCACTTTGCCCCTGCAAATCATTTTCTTAACAGCGGCTTGGATATTCGTATATAAGAATATGTACGTAAGGACTTTCGAAATTTGCTTTTTATGTTTCTTTGGAATATTTCACATAAACCGAGTGATTGAATTAGCGAATCAGCTAGTACAAAATAGTATTGTATTGTATATTTTCTGGGCTCCTTTGTTCATCATTTTTTCTTTTATGGTATTGGATCGGAAGAAGGCTTTGATATTTTCCTTGATGATTTTCTTCATTACATTAGTTATTGTAATGCCTGATATGTTCGACACTGTAAAAGCCAAAAGTGTATTGACTCATTTATTTTTTTCTCATCTCATTTATATTGTTGTCGTATACTTTTTTCAAACGCTTGTAACCTACTACCATGAAGCCAATCTATTGAAGCAAATTGCGTTCGAGGATACTTTGACAAAAATTCCCAATCGCAGAATGCTAGATAAATGGCTGGAAAATGAAATCCAGTTATCGGAAACGAATCATTCCTCATTTTCAGTAATCTATTTTGATATTGACCATTTTAAGAAAGTTAATGACAAACATGGTCATGAGGTGGGTGATGAGGTTCTAAAAGAATTTGCCGCAATCGTTAAAGAAAACGTTCCTAATAATAGTTATTTGGGTCGCTGGGGTGGGGAAGAATTTCTAATCGTAGCGCCTAATCATTCAACAAAAGAAGCAACAGAACTGGCAGAACGTCTTCGAGACATAATCAAGGATCATTTCTTTCCTGAAGTTGGAAGTATAACAGCCAGTTTTGGTGTTTCAACTTTCACTGCCAATGATCAACCTCGAACCATCATATGGCGTGCAGATGTAGGACTGTATGAAGCTAAACTTAGCGGAAGAAACAGTGTAAAAGTTCATCTAGCTTGATGCCATATTGGATAACTTAAATAGAGTAATAAAAAAGGGATACGGATAGTATCGCGGGTTTTGCCCGTGAATAGATCCGCATCCTTTTTATTTTGGTAAACATTTCATTAGAGGTAAAATTCTCACCCTTTATTATTCACATTTAACCCAACAAAGTCGATTTGAAGCTGCTGCATTTGACGTAAGTATACTTCCGTCTTCCCAGGTGTATAGTCATGAATGGGCTTATGTTGAGTGGATTCAATTTCCGCTCCGCCTTTTTTCCAGTCGATATGTACCTCTGAAGGAGTAAAATTAATATGGACTGAGCCGTAGCTAGGTATAAAAGCGATATTGAAATCTGCTGGTGCTGGGTTGCCCTTTTCTGTTGCGATGGAAGCTATTGCATCACTCTTATGTTCAATAGCTGCCATTTGATCGCCTTCTTGGGCGGCTTGAGCAATTGCCTCTATCCCTTCTTGCTTGGAGAATTCAGCCGTGTCTGCTGTTAACACATTAAGATTTTTAAAACCAAGCTCATTCCAGGCCTGCTCCTGATCAATTTCAAGACTGGATGGTGGGTGTTCGATCGTCAACGTTGACGGTACCTGTTTGATGGATAAATCGGCAGGAGCCTGTTGTATTTCTTGTACTGGCTGGGTCGAACGCAAACCAATTTGGGCGTAGGTTTGTTGTAAACGTATTTGTGGGATTTGCAAGAATTCACCGCCTTCTAAACGTGTTTGATCTTTTGTCTTATCGGATAAATGGAGAGCCATTTTCGGCTATTTTTTTCATATCATGGTGCTTCATTTCTTATATGAAAAGAGACTCTAGAAAATCTAGAGCCTCTTTTATATTTAAATTAACGAAGAAGTTGTAGAACTCCTTGTGGTTGTTGGTTAGCTTGAGCAAGCATAGCTTGAGCAGCTTGACTAAGAATAGAGTTCTTAGTTTGAGTCATCATTTCTTTCGCCATCGTGCGAACATTTACTTTCATAAATGACCAGACTATATCTTCACCCTCTTGCATTCTAGTAGGGGTCGGGCACTTCGGATTCACAATGCTGATGACCATTGTTTCACCTATGGATTTCATCATCATAGCTCTCGCCTTAGATGGTATATCCTAGTCGTTGAACCTTCTCCACTCTTTCGAGACAGGAGCTTGGCTGCTGATTGCCCAATCTTTTCTTTTTTCAAACCATCCCGCTTGTCGTTTCCAACTACGTTGTGGTAAGAAAAGCTCTAAGGGGTTTCCAGCAATTCACCCGATAATGATCTCTAGCCGTTACCAGCTAGGACGACTGTGCTTTTCACTACCTAGGCAGCTAAAGCATAATCTACGTCACGAACACGAGATTCTGCAGCAGTTAAGTTTTCAGAAGAAGTATTTAAGTTATTGATAGTGTGTTCCAAACGGTTTTGGTTAGCACCCAATTTAGAACGTTCGCCAGATACACTCTCAATAGCATTGTTGATAGCTGTGATTGCAGATTGCGCTCCTGCAGAAGTTGACAAATCAACTTTATCCACACCAAGAGCCTTTGCACTCATGTCACCAATACCCAATTTTGTTATTTGCCCTTCGTTTGCACCGATTTGGAACGTTTCAGCATTATTTGTCACAGTTGCTGTCGCTACAGTTGTACCGTTAAGTACACCAGCAGCACCTCCAAATGCTTCAGAATCCAATTGTATCTTTAAACCACCAACTTCAAATACACCATTCTTGGAAGTTGTGCCAGAAGCCAAAGTTGCAACAGTTCCACCAGCATTCGAGAGGGTCGTTGCTGCACTTGTTGTTGCTTCAAGACTAAATTTCGCTTCACCAGTAGAAGCGACTGCGTTTGCTCCAACTTTAAAGACTACGCCCCCTGTTCCAGATAACGTTGCTGCAGCATTAGCAGCTACAGAAGCGTTGGAAGCAACTACTTTACCGGACGCATCCTGCAATTCAAGTTTGAAGTTACCACCACCTGCATCAGAGGAAATTAGTTTGTAGTCACCAAGTTTCAAGTTTTCCAAATCCGCATCCGCTGCAGTGACTACGTCAGCAGCTGCATCAAACCCTGTAATAGTAGATGTGTTAACTGTAGCTCCCATCTTGATATCAGCAGGAGCCGTAGCTTTGAAATCGTAAGTACCTGCGGTCATACTGTCATTTGAAACAGTAACTTTTGATACACCAACTGTGGAAGAAGAGGCTGCAACAGCCAAGTCGCCATTCAAAAGTTTCTTTGTATTGAACTCAGTAGTATCACGGATACGGTCGATTTCTTGAGTTAACTGACTAACTTCTTTTTGAATTTCCCCACGGTCTGTACTCGTGTTCGTTCCATTAGCAGATTGAGTCGCTAATTCACGCATACGTTGTAGAATGTCGTGAGTTTCATTCAACGCGCCTTCAGCGGTTTGGATTAGGGAGATTGCATCTTGAGAGTTACGTGAAGCTTGGTCAAGACCACGAATCTGTCCACGCATTTTTTCAGAGATTGCTAGACCTGCAGCATCATCTCCTGCACGGTTGATACGAAGACCTGAAGATAATTTTTCCATTGATTTACCTTGTGCATTAGATGCACTTGATAACTGACGATGTGTGTTAAGTGCTGCAATATTGTGGTTAATACGCATAAATAATTTTCCTCCTAGAAAAATATGATTTTTGTTGGGGTATTTCCCTTTTGAAAATAATCTATAATATACCCTGTGGGTCTATTAACAAAATAAACTTGAAGTACGATTTTGATAGAATTATCAAAATTGAGAACCTATGTACTATTGGATTGTCAGATAAGAGATCTGGTTTTGTATAATTCTTCACGAAATACACTCACTTCTTTTGGAGCATCAATCGCGAAGCGGAGTAATCCAGATTCCGTTCGGAGAATGGTTACTTTTATATCATCTCCGATTAGCATAGTGTTTCCGATTATTGTAGCCCGCTTTTTTAAATTTAGGGAGCTGCCTTCCTTCTGTTTCACCTTAGAAATTCGAAGGTGCTTTGGTGCATCAATTACTAATCGTAGCTTGGAATCATATTGTAGAACGCTAACTTTAATTCCCTCACCAATAATCACAGATTGACCAATTTCTCTTCCTACAATGAGCATGTTCCCATCCTCCTGAGGTTCATTTTCCTTTACAATTCTATTATCGGTTAATCAAAGGAATTGTTTAGTAATTTTAATGAAAATTTCTAACCTTTTACATTCGAGGGAATTTCTACTATTAATTATTATCGGAGAATCCAAAAATTTGTTTAGATAACCAAATTATGTCCTTCCTTTATCATTGAAGGAATTTCCTAGCTATTAATACTTATCGGAGGTTCGAAAAAATTGTTTAGTGTTTTTGGGGTCCCTAGCTAAAAAAACAGGTCACTCCAAGTGGAATGACCTGTTATTAAAGTCTAGTGAGTTTTTTAAAAAACGGGGGTAGGATTCATTATCCTACTCCCATAAATTTCTAGTATCCGCCGCCTAATTGACTGGCTAGCCAACTACTTTGATTGTTAGCCTTTTGCATGGCTTTCTCCATGGCAGTAAATTGTCTATAATACTTATCTTCCATAGAAACTAAATGTTTTTCAAAATCACTAATACGATTATCGATTTGAGAAATTTGTTTACCTATCAGACTCTGAGGTCCACCCAAAGCTTGCTTACCAAGTTCTATCATGACGGAGTCTAACTGCTCATACAGTCTGTCAGCAATACCACTTTGCTCATACTTAGTTGAGCTTTTAAGAGTGTTAGAAGTATCGGTAGATGGGAGATTGCTAGTGCTCTTGGTGAAGATATCTGTAACCTTAGTTATATCATCGGCTATCGCTGCCTTTAACTTGGTTTCGTCTATCTTTAACTTTCCGTTGTCTCTCCAGCTGTCACCTAAGCCGACACCGATAGATGCTAATGTCCCAATAGTTTCTTTAGTGCCATCATCTTTAAAATTAATAACGGGAGCATGTGCTGCTGATCGCATTTTCATAACAAGATTAGAAATGATAGGGTCTCGACCTAATAAGCCTTCTTTAGCCTTGGACTCCCACTTTTCGATTTGATCATCATTCATAGCAGACTTCTGTTCTTCGGTAAGCGGGGCAAATCCTTTCGGTTTTCTTTCGTCCAGCTTCTTGTTGAGATCGTCTACTAAACCGTTATAAACGTCAACAAACTTTTTGATTCTATCGAATATGGCATCATTATCTTTCTTTTGACTGATAGTAATAGGAGACGCAGGAGTAGCCGAAGTTCCTTTAAGATCAAACTTAACACCATCATAAGTAATCGAGTTAGTATCTGATTTATATCGTATACCATTAATGGTAGCTTCTGCTTGAGCTTTAGTACGACCCTGTACAAACGATAAAGTATCACTATTCACAAAAGCATTGGTATCAGTGGCGGTAGTCGATCCGGGTATTATGCCTAAATCAGAGAGAGGATTGATTACTGCACTGGCAGGGTCACTTGCGATTGTAATCTTAGATGAACCGCCTGGGCTAGAACTAGTAAATGTAATGGACTTCTCTGTTGCAGAATAACTCATTGTTAAACCTATACCTGCAGTTGCATTTACCTTATCCATAAAGGCGTTAAGTGTTTCATTAGCATCGACAGTTACTGTTTTTCCATTAATCACTATAGACCCTGCTTGTGCACCGAGATCTGTCATTTTTTTAGTTGGGTCTGCAACATTGCCAAAGAACTTAACGGAGGCAGCTCTTTCTGATTCAGCTAATTTAATATCGGTAACATCATAAGTTGTTTGTGTGGGAGAGCCGGTGACAGTTGCTACTACAGTATTAGGATTGGAGGACTCAGACGAATTCTTATTAAAATCGCCTGTCCAACGCATCTCTTGCATCATATTACGAAGTTCCGAGATTTTAGTATTAACTTCCCGATAGGAGTCAATTTTCCAAGTTGTCAACTCTCTTTGTTGATGTAGCTTATCTGCTGGCTTTCTAGCAGCAGTCATCAGTTCTTTAACAGCAGAGTCTACATCAAATCCTGAAAATCCGTTAATTCGCATAATTATTTCTCCTCTATAATTTATTTTAAAGAAACTTAACTTAGGTCCAGCTTGGTCACATCCCCTTTTAGTATGATTTTTCCAATTAAGCTCACCTGGCCACAAATAATAAACCTGTATACTCTATCGGAAAAATTTCAACTTAGTTAAGGAGACTTTTGTCCTGATTTACATCCATACCGACCATAGAAAAAAAGAGACGCCCAAAAAACGTCTCCAACTTAAGCTATCTCAAAATCCCATTCGCTATCCCCAACATCTGATCAGCGTAAGAAACGGCTCTCGAGTTCATTTGAAAGCTCCGCTGCGAGCTCATTAGGTCCGTCATTTCTTTCGACAAATCCACGTTAGATCCTTCAAGATAACCTTTTGATACCTGAACCTCTCCTCGCCCCATCATTCTCACATAGTTTTCCGCATTTGCACCATTTGGTAACGACGCTGCATCAATCGCAAATTCATTATCACCCAGATTTCGTAAAACATGTGGATTTTGAATATCAACGATGCCCACCTGTTGCGGTGAAATGAACGCTGCCCCTTGGCCATTTTTATTTTTCAATTGAATTTCACCATTGGCACTAATTTGAACTTCATACTGGCCATCTAACTCTATCGGTTTTCCAGACTGATCCAGTAAATAGCCTCCATTCGGATGAACTACATGATAAGTTCCCGGTTTTGCAGGATTTGGACTCAAGTGGAAATTCCCATCACGTGTATACCTTACTTCCATCGGTGCCCCAGCCGTCTGAGCAGGATAGCCGATCTGAAAAAATCCTTTTCCTTGTATCATTAAGTCAAAAGGATTACCTGTTTGCATCGCTTGTCCTTGTTCCATATCCAATTGGGTAAGTCCCGTCCGTGTGCCATAACCGACGCGCAGGCCATTAGGGGTGAGCCGGCCAATTTCCCGATCGACGCGTCCCTGATTGTTGATTTGAGAAGCTAAAATTTCAGAAAAGCTTTGGTCTCTTCGTTTATAGCCTGCGGTATTTACATTGGCCACATTGTTTGAAGTGGTATCTATTTTTTCCTGGTAGGCTCGCAAAGCACCGGCAGAAATAAAAAGTGACGTATTCAAATTCCTTTTCTCCTATTCTTGTTGTGTTTATCCATTAATCTTTCCAACTGAGTACAACTGTTGCAACGATTGATCATAGGTGCCGATTACCTTTTGATTGGCCTCGTATGCCTTTACAGTCATCATCATGTCTGCCATCGTTTGACCAGGATCAACATTCGACTGCTCCATAAACCCTTGATTAAGAGAAACGCCTGGATTGGTTTCTCCTGGGTCTTGAATAAATGGCACTGGATTAGCTGACTGGTATACATTCCCGCCCATTCGGCGAAGCTCGAATGGATTTTGTACGACCACCATTCCAATCTGACCAGCAGTTTTTGTTTTTGCTGGATCACCGGGATAGGCAATGATATTTCCATTAGAGTCGATCGAAAGGTCTTCTTTTTGAATACTATCCGTTATTTTGACAGGCTGGTGATCAGCGCCCAACACACGATACCCCTCCGAGGTCACCAGGTTCCCACTTGCATCTAAATCCCACTTGCCATTCCTTGTGTATCCAACCGTTCCATCAGGGAGCTGAACAGCAAAAAAGGCAGCTGGCTTCACTTGTCTGCCATTGATGTCTTGCGAGGGAATATCTTGATCTTCGATCGCAATATCCAGCGGGCTGCCGGTTTGCACAAGAGGTCCTTGATTAAAGCTGGGTATGCGTTCCTGTGCATAGACACCGGTAACCAGTTCACCTACAGGAACTTGCTGTCCGGGTATTTGCGGTGCTCCGGCAATAGGTCCCCCGCCATTTTGATTAAAATCCTGAATTCGTTGAATTAATAGTTTCGGGAAGGCACGTAGAACCGTATCATCCTTCTTAAATCCCGGTGTTTGTGCATTGGCCAGATTATCGGCTAGTGCTTCTTGCTTTCGCTCCATCGAAAACATTCCTGAAGCGGCAGAGTATAAACCTCTTATCATGATAAAACCCCTTTCTTAGGCACGTGCTTTGTCAGCAAACTGGATAATGAAGGATACTTCGTCGTATTCCTTTTCTAGTTTTCTAGCAATCTGTTCCACGGATAGCCCTTGTTCCCGTAATTCAAAAATCTCCTTGTATCGATCTTGCACTAATAATTTTTGGCCATTGTTGGATATGGTCCTAGATTGAACGGATCGTTCATCTACTGGTTTCTCCATTCCCCATTGTTGTTCACGCACTTGCTGAAAAAATGTGTGGTATTCCTGGACGGTCCCTTTGAACTCATCTATTGTCCTTTTTAACTCAGCTATTTCAGGGCTGATTTTTTTATTGTTTTCAACAATACTTCGATAAAATTCCCGCTGAGATACAATATCTCGGCGGGAAGAACCTCGTGCGACCAAGTAAAGCACTCCGATCAAGTTGAGACCTAAAAGTATTTCGTTTAGATAGTTTTGCACTTGTTTTCTTCCTCTCTGGATTCTAAAGTAGTAGTAGAAAGAACGGTACAACGCTGCTAACTTCAAGCGACCGAGGAACTCATTGGACAACTTTATCGATCATGTAAACCCGAGTAATGTAATTTGTACCTAATTCCTGATTAAGTACCTTTTGTAAATTGTTTTCTATTAATGTAAGTCCTTTCGGTCCGTTAGCTTCTTCCTTTTTTATGTTATTAACATATTGGATAATCGAACTTTCAATATGAAATTGAAGTTTACCAATTTCTTCTGCGTCTTTCTTCGACTTGGTAATGATTTTGAACCTCATTTTGATAAAGCCTTCATCTGCGAAATTCGTTGTGATCATCTCGGTATCCACCGATTGCTCTAACAGTTCTTCTGCCGTCGGCTCTTTTATTTCTTCCTTAGGGGCATTTAACTTCTCCCAACCAAAGTACCCGCCGACGCCAACCAATGTGATGATCCCTATAATCAGCATGGATTTTTTATACAGATTCATTCTTTCATAACCCCTTTTTTCATTAGTAAAAATTTAGGTATAGAGGTTGACCAATAAGCCTTTGATTTCACCAATTCGTTCCATAATCGATAGATTGGCATTTTGTTGGTGCAGCACATGGTCCGATAATTCCATCAATTTGCGGTCAAGCACTTGGATGGTTTTTAGTGTTTTACTCCCTCCATAAGGATCCCAGGTTTCTGTTTGGTACAGCCCTACCCCATTTTTCGATACCTCACCCATAAATCGTTTGACCAAATCCTTGTATTTGCGAAGTTCATGAAATGTGGGTTTTTCGCTTAACTGCTGGCCTTGTTGATCAATATCCTGCAGCAGCTCCTGGAGGTGATCCTGGGTGAGTTCTTTTGAATAGGAGTCTATTAATTTTTGAAAAGATGCTTTGCTGGTAGAAGACCGCTCGGATGTAGAGAGACGGGGATCACTAATATTAACCCTTACTGGGTCCTGTATCTTCAATTGATTACCCCCTTGTTTTAATCAAAATTAATAAAAATCAATCAAAATCAATCAAAATATATTAGTCATTATACCCCAATTCCCAAAAAAATTCATTACTAGTTATAGGAAATTTCTTACTCCTTTTTCGTGTAGTAAAACGTATCTTTGGTATGAATAGGGAGAAACTTACTATTAAAATTAGAGATGGACTCGGCGTGGCCCAAGAATAAGGTTCCATTATTCTTTAAAATAGAGTAAAAGCTTCTGATAATCTGTTTAGTTATCTCTTCGTTAAAATAAAATAAAACATTTCGGCAGAAAATAAAATCCATTTGACTGTATTTGGCATAGGCGTGGTAGTCGGTCAAGTTAAAGGGTTCGAATGAAATCATTTGTTTGATTTCCTTTTTCACTTCATAGCCAAGCTCGGTTTCTATAAAATATTTTTTTATATACTCCCTGTGTTCCGGAATTCTTCTGAAAGATAGGGAATTTTTGGGGTAAAAGCCGTTCTTTGCATGGTCTAACACCTTTTTATTTAAGTCGGATGCCACAATCCTTACGCGGTTACCCGTTGATAGTTCGATTTCCTTTGCTAAGATGGCAAGGGAATAAGCCTCGTCTCCAGTGGAACAAGGGATACACCAGACATTGATTTGCTGCCCCGTTTTCTTCTTTAGCAAATTCTGAAATTCCTCCAGCTGGTTGAATTCTCGGAAAAAGTAAGTTTCATTTATGGTGATATTCTCTACTAATTTGTCCCATTCTTTCGGTTCTTTTTGCAAAAAAGGACCATACTCTTCTATTTTTAAGCCCAACTTTACTAGTCTTCTAGCTGCTTTTAATTCTAGACTTGCAAGATTACCTGTAAAATCGATGCCGCAATAGTCTCTTATTTTAAATGCCAATTCTGTCAGACCATCTTTCACTTAACTCGCCCCTAGTTCATGGCTAATCGGATAAAACGCCTCCGCAAATTGTGCGAAAGCGTTTCATCCGAAAGCCAATTATTTTAGTTTATCAACTTGCGTATTAACTTCCGTAATCGCGTTTGATACCTCTTCTACTTCTTTGGCTTGAATTTCAATGCTAGCATTTAATTCTTCCGTTTGTTTACGAACGTTTTCAACCTCGAGAGCAATTCCTTGACCATATCCAGCCTGATCATTCGTGGCAACAGTCATTTGTTTGACCATTTCTTTGATGTTCGATAAATTGCGTACAATTTCGGCAGATGTAAGTGCCTGTTCCCGTGTTGCATTTGTGACCGAGTTAGATTGGTTTGTTACGTTTTCAACGGAAACAACAATTTCCCTTCCGCCTTTTGCTTGTTCGGCAGTAGCCTCTGTAATTTGCTGAACTTGATCTTTCGTATCATTAATACCTTTGACAATTTCCTGAGCTGTAATCGCTTGTTCTTTCGTAGAAAGTGTCATTTGTGCAGCTTGCTGCGTAACATTTCCAACCGCTTGGGTTATTAGCGCACTGTTTTGAGTTTGTTGTTCCGTCGCTTGGGCAATTTGATTCATTTCATTGGTCATTTTTGTAATACCTTCAGAAATTTTTCTGATTGCTTGGTTTGTCTTATCAGTTAGTTGATTTCCTACTTCCACTTTGTTTGCACCATCTTTGATGGAGTGAATCGCAACAGCCGTTTCATGTTGGATGCCCTTGATTAAGTCAGCTATTTCTTTTGTGGCTTCAGCGCTTCGTTCAGCTAATTTTCTTACTTCGTCTGCAACGACCGCAAAACCTTTTCCATGTTCCCCTGCTCTTGCAGCTTCTATCGCTGCATTTAGCGCAAGTAGATTAGTTTGCCCTGCAATTTCGTCGATGACTTCGATGATATTGCCGATTTCTTCAGAACTCTTTCCTAGATTCACCATAACGTCACTTGCTTGGTTGATTACTTTGGAGATTTCTTTCATTCCATTTAAGGTTTCATTTACTGTTGCCGTTCCTTCTACTGCATCATTCTTAACAGAATGGCTTAGTTCACTTACAGTCTGGGCACTACTAGCTACCTGCTGGATCGAAGCGACCATTTCTTGAACAGCTTCCGAAGTTTCTTCTGCCGTTGTTGTCAGGTTAACTGCATTAGCAGAAACACCATCAATCGATTTGCTCATTTCTTCAATCGCAGCAGAGATTTGTTCCACACTTGCACCTACATTTCCTGTGTTTCCAGCTACCTGTTCGATTGAAGCCATCATTTCTTGAATGGCAGAAGATGTTTCTTCGGCAGAAGCAGAGAGGTTGTCTGCATTTCCTGCAACTACGTTGACCGACTTACTCATTTCCTCTACTGCGGCTGAAATTTCTTCAACGCCGGAGGCCGTATCACTCGTGTTCCCGGCAATTTGCTGGATCGAAGCCACGAGTTCGCTTACAGCGTCATTGGTTTTATCCATTGATGCATCCAGCTCTTTTGCGCTAATCGCGGTCTTATCGATAGTCTTTTTGATTTCGCTAACTGAATCTGTGGTGATCTCAACGTTTTCCACAACCCCTGCTACGGAGCGTCCCATTACTCTTGTAACGAAGAAAGCGATCACTATACTTAATAACGTTGCAAGAGCAGAAACAATAAGAATGACAAGCTTGCTTGTATTTACTTGTTTAGAGGCATCATCGGTTGTATTAGTTACAAATGCATCAATATCAGACTGTAAAGATGCTAACTCAGCAACAGCTTTTTCGCCAACTGGACCCATCGTAACAAAAACATCTGCAAATCCTTTCATGTCCATCTCTCTTGACTGTGCCAAAGCAATGGGAATTAATTTTTGATATTCGTTAAACTGGCGTTCGAATTCGTCCAGTTTTTGTCTAGCCGATTCTTTTTTAAGTAAAGGACGTAAAATCCCGATATTTTTCTTTACTTCTTCAATATCCTTATTTAAAAAATCTTCTGCCGTATCTTTCTTATCCTGGTCTACTTCTGTTGCATGCTTTGCAACGAATAGTCTTACTCGAGTCATATGTTCAGTAAGGTTACCTATAGTTTTAAGCTTGACAATTTGGGTATCAGATATATCGTTTACGGATACAGACAATTTGTTCAAGTTAATATAAGAAATTAAACTAATCACGAAAAGTAATAATAAAATAGAAATAAAACTTGTCCATAATTTTGCCTTCATTGAGAATTTATTTAACATTACTACCTCCAAAAAAAAAATACTTTACAAGAATGGTTAATACCAACAGTTCACATGATAAATTAGTTTAATTTATCTACTTCGTTATTAACACCTGTAATCGCTTTTACTACTTCTTCTACTTCTTCCGTTTGTGTTGCGATACTCACGTTCAACTCGTCGGTTTGTTTTCTGACTCTTTCAACTTCTTTCGCAATTTCTTGACCATATTCTGCTTGGTTGCTGGTTGCAACCGTCATTTGTTTGACCATTTCTTTAATGTTATTTATATTTCGGACAATTTCCTCAGCGGTAAGGGCCTGCTCTTTTGTTGTCCTTGTTACCGAGCTAGATTGGTTTGCCACATGTTCAACCGCAGCTACGATTTCACGACCGCCCTTCGCTTGTTCGGCCGTAGCAACCGTGATTTGTTGAATCTGGTCTCTTGTATTGATAATGCCTTTAACGATTTCTTCCGCACTGATCGATTGTTCTTTTGTTGAATGAGTCATTTCAGTTGCTTGCTTGGTTACACCTTTAACCGCTTCTGTGATGAATTCGCTATTTTTCGTTTGTTGCTCCGTTGTTTTTGCGATTTGATCCATTTCCTCTGTTACTTGTGCAAGACCTTCTGAAATTTTCCTAATCGCTTGGTTCGTTTTATCGGCCAATTGATTTCCTACTTCTACTTTATGGGCCCCTTCTTTAATAGAAGTTACAGCAACAGCGGTTTCATCTTGAACACCTTTGATGAGGATGGCAATTTCTTTTGTCGCTTTTGCAGAACGTTCCGCTAGTTTACGGACTTCATCTGCTACAACCGCAAAGCCTTTTCCATGTTCTCCAGCACGTGCAGCCTCAATTGCAGCATTGAGTGCTAGTAAATTGGTTTGTTCTGCGATTTCATCAATGACTTTGATAATACTGCCAATTTCTTCAGAACTTTTACCTAGGTTTTCCATCACATCACTTGCTTGGTTAATCACATTAGAAATTTCTTTCATTCCATTTAATGTTTCATTTAGTGAGATGGTTCCTTCATGAGCATCGTTCTTAACAGAGTTGCTAAGTTGGTTAACTGTTTGCGCACTTTCTGCTACTTGCTTAATGGATACCACCATTTCCTCAACGGTTTCAGAGGTTTTTTCAGCCGTATTTGTCAAACTACCGGCATTTTCGCTTACGCCTTTAATAGATTTGCTCATTTCTTCAATCGCCGCAGATATTTGTTCCACACTTGCCCCTACATTCCCTGCATTTCCTGCTACCTGTTCAATCGAAGCCATCATTTCTTGGATGGAGGAAGATGTTTTTTCAGTAGAAGCGGCTAAAGTATCGGCATTTCCTGCAACCACATTAATAGAAGCACTCATTTGATCGACCGCCGCAGAGATTTCATCGACACCTGAAGCTGTTACATTGGTGTTTCCAGCCACTTGTTGAATAGAAGCAACAAGTTCACTTACGGAATCGTTGGCTTTGTTCATAGAAGCATCTAACTCTTGTGCACTGATAGCGGTTTTATCAATAGATTTCTTAATTTCATCAACTGAATGTGTCGTGATATCTACATTTTTTACCACCCCAGTAACAGAACGACTAATTAGTTTATTGATTAGGAAAGAAATCAAAATGCTAAATAGAACGGCAATTATGGAAAGGATAATAATTTGATTCACAGAACTAGATGATTTTTGTGCGGAATTTTTGATGATAATATCGTTGTTTTTTTTGACACCTTTTGCAAGTTCATCAAGAGAAATAATGGTCTTTTCTCCAATGGGTGTCATAATTACCATCTTTTCATGTACGGAGTCATAATTATTGCTTTTAGATGCTTCGATGAAAGCTGGAATATAGGCCACGTAATCTTCAAAAGTTTCACTGAACTCTGCTAGTTGTTTTTTATCTTCGGCATAAAGAAGCAATGGTTCCAGTTCTTTAATATTCTTTCTGACGTCTGCGATGTCTTCGTTTACATGCTGCTCCATGTTTGCTTTATCTTCTGCTTTACGCTCATATGCCTGCTTTGTAACATAGAGGCGAACACGGGTTAATCCTTCTTTTAATTCTCCTACTTTTTCAATTTTTGGCACTTGAGTATCTCCAATTTTATGAAGATCATCACTTAAACCGTTTATATTTTGATACGATACAAAAGATACAAGTGCTAAGAATAATAGCACAATGATAAAACTACCCCAGAGTTTCACTTTCATTGACAACTTACTCATTATTTTCACCCTTCCCCTTTTTCGGGTTCAATTAGTTGTTAATAAGTTTTTAGGTAAACCGCACTAAGCTATAACGAATCTTTTATTTCTTTCAATTCATCTAAATTTGTTGTGTCTTCAAGTAACTCTTCGATATCTAATAGGATTAACAAACGCTCGTCTAGTTTTGAGATTCCTTTCAGATAAGAAACTTCTTTTGTTTCCATTAAATTTGGGTGTTGAACCGTGTCGGGAGTAATATCCAATACATCCGTGGCGGCATCGACCACAAGTCCGATTGCTTTTTCATGGACTTGAACGATAATAATCCTGGTAGCATCGGTTGGCTTTAGTGTTTCTCCTGTTAGCGCCGCCCGTAAGTCCACTACAGGCGTGATGACATCCCGTATCGTAGTTACTCCTAACACATGCGGCGGCCGATTGGGATAGGGAGTAATATTCTGCATTCGCTCGATTGAAACTACTTGACTGATATGTACCCCATACTCTTCCTGGCCAACTTTAAAAATGAGAGTTTTGTCATCCTGAAACTTGATTTGATCCTTCATACGGTCCCCTCTTTTGCTCAAAAGTATAGTCTTTGTCTATTAAACTTGGATTCTTTGTTTAATTTGTTGTAGTTTTCATTAACTCTTCTAATTTCAGAAGAATGATTAAACGTCCGTCGACCTTTGCAATACCGCCAAAATAGTCAGAATCAAAACTACTAGATGATGCAGCTTCGATTGCTTCAGGCGCCACATCAATAACATCGCTAGTTTTATCAACAATCAAACCCAATTCGATTTCCTCAAATTGCGTGATGATCACCCGTGTATTTTCCGTGTAAACCGCATTCCCCAGGTTTAACTTGCCTCGAAGGTCAATAATCGGGGTAACATTTCCTCTAAGATTAATTACGCCTTTTACAAATTCAGGGGCATTTGGAACCCTTGTAATATGATGGATTCGTTCGATGGACTGGACATGATTAATATTTAATCCATACTCTTCTTCTCCTAATTTAAAGGCGACTATTTTTAACATTTCCATTGAGAAGGCTCATCCTTTCTATTTAATAAACTGATTGGAATCTATAATTAATGCCACTTCTCCGTTTCCAAGGATGGTCGCTCCTGAAATAGCAAATAGGTTATTTAAAAAGCCGCCTAAGGATTTTAATACTACTTCTTGCTGTCCCAGAACTGAGTCCACCACTAACCCCACTGTCTGGTCTCCGTTTCGAACAATAACAATAAATAGCTGTTCTTTATTAGACTTTGTTTCAACCGGTGGTACATGGTAGACCTCGTTTAAATAAACTAAAGGAACGACTTGTCCACGGAATTGGATTACTTTCTGACCATGAAGGGTAGAAACATGCTCCTGTGATACTGTTGTAATTTCCACAATCGAACTAAATGGAATCGCATAAGTTTCCTCTTCCACTTTCACTAACATCGAATTGATGATGGATAACGTTAATGGCAGCTGGATGCGGAAAATAGATCCTTGTCCTAGTGTGGAATCAATACTGATCACCCCACCCAAAGACTCAATCTTGGTTTTCACGACATCTAGACCAACACCTCGCCCGGAAATATCTGATATTTTATCTGCTGTACTAAATCCAGAGGAGAAAATAAGCGCATAAACTTGTTGATCAGTAAGCGATTTGGCTTCCTCTTCAGTAACAACGCTCCGCTCAATGGCTTTGTTCAGAACTTTTTCGCGGTTAATTCCCTTTCCGTCATCAGTGACTTCTATAAATACATGGTTTCCGCCATGAAAGGCTTTCAATAATATCTTGCCTTCTTCTGGTTTTTTGCTTGCTAATCTTTCCTCGGTAGTCTCAAGCCCATGATCTAAAGCATTTCGCAAGAGATGTACCAAAGGATCTCCGATCTCATCAATGACCGTACGATCTAATTCTGTCTCTGCGCCTTCCACCACCAATTGGACTTTCTTATTCAAATCTTTGGCTAGGTCTCGTACCATCCGCGGGAAACGATTAAATACCTGCTCTACCGGAACCATCCGCATATTCAAAATGAGCCCTTGTAAATCAGTTGATATGCGGGTCATATGTTCCACTGTCTCGGTCAGTTCGGAAAGCTGAGACTTCCGCGAAATCTGTTCCAGTCTTCCTCGGTCAATGATTAATTCACTGAATAGGTTCATTAAGTGATCCAGTTTTTCAATATCCACACGAATTGATTTTGTCCGTTGTTTTTTCTTACTTCCATCCAACCCCTCTTTGGTCTGCGGTCGGTTTGTTTGTTCTTTTTTGGAGATATCAGATTTCGAAAAATCTCCCAAACTTTGATGAACTTTCTCAGACAGGATTACTTCTTTTACCTCTGAGACATTGCTTAGTTGTGTTTGGATTTCTTGCGCTTCAAACTCAGACACCATCAAAATAGTAAAAGATTGACCGAAATCTCCTTCTTCTATTTGCTCAACAGATGGATGACTCTTTATGATTTCACCAAGTTCTTCCGCGGCTTGAAATACCATGTACGCTCGTACCGATGTCATTGCACAGTTTTCATCTAGTGTAACCTTGAATTCATATACGTTATTGCCTGTCTTCCTCGCTTCATTGATTACAGAAACTTGATACTCATCTATCAAAATCTCTGATGCAGCAGCGACCTCTTGAGATGAATCAAAATCTTCGGAATGAGGGGATGGGGATGGGGCTTGTATCCTTGTTAGTTGAGTGACAATGTCCTTGACATTTTCTTTTCCATCTCCGCCCTGTTCAATGCTGTCCACCATTTTTTCTATAAGGTCAACACACTTAAAAATGACATCCATGATTTCTGGAGTGATCCTCAATTTGGCATTACGGAGAAGATCCAGGACATTTTCCATTTCATGGGTCAATGAGGCCAAGTCTTCAAACCCCATAGAACCAGCCATCCCTTTAAGAGTGTGAGCCGAACGAAAGATCTCGTTTACGATGGCTGTGTTTTCCGGTTCTGCTTCCAGTTTTAAAAGTTCATCGTTTATGGCCTGCAAATGATCTTTTGATTCTTCAATAAACATCTCTAAATACCCATTTAAATCCATTACAAACTCCCCTCGCTAAATAGCATACAAAAAGCTTCCCCCTCGACATTGGGGTAATAGTCGTAAAAAAATCAAAATATATACTTCATATTATCATATATTTTGATTTTACAAATAATTTTTTTGATAGTTTTTCATTTTTATTGGGTGGTTTTTCGCAAGAACTTTTTTATTTAAGCCTTTTTTGATAATTCTATCAAACAAACTGTTGTCTTATCTATCAAAATCCCATAAAATAAAAATCAGGATTCTTAATTCATATAAAAGGGGGACACACGATGAAAGATCCTTCATCGCTAATAGGGATTGTTTTAGCGTTAGTGGCCATTGGAGTAGGGATGGTATTGAAAGGAGCCAGTCTAGTAGCATTAGTCAATCCTGCCGCTTATTTAATTATCTTCGGAGGAACGGCGGCCACGCTATTTGTAAGTTTTCCTCTGTCAGAGGTTAAAAAATTCCCAAAGTTAATCAAAATTATATTTGGCGGGGGTCAAAAACTTCCTTCTAAGGCAGATGTTATCGATATGTTTACCAATTGGTCAACGATCGTGAGAAAAGAAGGCTTGCTGGGTCTAGAGAGTGAGGTTGCAACTATTGATGATCTATTCCTTAAGCAGGGAATGGAGCTCATCGTTGACTCAACGGATTCTGATTTTGCCAGTGACATATTAATAGAAAAAATGAGTGCCATGCAAGAACGACACAGAAAAGGTGCCTTGATTTTTACACAGGCAGGAACTTATGCTCCAACCTTAGGAGTACTGGGAGCCGTTGTGGGGCTCGTTGCTGCATTAGGGAACTTATCAGACATTGATAAACTGGGGCATTCGATTGCCGCAGCCTTTATTGCTACACTTTTGGGGATCTTCTCAGGATATGTGTTATGGCATCCAATGGCTAACAAATTAAAATTACTATCCAAAAGAGAGTTGGAAATTCGGCAAATTATGGTGGAAGGGCTTCTTTCTTTACAGGAAGGGGTTAACAGCAGACAATTAGAGCATAAGTTAAATGTATTCTTAACTCCAGACGAATTAAAAAAGAGAAATGTAGAAACAGACTAGTATATGGAGGTAACCCGTGGCCAAGAAAAAACTTCACGAGGAGCATGAAGAACATGTTGATGAGTCGTGGCTGATCCCTTATGCCGATTTGCTAACCCTTCTTCTCGCCTTATTCATCGTTTTATTTGCTCAGCGCTCCGAAGATACAGCAAAGACATCTGCCATGATGGAATCCCTCTACAACGCCTTTAACACGGTTTCCGTGTTTGAGACAAACAGCGGAGGGCAGACACCAAGTAATACCAATAACACAAACAATGAAATCAAACCCGAACCGATTCCAAATCCTAAATCGGAGAATAAAGATAAAAAAGATAGTGAAGATGAAAAGAGACTGCAACAGTTAATGAAACGATTGCAGAAATTTATTGATGAAAACAAATTAAATGCGGAGATCAGTCTTACCGATTTGCGCGAAGGAATCCAAATCACCCTAAAAGATCGAATTGTTTTTGATTCCGGGAGTGATCATATCAATCGGAATTTTGATCCCATCCTTGAAGATATCGTCAAGATGCTAAAAATGGTCGATAATTCAATCATCATTGAAGGACATACCGATAATCAGCCGATCCATAGTTCGAATTTTCCATCCAATTGGGAATTATCCAGTGCCAGAGCGTTATCTGTAGTCCATTATTTTCAAAATCATAACATTGCTCCAAATCGCTTACGTTTTAGCGGGTATGGTGAGTTTAAACCGGTTTACCCAAATAATACCCCTGAACATAGGGAAGCTAATCGCCGTGTAAATATCATTATTTTACGTAAATAAAAAAGCAAGAGTACAGAACTCTCGCTTTTTTTGTGGACAACCACCAATGAATCTATTTTTGTTTTAACAAATTCGTAAAAAAGCAGTGCAATCTCGGTGAACTGCACTGACCTTTCTGTTATATATAATTTCATTTCAATACAGGCAATCAAAAAAAACAAAAAAGAATCTTTGAAATTAGGGAGCTCCTATAGCCGTTGCGTCATCACTTTTAAATGATGTTTGTTATGCTGCTGTCCTTCATTTTTCTCCAGCTGCGCGGCTAGCTGGTTAAGAGTATCCATACAGCTGTTACATGTTCTCCCTGTTCGAATCATCTCCCCGCACGTTTCACATGGGTAAGACAGGTTAGGGAACTGACCCGCGAAAATTCGACGGGCTACTATAAAATGGCGAATTTGAGTGACGGATACCATTGTTTTATCGCTGACTTCTTGAATTGTGCTGCCCGGATTTTCACGCAGGTAAGCCGATGCCTTCAGATAATCATCTTCTTGTTTTTGATAACAAGCATCACATAAATCTCTCGTTCTCAGGAATAACTTTCTACATTTCGGACAATTCCCCAGTTTTGGTGTACCCAAAGGACCCTCCCCTTTTTTTTGCATATTCGTTTTTAACATTACTACAGGTTGCGTAAGAGCCTTTAACTTCCCAACACTTTGTTGATGGAATCCATGACCCGATCGGCTTGGAAAGGCTTTACAACAAAATCCTTTGCACCTGCTTGAATCGCTTCTAATACCATTGGCTGCTGTCCCATTGCGGAACACATAATCACCTTTGCCTGCGGATCAAGAGCCTTAATTTCCTTAACCGCCGTAATTCCGTCCTTTTCAGGCATCGTAATATCCATCGTCACTACATCAGGCTTTAATTCCCGGTACTTTTCAACGGCATCTGCACCATTCACAGCCTCCCCAACAACTTCTAGCCCATTTTTATTTAAAATATCTTTTAACATCATGCGCATAAAAGCCGCATCATCAACGATTAATACCTTTGCCATACATATTCTCCTCCAATTGTTATATTTACATGGTCATTTTAGTTAGACGGTCGACTGGACTAATAATGTCAGTAATACGAACACCGAAGCTCTCTTCGATTACGACCACTTCCCCTTTAGCTATTAACTTATGGTTAGCTAAAATATCTACAGGCTCACCTGCCAATTTATCCAGCTGTATAACAGCGCCCGGCCCCAATTCAAGGATTTTGCGTATTTGCATTTCCGTTCGCCCCAGCTCAACAGTAATCGCCAATGGAATATCGTATAACAAATCGATATTACCGACGCCATTACTTCCCTTATTTGCCTCGGAAAAATTTGCAAATTCGACTTTTTGTACATTCGCATTTGCCGGTGTATGGGCCCGGCTTTGTGGAACCATACTTTCTTCAACCTGTGAAGCCGAACTAGTTTGTGTTGGTACTTCCTGATTGGATGTGACTGGTGCTGGTTCCTCCGGAGCTGTACTGGCTGGTGCTCCTTCTCCGGCCATAAAGACCTGCTGGATCATCTCCTTCGCGAAGGACAGAGGGATGAGCTGAATCATGTTGGAATCAATGAGGTTTCCTACCTTCAAACGAAAGGAAACTTTGATGATGATATCATCATCCAGTTGTTCTAATTTATTTTGGGGATAATCAAGCAAATCGATAGACGGTGGTGAAATATCCACTTTTTGCTGCAACATTGTCGACATAGACGTAGCAGCTGACCCCATCATTTGATTCATGGCTTCTTGAACAGCACTTAGATGAAGTTCTGAAATTTCAGGGTCGAGAACAGTGCCATCTCCGCCCATCATTAAATTAGCAATAATTTTAGCATCTTCTTCTTTAATCATTAAAAGATTTTTACCACGGATGCCTATTGTATAATCCACGTAAACAGCAACATGCTTTGCTTTTGCCCCCTCTTCCACCCGATCTTGTTCAATAACGGAAAGGGTAGGCGTAGTGATTTCCACCCGTTGGTTCAGCAGTGTAGAAAGAGCCGTGGTCGAACTGCCTAATGATATATTCCCAATCTCCCCCAGTGCATCTTGCTCCATCGAGCTCAAAAAAACATCGAGAGATAAAGCTGATTTTGATTCTGTTTGATTAAACAGTGCATTTATCTCATCTTGAGATAATGATCCTTCACTCATTTTATAGATCATCTCCTTCCGTATGGTTTACTTGATCAATTTGAACTGCGTAACGTCCTTTTTGGAGACCTGGGTTTCCTAAAAACCTGGTCAATTGACCGACCTTGACTTGTAGTTTTCCTGTTTTAATTCCAATCACATCCCCAATCTGAAGGCCAAGCAAATCGGAAACCGGTATCGTCGCCCTGCCTAGTTCAGCGATTACAGGAACACTTACTGTATCTAGATTTTGCTGCAGGTTTACCTGCTGTGGAACACTTGTTTTCCCCATAGAAGACAACATTTGATGCGTAGATAATTTCGGCAGCACCGGTTCTATTGTTAAATGCGGCAGACAAAGTGTCATCCTGCCTGTAATTTCTCCAATTGTCGTACGGAGAACTATAATAATGACTGTATCATTTTGGGACGCGATTTGAATAAATTGCGGATTGGCTTCAATCGCTTCCCAATTCACCTGAATGTTTTCAATGTTTTCCCAAGCATTTTGATACATATCAAAGGCACGTGTAAGGGTCCTTTGCATGAGTACTGTTTCAATCTCCGTCAACGTTCCGTTCCGGGCAGACTGATCTCCTTGTCCCCCTAGCAAACGTTCTAGAACTGCATAGGCCACAGGCGGATTAATTTCCATGACCATTTTTCCATCCATAGGCTTCACATCAAAAACGTTCAAAATCGTTCGCGAGGGGATGGACGCGATAAATTCATGGTAGGTTACTTGGTCTACCAGGTCGATTTCAACTTGAACAAACGTTCTAAGTTGAGTTGAAAGATAGGAAGTCAGTAATCGTGCAAAATTCTCATGAATTCTTGTGATACTGCGTAATTGCTCCTTGGAATACCGCATTGCTCGTTTGAAATCATATACTTTTACTTTTTCCTGTGTCTCTGTTACTTCGGATGCTTGCAATTGGCCATTATTGATGGCCGATAATAAGGCATCGATTTCTTGTTGCGATAATACATCTGCCAAAAGGCATCCCCCTAACTCTTCCATGAGTTATTGAACCATTTTATTCGTGGTGAAAATCCGGATAATACTTCCATTTTCCATTTGTTTATTTAATTCTGTCTTCATATCCTTTTCAAACTTGCTCATTCCATCAGGGCTTTTTACCTGTTCTTCTGTCATAGATGACATGAATTGGATGGCAGCATTACGGACTTGAAAATCGCGTTTGGTTAACTCCTCTTTAGCATCTTCGGAGCTGGTTTGAATTTTAAAACGGAATTGAATAAAGCCGCCGGAATTCAAATTAGTGGTCATCGGTTCGGTTTCAACCATGGTTGCTAAAATGTCATCTGCTGATAACTTGTTGGTATCCTCTTTTGTCTCATCTTTTGCTGTCGATAGATGTAAGAAAAACCATACGCCTCCTAACAAAAGTACTGCAGCAACGACAATGAGAATGATCGGTTTTAACTTCATGACTTCTCCTGCCTTTTTAACGTTGGATGGTAGGTGATCTACCCAATTACTATCGTTTCAAATTCACTATTTCTTCCAAAATGGAATCGGAAGTGGTGATGGTTCTAGCATTTGCTTGGAAACCACGTTGGCCTACGATCATTTCAGTGAATTCCTCAGTTAAGTCCACATTGGACATCTCAAGAACACCCGAATTGATTTCTCCACCGTTATTGTCTGCTATTCGACCATTGTCAACAAGTCCCGAGTTTGCGGTTTCCTGAAAAAGTGTGTTACCAACTTTTTTTAATCCACCTGGATTTGGAACAACAGCCGTTTCCAATGAAATGTTTTCATTTTGATTCCCTGTTGCAGTGTTCATATAAAGTAAATTATAATAGGGACTTTGTGGGTCCATAACCTTTGCTAATTTCCCACTTCGTCCATCCTCTGCCACAACGTTAATATAACCATTGGAATCGATTGAGTAAGATGTGAATTTTAACGGTTCCATCGGAATACCATTTTGGGTAATTACATTACCAGCAGCATCTCGATTACTTCTTTCATCCACTGATATGTTAATTGGAAACGAATGCAAAGTCCCAGGCGTTCCCGCCGGTGAACCAGCAGGAGGATTTTGTAGTGCGACCCCTGACACAGAGTATCCATTGGAGTTGACTAGATCCCCATTTGCATCTCGTGTGAAATTACCGGCTCTGGTTAAGTAATCTACCCCCCCGTTGGTTACCACAAAAAACGCATCTCCATCAATAGCTAAATCTGTACCTACATTCGTTGTCATTGGACTTCCAGGAGTATGAATGGTGTCAATAGATCCGATCTTTGTTCCTAGACCAACTTGCTTCGGATTCACCCCGCCACTTTGGTTGGCAGGTGCAGTTGCTCCCCCGATATTTTGATTAAGTATATCTTGAAACATAACACGGCCCTTCTTAAATCCGACCGTATTGACATTGGCAACATTATTTCCGATCACATCAAGTTTCGTTTGAAACCCCTTCATACCTGAAACCCCAGAGTAAAGAGACCTTAACATCGTGTGTTCCTCCTAAATTTAGATAGATTATTTTGACTCAGTAGTTATTTGTTTAATTTCAGTTACCTTTTCCATAGGAACTTTTTCATTCCCAACTAGATAAAAGTAGTCTCCATTTTGGGTTGATACCCCCGTTACCACACCCGTTTCAGGAGATGTGGATCCTTCTAGTGTCCAGCTAATTTCTTTGCCAATCGTACCCGCATATTGACTCATTTGGCGACCTGCAAGCGTATCAATGGTTTTATTTAGATTGGTCATTTGTTCTAAGGAACTAAATGTTGCCATCTGCGCAATAAAGTCCTTATCCTGAAGAGGGTTAGATGGATCCTGGTGTGCTAATTGTGTCGTAAGAATTCGAAGAAAATCATCCTTTCCTAACTTGCTTTTTTCTTCGAAAGGCTTACTATTTTTGTATATAGAATTGTTCTTGGAAACTGTGGTTATATCCACCCAATTACTCATTACCTCGGCTCCATTCTATGCGATGAAATCGATCTTTGATGAAGCCCTTGTTGCAGCTCCTCCATATGAATTCGATATGATCTCACTCTCTATTTCTGTTTGATCAGCCTTCTTGTTTTTTTTTATTACATCTTGACCTGAAGCGAAGGTTTGGTGCTCATGGGAAAAATTTGAACCCCCTTGAGAAAAAGATAGATTTGTTTGGTTCGAATCCAAGGTTATCGGTGTTTGCTGTACAATATCTAGCTTTTGCACCTGTAATCCCTGCTGTTGCAGTGCCTGCCTAAGGTGTTGAAGCTGTCCTTCTAACGCTTCTTTCGCCATGGGGGTATCCGTCACAATTTGTGCTGACACTTGTCCTTGCTGGGAGGTAATTTTGATCTCAATATGTCCTAAATGCTCAGGGTATAAAGAGAATTTCGCCTCCGTGCTTCCTAAATGGCCGTCCTCAATTCTCATAAATCGTCCAATCCAATCGCTCGCTTCCGGAACAAATTCGGACACTGTAAAAACAGGTGTTGGTATTGGTGTTGGTGTTGCCGTTTTCACTGCATTCCATCCGTCAGGTCCTGGCAGCTGATGATTCACTATTGACGTTAGTCCATTAGACTTATTTGAATTTTCCACCTGAGCAGGTAATGGTTCTTGAATAGATTTTTTTTCCTCATGGACATCTATATTCTGATTGGGTATAAATGATAGAATTACTTGGTTCTTATCCAGACTCAACCTTGGTTTCGGATTAACGCTGCTCTCTTGTTTTTTGTCAGCAAATAGCGATTCATTTTTATGTGTCTGGTCTTTAAACGGTATTCTAACACCGACTTCTTTTTCTGATGTTAAGTCATCTAAAATCATTTGTATTTTGCTTACAATATTCTTAGGTACTTCAAATGAGTTTAGTTTTCCTTGTGACTGTAATATATCAAGAAACTTTGTTAATTCTTGTACCAATTCACTCTGATTTAAATCTGACGTTTGGTTAAATCCTTCCACCTTTTGCAGCCACTGGGCTAATCCCTGACTTACAGCGGAACTGACCTGTTGGTGTTGGTGTGGACTTAATGTAGCGGACACAACCGATGATGGCAACTCGCTTGCTGGAGAACTGTTTACGGGTGGTTGTTGAGGTATTTCCGGTGAAAGTTGTGCTTGCTGGAATCCTCCTAACCACGCCGACAAAATAGAGTCTAATTGTACCCAGTCTTCTTCACAAAGATTTGCCGGGTCTGTCAGTTCACGATCTGACTTTTCAGATACGTTTTGCAAAGTTGGTACCGCTGACAATCCAACAGTTTCAGGTGAACGGCCTAAAAATTTAAACATAGCAATTATCTGATCAAAGGAACGTACGGGGTCTTCGTTAAAGGTTGTTGACTTTGATTTAGCCCCGTTCATTTGATTTGTTTGATTTATTTTGATGTTGGTTTGAGTTATATCCAGAAGGGTTACCTCCGTTTCACTTGGATATCTTTCTCCAATTATTTTACATTATAACTCAAAAACTAGTTTTCGTCATGATATTTTTTGATAGTTGTCAAAATTTTTATAGTGTTTTTTGTCTTTATTTTGATTATTTTTGTAAAAATAAAACAGGCAGTGTTTACAAAACACCGCCTGTTTTTTACCTATCTTTTTTCTATGAATGTAAATGCAAAAAAGAAGAATTGTTAGAAAGACTAATTCATTCGAGTCACAATCCAGCCTGCTACTACTGGATCCAGCTGGGAAATTACTTTTGATGCGGTAATCGGATCCAACTTTTTAATTTGCCTTAATACCTCCGCATTGTTTTTGATTCCCTTTAAAACCGCGGCAATTTGATCAGGCTTCATATTCTCAAACAACTGAACTGAAGAGTCTGTTGTTGTTGGTATATCATTTCCATTTGCCAATGCAACGGTTAATCTTGCCCCCGCCTCCGCTGGCATTTCAGCAATAATTAAAGTTTGTGCATCTGGTTCCAGTCTTTTCAAGTTCCTCAGAGCATCAGCCTCATTCATATTACTCAACAGCTTAGCTGCACTACTAGGATCCATACTTGCTAAGGTTTCAGCTACGGTTGGAGTATTTTGTGATTGTTCAGTTGTTGAACTACTTCCATCCACAGCGTTATTCTGCTTTGTTATGGAAGCCCTTTTGTCTGTGTTTGGCTTTGATTGTTCTTTAACAGATTCACTTTTATTTGGGCTGGAACCTGCATTAGTGTTTGATTTGGCAGATTGGGCCTGTCCCTTCGGTGAAGTTGCTGGTTTTACTGGCGCTTCTTTTTTGGCAAAGAGAGGTTTAGTGTGCTCCTCTATCCATTTCACTTGAGTAATCATATTGACCCCCGCAAAGTGTAAAATCATGATCCCTAACCCGATGGTATACAGGAATGGAAGCACCCCTAGAAGGAGAATTTTTGAAAAAAATCCAGGTCGCTTCTGATCATTATCTTCTGTTGCTGTCTTTGTATCTGCGGTTGACATATACTTTCCCTCTTCTCCTTATTTTTCTATTTCATTACCATATTATATTCCACTCGCCTTGATCTCCTTTAGCATTTGCGGTTTTCCAAATAAGTACCCCTGTACCAATGGAATTCCTAATGTTTTTGCCATTTTTAAATCAACTTGTCTTTCAATTCCCTCTAATACCAGTTGAATATTATTCCTGTTACAATATTGGATGACTGCTTCAATCATCATCTGTTTTTTCTTTGATGTTGATAAATTCTTTGAAAAATATCGATCTAGCTTCGCGAAATGAGGATCAAAATCAATCAGTGTACTTAATGATGACCAACCTTTTCCTATATCATCAATAGCAATTAAAAAGCCATACCGTTTCAATAGAGAAATTCTTTGTTTTAAAAGTTTGGACTGATCGGATCGAAATGTTTGCTCCGTTTCATTTAATTCAAACACAATCTGTTGATTGGGCAACTTAAAATCTTGAACCACTTGGTTGATAAAAATGGGGAAATTAGCATTTAAAATAGTTGAAGGAAGTACGTTTAAAAACAGCAGCCCACGGTTCTTTATACCATCAGCAGAATACCATGTAGATAAAGCTTTATGTATAGATTGCGTATCCAATTGATAAAGAACTTGTGTTTTTTTTGCTTGTTCAAAGATTGCCTCAGGTGTGCCCCCTTTTGCCCGTAAAAGGGCTTCTAATCCTTGACTTTCACCCGTTTTTAGACAATAAATGGGCTGGAAAAAATGGTAAAAATCATCCTCTGTAACAAAATCAATAATATCAGTCTGGGCTAGTCTCATAACGTTTCCCTCCCGTTCAGAATAAAATGTCTACCTCGAACAAGGGGGACATTACTTCTGATGTAGATGTCTCAAGTTTTTCGGTAAACTTTTTTTCTATTTTTTATAGTGCGACAGTCAGTTCCTGCCTCTTGATCGGTTTCTATTTATTGGAATGGTATTTACTTATCCATTCATTATATTGAATATTTTAGTACAATTAGTATTTTTTTACTAGATGAATGTTTGATGTTTTTTTGATTATTTTTTATAAAATCATTTATGGTTAACAAAAACATCTATCAAACTTTATTTTTCTAGATATAAAAAAATGGAACCAAGTTCGGTTCCATTACTAATTAGGCAGTCTCTTTTTCCCCCTAATCACTATACAAAAGATATGATTTCCTGGTACATTCGTGACAGGAGATGCTGTCCGTCTGCATGCCCTGCTTCTTTGACCGCCTTTGGCATTCCATAAACAATACAGGACTCCTCTGCCTCCACAAACACATTACCTCCATATTTTTTCACTAAACCGCTCCCTTGCATCCCGTCTATACCCATCCCGGTTAAGATTACAGATAACAGCCGATCGGTGAAAATAGGCGCAGCGGAAGTAAGTGTTACGTCAATAGATGGCTTATATAAAGATTTAACTCCTATCGGGTTATCTACTTTGAATATGACAGTTCCGTCCTGTTTTTTTTCAAATTGAGTTTGAAAACCCGAAGGTGCTATATAAATGGATCCTGCCTGCATAACCTGGTCATTTTGGATTTCTCTCACACGCAGCTGGCACAAGGTATTAAACCGGTCAGCCAATGGTTTAGTGAAACCTGGAGGCATATGCTGGGCAACGACAATCGGAATCGGAAAATCTTCTTGGAATCGAGGTAGAATCGATTGTAAAGCGGAAGGCCCTCCTGTGGAACAACCTATGAAAATGAGGTCGGTTTGCCGATGATTCCGTTTTGTTTTTACTTTTCGTTGCAGTTGAACCTCAGGGGTTGCACGGGGTAGTTTTGCTTCCGCGATCCCTTTTAAACGAAGTAAAAAATCTTGAAGCTGCTCAATGTCATCGCGATTCTTGATTAGATTTTCCTTTAAAAAGAAATCTACGGCACCTAACTCTAGCGCCTGTAACGTTTCCTTTGCTCCCTCTCCAGTAAGAGAACTTAACATGACTACGGGAACAGGGGATGCTTTCATAATCTGCTCGAGTGCTCTCAGTCCGTTCATTTCTGGCATCTCCACATCCATGGTAACAAGGTCGGGTCGGAGCCGTTGCACTTTTTCAATGGCCTCCACGCCATTCCGTGCAATACCGACCACAAAAAATTGGGGGTCTTTTTCCAGTATAAGACTGATCGCCCTCCTCATAAAGGCGGAATCATCAACCACTAATACGCCGTACTGCTTCATTTTGATCAAGTTCCTTTCGATAATAAAAAGTCTTGTCTGTGTCCACTTTTTGAAACCCTAAATGAAAATCTGTAATGGATTCAGCATGACCAAGAAACAAGTACCCGCCTGCTGTTAAATTATCGTATAAATTACGAATAACACGCTTGGTCGTCTCCTCATCAAAATAGATTAATACATTCCTGCAGAAGATTACATCTGCCCTCCCAATTTGAGCGATCTTTTCTTCATGAAGAAGGTTTAGATGCTGAAATTGAACCATGTTTCGAATGGATTTATTAACTTGGTATCCGCCTTCTTCAACGGAGAAATATTTCTCCAAAAGTTTTTTAGGAATTCTGCGAAATGCAAACGAGCCTTGATTGTACCATCCCTTTTCGGCTTTTTGAAGAACCTTCTTGTTGATATCAGTTGCCATAATCTCGATGGTTCCTAGGGGAAAAAGCCCGGTTTCCTGTATGAGCATAGCAAGTGTATAGGGTTCTTCCCCGGTAGAACAGGCTGCACTCCATATCCTTATTGGACGATCCTTAATTTTCTCTTTGATAAGGGGTAAGACCATTGAACTACACTCGTTTAATTGATTCTCTTCCCGGTAGAAGTAGGTTTCATTCACCGTTAACAACTCGACAAGAACATCCCATTCCATAGGTGCCATTTTCAAGTATCCACAATATTCCCAGTATGTGAGATCCAGTTCCTTGACCCGTTTCGAAATTTTTTCTTTTAATGTTGGGAGTCGATCAGAATAACGTAATCCACAATAATCATAAATAGTTTTGCTTAATTCAAGTAGTATGTTATCTTGCATGATTATCACCTTGTACTGCCTCTCCAAGAGGAGAGGCTTGATATTCTTTGTTCATCACATTGATTTAAATTTATTGAAAAGACTTTAGTAATCGTTGAATTTCCGATGAATGGCTCGATAGTTCACGTGTTGTTACAACGGTACGTTCAATGCCCTCCACATTTTTATTTACTGCCCGTTCAATCACTTTAGCTCCTTTGGTGATCTTCCCAACTTCAAGAGCCTGTTCTTTCGTTGCTTCCGTAACCTTTGCAGATTCTTCTGATACATCCCTTACAAGACCCACAACATTTTCAATTTCATGTGCTTGTTTTTTAGCCAAATCGGTAATTTGACGAACCTGTTCACGGGTATTAACAACACTTTTGACAACCTGTTCTACCCCAGTGACTTGCTCTTTCGTAACCTCTGTCACTTGGGCTGCTTGGTATGCTACATTCTCTATCGCTTTTACAATCTCTTGGCCCTGTTTTGCCTGTTCACTCGTTGCCAATGTTACTTGGCGAACTTGCTCACGTGCGTTTACTACTCCTTTGATTATTTCCTCAACACCAGTTACTTGTTCCTTGGCTGTTTGAGTAACCAATGCCGCTTGCGCTGTCACGTTCCCTACAGATACCACAATTTCTTGGCCTTGTTTTGCTTGTTCTACCGTAGCGACCGATACTTGGCGAACCTGCTCACGTGTGTTTACTACCCCGCGAATAATTTCTTCTACACCTGAGGCTTGTTCTTTGACGGCCTGGGTGACCATCGCCGCCTGGGATGTCACGTTTTCAACCGATTTTACAATATCTTGGCCTTGCTTCGCTTGCTCGCCTGTAGCCGCCGTCACTTGGCGAATCTGTTCTCTCATGTTCACCACACCACGAACGATCTCCTCTACACCTGAAGCTTGTTCTTTGACGGCCTGGGTGACCATTGCTGCCTGTGATGTTACATTTTCTACGGCTTTGACAACTTCTTGGCCTTGTTTCGCTTGTTCTCCCGTAGCCACCGTCACCTGACGGACTTGTTCCCGGGCATTCACCACGCCTTTAATAATTTCTTCTACACCTGAGGCTTGTTCTCTTGCCGCCTGGGTAACTAATGACGCTTGGCCCGTTACGTTCTCAATTGCCTTAACAATTTCTTGGGCTTGTTTCGCTTGTTCCCCTGTAGCAACCATCACTTGGCGAACTTGCTCCCGTGCGTTACCTACACCTTTGATTATTTCCTCTGCACTTGCTGCTTGTTCTTTGACGGCCTGGTTTACCATCACTGCCTGTGATGTCACATTCTCTACTGATTGTACAATATCTTGTCCCTGTTTGGCTTGTTCTGCTGTTGCGGAAGTTACTTGACGAACTTGCTCCCGTGCATTGAGGACACCTTTCATGATTTCTTCTACTCCAGAAGCCTGTTCTTTCGTAGCTTGGTTAACCATATTAGCTTGATCCGATACACTTTCTACAGCTTTCACAATCTCTTGCCCTTGTTTCGCTTGTTCCGAGGTAGCAACATTCACTTGTCGAACCTGCTCACGGACATTGATCACACCCTTGATAATTTCCTCTACTCCCAAAGCCTGCTCTTTCGTTGCTTGGGTAACTAAAGCAGCTTGCCCCGTCACATTTCCGACAGCGTTAATAATTTCCTGACTGCCTTTGGTCTGTTCACCGGTAGCTGTGGTAATTTGACCAATTTCTTGGTTAATTTCTTTGATGCCAACAACAATTTGGTCGATGACTTCTCCTGCTCTTAATGCCAGTTTATTCCCTTCTTCTACCCTTTCTGTTCCATCTTCAATCGCTTTGATTGCTTGTACTGTTTCGCCTTGTATTCCCTTAATTAAGGTGGCAATTTCTTTTGTTGCTTGAGCCGAACGTTCCGCTAATTTTCTAACTTCATCTGCGACTACGGCAAAACCTTTTCCATGCTCCCCGGCTCTAGCGGCTTCTATTGCAGCATTTAGTGCAAGCAAATTGGTCTGTTCGGCAATATCATCGATCACTTCGATAATGCTGCCAATTTCATCGGAGCTCTTCCCAAGATTTTTCATCACTGAGGATGCACCTTGAATCACTTTCGCAATTTCCTGCATGCCGGAAACGGACATCGAAACCGCCTTTTGTCCCTCAGAAGCATCACTATCTACTTTTTCGCTTAATTTATTTACATTTTGAGCATTTTGCGAAACCTGTTCAATGGATGCCGCCATTTGTTGAATCGAAGAAGATGTATGATCCGCACTTTTTTGCAGTTCATCCGCATTTTGTGCTACACCTCTTATCGATTCCCCCATTTCCTCGATTGAAGCTGAAATCTGTTCAATCGAACTCGCACTGCTTTCGGCGTTCCCTGCAACCTGCTGGACGGAGGCAACCATTTCTTCAATGGCAGCAGAAGTCTCTTCAGCCGATGCCGTTAAACTTTCCGCATTTACGGCAACCCCTTTAATGGATTGGCTCATTTGCTCAATTGACGCGGAAATTTGCTCTACAGAGCTCGCGGTGCTTTCCGCATTTCCAGCTACCTGCTGAATCGATGCGACCATCTCTTCAATCGCTGCCGATGTTTCCTCTGCAGATGCCGCTAAACTATCGGAGTTGCCCGCTACTCCTTTAATGGATTGGCCCATTTGCTCAATGGATGCGGAAATTTCTTCGACTGAACTCGCACTGCTTTCGGCATTCCCCGCAACCTGCTGAATGGATGCGACCATTTCCTCAATCGCTGCCGATGTTTCTTCCGCAGAAGACGTTAAGCTTTCCGCATTCCCCGCAACACCCTTAATCGATGTTGCCATCTGTTCAATCGATGCAGAAATTTGTTCGACCGAACTTGCACTGCTCTCTGCATTACCCGCAACTTGTTCAATCGATGCGACCATTTCCTCGATTGCCGCTGATGTTTCTTCGGCAGAAGCCGTTAAGCTTTCCCCATTTCCCGCCACACCCTTAATGGATGTTGCCATCTGATCAATGGATACGGAAATTTGTTCGACTGAACTCGCACTGCTCTCGGCATTACCAGCCACTTGTTGAATGGATGCTGCCATTTCCTCCATTGCTGCTGACGTTTCTTCTGCTGATGAAGTTAAGCTTTCTGAATTCCCTGCAACTCCCTTAATGGAAGTCGCCATTTGTTCGATGGATACTGAAATTTAATCGACGGAGCTTGCACTGCTTTCCGCATTTCCAGCCACCTGCTGAATGGAGGCCACCATTTCCTCCATTGCTGCTGACATTTCCTCCGCCGATGCCGTTAAACTTTCGGCGTTACCAGCAACTGCGGTAATTGAAGTCGCCATTTGTTCAATGGATACTGAAATTTGTTCTACGGAGCTCGCACTGCTTTCGGCATTACCTGCCACCTGCTGAATCGATGCTGCCATTTCCTCCATCGCAGCAGAAGTTTCCTCCGCCGATGCCGTTAGACTTTCAGCATTCCCCGCCACACCTTTAAGTGAGTGGCCCATCTGTTCAATCGAAGCCGAAATCTGTTCCACAGAATTGCTGCTGCTTTCCGCATTACCAGCTGCTAGTTTAATAGAGGAAGCAATGCCCTCTAATGATTTCGATGCCGTGCCCGCCTTTTTGGTAATGTCTTCTGCGTTTTTGGAAACGTTATGTATGGAATTACTCATGTCAGTTAACATGACTCCAGCCGATTCAATCCCTGCAGATTGTTCGGTTGATCCTTTAGAAATTTGTTCGGTTAATTGCGAGAGATCTTTTATCTTTACATCGATCCGTTCTGATGTGGTTTTAACGTTGGCAAGATCAGACGAAAGATGAGAGTCCTTGATAAATTTAACAGCGAGTTTTTGTTTAAATGACATTATATTTCCTCCTGATTAAAAAAAAACTAAATTTTTTGACCATTTGTAAGCGGATTCAAGTGTTAAAATCTTAGTGTCCGCAATATTCGGATAATTAAGTTTGATTAACGCGGGTGTTTGTTTGATTATTCCAGATCATCAAAAACCGCTTTTGTTAAAAGTATTTTGATAAACAACCTCTTTCCCTTTATTTAGTATAAAATTACTAGATAAAAAGTTTTTCGTCAAATGAAAATTTTATGTCTGATTAATAATTAATTGGATTTTAATATCCAAATTCTTTGATACTCATAGTTTTTTTGACTCATTTTGATAGTTTGTGTCAATAGGAAAACGCAGTATAAAAACACAAAAAAAGGATTCCGAATACTTCTTCGTCCCCTTTTTATGTATATATAAGTTTATGACTGCATGATCCATGTTAAGCTGGTTTGTAAGCTGGAGGCATATTCAACCATTCTCTTTTTCTCATTGTGCTTTTTAACTTTATATCAAACGTTAGAACCTCGACTAAAAATCCCATCCACATTTTTCTTACATCCGCACGTATGGACATGGTTGCCGCAGTTGCACCAAAAGATGCCATGGAAGCAAATTTAATCGCCAGACCGTTACTTAATTCTTCACCCGTAAGTTTAACTCCTTCGGGAATATATTTAGAATCTGTAAATGGTTTGGGCTCCGAGACCCGAGGTAACTTTATTCCATTTTCTCTCATAATTTGTTCGATGTGATGTGCCTGTTTTAAACAAAGCGATTCTGATTCCTTAAGCAGCTGTTTTAATTCAGTATCATCTGATATATTTAATCCAGCTTCCTCAAACGCTATTGAATCCATGACTGCGATATAGTACGTCCAAAAGTGTGATGCTTCAATTATGTTTAAGGGTAGCGGTTCCTCCTCGACTACTGTATTGACTATTCTCATGATGGTTTCAAGTAGATTATGCATATCTACACCCCCTACCATAATCATGGTCCAAATCACCTAAAAAAATAACTACTAATAGCAAGTTTTCATGAAATATTCGAATTTGACTGACATATTTTTGAGATCTAAAGTTTTCATCAAATTCTCTCGTGACAAGCGTGTATTGTTTCGGTAGTATTCGTTTTTTTTTGCGTTATCACGAAAAATGTTTTTCGTTTACCAATCTGTACCTAACGAGCTAATATATAGCAGAAGGACTTTAGTACTAGGGATCAATTAACACTGCTAAGTGAAAGGTATAAACGTTCATATAGCCTGATAGGGATTTATTTAAATGATAACTCAAAAACGTAAAACGAAAGGCCTCTGTCGAAATGACAAAGTCAATCCATTACGATCAAAATTCAATTATGATCAACAACAAAGGGGAAGATACAGATGTCAAAATATTGGCTAACGCCTGAAGAAGCAATGAGCAAAAAAAAGAGGAACAAACTTTTACTTAATGTTTCCCTTATCATTGGCACCATTGTGCTTAGTGCTTTGTTTACATTTTTAGCCAACAACATATAGTGGTTCAAGATAGGGTAAATGATCCGGAGATTTGATCAAATGAGGGAGATTCAAAATGTATTAAAGACCCAGCTAGAATTAAACTGGCAAAAGCAACTGATTGGAAATATTCCAATCAGTTGCTTCTTTAAATTCAAAATTAGCTTTGATTTCTTGCAACCCATCTGAAATTAACTTATTGGGTTAATAATTAACTAATAATCGGCATCGAATCACTCGACCTTACAGGAATGGTTACAAAAACTTGAAGCCCTTCTCCTTTTGTGGACGAAAACTTAATGTCTCCCTCTAAACTCCTTACTCGTTCCTTTATTCCAAATAAGCCCATGTGGTTATGATGCGAAACTTTCGTAACATCACCAAAACCGATTCCATTATCCTCATAGCGTATCTCAACTTTTTCTGTGTCACTTAACAACGCGATGTCTACTCTTGTAGCTTGCGAATGTTTCGTTGCATTATTTAAGAGTTCTTGCACGATACGATAAATACCTAGTTCTTGCTCATCATTTAGTACAGCCTGAAATTGACTAGCGTGGAAATAGACTTCATAATCCGATCGTGCCCCAATATCTCTAGTCAAACCTTTTAAAGAATTAAAAAGACCTAACCGTTTAATGAAGGGTGGACGTAATTGATTACAGGTTGCGCGGATTTGTTCCATTACATTTTTCATCCCTTGACGGATTTGCTCGAGCTCTTCGCGAATCCCTGCTGGTATAGAAGCTTCTACACAATAAGGTTCCATTTTACGGTACCAAATAATCTGTTCTTGAAGGGCAGAATCGTGCAAATCAATCGCCAAACGTATTCGTTCCCGCTCTGAGATTTGAAAGAGTAATCGTAAAAGCCAGGTCGGAGCCTGTTTAACATGTGCCAGCTGTTCCAGTTCTTTCGTAAGGTCTTCAATTCGGTAGAGATTCTCATACCAAACGCTAACATAACGAGTGATCGTTTCAAGCCAGACTTTTTTTGGAAAAATTGTGATGAGATCTGGCCTATTTCCGATCCATAACCAAATGGTGGTTTGATTTCTTTCACCCATTTTAATTAGTGTTCCTTGTGAGATCACAATAAGCTCGCCGATACCCGTTTCAGAATCCAATGATGAACTCAGGGTCTCTTGAGATACATTACAATTGCCCTTTTTCAACTTAATATCCTGAGCCGCTTCCAGGATACCCACGGAAGAGTGATGAATAACATCTTCCATTACCTTAATCAGATGCTCTTCCATTTCTGATACTTTCATCATGTCAAATACATCGCGTGAAAAATGCTCCAAGCTTGTCTGAAGAAGCTGATGTAATTGTTCGCTGTTTTTTACGGCAATTTCTGCTTCTTTCCTTTTGGTGATATCGATCGTCACTCCATTTATTTGAATAATATTGCCTTTATCATCGAATATTGGGTACCCACACTTGTAAAACCAGCGCATTTTGCCAGATCGGTCTAATATACGGTATTCCCTTTTCGAAGATAACCCCAGTAAGGCATCTTGATATATTTGCTCAGGGATATGTCTGTCCTCAGGTATAACGATCTCTCTTTGTAACATTGGTTGATCATAATACTCACTCGGCTTGTATCCCGATATTTTTTCAATCCCCTGTGAAACAAATATAATGTCATCTTGAAGACCCATTGCCCAAATAGCTACATCCACACTATCCATAATATTTTCCAGCTGCTCTTTCGTTCGCTTTAACTCTTCTTCAGCCTTTTTCCGATCCGTTATGTCCTTCCCGAAGACCTGAAATACTTGTTGTGTATTATCCATAACTGCAATTGTTGACATTTCAAAATCCCTAACTTCACCATCTAATCGAATGATCTTATATTCAATAGGCGCCAATTCACCGTACATCTCTACCTGCTGTTTTCGTTTTGCAACAACTTCATGAAATTGGGGATGGACAATATCCATTACAGACCTCCCTAGGAGCTCTTTTACATTACTTGCCGCCATTGCCGTAACAAAGGCATGGTTGGAATAAATGATTTCTTCCCCATTATGAATAAAGATAGGTTCCGCGCTAAACTCAACCAAGCGTTGATAGCGGTTTTCTTTTTCATTCAACTGGTGAATGATTTTTCTAGCTTTCAGCAGCACCTGATATATTAAGAAAAACTCCACGATTGAAAGTCCCGTATCAAACAATTGTTCCAATGACCCATCGTCCTTATAACCGAAATATGTTAAAAGATAATCATCAAACGTATCAAGTATAGAGACAAGGATCATTAACAATATAATAACTTTTATCTTGGAAGCAAATAAACTCATTTATTACTCTCCTTTCAGTAACCAGCCGAAATGGCGATAAACATTATGAATTTTACTATTTTAAAATGGCCACTTTTTTACTCTTATCCTTTCCTAAATTATCATACCAATCGAGGCAGATGCGGTAAAAGCTATAAACCAAACCTTAAGAACCGTCCCCAGTTTATCCGATATGAAATAATCTATTTTACTTCAAAAAAAGAGCTGTCCACAAAAAGGACAGCCAAGACAATATTACTATGAGAGAAAATGTAACTTTTGGGAGTTACCCGTTACATTAGTAGTATCGGATACTACCTGAAAAAGTTTAGCTCTTTTTTAAAAATATTATTTTACTTTTACATATAACTCTTTACTTTTATTTCCTGCATGACAGTGCCTTCTGGTCCAGCTTCATTAGCCCCATATCTTATAATGTTTTAATTCGAGAATCCTCAAAGATGGAAATATAAAAATTCATCGCTTCTTCTGCATTGCTATCTTGGAACATTAAAAACGGTGTTATTTTTCCACTTATATCCTCTTCATTTATGTACTAAATTAATTATAATTGATTTTCTCGTGGAACTAAACGCTCCCTTTGAAAAGAGTAACCAGCAAGTAAAATAAACGGAGAGATTCAGTAAATGTAGAATGGAGCTCGTTACAAGGTAAATAAGGGAAGGTTTTCCGATTATGCAAGGTAAAACTCCCTCATTTTCACACTTTTCAAGTCAATAGGCGGAATCGCTCCTTCTATTTTAGTTATTTTTAAGGATAATTTCTAATTAAGCGAAAGTTCTCCGTCTATTGATCATTCGGGTGCTTAACCTGTCCTGTACCCTAACTGATTACAGCGGGCTGAGAAAATCCCCTCCACATAACGCGAAGGGGATTTATTGGATCTGTGAGGTTCTTTCTTTAGAAAAAGTTTAAAATGCTTTATTGGGTTCGTATGTAGGCTGCTGATTTTCTGCCTGGTATTGTTGACTTTTCACTAAACCTTCTTGTACATTTTCATCTATTGAAAATTCTGTATCACCTTTATTAAATTGGTTGGCTTGATTTTGAACTGCAATTACTTTCTGTTGTTCACCTTTTACTCCATTCGAATTTCTTTCCTTTTCCATTATGCTTCTCTCCTTTGTCATAAACATAAGGTTATTGATATCCAAAGGCAGAATAATTATTCATTTATTAGTAAAAAGCCGTCTCTTCATAGGAAGCGTGACAGCGAAAATTATGAGGAGTAACCAGGGAAAGTAAAATAAGATGAGAATTTCCAGTTAGATGCAGAATGGAGCTCGTTTAGGGGGTAATTAAGGGAAGGTTTTCCGACTATCCCAAGTAAAATCCCCCATTTTCACACGTTTCAAGCCAATTGAACAGTCCTCCCTGTCCAAAATATTTTTTGAGATTGCAGTTCCCGTTTGGAGGTTGTCACATTCACCATCTGTACCCCTAAAAAGGCCTTGACAACTGGCGAGTAGGCTTCTACAATCATGGCCACCCCTTTGGCCATTCCATCGGGCAAGGAAAGACTAAAACTACGAAACACTAAGACTAGCAATGCAGCATAAATGGCTGGAAGAGAAAACACGGCTTTAATGGCATTTTTTATTGAAAAATGCGAGCGTGCCGATAAGTAAATTCCAATTGTATTAACAATGACCATTTGGATGATCACATACACAGACGCCTTATCCAGCCCCAGTCTTCCGAACGCAAGCAAAACAAGTGGAAGCCCACAATTGAAACAGTTAGTCAAGGAAGAAATCAGTGTTAAACCGGAAATTCATTCGCCGGAAATTTAAAGAGTTTCCCAATCCCGTTAGCAGGCAGCCACAACAGGACAAGATTAAGCAGTGAAAACGCGATCACAGGAATAGAAAGTGGAACAATCACTTGAAAAAGGGTTGCCATAATAGTTTGAATCATGTAACCAAACTTCCTCTCTACTCTATTTCTAATCATTTATAAAAGTGGTTGAGATAATTGTACAATATTTCCCTCCCATTTATTAGAAAATTCATTTCAATGAAGAATACATGGTGCACTAATAGATCCTCCTTCAGCGATGACTAAACACGGGGTTCAGTGACAACCATCGACCATCTCCCACAAGTTTCCCTTCTAATCAAACGTTTGATTAGTTTCCCTGTAGCCATTGATAGATCTTACTTAGTCCTCCACTATGAAAAAGTAAATTGTTGAAACATGTCCGAAAAATAAGAGAAAGATGTCGTTTATGCCATTATCGTCACCTTCCGACACCCTATCGACAAAATAACATATAGGCTATACTATTCAAACGTTTGGTTAAAACTTCTGCAAGTACTAATATATATGAATTCCGACTACAAACTGGATAAGAAGAATGTCGATTTATTTCGCAGGAAATATCCCATCTTTCAACAAAATCAGATCGGTTTCTCGTAAACTTACATTATTCTATTAATCTCCCACAATTTCGAAACTATACAAACGTTTAATTAAAGTTACTTCAACCCGGACTATTCCTAAATTCCCCACTCTATATACCTGAGAAAAATGTCAAAAAAGCGGCTAGTATAACTGTAAAATAAGCTGCGCAATTCGTGACTGGCATAAATATAAAATAAGTGCCGTTCTCTGCAACAACTCTTCACTCTTTTAAATAAGGCAACCCTACACCTACCCAAATCTGGGCAGGTGTAGGGTTGTCCAAATATATAGTATTTACCGAAAGTAAAATAAGCGGAGGTTTTCCTTTTATTTATAAAATGGAGCTCGTTTGGGGTTAAATAAGAGGAGGTTTTCCGCTAATGTAGTGAAAAATCCCCCTTTTTCACGTTTTTGTGGTTCATAGGCGGAATTTCTCCCTCTATTTAAGCGAGTTTTATTGATAATTAAGCGGAATTCCTTCCCCTATTCATAAGATTGGGTACTTAACCTGATTCCCCAACTTTTTGAGATTTGCATATGGAAGCCCCACATGCCCCACAAATTGCACTGACTGACCCAAAATCAGAAAACCACCCTTTGCATCGAAAGGGTGGTTCCAAGTTACATATGTCCTTCAAACCAATCCACAATGTAGTTCAACCGCTCTCTACGAAGGTTTGGTTTTCCACTTCGGGATAGTTCATGATTTTCTTCCGGGAACCGCACAAATTTGGTTTCTTTGCCAAGTCGTTTCAGGGCAATGAATAATTGCTCCGCCTGTTCGATGGGACACCGGTAATCTTTTTCACTGTGAAGAATCAATAACGGTGTGTCTACATTTTTAATATAGGCAAGCGGTGACTGCTTCCAGAGAGCCTCCACGTCACTTAAATCAGTGCCTAATTGCCACTCTGAAAAATAGTAGCCAATATCACTCACACCATAAAAACTAATCCAGTTCGAAATGGAACGTTGGGTGACAGCTGCTTTGAATCGATTCGTATGGCCGACAATCCAATTCGTCATAAAGCCGCCATAGCTTCCGCCCGTTACGCCCAGACGGGTTTCATCAATGAAATCATACTGGTCTAAAACATAATCAACTGCCAGCATGATATCCTGATAGTCGTTCCCGCCGTAATCGCCGCGAACGGCATTGACAAATTCCTGGCCATAACCATGACTGCCCCGCGGATTCACATACAATACGGCATAGCCTTTTCCTGCTAAAATTTGAAACTCATTCATATACGTATTTCCATACATGGCATGCGGACCGCCGTGAATTTCAAGGATTAAAGGATATCTTTTCCCCTCTTCAAAGTGGACTGGCTTCATCAGCCATCCTTGAACATCCCAGCCATTTGCCCCTTTATATTCGAACATTTCAGGTTTAGATAGAAGTAACTCGTTTAGAGCCCGTTCATTAACAATGGTCAACTTCTCAATCTTTCCCTCATCATTCAGCGGTAACAAGTATAGATCACCGATCTCCTCCGGCTTACTAATAGCCACTAGTGCCTTTTGCGATTCCGAATGAATGGATAGCCCATACACATGTTGCTCTCCCACATAAACGGGACGAATCTCACCGCTGATATCCCCGAAATAAATATTGGTACTTCCATGGTCCGTTCCGATAAAATAAAATCCCTTGCTATCACTTGTCCATAATAAACCAGGAGAAACCGCACCTTGATGGAAATCTCCTACCATATAATCACCGGTGAGGCCTTTCCACTCTGGTGTCAGGCACCCGAGCGTCGACGTTGCGATTTCATAAAGCCAAATCTTTGGATGGGTCGCATTTTCAAATTCCCGCTCGTGGCCAAACATGGCCAGATACTTCCCGTCCGGGGACCAGGATGCGTTTCCAAAATAGCCCGTTCCATCAGTCACAGCCTTTAATTCTTTACGATCAATATCTACTATATAAACATCCTCGTTAAACGATAAATCATTTTCTTCCGCCTGGTCTGTACCAACGGCCAGCACCTTTCCATCCGGGGACCAGCCATAAAGGCTTACATCATAATGACCGGTTGTAAGTTGAGTTAATTCACCCGTCTCAACATTAACCAGAGCGATTTGTTTGTAATGCCCTCGCCAAAAACCTTCCCCATCGGATTTATATTTCATTTTTGATACTTCAAGCGGTACGAGCTTTTCCTGCTTTTTCTCTTCTTCCGTATCAAAAATCGTCTGATCAGAAGTTAACGAAGTCGTAAATGCCAATTGGGTTCCATCCGGGGACCATACAGGGCTGCTTGCCCCACTAGGCAAAAACGTCACCTGTCTTGCTTCTCCACCCTTCACATGTAACAGATAGAGTTGGTTTTTTCCGCTTCGATTGGAAACAAAGGCTATCTGCGACCCATCAGGGGACCATCTTGGTGAATGGTTTCTCCCTTTTCCAAACGTCCATTGGAAGGGCTGGCCACTGCTTTCAACTGACAGATAAAAAATATGGGCTTGGTACTCATCGGTTTCTTTCTCAATCGTGGTTTGAACATAAACAAACGATTGACCATCAGGAGAAAACTGAGGGTTTACTACTGATTTTAATTGGTATAAATCTTCTGCTACTACCCCTCTTTTTATTGCCACAATTCTTCCTCCTATTCTATGAATGAAAAGCGCAAGTACCCTGGTCAGCGTCGTATGGCCCGGAGCGCTTGCGCTAGACATGATACTAAGTTAATAAACTTATACTTTCTTATCTTTTAAAAAATACTTATCCAAGAAATTTAAAAGTGGTCTGTAAAAACATTTTTACGCCAATTTCAAGTGCATCTTCATCAATGGTGAAACGGGAATGGTGGTGCGGATAGGTAATTCCTTTTTCCTCGTTGCCAGCTCCCACATAGAAGAAGGCACCAGGTGCTTTTTGCATGAACGCGGAAAAATCTTCTCCGCCCATATTTGGTTTCATCAACTCGAGACCTTCTTCCCCGAAGACCTCTAAAACAGTTTCTTCCAGTACTTTTGTTACCTCATCATCATTCACGACAGGGTTGTAGCCATATTCATACTTGAATTCATATGTGGCTTCATGAGCTTCCGTGATTCCTTTAATCACCCGTTCCATCTTAACCGGCATCGATTCACGGAGTTTTTGGTCAAAACTACGGACCGTACCGCAAATTTCTACGGAACCGGGGATGACATTATGGGTGGTTCCCCCCGCAAATTTACACACTGAGAGAACTAAATTGTCCAACGGGTCCGTGTTCCGTGAGACAATGTGCTGTAAATTCGTGACAACCTGGGCGGCAACTGCGATGGAATCCACCGTTTGGTGTGGCAATGCGGCATGGCCGCCTTTTCCTTTAATGGTCAGATAAAAAGCATCCGGTGATGCCATCATCGCCCCGTACGTGATACCTACTTTTCCTTTTTCTAATGGAGACCAAAGGTGCGTACCAATAACAAGGTCGACTCCATCCATGACGCCTGCTTCAACCATTTCAGCACCACCGCCAGGGAATAGTTCTTCTCCATGCTGGAAGAAGAAACGAACTTCTCCTTTGATCTTTTCCTTCATACCCGAAAGGATTTTGGCCGTACCCAGCAACATCGCCGTGTGACCATCATGCCCACAGGCATGCATCACGCCAGGATTTTTGGAAACAAATTCAAAGCTGTTCTCTTCTTCAATCGGAAGAGCATCCATGTCCGCGCGAATGGCCAATGTTTTCCCTGGCTGCCCGCCGATTAACCGGGCCATGACACTTGTTTTCGTCGGACGGCTTAATTCTAACTGGCCAAAGGATTGTAGTTTTTCATACACAAACTGAGCCGTTTTTTCTTCCTGAAAAGATAATTCTGGATTTTCATGCAAATATCTTCTCCAGCGGATGACATCCTCTTTTACTTCCTCCGCTAAATGGGTCAAATCGACAGTGACACTAGTTGTCATTTTCATCTCCACCTTATCTAATTAATAGTATAAAACAAGTCCGGCCAAAGAAACGGCCAACGAGCTGCAGCCAATCAAGAAGGTGGACAACGCCAATTGTCCAGTCAGCTTATTTTTAAAATACTGCCATCCTTCATCCTCGGAAACTAGTTGGTCAACCCGCTCCATGGCCCTTGACTTTGGCGCTGCAAACGAACCAAGCATCCGGAATCCTTTGAAAAATAAGGATAGAAACCCAGATTGAAAGATTACAAAGCATGCACCTGCTGAGAGGCTGATGATTCCAACCAGGAAAGAATGGTTAATAAAATCAACCTGAGAAAGGTCCGCTGCCTTTTTTATTACGATCCATACCAAAATAGTTAATAGAAATGGAATAAGTTTTTTCATGCCCTCTCTTCCTCCTGATTGAAAAAAATATGTATGAATCTGGATTTTAAAAGAGTAAAACAGACAGGATCAAACGAAATCCTGCCTGCTCTCTAACAAACTACTTCTTATTCAGAAACTTTTTTTGCCCATTTCACATTTGGATAACGGTTATATGGATAAACGACATCGGCAAATTTAGGTGATGTTAGGTACGTATTTGTATAATGGTAGACTGGTACAAAAGGCATGGCTTCCATTAATACTTTTTCTGCATCATGCATCAACTGGAAGTGCTTGTCCGGGTCTTGTTCTACCTTTGCTTGAGCAATTAAGCTATCATACTTTTCACTCTTCCAACCGGTACGGTTATTCGGACTTTCACCTAGGTAATAGTCAAGAATAACAGCAGGATCAAGCAGTACCCCAATCCATCCCATACGAGCCATTTGGTAGTTCTTTTGCGCAGTGGTATCGAGATAGGTTTTCCATTCTTGGTTCGCTAATTTAATATTAACACCAAGGTTCTTCTTATACATTTCTTGAACTGCTTCCGCGATTTTCTTGTGGTTTTCTGCTGTGTTATACAATAATGTTACTTCAGGTAATGTGGTCCAGCCTTCTTCAGCCATACCTTCTTTTAGTAGTTTCTTCGCTTCGGCAGCATCTTTTTTGAAATATTCTCCGCCAGCCTTACGGAAATCGCCTTTAGATGTTTCCACGCCAGGTGGAACGAATGCATAGGCAGGAGCCTCGCCAGCTTTCGTAATGTTTTTGGTTAACGCCTCACGGTCAAGAGCCATGGCAAAGGCACGACGAACTTTCGCATTGGTAAACGGAGCTTTCTCTACATTAAACATGTACATATACGTTCCGAAGTATGGAACATTTTTAAATTCTTTGTTGCTTTCTTCTTGTGCTACTACGTCTGTTGGTAAGGTTTGAATTAAATCAAGTTCACCTGATTTATACATCTGATAATACGTCGTTGCGTCGGTTACCATCTTCCAAGTTACTTTGGTTAAGTTCACTTCTTTATTGTTCCAATAGTTTTCATTCTTTTCCGCTACTACTTGACTGTCATGCTTCCATTCTGTCATTTTGAATGGACCATTGCTGATATATCCTGCTGCTTCTGCTGCCCAATTTTTGTTTCCTTCGACAAGCTCTTTCTTAACTGGGTAGAAAGTCCACATGGTTAATAATTCGTTCAAGTAGCCAAGCGGTGCATTTAATTCTACTACAAGCGTTTTATCGTCTTTTGCTGTTACACCAACATTTTCAACAGGACCTTTTCCTTTGTTGTATTCCTCTGCACCCTTAATATAGTATAGATAAAAGGCGAATTGGCTTCCTGTTTCAGGATTCAATACACGCTTCCACGCATATTCAAAATCCTGCGCTGTTACAGCTGATCCATCAGACCATTTGGCATCATCACGAAGGATGAATGTATACGTTTTTCCATCTTCAGAAGCTTTTGCTTCCTTTGCTGCACCAAGTACTGGCTTTCCTTCTTTATCCTTTGTATATAATCCTTCAAAAATATGATCCAATACCCACCCTGAAGTCGTATCAGTTGCCATGGCCGGGTCGATTGCCGGCGGCTCACTTAAGGCGTTTAACGTGAGTTCCTGTTTTACATTTTTTGCACTTGTGCCTGAAGCTTTTTCATCGTTCCCGCCGCTGCATCCGGCAAGGATGGAACTCAGCATAAGAACGGCTGCAAGTGACCATAACCACTTTTTCATTTCATTTCCCCCTAAAAGTTATTAATTATATAGATGACAGGCGGTCCAATGATTCGCCTTTACTTCACTCCAAACGGGAGCAGCTTCGGCGCAAATGGACATAGCATGTGGACATCTTGTACGGAACCGGCAGCCGCTTGGTGGATTGACCGGGCTTGGCGGATCTCCCTGCAGGACAATTCGCTCTCGTTTGGCTGCGCCGGGATTCGCCACTGGGATGGCAGATAATAATGCCTGAGTATAAGGATGAAGCGGCTCAGCAAATAAATCTTGGCTAGTGGTCAACTCCATCATTTTTCCAAGGTACATAACCCCAATCCTGTCGCTGATGTGCTTCACCATGCCGAGGTCATGGGCAATAAATAAGTACGTTAACCCTTCCTGCTCTTTTAAATCTTCCATCAAGTTGATCACCTGGGCCTGGATGGAAACATCCAAGGCCGAGATCGGTTCATCGGCGACAATGAACTTTGGATTCACGGCGAGGGCACGGGCAATCCCAATCCGCTGGCGCTGTCCGCCGCTAAATTCATGCGGATATCGTTTGGCTTGTTCAGGCCGGAGACCTACCCTGCTGAGAAGGTCATAAATCCGCTCCTGTCTCTCTTTTCCCTTTGCCAACCCATGAGCGTCCATTCCTTCGGCGATAATATCACCCACTCGCATTCTTGGATTTAATGAGGCATAAGGATCCTGGAAAATAATTTGCATTTCACGATTAACGATCGCCTTTTCTTTTCGGCCAAGCGTTTCTACATCCACCCCATTGTAGAGGATCTTCCCTGCAGATGGCTTTTGAAGTCCGACAATCGTTTTACCAAGTGTAGACTTTCCGCTGCCGCTCTCTCCAACAAGTCCAAAGGTTTCCCCTTTCTTGATGGTGATCGAAATATCATCAACGGATTTAACCGTTTGATCCTTTTTGATGTTGAAGTATTTTTTCATACCTTCTACTTGAAGAATCGTGTCACTCATTCTGTCACCCTCCCTGCTGCAACTTCAATTTCTGCTTTTGGAGCACGGGGATCATTTAACCAGCATTTAGCAGAATGGCCTGTCCCTACTTCGAAAGCAGGAGGCATCTCCTCTAAGCAGATCTCCATGGCATATTTACATCTTGGTGCAAACGGGCAGCCCTTTGGCGGCGAGAATAAATCGGGTGGAGATCCCTCAATCGGAATCAAGCGGGATTTATGTTCCGACTCTAAATCCGGAATCGATTCCATTAAACCCCACGTATAGGGATGCTTCGGATTTTCAAACAATTCCTGTACCGTTCCTCTTTCTACCATCATACCGGCATACATAACCATCACTCGTTCAGCTGTTTCAGCTACTACACCCAAATCATGGGTAATTAGAATGATCGCGGTGTTCATTTTTTCTCTTAAGTCCTTCATCAAATCAAGCACCTGGGCTTGAATGGTTACGTCAAGCGCCGTTGTCGGCTCATCCGCGATGAGCAGCGCCGGATTGCAAGCAAGTGCGATCGCAATCATGGCCCGTTGTCTCATCCCGCCACTAAACTCGTGCGGATACTGACTGTACCGTTCTTCAGGATTGGGAATTCCAACGAGGCGAATCATTTCAACCGCCCGCTTTTTTGCTTCTGATTTACTCAGTTTTTGATGGATGATCAGCCCTTCCTCAATTTGCTGTCCAATTTTCATGGTAGGATTTAAGGAGGTCATCGGGTCTTGGAAAACCATACTAATCTTCGAACCTTTTATTTTCTGTAAATCACGTTTTGATAGTTTAAGAAGGTCTTGATTTTCAAACAGGATTTCCCCGTTTTTTATTTTTCCCGGAGGAGTGGGGATCAAGCCCATAATGGTTTGGACAGTGACACTCTTTCCACTGCCGCTTTCGCCAACAATGGCGACAATTTCTCCTTTATCCACATGAAAGGAGACATTGCGGACGGCTTGAACCTCTCCCCCGTAAGTTTTAAAGTTAACTTCTAAGTTTTTCACGTCAAGTAAATGAGCCATGGTCACACCTCCTATTTGCGGTTTCGCGGGTCTAATGCATCTTGTAATCCGTCACCAAAGGCATTAAATGCGAACATCGTGAGGGAAATCATAAATCCTGGGAAGAATAAGCGCCACCATTGGCCGCTTAAGATGACCCCTAACGCATCATTGGCCATGGTGCCCCAGCTCGCAAACGGTGCTTGAACTCCTAAACCTAGAAAGCTTAGGAAGCTTTCCGCAAAAATTGCCTGAGGGATCGTAAACGTTAAATTTACGATAATAATTCCAAGTGTATTCGGCAGCAAATGGCGGAGGATAATTTTCGCATGAGAAGTACCCAATTTCTCAGCTGCAAGAACATAATCCTGTGATTTCAATTGTAAAATTTGTCCGCGGGTGATCCGCGCCATTCCCACCCAGCCTGTTACCGTTAAAGCGATAATAATCGTGGTCATGCCCGGTTCCATCACAACCATTAATAAAATGACAACCAGTAAATAAGGAATACCATAGAGGATTTCCATCAATCGCATGATGATGTTGTCCACTCTGTCCCCTAGTTTGCTTCTTCCTGCCATATACCCCGAAATACCGCCAATGGTTACCCCTAATAAAAGGTCTATCAGTGCGGCGACAATTCCGATCGTGAGGGAAACACGTGCCCCATACCAGGTTCTTGACCACATATCGCGGCCTAAATCATCCGTTCCGAACCAGTGTTTACCATCCGGCTGGATGTTTCCCTTCATTAAGTCTTGATCCGTCGGGCTAAATGGAACCGTATAAGGCCCAAATAACGCAAGGGCTGCAATGAGTAACAATAATGAAAATCCGACAACAGCCAGCTTATTTTTTAAAATGTTAATCACGGTTTCTTTCCAAATACTAAGGGAAGGCCGCTGAACGACTTCAACCACTCTATTTTCAGGAGAAACCGGCCTAAACCGCTTGTCATCAATGGTTTTGGATTGCATGGTCAGTTCCCCCCACTCGTTAATTTAATTCTTGGATCAATTAAACGGTACGATATGTCGATCAAGAAAAGGATGGTGACAAGAATCGTACTAAAAAAGATCGTCGTTCCCATGATGACAGGATAGTCACGGTTAAAGATCCCATCCACAAAATACTTACCCAAGCCAGGAATGGCAAAGATTTTTTCAATAACGAAGGTACCGGTGATCAAGGTTACTGCCAGCGGACCGATAAATGTAATGACTGGTAAAATTGCATTTCGAATCCCGTGTCGTACGACTAGTTTAAAAGTAGATAAACCTTTGGCATCTGCTGTTTTAATATAATTTTGATTCATCACATCAATCATGCTTGAGCGCATGAACCGTGCAATCACAGCTAAAGGCGTGGAAGCCAGTGCGATCGATGGCAAGATTGTGTGCTGCCAAGTTCCCCACGACGCAACGGGAAGCATGTGCCATTGAACAGAAAAGTACTTTATCAACAATGGTGCGAGGATAAAGTTAGGAACCGAAATCCCGATGATGGCCAGCATCATCGCAGCGAAATCAATCGCCCGATTGTGATAAAGGGCGGCGATAATACCTAATATCAGTCCGAAAAAGAGTGCAATGACCAGTGCTTGAATCCCTAATTGAGCTGAGACGGGAATTCCGTCACCAATAATGTCGTTCACCGTTCTTGTTTCTGACTTGATCGATGGACCCAGATCAAAAGTGACCAGGTTTTTCATATACAAAACATATTGGACTGGTAAAGGCTCGTCCAAATTGTACTTAGCGCGGATATTTTGAAGTACTTCCTCCGGCAATACATTTGCATCTGAAGCAAAGGGATCCCCTGGAATAGATTTCATAATGGAGAAAGTTAACGTGGCGATTACCCAGATTGTCAGCACCATCATTAGTAATCTTTTTACAATGTACATGCCCTTCACCTCCTAGTTGTCATAGTTTTCCTTAGGCATTGACTGACCCTAACACTCCGTTGGTGGCAGTCATCGCAATAATCACGCAGCCCCACATATGCTTATAGGCAGTAACCATATCCTCACAAGTAAAACGGATGCTTTTCGGACCAGTCAGTTCGACAGTCGGAAGCGTTGTCGTCATTTTTGCCTGCTGTGATCCTTTAAATTGAAGATCAAAGGTAATTGGCCCCTCAAAAACAAATGGCTTAATCGACTTTGCTTTTTTGACGGCAGCTTCTGCTTTCTCACGGATTTCTGCGCGCGCCAGTTCAGGGTGAATTAATTCAGCCGCAAAACGGTCAACCGCTCTTTTTACAACGGCTCCTTCTACTTCCGGAAGCGTCTCTTTTACTTCGTTAACATAGGCATCATCACCGCTGATGAATAACGCTGGAACCCCAAATGCTCCGGCAACAAGCGAATTCATTTCAGTTTCCCCGACCACTTTCCCGTTGATTTTCATTTCATTGACACAAATGCCTGCCAATGTATGGCTGATCAACGTGACATCAGAGCCGCCTTCCCGTCCATGGTGCCCGACAAACATAATTCCGTCAAAGGTATCGTCAAGCCCTTCCAACTGACACATTACACGGTTGTTTCCAGAAACAAGGCGGGCACGGGAGTCTAGTTCTTCGATTAAAATATTAGACATATTGCCATGACCATCAGCCACAACCACCTCGGTTGCTCCCCCGTTAAATGCTCCTTCTATCGCCGCATTCACATCGGCTGTCATCAGCTTACGAAAACGCTGATACTCCGAATTGGTTTTAAGCTGTTGATTAGTGGCAACTCCTGAAATACCTTCCATGTCTGCTGAGATAAAAATTTTCATCATTAAAGCTCCTTTTTTGATTTAATATGTTGAATCATATGATCAGGGACTTAGTCCCCTAGCATTCTACTAAAATGGAAATGTCTGATTCTCGTGCAAGTGTAAGATAAAGGCTTTCATCAAATCTTTCGTTGCTTCGAGATCACCGACATCGATGACCTCCACCGGGGAGTGGGCATAGCGGGATGGGATGGATAGAACCCCTGTTGGAATTCCCTTATTGGCATAATTTACTGCCCCTCCGTCCGTCCCAATTCCCGGAAAGACCTCAAGCTGGTAGGGAATCTTGTGATCCTTTGCCAACTTAATGAGCAGATCTTTCATCGTCTTATGTACAATTAAGCTGAAATCCATGACCTTAATGCCTGTGCCGGCGCCGAGGGCCAAGCTTTGATCCATGGTTTCCTCTAACGTATCACTGACGGCAGTTGTATCAATGGCGATGGCTGCATCGGCATTCAAATGTTCGGCTGCTGTTTTCGCCCCTCTTAAGCCTACCTCTTCCTGTACCGCAAAAAGGAAGATGAGTTCTCCAGCAAAAGATTCCTCCTGAAGCTCCCTCAATGTCTGTAACAAGACAGCACAACCCGCCCGGTCATCTAACGATTTGGCTCGAATTTTTGGAGACGATGGCGGACCAAACGATTCGAACTCGGTCCCCCATGTAACCGGCGTCCCTACATCAACGCCCATCTCCAGCACTTCATCCTTAGATAAGGCGCCGATATCGATGTACATCTGGCTGTGTTTTCTTACCTTAGAAGCATCATCGAACTTTGCATAATGAGCGGAGATCGTTCCAATGACACCGGGAACCTCACCATCTGCCCCCATTACCCTGACCGGCTGCGCCAGCAAGATCCGATCATCGTTTCCCCCGAGCTTTTCAAACCGCAGTAACCCATTCGCTTCAATCTTTTTGACAATAAAGCCGATTTCATCGATATGGGCGGTTAAGAGAACGGTCGGACCAGCCTTATCCCCCCGTTTTTTGGCAATCACATTACCAATCGGGTCAATGGTTACCTCATTCACTTGATCTTCTAGATACTCTTTTAAAAAATAAGACACCGAATGCTCATACCCACAAGGACCTGACAAGCTCGTTAGGGTCTTTAACAGATCAATCATTATCCAAACCTCCCTTAAAAGTAGTCGTAGGTGTTTTTATAAACATCTAGCTGGATGATCGTATTCATTTCCGTAATGTAAGGTAATTCATTAATCTTCTGAATCACAGCTGTAAAATCATCCTGACCTGGTACCGCTATTTGGGCGAGTAAGGAATAGGGTCCTGTCGTCATCGTAATATAACGGATTTCGCGAAATTCCCTCAACGCTTCAATGGCTAGATTTAATGATTGAGGAGTAACCTTTAATTGAATAATCGCACCAGATTTGATCCCAAGTGCAACTGGGTTAACCACCCCAACAACTTCCATTACCCCATTGTCCAGAAGGTTCTTATAGCGAAGCCGCACTGTTTTTTCGGAAACATTGAGGCCAGCGGCAATCTCCGTGAATGACATCCTTCCATCCTTCGAAATGTACTGTAAAATCCCACGGTCCAGTTCATCTATTTCGTATCTCAAAGCATTTCCTCATTTCAGTCGTTTTTTTAAATAACATTCCCCAAACGAGTATTAGTTATGTAATTTATTATCTATTTACATTATTCGAAGTTTACTTTATTATCTGAATTAGGAATTTAAGGATATTATAGAGAAAGAACTTTCATAATGCAACAATTTTCGCAAAGATTTAAGAGGAGGATGAGGTACGTGTTAGCTCTAACCAATGTAAAAGGCTTTGATGGCCAAGGAAATCGCTTGAATCAAACAACCATTCTGATTGAAGAGGGGAAATTTAAGGAAATAGGAAGAAACCTTCCGATCCCGGCAGGGGCTGTTGTGATTGACGCTCAAGGAAAAGTGGTCACCCCTGGATTAATTGACGTACATACACATCTTGGCATTCACGAAGAAGGAATAGGAGCAGAAGGTCATGATTATAATGAAATCAGTTCGCCGACTACACCAGAGGTACGTGCATTAGACGGCATTAACCCACGGGAGAAGGGCTTTGAAGATGCCCGGCGCGCAGGTGTGACAACAGTTCAGATTATGCCTGGCAGCGCAAATGTCATCGGCGGGGAGATGGTCGTTTTAAAAACAGCTGGACATATCGTCGATGAAATGCTATTAAAAAGCCCTTCTGGGTTAAAAGCAGCCACTGGGGAAAATCCCAAACGTTTCTATGGAGCAAAAGGGAAACTTCCTGTTACACGAATGGGAACCGCCTCACTGCTTCGTCAAAAGTTCATCGAAGCCCAGGAGTATCAGGAAAAAAGAAAAGAAGGCAAAACAGAACGCAAGCTTGATTTAGAAAACATTGCAAAAGTCTTAAATAAAGAAATCCCATTACGTGTTCATGCGCACCGTGCCGATGATATCGTAACAGTCCTTCGTCTCAAGCGTGAATTTAACATTGACCTAACGATTGAACATTGCACCGAGGGTCACTTTATTGCCCCATTCATTGCAAAGCATGACGTAAGGGTATCAGTCGGTCCCACGATGTCTACTCGTTCGAAAATAGAGCTTGCCGACAAAGGCTGGCAAACACTAACGGCTCTTTCTGAAGCCGGTGTACCGTTTTCTTTAACCACAGATCATCCTGTCGTAGGCATCGAGCATTTAACAACAAGTGCGATCTTAGCAGTTAAATATGGACTAAGTGAAGAACAAGCATTACAAGCCATCACCATCAACGCTGCAAAACATTTAGGTGTGGAAGAAAATGTGGGTTCCATTGAAGTGGGGAAAGACGCTGACTTCGTCCTTTGGAGCGGAGACCCGTTTGACCTTAGGAGCAAGGTCGAACAAACCTATATTAACGGGGAATTGATCTTCAGCTTGGATAATTTCTAAAAAACTAAGTGGTTGAAGCAATGCAGCACCATGGGGGTAGACCCATGGTGCTGCATTGCTTTTAGGTAAATGAAGGAATCAGAGTGACGGAAAATAAACGGAGGTTTTCCCGTATGTAGAGCAAAATGGAATGTTAAAAGAAACAGCGAAAGTGCCTGTCATGGCGGTTTTAAACAGATTAGCTGATGGCTCAATTGAAAATGCAGATCCTGCAGTGTATGATGCGATTCCAGATTATGTCGAAAAGACCCCCATAAAGCTCACTTAAATGGGACAAGCTCACTTAAATGGGACATTAGTTAGCAACTACATGAGAGCATGGGTCCAACTTAACATTAAGAATTCCATTTTTACCTTCAAAAGAAATCCCCTTCACTAAAAGCGAAGAGGATTTCTTTTGAACTATTATTTTACTTTGACTGCCACTGCCTTACTAAAATTCTTTGCCTTATCAGTTGCTGTCAAGCTTAAAACTGTTCTCTTCTTTTGAGCTTTAATTACCTACTTTATCAGTTGCTGTGATTGCCAATTCTGTTCCTGCTACTTGAACCGGAATGACTACTGTAAATTTCCCATCTGTACCGGGAGTTGCTGATCCAATAGTGACCCTACTAACTTTTACCTCTACTGTAGATCCCGGTTCCGCTTCGCCTGTTACAGAAGTATCTTTATCGGTTACTTCGTTTACAATCGCAGGTTCAGGTACCGATTGGTAATACGTAACTAAAGCCGTTCCTGGGTAGTAAAAGGATATTATGTCCTTGTATAAAATTCCTGCATCAACTTCAGAGCTTCTATTGGCCAAAATCCATACATCTCAAATGGAACCACACCTTTTACATAATCTTCGAGATTGATAGTGTTAATTGGCCTGACATATCGATTATTTTCAATCGTAAAACGAATACTGCCGGTGTATTCACGGTTGTTAATGATCGCATGATCAATGTGATGAACCGGCTTAATCGATAGATCGACCCTGGAGGCTAATATCGTATCTCCATCATATAAACCTAGAGCCCCGTTCTCTACCTTTACCGAATAGCTTTTATTAGCGCTTAATAGATTCGAAGAATTTCCGTTTAAGTAGTAACTTCCCTTTATCTTTAATGAAACACTTGACTGATTACCTAAGAAATTGACTAACTTTACCTGAATGTTTGGCTCTGCAGCAATCGCTGCCGCTTCTTTATAAGGAGGAGCAATACTTAGAAAGACAATGGTCGTAATCAAAAAATGAAATAATTTTCTCATATCCTTTCCAATAGTTTCTTAGATTAATAAGATATCTTTTGCTTGCATATATCCTCTATTTTCCATAAAAACCTAAGTTTTTCTGTAAAAATTTTATATCGTACAAATCAGATGCATTCTATAAACCAAATCCCCTTAACCGATGTAACCTATATTGCATTAAACGACACCCATTCGACTAAATTCCAGATAAGTTATACTAATCAAACGTATGGTTAAATCAGCTGCAAGAACTGAAAATCTAATAGTTTCCTCTCCAAATAACATAAGAGAATTGTCGAGATGCGCTTGAAAATTCCGCAGGAAATATTCCAACTTTCCACAAAATCAGATCAGATTCTTACAAACTTCCATTATTCTATTAAAACTCCGCCTTTTCGAAACTAATCAAACGTTTGGTTAAATGGAACCTCAGCCTTCACCATTCCTGCCTTTCCCATTGCATTTACCCGAAAAGAATGTCGAGAGCTGTTTTCAAAGATTACTGGTCTAAATAGAAATCTAGGTTAGTAACGAAAGATGATTTGAGCTTAACTAAATATTCTGGAATTCCTTTTTTAAATTTCAATGAAAAATCCCCTTCACATCCGGTAGGCTCTGTCGAATCCCCATTAGTAGATTCATTGCTAATGACTGCATATGCAACATCTGATTCAGGACTGCCTGAATAAAAAGGATTCACCACTCTAAAAATAGTAACTCCCGAATAATAGGTATCAGCAGGAGATCTTGAAACTCCTACTCTCATATAAATATAAGGCTGATTTGCGTAATCGCTTTTTGACAAATAGGAATTTAAATAAACAGCAATATATCCCTCCTCACCGATTAACGGATAATTTGATGGATCACGATAATCAGCTTCATTTTCATTCGCCTGCTTAGGCTCTTTTCCAACCGAAATATTCGCATTCAAACTCTTCTCCGGTTGTAGAGAAGCAGCTTCCTTCCCTTGCGCAAAAACCGTTCCGGGTAAAACTAACAGCTGCAATACTAGTAATAAAACTACCATCCTTCGCAAAATTCCCTGCCCCTATCCATCATTATTACAGGAAAATACTATCAGGTTATATCGTTTTAGTATATTACCTTTGAAGTACAGGTACTGTTCTCTTGGTCGTCTTATGGACTTAAAGGATGTTAGTCCCAACTACTTAAAGGGACGGTCCCCAAATCAATAGATACCACTAAAAAATCCAAGCCTCTCCAAGTTTACAATTTTTAGATTATGGTATAATATACCTGAATTTCATTATAGTAGGGGGAAAAGAGTAGAAATGAAGAGGAAGATAGTATCAGTATTATTCTTATTATTTGCCGTGTTAATGGGAAACACGAGTGCTTTTGCGAATGTAGGGGATGATACCTACCAAACCGCGCAATCAATTAATGTTAATACCGTTTATAGCGGCATGTTAAAGGGATATGACGATTATGAAGATTACTATAAATTCACCTTAACAATGCCAGGACAAGTAAAATTTAATATTAATAATATTAGTGATAGTTCATGGGACTTTCAGATTACTGATCAGTATGGAAATGTTTATACTGATGGTACAACGGATAACAGCAATACTGCGCTAGGCGTGACAGAAAGACGGGTCGGACTTCCTGTAGGAACTTATTATTTAAAGATTGATGATGACTATAATTCATACAATAAAACTTACCATTTTGCTGTTAACTTTACCTCCATGCAAAATATCGAAACGGAGTTTAATAATGTCCTAGCCTCAGCAAATCCGATCAATACAAACCAAGACATTATTGGGGAAATGCAATCATCAGGTGACTATGATTATTTCAAATTTACACTACCTGAAGATGGAGCCATTACACTTAAAATGGATCAAAAATCTGATGTTCAATGGGATGTAACAATCCTTAACCAGTACGGTGAAGTTTATAAGGAAATGACCACAGACTCCTCTTCGTATGTTATGCTCCCAATGGAAACAACCGTAGGACTGCCAAAAGGGACATACTATGTAGTTATTGATGATGATTATAATGCTAGTCAAAAACCTTATAAGTTTCGGGTGAATTATACAAAGTCGAAAGTGTTCGAGAAAGAGTTTAATAATAACTCCCAATCAGCCAATCCCGTTACCATCGGCACAACATACACCGGACACCTCCAATCTTATGGCGATGTCGACTTTTATACCTTTAAGGTAGCGGGTTCATCCACAGTAGATTTCTTCTTGAGCAGAATGCCAAATGTATCTTGGGATGTTACCATTTATGATCAGTATGGAAATGAAAAAGGGACATTCACAACAAAGAATGACCAATTTGCAAAGGGATGGGAAACGGCACGATTTAATTTAGCAGCCGGCCAATACTATGTTTCTATTGATAATGACTACAATTCTATCGATAAAAAATACAATCTGCTTATTAAAGGGCTTTCCCCAACGGTAAGAAGTTCATCTGTAAAAGTAGCTAATTACGTGGGTAAATCTGATATCATTACAACTAGTTCAATCCAGAAGGGTGATATCGTAAAGGTCTACTCTGCATCAGGAAAGTATCTGGCTTCTTCTAAGCCTGCAGCATCTACTTACACTAGTGTCGCCGTAAGTCAGCTTTCAACAAAGTCAGGTTATATTTATGTTACCCTTACTAGAAGCGGTATGTCTGAAAGTGCAAAAGTAAAGGTAGCTTATAATGCGGAGCCAATCACTCCTAAACCATCTGCATCGAAAATTAAAATAACGAATTTTATAGGGAATTACGATAAGATTTACGTAAGCAGCCTGAAAAAAGGGGATGTTGTAAAAGTATACACATCCAAAGGAAATCTACTAGCAACATCTAGTTCAGTGACGTCTACTTCCGCAACTATTAGTACGAAACAACTTGGGACAAAATCCGGAAGTGTCTATATTACCGTAAAGAGAATCGGAATGCATGAAAGTGCAAAAGTAAAAGTAGCTTATTATGCAGAGCCAGTCACTCCTAAACCATCAACCTCAAAAATTAAAATAACGAATTATAAAGGGAAATACGATAAGATTTACGTAAGCAGCCTGAAAAAAGGTGATATTGTAAAAGTTTACACATCCAAAGGAAAACTACTAGCAACATCTAAATCAGTGACGTCTACTTCCGCAACCATTAGTACGAAACAACTTGGGACAAAATCCGGAAGTGTCTATATTACTGTAAAACGAATCGGAATGCATGAAAGTGCTAAAGTGAAGAAGACATTTTCTGCTGAAAAGAGATAATGGTTTAATATGAAAACACCCCCACGCTCGTAGATGATTATACTTCTACGACGCGGGGGTGTTTTTGCATTTTTAGCAAAGAAGCGTAATTCTAGAAAAGAATAACACTCGGGTTCGATGTTATTAATTATTATTGTCACTCTGCTTTAGAGTTTCAGCTTATTATAGCAAGGAACCTTTTCTAGCAACTTTTTAGTCCCTTACACCTAATTTTTTTCGACTAGATTCCCTAATCCACCTACAAATTACCCGTAATTTCCCCTAAATATGACAAATTTAGTAAAGTTATCAACACTATCCACAAAATAGTTAAAATGAACCGCTTTTGTGTTCGCCTTGTTTATTTATATATGTTAGCTTTTGTTTAGGTATTAATAAGGGGGTGAATGAGACAAATGGGGAAAAAGGTTGTTGTGAAACTTCATAGTTTACTAAGTAAGATGGGTATTTCAATGCGAGAATTATCCCGTAGATCAGGTGTGAGATTAGCGGCACTTATTGAGTTGGCCAATCACCAGAGACAAAATATTAACTTTAAACATATAGAGCAAATCGCTGAAGCACTTGGAATAGACGATATTCGTGAAATCGTGGAAATAACAAATATTGATGAATAAACATTTTCTCCACTAAAAAAGTCATGATGGCTTGAATATACGATTTTCCAATAGATAAATGAATCCATTATAAACCACAGACTTAATTATTTTTAAAAAAAAAACAACAGATCATCCAACTTCTAAATGTCCCGCATCAGATAACATCTAGTTTAATGTAAAAAAGTGAAGAATATTCACAGGCTGCCTATAGTTGTAAATCCATTTTTGAAGGTGCCCTGTCAAACCAATTTAGGGAGTTGAAATCTTGTTTATTCAAAAAGAGTATATTATCAATCCGCATTTTATGTATATGGCTGGTCAGTATGATCGAAACGCTAAGCTTTGCACAATTGTTACGGAACTGAATAGAACCCTTATCGTAGACAAATCACCTCTAGAAATTCTAAATGATAGTATTAGATGCATTGGCTTTGATTTACGGGGCGCTATGGAAACAGCCAAATTTCTTCTTGGTACTAAATATATGTGTCCGATCATGGTTAATCCCATACATAGAATTTGTGTTTTTCCTGATAAGTCATCAAAACATGACGATACGAAATGGTTTAATCCCATTCATATCACAAGAACACTCAGCTCAAATCAACAAGCACTGGTAGAGTTTGCGAATGGATTAACGATAACAGTTCCTATGAAACTTTATTCTTTTAACCATAAACTGCAAACGGCCGACCAATTCAGGAAAATGATGCTTGGTATAGAACAGGATCCCTTTTCCTTTAAGAAAGATCCTCGAAAAGGGGCATAATGTTCACCTATAGCCATTAAGATTGAGATACTATTAAGACTTAAATTGGAGACTGATATTAATGACGATGACTATAAAATTGAAGATATGTGATGATTGTGATTATTTATGCAGTAATTCAGCAACAAAATGCCAAATGTGCGGAAGTACAAATTTAGTAAATGGAACTTTTACACCAATAAAAGAGCCTCAAAAAAGCGATAGGAACAAGTTTAATAATATAATTAAGGAGTTTAATATTAAATATGAGGAATTAAACCGGTAAATTCAGTGAAAATCCCCTCCACATCGGCTGAAGGGGATTTTACTCTAAGAGTTATTTGGTAAGAGCTGTGGAGCTGAACCACACTCTTCACTAATTACTAATCAGGGCATACCTTTTGAATCAGAGTGTTGTTACCCCTGACTCTCCTGAGCAGCGGATACCAATCACACTACTTCCACTATTTTATTCCAATATCCTCTGATATCTATTATCCTATGATTATGGTACTATTAATATAATTTGTAAAAAGTTGTATATTGATTGGAGGATTGGTCGATGAAAACGAAGAAAAAGAGTAGAAAGTGGTTAAAGATAACCGGTGGTATTCTATTAATCCTGTTAGTTGCTGGTGGAGCCTATGCTTTTACTGTCTATAATTCTTTAAAAGGTGCAGTTGAAACCATGCATCAGCCCATTGAACGGAAACAATCAGAAAAACGGGAGAAACCAGTAGCTTTTAAGGAAAAGGATCCTTTTTCCGTGCTGATGTTAGGTGTCGATGAACGGAAAGGTGACCGTGGCAGATCTGACACGATCATCGTCCTCACAGTGAACCCAAACAATAATTCAGTAAAAATGCTCAGCATCCCACGTGATACACGTACTGAAATAGTAGGTAAAGGGAAAGAGGATAAGATAAACCATGCCTATGCCTTTGGTGGAGTGCCGATGGCAATGGATACCGTTGAGAACTTCCTTGATATCCCGATCGATTATTACATGCAAGTGAACATGGAAGGTTTTCAGGATATTGTTGATGCTGTGGGTGGAGTTACTGTAAGGAATGATTTAGACTTTACATCAGATGGTTTCCATTTTGCCAAAAAGGAATTAACTTTAAATGGAGAAAAGGCTTTGGCTTACACTAGAATGCGGTATGAAGATCCTAGAGGTGACTTTGGCCGTCAAACACGACAACGCCAAATCATTCAAGCGGTCATTAAAGAAGGCGCAAGTATATCAAGTATTACTAATTTCTCAGATATCTTCACCGCTATCGGTAAAAATGTAAAAACAAATCTTACTTTTGATCAATTGATAGATATACAAAAGAATTATCAAACAGTTGGTACAAACATCCAGCAAATGGAGATCAAAGAAACGGGCACGAAAATTAATAAAATCTATTATGGATTGGTTTCGGCCGAAGAAAAACAAAAGATCCAAAGCGAATTAAAAGCACAACTAGAGTTAAACTAAAAATTTAAAGACAATAAGAGGAAACAGATATACCTTCAAAATAGGAGCATTTGTTTCCTTTTTTTGATTATCGGGAGTGTTATTGGTGCAGGATTCAGATATGGCTTAGCAGTAGTTTTTTCTACAAAATTCGTGTTTCTTCCAATAATTTATATTGAATCCAATATCCAAAAACAGTAAAATAATTTCATGACTATTAACCTAGTTAATTTTAGAGGAATCACTCTACAACATCGGAGGAAATATGAAAAAAAAGGGTAAAAGTAAATGGAAAATTGTAGGTTTTAGCTTTTTGGGTATCATTATACTCGTTATCGCTGGCCTAGGGTACGGATATTATCAATTACAGCCAGACAATCATTTTACATCAGTTCCAGTTGTAAGTTCTGGGAACAATGAGCAGCAAGTAAATAAGAATGTTGATATAAAAGAACCTGTATTTAACTTATTATTAATTGGTTCAGATGAAAGAAAAGGTCAAAAAATAGGGCATTCGGATTCAATGATGCTTGTTCATGTGGATTTAACCAAGCATGAATATGATGCAATAAGCATTCCACGTGATACCCGTGTCCATTTAGATGGCTATGGATATACTAAAATTACGAGTGTCCAATATATTATGCAGGCAACAAAAGGGGCTAAAAAAGGGGTAGAAGCTGCTGTGAAAGCAGTTGGGGAATTAACAGGTGTTCCGATCAATTACTACGTTGAAACCAATTATGGCGGTTTTCAAGCAATGGTGGACGCAGTTGGTGGGATTGATATGAATGTCCCATTTGATGTTAAATTGACCCATCCTTGGTACAGTGAAAATATAAATAAAGTAATAAGTACTGGTACACATTCTTTTGATGGAAAAATGGTAGCAGAAGTTGTCCACGAACGCTATTCTCTAAAAAACGGAGAATATGGTCGTCAAAAACTCCAAGAGGAAGCCTTAAAAGGAATTGCTAAAAAGGCTCTTAGTCCAAGTAATATCAACAATTTGCCTTCACTCGTAAAATCTATTCCTGACTTTGTGATAGCCAGCAATATGTCTACATCCGATATGTTAAGTCTTGGACTTTCAGCAAAAGACTTTGAACCAAATACACAATTGGAATATCATCAGATTCCTGGTGTTGGGAAAAGAATGTATGATGACATTTTAAAGGCTAATAACTATCAACTGGTTATTGATCAGGATAAGATCAAGGATTTAATTTCCACTCATTTTTAAATGATTATTTAAATATTTACTATTAAGGAGAACTGATTTCAGTTCTCCTTTTATTTATCCTTTTAATATGTTAAAACTCTGTATTTTTGTAGCTGTTTTTGAACATGATTATCACTTTAACTGACTGACAATTGTTAATACATCTAAATTAAAGATTCGTTTAACCTAAATTCAGATTATATGGTAAACGCTTTCATTTTATTGTTGTTCAAGCAGTTGATCTCCTTTTTTAGCAGCAACCATAAGACTCATAGTCGTAAGCATCGAGAAAGATCCAACAACTAATCCTGCAATAAAAAGAAACATAGTGTAACCTCCCAGAGTATATTCATAATCCGTAGTAAGGTGATCATTTTCGGCAACTGGCTAGCATAGTTATGAAAAAACCTTAGCCCCTTTAGTTTTGCGCCTCCATTTTTCAATGGATTTGCCCTTTCGTACGAAATATGTGCTTATAATGATAGTATACCAATTATTTATAGTAATAAATAGACTATTAACCTATATTTATATGTTAATAATTTGTAATTATTCATCGAACGATTTAATGATAACAGTTCATCCATACATGATTAAATAGTGATAAGCAACCCGTTTCAGAAGTGGAGTGGTACATATGGCGGAAAAAGAAAATGGGAGAAATTTCGGTGTAGGTTGCCTTTGGGGTTCCTTTTTCCCATTCCTTTATGGGTAATCGTCTATTTTATATTATATAAAATCTTTCATTAATGGAGTAGCAAATTTATTCATATTGAGAAAAACTATATTGAATAATAGGTTTTCAGCCTCTCTAGTTGTATTAGTCTACCAAATATAATTGTCGGAATATTTAGTGTATAACCTGCATATTTCTACTTTTTTCTCCATCCTTATTGGGGTATCATATAAAAAAATAATTGAAAACGTTTACACGAACTAAGTAACAGAACCGTGCAGCACCAGATTTATCTACAACTAACAATAGGAGTGGATTTCATGGACAAGCAAGGAAATCTTTTATTAGGAGTATTGTGGGGGACGTCTTTAAGTGTTCCTTTGTGGTTTGCGTTTTTCGGTTGGATTAAATTAGTTATTCAAATGATTCATTAGTATAGTAAATATCAATATAATAAAATGATGAACAGAACAGTTTACGTCAGATGAATTTGAACACTAGATTAATAATAAAACCTCTCGACTTATGAAAGATTTTTATTATCTATCATAAGTCGGGAGGTTTTAGATTCCATCTTAGGTATGCGAGAAGATGACCTAACATTCCCCATCTAATTCAAACACTAATAGTCTTCTGATTATTTCCCGTTTCCTATCGGCAGATGACAGAACACAAATTCGTTCTATTTTATGTTGTAGTTTCAATTTATCCTAGAATAATACTCTGTAGTTGTATTAATTTAGTACTACCCAATCAGAGGTACTTGAAGTACCAAATGCTTTATATACTTTCTTATTAGTTGCATCTAAATACTCTTGCCCGATAAATTGAGGGGCAACATTAGGTGTTCCTGACTTCACAATTGTATTATTAAAATTCTGTTGATACCATGAGTTGCCATCACTAATGAGTACCGCACTTGAGTTTGGTGAAAGATTAAAACTAGGATTCCCCTTGCCAGATACAATTGAACCATCGTCATTATTGATTCTTATTATCGATGTAGCAGTACCAACATTCATCAAAAAGATAAGTTCTCCTGACTTACCTTTAGGGCTAGGGATTCTAAATAACTCTTCAACTGTCTTATTGAGAATAAAGACCCTTTGGGATTCAGATGAGAATTTAACATTTCCATTTACAAAGATTGCTGCTTTCAAACGTAGTTTGGATTGTGTACCATTTGCATGTACTAAAAAACCCTTGTGTACATCCCCTTTTACCTCAGAACGCAAGAAGTTTTGGTCTTCGTTTGTTGCTTCTGACATAAAGGATATTCCACTGTCCATGGCGTAATACCCATAAACAAATCCACTTGGTGCACTTTTTGCTTTTCTTACTTTAATTCCAAAATTTGATTGGGCTTTAAAGTTTACAACATCAATCCCACTAAGGTCTGCACCCGCTTCATTGAATAAACCAATCTCTTCGGCTATCCCAGCCTCAGTACTTTCTCCTTTCCTTAGATAGACATTGTTGTTAATTCCCCATATTTTAGTAATTCGGTTAACATCAAAGCCAGCGCCATTCGGTGGAATAACCGCAATCTTACTACCTCCTTCTTTCACTTCATACCAACCATCTTTTATAAAGATGGTTTGGGTAGATACATCAATATGATCGACAATTGAAGTATAACGGTTTGGTGTATGGTATGTATCTATCAACATTCCGGGTAAAATTTTATTGAAGTTAGCTACAGTTATCCCTATTACGTGGACCGATAAAGGACTGTATTGAATAATTCCTGAATTTACAACAACCGTTGGATTCGTACCTTTGTTTGACGTATAAAATGCTACTGAATCTCTTCCTTCATACTTTGTTGCCTCATTTGTTTGATGGAAGCCGATAACTTCGGGTCTAGGATTTTCTTGGTTTCCAATAGCCGACAATACAGCGGCAGATTCATACGTACCATAGGTCTTTTTTGCAAAAACATTAGTATCTTTGTTGGCCTTTTTCGCGAACTGCTTATCAAGTTCCTTAAGTCTTTGTGTAACTTCATTTTCATTATTTATAAACGAATTATTTTTTTTTGGTTGTATTGCCATAAGTCCACCTTCCTTTTTGAATGTATAGCCAAAAAAGAAAGCTAGAAACCAAAAAACTAAACCTAACAAAAAATTTCTTTTGTTATTATTCATTTAATCACTCCTGATTATTATGTATTTAATTAACATAAAAATGTGAACCTTATGGTTATACTTTCTTAAAAGTAAAACATGCTATTTTGATGACATGTTCATATAAAGTCGATAGACTTCCAATAGTAAGATTGGAGTTATTTTCCATTATTTTATGGAACCACTTTCAATTGTAATTAATATTACATAACACTAGATCCGCGTTCTTAGGTTGATAAAAATAGCTATTCAACTTATGTAAATTGACTTGTTTGTGTATTTTTCCCTTTTATTCTTAGTTACTTTTTCATAGACTTTACTTAATAAACATAGATCTTTTTAACCTTATTAGAATGGTAGGCTTTAATTGGACATTCTCTCAATTTATATCAGGCTAAAAATGATTCTTTATCAAGATTTCCAAAACCAAAAACCCCCACATTCATAATCGTGAACGTGGGGCAGGGTTTTACTCTTACTAATTTATTGAATACTGCTTATTGAAATAGTTCTTATATTCCCCACTAATAATTTGCTCCCACCACCATTTATTCTCTAAATACCATTTAATGGTTTGTGCAATTCCTGTTTCGAAGGTGTAAGTTGGTTCCCAACCTAAATTCTCCAATTTAGTAGGATCTATAGCGTAGCGCTTATCATGGCCTAAACGATCAGTTACAAATTCAATTAACTCTTCAGATTTGTCTAAGGTGCTAATGATGGTTTTAACTACTTCTAAATTAGTCCGTTCATTATGACCACCAACATTATATACTTCTCCAGTAACACCTTCATGCATTACTAGATCGATTGCTGCACAATGATCGAGTACATGCAACCAATCACGGATATTTTTGCCGTCACCATATACCGGTACTTTTTCATTATTTAGAACCCGGGAAATGGTTAATGGAATTAACTTCTCTGGAAAATGAAACGGTCCATAATTATTAGAGCATCGGGTAATATTAATCGGTAGTCCAAATGTTTCGTGATAAGCACGTACTAAGAAGTCAGATGATGCTTTACTTGCACTATATGGGCTATTAGGCTGTAATGGTGTTTCTTCAGTAAAGAATGTCGTTGGGTCAAAATCTAATTCACCATATACTTCATCCGTGGATACATGAACGAATTTTGAAACCCCAATCTGTTTTGCAGCATCAAGTAACACTTGTGTACCCAAAACATTAGTCATTACAAAAATTTCCGGATTAGTAATAGAGCGGTCAACATGACTTTCAGCTGCGAAATGCGCTACATAATCAAACTTTTCATTTTCAAAAAGTGTCATTATGGCTTTTCTGTCTGCAATGTCCGCCTTAACAAATTGATAGTTTTCTTTCTTTTCAATAGCACGGTGCTTGGCTAAATCACCCGCATACGTTAATAAATCTAAATTATAAATATCATACTGTGGATACTTATTCACCATATATTGAACAAAGTTCCCACCAATAAATCCTGCACCGCCAGTTACAAGTATCTTTTTCTTTGCCATTATTTCACCTCATGTTTTAATGCATTTAAATAACGTTCTAATGAATCCTGCCAAGACGGTAATGGAGTAAATCCATTGTCAATTAATTTTTGCTTGGACAACCGGGAGTTTTTAGGTCGAACTGCTCTCGTAGGATATTCTTCCGTTGTAATTGAATTCACATTCACAGTTTTGTCAGCTAGCTGGAAAATTTTTTGTGCAAATTCAGCCCAGCTGCAATATCCTTCGTTTGTGGCATGATATATTCCATATCTATCTGTTTGAACCATATCTAGTAAAAGACGAGATAAGTCAAACGTATTGGTAGGGGAACCAATTTGATCACCAACCACATTTAACTCATCGCGAGTTTCAGCTAAGCGCAACATTGTTTTGATAAAATTGTTTCCATTTTTTCCAAAAACCCAAGAGATCCGGACAATGAAGTGTTCTGATAATAATGACTGCACTATTTTTTCCGCTTCATACTTAGTCTGCCCATAGTACCCCACTGGGTTTGGCTTATCTGTTTCAATAAAAGGCGCTTCACCTAATCCATCAAACACATAATCCGTACTAATATACATAAATTTAGCTTTTATTTCTTTCGATGCATTTGATAAGTACTTGGTACCATCAACATTCACACTCCAGCAGTTTTCCTTATCATCCTCTGCATTATCAACCGCAGTATAGGCTGCACAATGTATAATGGCATCAGGGTTAATTTTTTCAACGTACTGATAAACTGAACGTTCATCAGTAATATTCAAATCTTTCGAACCAACACCAACCATATCAAAGCCACGGTTCAACCCTTCACGGACAACATCAAACCCGAGTTGTCCTGTATAACCCGTTACAATTATTTTCATTGATTACTCTCCAAAGATAAAGTTATTATCAGTACTTGCAAGGAATGGTGCTTTTGCATCCTTATCTGACAATACAGGGGTAATTTCCATCGGCCATTCAATTCCAATTTCCGGGTCATTCCAGATGATTCCTCGATCACAATCAGGCGCATACAACTCATCCACTTTATATTGGACCTCTACATCATCTGTAATAGTCATAAAACCATGAGCAAATCCTTTTGGTACTAATAACTGCTTTTTATTCTCTGCACTCAGTTCCAATCCAAACCACTTTCCAAAGGCCGGGCTTCCTTTGCGAATATCAACCGCTACATCAAAGATAGCGCCTCTAGTACATCGCACTAACTTTGTTTGTGCTTTAGGTGCTAATTGATAGTGCAATCCTCTTAATGTTCCTTTAGCAGCAGAAAACGACTGATTGTCTTGAACAAATTTTATATTAATTCCTGCTTCTATAAACATTGATTCACTATATGTTTCCATAAACCAACCGCGATGATCGCCAAATACTTTTGGTTCAATAATTTTTACCCCTGGTAGGGAAGTTTCAATTACATTCACTACAAACCACTCCTATTTAATACTTTATACTGCCACTTGCTACTTTCAATAGATATTGCCCATAACCTGTTTTTGAGAATTTTTCTCCAGATTCAAACAACTCTTCTTTTCCAATCCATCCATTAATATAGGCAATCTCTTCTGGCGCAGCAATTTTAATCCCTTGATGCTCCTCGACTGTTTTAACAAAATTAGTTGCCTCTACTAAAGTTTGATGTGTACCTGTATCCAACCATGTAAAGCCACGACCTAGTAATTCTACTTCAAGCTGTCCCATACGTAAATAAGCTTCATTTACCGATGTAATCTCCAGTTCTCCACGTTCAGATGGTTTTACATTTTTCGCAATCTCGACAATTCGATTGTCAAAAAAGTATAAACCAGTAATGGCATAATTTGATTTTGGAAATTCCGGCTTCTCCTCAACGCTTAAAACCTTTCCATTTTCATCAAATTCAACCACACCGAACCTCTCTGGATCATGTACATGGTACCCAAAGACCGTTGCCCCAATCTCTTTTTGCGCAGCTCTTTGTAGGATTTTTCTCATCCCACTACCATAATAAATATTGTCTCCCAAAATCATAGCGACTGAATCATCGCCTATAAATTCTTCCCCAATTAAAAAAGCCTGTGCTAATCCATCCGGACTCGGTTGAATTTTATATTCAAGATTTATTCCAAACTGAGAACCATCCCCTAACAATGCTTCAAATCGAGGAGTATCTTCCGGGGTTGAAATAATTAGTATGTCTTGAATACCCGCTAGCATTAAGGTTGATAGTGGGTAATAAATCATTGGTTTGTCGTATATTGGTAACAACTGTTTACTTGTTACCATTGTTAATGGGTACAAACGTGTGCCACTACCACCTGCTAAAATAATTCCTTTCATATCTAAACCCTCTTTTCGTAAATTTTGTTCGCATTAATTTTTTTAACTTTAAGATTTCATGGTTAACATTAAATATTGAAAAACAAAGTTTTTAACCCAGTAATTTTTTTTAAATCTATATTTATTCATAATCCTAAGTTTTTCCACAAAATTAAAAGTACTAAAATTAATATATGAAGTTAGTATATTTCTTTGTTTACCTCCAAGTACTGTCTCATATAAATTATAAAAACAGTTTGCTTGCTTAAATGTATGAGAAATAGATACAAACTTATTTTCCTTTTTAACAAACATTTTAAAGCCTTTGATCGACCCTACTAAATCTATCTTTTTAGCACCAACAACATTAGCACCATGCTGTCTATACAAAATTAAGGAATCACTTACAAAACCAATTTGACCAAAGGCTGCTGCAATAAGGCCGAACCACCAATCGTGCATTATAATTTCATTTACATTACTATTTCTAATGTAATTCTTGAATGCACTGTTTATCATCATAGTACAGCCTGTAATATTGTTTTGAACTAACAATTGATTTAACTTTTTCGATGAACTATTAAGTTTTTGATAGTGAAACATAGAGGGAGCTATAGTTTGTAAAGAATCATTTACTATCTCTAAATCAGAATGTACTAAAAGTGGAATATCACTTGAAAACTTTGATTCTAATTCTTTCATCTTTAAGATGGTTTTTTTAATTTTATTAGTTTTCCATACATCATCCTGATCACAAAACATAAAGTAAGAACCCTCTGAAACAGAAAAAAGTTTAATAAAACTCTCACAGGCACCTAAATTTTCGCCATCATTTACCAGACTAAAATAATTTGGATATTTAACTATATAACTCTCTATTATTTTTAATGTGTTATCAGAAGATCCATCATCTCTTATTATACATTTCCAATTTTTATAACTTTGGTTTAAAAGTGAATCTAATTGTTCTGGTAAATACCTCTCACCATTATACGTAGATAACAAGATAATTACTTCTTCCATTTATCCACCACTCCTATTAAAAATTCAGATGCTTTATCTCCTCTTTACTTTACTAACTACATTAACTAATATCATCTTATTTGAAACTAAAAATGTAATTAATGCGATTATTATACTTAAGTAAGTTGCAAATATGTGTTTTGAATTAAATAAACATAAAACAATAACAAACATCGATAAGAGAATAAACAAGCTCTTAAAATCAATGGATATATTAAAATATTTTTTAGTTTGTTTAATTCTTAATAACCACATTATTAAAAAAGCTAACATGGTTGAAATTGAAGCACCTTGTAACCCAATGATTGGTAATAATAATAAATTTAATACACCATTTATTACTGCTGCATAAACAGATGTCGTAAAGGCACCTCTTGTATCTTTAGCACTCTGGTATCCAGTACCATAAAAAGATGAAAATGCTGAAAAAATTGTCCCTAAATATAATAAAGGTACAAATTGCAAGGCGTGGTGGTACTTATTGTCTATTAATAGCATAAATGCAATCTCAGAAAATGATAGTAAAACAATTGAAAAAGATATTAGAAATTTCAAGTAGCCATTAAACATCTTGCTATAGTATCTATCTCTATCTTTATTATTGAAATTCATTATTGCGCTTTCTTGCCATGCTAAATAGAATATAGTGTTCGCCAAAAACATTATAGTAGGTAATTTATTAGCAATTGCATATAGTCCATTTGCTTCCGTTCCTAAATAAAAACCAATAAAATATCTATCGGATAAATTCATTACCCACCAGCTAATAACATTTGGAATTAACGGAATAGAATATTTTATTAATTCTATTTTTAGTTTTTTATTATAGAAATTAATATTAATGTATTGAATAATATTAATTTTATATTGCATGTAAATGATACTAATTACCATGGCTAAAATCGTTGAGATAAACAACCCATTTAACCCTAAGTGAAATATTTTTAAAAATAATAAGCTGAACACAAGTATTGCTATGCTATTTATTATTCCTACAAATGCATAAGTCTGGCTATTCTTCAAGCCCCTAACAATTTGGAGAAATATTTCATAAATTGACATAATACATACTTGAAAAATTACTATCCATTCATACTTAAAATCAATGAATAAGAAAATTAATAAATATCCCAAAGTAAATAGTAATATGTTCCTTATAACTACAAACATTGCTGTACTTATAACAATTTGTATCTTTACATGATCATTTTCTTCTAAGATATGTCTATATATACCATCATTTAACTGGAATATAATAATGGGCATTAAAAATAGGACCGTTGTTGTAATTATGTCCCAAATTCCAAAATCTGAAACAGTCAAGTAAGTTGTATAAAGTGGTAGTAATACAAATCCCACCATTTTAGATGAAATATTACCTAATGCATATATTATAGTATTTTTAAGAAGTGTACTTTCCCTATTCATAGATTACCTTTTGATTGAAAACATTTTCTGAAAATTCTCGTTTGATAATCTAATTAAATCGTCTCGTTTTTTTAATAATTTTTTTCTATCAATTCTTAAAATCTTTTGAGCAGATTTGTTTATCTCATCTATATTTATACATCCATCAATTTCTTCTATATCCCAACATTTTAGAAAATAATCCAGTTTTTCTATATCTTTATTCAAACCTATGTGTGGAACACCAAACGAAATTGCCGTAATATTCCCATGAAGACTAGTTCCAATAAATAGATTTGATTTTGCAATCAAATACATTACATCATATATATTTAAATTCTCTGGTAAATAAGCATCTAAATTAAGCTTTGATTTAATTATCCTTAATGCATCTAAATCATTATGATTATTTGCTTTACCAATAGGTAATAGGACTAATTTTAATTTTGTTTCTTTAATTAATTGTTCAATTTCACTAACTACACGCTCTTCGTTACCTTTTAATGAATACATGTTCAACTGTAAACATATGAATCCAGAACTTTCACTAATATAATTTTTTACTTCTTGAGTGGTATTTTCTAATAAAAATTCATCACTAAACAATTCCGACATTATGATAGCAGAATCGGGATACACCAAAGGTTTAATCCCAATATTATTTAGATTTTCCTTAGATTTTAGATCTCTCACAGAAATGTAATCACTTTTTTCAAGTAAACCTTTCATGACTTCTAAATCATTGTGAGGTAATTTATAAATACTAGATGCTCCTACCGCATTGTAAAATACGTAATTTTTTATATTACTATCATCATTTTTTATGATCCATGGAAATTTACTAGATAAATCATAATAATTAATTAAAAACTTATCATAAATACTAGTGCCAAAAACTCGTATTGTCTGATTCATTAATTTATTTATAATTTTATTCTCAATTAAATCAGAAAAAGCGTGGAAAATTCTCACAGGTAATACATCTCCACCTGCAATAATAATAATATTATTTCCATCCTTTACATCGTTCTTTAAATGTTTTATATTTTTCGTCTTTACACCCTTTATATTTGTTAAATCAGTATCCTTTAGGGCATAAAATTCAATAGGAGAATCTTTCAACTCATCCTTTAAGTTATCTTTAATATATTTTTCGATAACAATTGGAAATAAGATATCTCCGTAATTGTATCTGTCAAATGCACCAACTATACATATTTTACTCATTATTTTCACCTCATTATTTTTTAATACTTATTCTAGTTCTATTTTTCGTTACAAGAAATTTTATAAGTATTGTTACAACAAAAAATAAAATCATCGTTGTATTATAATACCAGTTAACAAAGAATGAAAATAATAAACAATATAACATCATAGAGTAAATAACTATATTTAAATTATTTGATTCTCTTTTTTCATATAACAAACTAATTATCACTCCTATTAAAAATGGAGCTATAAGTGTTCCAAGTACACCAAAATCTAAATATAAAGAATACAGATAGGTTGGCGCAGTAAACGTTGGTGTAACTAGGTACTCCTCGCCACTCGAAATATTAATTTCAATTCTTGTAAATAGCTCTAGTCCTTTTAATAGCCTTTTACCATTATCAAACTGGACATTGTAATTAACTAAATTATTAACATTATCAAATCCCATAGTGAAATACATATATGGTTGAGCTATTAAAGAAAATTGAGCATCCTTAAAATTAGAAGCTTCAAACATAAACTCACTATCTTGTTGTCTTAAAACACTAGCTGCTGAAAATAAAATTATTGCACAAATACTTATCACAAATATTGTTTTTAATTTAAATGGTTTTATACAATAGTGATACACAATCAACATTGTTACTACTTCAAATATAATAAGTTGTCTTGATACAATCAGTATAGGTATAATTATAGATATAATATTAAAATACCAAATATTCCTTTTTCCCTTATTAGATTTATAAAGAATAGTTAAAGGGGGAACTATTGCTACTAATACCACAATGAAATGAAAGAATTTGTAGCTAAACATTTTATAAGCACTAGGATCTTCACTAAATAATGGAATGAATTTCAATGCATTAATTTCAATCAATAAACTTAATATGCACAATGCAACCAATGTGACAATAACCCAAAATAGGCGCTCCGTGTTTATTCCTTGGTCATTCTTTTTCTTACTTTTTAATAAAAATATTTTTATATACATATATCCTAATAAAAATGACATGAATGAGCCTAGTATCACAACCCAAGCTTTAATTGACCAATAGTGCTGAAAGTAGCTTAATTTTAGTTGAGATATCCCTACTAATAAGAGCCAACTAATAAAGAATAAACCTACTGGGTTTAAAAAGTCTTTTCGTGAAAAAAAATAATAGGAACTTATAGATATAAATATTAAGTTAATTGATATCAGATGATAAAAACTAATGCTACTTCCGCCAAATAAATTTATTGTGTATGTCAGAACATTAACTATAATAGCAATTATTAAAAATACAGCATTATTACTTTTCTTCATATCAATTTCCTTATAATTTTTAGTTAAATCTTCTTAAAAAACTTTTTTTGCCTTTATTATATGCAAAAAGTCTACTTGGCACATCTAGAAGCAAAAATATCATTAATTCTTTAACATTAAAATCCCTTAATAATTTCCAGCTAACATCTCTTACTAATTTTAATCCTTCACCATTAGAGCTATACTTTTCTAATCTGCTGCTAATAGTTGTTTCAAAAGCACCAATAGATTCATACCTTTTTATATTTTCCTTCAAACTAAAGTCATGACTGTGATATACTATGCTGTTAGCGTTATATAGAATCGAATTTCCACTATCTATAACATTTAATGCATAATATACATCTTCATTTGTAATGACTTCAAAATTATAACCACCAAGTCCGAAAAAATCTTCTCTTTTCGTTGCAGAAGCCGCATCTGAATAAAATATATTCTTTCTTCCCCACTTTTCAATGGTGTAACTATTGCATAACCGGTTGTAAGGCGGATAATTATATTCTCTAATATAGGACTCTGTTTTGGAGGCCCCAGGATAGGCAATTTGTCTAGAATATGTTGCAACAATATTAGAATTTTCTATCAATGGCTTTATTAATTCATTTAACCACATATTATTAAAGGGAAGAATATCTTGAGTAATAAACACAAGGTATTCTCCATTAGACTTTTGTGCTGCTTCGTGTCTCGTAAGACCATGGTTAAACTCTTCAACACTATAGGCTAAATCGCATAATTCTTTTGCTAATATAAAACTTCTATCATTTGATTTACTTACTGCGGCAATAATTTCTATTTCTTGACCTACGATTTGACTTCTTATAGCCTCGACTAATTTAAATAAATATTCTTCCCCATTATAAATAGGTATGATAACTGAAATCATGTCAAATTCTCCTTATTGTACTACAAAGATCTTCCTCTAACCCTAGCATTTAGTTACTTACAAATTAATATGCACCCTTCCTTAAAAGAACATTTACAATTGTCATGATTAAAATCTTGATATCAAAGAAAAGTGACTTATTATATACATAAAATAATTCTAAATCTACTCGTTCTGGATACCCAACATCACTTCTACCACTTATCTGCCAAAAACCTGTCGCACCAGGTTTTACTGATAAGAATTCTCCTGTTTTTTCTCCGTACTCCCGTAATTCCTCTTGAACAACAGGTCTTGGACCAACTAAGCTCATCTCTCCTTTTAGGATATTAATGAACTGAGGAATTTCATCTAAGCTGGTTTTTCTAAGAAATCCACCTATCTTAGTAATACGAGGATCTTCATGTGGTTCTAATTTATAGTTATTATTTAAATATTTTTTATACAGCTCTCTATTAGCTTTTAACTTATTTTCAGCATCTATAACCATTGAACGAAACTTATAGATGTAGAATACTCGACCATTATGTCCAACTCTTTTTTGCTTAAAAATTGCAGGTCCTGTTGGGTCTTCTAACTTAATAAGTACTATGATTAACAAAAAAGTAGGAAAGAGTATAACAAGTGCACATAATGCACCAATAATATCTATCAAACGTTTAGTAAATAAATAAATGAACTCGCTTTTGGTATCTTTACTTTTTAATACTGCATATTTTTGATTCGTTTTACTATTTTTTTCTATTCTTACGGATTCCAATTGTCTCCCACCCTGTATCTATTTATATTGTTATTTTTTCGTTATTTACGATTTGTTCCATATATTTAAGTAACTCAGGCTTTAGATCCTTGCGCTGTAAAGCGAATTCGATTGTTGTTTGTATGAAGCCAAGCTTTTCACCGACGTCATAACGCTTTCCTTCAAAGTCATATGCAAACACTCTTTGAATCTCATTTAGTCGTTGAATTGCATCGGTTAACTGGATTTCTCCACCTGCCCCTTTTTCATGACGATCAAGGAACATAAAGACTTCCGGGGTTAAGATATAACGACCCATTATTGCTAAATTAGAAGGCGCTGTTCCTTGTTTTGGTTTTTCAACGAAGTTACTCACTTGGTAACGACGCCCTTCTTTCGAAGAAGGATCGATAATCCCATAACGGTGTGTTTCATTTTCAGCTACTTGCTGAACACCAATCACAGAAGAGAAAGTTTCTTCATATTGATTAATCAATTGACGTAAGCACGGTGTTTCGCTCTGAACGATGTCATCACCTAAAAGAACGGCAAAAGGCTCATTGCCAATAAAGTTTCGAGCAGACCAGACCGCGTGTCCAAGTCCTTTTGGTTCTTTCTGACGGATGTAATGGATATCTGCTAGATTTGTAGCGTAATGAACTCTTTCTAGTAGATCGTATTTTTCTTTCTCTATTAAATTCTGTTCAAGCTCGATCGCATTGTCAAAATGGTCTTCGATTGCACGTTTCCCCTTACCTGTTACAATGATTATATCCTCAATCCCGGCTGCCACAGCTTCTTCCACAATGTATTGAATAGTAGGCTTATCAACAATTGGTAACATTTCTTTCGGCATTGCTTTTGTTGCTGGTAAAAATCTTGTCCCCAGCCCTGCAGCAGGAATAATTGCTTTTCTTACTCGTTTCACTATCCAATTCCCCTTTAAAGTTTTTTCGTTTATCTAATGAACACTTTCCTTCGCTAAAGCAAAGGGGCAAAAAATAAATACCTAACGGAATTGCAAGTGCTTTCACACCTATTCTTTCATTAGGTATTTATTATTTTATTGAAAATCGGGCATCTAACCCGGCCTCACATCATGCTCTTGACGACATGCGTCTAAGGACCCCACTGGAGAAAGTACCCACAGCACAATCGAGTGTCCCCATCGATAACGGTTAGGGAGCCTCACCGTTTAGGAGTATAGACCTGAAATAGATGTAGATGAAACCCGGCCAATCCTATTGATTTGGTCGGCTAAAAAATTAAAAACTTCTTTTTCTTTTTTATTGGAACCGGAATTTCTTTCATGACATTTTTCCGCGCTATTAATAATTCCGCATTTTCCTGAAATAAATAGACATAATCATTCCCAAACTTAGATTCGATTAAGTTGAAAGCTTCTTCCATCTTGAATGAACGATTAATAATGTTATGGGCATCTGATGCAATGAAATGTGTTAAATTCGCTTCAACTAATTGAATGGAGAAGTTTTTGATTTTTTTACCAAAGTATCCACCAAGACTTGAAGCCGTTACTTGTGTCAATGCGCCTTTTTCCACAAGGCTATAGAGAACCTCAGGCCTTTCGATCAACTCTGAATTTCTCTCAGGATGAACAATGATTGGTGTCATTCCTTTGACTTGTAGATCGAAAAGGAGCTTTTCGGTATACCTTGGAACATGGTTGGATGGGAATTCGATAAATATATATTGACTATCATTTAAAGTTTGAATTTCATCCTTTTCAATATCTTCTAGGATTTCACCATATATCCTTGGCTCTTGTCCCGGAAGAATTGATACGTCGATTCTAGCATCTTGTAGTGCTTGATTTAACTCTCTAACTTTAGCAATGATCAATTCTTTTCGATTATCATATTGGTTATTCAAGTGAGGGGTGGCAATGATTTTATGAATCCCCTCTTTTGCCGCTGCTCTTGCCATTGATAGGCTATCTTCAACACTTTTTGCCCCATCATCAATTCCAGGTAGTATGTGACAATGAATATCTATCATTTAGCACACCCCTCTTTCTTAAATTGTCAATTCTATATTAAATTTATTTGGCGCCATAGTAATAATAATAATTATTGTTTTGTAACTTCTTATTATTTAATACTACACCAAGCAGCTTACTTTGTGCCGCATCAAGAAGCTCTTTTGCCTTAACCACCATTTCCTTTTCAGTCTTACCACTAGATACAACTAAAATGGTGCCTTCACATTTATTAGCTAAAATCTGTGCGTCTGTTACTGCTAATACTGGTGGCGTGTCAAACAATATGATGTCAAATAGGGCCTCTGCATCATGGAAGAATTGTTCCATGGCACGCGAGCTCAATAATTCAGCGGGATTTGGCGGGATCGGACCACTAGTTAAAATATATAGATTTTCTTCTTCTGTACCTAAAACAGCCTTAACTAAGTCTACTTGCTTCGTTAATACACTTGTTAATCCAGACGTATTAGATTGATTAAAGGTATAATGTACGGTTGGTTTTCTTAAGTCCGCATCAATCAATAATACTTTCTTCCCTTGCTGTGCAAACACTACGGCTAAATTTGCCACTGTTGTTGATTTTCCTTCGCCAGGACCTGTAGACGTAACCATTAACGATTTTACATCATGATCGACAGAAGAGTATTGAATATTTGTCCTAATTGTACGATATTGTTCCGAAATTGGTGACTTGGAATCAATCATGGCAACTAGATTTCTTTTATTAGTGATCGTTTTGTTATTATTCTTTTTAAGAGCCAATTCTCTCACCTCTTAATTTAGCATTTTGCTTCGCAAATTTTTTCTGTTTAACCTTCATTTGTGAATGATCCATCGTTGCAATCACACCAAGCACAGGTAAACCAAGCAATTTTTCTATTTCTTGTTCATCTTTTACGGTATTATCCAAGTACTCAAGTAGGAATGCTAATCCTACACCCGCCATCAAACCAACTACTAAAGCAATTGCTATATTTAATAACGGTCTTGGCTTAATTGGTGACGAATCATCAACTACAGTAGCTTTTGCTAGAATACTAACATTATCCACATTCATAATTTTGACAATTTCCTCTTGGAATACCGCAGCGGTTTTATTTGCAATTTTCGCAGCATTAGAGGCACTCATGTCTTGTACAGATAGGTTAACCACTTGCGAATCTTTTTCATTTTGAACCGTAATCTTTTCATTAAGTTCTTTAACTGTCATGTCTAGATTAAGGTCTTTAATAACTTTTTCAAGGATTGCTGGACTTTTTATAATCACATTGTAGGTATTGATTAATTGAAGATTGGTTTGTACTTCATTATATTGATAGGTGGATTGATCGTTTTTTGATTGATTGACGAGCAATTGCGTGGATGCCTGATAAATTGGTGTTAAAAAAAAGTAACTAACCACACCACTTATCAATACGGCGATGAATGTTATGCTCAATATTAAACTAAGTCGCTTGCGCAATGTTTGCAACAACTCTTTTAAACTTATTGTTTCTTCCATGATGCCCTCCCACTAATTATCCAAAATAGACACAAAATGTATTATAACATATATTTCATTTTGTTTACGAGTTACGACAAATTTCTTACATTTTTTCCTTGACCCGTTATTCATTTTACACCCTTTTGTAAATTTTTGTAGGTATTTTTTAAAATTGGAATTAATTTTCAAAATGCTATCTGATATAATGAGAATGCAAAACTATTTGGGGGTTATATTAATAATGAAGAAGTTCCTTACTATACTACTAGGATTAGCTTGTGTTACTGTACTCTTCTATGGACATAATTATTGGAAGCAACGAATTGCCTCTGCATCAAACACCGCAGTTTCAAGTACATCCGATCAACAATCGTTAGAGGTTACTTCTCAGAATGATGATAGTGATACCGATTTACTAGCATATACTAGTAATTGGCCCGCTCACTCCGTTGATAGATTTAAAGAATCATTACATGAGAAAACGTCGTTTAATGTCCTCTTTGTCGGATCTCGTGCAATCGGTACTAAAAATAAAGGGGCTTTCCCTTTCATAAAAGAACAACTAATTGACACATTTGGTGAGAAAAATATCCAAGTTGCAATTAAAACCTTTGATTCAAATTCAACTGAATTCCTTAAAAAGAAGGAACAAGTCGAAATTTCTGCAGAAAAGGCGGATTTAATTATCCTTGAACCATTTATACTTATGAATAACGGGGTGGTATTAATAGAGGATACCTTAAAAAACACATCGAAAATCATCGATGATATTAAAACAAAGAATCCAGATACTGAGTTTATCCTACAGCCCTCGTACCCGCTTTACAATGCCAAAATTTATCCTAAACAGGTGGAAGCGCTCAAAGAATATGCTGCTGATAAGGAAATACCCTATCTCGATCATTGGTCTGCATGGCCTGAAACAGATAATGAGAAGCTTAAAAATTACCTGCTCCCCGATCAAAGTGCTCCTAACGAAAAAGGTGACAAAGTGTGGAGTGATTACATTCTTCAATTCTTAATTAGTAAGAGCGAATCAGAGTGATGATTCGCTTTTTTCATATATTTTGAGAGTGGGCTACAATAAAAGTGGTTATTTTTGAGTATCAACCGTGTTGCTTAACGATGGCTATTTAATCCATTTCCTTTACAATCCCCCTGAAAAACCAGACACAAAACCCGCGTGAGATCATGAAGGTGAGAAACAGCGTAATCCATGTCCAAAACCATGTCCAATGGTGATACTCAAGTAAGTCTGTATATTTTTCGATCAAAACCTCAGGTATGGTCAAGGCCGTGCAATAGGCACCATAATAAAAGAACTTTACGACCTTCCTGCTGAAGTGCGGGTAAAACACATTAAAGATGACCGCAACCGCTGGGTAGGCAAAGAACTCATACGTAAAGCTCGCACGGTTGGCCTTTGCAAATAATCTGACGGGATACGTTAGCAGACCATATTCCACCACGATGAGTCCAAACATCCAGGTGACCGCCTGCATAAATACAAAGGAGGTTACGGCCAGGCGGAGTTTCTGTTTCGGAATCAGAAAGAGCAGACCACTGGAAAGCAGCCAAACACCAAGTAAAATCCACCATTCCAGTTTCATTCCACTGCCTCCTGTTCCATTCGAAAAAGCTTCTTATTTTTAAAAAACCATTGATAGACGAAATTCGTGACCGCAAAGATACAAAAGAAATCAATCCAGGTAAAATACCAGGCATAATGAACGTATTCAATCAGATTTGTATAGGTCACTAGGATGAAATCATAAAGCGTGATGATCGAAATCCAACTACACAAGTAGATGAGCCGAATCCGGAGTGAATGTTTGGGCTCATAAGCAATATAGAACCCACAAAGGAGCGGGTAGAAGAAATACTCCGTCGTAATTAGCAGGTGTGTCGCTTTCGGAAACTCACGAACCGGAAAGGCAATCAGATCGAATTCGACATGGACCAGTGAATTTAGCCACAGCAGTGACTGACAGATCAGGGCGGTAACTGCCACTTTTCTGTACCGCTTTTTTGGCGTAAAGAAAATATACATAAAGATCCCAATGACCCACATAAGAATTATTACCGCGTAATCGACTGACATTCCCTATGACCTCTCTTATCGTAGTTACTGCAAGTTTGATTTTGCCCTTATTCAATCGAAATGTGAAAGTAACGAAGGAGAAATACAATGATAACTATTGAGATACCATATGTAAGAAACGGCCGAGAATAGTGAAGACGAATCATCGAGTACATCACGGTATAAAAGAACGGCTCCATCCAATAGCGGTAGCCATTTTGCAAAATAATCCGGTTCATTTTATGAAATAGAAATTCAACCATAAGCGAACCAACGACCCAGAAAAGAATATAGCGAACTTGCTTTCCTATTTCTTTTTTAAATGGGTAATGGCTTAGGAATAACAAGGTAATCGCCGGGAGAATGATAAAGGTGTAAATTAAATCAACCATTGTATGTGAGTCCGGTATTAGATCCGGGTGGTGAACCCAGAGCATATGATCTTTGCACAATACATTGTAAAGGAGGTTGCATACGCTCACATAATAAATGGTGGTCATGTATTTCTGCCAATGTCTCCAATCGCCCTTCCAAAGGGCCATACTAATTAGGACAACCGCTAATAGTGCGTGCATAGCTCCCCTCCCATCCAATCGACGAATTTAGGTTATATTTTCCCCATCGTCGTGAAAAATGATTCCAGCTGTGTGAAAGGAATACGTTATACGGACTAGTGAGGGAAATTTGCGGATGAAAACGATACCAGTTGATCACATTTATAATAGAAGAAACTCGGTTATTTTCGAGATATTTTTTTATAAAAAGAATTCGTGTATACAAATTCCCCCTACCGGAATGATAAAGACAATATGCTATATTTTAGTAGGTTATTTCGACGATAAATGACACTTTATATAGTGGTGAAGAGATATGAGGAAACCGTTTCGATTAAGTATAAAACTTCTTTTTTTAAGCTTGCTGGCCTTTGCGATGATTGGCACCATCGCCGCCAGTGTGATTTCGAGTGTAATTGTCAGTAAAAACAACTTAGAGGAAAATTATTTAATCGAGAATCAATATTACGCTCAAAAATTGGCGACTACCACAGATCATCTTTTTACCAATATGCTTCAAATCCTATCGACCGAGTCCCATGGAAAAGAATACGTAACAACAAATTCGGAAGCCATTTACCATGAGATCAAGCGGATATTGGATTCGACCACCTTTTTTAATTCGACAATCTTTGTGGATGATACCGGACTGATCATAGCCTCCGCACCCGATCGGACATTAGAGGGGAAAAGATTGAAGAGCGTTGGCTCAAAGGAGGCTTTGAAACAGAAGGCACCCTTTATCTCTAAACCTTATGTGGGTGTGTCGGGGAATTTAATTTTGCTTATCTCTGCCCCTGTCTTTGATGAGCATGGGTCGTATAAGGGCTTTCTGTCTGGAACCATCCATTTACAAAAGGAAAACAGCCTGAAAAGAGTTCTTGGTCAGCATCCCAAACACGAAAACGATTCCTATGTCTATGTCGTTGATTCGGAAGGGAATATCATTTATCACCCCGATCAGGATCGAATAAATGAAAACGTAAAAGAAAACAAAGTGGTGCAGCAAGTCCTGGAGGGGAAAAACGGCAGTCAAGAAGTGACGAATACACAAGGCATTTCGATGCTAGCGGGCTACGCTTCCTCTACATCGGCGAGTAAATGGGGCATTATCTCCCAAACGCCTAAAACAGCCGTTATCAAACCAACGATTCAAATGGCTAAACAAGTAGGTATCAATGCAGTTCCCATTTTCATTTTAGTATTTGCCCTATCCCTGTTCATTTTGAATAAAATTGTGAATCCGATACGAAATTTAGCGGTCTACGCCAAAGAAATGACCAGCCATCCGTCCATCCCTCCCCCTCGTATTCCGAATTGGTATTTTGAGTTAAAGGAGTTAAAACGGGCACTTTTGGTAGCTGTTGATTTTTATCAAAAGAAACTTACTTCTGCGGAGAGCGAATCGAATCTGGATCCATTGACTGGTTTTTATAATCGACGCTCGTTAGAAAAAAGGGTCAGTGAGTTAGACATGTACTCGATTATTTTGTTTGACGTTGACTATTTTAAAACGGTAAATGACCAAAATGGGCATCAAATGGGAGATGAAGTGTTAATATACCTTTCCGAATTAGTGAAGAAAGCAACTAGGGAAAGTGATTGGTGTTTCCGTTTAGGCGGAGATGAATTTTTAATCGTTCTTCCCGAAACGGGTCCATCGGTCGCGCAAACGATTGCCGAACGGATTAGAAAAACAGCAGAGGATGCCAGTAGTCCGATTGGAGAACCACTGACTGTGTCGATCGGGATTGGTCATTTCCCCACGACCGCCCAGCAGTTCTCAGAACTGGTTAAGGTCACTGATGAAGCGTTATATCGTGCGAAACAACTGGGAAGAAATCGAGCTGTTATGGCTAGGCGGCGGGAGTGAGGAATGGTGGCGGGTTCGGGGCTGGTGGAGCGGCGGCGGAGATCAACAGACCCATATGGAAATAAGCGGAGAATTTCCGCCTATATTGGGAAATACCTATATTTCCTTAAGAATAAGGGAAGTTTTTCCGGTTATTTGATCCAAACCCTTGGATTTTGCCTTATTTTGAGCAGATAAGCGGAATATCTCCGCTTATATTAGCTTCTTGAGCATCCTCTTTCAACAATAACCGGAAATTCTCCGCCTATTAATTTCAACTTTATTTACTGAATAGAAAGTAAAGTCATTTGTTGACCCCGTTTCCCTTCAAGAGTTAGGGATACTTTTTGCCCAAAATGTCCTGCTAATTCCTTTATCAACTTTCCTGATGCTTTGGCCGTATACGTGGTTCCATTATCCGTACTAAAACGAAAGGTTCCATTCGTGTCTACGGCTTGAAGTTGTGCTGATACTGTTATTTGATTCGTAGTGGCAGGGATGTTAATTTTTTGCCCGATTTTCAACTTGGCTGGGTCCACGGTTGGATTGAGTGCTTGAATGGATGCGACTGAGATATTCAAGGCCTTACTGATTTTTACAAACGTATCCCCAGGCTTGATCACATACGTCACTGAACTTGGAATGGCTGTGGCTGGTTTGTTTATAGTTAAGTAGATTTCACTAACATATGCTTTCTTGCCGTTGAATTCAATCTGAGCCCAGCCTTTAGTAGACGATCTCACCGACACACGATCGTTTAACTTTAACATCCCTATGACCGTACCACTCGTAGAGGCAGCGTCTCTCACTTTTAATGTTGTCGCATTGACATACAAGGTTTTCGCTTGAGTAACTGCTGGCTTCGTTGTTTCCACTGGTGTGGTAAGATACGCAGCACTCACAAAACAAACTCTTCCTTTGATCAGAATGCCTGCCCAACCGTTTTCAACGAATGAAACCTTGACAATTTCCCCTTTTTTATAAGTTCCTACGATACCGCTTTTTGTCGAAGGCTGGGAGCGAACATTTAAGGTTGTCGCATTCACTGATCGATTATGTACTTTTGGTAAAAGAATTTTTTTCCCGTTAATGGACGTCAGCCCATTGGCTTCTAAAATTTCCTGCGGGGTTACTCCATGTGCAGCCGCAATCGCTTCGATTTTTTCACCACTTTTTACCTGATAAGTATATTCCCCAATAAATGCCGCATGGGCTGTGCTGGCAATAAAGCTAAGGACAATGGTAAAAATCCCTGTCACGACTAGATTTTTTACAGGGCTTTTTTGAATCATTTGGTTAACCTGTGATACATATGTACTCCAATTGGCACGAATATCTTTTAGGAATCCTTTGATATCTAATACATTGCGAATATCAAAATAATTGACTCGCTGCTCATATTCGCGTTTTTCCATCCTCGAAGTGAACTCTGGTGCACTTTTTGTCTGCTTGCTTTTTCCATGAGTCTCTTTCCGATTCATAGCTAATTCACCATTCACAAATAATTGGTTCGTCATCTTCACTATTTTCTCCTATTCCCTCTATCGATGTTTTAACGGGATGATCCTGTCTGGCACTGAATGTGACCCATGACATTATACCCCCCTCTGTAAAATTCGACACTATCCTACATTTTCTGTCCATAATTTAGCGATACATGAAAATTTTGGACTATTTTTTAAAAAAGCGATAGGAAACATCGATTATATTTTCAATTCCGACTTGACCGATTGGAATAATAGAATTATAGTATTGTTATTATATAAAGAATAATATTTATAGGGGGATTTATAGTGGATACATTTTTAATTATCATTAATATTGCCGTTTTCCTACTGCTTGTTCTTGGATTGTTCGCGATGCAGAAAAAGCATGTGTCTTTTTCTAAACGTGTCTTTACTGCACTGGGTTTAGGGATTGTTTTTGGATTTATCATTCATTTGATTTATGGGACAACATCCGACGTTACGGTAAAGTCTATTGATTGGTTTGCGATCGTTGGAACCGGGTATGTAAAACTATTGCAAATGGTTGTTATGCCGCTTGTGTTTATCTCGATTGTTGGAGCGTTTACGAAATTAAAGTTGACTAAAAACATCGGGAAAATTAGTTTTCTTGTGATTGCTATTCTTCTTGGAACGACCGCTATTTCAGCAGCGATCGGAATTGGCTCCGCGCTAGGATTTGGCCTGGATGGAATTCAATTAAATCAAGGGGATGCCGAAGCCGCTCGAAATGCTGAATTGGAACAAAAAGTGGTTGGCGTTCAAGATATGACGATTCCACAGCAAATCATCGAGTTACTTCCAAGTAATCCATTTGCGGATTTAACGGGTGCCCGCCCAACTTCTACAATTGCCGTTGTTATTTTTGCCGCGATTGTGGGGATGGCCTACCTTGGAGTAAAGAGAAAAGATCCGGAACATGGAGAATTTTTTGCTAAAATTATTGATACGTTTTACGCGATTATCATGCGTGTCGTCACCCTGATTCTTCGCCTTACTCCATATGGGGTTCTTGCGTTAATTACAAAAGTAATGGCAATGAGTGATTATGCAGCGATTGCAAAACTAGGGAAGTTTGTGATTGCATCTTATGTGGCATTAATTGCGATGTTTATCGTGCATTTACTGCTCCTCTCCCTTGCTAAATTAAGTCCTGTAAACTACGTGCAAAAAGCATTGCCGGCACTAACGTTTGCCTTTACTTCTCGTACAAGTGCGGGAACATTACCTTTAAATATTAAAACACAAACAAAGGACTTTGGTGTATCGGAAGGGATTGCTAACTTCGCCGCATCGTTCGGACTTTCCATCGGTCAAAACGGATGTGCTGGTATTTACCCAGCAATGCTAGCCGTGATGGTTGCGCCTTCTGCAGGCATCAATCCATTCAGCCCATCGTTTATTATTACGCTTATTCTGGTAGTCGCGATTAGCTCATTTGGGGTTGCAGGTGTTGGCGGCGGCGCTACATTTGCCGCACTGATTGTTTTATCCGTATTAAACCTGCCAATCGCCATTGTCGGACTATTAATCTCTGTTGAGCCATTAATTGATATGGGCCGTACAGCCTTGAATGTCAGCGGAAGCATGACCGCCGGCGTGTTAACTGGTAAAATCACAGGTGAATTAGAGAATGAAGTCTACCAACAGCCTCGAGCAATTGAAGCTTAATAGAATTCGCTCATTGGATTGATAGATTCGCTCATTGAATGCGAAGATTCGCCCATTGAATTGATAGATTCGCTCATTGAGTGCAATAATTCGCTCATTAAGAAGACTGGATAGCATACAGGGCTATCCTTTTTTTGTTTAGTGGTCACTCTCCCCCATAAAAGCCCAAGATCCGTCACTGGAGTTTTCTGGAAAGCAATTTTTAGCCAAGGACCCATCAAACTATTAATTTCTATGATTCACGAATGAATCCGTAGTTTCGCAAACAAATGATGAGGATGGATGACCCAAAAGAGGGTAAATAAGCAAAAACAAAAGTTTATCACATAAAAAATCGTACGCAAGTTTATGGTAAAATAGACATATGAAGAATTTCATACTAAACTCGATGCTGAACTTTCAAATTACATAGAGGGAAAACCCTATTACTTCTTTGAAACAAGTGTTTCCGAGTTACTTGTTAAAGAATACTTACCAGGAGGTGTCACGATATGTCCAAGTTAAGCCCTTTTATCTTCCGTAAGAGCCCAAGTGGGATAACGGCTGTAAGAAAGGAACGTGATGATATCATGCCTAGTAATCATTTCATAGATGACATGGATGCCGCATTTCCAGATGGAAAGTATGTTGAACCAAGTGATGGCCCACCTAGAATCCGATTCCGTGATATGCACAACTATTGCAAACAAGTCGGAAAGAAACCACTCGAATTAACAAAGGAAGAAATGGAACAATTTCGATACTAAAAAGAGCCTGAGGATTATTCCTTTGGCTTTATTTTTTCTGCTAACAGTGAAACAATGGGGATCCTCCCTTATTTAATTTCTAAGTTTATTCCTGGTTAGACAAGGAATAATGGTAATAAGGATTAAGGGAGGAGGCTAGCATTAAAAAGTGACATTTTTAAATGATTATTTATGGACACCTTTTATGGTGTTTTCTTTAGGATTTTTATTGGTCAAATTTGCTGGAAAGAGGTCAGTCGCACAAATGACAGCCTTCGACCTGATGTTTATACAGATCATGGGAACTGCTATAACTGAGCCAATTGTTTCGAAAAACAACTGGTCCGCTGCTTGGTACTCTTTTTCAATTGCACTTTTATATATCATTTTATCGAGACTGGCTTTAGTCAATAAGTTGAAGTATTGGATTTCACACAGCCCTACCGTTTTGATTCGCAAGGGGGATATTGACGAACATGGGTTAGCCAGAGTTCGATTAACGGTGGATGAACTTCAAGGTATTCTCCGGACAAAGGGATATACCGATATACTAGATGTGGAGATAGCTGTGATGGAGGAGTCTGGACAGGTCAGTATTATCCCAATGTCGGATAAAAGACCCTTACAGCCCAGCGACCTAAATATTCAACCAAGCCCTACTTTTATATCGATTCCCTTAATTATGGACGGGGATATCATCCAGCATAATTTAAAGTTTGTGCATAAAAGCCTAGATTGGCTGTACTCTCAAATGATGAATCATCAACTCGGGAAAGAAGATCTACATAAAATCACATTAGCTACCTATAATCAAAAAGGTGACGTTGAGTTTGATATTAAAAAGGAACATGATAAGAGTATTAATACCTACAAGCCAGGGAATGAGAACTAAGAATCCGTTAGGAGATCAGGTGGAGCTCGCGGTCTGGGTAAATAGACGGAGAAATTCCGCTTATTTTGTAATTTTGATTAAAAAAGGCCTTAATAGACGGAGAAATTCCGCCTATTTACTCGAAAAGTTCTAAAATGGGGGATTTTCCTTTGCATAACCGGAAAATTTCCGCTTATTCCCTCATGAAACGAGCTCCATTTTGCATTTAGCCGGAAATTTTCCGCTTATTTTCCCTAAGCCGAGCCCCATTTGCATTTAGCTAAGAATTTTCCGCTTATTTTTCCTACTGCTGGTTACTTTGGTTTTTGTTAAGTTTTGTTGAGTTTCATAAGGTTTTGTTGATATTTATCTATATATGGAGAGTTTTGGCGGTAAAACACGCCCCAATTGACTGTTTTTATCAAAAATTATCAGAATATTTATGTAATTAATAGTTGTTTTCATATTTTCATAGTGTTATCATTTTCCATGGAAACGCTTTCCATTCCGTCCATTAAGCGAAAAAAACTTATTTTTAAGGAGGAATTATATGACTCAATTAGCAGTAGCATTAAAAGAAAAGGTAGAAAAGTTCCTACGCGGGAAGAAAAAATTATTTATTAATGGTGAATTTGTTGAGAGTCAGTCACAAAAAACCTTCGATACATATAACCCGGCCACCGGTGAAGTACTAGCAAATGTTTATGAAGCAGGTGCAGCGGATATTGATCTTGCTGTAAAAGCGGCACGTAAAGCATTTGATGAAGGTCCATGGTCGAAAATGAGCGCGGCTAATCGAAGCCGGCTTATGTACAAGCTTGCTGATTTGATGGAAGAAAACAGTGAAGAGCTAGCCCAGTTAGAGACCTTGGATAACGGGAAGCCGATTCGAGAAACAACTAATGCAGATATTCCTTTGGCAGTCGAGCATATGCGCTATTATGCAGGCTGGTCCACGAAGATTGTTGGACAAACCATCCCTGTTAATGGACCATTCTTAAACTATACCCGTCATGAAGCTGTGGGCGTAGTTGGGCAAATTATCCCTTGGAATTTCCCTCTCTTAATGGCCATGTGGAAGCTTGGAGCCGCACTTGCAACAGGCTGTACCATTGTTCTAAAGCCAGCGGAGCAAACGCCGCTATCAGCGCTTTACTTGGCTGAATTAATTCAGGAAGCCGGATTCCCTGCAGGTGTGGTCAACATCGTTCCTGGATTTGGAGAAACGGCAGGTCAACCGCTTGTTGACCATCCTTTAGTGGATAAAATTGCTTTCACTGGTTCCACTGAAGTCGGAAAAGCAATCATGTCCAATGCTTCTAAAACATTGAAGCGCGTGACACTTGAGCTTGGAGGAAAATCACCAAACATCATCCTTCCTGATGCTGATTTAACCAAAGCCATTCCAGGTGCGCTTAACGGTGTTATGTTCAACCAAGGGCAAGTTTGCTGTGCCGGTTCCCGCGTGTTCATTCAAAAGAAACAATTTGATAATGTGGTTGCTGATATGGCTTCCCATGCGAAATCAATTAGACAAGGTGCTGGTATTCATGCGGATACAGAAATTGGACCGCTTGTTTCTTCCGAGCAGCAAAACCGTGTCCTAAGTTATATCGAGAAGGGACTAAACGAAGGTGCACAGCTTGTAGTGGGCGGTGATCGTCCGCAAGAGCAGGGTTACTTTGTCTCCCCTACTATTTTTGCTGATGTACGCGATGAAATGACGATTGCCAAGGAAGAAATCTTTGGACCTGTTATTTCCGCTATGCCGTATGACGATTTGGATGAACTAATTAATCGTGCGAACAATAGCGAATATGGACTAGCAGCTGGCGTGTGGACACGCGATGTTGCGAATGCCCATTATATTGCCAACAAACTCCGCGCTGGAACGGTTTGGGTCAACTGCTACAATGCATTTGATGCTGCTTCACCGTTTGGCGGATATAAGCAATCCGGTATTGGACGTGAAATGGGATCCTATGCCCTTAATAACTACACAGAAGTTAAGAGTGTCTGGATTTCCATGCAATAGTTATTCATACAAAAAGAAGGTGCTGAATTCAGTCACCTTCTTTTTGTACCTTCAAGATTTCATGTTGTGGACGAATAGCAACATGAAAAATGAAATACCGATCATACTCAATACCCATAGCCACGCCAATTCCATATTACCGGAGTCAATGGCGACATAAATAGCGGTTGGAATGGTTTGGGTTTTGCCTGGGATGTTTCCAGCAAACATTAAAGTCGCGCCAAACTCCCCTAACGCTCTCGCAAAACTCAATATGGCACCCGAAAGGATCGCTTTCCGTGCAAGCGGCATCGAAATAAGCATAAATAATTTGAACTCATTTGCCCCATCTACCCGAGCTGCATGCTCAATTTCTCCATCAATTGCTTCAAACCCTGTCTTAGCCGATTGATACATAAGAGGAAAAGCGACAACAGAAGAAGCAATGACAGCCGCCCCCCACGTAAACATCACAGGTTGGTTCAACAATTCTTCTATGATTTGTCCGATGGGACTATTCCTTCCAAATATCACAATTAACAAGAAGCCAACGACAGATGGAGGCAATACTAAGGGTAAAAGGAATACCGTTTCCACCAAGGTCTTCCCTTTAAACTTCGTATGAGCCATCACCTTCCCAAAAAATAATCCTAAAATTAATACCCATACCCCTGAAACGGTTGCGATCTCGATGGATAGTTTGACTGGTGACCAAAACTCAGTTGTCATTGTCTATTCTTTTACTCCTTTGAATCCAAACTTCTCGAACGTTTTCATCGCTGTTTCATTTTGAAGATAATCATAGAATAGTTGGGCTTCTTTAGGATGCTTGCTGTTCTTAATCACACCTAATGGATAAATAATGGGAGCGTGAGTATCTTCCGCTGCCGTTGCTACCACTTTTACTTTTTGAGATACCAAAGCATCTGTTTTATAGACCATTCCTGCGTCCACATTGTTCGTCTCTACATATGTTAGCACCTGTCTGACATCCTTGGCATATACCACTTTGCCTTCCACAGCTTTCCACACATTTACGTTTTCTAATGTTTCTTTCGCATATTGTCCTGCCGGCACTGCTTCAGGGGTACCGATGGAAATTTTATCTGTTGTGGTCAGGTCCTCGAATCCTTTAATCTCTTTTTTTGCATCGTTTGGCACCACTAATACGAGTTCATTTCCAACTAGATCCGTCCCTTTTGACTCCTCAATTAGCCCGTCTTGAACCAACTGATCAAATTTATCCTCAGCGGCAGAGAAGAAAAGATCGACAGGCGCTCCTTGAGAAATTTGCTGCGCGAGTGCCCCTGATGCTCCAAAGTTATAGTTTACTTTCACATTAGGGTGTTCCTTCTCAAAGGTGGCTGTAATCTCATTTAAGGCATCTTGTAAACTAGCAGCTGCTGAAATCGTCAACTCCACTTTCTTATCTGAAACTTTTTGATTCTGCTCTTCTGGCTTCGCTGAACACCCAGATAAAACCAGTAACAATAGAATCAATGAGTAAATTAAAGTTTTTTTCACTTTCCCTCTCCTTTTTAATTGATTATATTTAGTTATAACTTATTATAATTAGTTATAACTAAAATAAATAGATAATGAATGGTTTTTTTATCAGTTTCAGTTAAAATAATTGATGGAGGGATGCAAATGTCAAAGGAACATTCCTATACGATTGAAGAGGTATCGCAGCTATTAAAGGTTTCGAAATTGACCCTTTATGACCTGGTGAAAAAAGGGCAGCTACCTGCATTCCGCGTAGGCAGACAGATGAGAATTGATTCAAATGACCTGGACAATTATATAAATAATCATAAAACGAATCAGACTACTACCTTCCCACCCTCTGGTGCCGATTCTCATAAAAAGGAATCCCCTAACATTGTCATTAGCGGTCAAGACCTCGTTTTAGATATCTTAGGGAAACACATCGAGACAAAATCAGTCTATAAACCATTAAGATCTTTTACGGGAAGTTTAAACAGCCTCATCTCCATGTACAATGGTGATGGTGACATCGTTAGCTTACATCTGTTTGATGGGGATACCGGCGGGTATAATCTACCCTATATAAAAAAAATATTAGTGGGCTTTCCTTTTATTTTAATCAACCTTCTTTCGAGAAAAGCAGGTTTTTACGTTAAACAAGGCAACCCTTTACATCTGACCTCTTGGATGGATTTAAAACGAGAAGATGTGAAAATTATTAATCGCGAGAAAGGATCCGGTGCACGAATCCTTCTGGATGAACAACTTAGAATCAACGAAATTCCTGCTAGGAACATAAAAGGTTATGACCACGAAGAGAGCAACCATTTAAGTGTGGCTTCCGCTGTCTCGACTGGCGCAGCCGATTTAGGCGTGGGAATTGAAAAGGCCGCGAAAATAGTTGGAGTTGATTTTGTTCCATTAATAACAGAACAGTATGACCTGGTTATCATAAAAACCCCCAAAACGGAACCACTAATCCACACAGTCAAGGAAATTCTATCATCGAGTCACTTTCAGTCTGAAATTAACTCTTTAGGGGACTATGATACATCCCAGACAGGGAAAGTAATTTATGAAACCTTTTAATGGAGATAGGTTAAGCACCCGGGCTGATCAATAGACGGAAAAATTCCGCTTATTTTGTTTTTTTTATTAAAAAAGGCAAAAATAGACGGAGAAATTCCGCCTATTGGATCAGAAAACGTGAAAATGGGGGGTTTTTCTTTGCATAAGCGGAAAATCTCCGCTTATTCCACCCCGAACCGAGCTCCATTCTGCACTTAACCGGAAAATTTCCGGTTATTTTACTTTTCCAGGTTTCGGTCCTTTATTATTTTCCTGTGTAAAGGAAGGAAAAAGCTAAATACCACAAAATACAACGGTATTGAGATGTAGAAACTCCAGCCATGAGGCTTTATATATCCCACTTTCCTCATTCCCCATTCAATTAACGTAGCTATGATGGTAAAAATAATCACTAGTGTCCATTTATTTGTTTTCTTTAAATAGTTTAAATACATAACAGACAGCGCCGAAGGAATGAAACTGTAGCTTAAAAACTCACCTATTCCTGTTACGTTCGGATGGCCAAAATCAACTAGATCCAACATTCTTCCAATTAAAGAATCACCAATCCAGGCAATATATCCAACGACTCCAAATGTAATATACCATTCTCTCCACCCGATTTCTTTCTTGGGCATAAAAAGAGCAAATAAAAACAATAGCAACGATACACTGATCGGCAGCCAATTCCCTTGAGCATGTAAATCCAGATTCTTTATCACAGAACTCACACAAATCACCTCATATTTATTATCTCCCAATATAAGGTGATTATTTCCAAGTTTTTGGCCATAGAAAAAGACCGCCGCAGCGATCCTTATCATCTTTTGGTGAATTTCTTCTGAAGCCATAAAAATACGTTAGTAATCAATTTTGCTGCTATAAATCCTAACACATATATAATCAAAAGATAAAAGTAATTCATATTTCCATACATCCGGAACAAGCCTAGCCCGGCAAGCAGCGGTTTAAAAACAAGTGAGAAAAATACTGCTGTAATTGTAGAATACACGTAGAAATTTTTTTTATGATTTAGCGTCCATTGATAGACAAGCATAAAAGTAACCGGCACAATACTTGAATCGATAGAAATACTAGGAAGAAACGGTATTAGTGGAAATGGATAATTCCATTTCCCGCTATTTATCGCAAATAAGTCTATGTACGCAGCTAACATATGAATGCTATACCCATAAAATCCAATTAAGAACAGCTTGCTCTTATCAATTTTGAAGACTAGAAAGATGAGTGGTACCACAAGTAAAGCGACCATTATCCAATATTCTAAAGAGGTATATAGTGCATGGTCTCTCCAATAATCGATAAAAGCATTCGTAGACTCTTCTCTCAGTTTTACGGCTTTATCAAATTGAATTATTCGCGGGTCTGACAATTTTATCATCCTTTTAAATCGGTAATAATGTTTATGATTACCAGTAAAAAAGATAATATGCCTTACTACAAATTAATCCGATCGTTATTATACCTTTCTAATTGTTCTTGTAAAATTAATATGTAATTCGTCATTGCCATTCTGACTATCGAGGGATAGTAACGACTATTAAGTTCTTGCTCACACTCCTCTAAATCCATCTTTTTGACCGCAATGATTTTATTTAATTCTTCTATACTCATTGATCTCCACCCCTACAAAACTAGTTTTATAGTATAAGGATAGACAATAATTTCATAGTTTATACCAATCATTCTTGTTTGATTCGGATCCTAATTTTATCCAGGAATTGTCGTAAGTTTCTTGAAATAGGTCATAAGAGTTCTGATTTATGTTATAAATCTCAAGAAATGTGTCATAAATGGTCTGATTTATATTATAAATTTCTCTAGTTACCGTTGAAGCTTTTTTTTGGTGGCTCACGGGCACCATTCGACTCCTTTGGTTACCGTGGGACCCTTTTTTTCTGACTCACGGGCACCATTCTCCCTAAAACACACAAATGGCCACCGAGATACCCTCGGTGGCCTATATCATTCTTATATTTATATATATATTTAACCGACCATTAAGTTTTTCAAGTCTGCTTTTAGGTCTGCGATTAGTTTTTCTAGGGTGATTTCATGCTCGTTAACGCCCGTTTCGTAAGCTCTTCTCACGATTTCCGAGAAATTATTTATTTTGGAGCTTTTAGCTTCCATCGACCGATCCACCTATTTTTTCCTCCTTTAGTTTAATCTAATTGACAATTTTACTAGATTAGCAGAAAGATGTAAATGTATTTCCAGCGAATTTTGTTATAATTTAATGAATTTTGTAAGGATTTGTTCTAATTGGTGAAGAAATAGTCGAGTTTCCGTCTTGATTATTTTAATAATTCAGGAAATACATCAATTTTCGCTAACAATTCAGGAAATATTTACATTTTTTTCTTCGTAACACTAGCAAACTATGGTAAAATTAATAAAACTGTGAAAAAAATAGAGGTGATTTGCTAGTGAAGAAAACGATTGTTCGAGCCTTATCGACAACTGCCCTGCTTTCGACTGTATTTGCAGGCACTGCCATGGCCGATACATATAAGGTTCAAAAAGGCGATACCTTAGGGAAAATCGCACAAAAATACCATACGAGTGTCAAAGAAATCAAAACAGCAAATGGGTTGAAGTCGGATTTTATCTCTGTCAATCAAATGCTCCAGATCACGGTAGCGAGGAAAATGACCCAAGCATCACAACCCACCACTTACACCGTTGTAAAAGGGGATGCCTTGATTAAGATTGCCAACCGTTATCATGTGACCGTGGCAGAACTAAAACAGTGGAACAAACTGAGTAATACGGTTATCTATGTCGGGCAAGTGCTAAAGGTGTCCGCACCGAAACAAACCACGACAACAACCAAACCGATAACAACGACTCCAGCCAAGCCGCAGACAACCAAGACAGCGACTAGTGTGTATACTGTCCAAAAAGGCGATTATCTTGGCAAGATTGCCGGGAAACATTCAACCTCCGTGGCGAACTTAAAGTCATTGAACAAACTAAAATCCGATATGATTTATGTCGGTCAAAAACTGAAGGTTCCTGCCCAAAAAGCAGCTGTGACTCCAGCAATAACGAAACCTGTGGCAACCACACCGCCGAAAACAACGACTCCAGCAACAAACGTCAAGGGGACGACAGATTACGTCGTTCAAAGTGGGGATACACTGGGAAAGATCGCTGGCAAATATAAGCTGACCGTCAATGAGTTGAAGGCGCTCAATAAACTTACTTCCGACAATATCTTCGTCGCCCAAAGGCTAAAAGTTCCTGGGACAAAGACTGAACCAACCGTTACTACGAATGTCTCTGCGAAGATGATCGAAAGTGCCAAGAAACTGATTGGGATTCCTTATGTCTGGGGCGGCAGCACGCCCAAGGGATTTGACTGCAGCGGCTTCGTCTATTACGTGGCTAATCAAGCTGGGATGAAAATTGGCCGTTTTTCAGCGGAAGGTTTCTATGACCGCACCTATTATGTCAACACACCGAAAGCCGGCGACATTGTCTTTTTTGAAAATACATATAAAAAAGGTATTTCTCATCTAGGAATCTACCTAGGAAACAACCAATTCATCCACGCTAACGATGGCGGTGTAATGATTTCCAATTTACAAAGCAAGTATTATCAAGACCACTTCGAGAGCTTTAAACGATTTTACTAATAAGATATGGACAGTTCCTTAACAACGTTCTAGGCTGTTCAACTAAGCCGCCTTTTATGGGCGGTTTTTGTCATACAAATGATGTATGAGTCCCAATCACAACAGTAGCGTCCCATTCTACGTCTCTCACTATTTTCGTAGTCAATCCTATATTTGTAAAAATCTCAAATGATTGTGGTGCCTGCCTTTCGCTCGTCTCGATTAATAGATGTCCTCCCGGCGCGAGCCAATAAGGGGCTTCTGTTACCACTCTTCGTAAAATATTTAAGCCATCCTCCCCTCCGTTCAGAGCCAGATGTGGTTCATAAAGGCGAGCCTCCAGAGGAAGCAGCTCGATCGCTTTCGTGGGAACATAAGGTACGTTAGCAACAAGGATATTTATGTGACCTTTCATCCATTGTGGCAGGGCCTTATACAAGTCCCCTTCAAAAACTTGACCGCCGAATTTCGTTACGTTTCTTCGTGCACATCGTACGGCAATGGGGTCAATGTCCGAACTATACAACATAATTTCTCCCCTAGCCGCTGCCAGCGCGGCACCTATCGCCCCTGAACCACAACAGAGGTCAACGACGATATCACCAGAACAAGCTAGCTCTTGGGCCTGCTGAACAAGAAATTGGGTCCGTTGCCGCGGTACGAACACTCCTCGTTCCACCTCGATCCGAAGGCCGCAAAACTGAGCCCATCCAATTACATATTCAAGCGGGAAACCATCTGCCCGCCATTCCACCTTTTTCAAGAGGTCCTCTAATGATTGCGCCTCTGAAACGAGTATCTGAGCCTCTTCTTCCGCAAAAACACACCCCGCACTCCGGAGCTTGTTGACAATATATGTGACCGTATTGTTGCCTACTGTTTTTTCTATTTCAATCACCCTTTTAATTTTGGTTTATCACTAATTCGATGAAATAGAAGAACATCCTTCTTCTACTCCTGCACCGGAATTAGTCCAGTCATTCTTGAATATATGTAGGTTAAAAGGATAAAAGGAGAGATTATTATGTCTTTTGTGGCGATTTATACGGTTGGCAGGCTAAAACATCCGTATGAACATCCTGCCTCTCGTGAGTTTTTTGAAGTGGGATACGAAGTCATGCGACAGGCTTATCGATCTGGGCAGCTTATAAAGGAGTTTTCTTCTGACGGAGTTCCATTCCCTGAGGAAGTGATCAAAGGAGAGGGGTTTCCTATTCTTACACTAACGGTATGGAAAAGCCTTCAATCTTTATCCCGTTTCACCTATTCGAAACAACATATGCAAGCCTTACGAAACAGGAATAAGTGGTTTGAATCTCATCAGGAGAAACAACCTACCTATGTGGTGTGGTGCACGGAGAAGGCGGACGATGTATCCTGGGAGGAGGCTTTTAAAAGATACAACTATTATCTCCAGCATGGATCAACCCCTTTTGCGTTTGACTTTAAGTGGAACCAGGGGGATGTTCCTGATGGCCACTACTAATGCAAGGGCAAGTAAGCTCTTTTTTTATTGGGAATTTTTCGATTAAAAATAATAGACAAAGATTCCAATTGATTCCTCCCTTTCTACATAGTTTTTATTTAGGGACAAAACTGATAGAATGGGTTAAGTATTAAAACGGTTACCGCCTTATTACTATCCTCCCGGGGCACCAAAATAATTTATCTGGTGCCTTCTTTTCTGATTCATTCGAGCTATGTATCATAGATACTTCTCCATACGAATATCCGTCCACATTTTTCCTTGCCAATAGGTAAAATTGTCGATGCGGCCAATTTCAGTGTAACCCAGCTTTTGATAGAGTTTCTTTGCCCGCTCGTTGAATTCAAACACGCCTAATTCCATTCGCTTCATTCCCTGCGCCTTAACCTGTTCCTCTAAATATCGAATGGCTGCATGACCAATCCCTTTGCCTTGCCCTGCGGATTCACCAATCGTAATGCCCAGCCAGGCGGTTCCCGGCTCTTTTTGGAAGAGGTGCGGCGGATCGATCATATAATTCAATTCCCCCACCAGCTGGTCATCGTGGTAAATTAGATAGATGTGATGGTCTTCCATCCGTTTCGTTAGCTCCTCAAGGGACAAGGTTTCGCGGCGATCCAAATCGGCTTGGTTTTGGTTGTGGCGCGTTAACGCAATTATGGCCGGATCGTTTTCCCAGCGATTCATTGCTTCTACAATACTTGCAGTAGGTTTTGTTAATTTTATAAACGTCGTTGTCATTGCGATCTCCCCTTTGATGTTTCCTCCCATCAGGAGGAACTGACCCTATCATTTGTCACTATCTTCCTTTTCAGAATACATGATATTGTATGATTTAGATAGAAATTCACATGAGATGAGGTGCGTTTTAATGAAAGTAATGGAAACGGATCAATTAGTACTCCGCTGGTTAACACCAGATGATGCCGAGTTTATTCTCGAACTGTTGAATGATCCCTCGTGGTTGCGTTTCATCGGTGATCGCGGGGTGCGGACGATAGAAGATGCTAGAAACTATATCGTAACCGGGCCGATGGAAATGTATTCCCGACTGGGATTTGGACTATTTTTGACGGAATTAAAGGATGAAGCTAGGACGCCGATTGGGATATGCGGATTGATCAAACGAGATGGGTTGGATGATGTGGATCTTGGCTTTGCCTTTTTATCAAGGTTCCAGGGAAAGGGGTATGGCTTTGAGGCGGCAGCCGCCACGCTTGGGTATGCAAGAGATGGACTCGGTCTGAAGCGGGTTGTAGCCATCACTTCTGAGGACAATGTCGGGTCCGCGCGGGTTCTTGAGAAGATTGGAATGAAGTTTGAAGGGATGATTCAGCTGCCGCATGATGCGGAGGAATTGAGGTTGTTTGGGGTTGGGTTGTAATCCAGCCCCTTTTCACCCTCGAGGTAATTTTATCGGTCGCTTTACGATTTAGGTATTCTCATTAAATTCAGATTCCATCTTTTTTTTATGCTGAGAAAGCAGGAACTCATAATAAATTAAGAATAGAGATACGACCAGCAAATAGGTAGGAAACGAATAGATCAATTTCCAACCACGGTAAGTAAAGACATTCAATTTTACTAGGACAAACTCAAAACAAAGAGCAAAGAGTGCCCAGCAAAGAATATAAAGTGCAATCTTCAGTTTCTTCGGTCTAAACCATTCATAAAAATACACACAAAGATATCCAAATGGAATATAAACTCCGCTTAGTAGAATATCAAATACCTCATACTTCTCCGAATCCGTGATTTGATAGGCATCAAAAGGAGAGATGGCAGCAATGCTATGGTCGATAATATTAGGAATAGCCAGACTTAATAGCACGATTAAGTAAGAAACTTCCGTTGGCATTCTTTTGGGCAGCCTCACCAAGAATATACTCAAAACCAAGGCAATGATTATGAACCATTCATTTTCATCAAAGTGTTTTGGTAAATATAAAAACATGCTCCCCTAAACTCCCCTTAAAAAATTTTTCTCCTAAATTTCGTCCATAAAAAATATGAAACAAGAAGAATAAAGGCCTTTTCAATAAAAGAATAGTAAATATTCCAATTCAATTTAAGAAGAACTCCCATTTGGATTAAAGCGTATTCATCCATCATTAAAATAAAAATCGCCACGGTTAGAGTGATATATTTTGCTACCTTTCGCTCGAACCTCAACGAAATCTCAAAAAAGATGATTATCAGAAGCGGAATAAGAATTAATCGATCAAAAGCATACGTCCAAAAATCCACTAATTTTGTCGATACTTTTAACCACATTAAATTAACATATATAATCCAAGATAACGGGTGTATGAGAAGCCATACAACAAGCCAATTAAAAATGATCTCAAATATGTGCATTTTTTTGGGTGCCACACAAAAAGAAATGAGAATTAGTAAAGTGATGGATGATATAACGGATATACTCATAAACTCCCCTTATTTCAAACAGTTATGGGATAAATGACCGCCATGACAAGGAGAGATTGATCACTAGATGGCCGTAAAATATCTCTTCTGCAAATACTGTTTCTTGATATTCCCACATACGATGGTCATGAAGTATCGCGTTCTTCAAAAGGTCGCCGCCAATAAAAAATAGGATGGTAGGGTAATACCTCTTCCAATTTCTCCAATCCCCCCATCTTATAGCCGCAAGTAAAAATAAGATTGCAAGGAAAAGATGCATATTATCCCCCCCAACTTTTTTCAATATGTTAATTATTTCTAAAAAAGAAAGTGATTAGTCAAAGAAGTTTAAAATAATTACATAACCCTATGGTTTAATATTTCATCTTCATTAAAGATTTGCAAAAAAATAGCCCTCCAGACTGTTGGAAAACAATCCTCGAGGGCATCAAGTCATATAATCAAAGGGGGTTTTGAAAAAAAGATTATCTTTATAATAGTGGATGATTCTTAAGAAAGTCTTAACATCCCGCGACAGTGTAAATCGCCACTTTACTTGCTGCTGTACCGCCACTACTTTTTAAATTTGTCAGTAAATTTACTAAAGAATGGCGCCATTTCTTTAAATAATGGTTTATATTGTTCGGTTGTTGTCACAATGGTGTCATACGTATCAAATAACAATTCTAGATCCACATTGTTCATGATGTTTTCCACTTTATCATGAAAGGACTGTTCCTGCTGCTTGTGCTCATCCTGCTTTTTTCCGCGCCCAAAAAACCAATTATCGTAACGGTTTGTTCGAGGTTCCGAGCTGTCTTTAGATTGAGATGTGCCTCTTGGCTGGCGGTCGCCAAACATTACCTTTGAAAAATGGTCCCTGCCTCTTGTCGACTTTCGCTGACGTTCATTATCCTCCAATAATTTTCCTCCTCTCTACCTCTCTCTAAATAAGCTATGATACGTTCTGTATCAAAGTGTGGATACATGCCCCAAATTTATAAATAGTAACTCATGATAATCAGCTCACCTTTTCGTCCCATTCGACGTTCGCCTTCGTCAATAAACCCGCACTTTTCATATAACGCCTGTGCTGCTTCATTTCCCACGTTAACCGCTAAGACAATTTCATTGATTTCATGATAATTTTCTTTTACAAATGCAGGTAACTGCGTTAGTGCTTTTTTCGCAAAGCCCTTGCGTTGGTGACGGAAATCGGTTGAAAAAGCTCTTAACAAAATCGCATATTCATTGTCCGAATAGGGTTTGACCCCCTCATTACTATGTAAAACGAAAAAAGTAACGAGTTCATCGTTTTCTATGGCTAAGATGGAAGAACGCTCGGAATCTTCGTTAGATAGTTTAATACAATCCTTTGGCTCGCCCGTAAAACGAAGTTGTTCCTCGTCTAATTGATACTGGTTGATTGCATCCTTGAAGCGCTCATGATAAAAATAAAATTGCATTCTAGAATCCCCCCTCTATTGAAATCCCTATTTATATAGTAATTATAATACCTCAATTGAAAATTTTTCCAACGGGAACGGGTTTTTGTATTTTATTATTTTGAAAAAATTTTTACCCCTTTCTACACGCTTGTCCAGTTCTCTTTTATCCACTTTGCATAGCTTATTAGGGAGAGACAGGAATCTCTCATCCGCTGCCAAGCTAAACATTTTTTCACCTCTGGGTGAAGCGTATGTCCTATACATACGCTTCTTTTTGTTTTTCGTCATTAACCGTTCTTTGTCATCTTTGCTATCTTCTTTAAAGGTCGCCGCATTTTCTAATAAAACCGCTGATCAATGAATGAATTTTATAAGAGAAAGAGCCTATTTTAACTGAATGTTGATTTCACTGTGTTTGAAAAATAAACGGAAAAATTCCGGTTAAATTGGGAAATACCCGTATTTCCTTAAAAATAAGGGAAGTTTTTCCGCTTATCTTATCCAAAACTTTGGATTTTGTCTTATATCGAGCAGTTAAGCGGAAATTCTCCGCTTATATCGGCTTCTAAAGCCTTCTCTATATACATTAGCCGGAAATTCTCCGCCTATTGAATCTCAAACCTACTTGAAAATGAACAGAGCCATGGGATAAAAAAATTATAGCCTAGTTTGAGTGGGTTTTCCTGTATCATTCTTATTCCCAACTGAATAGGAAGCGGCATATAGTATATTTGCGGATTTTTTGAATGATTAGTAACTTGTCCAATCACCTTCTACAGTAAAAAATATAATAACCTTGAGGATGATTTTTACATCCAAATTATTAGTAAAAGGTGGTGAACATCTATGAGTTGTGGATTTGGATACGGCGGCGGTTACGGCGGCGGCTATGGCGGTGGTTATGGCGGCGGCAGCACTTTTGTTTTAATCGTTGTGCTTTTCATCTTGTTGATCATTGTAGGAACTTCTTTCTGGGGCTAATCTAACAGGATACTTGATGGAAGGAAAAAAGGACAGATGGGCGTAATCTGTCCTTTTTCCTATTCTTAACTTGTATTCTCAGCATACCCTCAGATGGTTGGAATCGGGGTTACCTCTCTATTTCTTCCCCAAAAGCATACCATTTTCCAGCAGATGTTTAGCTTTCTGATAATCATCGAAGTCCGCTTTTATATCTGCCTCTAATTTCTCTTTAAAATGGCGGTATGATACCTCCCACTCCACTAAGCTCTCAAAAAGTTTGGAAAAACTAGGTTTCATACTTTCCCAATTGGAATAAATGTGATTACACCTTTCCAACAAATCTTCACGGTAGTAGAGCTGTTCATCCAACGCCATCCCTTTCGATTTTTCCATCCCAACTATCTCTTGAGAAGCATTGGTTGCCATTAATTCATCCTGGATTTGTGGCTGCTCCTCCACTACCAAACGGTGCTCCGAACCAACTGCAAGCTCTTCCTGAGTCACATCCGATTCCCATAGTTCACCGTAGATTTCCGTTTGTTCCCCCATTTCCATGCGATGGTCATAAACAACTTCAAGATCTTCTTGAGTACCGTCCAAGTCCAATAATACGTCGTGGCTTTTTGGCTGCGCCTCCACTACCAAACGATGCCCGGAATCCACATCCATCACTTCTTGAGGGGCATCCATACCTTTGAATTGCTGTTCCCACTGTTCATAAAGGCTTTTTGCTGTCAGATAGTCCTCGAATTCCACGGTTTCATCTTCCTGTAATTTCTCTCGTAATTGGCGGCAAGCCCCTTCCCACTCCTCTACACGATCCGTGTCCAAGCAGTCTGAAACATGCGGTTTCACAGTATTCCAATAAGAATTAAAGCTATTACACCATTCCAACAATTCATCACGGTATTGTTTTCGATCTTCCATTTCGGCACTTACCCCTCACATCTTTTTTTCTATGCTGGCTTTTCATGACTACAAATTCATCCTATGTTCCATGATTGTCCAGGGTTTAGACATATACCCATATGTAAAAAAACAACATGATTAATTATGATTACTTTCCTCCAATCAAGGAAGTTGTTAGACCAACCGTGGTAATAGCTACACATGAATAAAGAACGGAGTCTAATGATAGTAAAACCAAACTTGCCAAAACAATCAGACCATCAATAGCGATAATGACAAAAGCTATATTAACAGAATAAGTTCGAGAAATAATTTTAGCGAGTAAGTCGGTCCCTCCAGTACTTGTCTGATATCGGAGCATTAAACCAACACCCGTTCCAATGATGACACCTCCAATTAGTGCACTTAAAAGGTGGGAAAGGTAAATTTGGAATCGAAGTGGAGCAAGCAAATCAATGAACAAAGAAGAAACTAACAATCCTTGTAAACTACTAAAGAAATACCCCCTTTTATTCATTGACGCGTATATACAGATGGGGAGACTCAAAGCAACCATTGTAATCCCTGCCTGAAAATCAAAAAAGTAATGAAGGATTAATGCAATTCCAAGGATTCCCCCGTCAATTAAATGGTTAGGCACCAAAAACCCATTTACCCCAATTCCTAACAGCAAGCTGCCAATAATAGTAGCCATTAATCTCTGAAAAATATTCATCACCTTGTCCTGTCTTTTTACTCTATACATATGCCGCCATCTAAAAATTCAGAATGATGGATCATTCTCCTTTAGTTTTGGAAACTAAAGTTTGTCGCTTTTTTTGTCGAATAAATAAAGAACATAAGCCGGAACGCCTTGTCCAATTGCTGCATTTAATATAGTAATTGCTTGAAAGTACTTGGTTAAAGGGTTTTATAACCAATAATCGGACAATTTGGGGTGGTAAATGGATGGCAAGGGCAAAAAGAAAAGACAAGTTCTTTAACTATTTACTTCGTATGTCGTTAAATTTAAAAGCAAGTGCGAACTACTTTGCGGATTATAACTTAAAAAATGTTAGTGATCTTGTCATTTTTTCTGAGAAGATGAAAGAATTTGAGACTTATGGGGATACCATGGTACATGATCTCATTGGTGAACTAAATAATGCCTTTATCACTCCTATTGAACGCGAGGATATTTTAGCTCTTTCCATTAGCATGGATGATATATTGGACGGTTTATACCATACAGCGGCTCTATTTGAAATGTACTCTATAATAGAAATAGACGAATATATGCTTAGATTTGTGGATGAGATCAAAAATTGTGTAACCGAAATTGATGCAGCTATTGAACTCCTATCAGCAAAGAAAATGCTGGATTTAAGAGAACACACCATCAAAATTACAGAAATGGAGTCTGATTGCGACCACATTCTGCGTGATGCCATTAGGCATTTATTTACCACCCAGAAGGACCCGATCCGAATTATTAAACACAAACAAATCTATGAAGGTCTAGAAGAAATCGCTAACAGCTGTAAAGCGGTGGCAAATACGTTGGAAACCATCATTATGAAGAATGCTTAGATTCCCAAAAAAAAGACCCCTTATGGGGGGGGATCATAGACCGAAACTTTTCAACTTCGATTTGTCGATTGGCTTTTCCTGTTTCATACCCTTTTCATGTTCTTTACGAATGATACCAACACCTTGTTCCATATCCCGTTGGATCAGACGTTTGATATATGTGGCAAACTGAATATACTGGTTACAATGCTCGAGAAGCTCTCTTTCATAGGGATCATCCAGGTTGAAAGGGACTGACTTGACCTTGCGATTCAGTTCATTCATCGGCAAAGACCACTTTCCCCATAGAATAATATCCGAAAGCGTTGGCATATTGCGGACTGTATACTTTGGTCCCGTTCGCTCGGTAGAGGACGGGTTTGATTAGCTCGATATTTTTAAAATGCCTTTTAATATACGGGTAAAGATATTCAGCAATTCCTCCGCAAAGATAGGTCGGGTCGAACAAGTCCCATTTGCCTCGAATCTCCGCCAAGATCGCCTCTGCCATTTGCTTTTCTGTTATGTCCATATGTGTTTCAGCCCCGAAAGCAAGGGTCCCGCTTTTTCTGTCAATAAAATAACCATCTTCCACTCTTAAATAGTTAAAGGTACTACTTCCAGCGTCGATAATGTTCGCAATGTCATCCGGCCGATCCTCCATGCTGAAGTATGCCCCTGACCCTTCAGGTGCGACCTTCACATCGTCGATGAAAAATGTTTTCCTTACATTATTCACCGTGATCGTGTGTGTCCCTTTCAGCATTTTCTCCATCATTTCCCTGTCCTTATCCACCATGCCGCGGATTGGCTGCCCAATCACGATACAATTCCCTCTTATTCTTCCATATTGATGAACGGCCACCAGTACTCTGATCTTTGTTTCTTCATGCGCTTTCGAAATATCTCTCGGCTCTCTTATGGCATGGCATTCCCGCCAAGCAATATTCCCCAAGAACAACTTCTCGTCTTCATACTCGACGATGTAGTCCCCGGCTTCCATTTGGTTGGCTTCCCCATTCACCAAATGGAGATGGCGGTAAGGGCCAACTGTTGACCTAAACTTAAACACCTGGTCCCTCGTTCTTCCTTTCACCTCGTAGGCGCCTGCATCGATCGCTAAAATCCATTTGTGCTCCATTTTCCCTACCCCTTTGAACAATATTGTGATGATGCCTATATGTGTCATATATCTAACCCAATTTCAAACCTAGTATATGTGCGGAGTACCACATGTGACACACTCGTGTCATACAAACTGATCATGATATGCTTTTTCCCTTTTGGATTAGGCCATTTCTGCCAATTTTGATATATTCTCAAAATCTGCGTCATAAATTACTGTGATGACAACCTGATTAAGTGAAGGGAGTGTATCTTTTGAAAAATCTCTCTAAATTTATCGACGAACTCCCAATTCCTCCGATTTTAAGACCCCGATGGAAAGGGCCGAACTATACGTATTATGAAGTGAAGATGACGGAATTTAAGCAATCACTCCATCTTGAATTGAATGATACAACCGTTTGGGGCTATGAGGGCAGCTATCCAGGTCCGACGATTGAGGTGGAAAGCGGCGAAAATGTGTATATCAAATGGATCAACGATCTCCCGGATAAGCATCTCCTGCCGATCGACTACACGGTTCACGGCGCCCATAAGGATGTGCCGGATGTCCGCACGGTCGTCCATGTTCACGGAGCTTGCGTGGAATGGGAAAGCGATGGCTACCCGGAGGCTTGGTTTACTAGGGGATTCGAAAAAGTGGGGCCTTATTTTAAAAAGCAAGTCTATCACTATACGAATTGCGATCATGCCTGTACGCTTTGGTATCATGACCATACCCTGGGGATCACGAGGCTTAATGTTTATGCCGGATTGGCCGGATTTTACTTAGTCAGGAGCCAGCGGGAGCGGTCATTAAATTTACCAACCGGCAAATTTGACGTGCCGCTGCTGATTCAAGACAAGACTTTCCATCACGATGGTTCACTCTTTTATCCAAAGCAGCCGAAAAAACCTGTCCCGGGAGTAGAAACATCGATTGTTCCTGAATTTTTTGGCGATACCCTTTTGGTGAATGGCAAAGTATCTCCTTTTTTAAACGTAGAGCCCCGTAAATATCGCTTTCGGCTCCTCAACGGCTCTAACAGCCGCTTCTATCGAATCAAGCTGGATTCGGGACAGCGCATGTATTTGATTGCGGCCGAGCGAGGTTTGATGGAGCAGCCGATGGGGGTCAACGAAATCCTCTTAGCCCCTGCCGAGCGGGTTGAGGTGATCATTGATTTCACCAATCTGGAGGGCAGGAAGATTATCATGACTAACGATGCGCCAGCAGCCTTTCCAAGCGGCCATCCAGTCAATGAGCAAACGGGGAGCGTGATGCAGTTTCGAGTAACCCTCCCTTTGTCTAGTGTGGATACAAGTGTGATTCCGGCTTATCTGATGCCCTATCGGTTGATGAATGAACAGGACGCTTCCAAGTCACGATACTTAACTTTGAATGACCGTATGGACCAGTACGGTCGTCCATTGATGTTATTGGATAACAAGACGTGGGATGACCCGATTTCTGAAAATCCGAAGCTGGGCTCCACCGAAGTATGGTACCTGATTAACTTATCTCCTGATTCCCACCCGATTCATTTACACTTAGTTGAGTTTCAGGTCTTAGATCGGCGGGGGTTTGATGTTGACAGGTATACCAAGGAGAAAATAATCCATTACACTGGACCAGCGATACCGCCCGAACCCCATGAACGCGGCTGGAAGGATACGGTTCGTGCGGACCCGAATCAGGTCACGCGGATAATGATGAAGTTTGGTCCTTTTACCGGGTTATATGTCTGGCACTGCCATATGCTGGAACATGAGGATTATGAAATGATGCGGCCATTTATTGTGATCCGCTGAGCTGAGGCAGTGTGTATTCTCCACACTGCTTTTTGCACGCTTTCAAGCAAAATTGATGAATTTTTTAAGGGCATTCCCCCAGTTATTTGCATAAGGATATAGTGAATGGAGTGAAATACATTGAATGCTCAATCAGAAAAGGCAAAGGCAGCCATGGCCAAGGAAAATAGTCAATCTGATAATGAAGAAGTGATTGCACAACTTGAGAAACAAGTTTCCATTGCCGTCTGGATTCAATTTATTGGTCAAATCATGGAGGCATTTTATTTATCTAAGATCATGTTGGTTAGTGAGGAAGTCAGAGAGAATGCCAATGAAAGACAGATTTTACTGGGGGCATGGATTCAAACCGCAGGACAACTTTTTGAAGGTGTGGGTACCACTAAACAGCTGTATACGGATGAAGAAAAATCGCTCACGTTGGAAGCGCAGCGAGTCACCAATTTCGGGGATTGGCTGCAATCGGTAGGAGTCGCTTTGGAAGCAAATGCAGGTACACAAATCATTCTTGAGGAAATAAGGAAAGCGGAAGAAGAGGAGTTTATTCCCTAGTCTTAAACTATATTGTAAAAAGGAAATGGTTATGAATGAATCCATTGTTATTTCAAGCAAATGATGTCAGACGGATATTTTTACGGCCTCATCTTTTTGGTTACCATCCTTTCCACTATGGAAGCCCCTTTTTCATAGGGGGATGGTATGGCAGTCCGTATTCCTTTGGTTATGGTTACCCTTATTATGGGTATCCATATTATTAGTGGGAGTCTCTAAAAATCCAGGTGTTCTGAGCCTGGGTTTTTAGAGGTAAACTGAATCATTTTTTAAAAAGTTTATTTAAAAATCTCTTCGCCAGCAGGAACACCCACGCAATGGCTGCGAAAGCGATGAAAAATACAACGTATCCCCATAATCCCACAATCGCATCTTGGAATTCCATGTTTCCTCTATTGGTGATCGCTTGTTGTATTTCGATCGCAAAAACTAAAACGACCATAAATGTAAACGTATAGAGGAAGGATAGAATCGTAATCCCAAACCGCATTTTAGAGACAATTTTTGAAAAAATAAGGACAACCCCAAATACAAAAATGCCGATGATCCCCATAATCCAAAAGTGTAAGTCTTTATCATTTAACCCAAGATTTAAATAATCATTTGTATATAATTGAATAAAATCATGGATATTATTTAATAGCTCTGTAAGCATGAGTATGATGTCTTTCAATGTAACCACTCCTTCCCTCCATTGTAGAACACTATTAATTTCAATGCTAACCCATATTTTTTCCAGGTATAAGAGAATGATAGTTTGGCCATAATGATGATAGATTCAAAATCGAAGGGGGAACGAGGATGAAGGAGAATAAATTACTATTATCAGAGTTTGCCAATGAGGATGGTTTCGAACTTAACCGCTATATAACGCACTTATTTGAATATTTTTCTAGTTTATCCAAAACCGAAGTGGCAAAGATCGAGCCAACCCCATGATTGTGAGGGGGCTCTTTTTTTGGTGATGATTCTTTTTGGATGTCCATTTGGTGTCAGGCACCATGTGAAATTTTCACATGGTGCCTGACACCGATTTTTTGGGTATAATAGTGGAATATGGTTTTTTATTTATAATTGACTGGATTTGGTAAAGGGGGTTGTGGCTTTGGAGTCGACGCCTGCAAGTGAGAAGATTGAGCTTTTTGGGGATCAGGTGCGGGAATTGCTGCACCCAACAGTGACGGAGGATGCCCGGCTGGTTCAGAAGGGTTTGATGTTGTACCGGCAAGGGCTGGTGAAGCAGGTACAGATATGGGAGAAGCAGATTACGGCGATGGTTCAGGATGTGACGCCGTGTTATGTGAAGTTGAATTTTGAGTATTTGTCACAGAGTGAGTGTACGTGTCCAGCGGAGGGCTTTTGCCGGCATCAGATGGCGGTGTTTTTTGGTGCGTATGCCAGGGTTGGTAGTGTGACTGATTGGGTAGCCGAGTGGCGCGAGCCGATGCAGGAGTCGAAGTCCTTTACTGACTGGGGTTTGCAGACGGCGAAGGATTTGATTAAGGCGAATGGGTCATCAAAGCCAGACTATGTGCGCTGGGTTCATTCGTTTGAGGTCAGTTTTGATACGCTGCTGGCAACGAAGAAGTACACGAGTCCATATGTGATTCCGGAGTTGTTTGGGATTTATGAGCGCCGGATTCATGCGAGTGCCCCAGTGGAGCAGGAATGGCGCTTGCTTTATGAGTTGGTCGGGATTGTCGTTTCGTTTCGGAAGTTGGCTCGGCTGAGTGATCAGCTCGATCATGATGATGATACGGTGAAGCGGGCTTATTTGCATTTGTTCCATAATTTGATGGACGATGCCGAGGAGCTATCGATTAAAATTGGTACGCAGTCGTTGCCATTTGATTTTGATGAGTTTGTGGACAAATTGCGGGCGGACACGTTTGAACTGCTGACCTGTACACAGGGGTTGGAGTATGAGCGGATTTTCTTGTACCGGCTGTTGTGGATTCATTTTTTCAAAAAAAAGGCGTGGCGTGAAGAAGAGTTGGTGAAGATTCAGGCACGCCTGAAGGAGCTGCAGGATTGGGAGAGTCCGGCGCCAATGATGCTGGCTGGGATTCATTTGAATTTCTTGCTGGGGGATGATGAGGCGGCCCTGAAGTTGGTCCGGCCATTTAGTGATGCCGAGATTGCTCCCTATCTGGTGTATTGGATTGAGTATTTATCGGGGCAGAAGGCGTGGAAGCGTGTCGGCGCGGTGGTTGAGTTATTTCTGCAAAAAGTGAAGGGATATTTGGAGTGGCTTGGCGGTTATCATAGTTGCGCGACGTTTGTGCGGAGTGCGCTGCGGGCGGTGGCGCCATATTGCGCGGAGAGTGACCGGGTCGATTTATATGAACGGGCACTGCTGGCGATGCTTCCCTATAGTTTTGGCGATTATGAGCATGTATTGTTTGAGCGGAAGCAGTATGACCGCTGGGGCGAGCTGCAGGCGTTTATTGGTTTGGATTATTATGAGTTGCCGAAGGACCGGTTGAAGCTGATTGAGAAGGAGCGGCCCGAGGTGCTGCTCGGGATGCTGCATCAGACGGCGCAGAAGGAAATCGATCAGAAGAACCGGGCCAGTTACCGCTTGGCCGTGCGGCACTTGAAGAAACTACGGACGCTTTATAAGAAATTGAAGCGGGTCGATGATTGGGAGTATTTCTTGGAAACGTTACTGGAGCGGACGAAACGGCTGCGGGCGTTTCACGAGGAATGTAAGCGGAGCAAGTTGATTGAGGGGTAGCGAAAAGAAGGTGCCGATTCCTGCTGGCACCTTTTGTTTTTGGCGTTTTCCTCATCCCTGTGTGTTCGCATGATTTGAAAAACCAACCGAAATTTCATGAAAAAGGAGACATTTTACAATGGCCACTTCCGAAAAAAGTTTAAGGACTTGCGATCAAGGACACAAATTTTATAAAAGCAGTGACTGTCCGACCTGTCCCACATGTGAGAATGAACGCAAACCTGCAGATGGATTTCTTTCCGTACTCTCCGCACCAGCAAGGCGGGCATTAGAAAACAATGGAATCACTACTTTGCAGCAACTATCAACATATACCGAAAAAGAGATTTTGCAATTTCACGGTATGGGGCCAGCTTCTTTGCCTAAACTTAGGTCCGCTTTGAAGGAAAATGGGTTAGCATTCAGGGGCTAGTATCGTAACAGGTGTTGGATTAGTGACCGATCGCCATGCCTTGATGTATATATGAAGTTCGCCGCCAATGTGCTGCGGGCTTTTATTTTGTTTTTATTTACTAGAGCTAGGCTTCGGTATCCCCTTAAAGTGATCTATTTTAAACCCGAGCCTCCCGCTTGCAAGATAATTCAGGCATCGCCCTCCTCTAACCACACATTTTTGGGTATAATAAAGGAATATGGATTTTTCTGTGAAAATTATTGGTGCCCCCTTTGTGACATTATTGGTGTCACTGTTGGTGTCATTGTGGATTTCATTGTGGGTGCCAGGCACCGCCCGTGGACATTTCTCGTAATTTTGTCCATATGTCACGGACGTTTTCTGGTTTTTATGGATTTTATTTAGGTATATGGATATTGATTTATATATTATTTTTGTTTTGTGCAGTTTCCGTTGGATTTAGTGCAATTTTATTATGGTTTTGTACGAAATTTAGGGGCTTTTGTGCAATTTTTTATATGTTTTGTACGATTTTTAAGGGGTTTTGTACAATTAGACATTATTTGGAAACAAACAGCTAGTAAAATAGCCTATGATGTTCTCTCCCCCACTAAAAGGAGTTTTGTATCGATGCTTAAAACAAGGTTTATGAAATTGCTGACAACTAAAATCGGGGAAGGGCGTTTTCTTATTACTGCTGAAGATGAACAAGGTCGTGTGATGAGCCCATTTAGGTGGAAGAATCTCGTTTTCAGCAGTCATGAGGAAAGCTTCTTTGGTACGCTCCTTGAAACCGAGACTGTGAACGGTGTCGAAGGTGTTGTTGTGAGCAGTTGGCATTTGGTCTCGCTTTTTGCCAAGGAGTCATTTAATCGATTTATCGAATGGGATTGGAATGAACAATCTGAGATTTGTCTTGCAGCCAGCCTTGAGCTTTATGAGGGGATTCTCGAAAAAGATTGGCTGCCGGACTTTTCGGTTTGGGAGCATGGCGATTTCCGCTGGAAACTTCCTGAGCGCGTCAAGGACGAGTTCGACTCATCGTTTTGGGAGCAAATGATTGAAGAACCCGATATTGATGATGAATCGACCGACCTCAACCTTGGGACGGCCGGTTCCCCTCTTGGAACAACGAAAAACTACATTTCCGATTTGTATAATGATGCCCTTGATGGCTACTTGACGCGGAATGCCGCGATGAAGGAGCTATTTGGACCGAAGCTCGACTTGCTTCGCAAGCAAAATATCTCCGGCAGCGAACTCGCTCGTTATTTTGATGAAGAAAGCTGGCTGGAATGGGTCGGGATTAAGGAAAGCGACACGCCGTTTACCATTGGGCTCCGACTGGATGAGCCGCTGGATGGTGAAGGCGCATGGAGCCTGGATTTATTTTTACGAGGAAAGAAAAATGTTGATGATGTTTATGATGTTGAGGGTTCCGCGAAGATCCCAGCGAAGTGGCGGCCATTTTTGGAAAAAGTCGACCGTGAGCGGGAACGCTGGATCCGCTTGATTCCATGGTTAGGCGAAGACGGCTTTTTCAAAACGCATCTGAGTGAGGAAGAAGCGTGGATGTTTTTGACGGAGGCGAGTGAGACGCTGGTGGCCTTGGATGTCGAGATCCTCCTCCCTTCTTGGTGGCAGGCGATGAAAAATGCTAACTTGAAGGTGAAGGCGTCGCTGAAAGGTACCTCGAGCCACCGGCCATCCTTTGTCGGACTTCAAGCCATGCTTGATTTTAACTGGCGCTTTTCGATGAATGGTGTCGATTTGTCCGAAGATGAGTTTGGGCAACTTGTCGAGGAGAAAAGACGACTTGTCTTTATTCGCGGGCGCTGGGTGAAGCTGGATCCGCAGTTTATTCGACAAATTCAGGATATGATGAAACGGGCCGAAAAGGAAGGCTTGCATGTCCGCGATTTGCTTGAACAGGAATTGATGGAGTCAGAAGCAGCCGAAGATGAGCTCGAGAATCCAAAGGCCTTTGCCAAAATTCAAATTGAGTTGAACCGCCAATGGAAGCAGATGGTCAAACAGTTGTCGGAAGTGAACGAAATTCCACTCGAGGATGTGCCATCTGGTTTGCAGGGTGAACTCCGTCCATACCAGCAGCTCGGTATGAGTTGGCTCTGGTTCCTGCGCCAGTACGGATTTGGCGCCACCCTAGCGGACGACATGGGACTCGGGAAAACCGTCCAGCTCCTCTCCTATTTATTGAAGGTGAAAGAAGTGGCCGGGGATGAGTTGACGCTGGTGCCTGACACCCAAAAAGAGGTGAAAAAGCGCCGCAAAAAAGAGGAAGATGCCACTGCCGCGCCTGTTGCGGTGAAGGTTCCGACCAAAGCCGCGCTGATTATTTGCCCGACTTCTGTGCTTGGGAACTGGCAAAAGGAGATTGAGCGGTTTGCGCCGGAGATGAAGGTGTATCTGCATTACGGGTCGAATCGTCTGAAGGAGGAAGCTTTTGTCGAGAAGGCAAAAGATGCCGATATTGTTTTGACGTCGTATGGGCTGAGTCATATCGATTTGGCGGAGTTTGAATCGCTGATTTGGAGTTCGATTGCCATCGATGAGGCACAGAATATTAAGAATGCCCAGACCAAGCAGTCAAAGGCGGTCCGCAAGCTGCGCGGACGCCACCACATTGCATTGACAGGGACGCCAATGGAAAACCGTTTATCCGAACTATGGTCGATTTTCGATTTTACCAATCATGGCTACCTTGGCAGTTTGGGGCAGTTTCAGAAAAAGTTCGTGATTCCGATTGAAAAAGATGAGAAGAAGGAAAAAGTGCAGCAGCTGCAATCGTTGATTCGGCCGTTCTTATTGCGCCGCACGAAAAAGGATGAGGAAGTTGCGTTGAATCTCCCTGACAAGCTGGAGCAAAAGGAATATTGTCCGCTTACGGCTGAACAGGCGTCGCTATACGAGCAGCTGATCCATGATACGTTTGCAGAAATTGAGAAACTATCTGGTTTTGAGCGTAAGGGGTTAATTTTACAAATGTTAAGCCGGTTGAAGCAGTTGTGCAACCACCCTGCCCTCTATCTGAAGGAAAAGTCGGCTGGACGCGAACTGCTTGAGCGTTCGAATAAGTTGGAGAAGCTTGTCGAACTGATTGACGCGGTTTTAGAACAGGGAGAGAGCTGTTTGATTTTCACCCAGTATATCGAAATGGGTGAAATGATTCGAAGCGCGCTAAAGAAGAAGTTTGGCATCGAGGTGCCATTTTTGAACGGTAGTGTTGCGAAGGCGAAGCGCGACGAGATGATTGAGCGGTTCCAAAACCAAGAGTTCCCTGTTTTCTTGCTGTCACTGAAGGCCGGTGGAACCGGTCTGAATTTGACGGCAGCCAATCATGTCATCCACTATGATCGCTGGTGGAATCCAGCCGTTGAAAATCAAGCCACAGACCGCGCCTATCGTATCGGGCAATCGCGTTTCGTCCACGTGCATAAGATGATTTGTACCGGAACACTTGAGGAAAAGATCGACGCAATGCTGGAGAAAAAGCAATTCCTGAATGACCAGATCATCCAAAGCGAAAACTGGATCACCGAATTATCGACCGATGAACTTAAGGACTTGGTGTATCTGGGGTGATGTTAGTGGTGGTGTCAGGCACCGTTCGTGGACATTCCACCCTTTTGTCCATGCTGGGAGGACAACTTGATGGTGTCAGGCACCATTTGTTTGTTGAGGATAGTGACAATAATGATTTTGGTGTCAGGCACCACTACTATGTTATAAAGAGGATAAGGCCGCAATGGTTTTGTCCTTTTTTTGTTGGTGTTTATGCTTGAAACGGTGGTAAGATATTTACCTAAACTCTCTTATTTTTCTATATAATTTTGCTATTCCGTGTATTTTGTAACCGCTTTTATGTGAATAGATTCACAAGTATAATAGAGACATAAGAATCCAATAACCCAATCTAGGGAGGAAAAAATGATGCTTACGGACTTTTTATTTGAGCTCAAAAACTGGTGGTTTGGCGAGTCATTTGATGAAGTTGAGGAATTTGAACGACTTGAGTCGAAGCATACCAGGGTTCACCATGATGAGAATATTTATGAAATCATTCGTGTTCATTAATCCAGCTTAAACGGCAGCGAAGCCCTCTTCCAAATAGAGGGCTTCGTTTTATTTTTCCGAATTTCAGGTGCGAAAGTTGAAATTCCACATTTAACTATTTCGCTGAATCTTAAAAAATAATAAATCTACTAAAAAGAAGCAAGAAAAAGCTCCAAGACCAAAAAATAAGAGGTTCGGTGCAGGAGATTTTACAAAAGAATAAACCACTATTGTGCATAATAGGAGAAAAATTGTTGAAATAATTGACTTTATTAAAGCTCTTTTAACGATACTCTTCCTTTGATTCACCAGTTATCACCTATCCTATAAAAATTAAGAGACTAGTAAACCCAATCACATTTGGATTTTATTCGTGAGTGCTTGATAGAATTTCTGTGGTTCATCGAGACGGAGATGTGCCTTGGTTACTTTTTTCTTAAAGCCATAAATGAAGCTTGCTTCGATTGGATGATAAAACTCCACTTCAAACTGGGGTTTTTCCTTGAAAAAATCTATTAGGACCGCGTCGAAAATATGTTTTGACTCCTCTTTTGTTATTGTTTCAGGTCCATCATACGGGTGAATTTCTTTAATTTCCTCTAGCGGCACGATTAACTGTTTCATGATACCAACCTGCAGATACAGATGCCGGTCCGTGATCATGATTGGGCAATGCCGAATTGCTTGGATTTCTGCTAGAAAGAATAACAAGGTATACACATTTAATACGAGCGCGATGATGGCAACCAAAGGACTCCACGAATGAAGGAGAAAATGAAAACCGACAGATTCCAAGACTAGTGCATGGATCAGCATGACGCATAACGTAATTGTGCCGGATTTTTTATGGCAGGTGTACATACGTTCATCAAGTGTGGCTGGTTTTCTATGCCAAGAAACTAGACTGTAATAATACATCTTCACGTCAGAGAAAAAAATTTCTTGTGCCCTGGACGGCTTGAGGTGCTGATCCCATGCTTGTTTCATTCGATAAGAGAAAGTAGGAATTTCGCTCTCAGACTTACGGTAACTTTGGACGATCGCAGGGATTCTTGCCAGCAATTGAATGACGACGTATAGCTCGAGCAGGAAAAAAGCAGCCTCACCGGCCAATAAAATATATTTTACAAAGGAATACGCCGACAGGAGTTGGTGCGGAATTACTAGGACCGCGACGCCGTATCCGGCAATCATCACGGGGAGTATATATTTTAGGGAGTATCGTTTTCTGATGATGAAGAAGTACACGAGTAATGGTATGGTGATGATGAAGTCAAATAAGGAACCTAAGGCCATTCCTGTTGGGGGTGGTCCTAAACTTTCAAGACGGTAAATCAGGAAGTTGGAACATACGACTAAGGTGAGAATGAAGCTGAACCAGAGCCATTTATTTTTTAATAGAGTCATTTTTTCTAACCTCCTTTGCTGATTTTATTTTAACATAAATATCCATTTCCAAAGGTTATTTTGCATCATAAATATCATGAATATCTATGGAGCTCAAAGTAAAAAGGACCTTTTGCTGGCCCCCTCGCGATTACTCTTTTATCCCTACTACCCGAATCCGCTTATAATCCGCGATCCATGCACCGTTATGGTATAAAACTTCTCTTAAATTTTGGGTGGATTCTGTGATGATACGCTCTTTGGCTTCGGGTGCGAGGCCTTCCAACATACTCGTGGCGAACATCTCAATCCAGTTACGCAACCCGTTTTCTCCGTTTAGTGGTGTTGGACGATCAAAGTGTTGGGCATGAGTGACTCGAAATCCAACTTGCTCCATCAGAGATGTGTATTCACCGATACTGGGGTAATACCATGGAAATTGCTCAGATTGATAGCTCGTTCCTAATTGTTGAATTAGTTCGTCGGTGATTTTTTGGACGTTGCCTTTCCCGCCGAATTCTGCGATAAATCTGCCACCTGGTTTTAAGGCTTGGTAAATGGATTGCAGGGCTTGTTTCGGAGTTTTCACCCAATGCAATGTGGCATTAGAAAAAACGGCATCGAATTCGTTCCTGTAATTCAGGGCTACAACGTCCTGCACCCTAAAGGTAAGTCCAGGATACTTATGTTGTGCCTGCTGGACCATGTTTTCGGATTTATCAATCCCAATTATGGCTGCTCCCTGTTGATTCATTTGGTTGGCCAGATCCCCTGTTCCACAACCAAGATCAAGAATTTTTTCACCAGGCTTTGGTTCAAGCCATTGGAGCAGCGCCCCGCCAAAATGCGAAACAAATCCATGCTCCTGATCATATAAACCAGCATTCCAATTATCTTTCTTTACTCTACTGGACAACCTTCTCCACCCCTTACTTTTAATTTTTTAATAATTATAACAAATCATTGGGAAAAATAACCGAAAATGTGTCCATGCGCGGTGCCTGACACCAGGTTTCGGTTAATGTAGCAGGGCTCCTTTTACCTTAAGAGATGATTTTTCTCTTGAACGGGAAATGTAGCAGTACTCCTTTTACCGCAAGAGACGACTTTTCCCCTAAACGGTAAATGAGAGAAAAAAACGACCAATTTTCGAATGAAAATTGGCCGAATGGCAATAGTTCTCTATGATTAGAAATCAAAGTTATCGGGGTCTGGGCCGACGCGGTGGTTTTGGTTTAGCTCGTTAATCTGCTGCATGTCCTCTTGTGTTAGTTCAAAGTCGAATACTTGTGAGTTTTCGATGATCCGGTGTTCTTTTGTTGATTTCGGAATGGTGACGACGCCGTTCTGCAAGTCCCAACGTAAGATGATTTGGGCAACTGATTTATTGTATTTAGCAGCAATATCCACTAATACTTCTTTGTCCAATAATTGACCTTGCATTAATGGTGACCAAGCTTCCATCTGGATTCCGTTCTCGCGGCAGAATGCTTGGACTTCATTTTGAGTTAAGCGCGGGTGATATTCGACTTGGTTCACCATAGGCTTGATCTCTGCATCCTTCAAAAGGTCTTCCAGGTGGTGGACTTGGAAATTGCTGACTCCGATGGCTCTCACCCGTCCTTCTTTGTAAAGAGTCTCTAACGCTCTCCACGCCTCCTTGTATTTCCCAGCTACCGGCCAGTGGATAAGGTAGAGGTCTAAGTATTCTAAACCTAGCTTATCTAAACTTGTTTGGTACGCTGCCAAGGTTGATTCGTAGCCAAGGTCGGCATTCCAAACCTTTGATGTGACGAATAAATCTTCTCTAGCGATGCCTGATTCCTTAATCCCTTGTCCTACTCCCTCTTCGTTTTCATAAATGGCCGCCGTGTCAATGCTCCGGTAACCATGTTTGATTGCCATTTTCACCGCGTTCACTAACTCCGGTCCTTCCTCTACCTTAAAGACACCCAGACCAAACCATGGCATTTTTACTCCGTTATTTAAAGTTGTAGTACTTTGTAAATTGTTTAACATTTTTTTATCCTCCAATTGTTTTTAGTTTAGTTGCGCAACTGTCCTCCTCAAGGGGACAGTTGTGTTTTTGTGGTGCCTGACACCATTGATTCCATTGACTCCATTGATTTCATTGATTTAATTGATTTCATTGATTCCTGGTCTTTCTTTTCGAGCGCTCGGCTCACCCCTGTTAGGATGGCCGCGACTAGGACCATTAATGCACCGATCCAGGTGGTGTGAATGAGTCCGATTGAATCAGTGATGGCGCCTCCTAGGTAGGAGCCGATGGCGATTCCTGCGTTGAAGGCGGCGATGTTGATGGCGGATGCAACATCGACGGCACTTGGGACGTATCGTTCAGCAAGGATAACCACGTATACTTGCAGACCTGGAACGTTCATAAAGGCAAGCAGTCCCATAAAAATAATAGTGATTAAGCCCGCGATTTTGAACGGCGCGGTGAACATTAGGACAAGCAGAACAACAGCTTGAACGATAAACATATAGAATAGGGATTTTATCGGGTTGCGGTTCGACAGCTTGCCGCCGACCATATTTCCAACGGCGATCGCCAATCCGTACACAAGTAAGATAATTGCAATCGAACTCTCGTTAAATCCGGTTATCTCCTGTAGTAATGGTGACAAATAAGTAAAGACAACAAATGTGCCGCCATACCCTAGGGCCGTGATGATGAATAAAAGTACGAGCCGGCCATTGGTCAGAAGCTTGAATTGATCTCGAACGCTGGTCTGGTTCCCTTTTTTCAATAAAGAAGGTATGAGAATCCAGTTGGCGATGAAGCCGATGATTCCAACGATGACGATGAGGATGAAGGCAAGCCTCCAGCCATATTGTTGACCGATGAATGTTCCAAATGGTACGCCGGTGACGGTGGCCACGGTAAGGCCGGAGAACATGATTGAGATAGCGCTCGCGCGGCGGTTGGCCGGGACGAGATCGGCAGCGATGGTGGAGCCGATTGACATGAAAACACCATGTGCTAATGCGGAAATCACACGCGCTGCGAGCAGGACGCTGATTGTTGTTGCGCTTGCGGCGATTCCGTTACCGATGATGAAGACAATCATGATCCATAGTAATAGGGTTTTCCGTGACATGCGCGATGTCATTGATGTCAGCACTGGCGCTCCAACCATTACCCCGAGGGCGTATAGGGAGACGGTCAGTCCAGCAGTAGTGACGGGTATATGCAAGTCTTGGGCGATGAGCGGAAGCAGGCCGACGCTGATAAATTCAGTGGTTCCGATTGCGAAGGCGCTGATGGCTAAGGCCAGTAGTGCGAATGTGCTTTGCTGTTTATTTAAAGACATAAATTTTCCTCCTCATTTGTGTAGGTTTATTTAAAAAGGTATGATTATTTTCATCCGGCAAATGTTATTATGGAGGATATACAGAATTATCGGAAGTACGCACTTTAAAGTGATATAGGTACCTAGTAGTGCTATAGGTACTTTTTAGTACCTATCTACCTGTCTGTCAGTTTGTGAAATGAGGAGGAAGATATAGATGGAGAAGAAAAAATATAATATATCGGTTGAGGCGACGCTTGAGGTAATCGGCGGGAAGTGGAAGTGTGTGATTCTCTGCCATTTGACGCATGGGAAAAAGCGGACGAGTGAATTGAAGCGGCTGATGCCGAATATTACGCAGAAGATGTTGACGCAGCAATTGCGGGAGCTGGAGGACGATGGTGTGATTAATCGGATTATTTATAATCAGATTCCCCCGAAGGTTGAGTATGAGTTAAGTGAGTACGGCCGGAGTCTGGAGGGAATTCTGAATTCGCTTTGTACATGGGGAGAGCATCATATTGAAAAGGTATACGGGGATAAGTTCTCTGTTCTTGAGGAAAATGTTTTGAATGATCATCTTAAATAGTAAGCGGCAATAATGTTAATGGTGTCATTTATGGTGTCAGGCACCATTTGCCCACTAACCCCAGTGGCAACAGTGTTTTCGGTGTCAGGCACCATGGAGCATTTACTATTGACCACAGCACTCATAAACACGTCAAAGGCCGCAATTCTGCGGCCTTTGGCGTGTTTTTTTTATGCTTGAATATGCGGTCGGTCTTTTAGATGGTCGGTGTGCTCCAGCATGTGCATGTGAAAGAGTTCGTAGCGGACCCAGCGGAGTGGGAATGAAAACGCGACTTCGTTTTTCTTGTTGTAGATGAGAACGTGTTTTTTGTTATGTTCTACTTTTTTGATTTCATGCAAGCCGATGGTGTGCTGCTTCGATCCGTTTTCCATCACAAGCTGCTGGCCAACGACTCTGATTTTTCTTTTCTTATTTGCGGTAAGTTCATAAAGACACATCCCACCGCCGATAATGGTTAATGCTACTAAGAAAAGAATCCCGTCTTTCGGAAATCCTGTTACCGCCTCTTTAATCCAGTGAACCACCGCGAGGCTCAGGAAGAACCAGGCACCTCGACTTAGCGACGGCGAGCTTTCAAAGTAGATACTGGACTCATGTTCTTCCTTTTCCTCTGCTCTCTTTTTGAAAAAAGCCGCTTTATGTTCTTCGATGCTGAGTGAGTCCCATTCAACAAAATCAGTATAGCTGCCATCCCATAGTTCGGCCGTATCGTCTCCATCCTCAAGCGCATAGCCGCCTGCCCAGCCCGCGTATCGGGTCCCGATATGCACGAAACTCAGTAAATAATAGCGTATCGGCTGGCGATATGTGTTTTCGGTTTCGACTGTATCGATGATCTGGATGTCCTCCGGATAGCGGATGACTCCCTCCTCTTCCTCTGGCAGGTTGATAATCGTTGAAAAGAGTCTCGTCTTCGCCAAATGCGGCTGCTTTCCTTCCGTGATGGGATACAGATGCTCTAAATTTCTCGCCCTTAACTCCCAATAAACCATTTCTGCACTCTCAATATGCTCCGCTGCTTCTACGAGTGTGTTCTGTTGATACGGGAGGTTTTTGGCCGCACATACCAACAGCGCCTGCGTTTTTATCAACGGATCGCGGAAGTTCATGGCCTGCTCCAGCTCAGCACCGATGTCGGCTGAAAAATAATATTCCATCAAGCTAATAAATAATTTCATTTTTGTTCGAACGGCAAAATAGCTGTCCTTCCAAGCCGTATAAACATATTTGCTTGAAAAGTCTGCGTCAAATTTCAGATACTCCAGTTTCTCTACGTGATAATCGTTGAGCAATGACGGGAGGATGACGTCTTTCCTATAACCTTTTTCTAAACCGGAGTCGTTCAGCGATAATACTAAATGATAAAACAACCATTTATAATGCTCTGTATGGAGCTTGTCGAGGGTTTTATCAAGGATTCCCTTAATCAGCATTGGATAGGGGTCCAGGTCATTGACTGGAATATGGAATTCTTCGGTCTCGATTAACTCGACGATTTTTTCCTCGAGTACATAAAAAATATCCTCATCTTCTGTTGTGAGCAGCATTTCAATTGCCCGCTCTTTGGCCTGCAAGTCAAGGCCGTCAAAATGCTTGATGAGCCCTTCCACCACCTCCGGCATCGGAAAGTCACAAACAAAGTCAATCAGATAAAAGGAGGGGTTGTCCCAGCGGTCGACAGGCTCTGGGAATCCGGATGCTGCCGTTTTGATTATATCCTTTAACACATCAATTTGAATCTCGAGTCCCTCGTCCTGCTTATATTGAAAAAGCTGGTCAAGCGCTTCAAATCTCTTTTGCGGATTTTCACTTTTTACCTGCTTTAAAATCGAACGCAGTTTTAATTCAATCACTAAACCGATCCCTCTCTCATACTACCAATTTGTAACAATATGAATTTATTTTATTTCATAAAAACAAAATCAGCAACGTGTCAAAGGAAGAAATTTGGGTGTTGGCACCATTGGTGGTTGTATAAATCCTGTAGCTATAGTGCTTTCGGTGTCAGGCACCATTTGCTGCATAAATCCAGTGGCTATAGTCCTTTCGGTGTCAGGCACCATTTGCTATATAAATCCAGTAGCTATAGTCCTTTCGGTGTCAGGCACCATTTGATAAGCCCACTGACAATATTGCTATGGGCGCACTTGCACTGCACCGAACCACAACACAACGCACCGAACCCTACAAAAAAAGACCTAACAGTTTCCTGTTAGGTCTTGATGTTTAGTCTAATACGATGATTTTTACGGTTTTTCTGCCCCACTGGATGCACTTGGATGTGGTAGGCATTAATACGTCGATTATATGGCCTTTGATTGCGCCGCCTGTATCGCCGGCGATGGCTACGCCGTATCCTTCAACCCAGACTTTTTTTCCAAGTGGAATGACTCTTGGGTCGACGGCAATCAATTTCATATTCGGATGCTTCCCAATATTGTAGCCTGCAGCCGTGATATTCCCTGACTCTTCCGGGCTGTATGCTGTCGCGGTCACATACATTTCCTTCCCTTTGACGGCACCAGTTGTTTCGTTATTTGAAGATGGCGCCGGCGCCGGTTTTGCTTTTGAAGCTGTAGGACGTGGCTTCGCGGACTTCGCCTCTTCCTGTTCACTTTTCATTTTAGCTTGAATAGCATTCAATTGTGATTGAATACCTGCCTTTTCCTGTTCAGCAAGCTCCATTTGTTTAAGAATTTGACTATATTTTTGTTGCATTACGGTTAAGGTTTGTTGACTTTTTTGTCTGTTTTGATCAAGTGTTTGCTGTTGTTTCGCAAGTTCACTTTGATCACCTAATAAAATTTGTTCTTGTCTATCAATCTCTTTTTTGTCTTCTTCAATCTGCAGCAGATCTGCCTTTTGGGACGTTAAGATATCTTTATCCGCATCCATAATGGTTGAAACCGCACTTGCGCGTTGAATAAACTCTGAGATACTATCAGACTCGAAGAAAAGATTGACGATTACATTGATGTTGTCATTTTGTTGAAGTGAGACAGCTCTCTGCTTCATAATTCCTTTGCGGGCAAGGATTTTGTCTTCTAGGACGACTATTTCTTGCTTCTTTTTTTCAATGAGTTGGTTCGTAGCATCTATTTTTTGTTGCGTTTTGGCCATTTCTTCTTTGTTTTTTGAAATATTACTGTTCAGGGCATTCAATTCTTGTTGAATTTTTGCAATTTCTTGATTAACATTTTGCTTTTCTTGTGCCTTTTGCTCTACTAAACTTTGTTTTTCAGCTAGTTCTTCTTTAGCATTATGTAGGGCTTCCGTGCTTGTTTGTGCATATGTAACCATAGAACCTGATACCGATAATACGATTGTAAGTAACATGAGAATGATACGCTTTCTTGTCGTTTGCATACACTTTCTCCTTTCCTTAGTACTCTATTTATACCAGAAGAATGTGCCAGTAATGTTACAAAAAGATTAAAAGTACATCACTTTTTGTCATATTACACATATTAGTGTCAATTCTGTGGCATAACAGCGTCAATATTTTTGGGGTGGAACATCACATTTCTACTTCATTTTTTTACTTTCTGCCAATGTACCGTTTGGTTTGGACTTTGCTTGTCTTTTTTTGCCATTCGGAAAGTCCGCTAAAAAAGACACCCTGTTCCCTTCTTTAATGGCAAAGTGGGTGAGAATCTCAAAGACTTCTTTCTCGGTTAGATCATTGTTTTCTTTATAGATTTGTAAAGAATGCTTCTCGTACATAATATGAATGTCGGAATTAAAGCTAAGGATAGGAATAATTGCTTTTTTATGAAATGGAATAAATTGATAGGGCGTAACTTCATATGTTTGGAGTGATCGAGTTGAGAGCTGTACTGCATCAAAAAAACTTGGTTTGTAGTTGAACCTCTTTTTCCTCCTGCTTGATGGATTGACAATGAATATTATTGAGTTTTCCTCCACAAAGATACAAACCTCCATAAAATACAATAATTTACATACTCTAACATTATTCGACGATAATCTACAATTTCCTTTAATGTTATTTTATGCCACCCTAACTTTTTTTGGGGACGTTCACTATTTTTTCATAAATGATTATTTCACTTATAAATCAAAGAAGCCGCTGATGAGTTCAGCGGCTTCTTTTTAAAAAAACAGGGGGGTTTTTCTATTAGTTTACCCCGGTGGAATATTTTTATACGTGCCAATCCAAAAAAAATTCCGGCAAGTAACTGCCGGATAAACGGAGATCAATTCGGAGATGGCATTGATTTTTTATCATAAAGGCAGTTGCGGGGATAAATTTTTGAAAACCTATAAACGAAATGGAGTAATTGATGAAGGTTCTTGTGAATGGGAGGAGTAAATTCTGATGAGGTCGTCTCTTTCCTTGATTTCATGCTGCTGTTCCTTAATGATCCATTCCAACTGGCTGACACGTTTTTGGAGGCCGTCAAGATTTTTATTTGAATTTCCAACCATTTTGATTAAACTTTCCAGTAATTGCTCGAGGTTTCTAGTCATTTCATTGTTAGACACCAATCGTCACTTCCTCCTTTTTTAGAGGAGCTTCCACTTCATGCGGCTGCGGTTTGGAGCTTAGGAACTGGACCGTTTCCGCGACTACCTCTGTGACATATACCCTTTTTCCTTCTTTGTTCTCATAGTTCCGCGTCTGCAAACGCCCCGTGATTCCGATTACTGCGCCTTTCCGGCAATACTGACAAGTATTTTCGGCTGCTTTCCGCCAAAGGGTACATTGGATAAAGTCAGCCTCTATTTCGCCGTTTTGGTTCCGAAAGTGACGCGACACAGCCAGGGTAACTTGGGTTACAAAGGTCCCTTCTGTCGTCTGTTTTAATTCCGGATCCCTTGTCAACCTGCCAACCAGTGTGACTTGATTGATCATACCTTCATCTCCTTCTTTGTTTGACGGTATTAGCATAGCGTTATGGTGTCCTTGTTGTAAAACAGGGAAACAACCATTATTCGTCTGTTTTTTAGGAGATAAACGGTTTTTCAAAGGCATTTTTGTCAAAAAAGACGTGTGGATTTTCGGAAAAAACTTATCTTCTAAATTTCGACAAAAACTTTTCGACATTTGCTTTACGTGCACATATGTTATAATTTTGAAAAAGGCAATCAGGAGGTTATGATGAAATCTTTTAAGTTGTACTCATTAGATGTAGTGGAAGATGATGCTTCGATTGAAGTTCCGTTAGTAGATGGCTTAATTCTCAATAAGGAAGACGAGCGCTCCACATGGCTGCTTGAGGCGTATACTGATTTGTCCCTCTATGATTATTTCCAAAAAATTTCCGAGCAAAATCGCGACATTATTGTTGAGGCCGTGATTACCAAGAAGGAAAACGCACCTGCTTATTTTCAAACCAAAATTGTCTCGTTAACTAAATTTGAAAAGCATATTAGCGTTTTGTTCGAGGGAAAAATCCGCCGGAATAAAAGCGACTATTCTGAGCTTTTGCTCGAAAGTCTGCTTCAAAAAGGATTAGAAGGCTCCGCGCTGCTCACCGAATTTAGAGAAAAGATCCAAAGCAAACCGAAGTTAAAAGTGAAGTCGAACAAATAAATCATGCGTAAAGGGACAGGCTAACGGCCCGTCCCTTCTTTATTGCTTGTGAATTACTCGTCTTTATTGTCCGCGTCTCTTCTGTCAATATCATCTTCAATTATTTCTTCTTTTTTGGTGTTGCTGTCCTTGATTGGGTCTTTGTCGGTATCCGTATTTTTGTCCTCTGTGTTTGGATAATGATTGTTTCTGTTGTCTAAATCAAGGTTGTCATTATCATACTTGTTTAAATCGTTACGGTTTAAATCGTTGTCATTTACATTGTTATCGACTGCTGGCGGCGGCGGATTTTGGTCATCGTTATCATTATTACATGCTGTTAACATTCCCGCGGATAAAATCGATCCTGCGAGCATAAGAAATAACTTTTTCTTCAAAATGATAAACCCCTTCCAAAACAAATTTTGACCTACCTATGGGTCTAATTTTAGGATGTCCAATGTGTATCGAATGATGGCTAGCATTTTTTTACATAAAAAAAACGACCAGAAATTCCTTCCGGCCGATTCATTTCGTTTTGTTTATTCTTTTTTCTCGCCTAAGGCAAAGGTGATTTCAGCTTCACAGGCCACTTCACCGTCAACGGTTGCAACGGCTTTTCCTTTGCCAACTGGTCCGCGCAGACGGATGATTTCTACTTCCAGACGAAGCTGATCACCTGGTTTGACCTGCTTTTTAAAACGGCAGCCATCAATTCCAGCAAAAAAGGCTAAGCGGCCGCGATTTTCTTCTTTTTTCAACATGGCGACAGCCCCAACCTGTGCGAGAGCTTCGACGATTAATACACCAGGCATAACTGGGTAATCAGGAAAATGACCATTAAAGAACTCTTCATTGGCACTAACATTTTTAATCCCGACTGCGCTCTTTCCTTCTTCTACTTCTAAAATTCGATCCACCAAAAGGAATGGGTACCGATGTGGGATGATTTCTTTAATTTGTTCGATATCTAACATGGATTAGTACCTCCTACTAGTAACAAGTATTTATTCCTTATTCTACTACTTAAGGTATACAAAAAGGAAGGGATTTACCTCCCTTCCACCACTTTTCTTTTTCCTTTTTCAACTAAATCAACAATATGTGTCCATGTGGATTCCTTGAAAACATCTTTAACGTTCCCGCCGCCAAGGACCCCATATCCAACCATAGCGCCTAGCGATATGCTTATAAAAGCAAAGATTACTAAAAGAATCAGGCGCAGCCAAATGGGAATGAGGCGAATTCTGACTCGTTGATGTTTTTCAGAGACATTCTTTTCTTTGTCTCTCTTGGTGGCATTTTTCGTTTTTTTTGCCTCACGGCTTTGGTTCTTCACCTTGGATTTCTCCTGTTTTTCACGTTTATCGGCTTTCGCCTGTTTGGCAGCATCCCTTGTACCTTTTACGGCTGCTTTTGCTGGTTTCGCTGCGGTCTTCGTAACTGCTGATACTGCTTTTACCGCACCCTTTGCGATGGCTACCGCAGGTTTTGCCGTTTTTTTTGTCCCTTGAACAACTTCCTTAGCTTGGATCGCAGGAGCATCCTTTATTTGCCGTCCCTCTCTGTTGGCCGTGCCCTGTGTTCTGTGTGCTTCGTCCCTGGAATAGTTCGCTGCGTCCTGTGCTCTGTGAGATGCGTTATGGGATTGTGTCGGAGCGTCCTGGGATTGTTTCTGCACCTCGGCCGCCTTGGCCCGTTTGTATTCTTCTCTTGTTCTATATTCTTGGTTTGGATTATTTACAGACATTTGTTAATTCCCCTTTTACTGACGTCCGCCCATTTATGTTTATCTGCATGGGAGACCCCGGACTCAGTGAATTATACATATTATATCCAATTTTTCTGTTCAACTCTTATAACTGGATATTTGGATTTATTTTTACAATACGTCATTCATTATTCTATTATAAAAAATAAATTCAAAATACTCATCAATTTTAACAGGAAATAGTACTAAAAGGTAGAATTTACTATATCCTAAAGCTTTTTAGGAATTGTAGTCCAAAGAAAAAAGCCCAATGACTGAGGCTTGTCCCGCCTGCTTCATTAGACTTTTTGTATCCTGCTCTTTTAAGGTATGATGTCTTACAACACTAGACCTAAAAGGGCCGCTCAGATTCTTTGTCAACTTCATTCCACTAGCAGGGACAATTTTTCAGAAAGGATCATCCAAACTTCCGACTTGGAATCTTGTCGATATTGTCAAGCATGATTCCTGTTCCAATTGCAACACAATCCATTGGATTTTCGGCCACTAGGACGGGAACTTTTAATTCGTCCGCGAGCAGCATGTCGATGCCGTGCAGTAATGCACCGCCTCCTGTTAAAATAACGCCGCGGTCAATAATGTCAGCTGATAGTTCTGGAGGAGTACGTTCCAGCACGCTTTTTGCAGCCTGAACGATTACCGCAACTGATTCACGTAATGAACCTTCGATTTCTTCCGAACGAACTGTAATGGTGCGCGGCAGACCGCTTACCATGTCACGTCCGCGGATTTCCATTTCTTCCGACCGTGAACCTGGGAATACAGTCCCGATGTTGATTTTAATATTTTCTGCTGTACGCTCACCGATTAAGAGCTTGTATTCGCGCTTAATGTAGTTGAGAATTTCCATGTCGAACTTGTCACCGGCCATTTTGATGGAGGAAGAAGTCACGATATCGCCCATTGAAAGAACTGCTACATCCGTCGTTCCCCCTCCGATGTCCACTACCATATTTCCACTCGGTTGGAATATGTCCATTCCCGCACCAATCGCTGCCACCTTTGGTTCTTCTTCTAAGTAAATCTTTTTCCCGCCGCTCTTTTCAGCTGCTTCTTTGATTGCCTTCTGCTCCACACTTGTAATATTCGTTGGGCAGCAAATCAGAATGCGCGGCTTCGATAAAAACCCTTTAACATTTAACTTATTAATAAAATGCTTTAACATTGCTTCGGTTACATCAAAGTCAGCGATCACGCCATCTTTTAGCGGGCGGATCGCGACGATGTTCCCAGGTGTCCGACCAACCATACGGCGAGCTTCTTCACCAACAGCAAGTACGCGATTTGTATTTTTGTCAATTGCCACTACGGACGGCTCATTTAATACGATTCCACGGCCTTTTACGTGAATTAGCACGTTAGCCGTTCCTAAGTCTATCCCAATATCTCTTGCAAACATTCTCTTTTCTTTCCTCCTTAAAACGGAATCCACATACTTTTCCTAATTGTATATTGTACCACACTCATTAAGATTTCCATACTTTTAGCATAGAAAAGTTGTAAAATCTTGCAGATGGATGTCGGATAGGAGGATTTCCAGAGAATGCCTTGTTGCCTATTCCTTTTTCAGTCGAGTCATGGATGTTTATTTTACAGTTTCACCTTCCTTTTCTTCTTTCTGATATTTCATTTTTGTTGCCTCTCCCCCTCGGAGATGACGGATTGATTTATGATAGTCTAAAATACCTTTAACCTCGTTTGCCAGCTCTGGATTAATCTCAGGAAGTCTCTCTGTAAGATCCTTATGGACTGTACTTTTGGATACGCCAAACTCCTTCGCGATTACGCGAACCGTTTTCCTCGTCTCCACGATATACTTTCCAATCTTGATAGTTCTCTCTTTGATGTAATCGTGCACACTCTCGCCCTCCCTAAATTGGATGTGAGAAGTGTGAAATGAGACCCGCTTATCACTTCGACGAATTCTGCTTCCGTTTTGGTGTCTGTTTTTTTTTGGTGTCAGGCACCACTAAAAGACATTTGTCCATTAGTGGAGGACACTTTCCTTGATGGTGTTAGGCACCAAACGGCAGAAAGTAAGTTACCTTCTGTCTATACGATGAATAATCATGTCCCCGACTGAATGTCCGCTAACTTCAAACGACTCTTCACCTCAAACACTCTCTTTGTAAAGGTTTGTAACCATTTTATTAGCTTGGATACGGGAATATGCTAGAAATACTCAATCGGGACAAGGTGTTATTCAAAGTTTTTTGATAATTGGACTTCTTACTTTTTTTCGACAGACGCTAGTATCGGTCCAGAATCCCTCCGTTATGCGGTTTTGAATTGGAAATATCCGGAGCTTTATTTTATTTCCCAAGAAATTTGTCGAGAAAAAAATTATTCAAAAATGGCGATTATGATTGGAATGGAGGGTAAAAGATGGTTTGGAAGCCAGTACTTTTCATAATTTTGGGCAGTTTTTTCTAAAAGTATTGTTAAAATTATTATATCTTTGATACTTTTTTGGTATGTGTTTTTTGAAAGGAAGGAAACTATGACACCTTTTACTGAAAATGTGGTGGAAATTATTCGCAGTATCCCTGAAGGCAAGGTAGCGACTTATGGACAAATCGCCCGGCTCGCTGGAAGCCCGCGTGCGGCCCGCCAAGTCGTCCGCGCCCTACACTCTATGAGCAAGAAGTACCATCTCCCTTGGCACCGCGTCATCAATGCTAAGGGGCAAATAGCCCTTCAGGATGACGAATCGTATCAGGAGCAACGGTTGTCGTTGGAAGCGGAAGGCGTGGAGATCGGCTTGAATGGAGTAATTGATTTGGAGAGGTACCAGTGGCGGCCTGCCCCAACCTCCACCTGAAGAAAAACAAAAGAAAAAAGGGGCGATCCGCCCCTTTCCCACTTTCATAAAGTTTAATACACTTTTACCGTTCGGATAGCACTAATGAATCCTTTAGCATCCTTTGCCGTTACCGACACCTTCGTTCCTCGTTTTTGCCTCGGGATCCTTACTTTAAAACTCCCATAACTATTTGCCTTCGCCGAATAGGTTTTCGTTCCAATCTTCACCTTCACGACGGCCAGCTTTTCTGTTTTTCCAGTAACAGAGGTTGCGGTATACTTGACCGCATTCACAACAGGAAGATTAGGGGCCACACGTGCGACCGTGAGTGATTTTGCATTGCTTACCTTCCCAGCTGTATCTTTTGCTGTAATTTTGAGCGCTGTCCCGCTGTATTGTATCGGTATCGTCACCTTGAAATTACCGACGCTATCGGCCTTTCCACTATAAATCTTACTACCAATTTGAACAGCAATACGCGCATACTTTTCCGACTTGCCAGTTACCACCGCTGATTTGTTATTAACGGCATTGACCACTGGGATGTTAGGAGCCACTCTCGTCACCTGTATTGTCTTTGGTGCGCTCGTTCCCCCTGCATCCGTCGCAGTCACGCTTAAGACCGTTCCGCTGTTTTGGGCAGGAATTGTCACCGTAAACTTTCCATTCGCATCGGCATTACTTTTATAGGTGGTTGCTCCTGCTTTTACCGAAATCACAGCGGATTTTACCGTTACACCTGTCACGGTAGTAGCTTTATTAGTAACAGAATTCACCGTCGGGCTATTGGGCGGTACTTTTCCGACCACGAACTTTTGTAAACTTCGATTTGACGCACCATCCACGATCGTCACGTAAAAAGTGGAACCTGGTGTTGGCGGAGTAATCTGAAAGGAAAATTTCCCGTCAGGACCCGCATAACCGAAATAAGTATGGCCAACCATAGCAATCGTCACAGAGGCGCCGGCTTCGGTTACACCAGTAATTTGGGTTGTTCGATTTGTCACCGTATTTATCTTAATTGGCGGCGGGGTTATGTCAATGAATTGGACCTCTACAGGTGCGCTGACATTGTTCGCAGCATCCGAAGCGATCATACGCAGGTAAGTGCCTGACACCAGCTTGCCTATCGGAATCGTAAATTGACCATCCACTGAGCTGGCATCGCCCTCGGCAATCAAGACACTCCCATTAAAAATTGAAATATGAGCACCTGCTTCTGCCACGCCGGTTATTTCTTCCTTGGTCAACTGATTTGGCGTGTCCAGCAAGAGTTTCAGCGATGGAGGGGTTACATCTTGTACCGTAAAGAAAATCGATTCCCCTTGATTCTTGGAGGCATCTTCTATCCTAACTTCGATTTCCGTTCCTGCAGGCTGCTTCTCAAAAATAATCCAAAAATAGTCGGAAGACACATAGCATGAACCGAGGATGGTTTGTCCTGACATCACGCGAATGAGTGCCCCTTTTTCTGCGTATCCACTAATGGAATCCGTCTGGTCCGTGATCGAATCTTGATTTAACTGCGGTGCGGCGGGCGGGGTTGTGTCCGCCACTATGACTGTCGCAGCTGGACTAATGTTTCCTGCTACATCCGTAGCGGTGATTTGAATCATCGTTCCTGCAGTCTGTTTTTCAATTCCGATTGAAAAATGGCCCTGTTCATCTGCCGTGATTTTTCCAAGGGAAACGGCTGTTTTGGCCTCAACCGTGGAAAATGGTTCGGCAATACCGGTGATGACTTCAGAATGCTCGGTCACTGCATCGACAACAGGCGCTTCAGGCGGGGTTTCATCTTCAACCGTGACAACGGTCTCTGGACTGATCCGGCTGTAGCTATCCGTCGCCTTGATTGTCAGCTCCACTCCACTTTTTTGCGGAGGAATTGGAATCTGGAATCTTCCTGTTTCGCTCGATGCGCCTTCCCCCATTTTCTCGGCTCCCCGGTATACCTCCACCTGACTATCCCGGTCGGTAATCCCGCTCACCGTTGTATCCCGGTCACTTATTTTTTCAACCAACGGCTTTTCTAGCGTTCCAAGTGGATAACTGTTTTCAAACGGTTTATAAGCCACCGTTCCAATGTCTAACTTCCCCAAAAAGTTACTATTATCATTCCCGTCCGTAATTCCACGCTCGATTCGAAGGGGGTCAGTTACGCCCCAATAATTATCATTCGCATCAAAGAGCAAGCGATTATACCCTGAGACCTGCACCATCACTTTCGTGTGCGGCCATCCAAAGAAGTTATTCTGGTTAATGTGGATATTGGGAATCCCGCCATCCCCATAGTCACCTCTTACAGTCAGGTCATAATAAGAGTCGATTGGATTCATAAAGGTATTATTTTTGATAAAAATTTTCCCTGATCCGTTCGCAACACTTAAGTCCGCCTTTTCACTAAAAAAGTTATGTTCAATAGCTGAGTCCAAATTCGATGAGGAGATAGAAATCAAGCCATTTTTGTATTGGTTATGGCGGAGAATGGCATTTTTGCCCATGGTCGTCACAAGAAACCCGCCATTGGACTTTGGTTGACGATAATGGTCCGCATATTCAATTTGAATCAAACTTCCATTAAATGTCGTTCCTTGTACATACACATCCTGCAAACGGATGCGTTCTTGCTCGGTCCCAACCGCCTTCAATTGGCCTCGCACCGTAATCCATGATCCATTTTGCCCAATCAACTCTACTCCCGGCTCAATCGTAAGGGTGACGCCTGAATTGATTTCGATCATACCCGTTTGATAATAGGGGGAGTCTTCTTTAGTTAACACTTTATCTTCACTAATTACGCCTGATATCATGCTGCCGCTGCTAGTAGATTCCGCATGGTTCTTCATCGGGAATAAGGTAAGAATTAAAAGGGTAGAAAAAAAGATTGGCAGAAATTTCTTGTAAAATATCATCCGATTGTTCTCCACTAATAGTTTTATAATATTCATTATCATGGGCAGTATCCGAAATTACAATATACTTTTTCTACTTTCTTTATAGTAAAATCAACAAAAAAAAGACCACAAAACAAAAAAACACACCAAGCCCCTTGGTGTTAACTCCCAATTATTTATTGTGGTGCCTTTATTGTGGTGCCTGACACCAACCCCGGTGCCTGACACCACACAGTACTCATCTACCGTACCAACTCAAAAACCTTTTTCACTTTCTTAACCGGGATCTGCGACCCGCCCCGCTTCTGGACATTCTCGACCATCATCGCGACCATCAAATTTGGTGAATTTCTGTTATATCCAATGAACCAGCCATTTTCCGTGCCGGTTTCACCTTGCTTCTGTTTAATCTCTGCGGTCCCCGTCTTGCCCGCCAACGGGTACTCCTTCATATCGGCGGCATGTGCTGTTCCAGCGGCATCGCTAACCACCTTCCGCAAATCCGCCGCAATCACTCCGGCATGTTCTGCTGAGACTACCGCCTTCCAAATCTGACCCTGCTGCTCATCCGCCAAGAGGATTGGCTTAATCATATTGCCATTATTGATAAATGGTGTATATGCTGACAGCAAATGCACGATGCTCATTTGAATCTGCCCTTGACCATACCCCGTATCGGCAAGCGATATATCTCGGTCCAGCGCGCCAATCGTGGATTTCTCGAGCGGGAAAGGAAACGCCAGCTCTTCTTCAAAGCCAAATTTCTTCAGCCCATCCGCGAACGCGGCTTTCCCCGTTTTTAACGCCGCTTGGGCAAAATAAATATTATCACTAAACACAAACGCCTTTTCCAGATTAACAGGAGCTGAACCGGCGTGGACTCGCGTTACAAAATAACCGCCCCACGACTTATCCTTTTGCCACTTCTTCCCTACTATCGGTACCGCCTGCTCCGGAGTGATCGCTCCGTTTTCCAATGCTATCCCTGCCGTGATTGCCTTCATGACAGATCCCGGTGCAAAGGTTTGTTTAAATCGCGTTGAGAGGGGCTTTTTCTTGCTTTCCTGCAGTGCCTTCCATTCAGCCGCCGAGAAGCCGAGCATCGCTTGATTCGGGTCAAATGAAGGCGTACTGACAAGCGCCAGCGTTTCTCCTGTTACTGGATTCATAGCAGCTCCCGCGCCCGCTTCCTTGCCAAGTTGGTCATAGATTGCTGTCTGAACATCCACATCAATCGTCAGCTTCACCGCTTTTCCATCCTCCACTGGCTTTTCAGCGAGCACCTCCTTGCCGCCATTCTTTTTGTTAATGGTAATCGTCACCCCAGGCTTGCCCCTTAACTGCTCGTCATACACTTGTTCAAGGCCTCTTTTGCCAATCATATCACTGCTTGTGTAGCCCTTATCTTTGAGTTTCTCCAACTCATCTGCCGTGATCGCCCCAACATATCCAATAAGCTGTGCTGCGGCTTTGCCATACGGATAGATACGTGCTTCCACCTTTCGCGTTTGCACCGGCTCGAGGGCAATCAACTGGGCAATCCGGGCCTCATCCTCCATCGACACCCGCTTCAACGGCACGAACAGCTCCGGCTTTACCCAACTTGCACTTATTGCCTTCTTAATCTGATCAGGGCTCATTTTTAAAAGCGAGGATAACGGCTCAAGCATCTGGTTCGTCACCTTCCCTGCCACCACACCGACCTCGTACACTTGGCCATTCACAGCCAGCCCGATTTCATTGCGATCAAGGATCTCTCCTCTTTTTGGGGCAGTCGTATTAATGCCAATTTTATCTCCTTCTTGCAATTTCGGAAAAATGTACCCTGTATTCCAGTCTATATACCAATTCTTCTTGTCGGCTCGCTCTTCTTTCTTTAAGTTAGCTTTGTGGGTGAATTGAATCGGACCCGCCAAGCTATTCATGCTTGCCTTAAATGAATATTGGGCTTGTTCTTTTTCCCCCTGTTTATCTTCTTTTGGTTTTTTAAAGTCAATCTTGAGGTCTGTTATCTGAAGATCTTTGTAGATTTTTTGATAGCGGCTTGTAAATTCCTCTTTGGTGATTTTTTTCTTCGCATTAGTAGAAAGATAATCATACATCTGGTCAAACTTCTGCCCATTCCATAACGCTATGTACTTCGCCAAACGATCCTGCGGCGTCGGCTCCTTACTGCAGCCAGCCAAAACCGCCATCATCAGCAGCACCACCAGCATGGCCCCTACTAACTTCCTCAACAAAATCCCTCCCTTAAAAAGTTTGGTTTACGGTGTCAGGCACCACCCAAAGACACTTTCTCCATTTTGTACACCAGTGGCGGACACCACTGTTAATTACTTCTGGTGTCAGGCACCAATAACCGATATTTATCATTATACCGCGTATATACAAAAAATGGTGTTTTGTCCATTTATTATGAGTAAAATGAACTGTGAATTAGTTCGAGCTTGTGCGAATTAATGTGAAATGAGTGCAAAAAAAAGAGGAAAGAATTCCCCTTCCCCTTTGTAACGTTATAATTATGAGTTTGTTTTTTCTATTGAGTTAGTAGAATTGTCATCCGCATTTTTATCTTCGTCGGAAGATTTTTCTTGATCAAGGGAATTGTCTGGATCCTCAATCATTTGCTCTTTTTCTTTCATTTGTGGAGTTTCTACTGATTCGCTTGCATTTTCATTCGAAAGTTTTGCTTCCTGTAAAGTGCTTAACGATTTGTTAAAATAGTCACTAGGGTTTACAGCAATACCATCTTTACGAATTTCAAAATGTACATGTGTTCCAGCTTTTTCATTGAACAAGCTTTGTCCAGCCTTGGCAATCACTTGTCCCTGTTTTACCTCGTCGCCAACCTTGATCTTTATGTCTTTAACGGATTGATATTGTGTTACAATACCTTTGTCGTGTTCCACTTCAATGACGTTCCCAAGGACTGCATCTTCTTCAACACGTGTGACAGTACCGCTTAGTGATGCAACAACATCAAACGATTCGCCGTCTTTCACGGTCACATCGATACCAGTATTTGGTTGGTAGGTATTGTTGTAGAATACCAAAGCCGCTTCCTGGTCTTCCGTTTTTCCATTGAAATCATAGAATTTCGTTTTTACAACAGCTGCATCCGCATTTTCCACTGGCATCTTGAAGTCTTCAAATGTTTTGCTAACTTCAACAGCTGGTTCTTGACCCTTTTTACCAGCAATATCCGTGGATTTGTAATCGTACTTGTCTGTTGCGTTGTTGCTTGTTTGATACCATAGTACCGCGGTCAAAATGATTGCTGCACTTGCAATATAGATGGCTGGAAATACCCAACGCTTTTTGAAAAAGCGTTTTACGCTGGAACTTTGAGAAGATCGTTTGTTTTCTTCCTCTCTCATTTTCATCACCTCAGCAATCATTCTGAACAGATAAGTAGAATTATATACACTAGTGAAAAAAATTTTTTTGAACTTATTTTTCAACAATGATTTAATTTTTATGCATGAAGTTGGAAAAAATTTTTTCGAGCATATTGGGAGGAATTTAATATGAAAATTTTTAAATGGGTATTGCGGGTGCTCCCGTTTGCCTATATGGCGGCCATTTTTATTATGTCGAGCTTGCCTGCGGACCATTTTGTGAAACTGCCTGATTCCAAAATCGACCACACCATTAAGGAATCGTTACATTTAATAGAGTTTGCCATTTTGTATGTATTGCTCGTGCTAGCGATGTTAACCCGCCGAGGGGCGTTCACGCCTGCCTTAAACATAACCTGCGCTGTTATCGCTGGCCTCTATGGAATCAGCGACGAAATCCATCAGTCCTTCTACGCCTACCGCTCGGCGTCCTGGTTCGACTTAGTCAAAGACTTCACCGGGATCTTGGTTTGTTTTTACTTTATCCGAGGGGCATTGTTTAAGGGGAAATTTAAGGGACTTGGGAAGGTACTAGGCCGTGTATAGTTTTAGGAAAATAAATTCTTCCCGTAAAGGTTAAGTTCATAGATTTAAGAATTTGATTGGCACTTTTAGGGGACAATCCCCAGATAACCTCTCAATTCTGAGTTTGTAATCGAGGGCTTGATTACAAGAAAATATCGTGATAGCTTGGATATGGGCTGTTTTTGATTTGCACTCGCAATTCGGGCACACCCATGTTCCGTATACATATTTCATGCCGCTAAACAGTTACATGCTGGACAAGGCACACCTGGGAGGAGATCATTATTGTATCCTCCCAAAATACAAAAAAACCAGGCATCTCAGCCTGGTCCATTCATAACTACTATTTCTTCGCCGTAACAGTATCAAGCATATGATCCGCCACTGTAATCTTCACGCCCTTGTAGTAATGCTTCACGATCTCCTGATAGTTCTTTCCTTCTTTAGCCATCCCATTCGCCCCATATTGGCTCATTCCGACGCCATGGCCAAATCCCTTCGTCGTAATCACAATATTGTCGCCCTTGCGCTTCCACGAGAAATCAGACGAGCGCAGTTCCAGTTTTTCACGAATTTGTATCCCTGATAGGACTTTCCCGTTGAAATCGACCTTACCCACACGCTTGCCAGCCGTTCGGTCCACTATCTTGCCAATTGTTGATCCGGAGCCAAGGTTCACACCAAGCCGTCTTTCAAACTCATGAACAGACATCACTTTTTGACTGTTATATTTCGGGGACTTTTTATCCCACGGACTGGATACACTTCTTAAATAAGGAAATTTTCCTTCCCAGACATCTTCCGAATTTTCCGTATAGCCATTCCCTGTGGAGAAGAACAAAGCATCGATTGGCTTGCCGTCATAGGTCAATATTTGACCCGCAGTAGCCCGAACAGCATCTTCGATCTTCTTCTTTTTCCATTCATAATTTGCGCCCCAGTCCCGCCTCTGCTCTGCATCATTCATATAAACTTGGTGGATTACGGTGTCAGTCACTTGAGCACCTTTGGGAACGCCCAGCGTATCTTTATTAATTAATCGGTTAACGATATACGTTCTCGCTGTTAATGCCTGGGCCTTGAGTGCTTCCTCTTTGAAATCAACGGGCATTTCAGCTGCTACCACGCCAACGAGGTAATCTTCTAATTGGACACTTTCAATGGTTGATCTTGCAGTCCGGAAGACGGCAACATCCACATCAGGGTCAGAAGAAGCCGGCACCACTTTTGCTTCTTTTGCGGGGGTCTTCGTTAAATCCTCCCCTAACTTTCCGCTCGCTTGATGTTCATCAGAAAACGGTAAAACAAGGACTGCGGGAATAATCAGTGTCAAGGCAATAAGGACTGCTGCTGCTACGACGAATGGTTTGATTTTTATCATGATAGTGCCTCCAGTTTGCAAATTCACAGCCACACCAAAACATACAAAGGCGGGATGCGTCTCAATTAATACATATGGAGGCGGACAAGCATTTATTACGGATTTTTTCATAAAACTGAACAGGGTAGTAAACGTGGTATAAAACATGGTGTCAGGCACCGCCCGCGGACAAATCATGGTTAAATGTCTTTTTGTGGTGCCTGACACCATCCGTGGACAAATCATGGTTAAATGTCTTTTTGTGGTGCCTGACACCACCCATACTAGTGCAGACACCATCAAAACTACACACCATCAAAATACACCACAAAAAAACCACTAAACGCAAAAAAGGCCCAATTCTACATCAGGGCCCGTTGTTTTGCGATTGCACGTTGTTACGTGGATTTCAGACTTTCCTGATTGGAAAATCAATCAGATCTGAAATCATTTACGCATTCATATCCGATACAAGGTTCTGAACTTCCGTGAACGTTTCGTCAGCTTCGTTGATTCGTTCGATGTCAGCGCCTAGTCTTGCTAGTTTGCCGTGGAAGTCTACATAACCGCGGTCTAAGTGTTTCAACTCAGTCACGCGAGTCATGCCTTCAGAAACTAAACCAGTTAAAATTAATGCAGCGGCGGCACGAAGATCTGTTGCTGATACTTCTGCACCTTGTAAGTTTGAAGAACCATTTAAAATAACAGAACGGCCTTCAATCTTGATGTCTGCGTTCATACGGCGGAATTCCTCGACATGCATAAAACGGTTTTCGAAGACCGTTTCAGTTATCATCGAAGTACCATTCGCACGAAGCAGCAATGCCATCATTTGTGATTGCATATCTGTAGGGAAACCAGGGTGCGGCATCGTCTTGATGTCAACAGCCTTCATACGATCAGTTCCGATGACACGGACGCCATCTTCTTCCTCACGAATCGTGATACCCATTTCTACCATTTTTGCAATCAAAGATGATAAATGTTCAGGAACAGCGCCTTTTACCAATACATTACCACCTGTTATCGCTGCAGCTACCATAAAGGTACCAGCTTCGATTCGGTCAGGAATAATATTGTGGTCTGCACCAAATAACACGTCTACCCCTTCAATACGAAGAGTTCCGGTACCGGCGCCGCGAACTTTAGCGCCCATTTTGTTCAAGAAGTTGGCAAGGTCGACGATTTCCGGTTCTTTTGCCACATTCTCAATAATTGTCGTACCTACCGCAAGAGTGGCAGCCATCATGATATTCTCAGTAGCCCCAACACTTGGGAAGTCTAAATAAATCTTTGCACCTTGTAAGCGGCCGTTTACTTCCGCTTCAATAAAACCGTTTCCTACCTTAACCGTTGCTCCCATGGCTTCAAAGCCCTTGAGATGCTGATCGATAGGACGGGATCCAATGGCACAGCCACCCGGTAAGGCCACACGAGCACGGCCATTACGAGCGAGTAATGATCCCATGACAAGCACAGACGCGCGCATTTTTCGAACGTATTCGAATGGCGCCTCATCTTTTAACGCTTTGGATGCATCTACTTCGACTGTATTGTTTTCAAACGACACTTCAGCATTTAGGTTGCGTAAAACTTCATTAATTGTGTATACATCGGAGAGTGTAGGTACATCACGTAATACACTTTTTCCGTCACTTGCTAATAATGTTGCAGCGAGTACAGGCAGAACGGCATTTTTTGCGCCTTCAACTTTAACCGTTCCATCAAGCCTTTTTCCGCCGCGGACGATGATCTTTTCCAAGAGTATTCCCCTCCGCGTCCATTTTCTCTATATTAATATTCAATCGTAATGATTGGTGTGCCAACTACGATGGTAGTTTTAGCGCCCAATCCTTCGGAGCGTATGCCAATTTGTAAATTCATGTTCTCTCGTTGATTCTCTATGGAGCCTGTAAACATCGGCGAATTCGCCGAAACAGACATGAAAGTCTCCTCTTTTAACGCTTCGATTTCTTTTGCTTTAAATCTTGACATCATTTGATTCATTGTCTTAGGTAAAGACTTATCAATCTTATCACCGACTGTACCTTTCATACAAGAGAAAACTGTTGGATTTCCTCGAAATATGTCAGTTAGCCTAGTTTTAAATTGACTAGTAGTGAAAAAGGCCTTTGTCGCCGAATTCCACTCCTTACCAGAGATACTATATACTATATACGCATTAACAGGTTGTTTTGTGTGGGTTGCCATAATTTGAAGCATTTCGTTGTGGTGTTTAGATGTTGGAGATACTGCTGTTAATTCCCATTTTTGGCTGGTATTTTTAACAGACCATTCCCAATCAGGAAACTTAGCTTGAAGCTTTTTAGCGTAGTCCTTTACTTCCTGCAAACTTTCCATGCCATCCAAATGCTCTCTTGCATAAAAAGTCCATTCATCGAGCAAAATATTTTCGGCTTGTAACATCGAGCCGATTTTAATTAAGTCCCTTTCTTTTTCAAAAAAAGAACTAGTTCCGCCGCTATTTGCTTCACTTGTTTGGTTCCCCATAACAACCAAAATTACACTAAGTATGATAACTACGCTCAAAAGGATTTGACTCTTTCTCTTCATCTCTACTCCCCCTTACTACCATTGTTACCAGGTAGAGGAGTAGCATACTTGGGAAATGTCGTCACTTTTAGACAAAGTTCCATGCTTTATTGATGTTATTTTTCCACACAATGACGATTGTACTCAATTTCAAGACAAATAGGAACATGTACGAAGAACTAAAATTTTTCCAATTAACTATTTTGCATGATCAAAGGCAGTTGTCTAGACCATTGGAGATAATCAAGGAAAAAGTTACTAACAGATGAACCAATGATGATGGCTAATAATATGTAAAGTAACCGCGCCTGAAATACGTGACCCGCTTTCAGCAATTGATCCAACCGAATCGCTTGCAGGGCCCACCAGGAAATCGCTATGAAAATTAAATGTGAAACAATACTTAACAATGCCATTTGCCCAAAATCATTTATCACCCTACACCCTCCTTTTTCACACAATGTTTATTCTATCACAAACTTCACCTTAATAGTTTCCTTTTCTATCCATTTTTCAAAAAATACTTTTTAATAAAAAATTCGCCTTCCACTGCACGATTAGAAGGCGAATTTTAGGCGACACGACCCACATATTTACCTAATTAACCTGATTCCAAACCCTGCCGATATTTAATGGGACATATACCTTGTCGCCGTGTATTTGCTTGTGCACGATTGGATTTTCAAAGTTCGTATCAGGACATTGTTCCTTTCGCACTTTGCGGCGTGCTCGAACGTTCCCTCCAAAAAAATCAGCCAGGTTCACTTTTGAAATTTTCATCACCATAACTCCTTTCCATTTGTTGTATGTAAGAGAAACAAAAGGAGATCCTTTTGTTCTCCGCCTTAAGCTTGAATTTTATTTGGCTGCTACAACCACGACTCGACCTTTGTCTAATTCCTTTTCATATTGCTGCGCTTCCGTATCGGATAATCCTAATGATTCCATTTTTGAACGAAGCTCGTCCCCGCGGGAACGAAACACATTTGCGATGGAATCCAAGAATCCTTGTTCGTTTACCCCAATCTCATTAGTATCCAGCGCCTCCGTCAAATCCTCGGAACGTTCTTTGCTGTGGGCCAACAAATAAACTTCATCTTTGCTGAACCCTTGATTTAAAAATTGTTCAATTTCTTGTTTGGCTTGAAGACCATTTTCCACTAGTTTGACTTGTCTCATTCTAACTACCTCCTAAATAAATTTCGTTAGTAAGTTGAAATGCTACGTGATGTTAACTGGGTGTATAACCCTTTTTAAAAAATTGAAACCTTTATGCTGAAAAAATGATTTTTTTATCAAAAAATGTTTGGCCATTGCAGGAGCGGGTATTACATGATTAAGTTCTACATTACTTATTAGAAAGGGATGAGTTTTCATGGGATTTATTTGGTCTTTAATTATCGGAGGAATTATCGGGTGGTTAGGAGGTCTCGTCATCGGACGTGATATTCCAGGAGGTGTCATTGGAAATATCATCGCCGGATTCATTGGAGCTTTTCTCGGATCCTTGATATTAGGAGATTGGGGTCCGGAAGTCGGAGGATTTTATCTGATTCCAGCCATCTTGGGCGCGATTCTACTCACATTAATCGTCGGCTTCCTTATGAAAGGCATGAGACGGGAAGCTTAAATAACTCAGGGAGACTGCCGCCACGCAGTCTCTTTTTATGGCTTTCACTCTTTTCGGAAAAAATAGTTGCTTTTTTGATTCGCTCATTGAATCATTGAATTCGCTCATAAAAGACCGGTATTCGCTCATTGAAACCCGATATTCGCTCATAAAGCTCTAAAATTCGCTCATTGAAAAGAAAATCATTTAATTAATCTTGAGTGTTCAATGGTCGAAGTGTAATTTTACACAAAATTCCATTTTTTGTGATTTGCTACACCCGTTATTTACGAAAACAACTTATTTTTTCACATGAGAAAAACACCTCAACAAACAAGGTGCTTCTGGTTTGACTCTATTTTAAAATAACTCCTCTTCTGGTAGTGCCCACACTGACACGCTGCCGCCGTTAACAAGGAAAGTGGCAAATCCATCTTCTTCTATTTGAATAGGCTCGTCGCGTGATCCTGTGAGGTCCACCCACACTTCCCCTGCCCGGTCTTCACCGACGAACATTCTCTTTTCACCATCATCCTGATTTGAAATGAGGACCGCGCAGCCTGAACGCTCCAGTTCCGCCTGGCCGCGACGGACCCAGCCAATCAAATTGGCGTCGTCGAAATAATCTTCTTGTTCGCCATAAGCTTTATGAAAACGAGCATATAGCAGCGGATCAATCGCCACCCTCATTCCTTCAAATGGTTCTTTTCCTCCAATGCCAAAATAATCTCCGTAAAAAATACATGGATGCCCATCTTTGCGGAGCAGAATCAGCGCATATGCAGACTGCTTAAACCAATCCTCCACCCAGGATTCCAGAGCCTCGTTTGGCTGGGTGTCATGATTATCCACAAAAGTGACTGCATGTTCCGGATTCGTTTGAACCAACGTATCATCGAAAATGGTCGTCAAATCAAAATCAGCCCCGGCCATTGCTGCTTCATGAAATTTATAATGAAGGGGAACGTCAAATAACTGGAGCTTGTGCTCAACATTTTTCAAAAACGTTTGGCAGGCAGAAAGCTCCGCGACCCAAAATTCGCCTAGAAAATAAAAGTCTTCTCCTTGCTGCTTCCGAACAGCATCGATAAATTTTTTAATAAAACGAGAATCCATATGTTTAATTGCGTCTAAGCGGTAACCGCTGCATTGTAAAGTATCGGCAAGCCAGATTCCCCACTGGATCATTTCTGCCTGTACATCTGGTTGATGGTAATCAATATTGGCATACATTAAATAGTCGTAATTACCAAATTCCTTATCGACATGGTCATTCCACTTTTTATCCTCGCCGACCATCCGAAAAATTCCGGTTTTCTTCGATTTTGCATCATAGTCGATACCATTAAAATGTTCAACTCCCCATTTGAACGCTGAATACTTTTCCTTCCGATTCGGGAAGGTGAATTTGGTATACCCCTCTATTTCAAACGGCTCAGAAATCTCTTCGGTTCGGTCCTCCTTGCTCACTTCAACGACTTGAAATCTCTCGGTCTTATCCGCCCCGCCTTTATGATTCATGACCACATCTGCATAGACATGAATCCCATGCGCAGACAATGCGGCAATCGCGTCTAATAATTCTTGCTTCGTTCCATATTTCGTCCGAACTGTCCCTTTTTGATCGAATTCACCCAAATCATAAAGATCGTATACCCCATAGCCCGTATCTTCTGCCGATTGACCTTTCGTTACGGGTGGAATCCATACCGAATCGATTCCTTTCCTTTTCAGCTCAGGCGCCATCTCTTTCAGACGGTTCCAATGGGTCCCATCGGCTTCAATATGCCACTCAAAGAATTGCATCATCGTCTGGTTTCGTTTCATGGTTTTTCCCCCTTTATCTTGGCCATTTTATAAAACACCGGAAAATAGGCGGGCAAAGGATTCCTTTACCCTTTCAGTCAGTCCTCTTTTGTAAAATTCCACTGGGCGGATTCTCAGACACTCCTTCAAGTCTTCTTCATAATGCGCCACTAGGTCTTGGATGGATTTCGCCCCGATTAAAAATAAATTCACCTCAAAGTTGAGACGAAAGCTGCGCATATCCATATTGGCTGTGCCAATCGTGGCAAGATCGCCATCCACAATCATCACCTTCTTATGAAGAAACCCCTTTTGGTACGCATAAACCTCAACACCCGCACGCAACAATTCCGGTAGATAAGAACGCGTCGCATATTGGGTGAGAAAACCATCATTGGTGTCAGGCACCATGATTCGTATTTGAATCCCTTTATGGGCGGCAATCCGTAGTGCGGTTCGAATGGCTGGATTGGGGACGAAGTACGGCGACGCTATCCAAATGGATTTTGTGGCACAGGAGATCATTGCATAATAATGGTCACTCATCCGTTTTGTTTCCGGGCCGGTCGCGACGACATGGATGAGACCATCGCTGGGGGCAGGGTTTGGTTTCATATAGCGTTCATCCATCACCAGTATTTTCCCGCTCACATAGCGCCAATCTAATAAAAACACGGCATGCAAGGTTTGGACCGCATCCCCTTCAACAAGAACATGGGTATCACACCAGAATCCAATATTCTCGTCTTCCCCTAGATATTCGACGCCTATATTCAGTCCGCCCACAAATCCGACTTTCCCGTCAATGACAATGATTTTACGATGATTCCGAAAGTTAAACTTTTGATTAATCAGACCGCTTTTCAACGGCAAAAAAGGCTGGACCTTGATTCCTGCATCCTTCATTCTATTTATTGCGCCGCTTGAAAGTGTGATACTTCCCACCGCATCGTACATCAAACGCACTTCTACCCCTTCTTGTGCTTTATCCGTTAAGATGTCGATGATCTCATTCCCTAGCCGGTCATCTCGGAAGATGTAATATTCGAGGTGGATAAAGTCCTTAGCTTCGATTAGTGCGTTTTTGATTTCACGGAACGTTTCCTCACCATTTTTTAAAATTTTGGTTTGAGTATGGGAATTCGTAGGTGTGGAAGTCGCCCGATCCAAATAGTGTGTAAAATGGTGCTGGTGATAATTTAACTGGGAAAAATCGATCTTCTTGTGTTTATGACTCATTCTTTCAAACACTTCACGATCCTTGATTCGCTTACTTTTAAAAAGATAGCCTTTTAATAATAATTGTCCTGAATAGACATAAATGATATAGCCAAGGATGGGCAGGAACACTAAAATATAAATCCATAAAAGCGTGTTTTGTGCGGTCCGATTTTCAAGCATTAATGAAAATACAGTAATCAAGATCATTCCCCCGTAGAGCGCGATGGAAATCACTTTCGACAGGAAGGGAACGTCGGTAAAAAACACTATATAGGCTAGCGCAACCATAAAAATGATAAAGACCCATTCCATTCTCCGTTTTTTCATCACATCGTTCTCCCCCCCAATTTATCTAGATCCCCATATGGGGTAATACCCGATTTATCCAGATATTAATCATACTGATATTGAAAAAAAAGGTGCCTGACACCCAATGTGGGTGTCGGCACCTATGCTTTTCTGTATATTCGTTCATGTGGATTAAATTCCACGTATTGCTTGCCCTTTGGCATAAACAGGATGGATTCTTTACTGCCCAAGCCGATGAATCCACCTTCAGCAAGACTGTCGTAAAATAGGCCATGGACTTTCTGTTGCAAATCATTGTCAAAATAGATCATGACATTACGGCATAAAATCACATGAAACTCATTAAACGAACGATCGGCCACCAAATTATGCTGAGCAAAGATAAGGTTCTCTTCTAACTTAGGAGAAAAATAAGCAAACTGGTGATCCGTCGTATAGTACTCGGAAAAGGCCTTTTTTCCACCTGACTTTAAATAGTTCTTCGTATATTGCTGCATCTTCTTGAGAGGAAACGCTCCTTTTTGAGCAGCGGAAAGGGCTTTTTCATTAATATCAGTTGCGTAGATGGTTGTTTTTTTCGCGAGCCCTTCTTCCAGCATCAAAATGGCCATCGAATAGACCTCTTCCCCCGTCGCGCACCCAGCATGCCAAATTCGAATCTCTGGAAGCTCGCGCAATAATGGAACGACCTGGTTACGAAAGGCAGCGAAAAAAGTAGGATCTCGGTACATTTCCGTCATCCGAATCGAGAGATCATTCAATAATCGCTCCAAATATGCTTGATCGTGAAGGACTTTTTCCAATAAAGCCGTGATCGACGGAAGCCGCTCCGCCTTCATCCGATTCAAGACCCTTCTAGTTAAGGAGGCACGGACATACCCCCTGAAGTCATATCCGTACATTTGATATAACCCCTCAAGCAGCAAATTGATTTCGATATTCTGCAACTCCGTTGGCACTATTGTTTCTGTGTGTACATTGGAATCTTGCGGGGTTACTGGGTTCACCGGGTTTACCGGGTTCAACGGGTTTATCGGGTTCACCGGGTTTACCGGGTTCAACGGGTTCACTGGGTTTGCTGGGTTTAGCGGTTGTATCGGGCTGGTGGGGTTTAACGGGTTCACCGGGTTCACCGATTTTTTCATGCTCGTCAATCCTGATCCACCTGCTCTGTCAACCACACCCGCATCAATGAGAATAGCTGGTCGATTTTTAATGGCTTCATAATATAATCAGACGCACCTGCCTCCATACACTTATCACGTTCTCCTTTCATGGCTTTAGCGGTCAGCGCAATAATGGGCAGACGCTCCATCTGCAGGTCATGACGTATCGCCTTCATGGCCTCATAGCCTCCCATCACCGGCATCATGATATCCATGAACACCAAGTCAAAGTCGGCTTGTTCTTGTAAAATTTCAATGGCGCGCTTTCCGTTCTCAGCCACTTGGACCACCACTCCTTTTTTCTCAAGCGTTGTCACAAGCGCATATACATTCCGTCCATCATCCTCAACAAGAAGTACCTTTTTCCCTTTAAACAAGCGTTCATCTGAAGTTTCAGCCTCCGTTCGATCAACGCGCGGCGGTTCTGATTCTTCTATAAATTCCTGTTCCTCGGTCAGCTCACTGGCACTTGCCGCCACTTCCTCCAGCGCCAAGACTTCGAACAAATCATGGCTGACAGGCGCAAGACGGCTCGGTATATATAAGGTGAACGTACTTCCCTTATCTTGCTCGCTTTCGACTTCAAGCAGCCCGCCAAGCAAACGGGTAAATTCCCGGCAAATCGATAACCCCAGCCCCGTCCCGCCATATTGCCTGTTTGTGGTCCCGTCGACCTGTTGGAAGGCATCGAATATAATTTGCTGTTTATCTAATGGAATGCCGATTCCCGTATCAGTGATAGCGATGGACAGCACGACAGCATCCTCTTGCAGGTCAGGCAATTCCGCCACTTTTTCAAGCGGAGCAAATTCAATTCGTACCGTAACGCCGCCTTGTTCCGTAAATTTAAAGGCATTGGATAATAAATTTTTCAAAATTTGCTGCAATCTTTGTCCATCCGTCGAAATGACCGGAGGCACATCTGGATGTGTGATCACATCAAAGGTTAAATTCTTTTTTCGCGCCACTGGCTCAAACAGATTCCTGAGCGTCTGTGGAATTTCTGTTACATTGACTTCGTCCGTCAAAATTTCAATTTTTCCTGCTTCAATTTTTGATAAATCGAGAATATCATCAATCAGCCGCAGCAAATCTCCGCCAGCCGTATGGACAACACCTGCGTATTCTTCTACTTCTGACATGGTCAGCTCATTATTATTCTCCATCAACATTTGCGACAGAATCAGAATACTGTTCAATGGCGTGCGCAGCTCATGCGACATATTGGCAAGAAAATCCGTCTTGTATTGTGAACTCATCTGGAGCTTTCGAGAATAGTCTTCCAATTCATCCTTCGCCTTTTTGAGTTCCAGCGCTCGTTGCTCGGCATATTGCTTCTCCTGTTCCAAATACCCATTGGCCATTTGGAGCTGATCTTGCTGCATTTGCAATTCTTCCGATTGTGCTTGGAGTTCTTCCGATTGCGCCTGAAGTTCTTCTGTTAAAACCTGCGATTCCCCTAGCAGCCTTTCGACTTCCATTCTTCCGGTCACATTGGTAATCGCCGAACCGAACTTGTCTTGGAGCAGGTCGACTAAGGTAAGGTGCTGTGAGAGAAACGGCTGAAGCGCAGCAAGCTCAATCACGGCCTCTACCTTGCCATCTACTAAAATCGGAGCAATTAATAGATTCCTTGGGGAAGAAGCACCTAAGCCAGAGGTGACTTTGATATGTTCCTCGGGCAGTTGGTCAATCAGAAAGATCCGTTTATCGACAGCAGCTTGGCCGATCAGCCCTTCCCCCAATCGGAAACTCGCCCGGGCAGCTCCCTCATCGGCAACCGCGGCATAACCTGCCGCTTTGACGTAATAGACTTCGCCCCCTTCATTTTTGCGAAGATATACCACACCAAAAGAAGCTTGAAGTAATGGAGCCAATCTAGAAATAAACGATTGCGTCAATTCGCTAATATCCGTAATCCCTTGATACAATGTTGAGATATCCGCCATACTTTTCTGAATCCAACTCTGTTTCTCCAGACTGCTGAGGAGACTGTTCATGGCCTCCGCAAGCTCCCGGGTTTCGTCACGCGTATTCACTTTCATCCGTGTCGTCAGGTCGACATCCGAATTAGAATCGGTAATTCCTTTAATCGTTTTTACCACTTGATTGATGGTTCGAACGATGGAATTAGACTGTAACAGCGCCGCCGCGATGGTAATGAGTGTTACCAAACCAATCAGCGCGTACAACGTCACTTTTAAATTTTGGTTATTTTGCTTGAGTTGACTGATCCGTCCTGCCATCAGTTTCTTTTCACTGGCCAGAAATGAATCAAACTGGGTGCGGAGCTGGTCGGTTATTCTTTTTCCTGTACTTTTCTTAAAATGCTGGTCTAAGGCCGATTGATTATTGGACTTTTTAGCATTGATGACATATTCCCCGGAATTAGTCATCCAACTCCTAATCAGCGGTTTTATTTCTTCTAAACTGCGCTGCTGCCTGTTGTTATCCTCTAACAAGGAATGAAGTTTATTGTAGTTATCCAGCCAGTTCCGACTCCCTAGATTATAAGGCTCCAGGTATTCCTCATCCCCAGTGAGCGCATACCCTCTCATTCCGGTTTCCATGTCGAGAACATTTTTTTGGATTTGGTTCGTCAGATCGTGTACCTCAATATCATGTCCCGATATGAAGTCCACCTCGTTCTGTAAATCGGCCATTCGATTAATCACGATGAGCAAGGATATCACCAAGCAAATCAAGATGGAGAAGTATCCGGTAATAATTTTCGCACGAATGTTGTAGTTGAAGCCTTTTATTGTAATCCCCTCCTGACAAAAGTGGTCTATTAAAATATCCTTATTCTACCATAGCTCTATATTTATTTGAGATTGAAAATTTCTTCCTAAATACTTTTTATTACCCGAATCTATTATTCTTGAAACCTCTTTGGAAAAAATTTTTTCCAAGGTTTCAACCGATAAAGTCCAGGGTAAGGAATAAATATCAACACTATTCCAACAAACGGAGGTAATAAACATGGCAAAAGTAAAAGAGAAAAACAACTTAGTAACAGAGTCTCTTAACACACAGGTCGCTAATTTTTCCGTGCTCTATATGAAACTGCACCACTACCACTGGTATGTTAAAGGAGAGAATTTCTTCACGCTGCACCCAAAATTTGAAGAACTGTATAAGGAAGCGGCGCTGCATCTTGATACCATCGCGGAACGAATGTTGTCGCTTGGAGCATTGCCAACGGCGACATTGAAGGAGCAATTACAAATCTCTTCCATCAAGGAAGGCGCGGGCGACGAAAATGCGGAGGGAATGATCAAGAGTCTAGCTGATGACTTTAACACTGTCTGCACTGAGCTTACAGAGGGAATCACCCTTGCCGAGGACAACGAGGACCAACCGACAGCAGATCTGTTCATCGCCGTTCGCACATCCTTGGAAAAGCATAGATGGATGCTCGAAGCGTATTTGGCAGAGTAGAATTTGACGGGGGGACGGGGAATTATTCCCGTCCTCTTTTAAAAAGCGGGTTGGATGGGCAGCACAATTAATGGCTAATTGTTCCCTTCTCCTTCTAAAAAACAGGCGGATGGGCACGATTAGTACCTATTTGTTCCCATCGCCTTCAAAAAAAAGGGCTCGCGGGCAAGATTAGAACGCCCCCTTCACAACCAGCACGCTACCTTTTCCTCAGCAACCATTTTTCCAGCAAAACCCACCAATTAGTAAACAGGGTGCCAGCTCTTCCGCTGACACCCTTGTATTTTTTAACCATTCGTCGAAATCATCACCAAGCAAAGGTCGTCCTTCGGGGCATTGTGCGGTTCCAGACTTGGCTGCAGCTGGTGAAGAAATGCATCAGGAGTGTCGATGTCTTTCGCTTGTAAGGTGCTGATGAGTTTCGCGATCGCATCCTCATAATCCTCCTCCAGCCATTCCGACAGGCCATCGGTAAAGAGCAGCGTCCGCGCGCCCCGCTTGTAAGGAATGACGCCTTTGGTTACATCGATGTCTTCAAAAAAACCAAGAGCACAGCACCCGTCCGTTAATAGTTTCACCTCATCATCCACGATGGCGATTCCCGCTGGATGACCGGCATTGACGTACTCGATCGTTTGCGTTTCAGTGTCGAGTACTAGGTAAATCGCGGTGAAATAATAGTTAATCAAATGATCAGGCATCTTCAGCTGATACATGCGCCGATTCAGTTCTCTCATGACCCGCTCTGGATCACACATCCCCGTAATCGTATCCTTCAATGCCGAATATATGTACATACATACGAGTGAGGATGAAATTCCATGCCCCATCATATCAAGCAAAATCACACCATACCGATGTTCGCTGATTGGATACCAGGCATACAAGTCTCCAGCCAGCTCAAAGGAAGGCTTATAGATAGCCGAAATCGTTACATCCTCTTCTTCGATCGGATCACTTAGGATGCTTCCTTGCACCTGCTTCGCCAGGTCCAACTCATATTGGAGCCGTTTATCCCGTTCCTTCCGTAAGTCCTTCTCTTGCTTTAATCGAAGGACGGAACGCATCCGCGCCAGCAGCTCCACTTTATTAATGGGTTTCAGGACATAATCAAGGGCACCTGCATCCATCGCCTCGGCCATTTTGTTGGAATCTCCCATGGCTGTAACGAAGATGATTGGCAGGTCAGCATACCTCTCATCCGCAAGAACCTTTCTGCATGCTTCCATTCCGTCTATTTCCGGCATCATCAAGTCCATTAGAATTAAATCGAACGGAACCTCCTCGGCATTTACCTCATCCAGCTGCAAACATTGATATAACTCCTTGGCAGATGTCAGCAAAACCAACCGATTATAACCAGCCTTCCGTAGAATTTTCTCGATAATCATCAGATTAGTTTGATTATCGTCAACCACCGCAATTTTCATGGCCATAGCGATTCCCCCTTTCCCAAGCGTCAGTTCATTTACCTGGTGCCTGACACCAGTTATCTACTTTGCGGTGTCAGGCACCAGGTATCCTATCAAGCATCGTTGACTCCTTGATAGGCGTCACACAAGAGTGCCTTTCGTAACTTCTCGATCGCCTTTTTTTGTAGACGGGACACATGCATCTGCGAAATCCCCAAAAGCTCTCCGGTCTCCCTTTGACTTTTATTTGCTACAAACGTGAATTGGATAATTTCCTTTTCTCGCTCTGATAGAACATGCATCGCACTCTCGAGCAGGAGCTTTTGGTCGACCTTTTCGAAGCCCTCATCGTCGGATCCGACAATGTCCAGGGTCGTCGACGTGCTCCCATCCGATCCCGTTTCAATCGTTTGATCAACAGACGCTGTTTGATAACTTTTCCCCATCTCCATCGCTTCCAATACTTCCTCTTCGGAGATCTCTAAATAATCCGCGATTTCCTCGACCTTCGGTGAACGCTGATATTGATTGGTCAGCTCGTCTGCCACCGTTCTAATCTTTGGCCATAAATCTTTGATCCGTCTCGGTACCTGGACACTCCATGTTTTATCCCTGAGAAACCGTTTAATTTCCCCAATAACGGTTGGAATTAAATACGACTCGAAGGGATTTCCCATGCCTGGGTCAAATCTTCTGATTGCCGCCAACAACCCAATCATCCCTACTTGCACAAGGTCCTCATGAAACGATTTCCCTTTTGAATATTTTCGCGCAAGACTTGCGACAAGGGCCGTGTAATGTTCGACTAAGATGGTTTGCGAATGCGAGCTCTCGTTCTGCTGAAACTCGACGATTAGGGCGTCAATCTCTTCCCTAGTTCGTTTCTTGGGTTGAGATGGTTGTGTCATGATTTTCACGCTCCCCACTTAGATACTTCACCATGAAAACCGTCACCCCGGAATGATTCGCAACACTCACTTCATCCATCAGCGTTTCAATTAAATATAGCCCTAACCCTCCCTCTGCCAGCTGCTCCACTGTACTTGCTTCCGTGTAGGGGCCTAATTCATTTTTCTTCTGGGTAAAATTAAAGCTCTTTCCACTATCAGATACCATCGTTTCTAACTTGTCCTCATAAATGCCAAACCCGATAATCACCTCTCCGCCTTCGTCTTTGGGATAGGCGTGATGGACAGCATTCGTACAAGCTTCACTTACCGCAATCTTAAGATCTTCAATTTCCTCATATGTAAAACCCATCCGGCTGGCAATTCCCGATAATGTCAATCGAATCACGCCCACATACTCCGGCTTGGCAGGAATTTTCATCTCGATATAATCCATCACTTGGCTCATCGTCTCCCCTCCTCAGTCGTAGCAGAAATGTTCATGACCTTACTTAGGCCAGTAATTTCAAACAGCCGCTTTAGTCGATCCGATAATTGAATCAGCTTTAATTCGCCGCCCTTTTCCTTCAGCTGTTTGAATAAACCTACAAACACCCCCAGACCGGTACTATCTAAATAGGACACATCCTGTAGATTAACGGTAATCGACTTATTTCCCTCTTCTGCCAGCGCCAATAATTCCTCTCTAAGTTTTGGTGCCGTGTACGCATCAATTTCCCCCGCCACAAGCACTAAGATTTCCTCATCACGTTGTTGTTTATCTATGGTTATATTCATTCTCATCATCACCCCTGAAAGATTTATAGTGTATATACCCTTATTTTCAAAGTCTAAACCTTTCTTTATAAAAAAATTCTATTAAACTAAGCTGTTTTTGGTGGTGTCAGGCACCATGTGAAGAATTCACATGGTGCCTGACACCAGTTCTAGTCCCAATATTATACCAAAATATTCAAATTAGACGAATCGACCTATCTACCTGTTAGGTTTCATTTTTTAAATAATGGGGTATGACAGGATTACAAAGGAGAGGTGTTCACATGGAGACTAAAAAAAGAGAATTAAAGGAGAAAGTCGAGAAGTCCAACAATAGTTCGATGGCACAGAATCTAGAGGAAATAAAGAAGCTCGGCAAGGAAATGGAGGAGGAGAAAACCGGTACGGAGCTGAAGAAGGAAGAAAAGCAAACACCCGATCCGCAGCAATAGCGGCTCAAAGACGTAACGGCCCTTTCACAGGGTCGTTATTTTTATGAAAAAAACGGGCTGCCCATGGGCAAGCCGAATCATTACTTAAAATAGGAATCTTTCTTTTTTCCTTTTAACAGATCGCCTGTCCATCCTTTAAACTTTAAATAGCCATAGAGCAGGAGTGTCGAGATCACGATAAAAATGGCCGAAAGAAGATAGCCGTACCGCCATTCGAGTTCAGGCATCTGCTTGAAATTCATTCCCCATAAAGCCCCAAATGCCATAATCGGGGTAAACAGGATCGTGATCACTGTTAAGGTTTTCATAATTTCATTGCCGCGATGGGAAGAAATGACCTCTTCTAAATTGATAATCGAATCCAGCTCATGCTCGTACTCGTTGAGCAGGGCGGTCATTCGTTCAATCCGTTTAACAAGAAGCGTAAAAATCTCCTCTCTGCTGACTTCATTCAGTTTCACTTCCTCAATTCCTATTTTTAACTCGTTAATCGGAATCAATAGACTCTTCCAGACCAGCAGCTCATGCCTTCGCATATAAATTTCTTCAAGAATGCTCGTTCCATTCCGCTTTCGGATACTCCAGATCAGTGTTTTCAGCGCTTCTTCGAATTGATCGATTTCAACTAACATTTCATGCATCAGTTCGCCTAGGAGCATAAAAAATCCATCCACCGCGTTTTCAGCTTTCTTTATTTGCTTAAAAAGCGGCTCAGGACGGATATGTTTTAAGTTGGAAAAATTAAGATCGACCGTAATCAGCTGCTCCTCTGTTACATAATAATGGAAAATTTTGTAGTCCCCTTCCTCTTCAAAATTTTGCTTATAAATAAGCGAACCCGTCACCACTTTTTCCCCTGAATCAAGAAGCTTTATCCTTAAGGAATTAGTTTTATTCTTGCGCACTTGATTCAGCCATTCGTTACATCCAGAACGATTTTGTTCGAAAATTGGTTGGATGTGCTCATCCTCATCTTTTTTAACCTGATACCATTTCCAATCGATAGCCATCGGATCTCCTTTCACAAATGTTTTCTACCTATATCCCCCAATCCGGAACTAATGAAACTTCGGAAATATGGTTTGAGAGAAACAGAAGCGGGTATTACAACTAGAAATAGAACTTTTTTAAAAGTCCTATTTTAAGAGAAACTAATAGGAGGTTTTAATATGAAACGTATGGTACCTGTTACATCGATTATTGTCGCTGCTGGAATGGGAGCTTCGGCCGCAATGTGGCTATCATCTAAACCGAACCGATTAAAAGCGGAAAGTGTACTGAGAGACTGGAAACGAAAGATTAAACCTACTCCGTTTGATAAAAGTGAAGAACTCCCGATAGAAAAAGGAGGACATCCACACCCGCGTGATTTAGAGGATAATAACATGGTCAGTGAAGGGGCCATGTATTCCGTTCAATTTTATAATGAGAAGATGCAGTGATAAAACAGTTGGGGCAGGTGACTACCCCAACTAATTTTTTGAGGTGGCTGGTTGGATGAATTTACTTTTTTTACTCGTCTATTTCATCATCATTACAGCGGTTATCGAAATTTACGTTGTTTTATTTCGATTAACGGGGCTCAATTTAAAGGTGTCAAGGTTTCAGGTAATTTCGTTAATGACCGGCACGGGCTTTACAACGGAGGAATCGGAGCTTATTTTAGGCCACCCGATTCGCCGGAAACTCGCTACATTCCTGATCTTGTTTGGGGCCTTCTCCCTTGCCGTCATTATTTCAACAATCAGTAATTTCCTTTCGGACGACCTACGGATGATTCATATTTTTTACATTGCAGGCGGCGTCATGCTTGTTTTTGGCGTATTAAAACTCGCCTGCATTCAAAACCTGTTATCAAAATTATTTCATAGAGAGATGAAGCAGCAGATGGAACTCGGCGATTTGCCGATTCGGGACGTGTTTTTAACGGAAAAGAACGATTTTCTGCTCAATCTGCATATCTATACCGACTCTTTGCTTGTCTATAAAACAATTAACCAGCTGTTTAATGACCAAGAGCGGCCAGAGTTTATCGTGCTTTTTATTAAAAGAGGTCAATCGAAAATACGGTGCAATATCTACAACGAAAAATTACAGGAAGGGGATCAGCTGCTTTTATATGGAGATAAAGAGGCCATAAACAAGCTCTTTCAACATGATATTCGAATCATGAAGAAAAAGCTGAAGAATCAGCAACCACCGACTGCATTTACTGGCGGATGATGGTCAGTTACTGGCGGATGGCGGTCGATTACTGGCTCATGGCCGCCGTTTACTGGCGGAGCGGCCAGTTTCTGGCGCATAACCACCGTTTACTGGCGCATAGCCGCCACTTACTGGCGGATAGCACAAATTTACTGGCGCATAACCACTTTTTACTGGCGAAGTAGCCAAAACCACTAAAAAAGCCTCGAGTCTCGAGGCTTCTTCACGTTAAATCTTTTTCACTTCCACATTCAAAATATGATACCCCTTACTGGCAATGGCCTGGAACACGTACCCTTCTGATTCCACTTTACTGCCGATTGGCGCATTAGAGTTTTGCGTCAGGTACCAGCCGCCGATGGTATCAATACCCGGGTCGGCTAGGTTGACCCCTAGTAAATCGTTCACGTCCTCAAGTAATAATTTCCCATCAACAACATAATGGTTCTCCTTGATCTTTTGAATCTCGGCCACTTCATCGGCATCGAACTCATCACGCACTTCGCCAACGATTTCCTCAATAATGTCCTCCACCGTAACCAAACCCGAAGTCCCGCCGAATTCATCCATAAGAATGGCCATATGCGTCCGTTCAATTTGCATTTTCACCAGTAAATCATGTATGGGAGTAGTTTCCATCACATGTATCACGGGACTGATAAAGGAACTTACCTGCAACTCATCCAGATTATCAGTATGCAACATAAACGACGTTAACAGTGATTTCACGTTAATAATGCCGATTATGTGATCCTTATCCCCATCCATAACCGGATAGCGGGTAAAATTTTCATCCCTCACCCTTTTTAAGAACTCATCCACCGTCGCGTCCATCGGCAGGCTGCTTATCTCGGGCCGCGGCACCATAATTTCCTTTGCCACTCTCTCATCAAATTCAAAAATATTGTTCACATAGCGTAATTCATTCTGATTGATCTCACCACTTTTATAGCTTTCTGACAAGAGAATTCGCAGCTCTTCTTCCGAATGAGCTCCTTCGTGTTCCGATGAATGCTTTACGCCAAACATCCCCGTTAGCAGCCGGGCTGAACCATTTAAGAGCCAAATAAACGGAAACATGATTTTGTTAAACCCGATAATTGGTACAGCGAAGAAAAGCGTAATCGCCTCAGCTTTTTGAATCGCTACCGTTTTCGGTGCCAATTCCCCTGCCACTACATGGAAAAAGGTAACCAACACAAAGGCCAAACTAACCGATAAAATATGTGTCACGGATTGATTGAGGTCTAGTGCCGCTAGGAATGGGTGCAATAGTTTTTCTACGGTCGGTTCACCTAACCAACCCAGGCCCAGCGCGGTCACGGTTATCCCAAGTTGGCAGGCAGATAAATATTCATCCAGGTGGGTGACCACCCTTTTCGCCGAAACAGCCCCTTTCTTCCCTTCCGCAATTAACTGATCTATTCTCGATGGACGGACTTTAACCATCGCAAATTCGACCGCAACGAAAAATCCGGTTAGTGCGATTAATACCGCAATTAAGAGTAAATGGATGATCGTCAAGAGAAGCTTCACTCCCTCTCTTTTTTTAAAAAATAACAATCCGAAAAGTTTCGGATTGTTATCATCTTTTATTCGATTATTTTCTTGTCTAACTTATTATCTAACTTATCAAGATATTTGCTGGCGAATTCCTTTCCTCCGAGACCAAATGCCAGTCCAAATGCTAAGGCTGCTCCCCCTAAGACGAGAATAAAGGCAGCATTAACAATCGAATGGGCAACTCCAAGCTGGTCTAATGCCATAAAGACGGTGATCGCGAAGACCGCATATTTCCCTACAGCGGCTAGTGTCCGGGAGTAGCTGTTCTTTAACACATTTTGTAAAATACGCTCGACTAAGTGACCTACATACAAACCAATTCCTAAAATCACAAGTGCAGCCAGTAACATCGGTAAATAGGCAATCACGCCTGTTGCTAGAGTGACTAAGAACTCTAGGTGAACAATTTGTAATGCTTCCACTGTAAATAATAGGACAATTACAATTTTTGCAATCATACCAACGATTTGTGAAAGATTATACTTGGATTGCTCTGGATTTAACGACCCAATCCCCATATGGTGAAAGATGTTGTTAAATCGTAATCGCCACAGCATTTGCGACACCAATTTTTCAACCCATCTACCAAGCCATAAGCCCGCTAAGATTAAGATGACAGCGACGGCGATGTTTGGAATGAGCGCGAGCACATGATGAAGCATCGAAATGGCTGGGTCAGAAATTCCTTTTAGATCAAGCTTTTCTAGCGCTGTAATAATCGTAGGAATTAAGATTAAGATAAACGCAATGTTCCCAATCATACTCGAAAGACTGGTTCCCTCTCCTGCCGTGTTTAGACCGAAACGTTGACCAAGCCGCTCCGTACCGACGCTGCTTAAAAAGTTTGTTAGAATATCGCGGACCATTTTTGCAATCAGCCAGCCGACAAACACAATCAGGGCCGCAGCAAATAACTTAGGGATAAAGGTTAGCAAGGTTGATAGGGTGTTAGCGAAAGGTTCTGATACGCCTTCTATTTGCAGTGCATCCAATACCCCCGGTAAAAATAGTAAGAACACAAAGTAGAAAAGCACTTTGCCGATACTGTTAACCTTACGTACGGCCTCCGCTTCATTAGTTGCCATCTTCCATTTTACTAAGAGACGTTCTCCATGAATCATGGCTGTCCCTTTTTTAAACAAGAGGCGCAGCAGCGAGGCAACTCCCCATGCAAGCAATAAAATCAGGGCCGCTTTTAGAACATTAGGAACCGCGGCCGTAATCGTCGATAACATTTCCACAAGAGGTGTGGCAATGAAGCTTAAGTTCAGCATATTGAAAAAGATAATCCAGACAAACACGAGTAAAATATAATACACGATTTTTCCGATTATCACTTCAGATGAGTATTTACTCTTTCCTAGGTTGGAAAACAGCCGGTCATCAAAGCTCGTTTTCTTTAAAAGGGACTCTACACCTTTTCCAATAAACTTTGCGATGAGCCAGCCAACCAATAATACCAATAGAGCAAACAGCAAGGTTGGCAGCTGTTGAAAATATGAGTACCAGCCATTCATCATGTGATCCATCTCCATCCTATCAAACTCCTTTTCGTGATTTTTCAGTTTTTCTATAGGATATATAACCTGTATTTTTGAATCGAAACCTAGTTTTTAAAAATAATATTTTTTCAAAAAAAGCATTTAATAGTAGGAACACAACGGAAGGCCCTCTTAGGAAAAAATGAGGTTTCAAGTCCTTATCAGCGGGAATATAACCAATATGCAAGGCAGACTTGCACTTCTAAACAGTTCAATTAGAAGGAGGAGCTACCAATGCAAATGAATTGGAAGAAACGATTACTAGTTGGCGGATTGGCTGTATCGCTGACATTCGGCGGGTTAGCTGGATGTGGCGATGGGGTCGACCAGGATAACGGGATCAGTGATGGACAACAAAAAGATGCAGTAGACACTGATACGAAAAAGGAAGCCAACGCAACAATGGACGATGCAAAGCAGAATATTGAAGAAGCAGTGAATAATGTGGAGGAAAAATTAAAAGAGGACGGTGTTGGTGATGGAGTAGATCAAGATAATGGCGTTAGCGATGGCGAAAAGAAAGATGAATTAGATAACTAATATTAGGAGGCTAAATAATATGAATAAAGATAAATTTTCAGGCAGTATTGACCAAGTGAAAGGTGAAGCGAAAGAGCAATGGGGCCGCTTAACAGATGATGATTCAAAGGTGGTAGAAGGAAAAGTCGATAAAGCCAAAGGTAAAGTAAAAGAAGGCGTAGGCGAAGTGAAAGATAAACTATCAAAATAGCATTTATCCAACCTATTAAATTAGAGGAGGAGAAAAAATGGACAAGCATGGGAAGAATATTGTAGGTGTGTATCAATCGGAACAAGAGGCGATTGCCGCCATAGAGGACCTGATAAAATGGGGATACGATAAGTCGGAAATCAGTGTAATCGGTAAGGATCATAATCATTTGGATACCATCACAGAAGAAACAGGCACTGCTGTTGAAGATACGGCTGCGACTGGCGCGCTAACAGGTGGTGCAATCGGTGGTGCAACCGGATTATTAGCAGGACTTGGCGCTCTGGCCATCCCAGGTATTGGCCCGATTGTCGCCGCAGGTCCTATCGCGTCAAGCATCTTGGGTGCTATAACAGGAGCTGGTGTAGGCGGACTAGCAGGCGCACTCATCGGCCTTGGAATTCCAGACGATGACGCCAAATATTATCAAGAGTCGGTTGAAGAAGGAAAAATTCTCGTCCTGGTTAATAAACGAGATCACTCTGATAAGGATATGGTGCAAGAGGCTCCAATAGATGTGGAACCAACACCTGATAAAGAAGAATCACGATATGACACCATTCGAGATCGAAATCCAGCCTTGAATACCAAGTTCTAATACACAAGCTGCAGCAACGATTATGTTGTTTGCAGCTTTTTGGCATTAGTGGGTACTGCAATCTAGGGTTTTCCAATTTATATCCAGCAAATGTCGTAAGTTTCGCAAAATGTGTCATAAGTGTCCAGAAATAGGTTATTAGTTCTCAAAATGATGTAATAAGTCTCCCAAAATATGTGATAAATTCTCAAAATGATGTAATAAGCACCTTTTAAAAGCCAATAAAAAAAGGAGAGGCTCCCCCAGCCTCTCCTTTTTCATGTATGAATACCCCTTTAATTTAACAGGATGCTTCCCCCAAAGCATCCTGCTTTTCCGACCGCACCTAACCTAACTGAAAAAGTCCGATAGGTTATTCAGGTTATTTTGCATAAAGTCTAACGCAAAATTCGGCATTACACCAAATAATATGGAACCGACAACTGCAACCACCAACACGATTAAAATCCCCGCTGGAATCTTAAACTTGCTGTCGTCACTCGCCGGACGGAAAAACATTTGTGTCATCACACCAAAGTAATAGAAGTACGAAACCACCGTCGTCGCAATCATCACTGAAGCGAGCACATAATGTGGTGTCTGACCAGCAAATGCGCCGATAAAAATGTTTAATTTTCCAATGAACCCGGCTGTGCCCGGGAAACCTGCCAGCGATACAAGCAAGATCCCCATAACGACCGCAAGCACAGGTGAACGGCGGTACAAGCCAGCAAAATCAGCAATCTTCGCTGAACCTGATTTTTCGGTAACGACCTGGATGATGGCAAACGCACCCATGTTCATGAGTAAGTAAGCGAGCAGATAAAACCAAATCGAGTAAAAGATGTTCGAGTTCAGTGTAGTTAGTGCCACGAGAATGTAACCGGCATGTGCGATACTAGAATACGCAAACATCCGTTTAATGTTCGACTGCTTCAATGCCACGACGTTCCCGATAATCATCGTTACTCCAGCGATCAAGGCCAAGTAATCCTGCATTTGAATCAGGATTGGCTTTTCTGGACCTTCGACCGATGCAGCGGCGAGAAAGACGGTTAATAAAATCCGAAGTACAATCACAAAACCAGCTGTTTTTGAAACAACACTTAGAAATGCCGTCACCGGTGTTGGCGCACCCTGGTAGACGTCAGGTGCCCACATATGGAATGGAGCTGCCCCCAATTTAAACGCTAACCCCACAAGTACCATTAAAAATGCCAATGTTAACAGGTAAGCCTGTTGGCCATCTGACACCTGCGTCAAGGTAGTGGCAATCTTCACTAAGTTGGTTGAGCCGGTTAATCCATAGATATAGCTCATCCCAAACAACGTGATCGCTGTGGAAATTCCGCCATTGATGACGTATTTCATCGCAGATTCGTTCGACTCTAAATGATACTTGCGTATCCCCGCTAAAATATAAGAAGAAACAGTTAACAATTCCAAGCCGATGAACAGCGTAATTAAATCGCCGCTCGATGTCATAATCATGCCGCCGAGCAAGGCAGATAAGAACAAATAATAAAACTCGCCGCGATATTCCTCTAAACCATCCTTCGCTGGGTAGCTGACGGCCAAAAGCATTACCAGACCTGCCCCTACTAGCAGTAATAATTTAAAGCCCATCGCAAAACTATCTAAGCGGAACGAATCGTCCAAAATCGACCTCACAGGTCCGCCCACTAAACTAAGCACGGACACGGTTGCAGCGATAATCGCAACAATTCCGATCCAGCCGAGAACTCTTCGGTCTTGATTTTTCGGCATAAATAAATCTAAAAGTGTAAGAAGTGCGGATACACCAAGGATGATGAACTCTGGTGTCATGGCACTCCAATGAAATTGCTGCAAGGTATCAAGACTCATCCTTCATCACCCTCCTATCCCTAGCATGATGGTTTCAAGTGTAGTTTTTAATGGCGCGCTTAGGACACTTGGGTAAACACCAATTACTACGATTAACAGCATAAGTACCAGCACAGGCACGAATTCGACGCCTTTCAAATCAAGGATGCCTGTAAATTCACGGTGCGCCTTGCCGTATGTGATTCCTAAAACCGCGCGAAGCAAGTAAGCCGCCGTCATAATAATGCCGAGCGTACCTACCGCTGCAATCACCGGCATTTCTTTGAATAGACCGAGGAAGGCCATAAACTCACTGATAAATCCAGACATCCCTGGCAAGCCAAGCGACGCCATCCCGCCAGCCAACAAGAAGCCAGCTGCAATCGGCATGCCCTTCGCCATTCCGCCGAGATTTTCGATAAGTGACGTATCGGTGCGTTCGTACAGGACGCCGACCAAGAAGAATAACAGCGCGGAAATCAATCCGTGCGAAATCACTTGGAAAATCGCCCCTTGAATCCCGGCCTCATTCATGGCAGCCAGTCCGATTAGCACAATTCCCATATGGGAAATCGATGAATAAGCTAAAACCATTTTAAAATCTGTTTGAATGAACGCTAGATACGCCCCGTAGAGAAGATTAATCACTCCTAGGATGGCAATCAGCGTCGCAAGAGTCCCGAATTGCCCGGGAAAAATGCCCATTCCAAAACGAATTAATCCGTACGCACCTATTTTCAAAAGAATCCCTGAGTGAATCATAACCACGGATGGCGGTGCTTGAACGTGGACTTTTAACATCCAGCTGTGTAATGGGAATATCGGCAATTTGACGCCAAACGCTAGCAAGAAGCCAATGAATAAGCCCATTTTCAGATCGCTAGAAAGCGGTGCTTTTGGATTCGCCATTAATTCGGTTAAATAGTTAATATTGGTTGATCCTGTTTTTGCAAAAAGAATCATAATCACAATTAATAGAATCGCAGAACCTAGTCCATTATAAATTAAGAAACTGTAGGCTGCTTTTTCTTTTTCAAAATAACCCCATTTTCCGATTAAGAAGAAGGTCGGAATGAGCGTGATTTCAAAGAAGATGAAGAACAGAATTAAGTTTTCGGCCGTAAACACGCCAAGCATTCCTATCTCTAGGAGCAGGAACAGCATAAAATAGCCCTTCCATTCTTTCTTCACAAACTTTGCTGCGGCAATCGCCGATAGCGTCGCAACTACCGCTGTCAGGACAACGAGCAGAAGCTGAAAACCGCTTAAGCCAAGTTCATAGTAAACGGAAAAATATGGTTCAGGTGCATTGATCCCATGGAATTGGATCCATTTGGCTGTAACCGCAAAGTCGGCTAGATCCTTACCAAATTGAAAATGAAGGTAAGCAGCCAGGGCAAGCAGCAAGGCCGGCAAGGTCCCTAGAAAGCCGACCGCTTTGATTGGTTTTTCTGCCGTTTTCGGCATAAACGCTAAAAGCACGATACCTAGTAAAGGGGAGAATACTAGGAGTGAAAGAACAGATGTTAAATTCATCGTAAGTACCCCCCTGTTAATGCAAAGATGACGACGAGAACCGCGAGTCCGACAAAGGCCACCGCACCGTACGTTTGAACCTGTCCGGATTGCAGTTTCGACCCTGCGGCGCCAAGTCCTTGAACAATTCCGACCACGCCTTTGACGAGTCCTTCAACAAGGAACACATCAATGAAACGTAAGAAGTAGCTGACACCTTTTGTGAATGCCACCACTGTCAGTTGATAAAACTCGTCAACGTAATACTTGTTTAATAAAATCGTATGCAGCGTATCGCCCGATCCGCTTAACCAGTCGCGGGCGATGGAACGTTTGTTGTACATCAAGTAGGCAAGGAAAATTCCTGCTAGGGAAACGACCGTTGCAGCAATCATAATCCAAGCCGGTCCTTCCACGTGGCCTTGGTGTGCCAACGCTTCGTTGCCATCAACGAGCCAATCGCCAAGGAATGTTCCGAACCACGGTGTATTGACATAACCAGCGATTATGGCTAGAACGCCAAGAACGACCATTGGTAAGGTCATATTGGATGGCGATTCATGGACATGCTGTTGGTTGCCGCGTGCTTTACCCGTAAAGACTAGGAAGAACAAGCGGAACATATAGAATGCCGTCATGAAGGCCGCCGCAAGGGCTAAGAAAAAGAGAACAGGATGTCCGCTTTCCCAGGCCGCTACTAAAATTTCATCTTTTGAGAAGAATCCGGAAAGCCCTGGGACACCGCTGATTGCCAGTGTTCCAATTAGGAATAGCGGTCCAGTAAGCTTGAGCTTTTTCCAAAGTCCGCCCATTTCTTCGATGTTCTGAGTATGTACCGCGTGAATGACAGAACCAGCTGCCAAGAACAGAAGCGCCTTGAAGAAGGCATGTGTCATCAAGTGGAATACCCCCGCCACATAGCCCGCAGATCCTAGGGCCAGCATCATGTAGCCAAGCTGTGAAACCGTTGAATACGCGAGTACCCGTTTGATATCGGTTTGTACAAGACCAATGCTTGCGGCGAAAATTGCCGTAAATGCACCGATCACAGCGATCGTAAGGAGCGCTGTATGGCTCGCCTCAAACAATGGAAATAGTGCCGCAACCAAGTAAACCCCAGCCGCAACCATCGTCGCCGCGTGGATTAACGCCGACACTGGCGTCGGACCTTCCATCGCATCCGGAAGCCACGTGTGGAGCGGGAACTGACCTGACTTACCAACCGCTCCAATGAAAATTAGGATCGCGGTTAAGGTAATCATGGTGCCTGACACCGCACCGGCATCAACCGCCGCGAAAATTTCACTATATTCAAAGCTTTTGGTTTCCCAGAATAGCAGAATCATGCCGATAAATAAGCCCACATCCCCGATCCGGGTCATGATGAATGCCTTTTTAGCCGCAGCTTTGGCTTCGTCTTTGTAAAAATAAAAACCGATTAATAGGAAGGAACCGACACCGACAAGTTCCCAGAAAATGTAGGTTTGCAGCAGATTAGGCGATATAACTAGGCCAAGCATCGCAAACGTAAATAATCCTAAATAGGCATAGAATACCGGAAACCGCTCGTCTCCTTGCATATAACCTTTGGAGTAGGTATGTACCAAGAAACTTACGAGCGATACGATAAACAGCATTAATGCATTTAATTGATTCACTTCAAAGCCCGCTGTTAGATGCATATCTCCTATCGTGAGCCAGTCGAATTTCGTGACATAGGTCGGCTCTTTGAAGCGCTCGAATAAAACCAAAATCGAGTAGACAAGTGATGCCAGCGTGAGAAGAATCCCCACATAGGCACTTGCTTCCTTCAGTCGCTTCCCGAAAAGAAGAAGGATCAAAAACGATAATAGCGGGAAAAGCGGTATGAGCCATGCATTCTCCATCATTATCACTATCCCCTTTCGAATGATACAAACATCACCATTCGAATTTTGTTGAAAGACAATTTCTTGTGTCTAGTTTTTCATTGTGTCCATCTCATCGATGTTGACGGTTTTTCTAGCGCGGTAGAGCGAGATTAAGATCGCTAGACCAACGGCTGCTTCGGCCGCTGCCACACTGATGGCGAACAGAGCGAAGATTTGGCCCGTGATCGACGGCGCCATTCCATATTTGCTGAAGGTGACGAGATTAATATTCACGGCATTCAGCATCAATTCAATCGAAATCAAGACAATAACGGTATTTCTTTTTGTCAGTGCACCGTATAAGCCGATGCAAAATAAGATTAAAGCTAGTGCCAGGAAGGCTGAAGCGGGAACGGAACTCATTTATCATCCGCCTCCTTCTTCTCGTTTTTCGCTAAGATAATCGAACCAACTAGGGCGACTAATAGTAAAACAGACGTTAACTCAAATGGAATGATGTATTTTGAGTAAAGTGCTTTACCAATTTGCATCGTGTTATTTTCATGCAAAGTGGTCGGAACCTGTTCGATATTGAAATCGTAAATCCCAAGATAAACGGCAAACGCAAAGCCGACAATCCCTAAGAAAACAAGGATTTTTCTCCATTTGCCTGTTTTCGGTTCATGCTCATCATTATGCTTCGTTAACATGATTCCAAATAGCATAATGATTGTAATGGCACCGGAATAGATTAAGATTTGCACTGCGGCCACAAATTCAGCGGACAGGACTACGTAAATACCAGCGATTGCTACAAAGGTGAAAATCAGTGAAACGACCATATGCACAACCTTGGTAAGGTTTAAAAGCAGCACACCGCCGATAATGGCAACAAGTGCAAGCCCCATAAATGCGAGGAATTCCCCCGAAATGGTCATGGTTTATTCACCTGCCGCATGTTTTCGTCGTTTTCATCTAACCATTCTAGGTTTTTAAATAACATGTCACGGCTGTATTCAGCGAGCTCGAAGTTATTGGTCATGATGATTGCTTCTGTCGGGCACACCTCCGTACATAGGTCACAAAGGATGCAAATTTCAAAGTTGATATCATAGGTATCAATGATTTTCCCTTTTTTTGCAGGGTCCGGATGCTTTTTACCCGTTAAATTAATACAATCCGTCGGGCAGATATTCATGCACTGATTACACACAATACACTTCTCCGGATAAAACTTTTGAATCCCGCGGAACCGGTCTGGCAGTGGAATCGGCTTATTTGGATAATCATAAGTAACCTTTTCGCGCGTCAAGTTCTTAAGGGTATATTTCAAGCCTTTTGCTAATCCAAGCACGTTTTTCACCCCTTTTACATTTTAAAGATTGTTATTGGTGTCAGGCACCATTTATGGTGTTGCCATCATTTCTACTGTCTACACCTTGCTTGGTGTCAGGCACCAGTATAGCCCATTAAAAGAATAGTGACTTAATTAATGCAGTTAAGAATATATTCGCTAGTGCGATTGGCAGGAGGACTTTCCAGCCGAATTCCATGAGTTTGTCGGCGCGGAAACGCGGTAAGGTGGCCCGCAGCCAAATATAAACAAAGACAACGACGCTGAATTTAACCGCGAACCAGACTGCACCTGGGATAAAGTCCAAGAAACCAAATGGCGCCAGCCAGCCGCCAAGGAAGACGACGGTAATCAAGGCAGACATTGCGAATAAATACACATATTCTGCGAGCATAAAGAAGGCCCAGCGGAATCCAGTATACTCGACGTGGTATCCAGCAACAAGCTCGTTTTCCGATTCCGGCAAGTCAAATGGTGTCCGGTTTAACTCGGCAATCGAGGCGATGAAAAAGATAATAAAGCCGATTGGCTGTAAGAGTATAAACCAGCCATGCTTTTGTGCTTCGACCATATCATTTAGATTTAAGCTTCCTGTTAAAAGGATGACACCTAGTACCGACATAACTAACGGGATTTCGTAGGAAATCATCTGAGCTGATGCACGCATGCCTCCTAAGAGAGCGTACTTGTTATTCGAGGCCCAGCCGCCAAGCAGCATGCCGAAGGTGGTTAATCCGCTCACTGCGATATAGTAAAGTAATCCAACACCGATATCAGCGAACTGAAAGGCATCCGTGAACGGCATCGTGGCCAGCACCATAAACGAAGGTGCGAAGGCAATGACCGGCGCAATGATAAATAATGGTTTATCAGCTGCTTTCGGAATGATGTCCTCTTTTAGTAACAGCTTAAGAACGTCAGCAACGGTTTGCAAGAGTCCCCATTTACCGCCGACCTGGTTTGGACCATGACGCAGCTGCATGTAACCCAAGACTTTCCGCTCTGCTAAAATTCCGTAGGTAACGAATCCTAATACAATTAAAAGCAAGACAGCGCCGAGTAAAAAGAAAATTCCAAAGTTAGCCCAACCCGGACTTGACTGGAGCAATTCTTCTATCATTAGCCGTCAACCTCCCCAAGGACAATATCCACTGCCCCTAAAATAGCGATCATGTTTGCAATATTTTCACCCTTTAATAGTTTCGGGAGAATTTGCAGGTTATAGAAGGACGGTCTTCTAAACTTTAAGCGGTACGGCTCTTTTTTACCGTCGCTATAAATATAGCAGCCAATCTCTCCGCGCGGTGATTCAATTCGGACAAATGCCTCTCCCTTAGGTGCCTTTATGATTTTCGGCACTTTCGCTAAAATTGGTCCTTCGGCTGGGAATTGTTCCACTGCCTGTTCAAGGATATTCAAGGATTGTTCAATCTCAGCCAGGCGCAAATGGTAGCGGGCCAAGCAATCGCCTTCTTCTGAAGTTGGCACATCAAATTCAAAACGATTATAGACAGAATAGGGTTCATCTTTACGGAGATCCCATTTCACGCCGGTACTGCGAAGATTCGGTCCGCTCAAGGAATACTGGAGCGCCTCTTCCTTCGTGTACTTCCCAATTCCCTTTACCCGGTCAAGGAAGATTTCATTGCCGGACACCAGTTCGTGATAGCCTTTCAGCTGTCCGCGCAGGTAAGGAACAAAGCTGCCTACTTTTTCAATCCAGCCTTCAGGTGCATCCCACTTCACACCGCCAACGCGCATATAGTTGAAGGTCAAACGTGCCCCTGATAATTCATTCAGCATATTGATAATCATTTCACGGTCACGGAAGGCATAAATGAACGGGCTGGTTGCACCAAGGTCGAGGATATAAGTTCCCCAGGCAACAAGGTGGCTGGCAATCCGGTTCAATTCCATCGCAATCACGCGCAAGAAATCAGCTCGCTCAGGCACTTCAATCCCCATCATCGTTTCGACGGCATGACAGATGACATAGTTATTGGTCATGGAGGACAAATAGTCCATCCGGTCTGTATATGGAATAATCTGCGTATATTGCAGATCTTCAGCTAATTTTTCTGTCCCACGGTGTAAGTAACCGATGACAGGCGTTGCTTCGGTAATAATTTCCCCATCAATTTTAACGACGAGACGGAACACTCCGTGCGTACTTGGATGCTGAGGACCGACGTTTAATATCATTTCTTCTGTTCTGATCATTGGTTACACCTCCACGTCGTACGGCTCGTAATCTTTGCGCAGTGGATGGCCAACCCAATCTTCGCCAAGCAGGATACGACGTAAGTCCGGATGTCCTGGAAACTTAATTCCAAGTAAATCATAGGCTTCGCACTCAGGCCATTCTGCCCCGGCCCAAAGCGGCTGCAAGGACTCGATTGTTGGTTCGCTGCGGTCAATCTTCACTTTAAAAGCAACCGATTGACGATTTTTGTATGAGTATAAGTGAACATATACTTCCATATGTGTCACAAAGTCTGTCCCATGAAGTTCTGATAAATAATCAAACCCTAACTGCTCATTGTACTTTAAAAATTGAGCTACTTTGAAATAGGTATCAGGCTTCACCACAAGGGTGGGAACATCCTTAGAAAGTTTATTAATATAAGAATCTTCTAAAACATCTGCACCTAGGTGCTCAGTTATGACCCTCACATACTTGTCTAGGTATGGCTGGTTTGGTGATGGCTGCTCTGCAGCTGCTGGTGCTGCCGTGTCATCCGTTTTTCCTGCACCTGCGGCTTTTGCCTTGGCTGCTGCCGCTGCTTTCGCCTTCGCTTTTGCGGCCGCGATCGCTTTTGCTTTCTCGTCATCGACACCCGCTGCGTCTGCTCCAGCTCCGCCAGCTTTAGCTTTGGCCGCCGCCGCTGCCTTTGCCTTGGCTGCCGCTGCTGCTTTCGCCTTGGCCGCTGCTGCCGCTTTCGCCTTGGCATCGTCACCAGCTGGAGAATCGGTTTCTTCGGCTGGGGCTCCACCGGCAAGTTCCATCGCTTTTTTCTTTGCCGCCGCCGCGGCCTTCGCTTTCGCTACCGCTGCTGCCTTTTTCTTCGCAAGATCGTCGCCATCTTCTGCTGCTGGTTCCGCTGGCGCCGCTTCTTCGGCTGGAGTTTCTCCACCGGCAAGCTCCATCGCTTTACGCTTCGCCGCGGCCGCAGCCTTCGCTTTCGCCACCGCTGCCGCCTTTTTCTTCGCGAGGTCATCGCTATCGTCCGCTGCTGGTTCTGATGGTTCTGCTGGCGTGGTATCTTCCGCTGGAGCTGAAGTGCCGCCTTGCTCCATCGCCTTCCGTTTCGCTGCGGCCGCCGCCTTCGCCTTCGCAACAGCCTCGGCCTTTTTCTTCGCAAGATCATCTGCGTCATTTGCTGGAGCTGGAGCTTCAGCTTTAACTGGTTCGGCCGGCTTTTCTTCCTGCTTTGGAGCTGGTGCCGCTTCCCCAGCATCCTTCGCTGCTCGTTTTGCTGCCGCTGCTGCCTTGGCCTTCGCAACCGCTTCCTTCTTTAACTGTTCCAGATCTTTTTCCCCACTCATTGGTTAGATCACCTTCTTCCCAGTCTTCGCTTCATAGCGAATCTTTTCCTTTAATTTATTGATTCCATAAATTAAAGCGGCTGGGTTTGGAGGGCATCCAGGTATGTATACATCGACAGGAACGATTTGATCGACTCCCTTAACGACTGAATAAGATTTTACATACGGCCCACCTGCTGTTGCACAAGAACCCATCGCAATGACCCATTTTGGCTCGGGCATTTGATCATATAATCGCCGTAAAATTGGCGCCATCTTCTTTGTCACGGTGCCCGACACAATCATACAATCCGACTGACGCGGCGACGTCCGGAAAAACGAACCTGAACGGTCCAAATCATAGTTTGCTCCACCCACACCCATCATTTCAATCGCACAACAAGCCAGACCAAATGTCACTGGGTAGATCGAACTGCTCCGGGCCCAAGCTTTAATTTGCTCTAGCGTTGTCATAAATACATTTCGCTGTAACTCTGCCATTTCTTGTTGTGAAATGCCATCTAGTTTTAATTCCATCGTAGCACCTTCTTTTTCCAGGCATATACAAGGCCAATTAATAACATAATAACAAAAATTAACATCTCGATTAGCGCAAAAATCCCTAATCTATCATAGGCCACCGCCCAAGGATATAAAAACACCGTTTCTACATCAAAAATAACAAACATTAGGGCAAAAATATAATAGCGGACATTGAACTGTACACGGGAATCGTGAAATGGATCAATACCGCTCTCATATGTGGTATACTTCGCCTCACTCGGTTTATGAGGACGCAGAAGCTTACCTAAATATAACGCCACCACAGGCAGCAGCACCCCAAGACACAGAAATGCAAAAACAATCAGATAATTATTCTGATATACATTTAGAAGTTCCATGTCTATCCCCTCCAATGTTGTAAATTTTCATACTAGTAAATATTGTAACCGAATTCATTATAGCATTGTTACAAACCCATGTCGACAAGCCGCCTTCATAAAAATTGGGATTCTATCCGCCGCGAAATTCCCGGTTGAAAGGCTCTTAAGTGGTCGCTGCCAAAAGAGACCTTCAAGCGGGAATTTTGCAAGTGCAGTTTGAGCAGAAGATAACGTGCCAACTAGAAGTCCCCAGTCAAACACCTAATAAATTCGACAACAACCTCTATTTAACAACAAAATGTGAACAATGTCAGTGAGATTTGTCATAAAGCGTATATCTCATCTCTCTTTTTCAAATATCCCTTTTATTCTTCTAAAAAAGCAATTTTTCTAAAACAAATAACATGTCCCTCTACCATCATATTCACAAGCTCCCATTTCATGCAAATAATCCAATATCGAGCACCAGTCCAGCTGAACAAGACGGTCAATGGACTATTCAAATTTCCGGGAAATACCTTTTAAAATCCCTATTTTTAGAAAGATTCCCCAGAATACATCACAACCAAAAAAACCCCTCCAGCAACAATTTCGGAAAAATTGCCGCCAAAGGGGTTTTATCTATACTACTATCTTCTTTCCGATACGGCGAGGCGATTGATGGCACGCTGTAAAGCAAGCTCCGCACGTCTGAAATCGGTATGCTCAGCTTGATGATCTCTCATACGCTGTTCTGCACGTTCCTTCGCTTTTACGGCACGTTCCACATCAATTTCAGAAGCAAGTTCCGCTGATTGAGCCAAAATCGTCACTTGATCAGGACGGACCTCTAAAAATCCACCACTGATCGCAACATAATCCGTTTTACCGCCTTTTTTAAGACGAACAGAAGTAATCTCCAGCGGGGCAACCAACGGCATGTGACCAGGGGAAATCCCTAAATCACCACTTGTTGCCTTGGTACTTACCATTTCTACATCTGATTCATACACCGGGCCATCGGGAGTAACAATACTGACTTTAATCGTCTTCATTTTTTACCCTCCAGGCTCAGTTTAGACCTCAACGCCCATGCGTTTTGCATTTTCAAGCACATCTTCAATACGTCCAACTAAACGGAACGCATCCTCTGGAAGGTGGTCATACTTACCTTCAAGAATCTCTTTGAATCCACGAACTGTTTCCTTAACAGGTACATAAGACCCTGGCTGGCCAGTAAACTGCTCTGCAACGTGGAAGTTTTGAGATAAGAATACTTGGATACGACGCGCACGTTGTACCGTTAACTTATCATCATCACTAAGTTCATCCATACCAAGGATCGCGATGATATCTTGTAATTCTTTATAACGTTGTAATGTTGATTGAACTTGGCGGGCTACATTATAGTGCTCTTCGCCAACAATATCAGGTGACAAAGCACGAGATGTTGAAGCCAAAGGATCCACCGCTGGGTAAATACCCATCTCAGAAAGCTTACGCTCAAGGTTTGTTGTTGCATCTAAGTGAGCGAATGTTGTAGCCGGAGCCGGATCCGTATAGTCATCGGCTGGTACATAAATCGCTTGGATTGATGTAACTGATCCTAAGTTTGTAGATGTAATACGTTCTTGTAATTTACCCATCTCAGTTGCAAGAGTTGGCTGGTAACCTACCGCTGATGGCATACGGCCAAGTAGCGCGGAAACCTCAGAACCTGCTTGCGTGAAACGGAAGATGTTATCCATGAAGAACAACACGTCTTGTCCTTGCTCATCACGGAAATACTCAGACATGGTCAAACCAGTTAAAGCAACACGCATACGTGCGCCAGGCGGCTCATTCATTTGTCCGAATACCATCGCTGTTTTCTTGATAACGCCAGAATCCGTCATTTCGTGGTAAAGGTCATTACCTTCACGTGTACGCTCACCAACACCAGCGAATACGGAAATACCACCGTGCTCTTGTGCGATGTTGTTGATTAATTCCTGGATTAATACCGTTTTACCTACACCGGCACCACCGAATAGACCGATCTTACCACCCTTAATATAAGGAGCAAGTAAGTCTACTACTTTAATACCTGTTTCAAGAATTTCTACCTGAGTAGAAAGGTTTTCAAATGTTGGTGCTTCGCGGTGAATGGAATCACGGCGTTCGTTTGCTGGAATTGCAGGATCAAGGTCAATTGTTTCTCCTAATACGTTAAATACACGACCAAGAGTCACATCACCAACTGGTACCGAAATTGGTGCACCAGTATCTTCAACTTCTATTCCACGAGTTAAACCGTCAGTTGTTGACATCGCAATTGTACGAACTGTATCATCACCTAAATGAAGAGCTACTTCAAGGGTAATGTTGATATCAACTTCGGAAGCATTACTCGCTTTACTTGAAATTCTCAACGCATTATAAATCGCAGGCAGATGACCGCTTTCGAACTTTACGTCAACTACCGGACCCATAATCTGAAGAACGCGTCCTTTGCTCATCGTTTTCCCTCCTAACTTACTCTTACGCGAAAACCACCCCTAAGCATTTTTGAAAAATGACCTCAGTGTGGCCCGCGCGCATTGTTCTAAACTGAACAAAATGAGTCGGGAACGGTATGATCGTTCCCTGCTCGAATCTAAATGGTTATACTGGTGTCAGGCACCAGACTTGTTATTAATGTCTAGCTGCAGCGCCTAGGGGCTCGGGGTCATAAGCCAATCCGTCAAGAAGGTTAAAGAGCAACCTTCTCGCCGGCTCGACTTATGCCTGTCGCCCCTGAACAAGGCGCTTCCGCTTTTCTTATTCTAACGCTGCCGCACCGCCGACGATTTCTGTGATTTCTTGTGTAATCGATGCTTGACGGGCACGGTTGAAGACTAGTGTGTAGTGATTGATTAGTTCTTTTGCGTTATCTGTTGCATTTCTCATTGCTGTCATCCGAGCAGCGTGCTCACTCGCTTTGCTGTCTAGGAGAGCGCCAAAAATTAAGCTCTCAGCATATTGAGGCAGGAGAACTTCTAATATTTCTTCTGCAGATGGCTCGAATGTATAGGAAATCGTCTTTTGAGTAGTCGTTAAATCCGTAAGTGGAAGAAGCTTCTTCTCAAGGACTTCCTGTGAAATCGCACTTAGATAATGACTGTAATAAATATATAGTTCATCGAATGTGCCATCAGCAAACATTCCAACGGTTGCACGGGTTATGTCTTGAATGTCAGCAAAGTTTGGCTGCGCTGGGATCCCGATTGTCTCAAGGACCACATTCATGCCGCGCTTGACAAAAAAGTCACGAGCTACACGTCCGATTGCAATAATCGCGAATTCATCATTCGATTTATGACGTTCTTTAATTGTTTGACTCACACGACGGAGCACGTTGCTGTTAAATGCACCAGCAAGTCCTGAGTCAGAAGTCATTACAACATAACCGGTTTTCTTAACAGGTCGACTTGTCAGCATGGGATGATTTACTCCGCCTGAGCCAAGCGCGATTGACGCCGTTACCTCTTGGATTTTTTCCATATAAGGAACAAATTGCTTTGCATTCACGACGGCACGATTCCACTTCGCAGCAGAGGTCATTTCCATTGCTTTCGTAATTTGACTCGTCTTTTTCGTTGAATTAATACGAGTTTTTATCTCACGTAATGAAGCCATAGGTTCTCACCACCCTTTTTCAAAGAATGTCTGGAAGGCGCGCGGCATCATGTGAAATCTTCACACAGTGCCGCTCACCTTACCGTACTAAATGTCAGACCCTATTGTTCGGAAACTGCAAACGTCTTTTTGAAGGCGTTGATTGCAGAAGCCATATCGTCATCAGAAGGAAGATCCTTCGTTTTTGTAATATGGTCTAACAACTCTTTGCGGTTGTGGTCTAACCAATTAAGGAATTCTGATTCAAAGCGACGTACATCCTCTAATGGAATATCATCAAGGAAGCCGCGTGTTAATGCGTAAAGGATTGCAACTTGCTTTTCAACTGAAAGCGGCTTGTGCAGGTCTTGTTTAAGAACTTCAACCGTACGCGCCCCACGATTCAATTTCGCTTGCGTTGCTTTATCTAAGTCTGATCCAAACTGAGCAAATGCTTCTAATTCACGGTATGATGCAAGGTCAAGTCTTAGTGTACCAGATACCTTTTTCATCGCCTTGATTTGTGCAGATCCACCTACACGTGATACGGATAAACCAGCGTTGATCGCCGGACGTACACCGGAGAAGAATAAGTCAGATTGTAAGAAAATTTGTCCATCAGTGATTGAAATAACGTTTGTTGGGATATACGCTGAAACGTCACCCGCTTGTGTTTCAATGAACGGAAGCGCAGTGATTGAACCAGCACCAAGTGTATCGTTAATTTTCGCTGCACGCTCTAATAAGCGGCTGTGTAAGTAGAATACATCCCCTGGATATGCTTCACGACCTGGAGGACGACGAAGCAGCAAGGAAAGCTCACGGTATGCAGCTGCTTGTTTAGAAAGATCATCATATACGATCAATACGTGTTTGCCATTATACATAAACTCTTCAGCCATTGAAACTCCTGTATATGGAGCTAAATAAAGCAATGGAGCAGGTTGTGATGCAGATGCAGTAACAACGATTGAGTATTCTAATGCGCCGTATTTACGTAGTGTTTCAACGGCGTTACGAACTGTAGATTCTTTCTGACCGATCGCAACATAGATACAGATCATGTTTTGACCTTTTTGGTTCAAGATTGTATCGATAGCAACAGATGTTTTACCTGTTTGACGGTCACCGATTACTAATTCACGTTGACCACGTCCGATTGGCACAAGGGCGTCAATCGCTTTGATACCTGTTTGTAATGGCTCATGAACGGATTTACGAGCCATAACGCCTGGAGCAACTGCTTCCACTGGGCGTGTTTTTGTCGTGTTGATTGGACCCATACCATCAACTGGTTGTCCAAGGGAGTTAACCACGCGACCAATAAGTTCCTCACCAACCGGAACCTCCATGATGCGTCCTGTACGGCGAACCTCGTCACCTTCTTTGATTTCAGTGAAAGGTCCAAGAATGATAATACCGACGTTATTAGCTTCTAGGTTTTGTGCCATACCCATAACGCCATTTGAAAATTCAACAAGTTCTCCAGCCATGACATTGTCCAGGCCATGAACACGTGCGATACCGTCACCGATTGAGATAACTGTACCAACATCCGTTACTTGAATTTCCGCCTGATAGTTTTCAATTTGCTTTTTTATCAGGGAACTAATTTCTTCAGCTTTGATGCTCATGAGTTTCACCCCTAATCTACATTTACATAAAATGTCGCAACATGCGACTTCGATAATTGTCCAGCTTCAGCTCCCAGCGACTAGTGTACTTCGCGTTCCTCCCTGCGATAAGTCAAGCACGAATACGCTAACGCTCTTCGTGTTTCCTTTATCTCAGTCGGACCACTCCAGTCCATACGTCGCTAAACGGTCGCTTCCGCTTTTCGTTCTAGCTTAACAATTTACGTTCTAAACGATCGAGTTTACCTCTTAATGACCCGTCATATATACGATTTCCAATGCGGAGGCGGATGCCGCCAAGCAGGTTGGAATCTACGATATTTTCGATTTTTAGTGACTTTTTGCCAATTTTAGCAGCAAATACAGATGAAATCGCTTCGCGTTCTGCATCCGTTAACGCACGTGTGCTGTAAACTTCAGCTTCGGCAATGCCCATTTCTTCATTTGCCAGCTCTAAAAATTCATTCGCCAAATCAATGATTTGGTCTTCACGGTGGCGGTCGATTAAGATCAACAGTGTATTGAGTACATTTACATTAACTGATGCGAAAGCAGTCTTAATAATTTCTTTTTTCTTTTCAAGTGAAAGCTTAGAAGAATTTAAGATGGCTTTTAATTCAGGATTGTATTGTACAACTTCCTTCACTACACGAAGTTCTTCTTCAATAACTCCGAGCGAATTCGTCTCTTTTGCAATATTTAGAAGAGCCAACGCATAGCGCTTAGCTACCATAGAGTTGCTCATCGCTCTTCTCCTGCCTCTTTAATATATTCGCTAATCAGTTGGTCTTGGTCTGCTGCTGTGATTTGTTTTTCAATTACTTTAGAAGCAATCAATACAGACAGGGACGCAACTTGCTCACGAATCGCGGCAACTGCTTTTTCTTTTTGCTGCTCAATTTCAAGCTTCGCTGATTCTTTCATACGATCAGCTTCCGTGCGGGCCGCTGCGATAATCTCTTCACGCTGGATATCGCCTTGCTTCTTCGCACCTTCAATTAGGTTTTGAGCATCATTACGAGCTTCTTTTAAAAGATCGCGCTGCTCTTGTAAAATCTTTTGTGCTTCTAAACGGCTGTTTTCCGCCGCACTAATTTCGTTACCAATATGCTCTTCACGCTGTTTCATGATGCCCATTAATGGACCCCAAGCAAACTTTTTGAGCAAGGCTAACAAAACAATAAAAACGATGAGCTGGAAGAAGATATCTCCAGTATTAATGTGGCCGCCGCCTTCCGCAGCAGTCGCTAATACAAAACTGTTTGTTAACACCCTCGGTTCACTCCTTTCAAGAGTTGCTTAACGATAGAAAAAACGCATAAATGAATGGCGAAGATTTGTTGATCATCGCCAATGTAAATTTGCCTAAAATTATTTATTTAATACCATGAACGCGATAACTACCCCAATAATCGGTAATGCTTCAACTAACGCAACCCCGATAAACATTGTTGTTTGTAGTAAACCACGATGTTCTGGTTGACGAGCGATACCTTCTACTGTACGTCCTACGATAAGACCGTTACCAATACCTGCTCCTACTGCTGCTAAACCGATTGCGATTGCTGCTGCTAAAACACCAATTGATCCTGTCATTACTTTTTTTCCTCCTTAAATGTATGAAACATAAATTATTTTTTTATAGTGTTCATAAAAATGAACGGTGTATTATTAATGGTCGTGACTCACTTTATGAGCCAAGTAAACCATTGTTAACATTGTGAAAATATAAGCTTGGATCGTACCAACGAAAATAGAGAACCCTTGCCATACCATTGTCAGCGGAATCGCTGCGATCGTACCGGCAATACCTTGATGCGCTAATCCTGCTGCTAATAGTGATAAAAGCAACTCACCAGCGTAAATGTTACCATATAGACGCAGACCAAGAGTCAGCGTATTGGCAAATTCCTCAATAATTTTCAAAGGGAATAAGAATTTCATCGGAGCGAAGAACCCTTCTCCATAACCCTTTGCACCTTTTAACTTGACGCCATAATAGTGGGATAGTCCCAATACCATAACGGCCAATGTCAAAGTAATGATTGGGTCGGCTGTTGGTGATTTCCACCAAAGCTTATCATCAACCACGATTGAAAATGGAAGGCCTAACATATTGGATACAAAAATATACATAATTAATGTAATTCCAAGGATGTGGAATCTTCCGCCTTCTTTCCAGTCCATCGTGCTGTTAATGATCCCTTTTACAAAGTCCATCACCCATTCAAAGAAGTTTTGCATCCCTGTGGGTTTCATTGCTAACTTTCGTGTAGAAAGGACAGCTATTAAGAAAACGATTAAACTAGCAATCGTAATCATCAGCATATTTGCGCCATTAAACCAAAGACCCATAAATTCAAACTCTGGAGCCTCATGATGCATGTAAACTCACCTCGCTTCCGCTTCATTTATGTACATGCAAAGCATGGTAAAAATAATCTATCATAATGACAATATAGGATGTCATCAATCCTACCACTAAGGAAATCATATTGAATTGCTCTGGATATCTCAAGGCGATTAATGCGGCAATTCCAGCCATCGCCATTCTCGAGAGCGACCCTAAGGATTTAGGCTTTTTGCCCTCAGTTACTTTTTTATCAAAACTCTCCGTCTTTCTAACCAAGAACCAAAGGTTCAGATAACTGAAGCATGTCCCAAGAATCAGTCCTAAAAATACGGTTTGATATGAAGTGAAGCCCCAGCCAAGAACATAAATGGACAACAAGTAAAAAATCCATTTGCGCTGCCTGTTGTACATAACTCTGAAATCTGGCATAGTTATTTTTCTCCTGAATAGAAATGGCGGATGGATAAAAGCATGGAATAGGTGCCCGCTGCAAGACCGATGAGCAGTCCGATTATTAAGAAAATTGGCTCGGTGCCCCACTGACGATCCAGCCATCTGCCTGAGAAAATACCTATTAGAATGGAACCTACTAATTGGGAGACAATTGCGGACATTAAAGCCATAGCTTGAAATGGATTGCGGTTGTTTTTACGCATATAAACACATCCTCACTCTGGAGAGAATGTCAAGCGGGCAATGGTAAAATTCATAGCCAAAATACTATCTTCAGATAGATATTTTTACATGAAAACCCTATCATTTACACCCTTTGTTAGCATACAATAGCACCCTGTCAATGTCAATGAATTTACGTGAATTATACCACAAAGTATTCGCTGAATTATTTTCCATTCCAGAACTTTATCCAACATCCCTATTGTATTGTAAATTGTGAAGGATATTTGCCTATTTTGTGTCTATTTTGTGAACGTTTAGAATTATACTAATGGTACAATTTTATGAACTTTTATTATGGTACATAAATATAGAAGGAATTTCCCCTATAATGGGCATGATTATTCATCTGGTGTTTTCTCAATTGTTATCATACGTTCGAGAAAATCCTCTTTATTCGCTTTTTTCGCAAAAATTTTCACCAAATACGATCCGTCCCGTGGAAGTTGTTCCTTCGGTATGTCCCTATGAATTAGTCCTTTTTTCACATTGGTAATCGTATCTAAAAAGCCGACAAAGCGATAATCCTCTGGGTTAAACAACGCTATTCCAAATTCCTCTGCCCCACCCGGCAAATACACCTCATACTTATACTGCCCTGGTTTGTCGCCATTTGTAAAATCAAAGCCCATCACGCGCGGGTAGTTCGGCTCCTCCAACACATAGAGATACGGAATTCGAACGGTTGCGGCCCCTGCATGGAGCTTGAGGAAGCCGTCTTGTATTTTTCCCATAAACACGTTCGGGTCAACCGTTAACTCCACAGTGATGTCCTTTGTTTGTTTCGGTTCCAGCGTAAACGATAACGGCAGCCGCCAGTGGAGCCCATCGACGTGCGGCGGGATATCGAACGAATAGGTCTGGGTACGCGAACCCGTATTTTCCACAGTGAGGGAGACTTTCTGGACATCACTCTGCTCGGTAAATTTCCCAAAGTGCATACTGCTAGGCGATACGAGTGTGCTCGTTTTGATTGCTTGATCCACTTGAATTCGGCCGGCTCCCTGTTCAAAGGTGCGGTAATAACTCTGTCTAGGGTTCGTTGCCGTGCTCGATTTAGCCAGTGGTATTGCCGTATTCATCAGTGCCGCTTTGATCTGATCCGGGGACCAATCCGGATGTGCCTGCTTGATTAACGCACAGGCCCCTGCGACATGCGGTGCGGCCATACTCGTCCCCTGCAAAGACAGGTAGCCGCCCGGAATCGTCGAATTAATGGCGACCCCAGGTGCAACAATATCCGGCTTAATTTCCCATGAGCCTGTCACAGGGCCGCGCGAGCTGAAGTCGGCGAGCTGATCCCGCTCTTCGCTAACCACTACCCTTGCCGCGGTCGTTTGTTTTTTTATTTCTTTTTGTAAAATAACTCCGTCACCCTTCGCGAGTGCTCCGACAGGGATGGTCAGCTGAGAGTCCAGGTTTCCCATGAAGCGGCCCCCGCTGACATTATTGTAGATCAGCACCGCTTTTGCCCCCGCCTTTTGAGCATTTTCTGCCTTTTGTGTGAACGTTAGGACGCCTCGTTCGATGAGAGCAATTTTCCCATCGACATGTTTCAGTTCATCAGGCCGTCCGAGCCCTCCATCCGCTAAGTCTATGGAACGGTCGAGATTCCACGTGGCTGAGCCTTCCATCGGCTCAATTTGGAATTGTTCCCGACTTCCTACTATAGATATATATGGAGTCTCGAGGGTAGGCGTTGATGCCCCCACCGAGATTGCTTTCGAGGCCGTTCCTGGTGAGCCGACGCTCCACACATTGGGCCCAGAATTCCCCGAGGCCGCCACCGCCACGATGCCGCGGTCGACCGCACGGTTAAGGGCAAGGCTGATCGGCAGGTCTGGCCCATTAATATCATTTCCGAGGGAAAGATTAACAATATCGACTTTATCCTTGATGGCTTGGTCTATCGCGGCCAGTACCTGCTCTGTTGTCCCTCCCCCGCCCGGTCCAAGCGCCCGGTACGCGACAATTCTTGCCTCCGGGGCGACGCCCTTGATTTTTCCATTGGCCGCAATGATCCCTGCGACATGGGTCCCGTGGATGGTCGCCTTACCGAGGGCAAGCGTCTCCATCGGATCACGGTCATTGTCGACCAAATCGCGGCCGCCGGCATAGTTTCGCTTGAGGTCCGGATGCGTATAGTCGACGCCGGTATCAATCACCCCCACCGTGACTCCTTTTCCGGTAAGTCGTTGATTTTTATGATCGAAAAATTTGCGGACTTCCTCCCCGCCAATAATCTCCACACTCTCCTCGGTCTCAGCCTGATACTGTATGACCGGTGAGACATTGGTGATTTGTTTCTGGCTCGTCGCTGCGAGTTTTGCGAGGGAGGCGGCGCTGCCTTGGACAGAGAAACCATCCAGTGCCTCGTGATATATTCGCCGCAGCTTCACGCCTTTGTAAGGTTGTAGGAGCTGTCGGATTTCCTCGTCGGTGTGCGGTTTGTCCAGAATAATAATCGCGGTGGTTTCCTGCATGCTTTCGGTAATGGAAGGATGAATGAGTATTTTAGGAGTTTGAAAAGCTAGCAGTAATGCCAGTAGAAGTTTCATCAGCAGATTTCCCCTTTTTCCATATCGTTTTCATTGAGGGGGGAAAGTATGCAAAAATGGATATTTTTTAAATTCGCTCATTGACGCACTAAATTCGCCCATTACTTCCTAAGATTCGCTCATTACACTCTAGAATTCGCTCAAAAGGTATCAAGCCTTCGCCAATAATGAGTGAAGTCGTTCATAATCCAACGATGACCTATTATTAAAAAGCTGAAATTTTATATGGATATCGGATTTTTAGCAAAAAAACAAAAAAAGCCGAGTAATTTCTCGACTTTTTTCAGGAAGGATCCTATTTCGTACCAAACAACCGGTCCCCGGCGTCACCTAAACCTGGGACAATGTAGCCGTGGTCATTCAATTTCTCATCTAATGCCGCAATATAGATATCGACATCAGGGTGGGCTTCCTTGACTGCCTCTACGCCTTCTGGTGCTGCAATTAGACACATAAACTTAATATGTTTTGCGCCGCGCTTTTTCAAAGAGCGAATCGCTTCCACCGCTGAACCGCCAGTTGCCAGCATTGGATCAACCACAATGAAATCTCTCTCTTCGACATCGCTTGGCAGCTTAATGTAATATTCAACTGGCATCAAAGTTTCCGGATCACGGTATAAACCGATATGGCCCACTTTTGCAGCTGGGATTAATTTTAAAATACCATCGACCATACCGATTCCTGCACGTAAAATCGGCACAACGCCCATTTTTTTACCCGATAATACCTTGGATTTCGTCGAACAGACAGGTGTTTCGATATCAATATCTTCAAGCGACATGTCTCTTGTGATTTCAAATGCCATCAATGTGGCAACTTCATCGACAAGCTCGCGGAATTCCTTTGTTCCTGTGTTTTTATCACGTATGTAAGTTAGCTTATGCTGAATTAATGGATGGTCGAAAACGAATACCTTGGCCACAATAATCGCCCCTTTTATTAAATTAACAAACACTTCGTCTCATTTTACAGAAAAACAATCCAATGAGCAAATCAGAATAACTAGTTAGATTTTTCAAAAAAAATCGGCCTGCTAGGAGGCCGATTCTTAGATGTTTAGTATTCTGGATATAGGGTAAATTTGCCTGTTAAAGCTTCGACACGTCCCGCCGCTTCCTCAAGCTTCGCTTCATCTTCATGATTTTTCAAAGTAAACGCGATAATTGAAGCAATTTCGTCCATTTCTGCTTCAGCAAAGCCACGGCTTGTAACTGCCGCCGTTCCGATACGGATACCGCTTGTTACGAACGGGCTTTGTTGATCAAATGGAATCGTGTTTTTATTAACTGTGATTCCAACTTCATCAAGGACTTTTTCAGCAACCTTGCCAGTTAATCCAAGCGTCGTTACGTCCACTAATAAAAGGTGGTTGTCCGTACCGCCGGAAACTAACTGCAAGCCTTCCTTTTGAAGACTATCAGCCAGGCGCTGAGCGTTAGCAATAATTTGGCCTGCATAATCTTTAAAGCTGTCTTGAAGTGCTTCGCCAAACGCAACGGCTTTAGCTGCGATGACATGCATCAATGGACCGCCTTGGATTCCAGGGAAGATAGATTTATCAATCTTCTTGCCAAATTCCTCTTTGCAAAGGATCATCCCGCCGCGTGGACCGCGCAATGTTTTATGCGTTGTTGTAGTCACGAAATCTGCATATGGAACTGGGTTTTGGTGCAAACCTGCCGCAACAAGGCCAGCGATATGCGCCATATCAACCATTAAGTACGCGCCGACTTCATCAGCAATCTCGCGGAACTTCGCGAAATCGATCGCACGCGGGTAGGCACTTGCCCCAGCAACAATCATCTTTGGCTTGTGTTCAAGTGCTTTGGCACGAACATCATCATAGTTGATGCGTTGAGTTGTTTCATCTACGCCATATTCAACAAAGTTATACTGAACACCACTGAAGTTAACCGGACTGCCGTGTGTTAAGTGGCCGCCGTGGGATAAGTTCATTCCAAGAACCGTGTCGCCTTGCTCAAGCACCGTGAAGTATACTGCCATATTGGCTTGGGCACCTGAGTGCGGCTGCACGTTCACATATTCCGCACCGAAAATTTCCTTCGCACGGTCGCGGGCCAAGTCTTCAACAATATCGACATATTCACAGCCGCCATAATATCGACGGTTAGGATAGCCTTCTGCATATTTGTTCGTTAACACAGAGCCTTGTGCTTCCATGACTGCTTCGCTAACAAAGTTTTCTGAGGCAATTAATTCAATCTTAGAGCGTTGACGACCTAATTCTTTTTGAATCGCTTGAAAAACCTGTTCATCCGCTTGAGGCAAATGCTTCATGACAAAAAATCCCCCTTGTATGTGAGTGACTACTATTTACATTTTCAAAAATTCTTTTTTATTTTAGCATGAAACACTCATAAATTAAAAGAGAAACATTTTTCGTATTTTAATTATTTTTTTAACCCAAAGCGAGCGTTTCTATGCACTCCAATCTTATTTCACGAATAAAAATATTTTTTCTGACAGTAATGTTCGTGTTTTTGGTAATAAACTAATTATTCTATCATAATTTGCCATCGTATATACAAGCCTGAATGATGGTGCCTGACACCCATGTCTTTTATGAACAGCTTGAGTTTTCTTGATTGCGCTCATAGACAGCGCGCGCCCCGCCAATTAGTTTCGGACGCACTTTGGCGAGCGTTACATGGGCTTGTCCAATCTTTTTTTGGGTCACCCGGACAGGAACTGCTACATGTTTTAGGTGCATACCAATCAAGGTATTGCCAATGTCGATTCCGGCATCTGCCTTCACGAACTCCACCACGACTGCATCCTCCAGCTCCCCAAAGGCATAGGTTGCCATTGCCCCGCCTGCTTTTCGGACAGGGACAACCGAGACCTCATCAAAGCGTTTTGCAGCTGCCACCGTCCGTTCAACGACCAAGGCTCGATTTAAATGCTCACAGCATTGGAACGCCAGATCAATCCCTGTGTCCCCTTGAAGTTTTTTCAAGCCGCGAAAAATCATTTCCGCGACTTCGACTGTCCCGGATGTTCCAATTCGCTCTCCAATCACTTCACTGGTACTGCAGCCGACCACAAGCAGCTGTCCCGGTCTCAAATTAGCCTGTTCTTTGAATTCTGCTAAAATTGTTTCCAGCTCTTTTTCACTTTCTTGAATCATAAGCCTTACCCCCTAACAGATTTCGCGTTCGACTCTTGATCTAAGTGAATTAAAGGTGCTTATCCTCGTATTCGCCAATTTTACCAACCCGGCCAGCATGGCGGCCGCCTTCGAATTCACCGGTCAGCCAAACTTGGGCAATATCACGGGCCAAGCCAGGACCAATGACGCGTTCGCCCATCGCTAAGATATTGGAATCATTATGGGCGCGCGTTGCTTTCGCACTAAAGGTATCATGAACCAATGCACAGCGAATTCCTTTTACTTTGTTGGCCGCAATGCTCATGCCAATCCCCGTCCCACAAATCAGGATGCCGCGGTCAAATTCACCCTTCGCCACTTTTTCAGCAACCGGCAGTGCATAATCTGGATAATCGACCGAAGTTTCGCACTCACAGCCAAAATCTTGGTATTCAATGCCCAGCTCTACGAGTAAGCTGGCAATTTCTTTGCGAAGATTAACCCCGCCATGGTCTGATGCTAAAGCTACTTTCATGAAAAATCCCTCCTGTTTTCCTTTTGCTATTATGTATGTCCCAGCGCAGGCCCAACAACAAATGGACACTTCCGCTCTCCTGATTTATTTTGACATACCCTCGCTGAAATAGAAAGTTCCCTGTTCAAAAATAAAAGCCCTCTTCTAAAGAAAGAGAGCATTCCATCAAGTATTACTTTAGTTTTCCAATGGCCTTGTCAATTAATTCATCTAGTTCACGAAAGGTTTGCTCATACATCGCCAGGGAGCCGCCATAAGGATCGACCACATCTGAATTGAAGCCTTCCCCGCTGTATTCCTTTAAGGTAAAGACCTTATGGCCCACTTCTGGGTATTGCTGGAGAATCGCCATCTTGTGTGAAGACGTCATAGTGAGGATGAGGTCGGCCCAATTGACTTCGACACCGGTTAACAAGCTGGAACGGTGATTATGCGCGATCCCATTGTCCTCGAGCACCTTTTTCGCATGTGTGGATGCCTCACTACCGTTCGCTGCATAGATTCCTGCGGACCTCACTTCAATCTCGTCCATTTGTTTATTTTTCAAAATCGCTTCGGCCATTGGACTTCTGCAGGTATTTCCTGTGCATACAAATAAAATGCGCTGCAATGTGTGTGCCTCCTTTTTGCATGATTCTTATGTAATGATTTTACCATAGGTACGCAAAGGATTTCCTCCTTACAAGAACGGAGCAAGCAGCTTTATCCCAAACGCAAGGAGAATCGCGCCGCCAAGCGCTTCACTATAGGCCCCCACCCAGCCCTGCATCTTCCGGCCGAGCAGTAATCCTAACCACGTTTGCACGGTTGCCATGATGCCAAAACAGATAATCACCATGATTGTCTTCGCACCATAAATACCTAAAGTAAGACCAACAGAAAAACTATCCAGACTTACACTCAAGGCAAAGATCAACAAGCCAAAGCCAACAGGGGAAATGACCTTCTCGTCCCCCTTTTTAAGGGTTGACCAGACCATTTGTATACCTAGCAAAATCAACAGAAAACCGCCGATAAAGGTTGCAAACGTACCAAACTTATCCGATAAAAATTTCCCAGCAAGCAACCCTAAAAGCGGCATCCAAACGTGGAACAAGCCTATTGTTAGGCCGATATTGAATATTTTCTTAAGCCGAAGTTTGTACATTCCCATGCCAAGCCCGACTGAAAATGCATCCATCCCTAGCGCAAACGCCATTAACATCAAAGTTATCAATTCACTAATCATCTCAGACATTCGGACCCCGCCCCCTTGGACTAACTAAACTAAGCATATGCACGTCCAAACAAATTTAGAAGTCAAGCTGGGAAAGCGGAACCTTCGTCACATATGGTGCCTGACACCCTTTCCATCGTCTTCATATGATTAATGGTGCCTGACACCAAAAATGACACCCCAAAAAAGACATCAAAAAACCACCAGTCCCCTACTAAGAGGAGAACCTGGTGGCAGTGTTATTCGGTAATCAATTTATTTCCCGCAGCTTTCTGAAGGCGGTTCATGATGGCATGTCCGACACCTGCGTTCGGAAAGATTTCACTAAAAATAACGTCGACCTTTTCCTGATTAAATCTTCGTAACGTGTCATAAAGTGCGGCGGCCACTGTTTCCAGCTCTGCCCGCTTCCCGCACGCAAGCACCACATCAGCCTCGAACAACCGGGCATTCTCTTCCGTCGTCAGCACTCCGACCCGCAACCCTTCCTGCCGCTTTTCTTCTACTAAACCTTGAAGAAATTCCGTGGTGCCTGACACCATAAAAAGTGGGGCATTCGGGGCGTAGTGACGGTATTTCATACCTGGTGCCTTCGGCCGTGCCGCTTCATCGGTTAACGCAGCATCGACATGAACCACACCCACAACGGATTCGAGTTGTTCTTTCGTTACCCCGCCTGGCCGCAAAATCACCGGTATGGACTCCGTACAATCAACCACTGTTGATTCCACGCCAATTCCTGTGGCACCGCCGTCAATCACACCAGCAATTTTTCCATTTAAGTCGTCCAAAACATGATCGGCTGTCGTTGGACTCGGCTTGCCCGAACTGTTCGCACTCGGCGCCGCAATCGGCAATCCACAACTTTTCAACAGCGCCAGCGCAACAGGGTGGTCCGGCATCCTGACCGCAACCGTCGCTAAGCCTGCTGTTGCTATTTCCGAAAGGACGCCCTCTTTCTTTTTAAAAATAATCGTCAACGGGCCCGGCCAAAAACCTTCTATTAATCGCTCCGCTTTCTCCGGTACCTCAGCCACAAACTCACTCAACTGATTTTTTTCCGCAATGTGGATAATCAGTGGATTATCACTCGGTCTGCCTTTCGCGGCAAAAATCTTTTCCACTGCCGCATCACTTTTCGCATTCCCGCCCAGGCCATAGACTGTCTCCGTCGGCAAAGCGACCACTTCGTTATCCCTTAAAAAATTCGCTGCATCCACAACTTGTGGATTATTTTCAAGTTTATCCACATATTTATCCACTTTCCAAACTTTCGTGTTCATAGTTATCCACCTTTATCTCAAGCGAGTCTACTAGCGAAATTTGGCGAATTTAGTCACCTAGACTCATATTTTTCACTTAATACGTTTGAAAGTATAAAAGAAGCTGTGTATAAATACAAGCTTTATCCACAAATTGTGCACAACTTCCGTGAAAAAGTGGATAACTTTGTGGATATATCCACAATTACAATGAAAATTTTAAAAATAATGAGTTATCCACATTTAAAACGTGTCGAATATGTTCTGACTGATAAAATTCGCTAGGTAATTCCTCCCGTTCAACTCTCTGAAAGCCCATTAGCTCAAAAAACGGTAAAGCCACACTCTTATTTGTTGCCAAAAACAAATCTTTCATCCCCTTTTCATTCGCCAATTGGACCATTTGATCAAATAGGACGAAGATTTCCTTCTCCGCTTGTCCAGGTGCCACCACAAGGGAACGCAATAGTCCAAATTCCGTGTACGCCTCCATCCCAAGCGTCCCCTTTAATGTTCCATCTTCACTCTCTAACAACAGAAAATAGTCAATCGAATCGTCATTTAATCCATCCGTCCCCAGCCCCGCCCTCGATAAAAATGCCTGTAAATTGCCCAAGTCTTCTTTTTTAGCCCTGCGAATCAATGCCTGCATCCAATCATCCACCTCTTTTTAAGATTCTACTCTATGAATATGGATGAACTAGAACAAATAGAACCGCTAGATTCAGGAATCTAGTAAATTTATTCATAACACGAAAAAAACCAGCTCCTCGATTGGAACTGGTCTAGTTAAACATCTTCTCCCACATCTCTACTACGAAAAACTTCACTTCTACCGGCTTTTCATCTTCGGAAGTATACACAGGCGCTTCCTTCTTAGCCACTTCCACTGACTCTCCCTCGTCCTCAATCAAAATCTCATTGAACACAGGCTTCTCTTTTTCAATCAGCCTTTCCGGCTTTTTCACGACTTGATCTTTTTTCTCAACCACTTTTTCTTTCTTCTCTGCAACAGGTTCGTGTTGCACAGCCGCTTTTTCTTCCTTTACCACGGTTTCCTCGTTCACCTTAGCTACTTTACTCTCCGACTCATCCTTAACCATGGCCACTTTTTCTTCATCATCCGTCTTGTTTGCCTTTTCTTTCCCCTTTTCCACCTTCGCCTGCGGCTTTTCCGCTTTCACTGTTTTTGCTTTCACTGTTTTTGCTTTTGCCTTCTTCTCTTCAAACCCATCACTTACAGCCACACCATTTGAAAAGTCAAGGAAGCATAATGGAGGATAAAGCACGCACCACCAGTTCGCACCTTCACCTTCACCTAATGTAATTAAAATCGCTTGATATTCTCCTGCTGGGTATAAAAATTGACCATATAATTTCGTTGGAAACTGAACCTTACCAAATTCGACTTTCACCGACTGCGTCGACCCTTGGTCACGAACCACCTTTTCCGAAATGGTTTGAATCTCAGGAAGCTTCGCATTAATGACCTTTCTTGCCTCTTCCATCGACGTTAAATCCTGTACCCACAGTGTAATCTGCGCATTCACTGCATCGCGTACCTTCCGCTTAATCGCTTGATCCTTTTCAAAATCACTATTCGCTAGAATTCTGAGCCGAATCGCTTCCCCGGGAATCACAATTGATTCCTTCTGAGCTGCTTCCGTCTTTGGCATATATAAATTCAACATCGTTCCTAATGATAAAACGATAAGATATCCCCAAACAATCATTTTACTTTTCAATTCTAGCACCGTCCCTTCGATATCTTCATTTTGGACAAAATGCCAGAATCTTAAACTATTAAATTTTAATATATTTCAGAGAGTTATGGTGTGGGAATTTTTCCGTTAATTCAAAAAAGCCTCGGAACTTAAGCCCCGAAGCCAATCTCCGCAAACACCATCCGGTCCCTGCCATTAATATCATTCACGATCTCCACTTTGGAGCCTTCAAAGGCCTTTCGCAAAAGCCCCGCTACCGCTTCGCCCTGACCGGCCCCAATCTCGAAACCAACCAGCGCACGCGCTTCTAACACCTGCGGCAGCTCGACCATAAAGCGGCGGTAGAAATCCAAACCATCCGTCCCCGCAAACAACGCCCGATGCGGCTCATGCTCCGTCACAACCTCCGACATCGTCGTGATATCCCCGAGCGGAATATAAGGCGGATTCGAGAGAACCACATCAAACCGAGTCCCACTCTCCAAAAACGGCCCCAGCAAATCCCCCTGCAAAAACTCCACCTCAGCCCCAAGCCGCTCCGCATTCTCCCGCGCCACAGCCAAAGACGCCTCCGCAATATCGGTGCCTGACACCATAAACACTGGCTCCGCAGTACTATCGGTGCCATTATTGGTGCCTGACACCATTAACCCTACTTCCGTAGTTCTATTGGTGCCTGACACCACCCTAAGTTCTGCTTCTTCCAGTTTCATGGTGATGGCGATGGCGCCGCTGCCGGTTCCGATGTCGGCCAGCTTGATGACTTGTTTCGTGCCGCCAAACAGCCGCTTGATGCGCTGGAGGGCACCGTAGACGAGTTCTTCTGTTTCCGGTCTCGGGATCAGTACCTCTTCATTGACGAGAAACGGCCGTCCGTAAAACTCCTCTGTCCCGATAATATACTGGACCGGCACACCCTTCGCATGGTCAAAAACCGCTTGTTCAAAGTCCTCCCACACACCCGGCGCTAACTCGTCACGCATATTCGCAAACAACTGCGCCCGGCTCATCCCAGTGAAATGGCGCAGCAAAAGCTCACCCGCATTGGCATCCCTACCCGCTGGACCTAAAAAAGAAGAAGCCCATTGAAGAGCTTCGAATACTTTTTTACTCATTTGAGGAATCTTCCAGCCTGCGCGCTTGATCATCCATAATCAGCGCATCGATGATATCATCGAGCTTGCCCTCCAAAATTTGATCAAGCTTTTGAATCGTTAAGCCGATGCGGTGGTCCGTCACCCGGTTTTGCGGGAAGTTGTACGTGCGAATCCGTTCTGAACGATCACCCGTACCAACCGCTGATTTACGCACAGAATCATACTCCGCTTGTGCTTCCTGCTGATACTTATCATAAATGCGGGCACGTAGTACCTTCATCGCTTTATCCTTATTCTTATGCTGCGATTTCTCATCTTGAATTGAAACAACAATCCCCGTCGGAATATGCGTTAAACGAACCGCTGACATCGTCGTATTAACGGACTGTCCGCCGGCGCCGCTCGATGCAAACGCATCAAAACGGATATCTTTATCATTGATTTCTACGTCTACTTCTTCTGCTTCAGGCAAACAAACCACTGTCGCCGTTGACGTATGAATCCGGCCGCTTGATTCCGTCTCCGGAACACGCTGTACACGGTGTGCGCCGTTTTCAAACTTCAATTTTGAATAAGCACCCTGGCCATTAATCATAAAGCTGATTTCCTTGTATCCGCCAAGACCAGTCGGGCTCGCATCAAGTACATCAATCTTCCAGCCTTGCGCTTCCGCAAAACGGCTGTACATGCGATATAAATTTCCAGCAAACAAAGCCGCCTCGTCTCCGCCCGCTGCGCCGCGGATTTCAAAGATAACGTTTTTGTCATCGTTTGGATCCTTCGGAATCAACAAGATCTTCATCTTCGCTTCCAAATCCACGATTTGCGCTTCCAGTTCGTTAACTTCTTCCTTCACCATTTCACGCATCTCAGCATCCAGCTTTTCATCCAGCATCGCTTTCGCATCCTGAAGCTGTGAGCGCGCCTCTTTATATTCACGATACGTTTGTACTGTTTCTTGTATATCAGATTGTTCTTTTGAATAATCACGTAGTTTTTTTGAATCATTAATAATCTCTGGGTCGCTCAAAAGTTCATTCAACTTATCATAGCGATCTTCCACCGATTGAAGACGATCAAACACAGTCAATTCACCTCAATTTTTTGTCCATAACATTCTAATTATAGTATAGGTGAAAACAACCGTCAAAACCAAATTCTAGGGAGATATTTTTAAAAAAGAGATTTTTGGATCAAAATATAAAAAAGCTGGCTTACCGTCATCACGATAAGCCAACCTAAAAGATCAATTTTTATTGAAGGGCTGCAGGCTTCATTTGGTTGTTTTCTTGCTGGTCTAACTGTTTGACCACTGCTTCACTTGTATCCACACGTTTAACGAATAAGGCTAATACAAGCGCGACAATATTAATGGCAAGAGTAACATAAAATGAATATTGAATACCCGCTAATAATGCTTGCTTAGTTAATAGAGCAGTAGACGCTTCTGTCAGCGTTGTCGGATCGACCCCAGACATTAAGCTGGTTGCTTCTGTTTTTGTCACAGAATTCATGATCGTAATCAGAATAGCGGTACCAATCGAACCAGACACTTGCTGTGCTGTATTGTTGATCGCTGTCCCATGCGGGTTTAAGCGTGTTGGTAATTGATTTAGCCCGTTTGTCATGATTGGCATCATGACCATTGACATACCAAACATCCTTAATGTGTAAACTAGAACAATATAGGAGTAACTAGAATCGATTTGCAAGTTTGCTAGCATGTAAGTTGAAATTGCTGTAACCACAAGTCCGACTACTGCTAGAATACGAGGACCAAATTTATCAAACAGTTTCCCTGTAATGGGCATCATAATCCCCATCACAATGGCACCAGGCAGCATCATTAAACCTGAATCAAGTGGTGAAATCCCCCGTACATTTTGAACATAAGCCGGTGTTAAAATCATACCAGAGAACATGGCCACTGCGTTCACAATCGCAATTACCGATCCAAGCGCAAACATTGGGTACTTGTATACACGCAAATCTAATAATGGCTCTTTCATTTTTAATTGACGAACAATGAAGGCTAGGAGCGCGATCCCACCCACGATTAATGTAGTTAACACAATTGTATCTGTCCATCCATCTGAACTCGCCGAACTAAAGCCGTATAGCAAGCCGCCAAAACCAATACTAGATAATACCACAGAAATATAATCAAGTTTTGCACTTTTGTTTTGTTCCATTACATTTTCAAGTTTCCAAACAGCTAATAATAAACTAATAACCGCTAACGGTAAAATCATTTCGAAAAGAACGCGCCAGTCATAGTACTCTACAATGTAACCTGATAATGTAGGGCCAATTGCCGGGGCTGTAATCATAACTAATCCAAAAATACCCATTGCCGTCCCACGCTGTTCACGTGGAAAACTTACTAACATAATATTCATTAATAATGGTCCCATGACCGAAGAACCCGCCGCTTGAATCATTCGCCCTGTGAGCAGCAGTCCAAAGTTCGGAGCAAAGGCCGCCACTGCAGTCCCTAGGGTGAAAATTGCCATCGATGTAATAAATAAGCGACGATTTGAAAAACGTGTTAATAAAAAGGCTGATGCAGGAATTAATATCCCACTGACCAGCATATATCCTGTCGATAACCACTGAACCGTTGAATAATCTTTTATTTTTAAGTCCACCATAATCGATGGCAGCGCTACATTTAAAAGTGAGTTATTGAGAAAAGAAACCATTGCCCCAATAAATAAAATTGCGATCATTAAATATGGTGGTTTTCTTTGTTGTAATGTTGTACCCATCTATCCTATCCCCTTGTCCTTTATTTAGATTCTTTTTTATAAAATCCTCTTTTTAGTAAGTCCATTTGCTCTCTATAATTCCTCAGCGCTTCTTCATCCGTCCATTCCTTTACAATCATTTGGATCAAATTTTGAAAGGTTACCGCACCCATCATTTTTAAAATATGGTGTAGTTCTTCATCACTTTCGACGTTTAAATTTTCTCTATTGATGAGGCTGACTGTATTTAAAAACTGAGTTTTTTGATTTTGCTCATAAACATGATTGGCGAAAGTTTTCTCTACTTTATAATTCATATTTAAAAACGCATATTTAAAAAAGTTTTGGTGTTCTTGATTTTTATGGAATGTTATCAAAAATTGAAATGACTCCATAAAGGTCTCAAATAGATCCCCATTCTTTTCTTTAAGGATGCCAATAAATCGATCACTATTTTTTTGCGCAAGTTGGTTCAACAAGAAATAATAAATATCCTCTTTATCCTCAAAATATTGGTAAAAGCTCCCTCTTGGAATTCCCGCACTTTTGATGATATTTGCAATAGATGCTTCATGTAATGGGACTCTGGAGAATTCCTCTTTAGCAGCTTCAATTAATTTATCCTGCTTATCTTTCGGTAAGTGAAAATAGGTTTGTTTTGGCATTGCTTCGCTCCTATACGTATGTGACATCTTGTCATAAACTGATTATATATGACACTGTGTCATGTGTCAACAAAAAAGTGACAGTGTGTCATAGCACTAAAAAAACATGCCCTGAAATTCAGAGCATGCTACCTACGATCTTCCTTTACGCGTACCTCTATTTTATAGCGCGGCAAAGCCTGAATGAGTTTGTGATGAAGCCGGGCCTCTGCCTTCACTTTTCCCTGCTCAGACTGTATTCCCTTTTTATAAACAGATACCCACATCCGGTCACCATTGACCCAGACCGAATCGGCCGTAAATTCCTTTGAATGAGCAATCACTTGTTTGGCCTTGTTGATATCTTCGCCTGTGTCTTTTCCGCCGCCCGTTTCAGAGCCGCTACCCGTTCGATTCAGGTTGAGGAAATTAGGATTTTGGTTGGTAATATCATCTTCCACCATCCGCTGCTTATTTTCACCGCGGTTGGACATATTTGCTGGCGTATTGCCGTCACGGTTGGACATATAATTTGGTGCAGACCGGTCATTCTTAAGGTCATATGCCGCTTCATTGCCATGATTCCCACCTTCATTCCCATTACAGCCGCTGACTAAAAACATCATACATAATGAGAGAAACAACAAAAACTTTTGCATCTTACACCTCCCATTACTATCATGCCCGGAGTTTGCTGCAACTGGACGAGTGAAATCTTTCCAAGCAGTAAAATTCGGCTGAGTTTGAATGGGATTTCGCCGAACCTGTGCTGAATTTCGCCAAACAACATCGGGATCTCGCCGAACATACCCGAGATTTCGCACAACTCAAAAACAATTTCGCCAAACCATCCAACAATTTCGCCAACGCCCAAAAATCACACTTAAAAACCAAAAACCACAATCCCTAACCAAACAAAAAAACTGCCCGAGAATCCCCTTCTCAGACAGTTGTAGTTAATCATAGTGTTTAGCTCATTTACGGTGTCAGGCACTAATTATGTAAACTGACGACACCCTGATATTAATTTGTTGCTTCTTGCTCGATGCTTATCCGGGAGACTGCAGTCTTTGGGACTTCGTGGTGATGGCGGCAGCGTGGCTCGTATGCTTCAGAGGCGCCCACTAAGATGACTGGGTCATGGTAAGAAGCTGGATGTCCATCAATCAAGCGCTGCGTTCGGCTTGATGGTGAACCGCACACCGAACAGACTGCCTGCAGCTTCGTCACTGATTCAGCAATGGCCATCAACGCTGGCATTTGACCAAACGGCTCTCCGCGGAAATCCATATCCAAACCGGCACAAACCACTCGATGGCCGCTGTCAGCCAGCTGCTGCACAATCCGCACAATTCCTTCATCAAAAAACTGAACCTCATCAATCGCAATAATATCGATATCGGCTTCCACATGGTGGAGAATCTCCATCGAATGAGCAATTGGTTTCGCATGAAAAGAAGAACCATTATGGGACACAACCTGTTGATCGTGATAGCGATTATCAATTTTCGGCTTAAACACAGCAATTTTTTGTTTAGCGAACTGAGCCCGTCTCACACGGCGGATCAATTCCTCCGATTTCCCAGAAAACATACTGCCACAGATAACCTCAACCCATCCGCTTTGCTTCATTAAATACATAAAACGGCGTCTCCTTCCTAGCAAATCCATAAAATCTATTTCAAAAAGTGAATTTATTTAAATAAAAAACAGGCAAGTAAGTGTTGCTTCTTGCCTGTACTGTTTTACAATTATTGTTGCTGTTGAGTTTTGATGCCATATTTCTTGTTGAAACGGTCAACACGTCCGCCAGCTTCAGCGAATTTTTGACGACCAGTGTAGAATGGATGACATTCTGAACAAGTCTCAACACGAATTTCGTTTTTAACAGAACCAGTTTCAAATGTATTACCACATGCACATGACACCGTTACTGTTTTATAATTTGGATGAATTCCTGCTTTCATTCTTTTCATCTCCTTCCGCCCTGAATCATTCGAAACAGAGTTATATAAAGCACCTGTCCGAAGACATGCACTGAAATACTAAAAACACACTGCACCCATTATAACAAGGGCATCCTATTTTTGCAAGTTGGGATTTGTTGGTTCTTTTTTTAAAAAAAGCTCATTTAAACATGCCTGTTGATTTCCTCTCCAGGCACTTCGCTTTCCGCGGGCGGTCCGGCGAGCCTCCTCGTCGCTGTGCTCCTGCGGGGTCTCCCCTGCCCCGTCCTCCCGCAGGAGTCTTCGTGCCTTCCGCTCCAACCAACAGGAGCGCAAATTAACAACCATTGTCTTTGAAAAAGGAACCTATCCAAGCCCCTCTACCATGCTTGTCCTCTACGAAGTTAACTAGGTCCGGCTTATTTGCCAGCACTCCGTCAAGCAGTTTACGAGCGTCTCGATTTCAGCTCTTCCCCTAGTTGGGCAAAGAACTCCTCATTCGACTTGGTCTGGCGTAATTTTTTCAAGAAACGCTCCGCAAAATCGGGTGAATCGGACATCGATTTACGGATTGCCCATAATTTATCCAAATGATCCTTCGGAATAAGAAGCTCTTCCTTACGAGTACCAGAGCGGCGGATATCAAGCGCAGGGAAAATACGGCGCTCTGCAAGCGAACGATCGAGATGCAGTTCCATATTACCTGTCCCTTTAAATTCCTCATAAATGACGTCATCCATCCGTGAGCCGGTATCGACCAGCGCAGTCGCCAGAATCGTCAAGCTGCCGCCTTCTTCAATATTACGGGCAGCCCCGAAGAAACGCTTCGGACGGTGGAATGCTGCCGGGTCAATCCCCCCGGAAAGTGTCCGGCCGCTTGGCGGAATCACTAAGTTATAGGCACGTGCAAGACGCGTAATACTATCCATCAGGATGACCACATCACGCTTATGTTCGACTAAACGCATCGCGCGGTCGAGCACAAGTTCCGCCACTTTAATATGGTTTTCCGGCACTTCATCAAACGTCGAACTAACCACATCCCCAGCAACCGAACGTTCAATATCGGTTACTTCCTCTGGACGTTCGTCAATCAACAGCATAATTAATTCGACTTCCGGATGATTCGTCGTAATGCTGTTGGCAATTTCTTTTAAGAGCATCGTTTTACCAGCCTTTGGAGGTGCAACGATCAATCCACGCTGCCCAAAACCAACCGGTGCGATGACATCCATAATCCTTGTTGAAAGATATTTTGGAGTAGTCTCCAATTTCATCTGGCGGTTAGGATAAAGCGGTGTCAGGCCTGGGAAGTATACCCGTTCCTTCGCCGATTCCGGATCTTCCCCGTTCACGGCTTCTACGTGCAATAGTCCATAATAACGCTCATTTTCTTTCGGAGGTCGTACCTTACCGGAAACTTTATCCCCATTACGAAGGTCGAAGCGGCGGATTTGCGATGCAGAAATGTAGATATCTTCTGAGCTTGGCGAGTAATTGATTGGTCGTAAGAATCCAAATCCTTCTGACTGGATAATTTCTAAGACGCCTTCCATGAAAAAGTATCCCTGCTGTTCCGCGCGGGATTTCAGGATGGCAAAAATTAATTCTTTTTTTGTTAATTTGCTGTAGTAGGTCACTTTGTATTCGCGTGCCAGCTCATAAAGTTCCTTCAGCTTCATATTTTCTAAACTTGAAATTGTTAATTCCATTTGTGCACCACACTTTTATTTTTTTCAATCCGATGTTATTAAGAGAGTTGAGGAATAATGATAGAAGTAGAAATGAAATGAATAGAATTGCAGATATAATGCATAATAAAACAATTACTATTTTACCCTCTATGCAAAAAATTAATCAACTTATTTTTCTATTTTCGTTCATTGGGAATTTCTTCTTGAAGGATAATCCCTAATGGAGTGTAATAGGAGTTATTGGCAGCGTTAAACTTGTCTGTCGATTTCCGTTCCAAGCGCGAGCGGTTCGCGGGCGTTTTAACACAGCCTGTCATTTAAGTGATGATGCCATGAAGGGTGCCTGACACCCAATTGGTGTCAGGCACCCTTACTTTTGGCACCGTTTATTTAATCACTAGGTTTGGTTTTTTCTTTAAGCTGTGACGGCCTTCGACGAAGCGGACGGTGCCTGATTTGGCACGCATGACGATGGAGTGTGTTGAGCCGTATGAACCTTTGAATTGAACACCGCGCAGTAATTCGCCGTCTGTGACCCCGGTTGCAGCAAAAATGGCGTCATCGCCTTTTACCAGGTCTTCCATCCGGAGGACACGATTAACATCAAGTCCCATTTTGATGCAGCGCTCGAGTTCCGCATCACTTTGCGGCAGTAATTTTCCGATGATTTCACCGCCAAGACATTTTAACGCCACCGCTGAAAGAACGCCTTCAGGGGCACCGCCAGAACCAAAAAGAATATCGACGCCGGTATTGTCAAAGGCGGTATTAATCGCACCTGCCACGTCACCATCGTTAATCAATTTGATCCGTGCGCCAGCCTCACGAAGCTGGGCAATGATATGCTCATGACGCGGACGATTTAAGACAGTCGCCACAACATCCTCAATATCTTTATTCTTCGCTTTGGCCACAGCTTTTAAGTTATCAAGAACAGACGCATTGATATCAATATGTCCGACTGCTTCAGGGCCAACCGCAATTTTTTCCATATACATATCAGGAGCATGAAGAAGATTTCCATGGTCTGCGACCGCTAAAACCGCTAAGGCATTCCAGCCGCCTGATGCTAAAATATTGGTGCCTTCGAGCGGATCAACCGCAACGTCAACACGCGGACCATAGCCTGTCCCTAGTTTCTCGCCAATATAAAGCATCGGTGCTTCATCCATTTCCCCTTCACCGATTACGACAGTTCCCTTCATTGGCACGGTGTCAAACACATCACGCATGGCCGATGTAGCTGCACCGTCCGCCTCATCTTTCTTCCCACGGCCCATCCAGCGGGCTGAAGCAAGTGCTGCGGCTTCTGTGACACGGACAAGCTCCATCGTTAAACTTCTTTCCATCGTCTCCATCTCCCTTAAGTCTCTTTAGATGTCTCTTCAACTTCAGTAGCTTATAGTCAACGCCTAAGCTTTATCCATATGGTAAAAATCAATTATTCTTCATCTGTTCTACTTCTTCCTTCGTTAAAGCTTCCCGCCAAACTGTGGCGCCGAGGCCATTTAGTTTTCCAACGAGGTCGCTGTAGCCGCGGTCAATATGCTCGAGCCCGGTTACTTCGGTAATTCCCTCTGCCATCAGGCCGGCAATGAACAGTGCTGCGCCTGCCCTAAGGTCACTTGCCTTCACTTTCGCTCCCTGCAATTGAACTGGACCATTGATGATGGCAGAACGACCTTCAACTTTAATGTTGCCGTTCATCCTACGCAGTTCATCAATATGCTTGAAACGGGCACCGTAAATCGTGTCAGTTACGACACTTGAGCCGGTTGCTCTTGTCAAAAGGGTGGTAAATGGCTGCTGGAGATCGGTTGGAAATCCAGGATAGACGAGCGTCTTGATATCGACGGCCTTCAATTTCGAAGACCCGTCCACAAACACTTGGTCATCGCCAGACTCCACATGGACACCCATTTCTCGCAATTTGGCAATCAATGATTCTAAATGCTGCGGGATAACGTTGTCGATGAGGACACCCTCGCCCACGGCGGCACCCAAAATCATATACGTACCAGCTTCAATCCGGTCTGGAATAATCGTGTGACGGCAGCCATGAAGCGCTTCCACCCCATCGATACGAATGACGTCCGTTCCAGCCCCTTTAATCTTCGCACCCATACTCGTTAACAATGTCGCGACATCAATGATTTCCGGTTCCTTCGCCGCATTTTCAATGACCGTCCGCCCTTTGGCGCGAACCGCTGCCAGCATGATATTAATCGTCGCACCCACACTGACCACATCAAGGTATATACGGGCACCGCGAAGCTCGTCCGCACGTAAATAAATCGCACCTTGCTCATTGGTAATTTGAGCCCCGAGTGCTTCGAAACCTTTAATATGCTGATCAATCGGTCTTGGACCTAAATAGCATCCGCCAGGAAGGCCAATGACTGCCTTTTTAAAACGGCCAAGCATAGCACCCATTAAGTAATAAGAAGCACGGAGCTTTTTTACTTTCCCGTTTGGCAGGGGCATGGAAATCATGGTCGATGGGTCAACCGTCATCTCGTTATCAGAAAGCTGAACGTTACCGCCGATTTCTTCAAGGAGGTCCTTCAAGATTTCAACGTCTGAAATGTCCGGCAATCCCTCAATTGTCACTGGTGATTCCGCTAAAATGGTTGCAGGGATTAACGCAACGGCACTATTTTTCGCCCCGCTGATCCGAACCGTTCCCTTTAACGGATAGCCACCCGCAATTTTAAGTTTTTCCATATTCGACTCCCTTCTAAGCCCTGTAAGTCAAACGGTACAATCCGCTTATTACGAAATGAGGCTCTAGGTATATTTTTCCTGCATTAAAAGTCAAAATCCGACAACTTGTCTATCCTTTAGTTTACACCAAATTTTTATTTTCATGTATGGCAATTAAAAAAATTTACACGAAATGGGAATAATTATGCTTCTGTTCGGGAATTCCAATCTTTTAAGAAGCCTTCAATCCCTTTATCTGTTAATGGATGATGGAATAATCCCATTAATACTTTGTATGGAATGGTTGCAATATGAGCGCCTCGTAACGCTGCTTCTGTGACGTGAATTGGATTACGAATGGAGGCTGCAATGATTTCTGATTCAATGCCATGCACGTTGAAGATGTCTGAAATAGTTGAAATTAGATCTAAACCGTTTTGGCCGATATCATCTAATCTGCCTAGAAATGGAGAAACATAGGTGGCTCCAGCTCTTGCCGCAAGTAAGGCCTGGTTCGGACTAAAAATGAGGGTTACGTTTGTTTTGATTCCTTCTTGTGTAAAAGCATGAGTTGCTTTTAACCCATCTGGAGTCATTGGAACTTTTACGGTAATATTCGGAGCGATTGCTGCAAGCTCTCTTCCTTCTCGAATCATGCCTTCTGCATCAAGCGCAATAACTTCTGCACTAACAGAACCAGGCACAAGTGCCGTAATTTCTCTTAAGCGGTCGTGAAAAGAAACACCTTTTTCTCTAGCGACTAATGATGGATTAGTAGTTACACCTGCAAGTAATCCAAGGTCATGGGCTTCGCGGATCTCGTCTAAATTAGCTGTATCAATAAAAAACTTCATAATTAATCCCTCCATTTTCCGACTAAATATTCAAATTTCTTTTTACAGAATGAAACCGTCCTAATAGTACTACCAGGACGGTTTACATTTTATCATATTCTAGAACAAATATGAAATGTGGTTAGACATTTGCCATTGTTCGATTAAGCTTTACCTGCAGAACCGAATTCGCGGATTTTGCCGATAACTGTTTCTTTGATTGCATCGCGAGCTGGTCCTAAATATTTACGTGGATCGTACTCTTCTGGCTTCGCAGCTAATGTTTCACGTACTGCTTTTGCAGATGCGATTTGGTTTTCAGTGTTCACGTTGATTTTCGCTGTTCCAAGAGAAACAGATTTTTGGATATCTTTTAATGGGATACCAGTTCCGCCGTGAAGGACTAATGGAAGACCAGTAATGTTTCCGATTTCTTCCATTTCAGCAAATCCAAGGTTTGGTTCACCCTTGTAAGGACCATGAACAGAACCTAAAGCTGGTGCAAGACAGTCGATACCTGTGCGTTTTACTAATTCTTCACATTCTTTAGGATCTGCGTAGATAACGCCATCAGCAACAACGTCGTCTTCCTGGCCGCCAACAGTTCCTAATTCCGCTTCAACAGACACACCTTTTGAATGTGCATATTCAACTACTTTTGAAGTAATTTCAATATTTTCTTCAAATGGATGGTGGGAAGCATCGATCATAACAGATGTGAAACCTGCATCAATCGCTTCTTTACACTTATCAAAGCTTGAACCGTGGTCAAGGTGAATTGCTACAGGAACGGTAATTTTCAAATCTTCCATTAAGCCTTCAACCATTTTTACAACTGTTTTGAAGCCGGACATATAACGAGCTGCCCCTTCAGAAACACCAAGAATTACAGGTGAATTCTCAGCTTGTGCAGCTTGAAGAATCGCTTGAGTAAATTCTAAGTTATTTAAGTTAAATTGCCCAACCGCATAGCCTTCAGCTTTGGCTTTAATGAGCATTTCTTTCATGGAAACTAATGGCATTTCTATTCCTCCTTAAATTAGGCAGATATCTTTTCAATTCGGTCTTCCATATTAAGGTTTTCCCTCAATTTTACGGATTATGTATTCCTTAAAAAGATAAACAACCAGTAAAAAGTTCATATGTATCATATCAAACCAGGGGGCGAAATGCCATTATTTAAATGCAGTTTTGTAAACTGTCATAATGAAAGCGCGCCCATTTTCTATGTAAGCACTTTCCTTATATTTCAAGGCCAAAAAACAAAATTTAATTCATTTTTTGGGGAATGTGTTTCCTAACAGCTGCGCGTATATCATCAATATCAAACGGCTTCGCAAAATGGGTAATCGCACCAAGATCCTTGGCCTCTTGAATCATATCCAGTTCACCATAAGCTGTCATAATAATGACGCGGATATCCGGGTCAATTACCTTCATTCGTTTTAAAATTTCAATTCCATCCATTCCAGGGATTTTCATATCCAATAGGACAAGGTCGGGGTCATGTTTTGTCACAATTTCAAGGGCCTGAATGCCATTGGCTGCCTGATATGTTTGATACCCCTCTTTTTGAAACACTTCATTTAGTAAAATTCTAATGCCAAACTGATCATCAACGATTAAAATTTTCTCTTTCATAACTCCACCTCTTCCTTGTTTACTTGATGCACTTTTATTATCCCACTATTTATCACTTGTTATATTTCTCTATTTGGAAAATAATCTCCTGCAAAATTTCTCGGATTTTGTTAATATTTTTGCAATATCGAAAAAACGCTTATAATAAAAGGGTGAAAAGGAGGGTTTTTATGTTAAAAATGTTTACTACCCAATTAACCGGTTTGTTTAAACGGCTTGAAGAAAAAGAAGAATATTCGTTTGAAGACGGAGCCCGATTGCTTGCCCAGGCACCGGTTGGCGATGGGTCTATATATATTTTTACTACAAAGGAAATGAAAGCGGTCGAGTTCGAGGCTTTGGAAGGGGCAGAACCGTTTTCGGGTGCCAAGATTTTTAACAGTGTTGAGGAATTAACCGAATCCGATCGTGTATTGATGTTCACGCGTTATTCTAATGATGAGTCTGGACTTAAGCTTGCCGAACAGCTTCGCGAAAAAGGAATTCCATTTGTTGCGGTGGCGACCTCCGTTCCGGGTGGTGAACTCTTACAGGAATCAGCGGATCTCCTGATTGATTTGCGGCTGACCAAAGCCTTGCTCCCAGATGATGAAGGAAATCGGTACGGATATCCCTCTTCGATGGCAGCTTTGTTCGTTTATTACGGCTTGAAATTTACAATTGAAGAGATTTTGGCAGAATATGAAGAGTAAAAGCGGGTTTTGAACCCGTTTTTTTATTGCCCTTGATTATTTCCCGGGAGGTAAACTTGGGGTTATTCGACTTTTAAGGAGTTTTGTACCATTTCGGGACCCTTTTGTTGATATTTCGCAAGGTTATGTACAAGTTTTCCATACTTTTGTACAAATATTGAGGTGTTTTGTACAATTATACAATTTTTGGGAATACACCCACTGGTGCCTGACACCAAAAAATGATATCAAAAAAAATAAGGACCAGATAACTGGTCCTGAATACTACCTTATTTTTGTAAAGATGCTTTAATAAAGTCACGGAATAACGGCTGTGGACGATTTGGTCTTGAGACAAACTCCGGATGGAATTGTGATGCCACAAACCACGGATGGTCCTTCAACTCAACAATTTCCACTAAGCGGCCGTCTGGGCTCGTACCTGAGAAAATGAAGCCTGCTGCTTCCATGTCTTTACGGAAATGATTGTTAAATTCATAGCGATGACGGTGACGCTCATAAACAACCTCTTCGTCATACGCTTCAAACGCCTTCGTACCCTCAACAATACGAGCTGGATATAGACCTAGACGCAATGTTCCGCCCAAATCCTCCACATCTTTCTGTTCAGGGAGTAAATCAATGATTGGATAAGCTGTTTCTGGTACAAATTCTGCGGAATGCGCCCCTTCCAATCCAAGCACATTACGGGCAAATTCAATGGTTGCTAGCTGCATTCCTAAACAAATACCAAGGAACGGCTTCTTCTGCTCACGAGCATAACGAGTTGCTTCAATTTTCCCTTCAATCCCGCGGTCACCAAAGCCGCCTGGAACAAGAACTCCATCCACATCATCCAAAAGTTCCGCTACATTTTCACGCGTCACATCTTCTGAATTAATCCATTTGATTTCCACATCGGCATCAAACGCATAGCCTGCATGTTTCATTGCTTCAACCACAGAAATATAAGCATCTTGAAGTTCCACATATTTTCCGACTAGACCAATACGTGTCTTGCCGGAAAGATGAGTTACGCGGTCTACGAGTACTTTCCACTCGGTCATATCCGCTTCTTTTACGGATAATTTCAAATGGTCACACACGATTTGATCCATGTTTTGCTCTTGAAGGGCAAGTGGGATCGAATACAGCGTGTCTGCGTCCATACATTCAATCACAGCTTTTGAGTCAATATCACAGAACAAGGCAATTTTATCCTTCATGTCCTGTGAAACCGGCATTTCTGTACGCACAACAATAATATTTGGCTGAATACCAAGACTGCGCAGTTCTTTGACACTATGCTGGGTCGGCTTTGTTTTCATTTCGCCCGCTGCCTTGATGTACGGAATTAATGTACAATGAATATACATTACATTTTCGGAACCGATATCGCTCTTGATTTGGCGAATCGCTTCAAGGAATGGAAGAGATTCAATGTCCCCTACCGTTCCGCCAATTTCCGTAATCACGACATCAGCATTTGTTTCTTTCCCGGCACGGAAGCAACGTTCCTTAATTTCATTGGTGATATGCGGAATAACCTGAACCGTTGCCCCTAAATAATCACCACGGCGCTCTTTCCGTAAAACCGTTGAATAAATTTTTCCGGTTGTTACGTTTGAATACTTGTTTAAGTTAATGTCGATAAAACGCTCATAGTGACCTAAGTCCAAATCGGTTTCAGCGCCATCACCTGTTACGAACACTTCACCGTGCTGATAAGGACTCATCGTTCCCGGGTCGACGTTAATGTATGGGTCGAATTTTTGAATGGTTACATTCACGCCCCGATTTTTCAATAAACGGCCTAATGATGCTGCCGTAATTCCTTTTCCTAGTGATGAAACCACACCACCAGTTACAAAAATATATTTTGTCATAAATATTTCCCCCTCTTATACAGTTTGTACATTATTCAGTTTGTTTAAGGGTTTTTGTAAAAAAATATTTTCCTTACGCCCGTAAAAAATGAAAAAACTCCGTGAAACATGAGTTTTTTGAACAATAAAAAACGCTCGCCTACTTGTGGTAGGGAGCGTATTATAAGTAAATAATGTATCGTCCTCTTTTTAAGGAGCCCAAAAAAGATAATACAAGGGCGTGGAAAAAAAGTCAAGTGGATTAATCTTCTTCGACTTCTTCCTCATCATCAAATTCTTCTTCTTCATCCTCAAGGTCATCGTCTAGATCATCTTCTTCATCCAATTCAATGTCAAGATCATCTTCAATGGCATCATCATCGTCGTCAAGATCAAGATCATCATCTTCATCGATATCAAGATCTTCTTCATCATCAAGCAGATCATCTTCATCGTCAAAGTCATCAAAGTCATCTTCAATCTCATCGACTTCATCGAAATCTTCGAGATCGTCTTCATCGACAACCTTCTTCGCCTTCTTCTTCTTCGGTTTCACAACGGCAACCACTTCTTCTTCAGCTGTATCGACTGGATACCAGACACGAAGTCCCCAGCGGTTACTTCCTAATGAAAGGAAACGGCCATCCACATTGATGTCGGTGTAAAATTGAGCAAGTCGGGAACGAACTTCATCATCAGAAATCCCTGAAGCTTGTTTAATTTCTTCTACTAGTTCATTAAAGGCAATCGGCTGTTTACTATTTTTCAAGTATTCATAAGCCATTTCCATTAGGGAAAATTCTTGTAATTCCTCTTTTGAGTATTGTGCTAAACTCAATATCGGCACTTCCTTTCTCTATTTAACACTCTTAAATGAGTGAATAACGGACTATCAATAAATTGATATAAACTGTCTAATCTAGTTTCTGCCCAAAATAAGCATATTCTTCATTATAAACAAATTCTTCCGGTTTATGCTAGTGCTAGTGAGTTGTTTCATCTGAATTTTTATGGACGAGGTCTTTTTCCATCTTTCTCCTTTGCCTGCTTCTGCTTTTTCATCTCTTTCAGCGCAATCACTAGAAAGAAGATTGCTAGCAAGAAGAACGAGACTGCTCCCAACTGACGTTGATAGAGATAATTTAACGGCCAGGCAAACACAACTAAAATGATTAAAATATAACTAAACCTCATTTGCTCCACCTGCCCAAATCCCTCGAAGTATGTACGCTAAATCATTATATAAGATCACCGCAAATAATAATATCTCATAAAAGGAGTTTTATTACAAAAATTGGTGTCAGGCACCATGTGTGCCTGACACCCTAAATGATAAGAAATAATTTTCGACTTTAAAAATTGTCCAGCTCCAGTGCTGAACAGGGCACTTGCGCTTTTCTTACTTACATATTCCTGCGATATTGCCCGCCGACTTCGTAAAGGGCTCTGGTGATTTGGCCGAGACTGGCGACTTGGACGGTTTCCATTAACTCGGCGAAGATATTGCCATTTTTGACGGCAGCTTCTTTCAAACGTTGCAATGCTTCTCCCGCCGACGCTGCATGACTTTCCTGGAAGGTACGCAGATTTTGAATTTGCAGTTCCTTCTCTTCGTAAGACGCGCGCGCTAATTCCATATTATTGACGTCTTCTTCTGACGGAGGATTTGGATTCAGATACGTATTCACACCGATAATCGGTAATTCACCCGTGTGTTTTTTCATTTCATAATACATCGATTCATCCTGAATTTTGCCGCGCTGATACTGGGTTTCCATGGACCCAAGCACACCGCCGCGATCATTCAAGCGTTCAAACTCTTGCAGTACCGCTTCCTCCACTAGATCCGTTAACTCCTCCACAATAAATGATCCTTGGAGCGGATTTTCATTTTTGGATAAGCCATGCTCTTTCGTAATAATCATCTGAATCGCCATCGCGCGGCGTACTGATTCCTCAGTTGGCGTGGTAATCGCCTCATCATAAGCATTCGTATGAAGGGAATTACAATTATCTTGCAAGGCCATTAAAGCCTGCAGTGTCGTCCGAATATCATTAAAATCAATTTCCTGTGCATGCAGCGAACGCCCCGACGTCTGAACATGGTACTTCAATTTTTGACTTCGTTCGTTTGCCCCATATTTATCGCGCATCACTGTCGCCCAAATACGGCGGGCCACCCGGCCAATTACGGTATACTCCGGATCCAGGCCATTTGAGAAGAAGAAGGACAAGTTCGGTGCAAAATCATCAATCTTCATACCGCGGCTCAAATAGTACTCTACATAGGTAAACCCATTAGACAACGTAAACGCTAGCTGTGAAATCGGATTGGCGCCTGCTTCGGCAATATGATACCCCGAAATCGAGACGGAATAATAGTTGCGCACTTGATGGTCAATGAAATATTGCTGAATATCGCCCATCATCCGCAGCGCAAATTCCGTTGAGAAGATACATGTATTTTGACCTTGGTCTTCTTTTAAAATATCAGCCTGCACTGTACCGCGCACCGTACGGAGTGTATAGGCACGAACTTCCGCAAATTCCTCCACCGTTAACACCCGGCCAAGCTCGGCTTCCTTCCGCTGCACCTGCTGATCAATCGCTGTATTCATAAACATTGCTAAAATAATCGGTGCGGGACCGTTAATGGTCATGGATACCGAGGTTGACGGATGACATAAATCAAAGCCATCATACAACTTTTTCATATCATCTAATGTACAAACACTAACGCCGCTTTCGCCGACCTTCCCGAAAATATCCGGACGGTGATCCGGGTCTTCACCATACAGGGTCACGGAGTCAAACGCCGTACTTAAGCGTTTCGCCTCATCATCCTTCGATAAATAGTGGAAACGGCGATTCGTGCGCTCCGGTGTCCCCTCCCCAGCAAACTGGCGTTTTGGATCCTCGCCTTCGCGCTTAAACGGAAATACCCCAGCCGTATATGGGAAAGAACCCGGGACGTTTTCCTGGTAAACCCAGCGGAGGATTTCCCCGTAATCCTTATACTTTGGCAGCACTACTTTCGGAATATCGAGCCCTGATAAGCTTTTCGATCTCAACACGGTAATAATCTCTTTATCACGGATTCTCGTCACGAACTTGTCGCCGGAATACGCCTCCCGCGTTTTTGCCCAGCCCTCAAGAATTTTCCGAGATTCAGGTGTCAGTTTCGCTTCCGTCTCTTGCATAACCGCCTCTAACGCTGCAATCACTGCCGCATCGCTGACCGCTTCCATCGCCCCTTCTAACTGGAATAACTTCCGGGCAATCCCCGCCTGTTCTTCCGCTTTCCGGTGATAGCCGCGCACCGTTTCAGAAATTTCCCGTAAATAATAACGGCGGTCGGTTGGGATAATCACGTTCTGTTTTTCCACTAAGGCATCTTTAGTAAAATTGGTCACCCAGCCCGTACCCATTTTATCGTTAATTTTTTCAATCAGCGCTGCAAACAAGCCATTTGTTCCCGGATCATTAAACTGACTCGCAATCGTTCCATATACCGGCATGTCATCAATGTCTTTTTCAAAAAGCATATGGCTGCGCTGGTATTGCTTTTGCACCTGGCGCTTCGCGTCCTCCGAGCCCTTGCGCTCAAACTTATTGATAACAATCAGGTCCGCAAAATCAATCATGTCAATCTTCTCGAGCTGGGACGGCGCCCCAAACTCACTCGTCATCACATACAAAGAAACATCGCAAATCTCCGTAATTCCCGCATCTCCCTGGCCGATTCCGCTCGTCTCGACAATGACGAGATCAAAGCCAGCTGCCTTCGTAACAGCAACCGCATCCTTAATTGCCAGTGAAAGTTCACTTTTGGAACTCCTTGTAGCCAGCGAGCGCATATACACGTTCGGGGAAAAAATCGCATTCATGCGGATTCGGTCCCCAAGCAGGGCGCCCCCCGTCTTTTGCTTCGTCGGATCAACTGACAGAATTGCTACCTTTTTATCAGGCAGTTCATTAATAAAGCGGCGGATTAATTCATCGGTCAATGAACTTTTCCCGGCACCGCCCGTTCCCGTAATCCCAACGACAGGAATCTCTTTCTCGAGTGACTTCACTTGATCGAGCACTCGCTCAGCCGTTGCCGCTGCTTCATTTGTCCCATCGACATGAAGCTCCGCAATCGTGATCAGCTTTGCCACCGCATTGACATCCCCACTCGGCAGCTTCTCGATTTGATTGGCTACATCGTGCGGGACCGTCGCAAAATCGCACTCCTCCATCATCCGGTCAATCATGCCCTGCAGCCCCATCCTGCGGCCATCCTCAGGGGAGAAGATCCACGAAATCCCATACTCATGGAGCTCATCGATTTCGCGCGGGATAATTACCCCGCCGCCGCCGCCAAAAATACGAATATTCGGCGCACCCTTTTCTTTCAACAAATCGTACATATATTTGAAATACTCGACATGCCCGCCTTGATATGAAGAGATCGCAATTCCCTGCACATCCTCCTGGATCGCCGCGTTTACGACTTCCTCTACCGAGCGATTATGGCCGAGATGGATGACCTCCGCCCCGCTCGCCTGCAGAATCCGCCTCATAATATTGATGGAAGCATCATGCCCGTCAAACAAACTTGAAGCTGTGACAAAGCGAATATGATGTTTCGGTTGATAATTCCCCATCGTTCTCCCCCTTTTTATAGGCTGTATTAAACTTGGATGTTGATTTCCGCTCCAATCAGCATCGTCACCTGGTCAACATTACGACCTAGCCTGTGTTGACGTATGAATCCCGTGAAACAATTGCTCTGTTTGCAGTTCAATATATTCATCTAGCGTATATAATTTTTGAAGGGCCCAGCGCCGGAACGCCCACATTTGTCCCTCAACAATAATGTTATGGGAAATCAGTGCGATCTGTTTTTCCGATAACTCCAGTTCTCCATTTTCGACACAGCGGACCATTAGGCTCTCAAACATCGCCGCCATTTCAATTTCTTTTTTCAGCACATATGGAAGGGCGTCCTTCGTCAGCGATTTGGCTTCTTGATACATGACCAGCACTTCATCCTGCATCTCATCCATAACCCGGAAATAATGCCCCACCCCAAGCTTCAGACTTGAAAGGGTGCCTTTTTTCTGCTCCAAATCCTGCTCAAGGCGTTCACTCACATGTTCATAAATGCTGTCACAGACGAGGTACAGGACATCTTCCTTCGAGCGGATGTATTCGTAAAGGGTCCCAATACTGAATCCTGCGGCTTTGGCGATTTCCCTCGTTGTCGTCCGGTGAAAGCCTTTTTCTTTAAAAAGGCTGACGGCCCCTTTAATCATTTGGTCCCGCCGTTTCTGAACAAGACGTTCATCCTTTACAGAAGCCAGTACTTCTCGTTTTTTTATCATGTTCTAACCCGCCTTACTTCGTGATCATCCGCGAGATCACAAGTCGTTGAATTTCTTGTGTGCCTTCATAGATTTGCGTAATTTTTGCATCGCGCATGAAGCGCTCCACTGGATAATCCTTTGTATAGCCATAGCCGCCAAAAATCTGAACAGCCTCGGTTGTTACCTTCATCGCCGTATCGCCTGCAAATAACTTCGACATCGCCGACTCCTTGCCGTACGGCAGACCTTGCGACTCGAGCCATGCGGCTTGATACGTTAATAGTCGTGAGGCCTCAATCCCTGTGGCCATATCTGCGAGTTTAAAGGCAATCCCTTGATTTGCGACGATTGGTTTGCCGAATTGATGACGTTCCTTGGCATAGTCTGCGGCTGCGTCAAGCGCCCCTTGAGCAATCCCCACTGCTTGAGCAGCAATACCGTTGCGGCCGCCATCAAGCGTCATCATAGCAATTTTAAAGCCTTCGCCTTCTTCTCCGAGTCTGTTAGCAATTGGAACCTTACAATCTTCAAAAATAATTTCAGTGGTCGGTGAAGAACGAATTCCGAGTTTCTTTTCTTTTTTCCCAACTGAAAAGCCTGGGAAGTCGCTCTCGATAATAAATGCGGTGGTTCCTTTTTGTCTGCTTGAAGGGTCGGTTAATGCAAACACCACATAAATGTCCGCTACCCCACCATTCGTAATGAAAATCTTCGAGCCATTGAGAACATAATGATCGCCTTCACGACGAGCAGTCGTTCTCATTCCGCCGGCATCCGAACCGCTGCCAGGCTCTGTTAAGCCGTAGGCGCCAATTTTTGTCCCTTCTGCCATTGGGCGCAGGTAGGTTTGTTTTTGCTCCTCACTGCCAAATTTATAAATCGGCCAGCCCGCTAGAGAAGTATGGGCTGAGAGCATAACGCCCGTTGATGCGTCAACGCGGGAAAGCTCTTCTACTGCGATACAGTACGCCAGATAATCACTGCCAATGCCGCCGTACTCTTCCGGCCACGGAATCCCGGTTAAACCCAGCTCCGCCATTTTGTCAAAAATCTCACGGTCAAAGCGTTCTTCCTCATCGCGCTCCGCTGCCGTCGGAGCCACTTCATTCCGGGCAAAATCACGAACCATTTTCCGAATCATTTCATGTTCTTCAGAGAGTTTAAAGTTCATTTCAAGTCCTCCTAGTGGATATGTTTAAGGCTGTTTTCGCATATAAGAGCCAAATTTATACATGCTTACTAATAACAATCCGTTGAATTTCACTTGTTCCTTCATAAATTTCCGTGATTTTTGCATCTCGGAAATAGCGCTCGACCGGATAGTCTTCGGTGTATCCGTAGCCGCCGAAAACTTGAATCGCTTCGGTGGTGACTTCCACCGCCGTTTTCGTCGCGAACAATTTCGCCATTGACGCTTCCAACGTACATTTTTTTCCATGCGTCCGTAAATACGCCGCACGATAGACTAATAGTTTCGCTGCTTCCACACTGGTCGCCATGTCCGCTAATTTAAAGCCAATCCCTTGTTGAGCGGCAATCGGCTTTCCAAATTGGTGGCGGTCCCCAGCATAGGTGGTTGCGGCTGACAGTGCGGCCTCAGCAATCCCAAGCGCCTGGGTCGCAATCCCGATGCGGCCGACATCAAGGTTGGCCATTGCAATCTTAAAGCCTTCGCCCTCAGCACCCAGCAGGTTTTCAGCCGGAACATGCATATCCTCGAACGTAAGTTGGACCGTTCTCGAGCCATGCAAGCCCATTTTCTTCTCATCTTTGCCGACGATAAAGCCAGGAGTATTTTTTTCAACAATAAACGCTGAAATCCCCTTGCTGCCTAGTTCAGGATTTGTTTTCGCAAAAACAATATACACATCAGCTTCTCCGCCGTTCGTAATGAACACCTTCGATCCGTTGATGACGTAATGATCGCCTTTCTTGACGGCACGGGACTTTAAGCTGGCCGCATCCGATCCTGAACTCGGTTCGGTTAAGCAAAATGCACCGAGATACTCCCCTGAAGCCAATTTCGGCACGTATTTCTCTTTCTGCTGCTCTGTTCCAAAATAAAGGATTGGGTTTGTGCAGACCGAGGTATGCACAGAAAGGATTACCCCAATGGTAGCGCTTACTTTAGAAAGTTCATGGATTGCTAGGATATAGGAGGTGAAGTCCATCGCCGCACCGCCATATTTCTCTGGGACAGGAATCCCCATTAACCCAAGCTCCCCCATTTTGCGGAGAATTTCGCGCGGAAATTCTCCTCTTTCCATATTCTCAATGAATGGGGCAATTTCGCTGTTCGCAAAATCGCGGACCATTTTTCGCATCATTTCTTGTTCTTCGGTGAATGTAAGATTCATGGTGGTCTCCCCTTTGGAGGAATGTACTATCGTGGTGCTCATCATTATCACGACCCCTTTTTCGAAGAAATGCTGTGTCTATTCGTACGTATAAAAACCGCGCCCTGATTTCTTGCCAAGCCAGCCTGCTTTCACATATTTGCGCAGGAGCGGACAAGGACGGTATTTGTCATCGCCAAAGCCTTGGTGAAGTGTTTCCATGATATAAAGACATGTATCCAAACCAATAAAATCAGCCAAGGTTAACGGCCCCATCGGGTGGTTCATGCCGAGTTTCATGACTTCATCGATCGCTTCCTTTGTAGCCACACCCTCATAAAGTGTATAAATCGCTTCGTTAATCATTGGCATCAGAATACGATTGGAAACAAATCCTGGAAAGTCATTGACTTCAACGGGTACCTTACTCAAGGTTTTGGTCATATCTTCAATCACTTGGTAGACTTCATCGGATGTTGCAAGACCGCGAATGATTTCAACAAGCTTCATAACCGGAACGGGGTTCATAAAGTGCATACCAATTACCTTTTCTGGACGCTTAGTGGCCGCCGCAATTTCCGTGATCGGCAATGATGAGGTATTGCTCGCGAGTATCGCGTGTGCTGGGGTAATTTCATCCAGCTGGGCAAAGATGTTGGTTTTGATGTTCATGTTTTCCACGGCAGCTTCGATGACGAGATCGACGTCACGGGCATCATTTAGATCGGTGGACAGAGTAATGTTACTGAGAACTTCTTGTTTCTGCTCTTCCGTGAGGCGCCCTTTGTCAACGTTTCGTGTAAGTAGTTTATTGATTCCGGCTAGGCCGCGTTCCACAAACTCCTGTTTTAAATCATTAAGTACAACCATGTACCCTGCCTGGGCACAAACTTGAGCAATTCCGGATCCCATTTGTCCGGCACCAATGACCATCAGCTTTGAAATCTTCATTCGATTCTATTCCCTCCAAGAAGGCCGGAAATGAGTCCGGCCTAGCATTTTTTATTTGGTATCTACTAATCTTAAAAACTATTATCCGCGCGGAACCTCGATCATCACCGCATCGCCCTGGCCGCCCCCGCTGCAAATTGCAGCAATTCCAAGTCCTCCGCCGCGGCGTTTTAATTCATGCATTAATGTGAGAATAATGCGTGCCCCGCTTGCCCCAATCGGGTGACCATAAGCGACCGCACCGCCATTAACATTGATCTTTTCTGGATCCAAGCCGGCAATTTTCCCACTGACTAAAGCAACCGCCGCAAAAGCTTCATTAATTTCAAATAAATCAACTTCATCTACTGTTTTGCCTGTTTTTCGTAACAGCTCATTAATGACAAGTCCCGGAGTTTTTGGGAAATCCTTTGCTTCCACCGCAACCGCCGCATGGCCGACAATCACAGCTTCAGCATCACGGCCTTCGCGAGCCGCACGTTCCTCACTCATTAACACGAGGGCGGCCGCACCGTCATTGACACCTGGCGCATTCCCTGCCGTAATCGTTCCCGTTGAATTAAATACCGGTGCTAATTTAGCCAAACGCTCTAAAGACGTATCTTTTCGCGGTGCTTCATCTGTCGCCACCACCACTGGAGCTCCTTTGCGCTGTGGAACCTCTACCGGAACAATTTCTTCCGCCAACTTCCCACTCTCTATCGCTTCAATCGCGCGCAGATGACTTCTAAGTGCCCACTCATCCTGTGCCTCACGGCTGATTTCCATATCTTGAGCCGCTTCGTTGCCATAAGTCCCCATGTGGACGCCAGTAAAGCTGCAGGTTAAACCGTCCTGAATCATTAAATCCTTCACCTGTGCGTCTCCCATGCGGAAGCCCCAGCGTGCTTTTGGAAGTACATATGGAGCATTGCTCATCGATTCCATCCCGCCTGCCACAATCACTTCCTCATCGCCGGCGCGGATGATTTGATCAGCCAACGTGACACTGCGCATTCCGGATGCACAAACCTTATTAATGGTTTCTGTTTTCACTTTCCATGGCAGTCCCGCATGCTTCGCCGCCTGACGCGATGGAATCTGCCCCTGTCCCCCTTGTAAGACCGTTCCAAGAATGACTTCCTCAACCTCTTCTGGCTTCACGCCCGCACGAACTAATGCCTCTTTTACCGCGATTCCTCCTAACTGTGAAGCAGTAAAGCTGCTCAAACCCCCTCCTAATTTTCCAAAAGGCGTTCTAACTCCGCTTAAAATAACCGTTCTTCCCATCTTTCACACACTCCCCTAATCATAATATTCAGATAAACTTTTATAAAAAATAATTCCGGTGACTGAACGCTCGCTCGGACACAAACAAAAAAGAAACGCAGTTCTCTGCTTTTTTAAAATGGTAATGTAAGCGTTTTATTTACAATTATATTTTACATAAAAAAGCGTAGAAGTTGAAATGTTTTACACAAAATTTTAAAAATTTTACGAATTAAATAAACAAATCAACTTCTACACTCCATCAAGACCTATGCGACTTCACCACAAACCGCTTTTTCCAGCAGCTCTGCTACATCGTATGTTGATACCTTTTCTTCGACCTCTTTCGCCTTCGTTCCATCCGAGAGCATTGTTAAACAGTACGGACAGCCGGAGCTGATGACCGAAGGATTCACAGCCAGTGCCTGCTCGGTTCGAGCCACGTTAATGCGCTGCCCGGTTTCTTCTTCCATCCACATCAAGCCGCCGCCTGCACCACAGCACATCGCCTTCTCTCTGTTCCGCTCCATTTCAAGAAGTTTCACGCCTGGAATCGATTTTAGAATCTCACGTGGTGCATCATAGACATCATTATATCGCCCTAAATAACAAGAATCATGGAATGTAATTGTCTCATTTACCGCGTGTTTCGGTACGAGCTTCCCATCGCGAACCAGCTCATAAAGAACCTCGGTGTGATGGAACACCTCAACATCGGTTAAACCAAAATCAGGGTATTCATTTTTGAAAATATTATAAGCATGTGGATCAATCGTGACGATTTTCTTGACCTCTGCTTTTTCAATTTCCTCAATATTTTTCGTTGCCAGCTCTTGGAACAAGAATTCATTGCCGAGTCGGCGCGGTGTATCGCCAGAGTTCTTCTCTTTGTTTCCGAGGATGGCAAATTTGATGCCAGCTTCATTAAGCAGTTTCGCAAACGATAAAGCAATCTTTTGGCTGCGGTTATCATATGATCCCATCGCCCCAACCCAGAAGAGGTATTCAAATTCCTCACCTGCTTTGTTCATTTCTTTCACGGTTGGTACATGAACATCCTCGCGGGCTTCACGCCATGTTTCACGTTCTTTTCTATTCAAGCCCCATGGATTGCCTTGGCGTTCGATATTGGTCATCGCACGCTGCGCATCGGCGTCCAGTTTCCCCTCGGTTAACACTAAATAACGGCGTAAATCAATAATTTTATCAACGTGCTCGTTCATGACAGGACATTGATCCTCACAATTTCGGCAGGTCGTACAAGCCCAAATCTCTTCCTCCGTGATCACATCACCAATCAAGCTTGGGCTATAGGCTGCAGCGGCTGCGGATTCCTGGGCGCCTTGGCCCGCTGACGCTAGGGCCAGTTGATTTCCCGTCGTATTCCCAAACGCAAAGGTTGGCACCCACGGCTGCTTAGAGGTAACAGAGGCACCATGATTGGTTAAATGATCACGCATTTTTACGATTAAATCCATTGGTGACAGCATTTTCCCTGTCCCCGTAGCCGGACACATATTTGTACAGCGGCCGCATTCCACACAGGCATAAAAATCGATCATTTGGAGCTGCGTGAAGTCCTCTAATTTCCCTACCCCAAACGATTCCTGGGTTTCATCTTCAAAATCAATCTTTTTCAATTTTCCTGGTTTATCTAAACGGTTAAAATATACATTCGCAGGTCCCGCAATTAAGTGGGCATGCTTGGATTGTGGTACGTACACTAAGAAGGTTAACAAGAATAATAAGTGAGCCCACCAGGCAATGTAGAAAATCACAATAGAGGCGGTTTCACCAATCCCTGAAAAAATAACTGAAATCAGCGAAGCAATAGGTTCAGTCCAAGACGTCCCTTCACCATGCCAAATAAGGCTCATTCCATTTCCTAGTAACACAGAAAGCATCAAGCCGCCGATGAAAATAAGAACCAGACCCGATTTAAAGTTGCGTTTCAAGCGGACTAATTTTTCAACATACCGGCGGTAAAAAGCCCAGATAACGGCCACTAAAATCATCAGTGTGACGAGCTCTTGGAAAAAAGTAAACCCGGCATAAAGCGGTCCAAGTGGAAGATGTGCCCCCGGTTTAATCCCTTTGATAATAAAGTCAATGGCGCCAAATTGGACGAGAATAAATCCGTAGAAGAACATGACGTGCATAATCCCGCTTTTTTTATCCTTTAGCAATTTCTTTTGGCCGAACACATTGACCCAAATTTTGCGAAGCCGCTCTTTGACATTGTCATCGAACTCAACCTTTTTCCCAAGCTTAATAAATTCAATCCGGGTCTTGACTACATACACGAACAGACTGATTGCGTAAGCGGTTACAAAAAGAAACGCAATCAAGTTAACCCAAAGTAATCCATTCATAGTTATGCCCCTTTCCTTGTTATCCCCTAAAATGACTTTGAAAATAATTAATTTTCAGAATCTATACTTAACTCTATTATATTATGAATGAGCATTCAGTCAAATGATTTTTTGTTAAGTTGCGTTAACTTATAGAAAAGGATACTTTCGGTAAAACTAACGAAACTGATTGGAGGAAAGAACCCAGATGAATGTGGTACTCATGTTGAGCTTACTCCTTTTTCTCATCATTATTTGGATCGTTTTGGATTTTCATTTAGGTCGAAAGAAGCATCTTTCCATTGTCAGTAGAAGGGAAACGACCATTATTCATGGTGACATTGATATTTTTACGCATGGAAAAAAGTTGTTTGCCGACTATTTTCATGAACTTCGGAATGCAGACAAGCATATTCATGTGCTCTTTTATATTGTTAAAGATGATGCAATCAGTCAGGAATTTTTCTCGATTTTAAAAGAAAGAGCCCGTGCAGGGGTGGAAGTTCGGCTTCTCATTGACCGCCTTGGCAGCTGGAAGGTTAAAAAGGCGGTGATCCAGTCATTGCGTGAGGAAGGCATTCGCTTCGCTTTTAGCAATCATATTAGACTTCCCTTTCTGTTTTATTCTTCTCAGGTCAGGAATCACCGTAAGATTACGATTATTGACGGGGAAATTGGCTACCTCGGCGGCTATAATGTCGGCAAGGAATATATCGATGAAGATCCTTCCTTGGGGATTTGGCGCGATTACCATTTGAAAATTACCGGACAGAGCGTTAATTTTTTGCAGACGGAGTTTTTAATCGATTGGCACGAATATGCGGGTGAGGATCTTATGAAGGATTCAGCTTATTTTCCTGTCTTGGCTGACGGTCAGGTTCGCCACCGATTTGTTCCGACAGAAGCCCAGCAGTTAGAACAAAATTATCTCACCCTCATCCATCAGGCAAACGATTCGATCATCATTGGTTCGCCCTATTTTATCCCCTGTCAAAAAATCTTAGCGGCGTTACTCACTGCCTTAAAGCGCGGCGTTCATCTTAAGGTGATCGTTCCTTATGCAGCTGACCATCCGTTGGTCCAGGAAGGCTCGTTCCGCTATTTACGTAAGCTGATTCGGGCAGGTGCTGATGTTTTTCAATATAAAAAGGGTTTTTACCATGCGAAGACACTTGTGATTGATGACAAAATTTGCGATATCGGCACGGCTAACTTTGATAAAAGAAGTATGTATTTAAACAAGGAAATCAATTGTTATATTTATGACCCGGCCTTTATTGGACGTTTGATGGAGATTTTAGAAAAGGATATTGAGGATTCTGTTCCGCTGACTTTAACGTTCCTTAACAAACCGAATCCGGTCCGTACAATCAAAGAAGGCATTGCAGCGATCGTATCCTATTTTCTATAAGGTCTGTTGATTTCCGCTCCAATCAACATGGTTCCAAATTACCTTTTACAATGCCTTTTATTAAAGGAGTTATTTTTATGAAGATTCGGTTTGGTTATGTTTCTCATGCGATTAGTTTGTGGGATGCTTCGCCGGCGAAGACGCTGACGTTTACTCGGTATCAGCAGCTAAGCCCTGAGGAGCGCATGGAAAAGCTGCTTGAGGTGACGAGGCAGAACTTGAATCATACCCTGCGCATGCTCTACTACAATCTTGCTCATGAACTTGAACTGTATCGGATGTCGAGTTCGATCGTCCCGCTCGCGACCCATCCGGAGGTGAACTGGGACTTTGTGACTCCTTTTCGCACGGAATGGCTAGAGATTGGCGAGTTGGTGAAAAAAAAGAAATTAAGGGTCAGTTTCCATCCGAACCAGTTCACCTTGTTCACCTCACCGCAAACGAAGATTACCGAAAACGCGGTGGTCGATATGCGTTACCATTATCGTATGTTTGAAGCAATGGGCCTTGAGCAGGAAGGGCTGATTAATATCCATATTGGTGGTGCCTATGGTGATAAACAAAAAACTCTACCGCGCTTTCATCAAAATTTAACGACACTGCCTGCGCCCATTAAACAGGTTATGACATTAGAAAATGACGATAAAACGTACAATGCCGAAGAAACGTTAGCAGCCTGTGAAAAAGAAGCCATCCAGTTTGTGTTCGACTATCACCACCATATGGCCAACTTGTCCAAGACTTCACTCGAGGAACTGCTGCCGCGGATTTTCCGAACTTGGGAGCATGGGCATGGACCGCACGGCATCCCGAAGGTCCATATTTCCTCCCCAAAAAACGAGAAGGAATTCCGTTCCCATGCTGACTTCGTGGATCCGGAATTTATCATGCCGTTTTTGAACATGGTCCGCGAAATCGGGGCTGATGTTGATTTCATGATCGAGGCCAAAGCAAAGGATCAGGCGGCACTGAAATTAATCGAAGATCTGAGTAAGCTTCGTGGGTTTAAGCGGATAAGCGGCGGTGCGGTCGAGGTTAAATAAAAAGGCCATATAGAAAGAGTCTTCGAACACGCTCGAAGACTCTTTTTTTATTCCTCAATTAAGTTCATAACAGGAACGTCACGCTCATTGTCCGGATCATTCCGTGAATAAATTCTCGCTACTTTTGCCGCCTCATCCACATGTTGAATAATCACTGGCGTTCCCTCGTAGGTAACATGAATCATATCGGCCGATTCAGCAATTTCCTTGGCTCGTCCCACATTCATTGGTCTCATCCACTCCCTAGTTTTCATATCCCTACTAGTATTTGACAACAATTTGGTACTATTCATTTTTATGGACAAACCCATGAAAAAAGCCCCCTTACCGAAGTAAGAGAGCCATCAACATTTACATTTTTTCCGGAGCGGAAACCCCAATCAATGCCAGCGCATTGCGGAGCGTAATTTGCACAGACCGCACCAACCCGAGGCGCGCCTTAGTGCGCTCGATATGTTCAAGATCAAGCACCTTTTCTGCATTATAAAAACTGTGGAACGTCGACGCCAATTCTACGATATAGTTCGTAATCCGGTGTGGGACGCGCTTCACTGCGGCCTCCCCTACAGCTGCCGGGAATTCCCCAATCTTCTTCAATAAATCCATTTCCTTCTCTGATGTTACCAACGAAAAATCCGCATTTGCCGTCACTTGAACACCCTGCTCCTCTCCGGAACGCAAGATACTAGAAATCCGCGCATGGGCATAGTGAGCATAATAAACAGGATTCTCATTCGATTCCGACACTGCTAAATCCAAGTCAAAATCCATATGCGTATCCGAGCTGCGCATCGCAAAGAAATAACGCGTCGCATCGAGGCCGACCTCATCAACCAAATCACGCATCGTTACGGCTTTACCGGTCCGCTTACTCATCTTCATCTTCTCGCCATTTTTATAAAGGTGAACGAGCTGAATAATTTCCACCTCAAGAGTTTCACGGTCATAACCCAACGCCTGAAGCGCTGCTTTCATCCGCGGAATATAGCCGTGGTGATCCGCACCCCAAATGTTAATTAGCTTTTCAAACCCGCGGTCCAGCTTGTCCTTGTGATAGGCGATATCCGGTGTCAGGTACGTATATGAACCATCCTGCTTAATCAGCACCCGGTCTTTGTCATCGCCGAATTCCGTCGAACGGAGCCACGTCGCACCGTCTTCCTCATACACATACCCACTCGCACGCAGCGCCGCCAAAGCCTCATCAATTTTTCCATTCTTATAAAGCGAAGTCTCTGAATACCAAACATCAAATCCAACACGGAAATCCTCAAGATCCTGCTTCAGCTTCGCCATTTCATATTTCAGACCGTACTCACGGAAAAACTCTTGGCGCTCGTCTTCGGACACATGCACATACTTGTCCCCAAACTCCTCGGCCATCGTTTTCCCAATGCCAATAATGTCCGCACCGTGGTAGCCGCCCTCCGGCATCTCTTTTTCCAAACCTAGAGCTTGGAAATAACGCGCCTCCACCGACAATGCAAGATTATTAATCTGATTTCCCGCATCATTAATATAATATTCACGCGAAACATCAAAGCCCGCCTTGTCTAGAATATTACAAAGCGAGTCACCCACCGCCGCACCGCGGGCATGTCCAAGGTGCAAGTCACCCGTTGGATTCGCTGACACAAACTCGACCTGAATCTTCTGGCCGCCGCCAACTGTTGTTTCCCCGTACTTCTCCCCAGCATTCAGCACTGTCGGAATCAGTTCAGTTAAATAACTATTATTCATATAAAAATTAATAAATCCTGGACCAGCAATCTCGATTTTTTCAATCGATGCCTTCGAGTGATCGATATTCGCAAGCAGGGCCTCCGCAATCACACGCGGTGCTTTCTTTGCTACACGAGCCAGCTGCATCGCCATATTCGTTGAATAATCGCCGTGCGCCTTCTCCTTTGGTGTTTCCAGAATCACATCCGGAATTTGTTCCTCAGACGCCAGTTCCGCCTTCAGCACTGCCGCCCGAATCTCTTCTTTTAATTTACTTTGTACTTGTTCAACTATGTTCATTGTTATCCTCCTGAAAGGTAATTTCCAAATGGTATGTACCAGCAGGCTTCCCCTGCATCGAAAAATCATAAAGAATGTCAATCAAACCATCAGCATGCTCAATCCGTTTAGCCAGCGTGATCGTCTCAAAGGACCCAAACGGCATTTCATAACTGCCGCGCAGCTTCTTATGCAAGCGAAACGGCAAGCGCATCTTCACGGCACCACCGCGCAAAATCAGTGCCTCATCATCAGCCACCTTCACAATCGTCCGGACAGTGCCCTCATCCTGCACTTCTTCATACTTAAGAAACGAAGCACCGTCTTTTTCAAGATAGCGGCCAAACACCGCCAGCTCATACACTTCCTTGCCCCCCTGCTGATGAATCGTCGTTTTCACATTAATTTTCATCGGAATTTCAATCGTAGACAAACCTAATGGCACTTCCCTTTTTTCTTTGATAATCTAGCTCCAGCGCCCTAGCGGCTAGTGTCCTTCGCTCTCCGCCCTACGATAAGTCAACATCGAATCGCTGGCGCTCTTCGTGTTTCCTTTATCTCGGTTGGAGCGCTCCAGGCCATACGCCGCTGACCAGGGCGCTTGCACTTTTCTTTTTTAAAAAGGAACTCAGATTCATTCTTTGGAATGGTTCTAGTCCTCATAATTGACGTATCTGCTCTAATGCATACTTTTTCTATTATAAACATTGCTGGTGAACAAATCAAAAAATGCCTGACATCAAAAGTGTCAGGCACCAAAAACCACTTTTCTGTTTATTTCACCCAGCCAAGGAGCATTTCACGGATTAACTTACTAGCGGTATTCGCTGTTTGCTCGGATGGATCATAAATCGGTGCCACTTCGACAAGGTCACCGCCGACCACGTTCACCTCGGAACGGGCAATCGCATGAATAGAAGCTAGCAGCTCTTTCGACGTAATACCGCCGCAATCCACCGTTCCTGTGCCTGGTGCGTGCGCTGGATCAAGGACATCGATATCGATTGTCACATAGACCGGACGGCCAGCAAGTGTTGGAAGGATTTCCTTTAACGGCTCGAGCACTTCAAATTTAGAAATATGCATCCCATTTTCCTTCGCCCACACGAACTCTTCCTTCATCCCGGAACGAATCCCGAACGAATAGACGTTGCTCGGTCCAATGTGTTCCGCAATCTTGCGGATTGGGGTCGAGTGTGATAACGGTTCACCTTCATATTCCTCACGCAAATCTGTATGTGCATCAAAATGGATAATCGCTAAATCTGGATATTTTTTATACATAGCTTTCATAACCGGCCATGAAACTAGATGCTCTCCGCCCATACCAAGCGGGAACTTGCCTGCAGCAAGGACTTGGTCAACAAAGTCTTCAATCATGTCGATGCTCTTTTGCGGATTTCCGAATGGAAGCGGAATATCGCCTGCATCATAGTATTTTACCTCTTCTAACTCGCGGTCAAGATAGGCACTGTACTCTTCTAAACCGATCGACACCTCGCGGATGCGGGCCGGACCAAACCGTGAACCCGGGCGGTAACTAACCGTCCAATCCATCGGCATCCCGTACAATACAACCTGACTCTCCTCAAAATTCGGATGACTCTTAATAAACACATTTCCTGAATACGCCTCATCAAAACGCATCTATGTATCCCTCACTCTCTATCTAGTACCTATTACGGTTCCTTAAATGATTATTGACGACCCTATGACCTCTTTTTTCTCAAGTTCGGTCGTCAAGAAGCCCCATTGGCTACCTTAAAGCCTCTTTTTTCCCATCTTCGGTCGTCAAGACCATCTATTACTTCACCAAATCCCCAACAAATTTCGGCAGCACGAAGGCGGCTTTGTGCAGTTCTTTGGTATAGTACTTGGTTTCGATCTCATGGAAGCGGTCTTCGCTTACTTCTAATGGGTCATATTTCTTTGAACCGATTGTGAATGCCCACAAGCCGCTTGGATACGTTGGAATATTCGCGACATACAAACGTGTAATCGGGAAGATTTCGCGAACATCGCGTTGGACATTACGAATCAAATCCGCTTTGAACCACGGATTATCCGACTGCGCCACAAAGATTCCGTCTTCCTTCAACGCCTTCGAGATTCCTGCATAGAAACCTTTGGTAAATAGGTTCACAGCTGGACCAACTGGCTCAGTAGAATCGACCATTATCACATCATACTGATTATCACTGTTCGCAATGTGCATAAAGCCGTCATCCACCTGAACATCGACACGCGGGTCATCGAGCATGCCAGCAATCTCCGGCAAAAATTTCTTGGAGTACTCAATAACTTTGCCATCAATATCAACAAGCGTCGCTTTTTTCACGCTCGGGTGCTTTAACACTTCACGAATGACACCGCCATCGCCGCCGCCGACCACTAGGACATTCTCCGGATTCGGGTGCGTAAATAACGGAACATGTGCCACCATTTCATGGTATACAAACTCATCACGGACCGATGTCATCACCATGTCATCTAAAAGAAGCATATTGCCCCACTCTTCAGTTTCAATCATATCCAGCTTTTGAAACTCAGTTTGTTCTGTATGTAAGGTTTTATTTACTCTCATCGTGATTCCAAAATGTTCAGTTTGCTTTTCTGTAAACCAAATTGACATGCTTACCGCTTCCTTTCAACTGATCTCAGTTTTATACATACCAAGTAATCATTCAATTTTATAGTACCCAAACCATTGAATTACAAACACAAGAAAAAGTCTAGCAAAATTTAAATAAATAAACCAATAAATGTTTAAAAAGACTCTATTTTTTCAATACTATTACTATCTAATTTTTTAAAAACTGGAAAAAACGAGGCTGGCAAAAGCGCCTCCGCATTTCAAAAAGGGGTGGTGAACATCATGGAAATCATGACGGATCAAGGGTTTCGAAAGACCATTAAATATTTACGGGCAGTTATTATCATCAGTTTGATAGGCATGGTTTGTATGCTTATTCTCTTCCTCGGAATTCTTGCCTATGCAAAAATTCTAGGAGCACCACCGCTCGCTGTTCCGCAATCCACCTTACTCTTTGCAGATGACGGGACATTGATTGGCGAGAGCAACAGCGGACAAAAACGGTATTGGACCAATTTGAAGGATATTTCACCGGATTTGGTTGATGCGACCATCTCCATTGAAGATAAAAATTTCTACGAGCACCATGGCTTTGATTTTAAGAGAATCGCTGGTGCGCTGCTAGCCGATGTCCAAGCCCTTTCAAAAGTACAGGGTGCAAGCACAATCACTCAGCAGTATGCGCGAAATCTATTCCTCGAACATGATAAGACGTGGACGCGGAAGCTGCACGAAGCTTTTTATACCATCCGCATCGAGATGAATTATTCCAAAAAAGAAATTCTTGAAGGCTATTTAAATACGATTTACTATGGCAACGGTGCCTATGGGGTAGAGGCAGCCAGCCAATATTATTTTGGAAAAAAGGCAGCTGACTTGACGCTTGCTGAAGCAAGCATGCTGGCGGGGATTCCAAAAGGTCCGGGCATTTACTCTCCGCTGGCCTCAATGGAACATGCGAAAAGCCGTCAAGCGATTATTTTAAAAAGTATGGTATCCAATCATTACATCAATAAAAAGGACGCCCTCGATGCAGCGATGCAGCCTGTGACCATCGCAGGTACTCACAATAAGCAAAAAGTGAAGGTTGCCCCTTATTTTCAGGATGCCGTCAGAAATGCTTTGAAAAATCAATTGCATTTAGATGACCGCACGATTGCCCTCGGCGGATTAAAGGTCTATACTACGCTGAATCGCAAGCAGCAGGAAGCAGCAGAAAATCAAGTTCATAAATATGTAGCGAATCTATCAGAAATTCAAGTCGGTCTTGTTGCGATGGATCCCAAAAACGGCTATGTCAAAGCGATGGTCGGCGGCCGGGACTATGAAAAAAGTCCCTTTAACCGTGCCGTTCAAGCCATCAGGCAGCCTGGTTCAACGATCAAACCGCTTCTTTACTACGCGGCCCTTGAGCAAGGCTTTACACCATCATCGACGATGCGCAGTGAGTTTACGACCTTCCATTTTGATGATGGCCAGCCGGACTATACGCCGCATAACTTTAACAATAAATATGCCAACGGGGAAATCACCCTCGCTCAGGCTCTTGCTGTCTCCGATAATATTTTTGCCGTCAAAACGCATTTATTTTTAGGAGAAGAGACTTTGATCGAGACGGCGAAGAAATTCGGGCTTTCTTCAAAAATGGCACATGTACCGTCCTTGGCATTGGGGACTTCTGGTGTCCGCGTCATCGAAATGGCGAATGCTTATAGTCTGTTTGCTAATGGCGGGAAAAAGGTTCACCCAACCTTGATTACGAGAGTGGAAGACTACAATGGCAACGTGATTTATGAAAAAGAAGAAGAAACAGAAAAGGTGTTAGACCCAGCTAAGGCGTACGTGATGACGCAAATGCTGACGGGGATTTTTGATCCAAAACTTAACGGATATGCAAAAGTCACAGGCAGCACGGTCATCAATGATATTACCCGGCCTTATGCAGGAAAATCGGGCTCAACTGAAACCGACAGCTGGATGATTGGCTACTCCCCGCAGCTCGTGACAGCGGTTTGGGCAGGCTATGATATGGGAAAACCGATTGAGCTGGTGGCTGAAAAAACGTATGCGAAAAATATTTGGGCCAATTTTATGGAAGAGGCCCTCAAAGGCAAGCCCGTCAAGGCGTTTAAGGCACCGAAGGAAGGGGTCAAAGGGGTATATGTCAACCCCGAGAATGGCAAATTGGCGACCAAGGATTGCCCGGTGCGCCGCTTCACCTACTTCGTCAGCGGTACCGAACCAACGGAATATTGCACCGAACATCTAGGCAATCACGAGGCACTGCCAGAGAAACATAAGAGCACGAAGAAAGTTCCTTGGTATAAGAAAATTATGCCGTGGACTTAGAAGAATACTTTATTAAAATAGAAAAGCTCCGGAAACTTCCGGAGCTTTTCTTGTCCTAGTAATACATTGTTTTTACACTCAATATGATACTATAATTTTCAAAAAAATTACAAGCATTAATTTCCTATTTTGCCAATAAACCCTGTTTGAGTTCATCCGTTGAGTTGTCCCACAAAACTTGATTATGATTACGTAAGAATTCCGCTAATACCCTTTTCGAATTCTCATCCATATCGTCGACAATGATGTGACGCTTCAGCGACTTATCCATGCGGTTGACGTGCTCGGGCAAGGATTTGTAGCCGCGCCGGATTTCGCGGTCAACGGTCATGAAGCAGGCCGTCACACCCGCGTAGTATGGGCCTTCTTCGTTGCGGTCAATCGTTACCCACACAAGCCAATACGGTTTTCCGTTCGGCACCTCTTCTTGATTTTTCAAAAATTTAATGCCCTTTTCCACGACGCTGCGGGCATGCATGGCACCGACATCAATCTCCGCTTCGCCAGCGTCGACATCAATGATGACAGGTGACACATTATCAAGACTCAAAGCACCTTTACCAAAGCCTTTATGGCCATCGGTCGGATCACTCTTGATGATATTAAAACCAAGCTTCTTTTTATTTTCTTCCATTAAATTCAAAACCTCCTAAAAAAACAACATCCTGAAGAATTGACTTAACCCATCCCATACCCACGGAATGACAACCGCAAATATAGGTTCGATCGTATAGCGATCAAGCGGGGTAAACACTAAAATTAGAAAAATCAACCCGCCATACTGTTCATATTGCGTCATTTTCGCGCGCACATGGTTCGGCGCTAAGTCCTCAATGATCCGGTACCCATCGAGCGGCGGGAATGGCAGCAAGTTAAAGATAAACAAAACAATATTAAGGCGGATAAAGATTTCCAGAAAATCATAAAAACTTTCAGACGGGGCTGCACCGAAACGGCTTAACCCGAATGCGACAACAAATCCGAGTGAAGCTAAAATCAGATTGCTGAGCGGCCCGGCAACAGAAACAAGAATTCCAGCAAGACGAGGCTTTTTAAAGAAAAAGCGATTCACCGGTACCGGACGGGCCCAGCCGAAGCCGGCAATAAATATTAAGATCGTGCCGATTGGATCAAGGTGTTTGAGCGGATTTAACGTCAACCGGCCTTGTTTTTGTGCGGTCATGTCACCGAATTTATAGGCAACGAACGCATGGGCAAATTCATGAAACGTAAAGGCAATCATCAGGGTAATTGCCAAATAAGGAATCATGCTTAACGGATAGGCAAGAAAATTAAAATTTTCCAACACCATATCTCCTTCCATCTCAAACGGATGCCACGTTTACATGTGCAGACTCCGTTTTCTATCTATCTATATTCCTTTTAGTATACATGAAACCGTTTAGAAAAAGAAAATCAAAAGTGTCATCGATTATTGCACTTTTCGTCGAATTATGGAACACTAACATAGAATAGCTGCAGCGTTCGTTTCGCGGCTTAATCACTAAATACATAATAACGGAGGAGGAAAAAAACATGCCATATGTAACAGTTAAAATGCTTGAAGGACGTACCGACGATCAAAAGCGTGCCCTAGTTACAAAAGTAACGGATGCAGTCAGCGAAACAACAGGCGCACCAAAAGAAGCCATCCATGTAATGATCGAAGAAATGAGCAAAAACAACCTTGGAATCGCCGGCGTACGAAAAAGCGATCAATAAATAGAAAAGCGAAGATTGGGTGTCAGGCACCATGTGAAAATTTCACATGGTGCCTGACACCTTTTTAGTTCCTACAAAAACTTCATCTCGTCTTTTGGGCTTTCTAGCTTCAGTTTCTCTAGTTCAAGTTTCATTTTTTCGGTTTCGGCTAAGTAATTCACGTGTTTAAGTTTTTCTAGCTCGAGTTCATCCTTCAGCATACCTGCCTTGATTTTTGACTGTTTCTGAAAATGGGTAGTAATAATGGCTGTAATCGGTATGCCAAATACCATAATGACTGCAATCGTTCCTGTCATTGCGGGAACCCCCTCAAATGTATATTTTTTACCTCATTATCCAAATCATAACAAATCTCCATTCAAAAGAATAATTATTTTTCAGAAAATTGAATCAAAACAAAACTTACCATTAAAAAGAACAAAAAACACCACCTGAACCATCACGCACGCACACGGTTCAAGCAGTGTTTATATACCTTATTATTGAATTTTTCTCTTTAACGATTCGATATACTGATAGGCCTCATCAATTTCCGCCTCAGTATAGCGCTGGCTTGCCTTTAACGTAAACACCTTGCCCGCCACTTCTTCTTTTGAAAGATTATCAAAATATAAAACCGTCGAGACCAATTCCAAGAATCTAGCATTCTGTTCATTCATATCAACGAGACAATCCTGCAAAAACGGCATGTCCACCTCATTCAAACTTAAAAACTCTTTCCCCGGCTCCGTCAAGGTATAGCGATATTGAAAATAGCCGCCCTTTTTCTCCTTCACCTCATTGAGAAAGCCCATATTGCAAAGCTCCTCAACCCGTAACGTCAACTCCTCTGAGTAGGGGCCATAAAAGTGAAACTGGAACCGTTCTTGAAAAGGAAATGCCACCTTTTTCGCAATATATATCATCTTTTGCAGCTTCTTACGCCCGATAATCTCACCGGAAACCATAACCGCCTGCATCAGTTTCGCATGATCATTTAACAACGTTCGTCATCTCCTACTCCATTTGGGTGTCAGGCACCAAACAACAATCACCAATCACCTATTACCAATCGATCTATAACTCTAAAAGGGCACGGATTTGCTTTTTCACATTCTTTTTAGTCGAATCATCAAGAACAAAATCAGCCGGGTAATAGAGCTTATGGTCGGTTCTTCTTTTCCCCGAAATCGCATCAACAATCTCCGATTCGCGAGAAAGCTCCCTCAATTCCCCATTTTGCATCAACAAATGAATCGGCAGCCGCTCTTCCTCTTCACCGGGACGATAGAAATCATACGGCAAATCCGACGAGGAATCGACCACCAAATAGTATTCAGGGTCCAACCCTGCCTTTTTGAATAAGGAACCTAGTTCAGCGAGCTTTTTGTATTCCTTTGCTGGGTCAAATTCAACAAACTTGAAGAGATTGCGGTTAACAAACCGACGACAGAGGTCGCTTAAAACAGGATCTGACTCTTCCTGCCAAATTTGAAAATAATATAAAATCACTGATTCATCTAATTTTACATAGTCTTCTAAGGTTACCTTTTCATTGAAAATCGACGTAAAATGGATGGGTTCGTATTTAAAAGTATAGTTTTCTTCAAACAATTGCTTAGCGCGGTGGAGAATTTTTGTCAAAATAACTTCCGCACTGCGCGATACCGGGTGGAAATATACCTGCCAATACATCTGGTAGCGGCTCATAATATAATCTTCGACTGCGTGCATGCCGCTCTTCTTAATGACTACTTGATCTTCGCGCGGCCGCATCACCCTCAAAATACGTTCCATATCAAATTGACCATAGCTGACGCCGGTAAAATAGGCATCTCGCTGTAAATAATCCATCCGGTCGGCATCAATTTGACTGGAAATCATACTGACCACCAGCTTTTTCTCCGATGTTTTCGCGATCACTTCAGCTACTTTTTTAGGAAAATCTGGCCCCACACGCAGCAGCACGTTATTGACTTCGGTATTCCCTAAAATAATTTGCCGGGTGAACTCCTCATGGTCAAAATCAAATACTTTTTCAAATGAATGGGAGAACGGACCATGGCCAAGGTCATGGAGCAACGCGGCACATAGGGTCAACAGGCGGTCATCATCATTCCATTCCGGTCTCCCCGCAAACACATCATCAATTATGCGGCGGACAATTTCATAGACACCTAGAGAATGGTTGAAACGGCTGTGCTCTGCCCCATGGAAGGTTAAAAATGTTGTTCCGAGCTGTTTGATGCGCCGTAAGCGCTGAAATTCTTTCGTTCCGATTAAATCCCAGATGGCCAGGTCACGTACGTGGACGTAGCGATGGACGGGGTCTTTAAAGACTTTCTCTTCACTAAGTTTTTCCGCCGAATAGGCCATAGACTTCCCTCTCCCTCGTAAACTTGCTCCTGGCGTTAAAGAGCCTCATGCCCTTTACTTTATTATTTTCTATTATATCCCAAAAACCACCCTATTTTCAGCAAAATTCTACACGATTTTTCGACATGGATGGGGAAAAAAATCACCTGCGTTTATTAAACAGAGGTGATTTTTTTAGTAAATTAGAAAGGTTCTATTAACTTTGATAATTGTCTAGCTTCAGCACCCAGAGACTAGTGGACTTCACTCTTCTCCCTTCGATAAGTCAACATCGAATCGCTACGCTCCTCGTGTTTCCTTTATCTTGGTCGAATCGCTCCAGTCCATACGTCTCTAAACGGGCGCTTCCGCTTTTCTAATCTTTTTATTCACTTTCTCCATTAATTCCTCTTCCGTTAATGCGGCAACGGGGCGGTTATTGACGAAGGCAAAGGTCTTTTTCCGGCCAGGTCCGCAGTAGGATTGGCAGCCAATTTTGACTTCAGCCTCAGGATCTAGTTCTTTTAACCGAGGGATCAATGTCTTTAAATTCACGGCCTGACAATCGTCGCATACGCGAAATTCATTGGACATGTAAGACACCCCTTTCTTAATAACTGTCTATTGCAATCTATATCTATAGTTTATCCAGCTTGGATAGCTTAAAACAACCGATTAACTCCTCTGGTATTTTACATTTTCTTGTTTTCGAATGCAAGTTGCAATCTTTACTAAACTCGTTAAAAAAATCTACTATCCTTGCAACCATTTTGGTATAAAGGTTCAAAAACTTGTCCATCCTAAGACTAGAACTTTTAAAAACTCGTCAAGAAGCATGGGCGGGTTCATCCAAAAACTAGAAAAGGGAGTTGAACATATGAAAGTTCGTCAAGACGCATGGACAGATGAGAATGATTTGCTTTTAGCCGAAACTGTCCTTAGGCATGTAAGAGAAGGAAGTACGCAGCTAAACGCTTTTGAAGAAGTAGGCGATAAACTGAATCGTACATCAGCTGCTTGTGGATTCAGATGGAATGCTGTTGTTCGTCATCGTTACGAAAAAGCACTACAATTAGCGAAAAAGCAGCGAAAACAAAGACAAAGAGTGTTAGGGAAAGAGCAAGGCGGCAAGAAAAAGTTGTTATATAGCCCGCCGCTCACTGGAGCACCGGAGTTTGATGCAATCCCAGCTCAAATGGACATGCCGCTGGAAACTAGCTTTGACATGCCAGATATGGCAGCAGAGATGGCAGAGGAAACGTATGTAAACCCTTCTGCTTCGACACCATCACAAGCACCTGTTTATACCCAAGCACAGGTTCAAACACCAGCTCAAACCTATCGTCAGGCAAATAACACAGAGCTTTCGCTTGATTCCGTTATTACTTACTTGCAAAACTTTCATCATTCCAATCTGCAAAATGAAGCATTAAAAAGTGAGAATGAAAGATTAAAAAGAGAGTTGGCAGAAGTAAGACGCCAAAATGAAGAAATGGCCGCTAAAATTGAGGGTCTTGAGCAAAATACAGAAACAATTCAAGAAGATTACGAGACCTTAATGAAGATCATGAACCGCGCCCGCAAGCTTGTGTTATTTGAAGAAGAAGAAAGACCGGCTACGAAATTTAAAATGGACCGAAACGGAAATTTAGAAAAGGTAGCTGAATAAAGAGCATTAGGGAGAAGAGCAAAAGCGCAACATCTCTTTGAAAAAAAGCCGTAAATCCGACTATTCGGGATTTACGGCTTTTTACATGGCGTTAATTTTTTCATTTCGGTCAATGACCCGTTGATAATAACCTGGAAATAACCCCAGCTCATACTCATTTAATGGACCCGCATACAAGAGCCCGCTGTGATCCTTTAACTGGTTTAGTAGACGGAGCATCACGTCGGCAACGGTAAGATCGGTTCCGAGCAATTCCGCAAGCGACGCCATAACCTCTGGAACAATTTCTGGGTATGCAAATTTCGTTTCTGCATCCTGTTTTGCTAGTTTATAAAATTCCCTCACCAGTTCGGCTCGCCTAGCGCCGCTGCCGTTCACACAGAGATATATCTGGACAGCAACCCCTTTTTTAAGACGGCGCTGCGAGATACCGGCAAACTTTTTCCCCGCAATGCTCAAATCATAACTTCCCGGGCAATAAGAACCGACAATTTCCCGAGCCTCAATCTGATGCGGGAAATCAGCAAACATATGTTGAATGAGCTGCCACATCGCATCATAGCCGCGATTAATATCAATCCCTTTTTCCGCCTCTGGGAAAATCAACGAGATATTGAGGACGCCTTCATCGAGAACAACCGCGAGGCCGCCGGAGTTTCGGACAATCACATGATAGCCCTGCTCCTGTAAAAACTGAATACCTGCTGGTAAAAATGGCAACTTAGTATCCTGAATGCCGAGAACGATCGTATTGTGGTGAACCCACGTCCTGGCTGTGGCTGGTGCCTGACCCGAACCAACGGAGGCACACAGGGTATCATCGGTCCCGAATGATTGCAATGCTTGAAAATGAATGCCCGCCGCTGATTGATCGATAATCCGCCATTGCGGCTGACGCAGTAATCCTTCCATTTCGGTGGCTCCTTGAGTTGAATTTAATAGTTTTTTTACAAAGTTGGGTAGTTATTATACAAAGTATTATACTTTATTTACGAAAATCATGATAATTTTACAAAGCCTCAGCACATTTATACAAAAATTGGTAAAACAAACCCAAAAAGGCCAATCCACCTTAACAATGGACCAGCCCTTCCTTGCAAACTAACTCTTATACCCCTTGTGCTGCTGTAATTAACGCCAGCTTGTAGACATCTTCTTCATTACATCCACGTGATAAATCGTTTACTGGAGCGTTTAAGCCTTGCAGAATCGGTCCAACTGCTTCAAATCCGCCTAAGCGCTGTGCAATTTTGTAGCCGATGTTTCCAGCTTCAAGGCTCGGGAAGATGAACACATTCGCATCTCCTTGCAGCGGAGAATCGGGTGCCTTGCTTTTTGCCACCGATGGAACAAATGCTGCATCAAACTGGAATTCCCCGTCTAAAACAAGCGATGGGTCACGACGCTTTGCCTCCGCGACTGCCTCAGCCACTCGCTCGGTTTCAGGAGATTTCGCTGAACCCTTCGTTGAAAAGCTGAGCATCGCAATGCGCGGTTCCATATCAAACATGTGAGCGGTTTTCGCACTTTCAATCGCAATTTCTGCTAAATCATTGCTGTCTGGAGCGATATTAATTGCACAATCAGCGAACACATACTTTTCATCCTCACGAACCATGATAAATACGCCGGACGTTTTCTTGACGCCTTCTTTTGTCTTAATGATCTGTAATGCCGGGCGCACTGTATCAGCCGTGGAGTGGGCCGCACCGCTGACAAGACCGTGTGCTTTATTTAAATAAACAAGCATAGTGCCAAAGTAGTTTTCATCAAGTAAAATTTTGCGTGCATCCTCTTCGGTTGCCTTCCCTTTGCGGCGGTCAACAAAAGCTGAAACCAGCTCGTCCATGCCCGCATAGCTTGCTGGGTCATAAATTTCTGCCTCATCTAAAGAAACGCCAAGCTCTGCTGCTTTCGCCTGAACCTTTTCGATATTGCCAATTAAAATCGGTGTGATCAGTTTTTCCTCTGCTAAACGGCTTGCCGCTCTGACAATCCGCTCATCTAATCCTTCTGGAAAAACAATTCTCAAATCACGGCCTGAAATTTTTTGCTTTAATCCTTCAAATAAATCACTCACTACTAAATCCTCCCTTAATCAACCTACATAAATTAGCATACTTTACCCTTTTTAAATTTCAATGATAAGAATCAAAGATAGCGTTTTCATAAAAAAGTTTATGTTTTCAAAAAATTACGCGCACGTTTTTATGATTTACTTCTTCCATGAAAAATATCCATTGATTTGCTTAGATAGGTTTATTCGCGCGCCACTGGGTCAAACTATGTTATAGTAAAGATTGTTAATAAGAAGAATGATTATTTAGGAGTGATTATAATGAGTGAAGCAGCAGTAACGCTAGATGGCTGGTATTGCCTCCATGATTTCCGGACGGTTGATTGGACAACTTGGAAAATGCTCCCTAGTGATGAACGCCAGGCCGCCATCCACGAGTTTTTAAGTCTAGTTGAGAAGTGGAATGCCACACAGGAACGTAAAGAAGGCAGTCATGCTTTATATACAATTGTTGGTCAAAAAGCCGATTTCATGATGATGATTCTTCGTCCAACGATGGAAGAACTAAACCAAATTGAAACCGAATTCAATAAAACAAAATTGGCTGAATTTACGATTCCTGCCCATTCTTATGTGTCGGTTGTCGAGCTCAGTAACTATTTGCCTGCTGGGGAGGATCCATACCAAAATCCACAAATCCTAGCGCGGCTTTATCCAGCGCTTCCTAAAACCAAGCATGTTTGCTTCTATCCAATGGATAAGAAACGTGAGGGTAACGATAACTGGTACATGCTGCCGATGGAAGAGCGTAAGAATTTAATGCGCAGCCACGGAATGATTGGTCGTACATACGCTGGAAAAGTAAAGCAAATCATCACCGGTTCCGTTGGTTTTGACGATTATGAGTGGGGCGTAACCTTGTTTGCAGATGACGTCCTTCAGTTTAAAAAGCTTGTCTACGAAATGCGTTTTGATGAAGTAAGTGCTAGATATGGAGAATTTGGTTCTTTCTTTGTGGGTAACATCTTAGAGGAAGAACGTGTAGCAAATTTCTTACATGTTTAATTTTAAAAGTTCTCAGCTGCGGCTGGGGACTTTTTTTGCTGTTCCTCCCCTGCTAGCTAGTCATATTTCTCTCCATGTGCTCATACTATTTAAACAGCGAGTCTTAGAAAGAACTCCATTAATCTCAGAGCTATTATTTTTCCTATTTGTAACCAATTTGGGATAAAAGGAGTATTAATAGGAAGTTGTTCCACTCGTTTTATTCACTTTTTAGGAGGGAAAAGGATGAATCAATTCTACAATCCACAGGGCTTTCAGCCTTATACTGGAGCAGCAGAGCAACAACAGAGAGCTCAAGGGATGCCGGGGGGCGGGCAAAGTTTTTATCCAGCACCAGGTGCACAAGGATTCCCACAATTTCCGCCAGCCGGTGCCGGGGGCGGGGGGGCTGGCGCACCTGCAGGGATGGCTCCAGGCCAACTGCCACTTGAACAGTCATACATCGAAAATATTTTACGCTTGAATAAAGGAAAATTGTGCACTGTCTTTGCCACCTTTGAGGGCAATAACAAATGGAATGCAAAAGAATTTACGGGGATTATTGAAGCGGCAGGAAGAGATCATGTGGTTTTAAGTGACCCACAAGCCGGGACCCGTTGGCTTATCCCAATGGTTGCTGTCGATTATATTCAATTTCCAGAGGAAATTGAGTATGAATATCCATATGGCAGTTCCGCTCCAGCGACTTTCCCGCCAAGGTAAATCCTATGAAGCCAACACCAATTGACCATCAATTGGTGTTTATTTTTTTGGTTATGTTATATTGGCATGTTGATTTCCGCTTCAGGCGTTTCGCTCCAATCAACATGGTGCCAAAATCATCATAGCCTATTTTTTTGAGAGACAAAAAAAGACATCGGGCGCCCCCAATGCCTGTCTTTCAATTATAAATGTTTCACTGCTCCAACAACGATTAGGATCCATGCGGCTAAGAAACAGACCCCGCCAATTGGTGTGATTGCTCCTAGGATGCCGATTTTTGTTAAACTCAGCACATACAAACTTCCGCTGAAAAAAATAATTCCCGCCAGCATTAACCATCCTGACCAAGTGAATTGCGGGCTGGCGGTGGCTATTTTTCCAATTAACAGACCTACAATTAACATCCCGATTGCGTGGAACATTTGATATGTGACCCCTGTTTTCCAAATATCCAAATAATATGCATCGAGTTTATCCTTTAATCCATGGGCTCCAAAGGCGCCAAGCGCAACTGCGATAAAAGCATTGATGGCACCGACTATGATAAAAGCTTTCATGATAATATTTCCCCCTTTTAAAAATCAAACAATGAATCTCCGTTTGCTTCGTCTTCCATATCCAGTTTTTTGGGCTGCTGTATTGTTGGTGCTTGTTGTATGATGGGCTGATTCATCACAGGCTGTTGGTAGGCCTGGAACGAGACAGCCTGCTGAACTGCTTGCACTGGAGCGGCTGGAGCCTCACTCTTCCGCGTGGGTGTTTCATCTAGCAATAACTCACATAATGTTTTAATAGAGTAGACTTTTTCACGCATGCTTTCTTCTTTTGTACTGCTCTTCGCTAGTTTCAATTCCGCTTCTATTTTCGCTAATAGTTTTTGGACAGATATATTCACTTGTCTAGCACCTCTAATTTCAGTCTCGATTCTATTCTACATGAGTATCGCCTTTTTTTCGAAAAATTAGCCCGCAAAGTGATATCACACTTCGACATGATCTTCAATGTTTCACGTGAAACAAGTCGAACGCTGAAAAAATAACCCGCACCAATGACGGCACGGGTTCAAATTATCCTAAAATCCGCTGGTAAACTGATTTGGCATGTGTCAAATCCTTGGTGCCGTGAATGAGGGCGCGGCCATCTTGAAAAATAACCATCCGCTCTACGCCCATTTCAACCGAAACCAAATAAGGGTTGCCCTTCACCACATATCCTAGTGAACCAAGCTGACCGGCGAGGCGTTCTAACGAGATTTCACCTGCCGACGATGGGCGGATTTGCACGGTATCACGTCCGCACAGTACCGTCGTCTTCGTCATATTTTCCTGATCGAGATAGGGATAGGTCCGCTCCTCGCCGCAAGATAAGCAGCCGGCAAACTTCGCCTTCGACATCTTCAAGCTTGTATACTGATTTCTCCATAAATCAAAGCTGACAAAGGAAGTCCGGACCGCGTCCCAATCCTCCACCAACATCTTCAGCGCTTCCGCAGTCTGATGAGCAATGACCATTTGGACAGCTGGAGAAATGATTCCTCCTGTATCACAGGTCATCCCCTGGAGCGGAATAGAGCGCAACAAACAATTCAAACACGGGGTTTTCCCAGGAATCATCGAAAATGTCATCCCAAAGCTGCCGACACAGGCCCCGTAAATCCATGGAACCTTGTATTTTTGCGAGACATCATTCATCGCCATTCGCGTTTCGAAATTATCAGTCGCATCCATCATCACATCAACGTCCACAACAAGCTCTTCTAATAACTCAGGGGTAGCATCACCGATCATCGAGACCACTTCCACATCTGAGTTAATCGCACGCAGACGTTTCTCCGCCGCGGCAGCCTTGGGAAGTTTCTCAGCGACATCTTCTTCCGTATAAAGCTGTTGGCGCTGCAGGTTACTGGCTTCCACATAATCGCGATCAATAATCGTAATCTTGCCGACACCTGCCCGCGTCAGCACCTCCGCACTTCCGGATCCTAAGGCCCCTGCCCCGATAATCAGCACATGCTTGCTGCGGATCTTTGCTTGTCCTTCTTTGCCGATCCCCGCAAAGAGGACCTGCCGTGAATACCGTTCGTCCATGCTGGTCAGCCCCCGCTTACAGGCGGAATAAAGGCAATTTCATCCCCCGCTTGAATCACTTCATCGTTTGCGGCAAACTCTTCATTGATGGCCGTCATCACCGTATCCATCTTTGGCAGATCATACTTAGCCGCTAACTCTGCCTTTAACTCCGCTACCGTTTTACCACCGGCATCGACAGATAGGAACTCTGCACCGCCGACCGCATCACGTAAATGAGCAAAAAATAACACCTTATTCATTTAAGTCACTCTCCTCTGGCTTACCGCTCGGATAGGCAACTGTTTCGAGCTGATTTCCCATCCATGCTTCGCCTTCCTCCCAGTGTTCTTTCTTCCAAATTGGAACAATTTCTTTAATCCGTTCAATCGCATAGCGGTTCGCCTCATAGGCATCAGCACGGTGCGGCGTCGAGACGGCAATAACCACTGCCACATCGGTAATATCTAAACGGCCGACGCGGTGGGTGATAGCCACGCACGCACCTTCCCAGCGTTGTTCAATTTCCTTGCCGATTTGCGCCAACTTCTTAACCGCCATCGCTTCGTACGCTTCATAAATTAAAAATAATGTTTTTTTACCTTTGGTTAATTCCCGAACCGTGCCGATAAACGTGGTAATCGCACCGGCATTACGCTGGACAACCTTATCTATGACCGCTTGAATATCGATTGGTTCTTTTGAAATTTCGTACATCATCGGTTTACACCCCTACCCCTAAGCACTTAGGCTCTGCATTTTTTGATCACTTGGTATCCACCAATTTCACCAATTATGTGAACCGTGTAGTCGGTCCCCTTTTTCCACCTTATCTATCTTCCGCCCACTTTTTAGCATCTTCGTACTCACTTGGGTGATTCATATTAAAAAAGACCCGCTCTAAATCGATGCTGCTGTATGCCTGAAGGTCTTTTTCTGTTACATACAGGACATTTAAGCGTTCAAGCAAATGTTTCATCCGAAGTTGTCCCGCTTCAATCATTTGTGCTGCCACGTCCGCTGCCCTTTTTTGAAAGACGGCAAACAATGGGTGCTGGACTCCATTAATGATTGGGATGACGGCATCAAAACCGCTGCTTTTTTTGACAAGCAGTTCGGCAAGTTCCGCGGAAGCAAACGGCATATCACAAGCTACGACAAAATTCGTTTCAAATGGAGATGCCAGCAGTCCTGCATGTACTCCTGCAAGGGGGCCCTGACCAGGATACAGATCTGAGACCATCTTCACTTCTAAAAATTGGTAGTCTTCAGGATGATTGGTTACAAGAATTATATCAATAAACGAAAGGTTTAGTGCATCAGCCATTCTCTCAATGTTCGTTTTCTCGTTTATTTTTAGAAGGGCCTTATTGGTGCCCATCCTGCTTGATTTTCCACCTGATAAAATAATTGCCCCAGCCTTCATCAACCCTGCACCCTCTTCATTTACATCAATATCCACGCCCACAGCTTGATAGCCATTATCCTGTGCCACATAATCCTAATGAATCGAGTTTAAATCCAGTAAGGCAGCTGTTGGCTTTTCAATATATTGACGTGTATCAATAATTTTAATATAGCCATTACAACCTTCGCAAACTTGAATTTCAAACTGACCATATAGATCAAGCCTTTTGTGACTCCTGTTAATTTTTGAAAAATGTTCTATAATAATTAAGAGTAAAAATTTAAGGAGGAGTACATACATATGACCATCAACAAAGTGATGACAATCGCTGGTTCTGATACAAGCGGCGGCGCTGGCCTACAAGCGGACTTAAAGACTTTTCAGGAACTTGGCGTTTATGGAATGACTGCAGTGACATCCATCGTGACAATGGACCCAAAAAACCATTGGCACCATAATGTTTTCCCTATTGCTGTTGATACGCTTGAGACTCAGCTTGAAACCATTCTTTCTGTTGGGATCGATGCGATGAAAACCGGCATGCTTGGCACTGTTGAGATTATTGAATTAGCGGCTCGGAAAAGCGATGAAAACAAACTTGAACGTGTCGTGATTGACCCTGTTATGGTTTGTAAAGGTGAAGATGAGGTCCTAAATCCAGAAACTACCGATGCAATGCGTGAGTTTCTATTACCACGCGCCTTAGTCGTGACTCCTAATTTATTTGAAGCAGGACAGCTGGCTGGCATGAAAACCCCGCGTACTGTGGCGGAAATGAAGGAAGCCGCAGAAAAAATCCACGAACAAGGGGCCAAATTCGTGCTGATTAAGGGCGGCAGCAAGCTTGAATCAGAAGAAAAAGCCGTTGACCTGCTTTATGATGGAAAAGAATTTATGCTTTATGAGTCGGAAAAATTTGAAACGACCTACACTCATGGGGCGGGCTGCACCTACTCATCAGCAATTACAGCGGAATTAGCAAAAGGAAAATCCGTTTATGATGCGGTCGATGTCGCAAAGGAATTTATCACAGCAGCCATCCAGCAAGGTTTCCGTCTCAACGAATACGTTGGACCAACCTGGCATGGGGCTTACCGCAGTGGAGCGAAAGCTGTTACCGAGTACTGCGAAGATTGTGTGGAATAAGAAAGAGTCACGAAGAGCCGATCGCTTGATCGACTCTTCTTTTTTGAGGTCATTTGTTGGTGTCAGGCACCAGTTTCGCATTTTTTACCTGATTTTAGTATGATAGTTACATTATTAACTAAAATAGACATTAGACATAATCTCAAAATTAATGATGGGAAAGGAGGCTTCATTTTGGAACTTATTGATGTAAAAGGTGCACAAGATGCCATTAACAGCTTTGCTAATAAAGATGTCTATATTCACCTTGAAACGACCAACGGTGCCTATGCTTCACATAACGATCAAAGCTTCTTTTCAGCCGGTGCATTCATCCGCAATGCCCTTGTCCGTTATGAATTAGGGAAAATAACAGGGAATGGCCCGTTTCGGGTTGGGTTAAAGATTCAGCTTGGCTGGATTTACGCAGAAGGGATCACTCATTACGAAATTGATGAGGACAATCGTCTCTTATTAGCCGGTCACGACCATGATGGAAAACTAGCGGTTGCCTTGGAGATTTCCAGCACCCCTTTTGAATAAGAATGCAAGGCCCGAAAGGAGAAGAATTTATGGAAAAAGAACGCCAAGTATTGGTTGTTTTCCCTCACCCTGATGATGAGGCATTTGGGGTGTCAGGCACCATTGCCACCCATGTGCAGAACGGAACCCCTGTTACCTATGCCTGTTTAACGTTAGGTGAAATGGGACGCAACATGGGAAATCCTCTGTTTACCAATCGTGAAAACTTGCCGAAGATTAGAAGAGAAGAATTGAAGGAAGCGGCACGGGTACTGGGCATTCAAGACTTGCGCATGCTCGGATTCCGCGATAAAACGATTGAATTTGAAGATGAAGAGAAACTTGCCAATCAAATGTTAGCCTTGATTGAGGAAGTTAATCCTTCTCTTATTATTACGTTTTATCCAGGCTACTCAGTCCACCCGGACCATGATGCCACTGGTGCGGCGGTCGTTCGCGCGGTTGAAAAAATGAGCCCAGCCGCACGGCCAACCTTACACTGTGTTGCCTTCTCAAACAATTGTGTTGATGAGCTCGGGGAACCAGATATTCTCAATGACATCAGCCCTGTTGCCAAAACAAAAATGGCCGCCATCCAGGCGCACCGTTCGCAAACCGAGCAAATGTTTATCGGAATGGAAGAGAAATTAAAAAAACAAGACCCGCAAGTAATGAAGTGGATTAATAATGAACGGTTTTGGACGTATAAATTTACTAAGTAAACGAAAAGCCCCTCATAGTGAAGGGCTTTTTTCTATGTCAATATTCCCGATGCAGCAGCGTGCACAGCGTACACCAATCGCGAATAATAATCTTCCTTGATTTCATTTCGATGATGCCATCTTTTTTTAACCTGGAGAAAACGCGGCTGACACTTTCCCGGGTTGTTCCGACCACGGTAGCAAATTCCTGAATGGTCAAGGGAATCTCTATATCCCATCTGTTCAGGCCATTATTAAATTTATTACCGAGGCGCTCTAATGTCTTAACAGTCTTCGCATACACATCGAGCAAAGCCACGTCTCGTAATTGCGAGGTCATTTCCCGGAGCACATCACTCATATAACTAATCATTTGAATCGATAATTCCGGATGGTTGAACAAATCCCGTTCAAGTTCCAATTTATCTAAAAATAAGACTTTCCCGTCCTGAAGCATGGTCGCAGTTGCCGGGTAGTACTCTGTCCTTTTTGTAAACAAACAGGCTTCTGCAAACACATCCCCTTGTTGCTTCACACAGACAATAATTTCATTTCCCTGTTCATCCTGCTTCGTTAACTTCACTGCACCGGTATGAACAAATAAACCCCCTTGGCCACTTCCGCTTCCGAAATGATCCTTTCCCCTTTTTTCAACTCGAGTGTTTGAATCCTTTTTTCAATAATCGCTAGCGACTTCTCCGATAAATCCTTAAAGATAACAATTTTCCGAAGTAAATCCATTTGGGCAACCTGTTGATAGATTGCTAGATTCGGCTCTTTTAAACAATCGACTTGAATCATCCTTTTCACCACCCTTATTAAAAATCCCCTTTTGATGATCACTTACTTTTATTGTAAAGAACTGCGTCACTTGATGTAGTGACGAATTTCACAAAACGTTCATCTTTTCAAATCACGTGATATTAAGCCCTTTCACAAAACGTTCAAAAACTATAACAAAGGTGTGCGGTAGGTCACATTTTTCTGACATGGAAGTGTTTAGGATGAAGATGTTCATTTGAGAAAAAAGGAGGGAAAAAGATGAATAAAGCCATTATCAGTTTTGTTATTTGTACATTACTCGGCTTTGGATTAGGTTACTTAGTGTTTGGCGTGATCATGGGGGATTCCGCAAAACAGCCTCAAGTGGCACAAACAGAAACGAAAGAGACGACAGAAACTTCTGCTGCTAAAGAAGAAACAACGACCGACTCAAAAGAAGCAACAACGGTTTCTGCCAATGAGGATAACATCCTTAACAAGAAAGGCTGCCTCGGCTGCCACAGTGTTGAATCTCTAAAAATTACGGGTGGAGCAGTTGGCCCAGATCTTTCCCAAGCGTTTGTAAACGTAGAAGGCAAGCATGGCAAGCCGATTGAAGAATTTTTAAAAGCGCCTACTTCTGCTGTCATGTCAGGTGTGATTGGGAAAAACCCATTATCTGACGAGGAACGTAAGCAAGTATTAGACCTACTTAAACAAGCCTCTGAAAAATAAAAAAGGTGGTGTACATAATGAAAAAATGGATTCCGATTGCATCGGGTCTCTTAGCCGGGTTTGTCGCAGCAACGATTACGTTTGCAGATTTCTCAGCTAAGACTGAAACGCAAGCAGCGCCAAGCACAAAGAGCGATGCCGAAAAGGTATATGTCCCATTCGGCCAAAAAGATGATTACTATCTATTTGCTTCCGGCGGCCACTCCGGTCAAATGTTTATTTATGGTGTGCCATCCATGCGTCATATTCGAACGGTTCCGGTCTTCTCGCAGGATTCGGCTACAGGGTACGGATTCGATGAACACTCGAAGAAATTAATGGGCGGTTATACATGGGGAGACCTACATCACCCGGCCTTCTCTGAAACAAAAGGTGACTATGACGGGAAATACATGTTCGCGACCGATGTTGGTAACAGCCGTGCAGCCGCGATGGACTTAAAAACATTCACCGTGAAAGACATCATTAACGTTCCAAATACAAGCGGACCACACTGTGCGGCCTTCGTTACGGAAAATACCGAGTATATGTTCCTGCCGACTCGCTTCGCCGTGCCGCTGCAGCACAAATACGAATCACTAGATGATTACAGTACAAAATATCGCGGCGTGATGTCTGCTGTCACATTTGATCAAAACAAACAAAAGCTAAATATTGGTTACCAAGTCGCCCTTCCACCATGGTCCTATGACCTTTCTGATGCAGGTAAAAAAGAATCAGCGGATTGGGCGGTTATGACGACTTATAATACCGAAGAATCAACAACAAACCTTGAAATTAACGCTTCACAAGCTGACCGTGACTATATTGTTCTTTTCAACTGGAAAGAGCTTGAGAAAATGGTCAAGGAAGGCAAGTACGAAAATGTGGGCGGTCAGAAAATGATCTTCCCTGAGAAGCAAAAAGGCGGCATTTATTTAATTCCAGTCGCAAAATCACCACATGGTGTCGACGTAACACCAGATGGCAAGCACTTTATCGCTTCCGGAAAATTAGCGCCAACCATGACCGTCTTCTCGTTTGAAAAAGCATTTATAGCTGTCGCAAACAAAGACTTCGCTGGTGAACGCAATGGGATTCCAGTCCTTAATTACAAATCCGTGATGGAAAGAGAAGTTAACCCTGAAAATGCCTTAGGACCACTGCACACGCAATTTGATGACAAAGGCATGGCCTACACAACGATGTTTATTTCTTCGGAAATTGTGAAATGGGATCCAAAAACAGGTGAAACATTAGATCGTGTCCCTGTCCAATATTCTCCAGGACACTCTGTTGCCGCAGAAGGTGACACGGTTGCACCAGATGGAAAATATATCATTGCCTTAAATAAGATTGCGAAGGACAGCTATTTATCCGTTGGACCTTCTCATCCTGAATCGATGCAGTTGATTGATATCAGCGGTAAGATGAAGATCATTCAATCAGCACCCGTTAACCCAGAACCACACTATGCCCAAATGATTAAAGCGGATAAAATCAAAACCATTGAAGTCTATCCGAAGGACACAAAGAATAAGGAAGCTGTTTACAAGCAGAGCGATACAAAAATCGTTCGTAATGGTAACAAAGTCGATGTATATGGTATCGCGATGCGTTCGAAATTTATCTTTGATGCCAAAGCAAAACGTCCTGATGTGATCGAAGTAAATGAAGGAGATCATGTGACGATTCATCTGACAAATATTGATTTCGATGAAGATATTACCCACGGATTTGCCATCAACAGCTATAACTTAAACATGGAAGTCCAGCCGGGACAAACCAACACAATGGAATTTGTCGCGAATAAAGCAGGAACCTACCCACTTTATTGCACAAACTTCTGTTCTGCGCTGCACCAAGAAATGACCGGTTACTTCCTTGTCAAACCAAAACAGTAATTTAAGCAATATGTTGGTGATGGGTATCAATGAAAAAGATTGATACCCTTCTCCGTTTACTACCGATTTCATTAAAAAGGCGATGTTAACATGAAGGGTAAAACCAAAAAATTATCAGTAGTTTCTTCATTATTACTTGTTACTTCAACTATTTTAATAGTCATCTCACTATTTTTCCCATGGTGGAAAATGGTCTTTGTTGCTCCGCAATATCCAGAAGGGTTAAATATCATTGTGTATCCGAATAAGCTCGCAGGGGAAATTGATATCGTGAATGGGCTTAACCACTATATTGGGATGGCCAACTTCAGTGAAAAAAACTTCCCTGAATTAGCGTATTTACCTTATTTAGTTGGAGGATTAGCGGCTCTTACGCTTTTAACCGCCCTGCTCCGAAAAAAATCCGTTCTTTACGGATTGATTGGCCTATTTGTGATTGGCGGCGGACTCGGTGTATATGATCTTCACCATGCATTGAAAAAGTTTGGCACCAATCTAAGTCCTGAAGCTCCGATCAAAATGGATCCGTTTGTTCCGCCTATTTTGGGTCATAATACGGTGGCAAATTTCCAAACCAACAGCCTGCTTGGCCTCGGAACATACTTGGTGATCGCTGCGTTTATTCTCTTACTCATTCCGTTATGGAAGGATCGAAAGTAAATGAAAAAACTTGCGCTCGTATCTTTCATTTTTTCTCTATTGCTAGTCATGAGCCCTGAGAAAAAGCTGGCAGCCGAACCATTACAAGCAACTATCGACAGCCTGAAAGAAGGGGCGGTCCTCCAGCTTGAAAATAAAACGTACCAGGGCAATATTGTCATCAACAAACCGATAACAATCATTGGCTCAAAAAAGACGGTAATTAAAGGAGACGGATCGGGCAATGTCATTTCCATAAAAGCCCCTGATGTGAAACTGAGCCATCTAACCGTCATGCATGGAGGGATGAACCGGAACTCTGCTGAGGAGTACGCGGCCATTAAGATTTACACAAACAACAATGTCGTTGAACACATCAGCATCCGCGACTCCTTTCACGGCATCTATTTAAGCCAGGCGCACCATAATACCATTCGTTCCAACCAGATTAAGGGCCTGGGCAAAGGCGAAATTGCAGCCCAGGGAAATGGGATTCACGTTTATTATGCCAATGATAATCTGCTTGAAAAAAATACGATTGAAGGCACCCGGGACGGGATGTTCTTTGAATATGCCAACAACAATAAAAGCTATGAAAATAATATTAGCCACACAAGATATGGCTTGCATTACATGTATTCCGACGAGAACATTTTCAAGAAAAATATATTCACGATGAATACCGGCGGGGCCGCGATTATGAACTCAAACCATTTGAAACTCGAGGATAATCAATTTCTCGTGAACTACGGCAATCAATCCTTTGGATTACTATTACTCCAAGCCAATGACAATGATATTGCCGATAATACCTTTTATATGAACCAACGCGGTATGTATATTGATCAAGCAACCAGAAATGAATTTCGCCACAACAAAATCGTTCAAAACCAAATCGGAATTGAACTGTGGTCGAGTTCCAACGAACAAGTATTTACCTTAAACCAAATTACCGAAAATACGATTCCTGCTGTAACTCTTGGCGGCAATAGTGAGAATAATTCCTGGAGCAAGGATGGCAAAGGGAATGACTGGGGCAGCGCGTTCCCAATAACCGATTTAGACCAAGACCACATTGGGGATTTTCCAATAACCTATCGTTCTTCTTTATACCAATTAATTGAAGACCAAGAATTATCCTATTTATTTTTAAAAAGTCCCGCATTGAAGATATATGAAAAAATGAACGCGACTCTGTCAAAGGAAGCCATCATGTTCCATGACCCACACCCGCTATCAGCGTCAAAAGGAACACATTCGAAAGCAATTATCCTTATTGCCACCTTGCTTATCGTGGGGATTTTACTAAAGGGGAGACACCTACTATGCATTACATTTGGAAGGAATGGAAGGAAAATATAAGAGGAAAAGGACTTTGGCTAAGTTTAAGTATTATTGTTCTGATTTCAATTGCAATTTTATTTCGTTCCTCAGCCCTTTCATTTGATAAAGGCTTTTATGTGCTCTTAATCAACCTGTTTGATACGATTATCTATTTTATTCCAATTCTATGCTTATTTATCGGGGCATTCTCGATCTTTCAAGAAAAAGAACAAAAGACTTTGATTATGCTGCTGACAAAGACAGACCATTTCGGAAGCTTCCTAATCAAAAAAAGCCTGGGACTCTATACCGTTGTCCTTATCCCGCTGATCACTTGGTTTTTCGTCTATTTGTTACTATTAAAATTTAACTTTCAACTTGATATGAAAAGTTATTTCATCTTTGTAGCAGCGATTGTTTGCATGTGCCTCGTCTTCTTGCAAATGGGCGCCGCCATCGGCAGTATCAGCCGCTCGAGGATGCAGATATTAGGGTTTACGATCTTCGTCTGGTTCTACTTTTTCTTCTTGCACGATTTTATCTTGCTGTCGTTCTTACCGAATGTGACCCATGAAAATGTAAAACTATTTTCTTCCGTCTACTTTTTAAATCCGCTTCAGGCTGTTCGAATGTTTTTAGAAACAGGCACGGGGGTATATTCCTTCGGCCATATGTCGAGACTCTTACAAGCGTTTATGTGGACGAAGCCGGCCTTCTTCCTGCTTGGAAATCTATTGTTCTGGCTCATCGCTTCATTTTCCACAGCGATTGTATTCAATCGTAAGGAGGGATACGAATGATCAACGTCAAGAATTTAAACCAATCATTCGGAAAAAAAACAGTCTTGGATTCCATCAATCTAGACATTCACCGGAATGAAATTTGTGCCCTGGTTGGCCGAAACGGTGCCGGGAAATCGACATTTATCAATAGTTTGCTTGGATTACTGCCAGTCAAACAAGGAGAAATTTTAATAAATGGGATTGCCGTGAACAAGAAAAATGAGGAGTGGAAACGAGCAATCGCCTATCTGCCGGAAAAATTTATGCTTTATCCGATGCTGACCGGATTGGAAAATATGACGTTCTTTGCCGAGGCGGTAACGAAGACCGCCAACCGGGAACGAATTGAGCAGGTACTTCGCTCGGTCAGCCTGTGGGACGACCGCCATGAACAAGTCAAGAAGTACTCGAAAGGAATGCTGCAGCGTCTTGGTTTAGCGATCACCCTTTATCAAGATTCCAGCCTGCTGATTCTTGATGAACCGACGAGCGGAATAGACCCGCTCGGAAGAAAAGAAATTTTAGATGTACTCCATTCCCTTCAGGATAAGACGATTCTGCTGTCTTCGCACCATCTGGACGAAATCAAACAGATTTGTACCCATGTAGCATATTTGGAAAATAGAAAAATGAGGAAATATAAAGTAGACGAGTTTTTACAAACTCATAATTTAGGAGGAATCAGCTCATGAAGATACGGATAATATTCGCCATCCTTCTTCTGGTTGCCGTGATAGCAGGATGCAGTTCAGACCCTGACTATAAAGTGGACGTCACGAAGGATCTTTATTTCGTTAAGGATACAGCCATGCCGTTTGAAGTAAAAGTAACCGAAAATAAGAAAGCCGTAAAAGGGCTAGATGTATCTGCCCACCTAGCAATGACGGAAATGGATCATGGCAGTTATGATGTCAAGCTGGAGGAAGGGAAAAATGGCACCTATACTGGCAAAGTGAATTTGCCGATGGGCGGTAAATATGAGGCCGTATTTACGCTTAAAAAGGATGGGAAAAAGACCGAGAAAGTCATTGAAATGAACGTAACCAAGCCAAAAGGGGTTGCCAAGGTGAATGGCGAGTGGATCACTGATGAGGATGTCAGCTTTTATAAGTTCATTAATCAATTGCAGCTGGCCATCAACCGTGAGAGCGCACAGAAACAATATAAGGGCGAGCAGTTAGAGGAAGAACTAACTTATTTAGAGGCACAGGAAAAAACACTTGAAGATAAAAATCAGCTATTAACACAAATCATCCGCCTCCGGGCGATGGCTCTACTCGCGGATGAAAAGGGTCATAAAGCAACGGAGACGGAAGTAGATGCAGCCCTTAGCAAAGCACGCGGACAATATAATCAATTTGAGTCCGCTAAAAAGCTGATCAACGAGTACGGAGAAGAAAAATTTTGGGCAACAGAAAAGCAGCAGTATCAAATGATTGTCATGTCCCAGAAGATCCAAAAAGACTTAATTACCAAGGCCAAAAAAGAAAACCCTAAAGCCGGCGAACAAGAAATCTACTACCAAGCCCAAAAAGATTACGAAGAACTCCTAGTTTCACAGGTGAATTCATTAAAAATTGAGATTATGTAAAAACAAAACCTAAAGGGTGTCAGGCACCATGTGAAATATTCACATGGTGCCTGACACCCTTACTTACAACTTACAACTTATATTACTTCATGTATCGCCTTTGCTACGCCGCTTTCAACATTGGTGTCTGTAATTACATCACAAAGAGATTTGATTTCGTAATTGGCATTTCCCATCGCCACAGATCTGCCTGCTTTTTCAAACATCGATACGTCATTATAATTATCACCAATCGCCATCGTTTCCGCTAAATCAATTCCTCTTGCTTTTACAAACGATTCAAGTGCAATTCCCTTTTGAGCCTCACGATTCGTGATTTCGAGGTTTTCATGACCGGAAGAAGCGATAGCAAGTTCTTCTAAGTCTGCTAATGCTTGATTTGCCGCTTCTAATTTTTCCCCATCAAACGAGAAGACAAGAAATTTATAGATTTGATACTGATCATTCGCAAACAGCTGTTCATAATCTTCAATTGTTTGGACTAAGCCATCACGGATTCTTGCCCCTGCTGCTTCAGTGATCTCAGCTTGATTGGCTTCTGGGTTCGCACTCATCACGATATCAACAAGAATGGAAACGGCCTTGTCGGGATCAATCGTGAAGGCACCCTGATTTGTGTAAACTTCGAAATACACGTCCTTTTCTGCAAGTCTTGCAGCAACCTCTCGAGCTAATTGTTTCCCAATCGGCGTCGCTGAAAGGATATCCCCCTCTTCGGAACGTACTTCCGCGCCATTCACACAAATAACCGGGCAGGTTAAGCCCGCCTCAGAAAGTACGTAAGTAGCCTCTTGATACGACCGGCCTGTCGCGACCACCACTTCAACGCCTTGTGACTGCGCTTTTAAGATAGCATCTTTATTTGCTGAGCTGATTTGTTGAACTGAATTCAATAATGTCCCATCCATATCTGTTGCAATACATTTAATCATGCTGTTCACCCTCTATCCCTTTTCATTATTGCTATTTTAACAGATAATCTAATACATTATCTCCCAGATGCTCAACCTAAATACTTACTTCCTTCCCGAACACTTAACGGTGCTAGCTTCGTCGCTTCGATAAATTTTTTCACGGAAGCAGGATTGGACTTTGAATATTCCCGTAATGCCCAGCCAATGGCCTTTTGGATAAAAAATTCCTTACTGTCTGCATTCAGACGTATGTATTGATAAAGAAGCTCTTCATTCGTGTTCTCTTTATACTTTAATTGAAAAAGAAGTGCCGCCCTGCGCAGCCAAAGGTAATCATGGGTCGCCCAGCTATCAATCGTTTCTGCCACGACCTCAGGAAACCTTTTGGCAATTTCCCCAACCGGTTTGGGAGCAATTGCATCAACCGTATCCCACCACGATTTCGTTTGAATCAATTCCTCCATAAAGGGTAAATCACTCTTCTCTAGCTTTTTCAGCGATTTTTCCATATAAACCAATCCTGTATATTGGTACTCACGTTCATCCTTCGCCCAAAGTTCGCGAATAAATGCTTGGTTAAACGGCTCCTTTAATAATCCTGTTTCTTGAAAAAATTGCTTCTCCAGCACACTCCGATCCGGCTTCTTGATGCCAAGGAAGGGGAAGTGGTCTTTCATGTATTTCTTCATCGGTCCTGCATTTGCTTCGTTGCGATTCTTTTCAAATAGTTGTGTTAACAAATCGATCTTTGACTGCATCCAATCACCCTTTCAAAAAATTCCCACCGGCTATCTCATCATTCAACTATTACCTTTATTTTACCTGAATAAACAACGTACTCGAAAGCAAACTAAACCATAGTGAAAAGGAGGGATCAATGATGACGAAGAAATACAACAAAGGCAGCAAGAATCAAAACTCCCCGCAAGCAGGACAGTCGGAAGCTGAATTTTCCAGCGAATTTGTCAGCGGTGATAACAGCAAAGGTAATAAACGCAACAAGGGACAAAGCAGCAAAACAAATCAAAATTCTTAGAATGAAAATAAGAACTGCCCATTTTTTCAGGGCAGTTCCTATTTATTAGTGGCAACTAAATGAACGGATTCTATTTAAGTCCGTTCCATAATATACCCAGTGGTTTCCACTCCAGCGATACCCGCCGATTGAGTTTCTGCCCACGTAGGTTGGATAATACCAGAAGCTACTTCCATTTCTTAACCAAATATAGGTATAACGGTACAGACAGTGCCTAATTCCTCCTGGGTCAACCGCATATAAGCCGACTGATTCTTGTGGAATAAAGGCTGGCGGTGGTGCAGTCGGGGCACTGCCATAATGTGGACCGCCTCCATATGGCGGTTGATATCCTCCTCCATGCGGCGGCGGCTGATGACCTCCCCCATGTGGCGGCGGCTGATGGCCTCCNNGCCTCCTCCGTGCGGCGGCGCTTGTGTTTGTTGCCGGAGGGTGTGTTCATAAGGAGAATTAGGCATTCTTCCATGACCCTGAGGGTAATTGAAATGATCCAAGGTTATTAGCCCCTTTTATTTAATTTTCCCTTTAAGGTATGCGCCGTGCCTAATTTGGTGAGAAGTATCATTGAAAGTTTTGTTACTCTACTTTACTCGCCGCTAACTCCCTGATTTCCTCGGCTATTTTGTTCTGGATTCCTTCAACAACGGAAAAGTCCATCGCCGCAATATAGATTTCCTCTAGCTCATCATGAAGTTCCTTTGCCCGCGCTAAATAAGAGATTGCCTCGTTCATCTTATTTTTATAATTGGTTGAGATTTTAGTAATGATATCTTCAAAAATTTCATCTGTCCCTGGAGCGATTAGTAATTCATACATATCGATGATTTCATCGCCGTCTCGGCTTGGGAAGTACTCATGTGGTGCCGTGCTATCAAAAATCGCAATTCCAAGCTCCCTGAAAATAACCATATCTAGACTGTGCGGGTCAAAGCCGCAATGGTAAACTTCAACATCCACCCCTCTAGCTTCAGCCACTGCCGCAAGCTTCTTCAGCATCGTTGATTTACCAGAGCCCGGGCGCCCTTTAATGAAATAACGTTTAGGGATCTCTTCGGTTAAATTCGGAACATAATCGACCGCTCCCTTAGGCGTTGCTGCCCCTAAAAAGCGATGACGAATTTCTGATTTCTTACTAAGCTTCATTTTTCCAAAGAAGGAATCAATTAATTTGGTCGTTAATTGATCGGCTTTCTTAAAATCCATGCTATTAATATAGATCTTTTCCCAATCATCATGTATATCCAATGCTTCCTTAAACGTATCATAGGCCTTATGAAAGGACTGGCTGATTTGATTGGTTAACTTCAAGATGGTACTTTTATGGGTCGCTAAGGCACGCGCATTCCAAGCCACGCCAAGATTAATATACTCATCCACTGCACCTGGTGCTTTGGGTTCAATCACATGCGGGGCAGTTCCATCGACAATTCCCACCTTTAACGCAGGGATTAACACGCCATCAATGGAATTATTATCAGAAGAACAATGTAAGAATTCAACATCATAGCCCTTTTCAAGCCACTCATTGCCGATCTTTTTCATGAGTGAGGACTTACCTGTTCCTGGTCCGCCTTTTAGAATAAATAACCGGTCTAGATCTTGAAGATTGGAATCATATAAATTATGGAAACCTCTAGCTGTATTACCGCCAGCAAAGTAATTTTTAATTTTTCCTGTCACTGAGCAACACTCCCTTTTATCGTGACACTCGTAAGATAATTTCACCCTATCTTATGCGATTGCCACCTATAGGTGAGTGCCTAGGAAAAAAATCTTACTTAATGATTGGGACAATGTCAGCTTTTGTGACCTCTTGCAAGCGGGCAGGGGCTAACGCAATTTGGACACCAATTTTCCCGGCACTGACAATGATGGTATCCAGATCCCTTGCTTGTTCATCTATAAATGTCTTATACTCCTTTTTCATACCAATTGGTGAACAGCCGCCGCGGATATATCCTGTCCATTTCTGAATATCCTTGACGGGGAGCATTTCTATATTCTTTTCACCAGCTGCCTTTGCCGCCCTTTTTAAATCCAATTCTTCAGCAACCGGAATAACAAAGACATAAATATTCTTGCTGGCGCCCTGTGCCACGAGCGTCTTATAGACTTCCTTAGGATCCCTGCCTACTTTTTCGGCAACAGAGACACCGTCAATTTTTCCGTCTTTATGATCATAGGTAAGCATGTCATAGCTGACCTTTTTTGCATCTAAAATGCGCATCGCATTCGTTTTTGCTTGTGCCACGTTATCATTCCTCCCTGACTTTGAAGACTCTAAACTAGTTTCAAGCATACAGGTTTAGCAGGATTTACACAAAATCACCCAAAATCTGTCACCCATTTGTCACTCTAATAAACAATTATTATAGTACACTAAAATCAACAATAATAAATTACTTTCATTTCCAAAATAGATAATATCTTCTTTAAAAAAATCGTATATTCCATACTTCACATACGATCTTTTTAAGCCTATGAAAGATGATGTTTCTATCCTATTTTCCATGAGGTGAAATAAATGAAATACGATTTAGTCCTTTTGCATGCACCAAGCGTTTATGATTTTCGAAAAAACTCCCTGCTTGCCGGCCCCATCAGTGATGTAGTTCCCTCATCACCCGTATTTGAGATGTACCCAATTGGTATTACCAGTATCGCGGAATACCTGGAAAGGTACGGTCTTCGAGTAAAAATCATTAATATTGCCAATCGAATGCTCATGAGTGACAAATTTGATGTCGAGGCAAAGTTAAAGAACGTCCAAACAAGGGCCTTCGGGATTGACCTACACTGGCTTCCACATGCACACGGCAGTATCGAATTAGCCAAAGTGGTTAAAAGGCTGCATCCTGATATCCCCGTGATCTTTGGCGGCCTGTCTTCGACCTATTATCATAAGGAATTGATAGAATATCCCTGTATCGATTTTGTAATGCGCGGCGATTCCACCGAAAAACTGATGTTGCTATTGATGAATAAAATCGAACAAGGAAATACCCACTATGCTGACATCCCCAATTTAACGTGGAAAAAGGGCCGCGATATTGGCTGCAATCCGCTTACCTATGTACCAAAGGATTTAGATGATCTGGATGTGCCAGGATATCGCTATGCGATACGCTCGGTCTTTAAATATCGGAACTTCCTTGACCCGCTGCCCTACAATGGCTGGCTGCAGTACCCGAATACCGCCTTATTGACGGCGCGGGGCTGCTCACAAAACTGCCTGATATGCGGTGGTTCGAAGGATGCTTATAATCAGAACTGCAACCGTGGTGCGCTCGCCTTACGGTCACCTGAAAAGCTCATTGAAGATATTAAATTCATCTCCCGGTTTAGCCGGGCACCCATTTTTATCCTCCATGATTTGCGCCAGGGTGGACGTGAATATGTCAAAGAGTTCTTTAGCCGCCTGAAAGAACTCAATCTTAAAAATGAAGTCGTGTTTGAATTATTCCAGTATGCGGATGAAGAGTTCTTTAAGCAAATGAATGAAAGTGTTCCAAAATATAGTATTGAGATCACGCTTGAAACCCATGATGAAAAGATTAGACACTATAATGGGAAATTTAATTGTACCAACTCCAAAGTCATCGATACGCTCCTGTTTGCCTTAAAGCACGGCTGCAAAAAAATCGATTTATTCTTCATGGTTGGAATTCCAGGACAAACGTATGACAGCGCCTTAGAAAACATTGATTTCTGTGAAAAGATTCATCTTGCCTGTCATCAGGACAAACGGATTTTCTATTTTGTCGCACCGCTTGCACCGTTCCTTGACCCTGCCAGCCCAGCCTTTGAACATCCAGAACTGCACGGCTATAAAAAGTTCTGCCATACCCTTGAGGACCACCGCAAGGCGATCATTCAACCTTCTTGGAAGCATATGCTCAGCTATGAAACGAAGGATATGACCCGTGATGATATTGTGAATTTGACCTATGAATCTGCTAAACTACTAAATGAATTTAAATTAAAAAATGGGCTGATTGATGTAGAAGGGTATCGTGAAATTAATTGGAAGATTGAGAAATCGATTCATTATATTGAAAAGATAGACCATGTTCTCTCGCTTCCCGAAGAGCAGCAAGGAATTGAATTGGCGAAGATTCGAGTAGAAACAGAAGAGCTAAATAAATATAGTATTTGTGGAAAGAACGAGTTAAAGTGGGAAGTCCAAAAGAATTATGCTAACTTCTTTTCACTAACATTAGTTGGCCTTGAACAGCTATATGAGGATTATGCGAACAAGATTAGACATTTACTGCAGCCGAAACGGCGTCAGCAATTCCGGCTAGATCCTGAACAACGGAAAATGAAAATATAATGTTAAAAGGAGTTGGGGGGCCCCAACTCCTTTTTAAGTCAAACTGAATTAATGTCCGCCAAGATAGGCGTTTCTAATTTGGTCGCTTGAGTTAAGCTCTGCAGCTGTACCAGAAGCGACAATTTTTCCTGTTTCAATAACATAAGCACGGTCGGCAATCGAGAGGGCCATATTGGCGTTTTGCTCTACTAATAGAATTGTTGTGCCCGTTTTATTGATTTCCTCAATAATCTTGAAGATCGTTTTTACTAATAGCGGTGCAAGGCCCATGGACGGCTCGTCTAACAGTAATAGACGCGGCCTAGCCATTAATGCTCGTCCCATCGCAAGCATTTGCTGTTCCCCCCCTGAAAGGGTCCCAGATTGCTGCTTTTTACGCTCTAATAACCGTGGGAACAGCTGATAAACTTTTTCAAAATCTTCTTGAATTCCCTTTTTATCTTTCCTTAAGTACGCACCTAATTCAAGGTTCTCCTCCACTGACATGTTCGCGAACACGCGGCGGCCTTCCGGTACTTGTGAAATTCCCCGTTTTACAATTGATTGCGGGACCTTACCGGCTACATGTTCACTCTCAAACAATACTTCACCACTTTTTGGCTTCAATAGTCCGGATATGGTTTGTAAAAGCGTACTTTTCCCCGCACCATTGGCACCAATCAATGTAACAATTTCTCCTTGATTGATCTCGAGGGAAACACCCTTCAACGCGTGGATATTACCATAATAAACATTTATATCATTCACTTTTAGCATTAGGAGACCTCCTCTCCAAGATAGGCTTCGATGACTTTTGGATTATTTCTGATTTGTTCTGGTGTCCCATCCGCAATTAATTGACCATGATCAAGCACATATATGCGCTCACACACACCCATTACAAGGCCCATATCATGCTCAATTAAGAGGATTGTTAATGAAAACTTCTCACGAATTAACGCAATTAAGTTCATTAGTTCTTCTGTTTCCTGTGGATTCATTCCGGCAGCAGGTTCATCAAGCAGCAATAATTTGGGGCCGGCTGCCAATGCCCGGGCAATTTCAAGGCGGCGCTGCTGGCCGTACGGTAAGTTCTTCGCCTTTTCATGCATCACATTTTCCAACTTAAAGATTTTCAAGAACTCAATGGCCTTTTCTTCCATTTCCCTCTCACCAGCAAAGTGAGTTGGAAAGCGGAAGATCGAGCTTACCATCGAATGCTTTGCCAGCGAATGATAAGCAACTTTTACATTATCGAGAACAGACAGATCACTAAACAAGCGGATGTTTTGGAATGTCCGGCTGATTCCCTTTTTGGTGATTTTATACGGTGCTAAGCCATTAAGTTTATCGCCTGTTAACGAGATGGTTCCCTCCGTTGGAACATAGACACCTGTCAGCAAGTTAAAAAATGTGGTTTTCCCTGCACCATTGGGGCCAATTAAACCGACGAGTTCACCCTGATTTAATACCACGTTTACATCTGATACAGCTTTTAAACCGCCGAAACGGATCCCGACATTTTCAACTTTAAGCAACTGTTTTTTTGTTGTCATGCTGTACTCCTCCTTTAGCTGCCTTACCAACTTTAAAGAATGAGGTAATTTCTTTTGTGCCGAGCAGGCCTTGCGGACGGAAAAGCATCATCACGATTAGGACAAGACTGTATATAACCATCCGAACCTCTGGATAGCTAGATAGGTAAGTTGAAATGATCGTTAACAGGATCGCAGCAATCACTGCTCCTGACATACTACCTAGCCCGCCTAGAACAACGAATATTAAAATATCAAATGATTTCAAAAAGCCAAAGTTTGTTGGCTGGATAATATAAAAGTTATGCGCATATAATGCACCGGCAATTCCGGCAAAAAACGCACCGATGGCAAAAGCTGTTACCTTATAATAGGTTGTATTAATCCCCATCGCATCGGCAGCAATTTCATTTTCTCTGATCGATATACATGCTCGACCATGAGTCGAATTTGTAAAGTTCGCAATCACTACAATTGTTAAAATAACACAACCGATCAACCATGGCCATGTGGTAAAGTGGGAGACTGTCATTCCACTTGCTCCACCGACATAATCAATATTTAAGAAGACAATTCTTACAATCTCTCCGAATCCAAGTGTAGCAATCGCTAGATAATCACCTTTTAATCGAAGGGAGGGAATCCCAATAATGAGACCGGCTACTGCTGCAGCTACACCACCAACAAGAAGGGCCACTGGAAATGGGAGACTTAATTTCATTGTCATAATAGCTGAGGCATAGGCACCAACGGCAAGGAACCCGGCATGTCCAATCGAAAACTGACCGGTAATACCAATAATTAAATGAAGACTTACTGCAAGAATAATATTAATACCAATAAAAAATAGCGTATTTACATAAAACTGATTCAATGAACCACCATTAATTAAAAATTGCATGACGACCGAAAATATAACGGCTAAAACGATCGAGGTCCAGAAAAATTTTGCTTGTTTTAAAATTGCCATTGCTAAAAGACCTCCTTACACCTTTTCCCTGATATTTTTACCAAATAAACCAGCTGGTTTGAAAATTAAAATTAAGATTAGCACAACAAATGCTACACCATCACGCCATAGGGAGTAACCAGCAGCACTTACAAGTGACTCAATGACACCTAACAATAAACCACCGGTCATCGCGCCAGGAATAATTCCAATTCCGCCTAAAACAGCGGCAACAAACGCTTTAAGGCCAGGGATAATTCCCATTAACGGCTCAATTTTTGTATAGTATACCCCAAAGACGACGCCCGCCGCTCCTGCTAGGGCAGATCCGATTGCAAAAGTTGCTGAAATCGTGTTATTTACATTGATTCCCATTAGTCTTGCGGCATCCATATCATGTGATACAGCACGCATGGCTTTACCAATTTTTGTTTTATGCACGATAAATTGAAGCAAAATCATTAAGATGACGGATGTTCCTAAAATAAGGATGGACTGACCGCTGATTTTTACCCCTAAAATCTCAAGGGTTTTTAGTGGAACGATTCCATCTGGATAAGCTTCCGGCTGAGCACCGCGAATATAAATGGTTCCGTACTCGATAAACAACGAAACCCCAATCGCTGTAATAAGGGCAGCGATTCTGGTTGCATTTCGGAGAGGTTTATAGGCGATCCTCTCAATTAATACACCGAAGATTGCACAGGCAACCATTGAAATAAGTAATGCTGGGAAAAATCCTAAATCAAGAATAGTAATGGAATAAAAACCTATAAATGCACCAACCATGAAGACATCCCCATGGGCAAAGTTAATTAGTTTTACAATACCGTATACCATTGTGTACCCTAGGGCGATTAGTGCATAAATACTGCCCAAGGAAATTCCATTGACAAGCTGCTGTATTAATTCCATATGTCTTACACTCCTCTGGACCGACTTCAACGAATCTTTTTTTAAATACAATTAAACAACGTTTGCATAGTGGGAAACTTACATTTCTTTTAGAAAGTGGAATAGGGAGACGTTACGCTCCCTATCCCTTTGGCAAACTATGAAAATTTGTCTAGCAGATACAATTGAGCTAGCGTCAGCTCTAAGGCGCTTCCGCTTTTCTATTTGTCTAGCTGCAGCGCCTAGGGGCTCGGGGTCATAAGCCAATCCGTCAAGAAGGTTATAGAGCAACCTTCTCGCCGGCTCGTCTTATGCCTGTCGCCCCTGGGCAAGGCGCTTCCGCTTTTCTATTAAGGGTTGATCTTTGTCTTAAATTGTTGTTCACCGTTCTTATACTCAAGGATAACAGCGGCTTTGATTGGGTCATGGTTTTTATCAAGCTTCACTTTCCCTGATACAAGCTCTAATCCATCAGTTTCTTCAAGTGCCTTTTGAATTTTACTAGATTCACTGCTTCCAGCACGCTTAATCGCATCGGCAAGGAAGTATACTGTGTCATAACCTAGAGCTGTAAAGGCATCCGGTGATTTACCATCGTATTTTGCTTTGAATGCAGCAACGAATTCTTGAACCTTCTTATCACTATCACCTGAAGAGTAGTGGTTGGTAATAAATGTGTTATTAAGTGTTGGTGCCCCAGCGATTTCTACTAGTTTAGGAGAATCCCAGCCGTCACCACCCATGATTGGTACATTTAAGCCAAGCTCACGAGCTTGTTTGATAATTAACCCAACTTCTTCATAGAAACCAGGAACAAAGATATATTCTGGATTTGCCGCTTTAATATTTGTTAAAGTAGCACGGAAATCTGTATCTTTTGCCACATATGCTTCTTCTTTAACAATTTTCCCGCCATTGGCTTCAAAATTCTTTTTGAAAGAAGCTGCAAGACCTTTAGAGTAGTCACTTGAGCTGTCAATTAAAACAGCTGCACTTTTAACCTTTAAATCATTGGTTGCAAAGTTCGCGGCAACTGTCCCTTGGAATGGGTCGATAAAGCATGTACGGAAGACAAAGTCATTTAGCTTTCCGTCTTTACTTGTGATCGTAGCGTTTGTTGCAGTTGGTGTGATTAATGGAATTTTGTTATCTTGAGCAATCTGTACTTGAGCAAGTGTGTTTGTACTTGTTGCTGCACCAATCATTGCCACTACTTTATCTTGGGTGGCAAGTTTTAGTGCACCATTTGTTGCCTCAGCAGCATCCGACTTATTGTCGACTGTCACTAATTTTAACTTTTTGCCATTAATACCTTCTTTGTTGATTTCTTCGATGGCTAATTCAATACCTTCTTTTGCTGACTGACCATACGAAGCTACTCCGCCAGATAGTTCGAGGTTGGCACCAATTTTAATATCTCCGCCTTTTTCCCCATCACCACTAGTACTTGAGTTACATCCTGCCAACACCCCTGCTGCTACCATAAAAGACATAAATACACCAGCTAATTTTCTCTTCCTCATGACTTTCCCCCTAATTCTCTTGGAAATTTTCCCAACTACTTTTTGTCTAACTGTTTTAAAAAAAGATAATATTCTGAAAACATTGTACAAAATATTTAGGGGTTCGTCTAGTGGTATTGTACATTATTTTAAAATAATTTGCAATATGGTAAAAATACTGTTTTATCTGAACAAACTCTTTATTTCACTAAAGTTGAAAAGGATTTGCTTTTATTCAGTGGAAAAGTACTGTTTTTCAAATATTTTAGTTGAATACGTTTCCCTATTTACAATAAAAGATAGAGACTCCAAATTAAGGAATCTCTATAGCTAAAATTATTATACTAATTCTTTTCTTTTCGTTTCTTTTCCCAAAAAGAGGACCGAAAGAGCACCAATAAGGACGGCGATACAGAAAATCGTGAAGATGGTTGATATCGACACGTTTTTTGTCACCAGCGACCCAACCAATAATGGCCCTAGAACCCCGCCAATCCGACCAAACGAAGCAGCCATCCCTGTACCCGTTCCACGAATGATCGTTGGGTACTGTTCTGGTGAATAGGCATAAAGTCCGCCCCAGGCTCCAAGATTAAAAAATGATAATAGGATTCCTGCTGTCAGCAATTGGGCGGTGGAATCTGCCGTTCCAAAAAAATAGGCGCTGACTGCTGTTCCGAGTAAATAAACGACTAAGACAAATTTCCGCCCCAATTTTTCGATAAACCATGCGGCTGTGAAGTAACCTGGCAGCTGTGCCAAGGTCATTATTAACACATATTCAAAGCTTTTTACTAAGCTAAAGCCCTTCATCCCCATCACACTTGGGAGCCATAGGAACATCCCATAATAGGAAAAGACGACGCAAAACCAGACAATCCACAGCATCGCAGTCTGACGGCGATATTCCTTCGACCATAATTTTGCAAAGCTTTGAAATGCTGAGATTCTTTCGCTCTTCTTTAATGCCGTAAAGCGTGGCGAGTCAGGTAATCCCATTCGTAAATATAAGGCATACAAAGCAGGGATAGCACTGATAATTAAAGCAATCTGCCAGCCATATTTGGGGATGATAAAGTAGGAAATAAGGGCGGATACTAACCATCCTCCTGCCCAAAAACTCTCCAGCAGGACAACCACTCTGCCGCGTTTTTCAGCAGGGACACTTTCTGATACCAAGGTCGAGGCAACCGGTAGTTCCCCCCCAAGACCTGCGCCAATGAAAAATCTTAGTGCTAAAAAGGCTCCTAGTGTGGTTGTAAGGGCGGAAAGACCGCTCCCGATAGAAAATAATAATAAGGTGATGATAAATACATTTTTTCGGCCAATTTTATCTGCCATTAGGCCAAAAACAAGGGCACCAACGGCCATCCCGATTGAATTGATACTTCCAATCCAGCCCATCTGTCCAGGCGTTAGATTCCATTCTATTTTTAAGGCTGCGATGATGAATGAAAGCATGCCGACGTCCATGGCATCGAACATCCAGCCCATCCCGGCGATACCTAGCAATTTCCGGCCCGATATTTCCTTTTTGTTGTTCATGTCGATCCCCCTAAATTCGTAGCCATTTTTAACATTATTCCCTATATTTCTTAAGATTAGGTACAGAATAATTCTATTAATCATTAGTATTCTATCAGGTGTCTTTACAGTTGTCATTATTTATTGTCGTTTTTTGATAGAGGGTTTTGGGATTTTATTAGGAAGGGATATGAAATGGGGGGCATCAACCATTTATTCAAATAAACAGTCTCTACAGGCAATGAAAGCTATATAGAGCACAAAAAAGAGACTGGTCCCCCAGTCTCCACCTCATTCTAAATCCGCTTCCACATTTTTGAATTGATTATAAAACATACTATAATATTTACCTTTTCGGCTCATTAATTCCTCATGATTACCGTTCTCGATGATTTCCCCGTGGTCGATGACCATGATGGTATCAGCACCTTGAATCGTGTTGAGGCGATGGGCAATGATGAAACTGGTCCTGTTCTCCATCAAGGATAGCAAGGCCTCTTGAATATGTAACTCGGTTCGCGTATCAATGCTGCTCGTTGCCTCATCCAAGATAAGCAAAGCAGGCTTCGCCAGGATTACTCTGGCTATCGCTAACAGCTGCCGCTGCCCTTGACTTAAATTGCCGCCATTTTCGGTTAAGACCGTTTCGTATTGATTAGGCAGCCGCTTAATAAACGTGTCGGCATTTGCCATCATCGCCGCACGCTCGACCTCATCGTCAGTGGCCTGGGCATTTCCATACTTGATGTTTTCCTTGATGGTTCCTGAGAATAAGTACGTATCCTGGAGAACAAATCCAAAGCATCTCCGCAAACTATCACGAGTGTACTCACGAATATCATGACCATCAAGCAGAATGCGGCCGCCGGTCACATCATAAAATCTCGTCAGCAGGTTTACGATCGTTGTTTTTCCCGCACCAGTTGGACCAACCAGGGCGGTACTGCTGCCGATATCCGCTTCAAAGCTGACATTTTTTAAAATGGGAACATCCGGCCGGTACCCAAAACTAACATTTTCAAAAACAACATGTCCGCTTGGATTTTCCAAACGAATGGCCTGTGGATGGTCGAGCGGTTCCTCTTGTTCATCAATGATTTCAAAGACACGCTCTGCCCCGGCAACACCGGACTGAAGGATGTTGAAAATGTTTGCCAAATCATTTAACGGTCGGACGAATTGCCTCGAGTAGGTTATGAAACTGGCAATCGCCCCAATCGTGATGATGCTTTTCACCGCTAGGATTCCGCCTACCACAGCGACAACGGCAAAGCCTAGGTTATTAATTACGTTCATGATTGGCATCAAAAACCCAGACCAGATTTGCGCCTTAAGGCCGACCTCACGCAGTTTCGTATTGACCAGCTCGAACTCTTCGATGACCTTTCCCTCATGATTAAAAGCTTTAACAATTTCAATTCCAGAAATGGTTTCCTCAATATGTCCATTTAATTTTCCCAGCTGGATCTGCTGATCTTTAAAAAAGACACTGGTCCGTTTCGCAATCGTCCTCGTCAATAAAAAGACAAGTGGTACAGTGATTAAGCTGGCCAGCGTTAATAACGGGCTAATAAAGAGCATCAATATTAATGACCCGGTAATGATGACCAATCCAGACATTAATTGCGTCGTCGATTGAGAGATGGTGTTACTCACATTATCCACATCGTTGGAAAGCCTGCTCATTAACTCTCCGTGTGAACGAGCATCGAAAAACGATACCGGCAATCTTTGTAACTTTTTAAAAAGAGCATCTCTTAAGCGTTTGACAATCCGCTGCGATACACCTGCCATCAGCCAGCCTTGTAAAAAAGTAAGCAGACTGTCGATCACATAGACAGCGATCAAAATGACAATCATCACCTCAAGAAAGCTAAAATCAACTTTGCCGCCCTGACTGCTCATTGCATCAATTGCTTTCCCAATCAGGAAGGGGGCGAGCAGCATCAATGCGGAATCGACCACGATAAAAATAAAAATGACCGAAAGCATTTTTCGTTCTTCGCCGAAGTATGCCCACAGTCTTTTAAGTGTGCCTTTAAAGTTCTTCGGCTTCACAACTGGCCCGCGGCGATGGGCACCGCCAAATCCACCTGGTCTCATCGGCGGCGGGGTGGAGGCGGCCTGTACGTTTTCCTTTGACATTAAGGCGACACCTCCTTACCGACTTGTGATTGATAGATTTCCTTGTAGACGCGGCAATCCTTCAATAGATCCTGATGGGTTCCCACGCCAACTAGCTTGCCATGGTCGAGGACGACGATTTTATCGGCATCGATAATCGAAGTGATCCGCTGCGCAATCAACAAGCATGTGAGCCCCTTCGCATATTTCTTCAGGGCTTCCTTGATTTTTTCCTCTGTCGCGACGTCCACCGCACTTGTACTATCATCAAGTATCAATATTTCTGGTTTTTTCACTAACGCCCGGGCAATCGAAATCCGCTGCTTTTGTCCGCCTGAAAAATTAACGCCGCCTTGACCAATTCTCGTTTGGTAACCTTCCGGAGATCCCTCGATAAAGTCATGGGCCCCTGCGATGGTCGCGGCAGCTATTACTTCCGCGTCAGTTGCGTCTTCTTTCCCCCAGCGAATATTTTCTGCGACACTGCCCGTAAATAAAATATTCTTTTGCGGCACCATTGCAATTTTCTCTCGTAAAATCTTTGGGTCCACCCGTTTACTATCCACACCATTGACCTTAATCGTACCGCTCACAATATCATAAAAGCGGGGGATCAGTCCGACGAGCGTACTTTTCCCCGATCCGGTTGAACCAATGATGCCAACCGTTTCTCCGGGAAGAATAGTGAGATTAATATTTTTTAAGACAGGATCGCCCACACCGCCTTCATAAGAAAAAGAAACATCCTCAAATTCGATTCGTCCCTTTTCCGTAAAAGGTTCGTCTGCCCATTCCTTCCAAGTTGAGTGCTCCTCTTGCAAAAATATTTCATTGATTCTCCCAGCGGAGGCTTTGGCTCTAACAAACATATTAAAAACCATGGAAATCATCATCAGTGAAAATAAGATTTGTGTCATATAGTTGATAAAGGCAATAATATGTCCGACTTGAATCTCACCAGTATCTACGCCGTTTCCGCCGATCCAAAGGACAGCAACAATACCAAGATTGACCGTTAACATAATCAGCGGACTAAAGGTGGCCATCAAGCGGTTTGCTGCGATTGATTGCCATTTATAGTCGTCATTCACCACTTTAAACTTGTCAACCTCGACATCAAACCGATTGAAGGCTTTCACCACCCTGACACCGGATAAGTACTCTCGCATCACACTGTTCACCCGGTCCAGCGCTTTTTGGACGCGAGAAAAGCGGGGAAAGCCTAATCGCAGGTTAAAAATAATTAACAAGGCAACAATCGGGACCACTACAGCCAGAACAACCGAGAGCTGCAAGTTTAACCGCGTCGCCATAATCAACCCGCCGATTGCGAGTAACGGAGCTTTCACGAAAATTCTCATTAACCCGTTGACAAACACCTGAACCTGAGTTACATCATTGGTCAGCCTTGTCACCAATGAGGCGCGGTCAAATTTATCAATATTTTTAAATGAAAGCATTTGAATTTTTTTAAATAGGTCCGATCTTAACTGGGTCCCAAAGTTTTGAGAAACAATACTAGCCACCACGCTTCTAGTCGAAGCAGCCACAGCGCCGCCGGCTGTAATGAGCAGCATCACACCACCCATTTTCAACACATAATGAATATCCCTGTTAGCTACCCCTTCATCAATAATTTTCGCCATAATGGTGGGCTGCAATAAATCACTTAGGGCTTCCAACGTAAGAAATAGAACCGCTATGCTAAAAGATTTCCAGTATGTCTTTATGTATTTTGATAAAAATCCCATCCTATCACTCCAGCCTGTCGGAAATCCCTCTCTAGAGATATTATAAATTTTTTCCCATGATTAACCAACTAATTGACCTGCTATTTTCTTGGTATGCCCATAAAAAAAGCGGTCCATTGATGAATGGACCACTTGTCTGATTTATCTACTTTTGAACAGGGCTGAACTCATGCACCCAAACTCGCATTTGCGGCAGCCAAGGCATGCCAGGGTGATAGCTTAGGATCGACTGTTTATACTCTTCAACCGTCTCAAAGCCCTCGCGGCGGGCATCGTCATCTGTTAGTTCACCTAACGCTTGGGAATAAACGCGATCGACCACAAAATCACGGCCTTCTAGTGTCATGATTTCACCAGGGTCTGCATAGCGGCCATTACGGCGTGTCGCTGTTTTTTCACCCGCAAGAACTTTCTTCACATCGGCTTCCAGCGTTACTAAGCGATCGACCGAGCAAGTTTTTGGCGGCAGGGTATTGTTATCGTTTACAGTTGTCATTTTTTCTCCTCCTATTTCCAATTCATTTTTCTATATTAACACTATTGAGATGATTAAATCCAATTTTGAAAAGAATTTAAACCACTTGCCCGCCTTTATCACGATATTTAAGAATGCCTTCAGCCGCACGGTAGGCTAATGCACCGACTGTATCGGTAGGATTATAACCGGAATTGTGCGGAAACGCAGTTGCCCCTACAACAAACAAGTTATCATAATCCCACATTTGCAAATACTTATTTACTGCCGAGGTTGCAGGATCAGCCCCCATGATGACCCCGCCAGTATTGTGAGTGGATTGATAGGTCGTGATATCATATGGACCTAAATCCTTCATTGTATCAATATGATCTGCTCCCATTTCTTTGAGGACATCTGCACATTTCGAGGCAAGGAACTTGGCCAGATTTCGATCTTGATCTTCAAAATCAAAGGTGATGCGAATTAATGGATCTCCATAAGCATCTTTATAGGTTGGGTCAAGGTCCAGGTAATGGTGTTGAAAAGGCATGGAGGAACCTTGGGCACCTACGGATAAAAAGCGGTTCGCATATTTGACCGACTTCTCCTTGAATTCTTTTCCCCAGGTTGGTTTGCCGCCAGGAACCGGGTTATTTTGAATCGGTCTCATGCCCGTTTGGCTGAGTGATACCATTCCGCCATGGATAAAATTAACCTTAGAGTGGTCAAAATTATCCCCATTATAGTCATCCAAAACCATGCCAAGCGATCCTGCCCCTGCAAAGGTATTAAACTCCTTATCATCAAAAAAGCCAACCGCATTTCCTTTGATAACTTGATACGCATAATTTTTCCCAATGACACCTTTGCCCGTTTGTGGATCATAAGCTTTACCTACATCCGACATTAATAATAGACGGATATTATTAAACACATAACTAGTCATGACGACAATATCAGCCGGCTGCTCAATTTCCTCACCGGTGGTCACATCCGTGTACAAAACCCCCGTTACTTTATCGCCCTTTTTTAGGATTCTTCTGACATTGGAATGGGTTCTTATTTCAAAATTGCCTGTTTTGTGGGCGACCGGAATAACGGTCACCACCGGATCTGCCTTTGCTCCATATTCGCATCCAAAGCGCTCGCAGTACCCGCAATATTGACAGGCTGCCCGAGACACTCCATCTGGATTTTTGTAGGATTCTGAAAGATTCGCAGACGGCATCATATACGGGTGCAACTTCAACTTTTTCGCCGCTTCCTCAAACATCTTCAGCGGCGGCGACTTTTTCATTGGCGGCGTAGGATACTTATCCGACCGTTTACCAGCAAGCGGATTCTCTTCCCCGGAAATACCAGTCAGTTTTTCAAATTTATCATAATAGGGTTCTAGTTCATCATAGGTAATGCCCCAATCCTGGATGGTCATCCCGGCTGGAATTTTATTTTTCCCATACCTTTCGACTGTTTTGCTATAGATTTCAAAATCGTAGGGCAAGAAGCGGAAAGTCTGTCCGTTCCAGTGGACTCCCGAACCTCCTAGACCATCGCCAAGCAAAAACGAACCGTACTGCCGCATCGGCAAGGCACGAATTCTTTCATTTCCTCGGAAAGTAATCGTTTCTTTCGATAGATCTTGCATCATTCCATATCGTAATGCATAACGAAGTTCGTCATGAACCATAAAGTAATCTTCCGTTTTGCGTTCCTTACCTCTTTCCAAACCAACGACTTTCAGTCCCTTTTTGGTCAGTTCAGAAGCAATGATGCCACCTGCCCAACCTACACCAACAATCACTACATCGACTTTCGGTAATTTCCTTGCCATCGCTGCCACCTGCCTCTTCTTAGTTAGCTACCGCTTTTCTTAGTGTCTAGCTCTAAACGTGCGCTGCCGCTTTTCTTAGTGTCTAGCTCCAGCGCCCAGCGGCTAGTGTCCTTCGCTCTCCGCCCTACGATAAGTCAACATCGAATCGCTACGCTCTTCGTGTTTCCTTTATCTCGGTTGGAGTGCTCCAGGCCATACGCCGCTAAACGGGCGCTGCCGCTTTTCTTAGTGATTTAAATGATTTTTTAAGCTTTGTGGATTTATTTTTTTAAAGTCTTTTTCAATAATATCTGTGTAAGCCATTTGGCTGCCTGGATAGTTCCGCATTTTCCAGCCATTCATATTTTTATTTCCTCCATAGAGCGGGTCACTATAGGCTCCTTCAAGCGTTGCGCTCCTAAGTAATTGGAAGAATCCACTTGAAGAAATGGTGGTCAAATTCACCTTATCTTGTTCAAAATCACTCAGAATGGCGTCCTGTTCTTCCCCTTTTAGTTCCGTGAATTTTTTCTTATGGACCGCCATACTGTGATTTTGAAGTTCCCTTAGTCCAATATCAAAAATATCCCTGCGCCTTAAGCGGCCTTGATATCCTTGGACTTTTTCTCCTTTATAAAAAGGAGCCTGCATATATTCCCGAGCATTAAAGCCCCAATCACCAGCTAACTGGTGGTCAATGAAAAAAGCTACCCCAAGGGCTTTCGCACCCGGTCCGGACTCATCCTCAGGAAAAATCCGTTCCGTTGCAGCCTCGGTTAGTTGATATTGTTCAGGTGTAAAATACATCAGTGCCTGATTGAAATTTTCTGCCTCAGGCGGTGGTGCTTTCTGTTGTTTATCATTATTTCGAGGGATGAGACTGCCCAATACACCACCAACAGCTAGACCGCCAACAGTGAAGCCTGTATTACGTAAAAACTTCCTTCTTGATAAAGTTTCAGGATTCTGTTTGTGTTCTTCAGCCATTTTTAAACCTCCATGATTTTTCGACATTATTCTCAATCAACTAATTTTAATATGTTCCCAAAATAATCCACTAATACTTAGAAATAGCAGCGGAGAGAATAATTTTAAAAAAAGGAGGCATTTTTATGTTGAAACGAAAATGGAAAATCTGGGGCTTCCCGTTCTTTGGTGCGGTAATGATGCTAACAGCTTGTGCAAGTCAAAACGGAATAAAGGAAAATGAAGTAGGGGCTGCAGAAAATATCAATTATCATGATCAGTCAGTGAACAACAAAGGAAATGGACATGTCCAAAACCCAAATAGTGTTAATGTGATTCCAAGTGTCGACAGAGCCAAGAAAAGTACAACCAATCGGAACAGCCAAACAACCGAGGGGATGGGCGCTAATGTATATAGCCTAATTGGCAGCTCCAGTCTTCATGACGGCGGGATATCCTCTCATTTGGAATCACGCCTATCTGGGGAGGGCATCCCTGGGATCAAAGTATTTGTCCTAGATGATACTGTTATTTTGGCTCGTGCCAAACATGAAGCCACTTCAACTCGTTATGATGAACTTCAAAATAAGGTGTTAAAAAGCACCTCCGGCTCCTCAGGAAAGGGGAATCTTGACGGAGTGGACCCAGATAAGTTAAATAATGACGATAATCTGGATCGAGCAAAAGAAGTGATTGATAAGGCTTTTAACGGTAATGTTCAGGTTTTAACGATTACAAACCCTAAAGCATTGACGCTGATTGATGGAATCAAAGCCAATATCAAGGCGAAAAATCCATCCTACAGCAAGCTTTCAAGTGATATTATTACTCTTGTGAAAATGTCTAGTGAAAAGTAAACACAAAAAGGAACGCTCGAATCAAAAGTGATCCGAGCGTTCCTTTTTGTTCTTATTATTTACTTAACCCTTTGGATACCACACTAGAATAGGAACTGTAAACCTTAGAACCATTTACCGTACGATAAGCTCTTACTTTATAGTAGTAAGTCTTGCCCTTGGTTAATTTCGTATTCTTGTAGCTTGAAGAAGTGGTCGATTTTACTTTTTTGTAGCTGCCTGATTTTGAAGTGGCTCGGTACAGTTCATAACCGCTTGCACCACTTACTTTAGCCCAAGAAACTTTAATAGACGTACTGCTTGCTTTCGCAGCCTTCACACTTGTAGGTGTTTTAAGGCTTGGCTTCGCACTTACAATGCTTGAGCTTGGACTTACCAGTTTTTTACCTTCAATAGTTGTATATGCAACAACCTTATAGTAATAGGTTTTACCTGTAGTCAAGCTGCTATTAGCATAGCTAGCTGTGCTTCCGCTGACGGTTGCTACTTTGCTATAGGAACCGGTTTTAGATGTGGCACGGTATACTTCATAACCACTTACACCAGTTACCTTTGCCCAGCTGACGGTTAATTTATTGTAGTCAGAAGAAGCAGCTTTTACAGATGTTGGTGTAGAAGGATTTTTAACAAAACGTGCATATACGTTAGTGTCTGCCACAATCGGCGCGTTAAAGTCAAACTTGGTTTTAAAGCTTGCATCTTTATACCAGCCGAAGAAGGTATAACCTGATTTAGTTGGAGCTGCTGGAGCTGCTGCCTTTGAATTCTTAACTACGTCCGTTTGCTTAACAAGAGTGCTTCCGTTGTAGAATTTTACTTGATAGCCTTGGAAGATATTTACCTCTTTGATTGTCTTATTGCCTGCAATATCAACAAGTTCAAGAGTAAAGGTATTTTTACCAGGGGCTAGATCAAGCTTGGTAGAGACTTCTTTGCTAATACCCTTCATCTCAAAATGATCTGGATTAGTATCATTAAAGAATTCTTCGCTTCCATCAACAAAGTAGCGAATCTTGTCAAAGTTATCAGAAATCGTTGCTTTAAGGTCAACAGAGCTTACATTTGGTTTTACTTTTGACGGAACATCCACGCTGATTTTTGGTGCTGTTGTATCAACAATCAGATCTCGGACTAGGTAGGAAATCTTATTTCCGGCCACATCTGTACCAGAAATTTTAATATTATGAACACCATCTGATGCAACAGTGACAGTTGTGCTGAATTCATAACGTGCTTCCTCAGCATTAAATGTTAACTTTACAGGCTTCCCTTCAACAGTTAATTCACGAATTTTTGAATCATCTGTTAGATATCCCTCAACAGGCAATTTATGAGAATTGTAGACTCCTGTTGCACCAATGGAGGTAACATGAATAAATGGAATTGTACCATCATTTGCACCATTTGTTACGGTAGCTTCGGCCATACTAGAGTTACCTGCAAAGTCATAGGCAGCGACTTCTACTAACGCACCAGCTGCTGGAGTTTCTTTTAATGTATACTCTGTTTTATTGCCCGCTAATGGGAGTTCGTCATTACCATATACAGATTTACCATTTACCGTAATATCGTAATAAGCCACACCCGAACCAGTTTTGTCTGTCGACGCAACGGTTAGTTGGTTGCCATTTACGCTTGCTGTTACAGTAGGTGCAACTGTGTCAACTAGGACAGGGAATGTCACTTTTTGTGCATCTTTACCAGCATAATCAATAGTTGCATCTACTTCGTAGAAATATTCACCATCTGCAACTAGCTTGTTCTTTATTTTTCCGTCCCAAGCATTGGCAGGATTTAAGTAGTATTGAGCTCCTCTTCCGCCATCGTTAAAGTTTTTAGAGACAAGATTATCAGATTTAAGTTTGCGAAGAACATTACCATCTTTATCAACAATCTTGTATTCTACTGATTTAGCATTACGCAAGAAAGACAGGATTGGAATGGCATTATCATTCTGGCCATCACCATTTGGCGAAATAGCAATTTTATCAGCCTTTGCTGAATCATCTGCAGGATTGACACCTAAATAGTTATAGTTCTGATTACCATCTTCGTCCGTGCCAGTTGCTGTCAGCATACCAGTCCAGCCATAGAAGGAATCAGCAAATTTATCATCGTAAATCATTGAATCAATAATTGGTGACTTATTCCAATCACCATTGAATCCTACATATGGTACAGAAACCGTCGGATTTATATCGTTAACATCTGTTAACGTAACATATCCTTCCACGAAATAACCATTAGCAAAAAGGACATCTAACGGGACGTTATAAGCCCAGTCAACAGTATCTGTTAAATCAACAGTTACATCTAATGTCACACTGTCTTTCGCAGGGATCGTCAGCTCATCTTGGCTGAACGAAATAGGGAATTCACCCTTCCATGGCGCTGCTTCTGCTACTGTTCCGTTTTTATAAATTCCTTGAGACTCCAATTGATCTACAAGGTAGCCATTATCATCCTCTAGCACTAAATCTGTTAACACACTTCCGTCCACTTTATACGTAACAGCTTTGTCGGAGAAGTTTTGTGCTTTAAGGGTAAATGTTGCTTTGTTCCCTTTGATTTCTTTTAGTGCAACTTTTGCTTCATTTGTGGCAGCGTTGGTTACCACGATTGGTGTACTTAATGCAGCATGTAATTGCATCACACCCGCACCTTGACGACGTGGTGAATAAGGATTTTGCGTATACGCCACATTATATGTGCCCTTATCATCAATTACCTTGCTTGTGTTCATTAAAATGTTTTTGGCCATGCCCACTTTTGCTGCACCTGAAAGATCAGCAAAGTCCTCCTTCACCCGTTCAAGAACAAGTGCAGATCCACCAGAAACGTGCGGGGCCGCCATCGATGTCCCACTCATCACACCATAAGAGTTGTTATTAAGTGTGGAATAGATATTTCCACCTGGAGCAGTGATTTCAGGTTTGAAATCTAAATTAGATGTCACGCCCCAAGAAGTGAACGTAGACATTTGTCCAGCAGATGGATTTTGTGTTGTTTTCTTATCTCCTTGGAATTCAATCGATACTTTCTTGCCCGCATCTAATGCTGCCTTCATTGCATCCCCATCAGATTTTAAAGCAAATAGCTGTGGGATCTTGATTTCTGGAGATGTAGCCATGCTGAGTAAACCACTTGTGTTGTTATAAACGATAATTCCTGCCGCACCTGCCGTTTGGGCATTCATCGTTTTTTCAACAAACGTAAGGGTTCCACGTTTAACTAATGCGTATTTCCCAGTGAAATCTTTACCTGCAAAATCAGAGGGCTGTCCAATTCCCGCATCAAGAATATCAAATTTCTTTTGCTCTAATTTATTTGGATCTACGCTGCTTGAAGAAAGATATGGAGCCTTCCCAGCTTCCGTACCGTCAAATGAATAAGTAGCAGCATAAAGATCGAGATAGTTATTCTCGAGGGACGCAACCTGTAATGAGCTGTTTGAACTACCAGGTGTACCAACTACACCATAATCAGGATTTTCAGCTAACGGATTGCTATAGCCATCTCCCAAGTGGTTAGAGTTACCAGCGGAAATGGACATTAACACACCATTATCCACTGCTCTTTGGACAGCTTCTTGCTCTGGTGCATTCGGCTGAACGAAACCAGCTGTCGAACCTAAGCTCATGTTGATGACATCTGCGCCTAACTTAATCGCATCGTCGATCGCTTTGATTTCAATATCGCCCCATGTAGAAGGCATTTCTGGATCATTACCGAAAATTTTCAGAGCAAGCACTTGAGCTTCTGGTGCAACCCCTTTAATGCCACCTTTGCTTTCATCCCCGTTTGCTGCAACCGTTCCAGCAACGTGCATACCATGCATGGAAGCATCAGGACCTAGATCAAGAATTTGTGCATTTTCATCATAATAGTTATAACCGTAAGGAACTTTTTCAGTGTAAAACTTACCTTGCAAGCCCTTTTCGGCAACAGCAGCATCCACTTCTCCTTTGGTAAGTGCCGCTTTGGAACCATCTGTTAAAATAAAATCTTTGTGGCTCGGGTCAATCCCGGTATCGATAATACCAACGACCATTCCTTCACCTTTTTTACCGAAGTCTTCCCAAGCTTTTTGAGCCTCTACAATTTCTTTACTATATAACATGTTTGGCTCAATTTCGGGACGTTGATATTCAGTTGCAATCGACACATTTGCAACCCCATCTACTGTTTTAATGGCAGCGATTTGACCATATTCGACCACACCACTGAATCCATTAAATGTAGTCGTAAAGTTTTGTTTGAACTGCATTTTGATCGCCTTTTTGGCAAACTGGCCTTTTACAGCCTGCTGGGCATCTAGTAATTTATTTTGGAGTTGTGCTTTGACTGATTTTGATAGCTCGCTATATTTTTTCCCTTGCTTTGTTGCATATGTAATCGCAGGGTCACCATCAACTTCAACAATTACACGAACTTTATCTGATTTTCGGTAATTTTTTCCTGCCTCTTTTACTTTTACTGATTTTGGAAGTTTTTTCGAGGTACTAACTTTAGCTGCTGCTGTTGTCTTACTTGCCTTGCTAGTCTTTGGCAGTGAAGGTGCTGCTGCCGATGCAAAGCTCGAAAAGACCATTAAAAAGACCAAAAGTAACGGTAAAACTCTTCTGATTTTCAACCACTTTTCCCCCTTTATTATTTTTCTAGTAATTTATCACTCTACTAGAATAAAGTGATAAGCAAAATAACCTTATCCCCCCTATTTGTCCTATTCTCTTGCATAATTAAGTTTATTTATAATTAATAAAATAGTCAATAAATTTCAAATATTTATTCACCTATTTTTTGGAATATGGTGAGTCTTTTTACATATTGTTTTTTTACTCGCTTTTCATATTAAAAAAAGACCGAAAATCGGTCTATTCGCTATGCATTCAAATCTCTCTTCTTATAAAAAGTGAAGGTAACCACTAATAATAGGGCAGCTACGATTACTGATATAACAATATATAAAGGTTCAAGCCCACTGCCTAACATTAGATTCTTAGCTTCGAAATATTTAAACGGGGTAAAATATTTCATGCCTTCCATGTTCTCGTTCAAATCAATCACAATCGATAACATGTACGTTAGCAGCAAGATTCCCGTTGCCAGCGATGGGGATGTTTTCGGTTTCTTTTTTACGGCTGCCAGCGCACTGCCAATAACCAAGAACAAGACTTGTAAAATAAACATGCCCACCTGGGTAAGGACAATTTCACCATTAACAGCTTCACCCGCGCTGTTGTATTTTTCAATAAGGGTTATGGCTGAGATCAAGGTAACCATATTAAAAATAACGATATTCGTGAACGCAGCTAATAGTTTTGCCGTAATAATCTTCGTTCTAGAAACCGGTTTGACGAATAAAAACTCCGCTGTTTTGTCACGCTCTTCTTTCGCAATAATCGAAGCCCCAAGCATCGCCGCATGAATGGTCGCCATTAATAACAAATATATATACAGTAATGAATAATACCCGCTAATCTTCGATAAATCGACCACACCAAACCCCATGACCGCCTTTAGCGATTTAGGCAAATCAGCAATCAGATCATTGATGGATTGGCCCGATGAGGAATAGGCAGCGTATTTAGCCATTCCTGAAGCTACCATAAGCAAGACACCAATGCTCCAAAAAATCAGCGATTTTCGGTACGATTTCAGTTCCTTTACAAATATATTCATAACCTAATCCTCCTTTTCACAGCTATACAGCATGGATATCCTTTTTTAAATAAACGAAATAACTCACAGCGACTGCCAAAATGATAACCACGGCACCAGCCGCTAAAAAGGACACTTCATAGCCAGAATGTTTGATGATATAGGCGGTGTCAAAGTATTTAAATGGCGAAATATAGCGTTTCGATTCCTCACCATTCGTGCTGCTAAACATCCCCAAAAAGTAAAACGCGAATACGGTTGTAAGTGAAACGGAAAGGACAGATTTAATCTTTGGAACAATGACTGAAATCATTATTCCTAACGCAAGGAACATCAACTGAATAAAAAACATGGTAAGTGAAAGCATGATTAATATTTTTACACTGAAAGCGTCTGTCTTGACTTGAAATGTCACAATAATTGTAACCACCAGGTAAATGACATTTGTGATGACAATTGAGGAAAAAGCTGCAAGCAGTTTCGATGTCAATACCGCTGTCCTCGTAACCGGCTTGGTTAATAGAAAATCAGCCGTTTTCTCGCGGACTTCCTTGCTGACAATGCTTGTGCCCAGGTTCATCCCCTGAATCGCCCCGCACAAGGTAATGAACGATAATGGAAAACAATAGAAGCCTAAAATCGTAAAGAAATTGCCGAGGTTAAAACCGATCGCATTTCTAATCGCCTCAGGATATCCTTCCATGATCTTTTTAAAATCATCTGCATCCTTTGCAAAGGCAGGATAAAATGACATAAACAGAGCAATGATCAGCACTAAGGAAGCAGTCCAGATGATCGTTGATTTCCGGTACGCCTTCAACTCATGAAAAAATATATTCATAGTTTTCTAGGCCTCCTTCTCATAATAATGCATAAAGATCTCCTCAAGGTCTGGCTCTTCTATCCATAAATTCACGAGTTCAATATCGGCAAGTTTTTTCATGATGGCATTAATATTCCCTTTAAATAAAAAGCTGATGATGTTGCCTTTGACTTCTAAATTGTTGACGCCACTGATATTGAAAGGGTCCGTATCGAGCGGCACTTTCGTTTCCACTTTAAACTTCTTATAATTGTTTTCTTGTAAGGTACTAATCTTTTCAACGGTTACAATCTTACCTTCTTTAATGATCGCCACCCGGTTACATAAACGCTGCACTTCGCTGAGGATGTGTGATGAAAAAAGAATGGTAGCCCCTTTTTTATTTTCTTCTTCTAAGAGCTCAAAGAATTTCTGCTGCATAAGCGGGTCAAGGCCGCTAGTTGGTTCGTCGAGAATAATCAACTTTGGCTCATGGAGCAGCCCTTGAACAATGCCAACCTTCTTTTTATTTCCTAAGGAAAGATCATCAATTTTCTTATTAAGATCCAAGTCCATAATCGCAGCTAATTCTTTGATTCTTTTACTGCAATCTTTTTTATAAAAACTAGCTGAATATTTTAATAGGTCCTTAACCTTCATATTGTCATAGTAAAAAACTTCAGAAGGCAAATAACCAATTTCTTTTTTAATTTCAGGCGCAAATTGAACGGTGTCTTTACCAAAGATGGCAGCACTGCCGCTGGTTGGGTAAATCAGCGACAGGAGGGTCCGAATGGTGGTTGATTTACCTGCACCGTTTGGGCCAATGAATCCAAAAATCTCGCCTTCTTCCACATGAAAGCTAATGTCAGTAATCCCTCTTGATTTCCCATAGGTCTTGGTAAGATGGTTAATTTCAATAACATTCATTGTGACAGCCTCCTACTGTTTATAAAAACATTTAATCATGACCTCAAAATACTCTTCTGCTTCGGCTTGGATTTTTTGATAATCGATCTCGTGGCCGGGGGTTAACTTTGCTTTTTCTATCGCTTCATCACTCATTTTTTCAAATGTCCAACTGATCATTTTTATGATTTTCTTGAGATCGACATCCTCCCTAAATTTCGAATAATCAATCCCCTCATACGCCTTTTCAATATTGATATGCGTCAGTTCTGACTTTTTTTTATCAAACTCAGCCTTTATTTCAGCCGATTCGTCCATAAATACCTCTTGCATGAACTTCAAGATATCTGGATAAGTTGAGAGCATTTCCATTTTAACGATGATGGCTTGACGCATTCGGATAAAGAAATCCGTCTCTTGAAGATTAATTTTTTTGTAAAATTCGTCGATGATCAGTTCGTAGCAGTAATCAAAGACATAAAGGAACAATTGCTTCTTGTTTTGAAAATAATGAAACAGCAATCCCTTGGAAATACCTGCTTCTTTGACAATTTCATTCGTCGATGCCCGGTCATATCCTTTCCCGGCAAATTCCTTAATGGCAGCATTTATTATTCGATCTTGTTTTTCTTTATCTAAGTTGAGAAACTTCGAAAACATGGTTGCGGCCCTCCTTTTTTTGCATTGACCACATCAGTCAATCACATTGTACTCCCGTTGACTCAACTGGTCAATAGTGGTCAAGCTATATTTTTTACAAAATTATGAAATGGTCAGTTGATGTATAGTATGGCCTTTGGGGATGTGCTACGATGCAGGGTGAAGGTACTGTTTTGTGAGGTGATGGACAATTTTAATGAAAGACCTAGATGCATCATTGACGTTGGAAGGATTAATTGCCGCGCAGCAGCGGTTAGCCGTTGACCATTCGCTACAGTCGGTTTTGGCGGCAAAGCGAGGCTCAGTCGAGGCGGGGATTGGTGGAGAGGAGAGGGTGGCAGAAGTCTTCCGGAAGCACCCGTTTTCTGATGAACACCATATTTTCCACGATCTATCTCCTGCATGGCGCGAGCATTTCCAAATGGATTCCTTTGTGCTGACTCCTTGGTTTGGTACAGTTTTAGAGGTGAAGAATATTGGCGGGGTCCTGGAATTCAAGGATAAACCGCCCCAATTGATCCGCACAAAGGAGGATGGACACCAGGATGGGTATGAGAGCCCGGTTGTCCAATTGGAGCATAAACGCGAACTAATTAGTGATTGGCTATGGGATAGAAATATTGATATCCCGATATTTGGTGCCGTTGTATTGGCCTACCCTAAACAAATTGTGGCCGTTCCCCCTAAGAACACAAACATCTTATTCCCCGGTTTGATTCCCTCTTTTTTGAAAAGCATCCCACAACATGGAAATAAGTTGGACCACGAAACCTTTAACTGGCTATCTGCAGAACTTTTGAAAAGTCATCGACCTTTTATTCCTAAACCACTATGTGAAACTTATGGTATTCCTTTCGGTGATTTTCAGCCTGGTGTAAGGTGTGTGACCTGCGGGAGATTTGGCATGATTAAGCAGCCCCGGACATGGTGCTGTCCGCATTGCGGTGCGGTCGACCACATTGCCCACCAAAGGACATTACGCGAGTGGTTTTTGATATTTAAGCGAACAATCACAAATCGAGAGTGCCGGGAGTTTTTGGGGGTGGATGATATTCATGCAGCCAAGCGTATTTTGCTGAGTATGGATATGCAAAGTGAGGGAACCTATCGAGATCGGTACTATTTTATGGATTTAAGATCTACTAACCAAACCAATGATCGGGAGACGATTATTGTTCCGTAATGTCGCCAGTAAATGATTTCTATGCGCCAGTAACAGAGGCTTATCCGCCAGTATTTGGTGCCTATCCGCCAGTTATTTGCGCTCTCGCCAGTAATGTGGGCTTATCCGCCAGTAAGTTACCGCTATCAGCCAGTAAAGTCCCGTCATCCGCCACTAACCCGCCCACCACTCACTACAAAACGTGTAACCGCTCTCCCATAGTGATATGATAGTCATGAATTCAACTCAATTAAGAGGAGTGTAGTGGAATTGAAGAACGAACTGATTGAAAGATTTACTTCCTATGTTAAAGTGGACACCCAGTCCAATGAAAACAACGAAACTTGTCCATCCACCGAAGGTCAGTGGACACTAGCCCGCATGCTTGTTGAAGAATTGCAAGCGATTGGGATGCAAGAGGTCACGATTGATGAAAATGCTTATGTGATGGCGACCTTACCGTCGAACACAGATAAAGAAGTCCCAACGATTGGCTTCCTCGCCCATGTTGATACAGCAACAGATTTTACTGGGAAAAACGTGAACCCGCAAATCGTTGAAAACTATGATGGGAACGAAATCATCTTAAACGAGGCCCTTAAAGTCGTGATGTCACCAAAGGATTTTCCAAGCCTTCCTGACTATAAAGGCCACACCCTGATCACAACAGACGGCACAACGTTGCTAGGGGCAGACAACAAAGCCGGCATTACCGAAATCATGACCGCCATGGCTTATCTGTTGAATCATCCAGAAATTAAACACGGTAAGGTCCGCGTTGCGTTCACCCCAGATGAAGAAATCGGCAGGGGACCACATAAGTTTGACGTTGCGGCGTTCAATGCCAAGCATGCTTATACCGTTGATGGCGGTCCGCTCGGAGAATTAGAATACGAAAGCTTCAACGCAGCGGCGGCAAAAGTCACAATCAAAGGAAACAACATTCACCCAGGCTCCGCAAAAGACAAAATGGTCAACTCGATGAAAATTGCGATGGAATTACATAGCAAGCTCCCAGCCCAGGAAGTACCAGAAAATACCGAAGGATACGAGGGCTTCTTCCATCTATTAGCATTCAATGGTGATGTAGAACTGACCAAGCTCCACTACATCATCAGAGACCATGATATGGACAATTTCAAGGCTCGTAAGACATTAATGGAAAGCATCGTGAGTGAGCTTAAGTCCAAATACGGCAGCGACTCCATTCAACTCGAACTCAATGATCAATATTACAACATGGGTGAAAAAATTAAACCGGTGATGGAAATTGTTGATATTGCTCATGAAGCGATGGTGAGCCTTGGCATTACGCCAATTGTTAAACCAATCCGTGGCGGCACCGATGGCTCACAGCTTTCCTATATGGGTCTGCCGACACCGAATATTTTCACTGGCGGGGAAAATTTCCACGGTAAATTTGAATTTATTTCCGTGGATAATATGATCAAGGCCACTAACACTGTCATTGAAATCATCAAATTAACGGAACAAAAAGCGTAACTAAAAAAGCTCGCTTTGACTAACTCAAAGTGAGCTTTCTTTCATAAAAACAGTGCTGCGGTACATTGTCGAAGACTTGACACCGTTTCTTCCAACTGATTATTTAGCTGCTCAACAGACCATTTCCCGCCATTTCCCTTTAGATCCTTTTGTATCAATAACAGCATCCAAATCGAAAACACAGTTGCCACTAAATAATACTCCGTAAAAAAACATTCCCGGTCATGCTCATATGTAACCAGATCAAGATACGTTCTCAAGATTCTTTCCCGCAATGGACTTGTCACTTTTTTTGGAAAAAGAGGATGGGACATATCAATCAGGTGGTACAGGTCCCAGTGTGGTGAATTAAGATGGGCGTGCTCCCAGTCTAAGATCTTCAATTCGGTACCAGCAACTGCAAAATTTCCGGTATGTAAATCGCCATGGGTCAACACTTGAAGCTTTGACAACTGCCAATCACTTAGTTTCTCAAAAATAGCATCGACGAGTTCCTGCTTCATGGTCAAATCAGACATTAAACGATATACTTCATTCTTCTTACCAAAGACCTCAGCTATAATTTCCTCTATTCTTGGCTTCAGTCCATTAAGTGGTACATTCCCCAATTGTTCAACCGGGAGAGAATGCCACCATGCAGTCCACTTTATAACATCTAATACTATCTCCTCATTAAATTCATGCGAGAGCTGGCCGAGGTCCTCAAGAATCATCCAGTTCAGTTCGGTGCAGTCATTTATGGAGTAAGAAATAATTCTTGGAAAAATGGCTGGGAAATGGGGAAGGATATGTTCATAAACCCAGACCTCTTTGCCTAATTGACCATTATTTGTTAGTGGCTTAAAAATATAGCTTGAATCCTGGGTCAGATAAAATCTTTCGACAAATCTCCCATTCATTCCTTTATAAAGGATTTCCTTTTTCAAAATTAACTTCTCATTTAAACCCCCGTTGGCCTCAACAATATTGTTAGGCAGCTCCATTAACACACCACCAAATCTATTAATAGTTTAATAGAGTTATTTTTACTAAAAATATATTGGTAATCTTTATGCAAAACAAGTGAAATGCATTACTGAATATTTTCAAACAGCTTGGTCAAAATAACACTGGTTCGATTTTTTCAAGGAGGTTAGGCAGAATGGATAACCGTAGCACACATGAGTTTGTAGAACAGCTCCATGAAAAGCAGGCAAAAGATCAGAAAAATAAACAACGTCAAGCAACGAGTCAAAAAAGCCAGAGAATGCCGAATAAACAGCATTAATGAGAAAAGCGCAAGCGCCCTGGTCAGCGGCGTATGGCCTGGAGCGCTCCAACTGAGATAAAGGAAACACGAAGAGCCGGAGGCGATTCGATGTTGACTTATCGTAGGGCGGAGAGCGAAGGACACTAGCCGCTAGGGCGCTGGAGCTAGACAGTAATCTAAGTTCAAAAACTTATACTTTTCTCATAATAAGAAAAGGGCCGGCCTCACGCGATACGGTGAGGCTGGCCCTTTTAAATTACTTATTCATGTTTGCAAGAAAACCACCAAGTAGGTCGTCGATATCCAACTCGACTTCAGTTTCCTCTTCTTCAGGTGAAGGCTGCTTTTCTTTTGCATCTTCCCAGTCAAAATCACTGAGGTCATCATCCATATCACTTAAGTCGATAGGGGATGGCGGATCCTCCTTACCGGCAGCAATCTGAAGATAACTGTCATCTTTTTGGAGTTTCTCGGGAAATACTTCTTCCTGAAGATACAAAGCTTCATCGATATCGATTGAATGACTGTTTAATGATGCCAGCAGTGCAGTCGAACGAACTGGATCAGAAATCAGCTGATAAAGAATACTTCCCAGCAAGGCTTCTGAATGCTCATGCTTCAACCAATTCCGCTGGGCTTTCGTTAACTTGTGGGGGAGGGGGATCGTAATGGTCTCCTTTTCCCGCGAAACAGAACCACTCACACCTTGCATCACAAACTCGGCAATTTTACTAGAAAAATTCCTTCGCTCTGTATCCTTCAACTTTTGTAAATGCTTTAAGATATGGTCAGGTGTATCAGAGGGGATGCGAAAGGATATAGCTTGACCCCTCTGAACCTCATTTGAGGCTGGCTTTTTCATATATAATCACCTTATTTAGCTTTTACAGGTTCAACTCTAGGCGCTGGTTGTTGTTTTTCTGACTTTCGAACAAAGTCGATGATGAGTTTATAATAAGCGTTAGCCATCATCCAAATACTTTCTTTCTCATCTTCAAAGAAATCAATATTGTAACCGTCTAAATTGTTGTTTAACGTTTTAAGATATTCCTTTAAGACATTAGCTCCGCCGCCAACAAAGTAGCAAATTTCTGTTTGGGAGTTTCTCTGCCAAACATTACGCAGCAAACGATATTGCTTTTTAGCTAGATCAAGCAGGATGCGGTCGGTAATATCATGCACGCTTGTCCGGCTTCCTTTTACCATAATATGATTGCGGTCACTTTTCTTCGTAATAATCTCAACTACATCACGGCGGCTATCGAGCTCAACGCCATGCTTTGTTCTAATCTCTTCGCGAATTGCTTCTAATGATTCTGAAACCCCTAGATTAAACCCTTGGGCTTTATCATCATCAACATTACGATTCTTGATGACAGCGATATCTGTTGATAATCCACCGATATCTTGAATTAAGATGCGCTTATCAATTAGATCCTTATTGATGATTTTCCCGCTATTATCCAAAACAAGATTGATAAATGCGGCGAAACCTTCAGGATATACTTTTACTTCATCAAATTTAATATTAACTTTTAACCCTTGGTACTTTGGAGTGACAAGGAATTCAACTTGATGGACTGAACCTACTAGTTTAGAGCGGTAGCCTGCATCTTTTCCTTCTTTTACTTCGCGAAGGGGAAGACCTGTTCCTAACGTATAATTGGCATCAATTATATTTTTAGTGCGCGGGAAAGCATTTGAGTTATTTTCCCTTACTGCGTCTAAAGCTAATGTTGCAAATAGCATGATTAATGTTTGATCTTCTTCTGACTTGCTGCTGCCAGGGTCTAACTCAGTAGCATTAATACTTTTAGTAGCTAGATTACCAATACGGAAAATTCCGTTGTTCTCTTTTAAAGCAGGGGAGTGGACTTTGATGTGAATGCCATCTAATGGATTTTTATTATCAAGTTCTTCAATCCCAATAACAGGTCGATCTTCTGTATCTCTAGCAATAATGTTAGGAATATTTAATTCATATTCAAGTTCTCCGAAAATGGCCTTAATAGAGTCATTCCCTACATCAATAGCTGCAACTCTGGATTTAGTCATTAATATCATTCCTTTTCAATTTATAGATTTATTATTTTTTATACTGGGTATGTAATTCTAGTTCCTTCTCTTAGGTTATAGAAGATTAATAGATTCTTCAAGATTTCTCAGCAAAAAAAAATATAACTGTAATGATGTAAACAATATGTAAACTTTAGTACGTTGTATACATTTTTGTAAACACCAATGACAAATCTGTATACAAAGCTTCATATCAGAGTGTGTACGGATTTGTTTACATGTACACATAATTGTAAACATTAAGTATACAACTTTGTAAACAAGTACACAATAATGTAAACTTACCATAATTCCTCATGGTTGATTCACTATTTCACTAAGTATAGTTCTAGACAAAAAAATCATACCATCAAAGCTGAGCCTTACCGATTCTAGGATAATGAGGAAGAAAAGGGGGCATAGTGTACTGACCTAAACTCATCGACCTAGCAGACCAAACTATCCTTACTAAGATATAAGCTGTATAAACCTTATATGAGGATTACCGTTCCAACAACTTCGTGACAAAGTGACCTTTAACCCCAAAAAATATCCTTGTACTTTTCCTTAAATAAATCTGACCCATTTGAATTCATTTCCGTCATCTTTATTGAGATGATCCCCACTGATTTTTGCTGAGGAGAGCCTGAGTGTTCTTTCTACCTCTTTCATACGTAGAAGTAGCAGCTTTCCCATTTGTCTCAGAGCTGCCCTGAGCGTTTTCATGATGTAGGATTGGAAGAATAACATTCCTCTAACCTCGCTATCCAACTTGAATTCACACAATAACGTTATCAAACTTCTGTATTCAATAATAACAACCAAATATACTTGGTTTGGTTATACGGTGTATACCAGTTTGTCTACTTGAAAACATTTTTGTAAACACGAAGTATACAAAACGTAAACAGGTAAGCAAATTGGTAAACACGTCTACAAATTTGCATACAAGTCCTATAACTTCTTAAAAAACCTCAAGTCTTTGTTCTTTAATCCTTACTCATTCACACATACATACTCCATAGAAGTTGAACATAATCATCAAATGAAGGGAAAAGGGGATAGTCCTTTATCTATCATTTATGACGCCAGCATCCAAATTTCCACGAACATAGTGGTAATACCATTTCCCTTTGTAATCAGTAAACTAACGTTATTTTATTGTCCCAATGTTATTAAGATATTTGTAAACAAAGATTACAAATCTGTATACACAGCGCTATTACTTGATGTGTACGAGTTTGTCTACATGTTTACGCTTTTGTAAACAAAAAGTATACATAATGTAAACATGTAGACAAAAATGTAAACCAGCAATTTATCTTTCTTTTTTAGGTCTATATTACAAAAAAAGCACCCCATGGGGGCGCTTCCAGAAGTCTATTAATCTATAAGGTAATTTATCCCATCAACTCTATTCACCCTTCACTCATCGCACTGGCAACCATATCTTCACTTACGTAAAGGTAATACCATTTCTCCTTGTAATTCAACCAGCCAGTCACGACGGACTCATGGCTGGTTAATTTGTACCTTTCTGCTAAAACATTTGCCCCCTCCAATTCGGTTTTCTCACTTTTATCGAGATAATCCCACTGACTATTGTTAACGAGTTCCAGTGTATTTTTCATTACACCTTGATCATTAAGGAAATACCATCTGCCTTCAGAGTTGATCCAACCTGATTTCATCAGCCCTGTATCATCGAAATAGTACCATTCTCCCCTATCAGCAAGCCAACCTGTTTTCATTGCACTGCTTTGATCAAGATAATACCGATTCGCATCCAGCGATAACCAGCCGGTTTGCAGCTCCCCTTTATTGTCGAGATAATAATTCTTTCCGTTGTCAGCAATCCAGCCCTTTCTCATCACACCCCTTTGGTCGAGATAGTACTTCTTACCGTCTTTTTCGAGCCAGCCGGTTTTCATGACACCTTTTTTATTGAGATAATATTTCTGTCCATTCTGGGTAAGCCAGCCAGTCTGCATAACCCCTTTATCATTAAAGAAATAGCTTTCCCCACTGATCGATTGCCAGCCGGTTTTTACTTCACCATCAACATAATAATACTTGTTCCCGCTTAGTTCAGCCCAGCCGTTCCCGTATCCGTTCGCTTTGGCAATGGAATCAAAGCTGCTATCGGTATGGGTGATGATAACTGATGTATATTTACTAACGTGACTATAGAGCCAGCGTACTTCTGAATTGTGCATCCGAATGCAGCCTGAACTGGCGTAGGTACCGATTGAATTTTCATTGGCATTCCCATGAATTGCATAGGTTGTCCCATAGGTTCCTCTTGCTTCCAATCCCATCCAGCGGTTACCTAAAGGGTTCCGTGGATCTCCCCCTGGGATTTTCAATTTATAATAGGGCCGATTAACGATTTTCGTAACAATTCGAAATTTGCCTTCCGGAGTAAGTGATCTGGTTCGACCTGTAGCCACTCTAAATGTTTTAACTAGTTTTCCACTATCATAAAAGGCAAGAGTGTTGGTCTTCTTATTAATAATAATTAGCTGTGAACCGCCACTAGCATCTGCTTGACTCGTAAATAGGAATAAACTAAATAACAAAACAAAAATAATAGAAAGTTTTTTCATCGTAATCTCCCCAATTTATGTCATTATTACTAATAAAAGTAACATACGTAATCAGAATATTTTGTCAAAAAATCAAAGGAAAAGTAATCCTACTTACCTGTTTTTTAAGAAATTTAATCGGAAATTCTCTCTCTATTCGACAATCTTCTCTCTACATTAAAAGATAAATATCTCCTCTACCTGGTGTCAGGCACCAGAAGGACTTGAAAAAACGATGGCAGTTGGGTATGGTAAAAATACAATTCTCCGTTTAGGGTGTGTATCATGCGTATTAATAAGTTTATTAGCGAGTCTGGGAAGGCATCTAGAAGAGGGGCCGATAAGTTAGTTAGTGAAGGAAAGGTTACGATTAATGGGCAAGTGGCGGTAATGGGCAGTCAAGTGGAACCGGGGGATGATGTTCGAATCAACGGGAGCCAGATTAAAGTTGCCCATAATTATGTCTATATTGCCTTAAATAAACCGGTCGGAATTACGAGTACGACGGAAAGGCATATCAAGGGAAATATCATTGATTTAGTCAATCATCCCTTACGAATCTTCCATATTGGGCGATTGGATAAGGATTCTGACGGACTCATCCTTCTAACGAACGATGGTGATATAGTTAATGAAATTTTACGTGCCGAAAATAAGCATGAAAAGGAATATATCGTTACCGTCGACAAACCGATTACTCCTGAATTTTTACAGAAGATGGCGGCCGGAGTTGAAATTCTCGATACAAAAACCCTTCCATGTAAAGTAACCCAACTATCTAAATATGTATTTCAAATCATCTTAACACAAGGGTTAAATCGCCAAATCCGCCGGATGTGCTCAGCTCTCGGCTACGGGGTTGTCCGCTTACAGCGGACAAGGATCATGAACATCCATTTAGGCAACCTGCCAATTGGACAATGGCGTGACTTATCGAAAAAAGAAAAGAATCAATTATTTTCTGACTTAAATTACCAGCCGAAAGAATGGTAAGCTAGAATATACGATCACCAGAGGTGAATCATTTGGAAATCGGAGCAAAAATTCGTGCGATACGAAATCGAAAGAGAATCACCATTGCGCAAATGTGTGAAGGAACAGGGCTGTCTAAAGGATTTATCAGCAATGTTGAAAACAATAATACCTCTCCATCTATTAGCACGCTGCAAACAATTGCAACCTTTCTTGGGGTTCCTTTACCGTATTTATTATTAGAAAAAAAAGAGCATATGCGGGTTGTTAGAAAAAATGAACGGACTCATTCCACTTTTAACCACTTAAAGATCGAACATTTAACCTCTAAAGGCGGCTTAAGAATGATGCTTGTCGAATTTCCTGCTGGCGCTTCTATGGGTGAATTAAATGCTCATGAAGGAGAAGAGTGTCATTTGGTGTTAGAGGGAAAAGTCCTAGCAGAACAAGGCGAGGACTCCATGATCATTGAAGAAGGGGATTCCTTTAGCTGGAACGCTAGTGTACCCCATTTTGTTAAAAATATTGGTGATGGAAAAGCAGTTGTCCTCATTTCGATTTATTCTGATAGTGAACTAAGAGACATTTTTTAATGTAACCCACTCCCTATTCAAAAAAAGGCTGACAAATAGGAACAAGCAGCTTCCATATATGTTAGCCTTTTATTTATGTTCCTACTGTATTTTCAAATCTTGGATGACCTCTTGTGCAGCCCTCTCACCCGTCTCGACTGCACCATTCAAATACCCTGGATACTTGATTGATGTGTGCTCACCGGCAAAAAAGATATTCCCTTCCCGTTCCCCTAAAATACCAGCAAATTTCGTATACTGCCCTACCCTCCAATACGAATAGGCCCCTTTGCTCCATTGATTACTAAGCCAATGGTCGATGGTTGCTAGCCCGTTCCAATTATTAACGCTGCCTGGCAATACAGGTTCTAGTTTGTCCAAAAAGTTACGCGTCGTCTCTGTTAACTTTTCATCTGTGACCGCAAATTGCTGAGCCGCATTTTCACCTCCTGTATAATTAACCAGAATCCCCGATTGACCTGGTTGAGCCCGTGATGATTCAAACGTTTGCTGATAGCCTGTATCCGCAAATGTTTCGCCATTATTTCCAAGTTCGTTCCAAAATCGATTGGTAAATTGAACATGATGCTTTGTATTGATGCCCATTCCAAGCTCTTCAATCGCCACCGCCTTTAATGGGCAAAATCTTGCATTCTGATAATCTATCGTTTTTAAAATACTAAATGGGATAGCAAGAATTACTTTATCCGCTAAGACCACCCATTCTTTTTCATTATTTTTAAAAACGAGCTTTATCTTATGATGACTGTGTTGGTCTATTTTGATTAGTTCAGCATTAAAATGGATTTGTTCTTGAAGCTTTTTTGCTAATAAGGAGGGAATTTGATCATTGCCACCGCAAATATGAAAACATTCGTCTGAATCGCCGTACATTTGAAAGTTCATTTTTTCTACAGCCCCTAACATATAAAGAAGATTTAGTGCACTCTGCTCACTGGCGTCTGCTCCAAATTCAACGGTATAGGCCAAGGCTAATAGCTTGCCAAAACGAGAACTGATGCCTCCAGGTACCGTTTCATTGATATAGTCAACAATCGACAGATGATCCAGCTCATATCCTCGTTCCGTATAACAATTATAAAGAGTCGTTTCACCCGCTTCTTTCAGATCCCTTTGTAGTTGGGGGAGGATTTTGATAAAATCATCGGTTACTTCCTGAAAGGAATACGGACGTTGATCAAAAAAATAAAATGGCTTGGTACCAATGGCCTCTGACATGATTAAATGGTCTAATTTTAAGCCTAATTCTTTCGCAATGTCCTGGATCTCCGTATGGCACGTATCTATCAATTCCCCGCCTCGTTCGACCATTTGATCGTCTTTGAAATAATTCCTCCTTGTCCAACAACGTCCGCCAACCCGTTCAGACGCTTCATAAATTGTTGCTATGATCCCCGCCTGTTTTAGACGATACGCGCATGTAAGACCCGCCAAACCTGCTCCCACAATGACAATCCTTTGATTCAATTGCACACCGTTATGCACCATATCGTGTGTAAGAAAAGTATCTTGTGAATTATTATGTTTTAGTGTAAAAGCTTGTCCAGTACCAGATTGTTTGTCCATTTCAATACCTGCCATCGCAAATGATTTCTGCAGTATACTTGCTAATGGTGTTCGTGCCAAGAAAAACCAGCCCCTTTTGCAAAAATAAGCCTTGCTAAATGATTGATTAACTATCGCCGGATAGTACTTATCAATAAAATATGCACTGCGTTTTAATCTGCCTGAGACAAGTAGCCGGTTCCTTAATAATTTTATTCCCGAAAAAAACTGTTGCTTCTACAGAAATAGAAACTCCTATTGTGTTAAAAAATTGCTATACATTCATCGTGTGTGACAAAATAAGGAGGGAATGGGTCTGGTAATGTTGCCGGAAGCAAAAATTAAATAATCCATTTACATATCGGCATCATTCACCAAAAATCACATATTGGAGGGAAATAGTTGATGAGAACCATGAAACTCGGAAGCAGTTCTTTAGAAGTGCCCGTCGTAGCTGTTGGGTGTATGCGTATTAACTCGCTAGAGAAGAAAGAGTCAGAGCATTTTATTCAATCTGCCTTAGAAGAAGGGGCAAACTTCTTTGATCATGCCGACATTTATGGCGGCGGCGTATGTGAGGAAATTTTTGCAGATGCGATCCACATGAATGCAGATATTCGCGAGAACATTATTTTGCAATCTAAATGCGGGATCCGTAAGGGCATGTTTGATTTTTCTAAAGAATATATTTTGGAATCTGTCGATGGGATATTAAAACGATTGAGGACTGAATATCTCGATGTCCTGCTTTTGCATCGCCCGGATGCACTTGTCGAGCCTGAGGAAGTGGCTGAGGCCTTCGATATCCTTGAAACTTCTGGAAAGGTCCGTCATTTTGGCGTTTCCAACCAAAATCCAATGCAGATCCAATTGCTTAAAAAGTTTGTGAAGCAGCCACTCGTAGCTAACCAGCTGCAATTAAGTATTACGAACGCTACAATGATCTCAAATGGAATTAATGTCAACATGGAGAATGATTCTGCGATAAACCGGGATGGAAGCGTTCTCGATTATTGCCGTTTGAACGATATCACCATCCAACCCTGGTCCCCATTCCAATACGGATTCTTTGAAGGCGTTTTCCTTGGAAGCGAAAAGTTTCCGGAATTGAACCAGCAGATTGATGAAATTGCCGCTACATATGGAGTCAGCAGCACTACCATCGCAATCGCCTGGCTACTACGCCATCCAGCCCATATGCAGCCAGTCATCGGGACAATGAATATCGACAGATTAAAGGACTGCTGCAAAGCAAGTGACATACAATTAACTCGTGAGGAATGGTATCGTATTTATCGCGCCGCCGGCAATATTCTTCCGTAAAGTAACGCTTTGTCGAATACCATGAGACGTTAATGTGCTGATTAGAACATCGGAGAAATGAAATCGGACTAAAATTTGTAGGTAAATATACCCATTATCCGTTGTTAGATGATGATTCTTATGTAATTTGTAACATAATTGTAATAAACGGAAATTAAGCTCAGTGGTTGTCACTACTGGGCCCTTATCATTTAAAGGCAGTAAAATAGTCCTATTTTCAGATTATTAGGTAAACTGAGAAATATTATTGCAATATAATTGCCATAGATGTAAAGCTTTTAACATTTCCCTGTTCTTTGTTTCAGCAACATCCATGTTACGATTAGGAAAAATTAGCTGCCAAAAGAACAGGGAGGGTAAACAATGCTAAAAACATTTAAAACATTGATAGCAGTTGCTGTACTCTCAGTAACTGTCAGTGCTAATGTACAAGCCGCAACGATAACTGTAAAACAAGACAATACCCGATGGGATCAATATAATCAAACCTTAGAAAATATCCAAAAGGATGCGGATATGCTTGAAACAGATATACCTGTGAATCCTGCGGCACCAGCCGTTACTGAACCATTCCCGGTATCTGCAAAGCCCGTTATTGCACATGCAAAAAAGAAAAGTACACCTGTCATAAAAGTAACTAGCAGTAAAAGTAAAAGTAAAAGTGCAAAGGAAATTACCGTGAAGGCCACTGCCTATACAGCTTCATGTGAAGGATGTTCAGGAATTACCAAGACCGGTATTAATATCAAAGATAACCCAGATGAAAAGGTCATCGCTGTTGACCCATCTGTCATTCCTCTGGGCAGTAAGGTTTATGTAGAAGGCTTTGGTGAAGCGATTGCCGCAGATACAGGCAGCGCAATCAAAGGAAATCGAATTGACGTGTTTATTCCATCTGAACAGGATGCGATTGATTTTGGTGTAAAAAAATTAAAGGTGACTATCTTAAATTAACACCAAAGAGAGAACCGTCCAAATATCCAGACAAAACACTGCAGACACTACTTTTTCCTATAGTGTAGCAGTGTTTTTTATTTGCCCTTAGAAATATTATTGCAATATAAATGCCATGTATGTAAACGATTTAACATCTCCCTGTTCTTTGTTTCAGAAAATTCTATGTTACTATTTAGAAAACTTAGCAACCAAAGAACATGGAGGGTAAAAGAAATGCTTAAAAGAATACTATCAATTTTAGCAGTTGCTGTACTCTCAGTAACTGTAAGTGCTAATGTACAAGCTGCAACGATTACTGTACAAAAAGGGGATACCCTTTGGGATCTTTCACGCGAAAATAATATATCTTTAGAAAATATCCAAACGGTGAATAATCTAACCTCAGACCTAATTTTCCCTGGTGATCAATTAACAATTGCTCCAGAAAAACATTATACTGTTAAAAAAGGTGATGCATTATGGGACATCGCCATGGATTATCAAGTAACTGTTCCGCAACTTAAAGAATGGAACAAATTAACTACCGATCTCATCCATCCTGGATTAAATCTATTAATCTATGAGGGTTTAAATACTACTACAACAACTTCTTCTAAGGTTGTAACAGAAAAACCAATCAAGGAAGCCGTACAAATAGAACCTGCAAAGCCGACTGCACAGGCACCAAAGGAAAGTGAACCTAAGGTGGAAGCTGCGTCAACAGAGAATAAGAGTTCAAAGGAAATAACTGTGAGAGCTACAGCTTACACAGCTTCATGTGAGGGATGTTCTGGCACTACCGCTACTGGAATTAACCTAAAGGCAAACCCAGATAAGAAAGTGATTGCCGTTGACCCATCTGTTATACCACTTGGCAGTAAAGTGTATGTAGAAGGCTATGGTGAAGCAATCGCTGGAGATACTGGCGGTGCAATTAAAGGAAACAGAATTGATGTTTTTATTCCTTCCCATCAAGATGCCGTTGAGTTTGGTGTAAAACAATTAAAGGTAACTATTATAGACTAATCTGTCTAAAAAATAAAAAAAGTTGAACCTAATCAAAACGGTTCAACTTTTTTATTTTCAAATTTTTGATGCCCAGCCCCATGATTTAAAATCCACCTATTATTCCTTTTGTTAAAACCAGGATATTCTTTTAAAACCTTATGCCGAACGTATTCAATACCCTGCATACATTTTCTGCCGCAAAAGCTAAGTTTTCTTCCCCACATTCGAGTGCTTTCTCTAATGTAGTCACACCCTTTAAGATCCCGATAATGGCAGTAAACCCGTTGTCGTATAGGGACTCTACTCCATCGCCAATTCGGCCGGCAAACGCAATCACCGGAACGGAATATTTTTCAGCGATCGCAGCCACGCCATAAGGTGTTTTACCAAACAAGGTCTGGCCATCAATGCTGCCTTCCCCTGTAAAAACATAGTCTGCTTCCTTGACTTGCACCTCGAGGCCTGTATATTCAATGACCAGATCAATTCCTTTTTTTAGCTGGGCATTTAAAAAAGCCACTAGCCCCGCACCAAGTCCGCCTGCAGCTCCAGCACCATCCAACTGGGCAATATCTTCACCTAATTGTTTTTTAATCACATCAGCAAAATGTGCCAAATTTTGGTCAAGAACTCTTACCATTTCCGGAGTTGCTCCTTTTTGAGGACCAAAAATAGCTGAGGCGCCATAGTCACCAATTAGTGGATTGGTGACATCACAAGCGACATCGATATGAACCATTTTAATCCGTTCATCTAATCCACTCATATCAATGGAATGCAGTTGCTGTAATGCTCCCCCGCCAAAAGGCAGTTCATTTCCAGCCTGATCCTTAAATGAAACTCCCAGCGCTTGCAGCATTCCTGTCCCGCCATCATTGGTGGCACTTCCGCCAATTCCAATTAAGAAGCGCCTTACACCTTTGTCTAAAGCATGTTTGATTAATTGACCTGTTCCATAGGTTGTTGTCAGTAACGGGTTTCTTTCTTTTGGTTTGATTAATTCAAGACCACTTGCACTGGCCATCTCAATCACGGCCGTTTGTCCTTCACCTAAAAGGCCATATTCCGCAATCACTTTTTCTCCTAATGGACCAATGACTTCTGTCTTTATCATTTCTCCGTTGGTCATACTTACGAGGGACTCTACTGTTCCTTCCCCGCCATCGGCCATGGGTACAATGACGCATTCTGCGTCAGGGAAAACAGCTTTCACCCCTTTTTCCATTGCAAGGGCAGCCTTCTTCGCCGTCATGCTTTCTTTAAATGAATCGGGCGCTAACACAAACTTCATAATAATCTGTCCTTTACGTTTTATATGATGTAAGAGAGTTGGCCATCATCATGGCGATGATGACCAACTCTCTTAAACAACGGTTCTCTATCAAACTAATATTTCAATCGTTATTCCATACCAGAGTTTACAATATCGGCCTCAATCCTGCTCATGAACTCTTCAGCTGCACTGTAACCTTGCTGCTTCAAATACCAGTTATTTGCTGCTGCTTCAATTAACCCCGCCACATCACGTCCAGGCTGGAGCTGAATTTCCATTGAGGGAATCTTAACACCCATATAGTCTGTAAAGTGGAACTCCTGATCCAGATCATTATATAAGGCATCCTTTTCCCATTTAGTTAAATGAATATCAAGAGCAATACGGGTTTCATCTTGAAACGCCTTACGGCCGTATAGGCGAACCACATTTAACAAGCCAATACTTCGAAGAGCCAAAAACTCCTTGGTTTTCCCATCATGAGTGCCCAGAATCGTTTGCGGACTAAGCTTCTTTAGGACAATAATATCATCCGAAACAAGCCGATGTCCCCGGCGAATTAACGTGTGGGCCGTCTCACTTTTTCCTACCCCTGAATTTCCGCGAAGTAAGATTCCAATACCAGACACATTCATACAAACTCCATGCACAGAGATTTCTGGTGCTAATTCCTTTACTAAAAATGCATCTAATTTGGTAATAAATTCTGATGTTATCTCTGGTTTATTCGTCAATAACAAAGGAATACCTTGTTCAACACAATGATGGGTTAAATAGGTAAGTCCTTCTTCGCCAGCTGTAACGATAAAACATGGTGGATGATAATGAACAATATTTCCAATTCGTATTCTACGTTCCTCTTTACTTAACTTATGTAAATAAGTAATTTCCTTTTTCCCTAAAATTTGAACTCGTTCTGTTGGAAAAAAATCAAAATGGCCAACAAATTCCAAGCCTGGGCGATGAACCCGTGATTGCGTTATCATTTTTTGCAGTTGATCTTCACCGGCCAGTACTTTCAATGAAAACTTCCGAACCAAGTTTTCAACTGTTATTTTTTTCACCCTATTCACCGTCCTAATATCTTCCTATAGTTGAATTATACTGAAGAATAATAGAACAGTCATCCATTTATGAATGAATTCCTGAAAGTCAGGATTAAATCCAACACCTTCCACTAGGGAAATCATTCTAACCCATAGTACCCGCAAACTACATAGCCTACGGATTTAGCAGCTACGATCAGTGCATCTTCATCAATATCAAATTTTGGATTATGATTGAAATATGGCTTTTCCACACCTTTTGGCGTACATCCGATATAAAAATAACATCCAGGGATTTTTTCTAAATAATAAGCGAAGTCATCAGATGGTGACATCATAGGGAATGGGGCAACTTGCTTAATATCGGGATCATTCGCATTTTCCAAGCTTTCTTTCACTGCTGAAGTTACCTCTGGGCTATTATAAAGGGGCGGATAATCAGAGGTATAGGTTAACTCGCATTGTACACCAAATTCGGTTTCAATTCCTTTAACAATCCTGCGTAATTCCTTCTCAATGATTTCCTTTGTTTCCCCAGTCATGTAGCGGATATCACCTTCTAATTCAACACAATCCCTTATGACATTGAAGGTACCCTTTCCATCAAAGGAACCAATGGTAATAACCCCCATATCAAATGGATTTAGGCGGCGGCTGATAATCGTTTGCACCGCCGTAACAAAATAAGCGCCAGCGACGATAGCATCATTTGCTGCGTGTGGGGAAGAGCCGTGGCCGCCAACTCCTTGAATCTTCAGTTTAAAATAGGATCTTCCCGCCATAGAAAAACCACTGTGATAGCCTACATGACCAGCAGGAGCCATGGGAAGTAAGTGGATCCCAAAAATGTTTTCAACATCAGCAAGCCCTCCGGAATCAACGATACTTTTGGCACCGCCCGGCGGCACTTCCTCAGCGTGCTGGTGAATAATTTTGATGGTGCCTGGTATTTTATCTTTTAATTGAATAAGGCAATCCGCAAGAATCATTAAATAGGCGGTATGCCCATCATGTGCGCAGGCATGCATGACACCTTCATTCTTAGATTTGAAGGGCAGTCCTGTTTCCTCTAGAATCGGAAGGGCATCAAAATCAGCACGAAGGGCAATCGTTTTCCCTGGCTTTCCACCCTTAATTGTGATGATAATCCCATGACCATTCCCAACATTGGACTGAAATTCAACATTCTTTCCCTTATAAAAGTCTAAAATATATTGCGCCGTTTTTTCTTCTTTAAATGAAACTTCAGGATTTTCATGCAGATAACGGCGAATTTGAATCATTTCATCTTTCCGCGCTTCTAGCATCTCCATTAATTGTTTCTTCATGAAATATTCCCTTCCCATCTTATGACCTATCTACCAAAGTAAAACTACCTCTCTTTATGGTAAGATTCACTCAGGAAATTTATACAACAAATGGAAGGGCTCTTTGTTTGCAATTAGGTGTCAGGCACTAAATTTCTATATTTTTCCATATAAGTTTTTTTTATTTGTTATTATAATTTTATAGCATTTTATTTTTTTATACTTTTGCTTTATTATTGGTGTGAGGAAAGGAATAGTTACTTCATTAAATTTTAGAGTGCTAATTTCATCATGCTAAATCATCCTTGAGGTTAAACATATCTTATATATCTTTAGCCAGGTTTTAGACATCTGTCTGTTGGACAGAAATTATTTATTAAATAGGAGGAATTACTATGTGGATCATCACTCGTTACTTAGACTCGAATATTTCCATGTTTGAATATGAAACGGAAGAGGCAGCAAGAGAGGCTCTCAAATATATGAAGGGTAGTAAAATTCTATCTGAAGTAATTTACTACAATGATCCTTGTTTCCAGCAGGGAGTAGCTTAACATATGTAAAAATGGACAAGCCGTTAGTTGTCAATTGACCTGCTAACGACTTGTCCTTTTTTTATCTATTGTCTAGACCGCTATGCCTTCTTCCAGAAAAAATGCCCGCCTTCTTAATTGATTGTTCTACCATATACTGAAAGCCATAAATAATGATCGCTAAGAAAACACAAATAAAATACCAGGCAGTATGTTTCATCTTAATGAATTTGATAATTCCAAACTTTCCCCCTATGTAAGGTAAAGGAAAAGCATTAATGACATCCAATACCATATTTGTAAGTAAGTACTTGGGGAAATTTCCGAATGTTAATTTAAAAATCCACAATGTAGCTACAAAATAAGGACCCAATATATAGGTGAAATCGATCGGACCAGGAGAGATAGGATTTTTCGTGACCCACCATTTTTTTCTATAACAAATTAGACTAAATGCACTTATAACTAAATTGACAAAACTTGCCACAGGTAAAAATCTAAAAAAACTTCTTTTCCCCATAAACGGAACGGTGAGCCACGGAAGTATTAATGTGGCTAAAGAGAATGCAACTTTTGTTTTATGCTTAACCATTGGGTTCCCCCTCAAATTGATACTTTTCAGTAATAATTACCACAAATATATAATTTATCCCAATTGGCCAAAATATACATAATTAAATATTTTTTCCTTTTGCGTTTTGTTTTACTAGATTCGTTTTTTCTTAATATTCCACACTAACGAATCAACCCCTGTGGAGAAATGAGCGATCGGAGGAACTTGAGAAAGTTCAAACTGAAATGGAGAAAAAAGGCTATTCTCAACTATCTCTATTTCTGCTTTTTGCAAAGGCCAAGGCAGATGGTGTATTTCACCACAATAAACGTTGACTCCATTATTCGAACTATAGAGACAATACCGCTCAGTGAGCCAATGGTCCAGCGTTCCTTCCATTGGAGAATAAATCTCCGATACCGGTTCATACTTCCCCTTAAATGAAATAGGAGTATCAACGTTACCATTCCGACTGGTATGAAAATGAAAGGATTGTCCTTCTTTTCGAAGAGAAATTCGTGCGGAATAATAAGGTAAATGATACCACCTTTTTGCAATCTTTAATGAAGCCCAGTTCTCAACATCAATAGATAAAAAATAAATACCAGGTTTTCCATCGCATGTAACATAGGTCCTTACATTAACTTCTGGAAATTTGGGCGTAAGAGAAATAGAAGATAATCCACGGGGAAAGATCCCCTCCAATACAAATACAATGACACCTATCCATGCGGAGCCATTAAAAGTATCAATTTGTAAAGAAGAAGGAATATGCGGCCGTAGTAAATGAAGTGGAATGGGCCAATGTAAAAACAATAGATTTCTCCAAGTTTGTCGCATAATCCAGTTTTTTGATGGTAATGGCCAAGCTCGGTGACCAATATCATTCATTATATTCATCCAATAATCCCCCTGTTTTTATATGTATATAGTTTGGAGTAATTTGATAATTTCATACGATTTTAAAAATACTATCTTGATTTATAATATTTTCCTTTTTTTGACTATACTAAGAATAATTGGTTTTATTATTAACTTTTGTGGAATATGGAGCAATAACTATGGAGATTATCCTTTATTACTTAACTTTTGGAATGGTAGCGATTATTTTTATCACCTTTATATTCATGCTTTTTGGATGGCGTTGGTTCATGAAGCTGATGGTGAAGCATATGGGAAAAATTATTTTATCTGACAGTTATCAAGAAAATGTGATGGAGTTGATGCCGGGACTCAGACATATGGGCATACAAAATATGCTTGAAAATAGTCTGCGGGCAGAAACAGGCGATATCCTCCATCGCCCGATGGGGTCCTCAAAAAAATGGCCGCATTTAGATCCAATTACTTTTATCCCTGCCCAAACATCACCATTTCCAATTGACGGTGAAGATGATGTAGATGTGCAAGTAACCATTGGGCCGCAGGCTAAAAAGCCAATGAAAATAAAAATCCCGTTAATGATCAGCGGAATGGCCTATGGAATCGCACTTAGTGAAGAGGTGAGACTCTCCTTAGCTAATGCTGCGAATAATGTTGGAACCGCCATTAATTCCGGTGAAGGGGCCGTCCTGCCTGAGGAAATAAATATAGGCGGAAAATATGTTTTACAGTTCTCCAAAACAAACTGGGCAAAGGAAGAAGATCTACTTAAGCGGGCCGATATGATTGAGATTAAGCTGGGACAAGGGGCACTATTGGGGACAGGCGGGAAAATATCTCCGAAAAATTTAACGGGTCGTGCCCGTGAACTGATGGGGTTAAAGGAAAATGAAGATGCCGTCATTTATGATAATTTTGTTGAAGACCAAACGCTGGATGATTTGAAAGAACTTGCTGATGAGCTTCGGAGCATTACAGGTGGTGTTCCCATTGGGGCAAAAATAGGGGCCGGCGGAAAAATTGAAGAAGATATTGATCATTTAATCTACATTGGTGTTGACTATATTGCGGTTGATGGAGGACAAGCAGCAACACTCGGCGCCGCTCCTATTTTATCTGATGACGTCGGAATTCCAACACTTCATGCAATTGTCAGGGCTGCTAATCATTTAGAAAAGCGAGGCATGAAGGGAAAAATTAGTTTAATTGCCTCTGGCGGGCTGCTAGTACCCGGCCATTTTTTAAAAGTGCTCGCCCTCGGAGCCGATGCAGTCTATGTAGGATCAGCTATGTTGTTTACCGTCTCGCACCCTCAATCATTAAAGGCACTTCCGTTTGAACCGCCTACACAAGTGGTTTGGAATCAAGGGAAATTCAAGGATCAATTTAAGATTGAAGAAGGAGTAAAATCGGCGGAGAAATTTCTAACAGCAAGTATTGAGGAAATAAAAATGGCATTAAGGGCAATGGGAAAACGCTCTTTAAAAGAGTTATCGAGAAGGGATTTGGTTTCTTACGATGAATTGACTGCCAAAATGGCTGGAATTCCATTTTCCTTTGAACCATGGGAAGACAAACAATTGGAGAAATGACTATGCCGAACCTATTATTTTATCTGACTTTCACAATGGTTACTCTTTTATTTGTCGTGTTGATATTCATGCTCATCTGCTGGCGCTGGATCATGAAACTCATGGTGAAAAAGGCCGGAAAAATTATTTTATCCGACAGTTATCAAGAAAATGTGATGGAGTTGATGCCAGGTCTCCGGCATATGGGCGTTCAAAATATGATAGAAAATAGCCTGCGGGCAGAAACAGGGACTGTCCTGGATCGTCCTCTTGGCGGCTCTTCTAAAAAATGGCCAAATTTGGATCCTATTACGTTTATCCCTGCACAGACATCACCATTTCCGGTTGATGGTGAGGAAGATGTAGATATATCTGTTACCATTGGTCCAAAGGCAAAAAAGCCAATGGATATAAAAATTCCGCTTATGATTAGTGGCATGGGTTACGGGGTTTCACTTACTGAACAGGCAAGGTTGTCTTTAGCAAAGGCAGCTAAAAAGACCGGAACGGCGATCAATTCAGGGCAAGGTGGAATCTTACCCGAAGAATTAGACGCTGCCGGAAAGTATATTTTACAATTTTCTAAAACAGACTGGGCAAAAGAGGAACATTTATTTAACCGGGCAGACATGATAGAAATTAAATTAGGCCAAGGTGCAATAGCGGGAATGGGGAAGAAAATCGCTCCGCAGAATTTAACAGGTCGTGCCCGTAAAGTAATGGGACTTAAGGAAAATGAGGAAGCGGTCATTTATGAAAACTTTTATGAAAATCAAACGTTAATAGACATAAAGCTACTTGTGGAGGAGCTTCGTGTAAGATCAGGCGGTGTTCCGATAGGGGTCAAAATTGGCGCAGGTGGAAAAATTGAAGAAGACATTGATCATTTAATCTTAATGGGAATTGATTTTATAGCCATTGACGGCGGCCAAGCAGCCATGCATGGGGCACCGCCTATATTATTTGATGACTTTGGAATCCCGACCTTACATGCGGTAGTTAGAGCTGTGAATCATCTAGAAAAAAGAAAAATGAAGGGAAAGATTAGTTTAATCGTTTCAGGAGGACTTTTAGTACCCGGTCATTTCTTAAAAGTGCTTGCACTCGGAGCTGACGCTGTATATTTAGGCTCTGCCATGTTGTTTGCTCTTGCTCATGATCAAGTATTGAATGCCCTCCCATTTGAACCTCCTACACAAGCTATATGGTATGATGGCAAATTCAAGGATCAATTTAAAACCGAAGAAGGGGAAAAGACAGCGGAAAAATTCTTAACCGCGAGTGTAGAAGAAATGAAAATGGCATTAAGAGCAATAGGAAAACGATCCTTAAAAGAATTATCCAAAAAAGACTTAGTATCCTATGATGAATTAACAGCTAAAATGGTTGGAATTCCCTTTTCCTTTAGGCCATGGGAAGACACACAACTTGAGCAATAGACGAGAAATAAGACTAGGCGCAAATCGGTTTATTTCAAGAGAATAGTTTTGGTAAGCACTCAATTGACTATCAATAAAATATACGAGAAAATATATTCCAAGAGATGACAGCAGAAAGGGGTATCTCAATGGAACAACGCACGCTTATTTTGCTTGGATTGCTCATGAGCCAAAGTCAACATGGATACCAAATCAATGAATTTATAGAGAGAAACTTAAGTGCAGTTACAGATATGAAAAAACCTACTGCTTACGCCACTTTAGATAAACTCAGTCATAACGGATATATTGACATTCAGTTGGAGCAAGAAGGAAACAGACCGACGCGAAAAGTGTACTCTATCAATGATAGTGGTAAAGAATATTTTTACGAATTATTATTGAATAATTTATCTTCAGCCGAAAGTGTGAATTATCATGGAGATATTGGGTTAATGTTTATTGATTTTCTCCCTTTAGAAAAAACAATACCTGCGTTGGAGGAACGATTAAACAATAATAAGAAGTTATTAGAACTCATCAAACAAACCCCATCTCACGGAGAAAGATCGGGAGTCAATCTTGCGGTAGAACACAAAATGGCAATGTTAGAAGCAGAGGTTGCCTTCCTTGAAAAGTCGATAGGAAAGCTTGCCACTCATTTGGAATAATTCTCCCTCTATAAGTAATGCTACATCCAAGGAAACCTTGTTATGGGGTTTCCTTTTCCTATATAGTCTTTATTCTTTCAGGTCTAGGAAACGGACTATCCACCCTTAGTGCTGCCACATTTAAAAATATGAAAGCTGACTACGTTACTTTTGAAGAAGGTTCCAGATCCTCTATGAGCCGTTCACTAATACCTGAATCACTTGTGGACGAACTAGAAAAGCAAGATTATGTTACATCAGCAGCACCGATGGGGGCCACAATGGCTACCGTTTTAAAAACAACTCCTTCCAATGAAAGTGAAAAAGTAGATATTACGATACTAGGCATCACTCCTGGGAGTTTTTTAGAACCAACTATAATTGAAGGAAATCCTCTTAATAAGGATAAATCCCTAGGAGTTATCGCTAATGACACCCTAAAGGACAAGGGCTTTAAAATTGGGGATACGCTCACCATCGAAGGGTCATTAGAGGAAATGGAAATTATCGGATTTGTAGAAAATGAAACGTATAATCATTTACCTGCTATTTTTACCACACTAGATAAATGGCGCTCGATTCAATTTGCAGCACCTGGTGCTGATAATGGCATTAAGAATCCAGTAAATGGGATTATGCTTCAGGGAGAAAATATTGATCCGCAGAAATTAAATGATGTTTTCGATAATACGGAAATCGTCACAAAGGCTGACGCCATCCAAGGCATGCCTGGATACAAAGAGGAAAACGGGACAATTATGATGATGCTTGCCTTCCTTTTAGCCATCTCTGCCTTTGTACTAGCTGTCTTCTTTTATGTACTTACCTTGCAGAAGTCCAATCAATTTGGCATTTTAAAAGCAATTGGTGCAAGTAATGGATTCTTAGGGAAAGCGATCGTATCACAAGTATTTTTACTTTCACTTACTAGTATCGTTGTTGGAATACTCTTAAGCTATGGAACCGCACTCATTCTCCCAGAGGGAATGCCGTTTACACTAGATATTAAGCTTGTTGTCATTTATGCTATTTTATTGCTCGTGATATCCATATTAAGTTCATTGATTTCCATCCGTAAAATTACAAAAATAGATCCACTTCAAGCGATTGGGAGGATAGAGTAATGTCAGGAATAACGTTTAATCATGTATCTAAGGTTTATCAGCAAGGGGAAAATCAAGTGGTTGCGCTTAGTGATGTTTCCCTTTCCGTCAGCCAAGGAGAATTTATTGCCGTCGTTGGTCCCTCAGGCTCTGGGAAAAGTACGTTTCTCTCTATCGCAGGGGCCTTACTGCAAGCCTCTGAAGGAGAGGTAACCCTAAATGGAAAAGTAATCGGGGATTTAAAAGCGAAAGATTTATCAAAAGTACGCCTAGAAGAAATAGGATTCATCTTACAAACTAGCAATCTTGTGCCCTACTTAAATGTTCTCGACCAATTACTGGTTGTAAAAAAAATGGCGGGTAAAGTGACAAATAAAGATAAAGAAAATGCCAAAGAGTTACTTCAACATCTGGGGTTAGAATCGAAAATCAAGAAATTTCCAGAACATTTATCCGGTGGAGAACGTCAGCGAACGGCTATTGCTCGTGCCTTGATGAATGATCCTTCGATTATCTTGGCAGATGAACCAACAGCAAGTCTTGATACACAACGAGCCCATGAGGTCGTGCAGCTTATCTCAAGAGAGGTCAAATCTAGAAATAAGGCCGCCATTATGGTAACTCATGACGAACGAATGTTGGAATACTGTGACAAAGTGTATCGAATGGAAGATGGTAAACTGATGCAGTCCGAATTTCAAAAAAAAGTTGCAAATGATAAATAGGAGGAATAAAAAATGATCATCGTAACAAACAGAATTAAAACAAAATTAGGTTTTGCTGCAAAAATGGCTCCAATGTTCACAAGACCAGGAGCCTTACAAACCATGCCGGGTTTTGTCAAAGTCGAAGTATTAATTACTAAAAATCTTTCAGAATATGATGAGCTGAATGTAAATATGTATTGGAACACGATGGAAGACTTTACCCAATGGAAAAATAGCGATGCCTTCAAAGAAGCCCATAAAAGTCCCTCTAACACTGTTGAAGATTCGCCTATCTTGGGAAGTGACATCATTATCTCTGAGGTTGCCTCCACTTTAGAATAACTACTTGACCATATTTTTTGTAACCTTTTGGTCAAATACCTTGAAATCTAAATAAAATCAGCAGGCTAAACAAGATTATTATAAAGATATCTTGTTTAGCCTCTACGACTTTATCTCTTTTGAATAAAGGAAATAATTTCAATATATAGGCTGGTCATTTCTTGAGGAGTTTTATCTAAGCCATTTTGAATCCATTGTTCAATTAATCCTAAAAAAGCAGACGTAATAAAGGACAAAAAGTATTCCATTGGGGCTTTTAACTTTCCATCGAAGTTCTCATTTTTCTCTAAATTAAAACGCACCTTTTCTGTAAATGCATCTCTAATGGGCGGCCAAGTATTATTCGGCATTATTATTGCACTATTCTCAGGCTTTACTGTTGCAACACTTGCTTCACTAGCTGGGATTAATATGCCAAGTTATTTACTAGTGGCATTCTTCGTATCGTTCGCTGCATTCTGTTTCTTCTTATTGGTATCAGCCATTACAGCGTGGATTGGTAAACCAGCCATTACGTTATTCATGGTGGTGATGCTATTAGGTATGGGTGTTCTTATGACACCGCAAGAAATGCTTCCAAGCTTCTTCGTAAACTTTATTCGTCCATGGGTCCCCCTTCGCTTTGCATCTGAAGGGTTACGGGAGATTTTCTACTTCGGCAGCGGCTTTTATACTGGTGGTTCATTCAACACGATTTTAGGAATTGGTATTGCAGGCTTAATTATTTACCTGCTATCTACTTTCAAACCAGTACGTGGGCAGGAAAGCTAAATAAAAAAACAAAGGGTTATTTTGCCTTAGTTGCAAAGTAACCTTTTGGTTAGATAAAGAGTAACGGTCTAAAGAGAATTTCCCCTTGTGGATGTTTTACTGTAAGTAGAAAAAAGGAGGAGCGTTATGAAAATTATTGTATTTGGTGCAACTGGCGGAGTGGGCCAATATGTCGTGAAGCAAGCGTTAGAAAAAGGGGGTGAGGTAACTGCATTTGTACGCACCCCATCAAAGATAGAATTGGCACATGAGCAGTTACATATTGTGCAGGGCGATGCCTTCAATAAAGAAGAAGTCGCTGCAGCGATTGCAGGGCATGATGCCGTCGTGTCATGTTTAGGTTCAAATCAAGCGATGAAAAAATCAACGGAGCTTGAAGAGATGACGAAAAATATTGTAGCTGGAATGCAGGCACAGAATGTCAAACGAATCGTCTATACAGCATCCGCAGGAATTAACAAAGAAATTCCAGGGATTAGCGGGAAATTAGTTATGAAAATGTTAAAAAATCCTCTGGCGGATCATCGCAATGCCGTTGATTATATTAAAACTCATGGATTGAATTTCACAATCATTAGACCAATGGGATTAACGAATGATGCCCTAACAGGAAAGTACAGGGAATCAGAAACGGGCGTACCAGCTAAATCAAGAACGATTCCACGCGCTGATGTAGCACATTTTATTGTAAAGGCATTAAGCGATAAACAATACGAAAACTTATCTATCGGTATAGCAAAATAAAGTGTAGCTTCCACTAGTTGTTTGCTAATCAATTCCCTTGTCCGAAGTGCCCACAAAAAAACCTATAATCTCTAATTATTGTCAATTAATTGAACAATTGCAGTTGTTGACAGGCACTGTGTAATAAATCACATTTGTCTCCCATTAATAATGCTATCATTATTAATGGGGTTAGATAATAATCACCTAGAAGTAGCCGATCTTGCCCTCGCTAATATTTGTACTATTTTATTCTTCTCATAACCGGAGATTGTATATAGGAGGGTTTTATATGTCTGAAAATAAATTGTCTGAATTAATTAGTCCTGAAGCTGTTATTAATTTTGAAACTGGTGCAATTAAAGCAAGCACTCTGGATTCAATTATCAACCTTTTACCATTTGAAATGGGTTTTTGCGATGCTAACGATATTTTCCGCTGGTATTCAAATAATCCAAACCGTGTCCATGGTCGTCGTAAAGAAGCAATTGGTCGCCCTGTGCTTGAGCTTCACCCAAAAGTGGATCATCACGTTGAAAAATTGTTGAATGATTTTCGCTCAGGAGCACGCGACGAATGGGAATTTTGGTTTCCAAAACGCTCTGGTGAAGAAAAGGGCCAAATTTACCAAAAATTTATGGCGGTACGTGATAAAGATGGAACATACCTTGGCTGTATGGATGTGACCGTTAATATCGACCTTTTCCAAGGAAAAGAAGGGAAAAACACCCCTGAAACTATTGAGGAATTTATAGCTGTTAAGCCTGAGTAAAAAACCTTTTCATTTAAGAAGCTGTTGAAAAACACATTGAATCCCCCATTCAATGTGTTTTTCTTTATGATAGAAGTATTGGGTGTTACCTATGTAAAACAATAGAACAATTATTCCCCTCCAACTTTTTCCTCAATTTAATACGGTTCATCACACACTTGTTTAAGGGGCAGTTTTTTACCTATAGGCCTAAACCGCTGTTTAAATACAGAGCGAATTAAAGACTCCACTATTCGTCTTTTATTTTATTTTTCCAATCGAAATATTAATTCGGTAGTTAGCATATTTGAGTATATCATCAAGTGTCTTATTTAAAGCCACTTGATCTGAAATGCTGGCTTTAATCATATAGCAGCCTTCACCACTTATACGGTGGACTTCTGTTATATCTGAATTTTCCTTTAGGTAATTTTGAAATTCAAGATGACGGTTGGATTTTAAAAAGACCATAATAAATGGCTGAATACTCTTTCCAATCTTTAATTCATTAACTGAAATGGTGTACTGCTCAATAATTCCTTCCTCTTCCATCCTGCGAATTCTATTGCCGACCGCCTGGCCTGTCATATGTATCAACTCTCCAATTTCCTTCCATTGTCTACGAGAGTTTTCTTTTAATAATTTGAGAATTTGAAAGTCGATTTCATCCATACCCATTCCCCCTCAAAAGAGTATTTATTCCCACTTTTATTATAGCTAAATCTTTTTCATGCTGAAATAAAAGTTCAGTTATCCCTTTCACCAAATACTGTTAGTAAGATTGTGGAAGGAATACAATAATTTAGAGAACAAACCTACGAGGAGGAAAAATCTATGCAAATTCAATTAATACGCCATGCAACACATCTTATTTCATATAAAGGTCTAAAATTCCTTTTAGACCCTATGTTTAGCGAGCAAGGAACACTTGCACCTGTTCCTAATGCCCCTAACCAGCATCTAAACAACCCCTTATCTTCACTGCCAGTTGACCTCGAGAGACTAGTAGATATTGATGCTATTATTGTTACACACTCGCACCGTGATCATTTGGATGACCGGGCTATTTCATATTTACCTAAGAATTTACCGTTATTTTGTCAGCCGGCAGATGAGTTATTAATGAAAGAAAAAGGATTTGAACAGACAATAGCAATAAGTAAGGAATTGATTTGGCAGGGGATTGAGCTAATTCGAACAGAAGGAAGACACGGCCATGATCAACTTGCGGATGCAATGGGGCCCGTTTCTGGATTTATTTTAAGGGCAAAGGATGAGCCAACTTTATATATTATTGGAGACAGTGTATGGAATTCGGATATTGAACACTACTTTAAACATTTTTCTCCTCATTCCGCAATTGTTTTTGCGGGAGAAGCCCGTTTCTTGGAAGGACAGCCAATCACAATGGGATTTGCCGATATTGAAAAAATAACAAAAACATCACCACATACTCGTCTCATCATTTCCCATATGGAATCTTGGAATCACTGCTTATTAAAGCGAGAAGAGGTAAGGGACTATATACGACAGAACCACTTAGAGGATAAAATTTTAGTACCTGAAAATGGGGAAATAATAGGGAATTGATAGTGAAAGATGAGAGAATCAGCATGGTTTAAAAAATAAGCGGAGAAATGAGACTGTCGATTAACTCA